>JBLNCL010000017.1:0-150373 GCA_050260635.1 Betaproteobacteria bacterium
CGCGATCACTCAGCTATTATCTTACCGAAGGGACTCCGGCTCACTCAGAACGAAATCTTACCGAAGGGACGTGCCGTGAGAATGTCACTCAAGAGCCGCAAAGAGTACCTTCAGATCGCCCGCCAGCGTTATGCCAAGGCCAAGTCGAGAACCGAGAAGTCCCACCTCCTCGATGAGGTGGTCCAGGTTCTCGGTTACCACCGCAAGTACGCCGTACAGATCCTTAAAGGTTCTAGCCACGCGCTGTTGCGAACTGTTTCCAAGCGTACCCGCCCAAAGCTCTACCTCGAAGCCTTGCCCATTATCCAATTGGTCTGGGAGGCTCTCGATTTCCCCTGCGCCGAACGGCTTCAGCCAGTCCTCCTGGAAACAGCCGAGTTGCTCGCTGCCCACGGCGAACTGCTCCTTACGCCCCTCGTCCGGGAACAACTCGGTCAGATCAGCCGAGCCACCTTGGCCCGTCGCCTCCGCTCCTGGACTTCCCCCAAACCACGGCGCACTTTCCTCCGCCGTCCCTCTCCTTCGGTTCTCGAAGCTTCCATCCCCATAGCTACTTACCGTTGGAACGAGGATCGTCCCGGCGCTCTCGCCGCAGATCTTGTCGAGCACAACGGTGGCCAAAGCCTCGGGCAGTTCGCCTGTACCTTGACCCTCTTAGACGTGGTTACGGGCTATTCCCGCCGCCGGGCAGTTCTCGGCAAAGGCCGGGCGCCTATCTTGCGAGAACTCCAGCGCCTCATCGCTCAGTGGCCTTACTCTGTCTGGGGACTCCATTCTGATAACGGACCTGAGTTCCTAAATGGCCACCTGCTGGTCTTCGCCCAGGCCAACGATCTTGAGTTCACTCGTAGCCGGCCCTACCGCAAGAACGACAACCCACACGCTGAGCAGAAAAACCTTCAGTACGTCCGCCAGATCGTGGGTTACGCCAGATACGATACTCCTCAGCAGGTAGAGTGGTTGAACCAGGTCTACGCCTGCCTTGACCGCTACGCCAACCTATTCCTGCCGATGCGTAAGCTCACGGCCAAAGAGCGCCTGGGCTCCCGTACCCGGAAAGCCTACGATACGGCCCAAAGCCCCGTTCGCCGCATCCTCAGGCTGGTTGACCTCACACCTGAGCAGCGTCACCATCTAGAAACCCAGCTGGCGACAGAAAACCCTCTGGCCCTTCACCGTCAGCTCGAAGCTCTGCTACTCCAGGTACCGAACGAGGCCGCCTCCTCCAACAAGGCGACCTCGCTCATGGCTTAGGTTAGATTCTTAAGTGAGTGATCGGTTTCACTTCGGTAAGATTTTTTCGTGAGTTGACACGCGGTCTCCTTCTGACACCTCGACACTCCTGAGCGCAGCCAGAAGTTCCTCATGGATAAGGCCGTTGGTGGCAACCACATACCCGGAATCCAACGTGAACGGCCCTCCGTCGCGCCCGGTAACCCGCCCGCCGGCTTCTTCCACCAGAAGCACCCCCGCAGCAATGTCCCAGGCGCCCAGTGAACCTTCCCAGTAACCGTCAAAACGCCCCCGGGCCACGTCGGCTAGGTCCAGGGCGGCCGAGCCGAAGCGCCGTATGTCCCTCGCCCGCCTCAAGACCGCGACTACTTGCTCTCGATTGCTCGTCTCCGGCGTCGGCTCGTATGGGAAACCGGTCGCCAGGAGCCCCCCGAGCAGCTTGTCCCGGTTGGAGACGGCCAGGCGATGGGCACCGCCGGGTAACCCCCCACCCGGCCCATCCTTCAGGAGAAACGCCCCGCCGCCTCGCTCGGCCACGTACAGCTCGTCCAGGAGGGGAGCGTAGACTACCCCCACGACCCGCTGACCGGCGCGCTCCAAGGCGATGGAGACGGCGAACCGCTCGAAACCGTGGATGAAGTTGGTCGTCCCGTCGAGCGGGTCGATGATCCAGCGGTAGTCGGACGCCTCCCCTCCGGCGGCGCCCTGCTCTTCCCCCAAAATGGCGTGGTGGGGGAATCGTCCCGCCAGGATCCGGCAGATGACCTCTTCGGAATCCCGGTCCACCTCGGTGACGAAGTTGATCGGGCCCTTCCGTTCAACCTCGTGCCGGCGGCCAAACCCCACCGCCAAAACCTCTCCGGCCGCCCGGGCCGCCTCGATTGCAGCTTCCATCAAATTCTTCATCGCCTGTCGCCTCCGCTGCTTCAACTGTACAGCCTTGTCTCCAGTATGTCACCAGGCAACCGGGTGTGGCAAGGATGCCTGGCAGTCCCGAGGCCGCTGCCTGGTCGGCGCCTAAGAAGGAGGAAGCAGAATGCCTTGGTTGACTAATGTCATGCGGGGATTCCTGGACGAGAGCACCGATGAGTTGCTGGTCAAGCTGCTCAAGGACCGGTACACGGACAATCTCCTAGGCATGGTCTCCGTGGTCAAGCGAATCGGCTTCTTTCCTGCGATGGAGGTGTGGATGCGGGCGGTGCAGGGAGTGGGGCTGGAACGCCCCCTTGGCACCAACGTTCACCTCTCCCCCTGGGAGAAGCTGCTCCTTAACCCGGTGCACCTGTACCGGCTGCCGGTGGACGACCAGACGCCGATCGACACCGCCGTCACCATCGGCCCGCAGGCCGCCAGGCCTCTTGAACTGCGCATCCCGGTGCAACCGGCCGCCTCAAGGACCGCTTCGACGTGGATCTCGGCACAGCCGGAGTGGTGAACTTCCTCTCCGTGGCGGTCGAGGAGATGAAGGCGGTGATGTACGCCCTCGGGAAGCCGGCGATCCGTCAGTTGAGCCCGGACGACCTGGTCTGCCTCGATCCCTGGCTCGCCCGGGCGCTCCACGTGGCCTATGGTGGTGTCTCTCCGGCCGAGCAGGAGGCCTTCTACCGGGCGATGCCCGTCGGCGATTGGGTCAGCCCCGCCCGGGAACCGGAGCCGGTCCTGGTCCGTTGAGGGACCAAGAGGGGGCCGCGCCGGCCGCTGGCCGGCACGGCCCCGTTCGTCTTCCCGTCACGACCTAGGAGATGCGGAAGGCGACCATCTGGCGATCGGCCTCTATATCGACTTCATGGAACATCAACCTCGCCTTATAGCCGTGATGCAACAGAATGCCAGCGAAGTCGGCAACGAGGACTTGCATGACTTGTTCGCGCAGAGTGCGGACGCTCTCCCATCCCCCTGCCGCCTGGGCCACCGTCCGCTCGAAGGGAGTCAAGGTCTGGTGCAGGGTCACCATCAGGACGCTCCCGCAACAGTCGATGGTGATCCCTCCCGGCCCCTTACCCAATCTTTCCTTGGCGATCTTTGCCCAGGACGAAGCCAACTGCTTCTCCACGTCTTCGGATAGTGCCAGGGCGTCTCCCACGTCCGTGTGGCCTCCTGCACTCGTATACCGTGATCGTTGGCGCATCGCTTCCTGTTGCAGCCTACGGTGGATCTTGGTCCTACAGCTTGAAGGACGCCACAGCCCGCTGAAGTTCCTGGGCCATCTCAGCCAGGGACTCGGCGGAGGCGGCGATCTCCTCCACAGACGCCGACTGCTCCTCCGAGCTGGCGGAGACCTCTTCCGTCCCAGCCGCCGACTGCTCCGTGATGGCCGCGATCGATTCCACCGACTTCACCACCTGCTCGCTCCCTGTCGCCAACTGCTGCGTTGCCGCACTTACCTCCTGGATCTGCGCCACCACCGTTTGCACCGCCTCGGCGATCGCCTCGAACGCCTTCCCGCTCTTCGTCACCACTTCCGTCCCCGCGGCCACTTCTTTCGTCCCCGCCTCCATCGCCGAGACCGCCTTAGTTGTCTCCCCTTGGATCTCCCGGATCAACAAGGAGATCTGCTCTGCCGCCTCACGCGACTGCTCTGCCAGTTTCCGCACCTCTTCCGCCACCACTGCAAACCCCCGGCCCTGCTCCCCCGCCCGGGCCGCCTCGATCGCCGCATTCAACGCCAGGAGGTTCGTCTGGTCGGCGATGTTGGTGATCACCTCGACGATGTTTCCGATCTCTTGTGACCGTTCGCCCAGCCCTTTGACCGCCACCGCCGACTCCTCCACCGTCCGGCGGATGGTGGCCATCTGGTCGATCGCCCGGTCGACCGCCCTACGCCCCTCTTCGGCTGTGGTCACAGCGCCGGTGGCGTCCTTGCTCATCTGCTGGGCGGAGGCGGCCACCTGCTGGATGGAGACGGACATGTTCTCCACCGCCTGGCCCGCCTCCTGGGCACCCTTGGCCTGCTGGTCGGCGCCCTGGGCGAGTTGGCTGATGGTCGAGGCCACCTGCTGGGTCACCTGCCCCACCTGCTGGGCGGAGGATGCCAATTCCTCGGAGGAGGCCGCCACCTGCTCGGAAGCGTGGGCCACCTGGCCCACCAAATCCCGCAGGTTCTTAAGCGCCTGGTTGACTGCGCCTGCCATGACGCCGATCTCGTCCTTCGATCTTACGTGGGCGTCCTTGCTCAAATCGCCCTCGGCCAACGCTTCCGCCACCTGTTGAACCTGCCGGATCGGATTCACGATCAGGCTCGTCACCCAGAGGCCGACCAGTACGGCCAGCACGGCTACGATCGCCAGGACGAGGATGGCGTTTCGTCTGGCGGAGGCGGACAGGTCACGGTTCTTTTGGTTTTTGGCCTGCGCCTGTGCCACATTGAGCTTGACCAATTCGTCCAACTTGCCCATGGCGGCCGTTCTAAACGGCTTCATCTTGGCGGTAAGATCGATGGCTTTTTCGCGGTCACCGGAGCGGGAGGCCTCAAAGAAGCTCGGGATGAGTTCCCAATAAGCATTCACAGAGGTCTTGACGTCGTTAAGCAGAAGGCGCCCCTTTTCCTCCACGATTGCCTTTTCGTACTGCCGAAGCGCCTCGTCAAGCTCGGCCTTCTGTTCGTTGGCCAGCTTCTCCATTTCGTCCTGTGTCTTGGCTCCTTCCTCGGCCACCAGGTGATGATAAACCGCGGCCGCGATGTTGATGTAGGCACCCCGCGCCGTGAGCGAGTGCTGAATTCCGGTGGCATTGTACCGGTAGATGTCTTCCCCGCCCTGCGCCACCTTGTCCGTGACGACGATGTTGTAGATCCCGATCCCCACCATAGCTACAACCATCATGGCCACCAGGCCTAACAGCTTCGTGCGCAACTTTAGATCGTGGACGAAACTCAAACCAAACTCCCCCTTTCGCTTGATTCACCGACCGCTTCACTCAGATTGCAGCCCTCAGTCGGTTTTCTCGTCCCGGGATAAGAGCCTCACATCAACGACCCTCTCAAGGTCAAGCAAGATGATGAGGCGGTCGCCCACCTTGCCGATGCCGGCGATGAACGACGAATCCACTCCGGTAGAGTTCTCCGGGGCCGGTTCGATGGCGCCGTCATCTACGCGCAGCACCTCAGTCACGGCGTCTACGACGAAGCCCACCGTCTGCCCGCCGACCTCGCTAACCACGATGCGGGTGTACCCGTCAGCGGCAACTTGTGGAAAACCGAACCGCTCACGCAGGCTGATAACGGGAATCACCGTCCCTCTGAGGTTGATGATTCCGAGGACGCCTGAGGGCGCTTTAGGTACGCCAGTGATCGGTACTAACCGGTTGATCTCCCGGATTTGTTCAATGCGGGCACCGAAATCAGCGGAGCCCAGCTTGAACACCACCAACTGCAATTCCATCGTCTTCACCTCCTTTCGCACAAAACAAAAACCAGCACATGCCGAAGCAGTGCTGGTTTGCCGCCTTTCCTGGCGCCGTCCTTTCTCGTTCGTCCGGAACGAGCCACGGGGGCGCCGTTAAGCTGGCCACCCAGGCCAGAGACGGTCTACGTCAAAAAGGGGGTCCCCTTTGACATAGATAATCATCCCATCTAAAAACATTCTAGGTTTTCTGGCACAATCCTCCACATGGCGGTGGGTTTCAGTCCTACAGCTTGAAGGACGCTAGAGCTTGAACCGGGCCACCGCTTTCTGCAACTCCTGGGCCAGTTCGGCCAGGGACTCTGCGGATGCAGCGATCTCCTCCACCGACGCCGACTGCTGCTCCGAGCTCGCCGAGACCTCCTCCGTCCCCGCCGCCGACTCCTCCGTGATTGCCGCGATCGACTCCACCGACTTCACCACCTGCTCGCTCCCGGTCGCCAACTGCTGCGTGGCCGCGCTCACCCCCTGGATCTGCGCCACCACCGTCTGCACCGCCTCGGCGATGGCCGCGAACGCCCTCCCGCTCTGCGTCACCACGTCTGTCCCGGCAGCGACCTCCTTAGTGCCCGCCTCCATCGTCGCCACGGCCTTCGCCGTCTCCCCCTGGATCTCCCGGATCAGCGAGGAGATCCGCTCCGCCGCCTCCCGGGACTGCTCCGCCAACTTTCGCACTTCCTCGGCCACGACGGCAAAGCCCCGGCCCTGCTCCCCCGCCCGGGCCGCCTCGATCGCCGCGTTCAGGGCCAGCAGGTTCGTCTGGTCGGCGATGCCGGTGATCACCTCGACGATGTGGCCGATCTCCTGCGACCGCTCCCCCAGGCCCTTCACCGCCCCGGCCGACTCTTCCACCGTGCTCCGGATGGTCGCCATCTGGCTGATCGCCTGGTCCACCGCCTTGCGCCCCTCCTCGGCGGTCGTCACCGCCCCGGTGGCGTCTTTGTTCATCTGCTGAGCCGAGGCGGCCACCTGCTCGATCGAGGCGGACATGTTCTCTACCACCCGCCCCGTCTCCTGAGCCTGCTTGGCCTGCTCGTCGGACCCCTTGGCCAGCTGGCCGATCGTCTCGGCCACCTGCTGGGTCACCTGCCCCACCTGCTGGGCGGAGGAGGCGAGCTCCTCGGAGGAGGCCGCCACCTGCTCCGAGGTGTGGACCACCTGGCTCACCAGGCTGCGCAGGTTTTCCACCGCTCGGTTGATCGCCGAGGCCATGATCCCGATCTCGTCCTTCGACTTCACCTGGGCGGTCCGGCTCAGATCGCCCTCGGCCAGCGCCTCCGCAACGCCTTGAACCTGCCGGACGGGATTCACGATGAGGTTGGCCACCCAGAGGCCGACCAGAACAGACAGGAGGGCGACGGCAGCCATGGCGGCTAGTGAACTGGTCCGGGCGGAGGCGTCGAGCGCCTTGTTCTGGCGGTCCCGCTCCTCGGCCTCCTTGAGATCAAGCTCGACCAGTTCGTCCAGCCTGCCCATGGCGGTCTGGCGAGCCTCGTACATGTCCGAGTTCACGATCCCCTGCGCTTCGCTCTTCCGGTCGGCTCGGGACAACTCGATCACCTGCGGGAGGAGGCGTTCGTAGGCGGCCACGGACCGGCGGACCTGCTCGAACAGCGCCTTTTCCTTCTCGTCCAAGTGCCGCTTCCCGAAGTCGTCGAGCGCCGCGGTCAGCTGTCGCTGCTGGGCGGCGATATCCTGCTCCGCCTTCTTCATCTCCGGAGCCGTGTGAACCAACAGGTGCTGGCGGATGGCGGCGACGTAGCCCAGGAAAGCGCCTTTGGCGCTTAGACTCGACGCCACCCCGCGCAGGTTGTTGTCGAAGATGGCCGTCCCCCCCTCCGCCACCTTGCCCGTAATCTGCATGTTGTAGACTCCAAGGGCGACCATAGCCAGGACCATGAATCCGATCAGGACCAACAACTTCATCCGCAGCTTCAGGTGGTGAAAGAAGCTCATGCTTGTCCTCCCCTTCCTTTCAGACCACTGCGCCGGTTGGAGCTGCGATCTCCAACACTTTGGCCAAGTCCAACACGATGATCAGTCGTTCGTTCACCTTCCCGATACCCCGGATGAACGCTGAATCGACTCCGGCGGCATTCTCCGGCGGCGGCTCGATGAGGCTTTCCTCCAGGCGCAACACTTCCATCACGGCATCCACCACAAAGCCGACGGTCTGTCCCGCCACTTCGCTGATGACGATCCGGGTGGCCTCGTCGTTCTGGCCCTTCTCGAAGCCAAACCGCTCCCGCAGGCTAATCACCGGAATCACTTTCCCCCTGAGATTGATGATCCCGAGTACGCTGGCCGGGGCCTTGGGGAGGGCCGTGATCGGCACCAACCGGTTGATCTCCCGTACCTGGTCAATCGTCACGCCGAAGTCTTCCCCTCCGGAACTGAATACGACCAACTGCACTTCCAAAGACCTTTCCCCCTTTTCTCTGGCGATTGTACTCGCCTCAGCCGAACCGGCCTATTCGGCCTCGGCCACCTTGAACGCCAACGTCCACCTGTTTTGCTCGATGTTCGTGTCGCACTGAACCTCCCGGACGACGAGCCCGAACTCCTGGTGCAACGCTTCCTCCCACGCTTCCCACTCTTCCTCGAGCAGGCGCCGCCTGATCAGGTGCACCAGGCCGTGGTTCCGGCCCCGTCTCACCAGCGTTTGTTCGAGGGGGGTGAGGAACCCGTGCATCTGAATCGTGACCAGGCAACCGTTCACCCGGACTCTCACCTCGAGCGGGCCGCGCCCGGTGAACTGGCGTGTGAGACCCGAAACGAAATCGGTCAGACGCTTGCGAGCTTCCCCGGGAAGCTCAATGCCCTGGCTGATCGCCTCACTCATTGATCTCCCTGCTCTCGCGTGACTCCCGAAAACAAAGAACCAGCCTTGTCCGGAGGGACCAAAGCTGGTTCTGCGCGGGAGTCACCCCATGCTGCTACATGGCTAACTCCTGGCCAAACCGCCAGATGCGCTTGACTGTCGTCCTGGTTTGATGGTCCAGTCTGATGCGACTTGCCGTAACTTATTCTTGTAACTTCGACCAATGTGTCGGGAAGTCCTGCACCGGTCCTGCTTCACTCCTCTGTTCAAGTCCTACTTGTCATTCCTGGGGCGTATTGGTAGACTAATGGCGACCGGTGTGTGCACGCAGGTGTGCACAACGCCGAGCGGGGATACCAGCACAGGAGGGATCGCACTTGGAAGCCAGCCGAGCACAGATGGCCGCGAGGGAGAAGCAGGAGGGGATCAAGGTCCGCAATCTGGCGGACTTTTACGAGTTGCCGGACCGGGACATCTTCGCCAAGACCCGGCCCTTCTGGGAGTTCACGGAGGGGCTGAAGGCGGAGGGACAGTTCTTCTACCGGCGGACGCTGGTGGACGGGTCGGCTAACCGCACCCGGGTCTTCGACCCTCTGACCGGTAAGGTCCGGGAAATGGTCATGATGGCCTCCAACAACTACCTCGGGCTGACCACCCACCCGAAGGTCGTCGAGGCCGGGATCAAGGCGCAGGAGAAGTACGGAGCCGGTTCAGGGAGCGTCTCGCTTTTGGCCGGAACTCTCGACCTCCACCGTCAGCTCGAGGAGAAGCTGGCCCGCTTTAAGGGGTGCGAAGACGCCATCGTCTTCCCCACCGGCTATTCCACCAACGTGGGGTGCGTTTCGGGCCTCCTGCGCAAGGGGGACGTGGCAATCAACGACCGCCTTAATCACGCCTCGATCATCGACGGGTGCAAGCTTTCCGGGGCTGACATCCGCACCTTCAAGCATAACGACATGAACAGCCTCGCCTCGATCCTTGAAAAGTGCGACCAGGAATACCAGGGCAAGCTTATCATCGTGGATGGGGTCTTCTCCATGGACGGAGACATCGCTCCCCTCCCTGAGATCATGTCTCTGGCCCGGAACTACGGCGCTCGGGTGATGATCGACGAAGCCCACGCCACGGGGGTCATCGGCGACCATGGGCGCGGCACCCCGGAGTACTGGCACCTGGAAGGGCAGATCGACCTCGTGGCCGGGACGCTCTCCAAGGGACTCGGCGGAATCGGGGGCTTCGTCGCCTCGACCAAAGAGGTCGTGAACTACCTTCGCTTCTTTGGCCGCTCCTATATGTTCTCGACCAGCCTGCCGCCGGCCGTCTCGGCCTCGCTCATCGCCGCGATCGAGGTCATCGAGACCGAGCCGGAGCTGCGGCAGCGCCTCTGGGATAACATCCGCTACTTTACTGGCCACCTGCGGAAGCTCGGCTTCGATCTGGGGAACGCCGAAACCGCCATCATCCCGGTGATCGTCGGTGACGACACGAAGGTACAGCTCATGTGCCGCGAGATGCACGAGGCAGGAATCTTCCTGAACCCAGTCGCCTACCCGGCAGTTCCAAAGCGCCTGGCCCGCCTCCGCCTCTCCCTCATGGCTACCCACACCCGGGAAGACCTGGACCAAACCCTGGATGCCTTGGAGCGGATCGGGCGGAAGTACGGGGTGATTTGAGTCGACCGCAACCGGGGCGCCGGTCTCTAAAGGCCGGCGCCCCGAGGCGTCATGAGTAGAAACCGGACTACTTCAACTGGGTGATGCCCTCCGCCGGAAGCAACGTGAAGTCGCCCTGGGTGAGCGTCTGCACATCGATCACCTGGTTGGGGAGCTGCTTGATGTAGTCCACGATGATCTCCCGGACCTCCTTTTCCGACTGCCAGAGGACCGGGGCGTCCTGGAACATGGTGAACCCGCCGCCACCGCCGGCCCGGTAGTTGTTCACCGCCAGGGTGAAGGTGTCCTCATCCTTGACATCGTTCCCCCTGAACTTGAGCTCCACCACCCGCTGCCCGACCGGCTTGGAGATGTCGATCTTGTACTGGATCCCCATGTAGATATCCCAGTTGTAGCCGCGCACCTGCGGGTCAACCGCCTCGGCGAAGGTCTTCGCCTGGCCGTCCCACAGCTTGAAGTAGCGGGCGTCGTGCTCCAGGGCCGCTCGGAGTTGCTTCCCGGTGACCTTGATCTTGTACAGGGTGTTCGGGTAGATGTAGAGTCCGTAGATGTCGCGGATGCTGACCGGACCCTTCTTCAACTGGCTGGCCTCGGTGAACAGCGCCGCCAGGGAGACGTCGGCGCCGGTCGCCCAAAGCTGGGCCCGGTTGATCAGAGCGACCAGCGGGGTGTCACCGAACCGGGCCTGCAGGCCGCCCGGCACGTCCTCGGTGATCTGCCCGATGGGACTGGTGTAGAACCGGTTCGTGGCCTCATGGTAAGGCTTGATGGCTGCTGCCACCGCGTCGTCGGTGGCGATCCCGGCGACCGGGATTAGTTCCGCTGACTTCTTGACGATCTTCCACTTGCCGAAGGCCGGTTTCTCCAGGACGAGCTTCACCTTGGCAACCTGCTTGCCCCAGAAACCAGGTTCGACTACGAGCGCCCCCTCGTTGACGCCAGGAAGCTTCTCGACCCCGGGGATGCTCAGGTGGGCATGGCCGCCGAGAACCACGTCCACGCCGGGCAACGCCGCCAGGCGGAAGAGGAAGCTCTCATCGTCCTGCTTCTGGTCGACGTAGGTCTCGGGCTTCGTCCAGGCCGCCTGGTCGTTCGGGTTCTTCGGCGCCTTCTCCGGGCCGGTATGGGCCAGGATCACCACCACGTCGGCCTTCTTGCGGAGTTCGGAGACGTACTTCTTGGCTGTCTCCACCGGATCTGCGAACGTGAGGCCCGGGATGTTCTCTTTCTTCTCCCAGACGGGAATCTTCGGCGTGGTCAAGCCGAGGACCGCCACCTTGACCTCGCCGACCCGCTTGATGAGATACGGCTCGAAGTACGGCCGACCGTCGACCCCCAGGATGTTGGCCGAGATCATCGGAAAGTTGAGGTCCTGCCGGAAGATGCTGAGGATGGTCAAACCGTAGTTGAATTCGTGGTTGCCGACACCCATGGCGGCGTAGGGAAGCTGGTTCAGTGCAACCGCCATGGGATTCTTCGCTTTCGGCTCGAACTGGTAGTGCCACGGAAGAACCGAGTTGCCACCCTCGATAGTGTCGCCCGCATCCAGCAAGAGGAGGTTCGGCTCCGTCTTCTGATGGAGTCTCACGATTGTCGCGACCTGCGCCAGTCCGCCGTCGTCGGCCTTGCCGGTGAAGTAGTCCACCGGCATCACATGGCCATGGAGGTCACTGGTCTGCAGGATGGTGAGGGTCTGCTCCTTGGCGGCCATCGCCGGCAGGGCCAGGAGCACCGTCAAGGCGAGGACGAGGGAGAAGAGGGAAAATCGGGTTAACCATCGTCGGCTCATAAATGTCCCTCCTACATAATTATTCCTGCCCGGACAATTCTTCCTTGTATACACGGTTCCTGCGTGACCAGCCGGGGCGGAAGGAATTCCCGGGTGGGCGGAGAAAACCTCATCCAAACTGAATAGCGTCGCCATGACGGGAAACCGGTGAGAATCCGGTACAGCCCCTGCTACGGTAACCGGCGACGAACCCTGCAAAGGACCATCGGGTCGGAGGTGGCCCCTCCGCCGAGAAGGTGCAGGCAGTAGGAGGACCCGGAAGTCCGGAGACCGATGGCGGTGCGCCCGACAACCAACTTCAGCGGGAAGGGTGGGTGTTATTTGTGTCCAAGCTCCTTTCCGCCCGGGAAGGGCTTTTTTGTCGGCCCCGGGCAATTCTCCTGGCTCTGCTGCTCGTCGCCATCCTGACTCTTGGCCCGACCGGCCGAGCGGCCGCGCCCCCACCACAGGGTGAAGCGGAGTCGGCCGAGGACGAGGACATCATCGTGGTCACTGCCACCAGGTTGCCCCAACCAGCCAGCGAGGTCCCGGCAGCCGTGGAGGTGTTGGAGGAGGGCATCATCGAGGCGGCGGGGGCCCGGAATCTGGGCGAAGCCATGCGGCTTGCGCCAAACGTCATGGTGGTTTCCTCAGGCGGTCCCGGAGCATTGACGTCGCCCCGCCTCCAGGGCGCTTCGTCCACTCAAGTTCAGGTGCTAGTTGACGGGCGTTCGATCAACAGCGGATTGGCCTCCGTGGACGTCTCCCGCATACCTCTGGTGGACGTGGAGCGAGTCGAGATCGTTGAAGGACCTGTCTCCTCGCTCTACGGCGCCAATGCTCTCGGAGGAGTCATAAACATCATCACCCGGCGGCCCACCCGGCAACAAGATGAGGCCACTGTCACTTTGGGCGGCTTTGGTGAACGACGGCTGACCTTCTTCTCGAGCGACGAGTCAACAAATGCTGGTTATTCAGTGGGCGGTGATTTGCTGGCGACTGATGGCTGGCGGCCCAACTCGGACTTCTCAAGCCACGCGTTATCTGGCAAAGTGTGCTGGCAGGTGCAAGAGGGGCAAGTGGACCTCCGTACCAACTACGTGAAGTCTGGGGGAGGTTCACCGGGAGGGAATGGCGAGTACGACACGTGGATCACGCCCACGAGCCGGTATTCCGACGAGACTGTCGACCTCGACTTGTCGTATCGGAGTGCCTCCCCTGACGGTCTGACGGCTCGGGTATACCACAGCGCCGAGACGTACGACTACAAGGACCCCTCTACCCCGGGTCATCACGAGGCGGTGTGGCAAGGTGTCGAAGTCCGGACAGCCATACGTTTTGGCGCTCACGAGGCGGTTGCGGGCGGAGAATACCGGAGGGACACCGCGGTTAGCAGTCACCTGTCCGAAGCCCGTTCCTCCAGTAACCTTGCCCTGTACGCCGAGGACCTCTATCAGGCAGGCCTTTGGTCGGTCACCTGGGGCGGACGGCTGGATTCACATTCGGAGTACGGGCATGTATTCTCCCCTCGAATCGGAGTCGTCCGTCCGCTCAGAGCGGATACCCGCCTTTGGCTGTCAGTGGCCAAGGCCTTCCGGGCTCCTTCGTTCGAGGATCTGTATTGGAAGGACGGCGGCGGTAATCCTAACCTCCGCCCGGAAACAGCAATCGTCTATCAGGCTGGCTTGCGGTCGGGCGGATTGGACCTCTCGGTCTTTCACAAGGATGTGCAGGACAACATCGCCTGGAGTATGAACTCCGGTACTTGGAGGGTGGAAAACGTCGCCGCTACGACCTTTGACGGGTACGAGATCATCTATCGCAAGGGCCTGAAGCCGTGGGCTGACGTTACCATCGCCTATTCACGGCTGTTCGCATCCGATGTAGAGCAAGGCAAACCCCTATCGTATCGCCCGGCCTACCAAGGTTCCGTATCGCTCTCAACGAAGATGCCCAGGGATTGGGAAGGAGTATGGACCGTAAGGTCTGTGGGTCCCCAGTGGGCCGAAGTCTGGGATGCGGGTGCAACCAAGCAGGTGGAAGCACCTGGCTACACTGTCGTCGACCTCTCTTTCAGTCGAACTGTCACCCCTCAATTGAAGTACCAGATACTCGTCAGAAACGCCCTCAACGCGCGTTACCAGGAGGTCCCCGGTTACCCGATGCCGGGGGCGAGTCTGAGCACCAGCGTCACCTACCGCTTCTAGTGCAGCATGGAGAAGGGCGAAAGGAGGGGGAGCATGCGATTGGCGGAGGGCTTGCCGGAGTCGGCCAAGTCCCTGATCGTCTCGCTCCTCCTCCACACCGCCTTGCTGGGGCTCCCTGCCGCCTCGCTCCTCCGGGGAGACCCCCTCCCCCCAGCTCGTGAGGGATGGGCGCCTCCGGCGTATACACTGGTGGAAGTGGTCTCGGCGGCCCCCGCAGTGGACGCCGCCACAGCGGCCAGGCCGGTGGCGCTGGCTGCGGTCCCCGAGGCCCAACTGGTGCAGCAGCCGGAGAACTCACCGCCCCGACGAGAGGATCGCCCGTTGCCGGAGGCCCCGCCAGAGGTCCCGGCGGACCTCGCAGAGCAGGATACAGCGCTGGGCGACCGGCCCTCACCCCTTGCCGGAAAGCCGTCTGTAGCGGAGACAGCGGAGGCGGTACCGGTTGTCCCGCCCTCGCCGGGGTCCGGGGAGACCACCCCCTCGCCGGCGTCTCCAGCCCCTCCGGGCGCGCCGATTCTCCTCGCTTCGACTGCGCCGACCGCACCCCCCGTGGCCGCTCCGGGGTTTGCCGCTGCCCCTGGGGAGCGCCCGGCCGCTCCAGCCCCAACCAGCCCAACCCCCGTCCAGCCACCTTCATCGCCACCGTCCCGCACCCTGGCTCGGCTGGTCCGGCAGACCCCGCCGCAGTATCCCATGGCCGCCCGCCGGGAGGGGCAGAGCGGAACCGTCCACTTGCGCCTGGAGGTGGGGGAAGATGGTCGGGTTCACCGGGTGGAGCTCGCCGCCTCCAGCGGCTTCCCCCTGCTGGATGCCGCCGCGGTGGCGGCCGCCAAGACTTGGCAGTACGAGCCGGCTCGGGAAAACGGACACCCGGTCACCGAGTGGCGCCGGGTGGCGGTGGTCTTCCGTCTGGAAGAGGACGGCCACTGAGGCCCGTACACCGCAACCATGGCGTCTCAGACTCTTCACCGAACTTGTTCACGGAGGGCCGCTCGTGGTTCCTGCAGGGAAGGAAACGTGGCGCTGGCGCGGAAGGAAAGCCGGGAAGCGAGGCATTGATGGGTGAGTGCGACAAGAATGCCCGTGACGATGCTGGGCACGCGCTGTTGCTCCGGTAAGAAAACGAGAGGGAGAGGAAAAGATGCCCGACTACAAGATCCGCCCGCGCCCGGCGCGGGTGGAGGACGCCGAGGCCGTGAACCCGGCAGACGGGGGTGATGGAGTTCACCCTCGCCCTGCCGTCGGAACGGATCGCCGATAACCGAAAGTTCCTGGAAGGCCTGGGCCCTGACGATCACGTGCTGATAGTAGAGGTGGAGGGCCGAGTGGCGGGGGTTGGGGGCCTGCACGTTCAGACCGGCAAACGCCGCCACCTCGGGGTGGTCGGTCTGGCTATCCACGACGACTTCCAGAACCAGGGACTGGGCCGGGTCCTACTCCGGACGCTCCTGGACATCGCCGACAATTACCTGAACCTCCGGCGCGTCGAACTGGAGACCTGGGCCGACAACGCCCGGGCGATTCACCTCTACGAGAGCCTCGGCTTTGAACTGGAGGGGCGCAAGCGACAGGCTGTCTTCCGCCGAGGAGAGTACTGCGACGTTCTGCTCATGGCCCGGATAAGGGAGAGCTAGCCGTCGTCTTGAGGGCCAAGAGTCCTTCTCCCGAGAAGCCGGGTTTCATACCCGCTTCACCCCTCCTCTGCCTCGGTGAGCATGGCGGCTGCGGCCTCCCCGGAGGGGAGTTCCTGGACGTGCTTCAGCTTGCGCTCGATGGTGCGGGACTTCCGGGCGGCGTCCTCGATCGTGTTGCTCGCCTCCTGCAGCTTCTTTTGGGTCTTCTCCAGGATGTCGCCGAACTTGCCGAACTCGGTCTTGACGGCGCCGAGGAGCGCCCAAACCTCGCTTGACCGCTTCTCGATGGCCAACGTCCGGAAGCCCATCTGGAGGCTGTTCAGGAAGGCGAGCAGGTTGGAGGGGCCCACCACCGTTACCCGGTACTCCCGCTGCAGGGTCTCCCACAAGCCGGGCCGGCGCAGGATCTCCGCGTAAAGCCCCTCGGTCGGCACGAACAGGAGGCCGAAGTCCGTGGTGTTCGGCGGGTCCAGGTACTTCTCCCGGATATCCTTGGCCTCGGCCTTGAGGCGCATCTCCAGTTGCCTGGCCGCCGCCTCCACCAGGGCTTGGTTGCCCTGGTCCTGCGCCTCGATCAGCCGCTGGTAGTCCTCTTGGGGGAACTTGGCGTCGATGGGCAGCCACACGGCCTGGTCCCCCCGGTCCCGCCCTGGCAGCCGGATGGCGAACTCGACCCGCTCCCCGCTGCCCTTCTTGGTGACGACGTTCTCGTCGTACTGCTCGCCCTTGATCAGCACCTGTTCCAAGAGGGTGCCGAGCTGGATCTCCCCCCAGGTCCCCCGGGTCTTTACGTTGGTCAGAACTCTCTTCAAGTCCCCCACTCCGGCAGCTAGGGTCTGCATCTCGCCCAAACCTTTGTGAACCTGCTCCAGCCGCTCGCTCACCAGCTTGAACGACTCCCCAAGGCGCTGCTCAAGTGTGGCGTGGAGCTTCTCGTCCACCGTGGCCCGCATTTGCTCCAGCTTCTGGCTGTTATCCTCCCGCAGGGCCACAAGTTGCTGCTCCACCGTCTCGCGCAGCTTCTCCAACTTCTGCTCGTTGCTCTGGGTAAGAGTGGTCAACTGGGTGGCGAAGATGTCCAACTGTTCCTTCTGAAGGGTGGCAATCTCCGTCATCCGGGAGAGCAGGAAGTCGCTGAACTGCCTCAGGGAGCCGCTCAGCTCCTCCCGACCCTGTTTGGCCTGAAGGGCGGCCTCGGACCGGCTCTGGGCAGCTTCTTCCCGGACCGCCCGCTCCACCCTCTCCAGGCTCCGGTCAAGGGTCTCAAGCCGCGCCCCCCACTGGCTGAGGCGCGCCCTCAACAGCACCACCAGGACCAGCGACCCGACTCCAGCCGCCGCTGCCACCACCGCGAAAATCGTTCCCACCGCTCAGGCCTCCTCCTTTGCCTGGTCAATGACCCGCCGTCCGGCGTCGCAGAGGGGGACGTAGCCGCACCGCCGGCAGGCATCGCCCGGAGCCGGACTCCGTCCGCCCGTCTCGATCTTCCGGGAGAGCCGGACCGCCTCTGCCAGAGCTTTGTCCCGGGCATCCGCCGAAACGTCGGCTTCAATGCTTAGCCCGGGGCCGAGAAAGACGTAGGCCGCCGACACCACCGGCTGCCGCCAGGCGGCCTCGACCGCCAGCGCATACAACGGGAGCTGCAGCCGGTAGTAGCCGGCAGCCTCCTCTCGGGCAAGCTCTGCGGAAACGAGGTTCGTCTTGAAGTCCAACAGTCTGAGCCCCCCGGTGGTCTTGTCCACCCGATCCACCGCCCCGTGCAGCAGGAGCCCCGGTGCCAGGCAGACGAAAAAGGGCGCCTCTGATTGGAGGAGCAAACCCCGCCTGACCGCGGCGAACTCCTCTCCCGCCACATACTGCGCCAAGAGCGGCCGGATCCCCGCCGCCGCCGCTTCTCGCTCTTCCGCCCGGAGCCCCGTCTCCGCCAGCGCCTCCTCCAGAAGGGGGTCAAGGTCCGCCGCGTCCCGCAGCCGAGCGATCACCCGGTGGACCACAGTACCCCGGACGTCGGGCGGCAACAGCGCCGGCCCGGCAGTGGGGCCGCGCCGGGCTTCCTCGCTCCCCGGACCCTCCCAGCTGCGGACGGGCGGGGCGCCCAGCCGGTACTGAAGGTGGTAGCGGCGCGGGCAGGCGGCGTAACACATGAGCTCCGACACAGTGGTCACGGCGACCGCCCGACCCGGCCAGGCCGCCGGTTGGACCAACGGCCGCAGGTCCGGCGCTTCGTCGGGCAAGTCCTCTGTCAGCCAGCAGCTCGGCAGGGGTGCGTCCGCCGGCTCGGGCAGGGAGGCGGCAGCGGGCGCGGCGACCGACCGCTCGACCGTCACCGTCCCTTCTGGCAGGTCAAGGTCGTCCAGCGCCTCCAGCACCCAGCGGAGCCAGGACTCGCCCTGGCCCGTCCCCCCGGTTACGCCCGTAAGCAGCAGATGGTCCCTGGCCCGGGTCACGGCCACGTAGAGCAGCCGGACCAGCTCGGCTCGCCTCTCCCGGGCGTCGTGCTCTCCCGGCCCCGGGTACAGCCCAAGGTTCCGGTCGTACCGCCAGCCCTCCTTCTCCTTTCGGAACGGACGAGCGAGGTCCACCACCGCCACCACGGGAAACTCCAATCCTTTGGAAGCGTGGACGGTCAGGAGCTTCACCGTGTCGCCCCCTTCGCTCTCGAGCGGAGCCTCCTCCTCGTCGCTCTTTCGGGCCAGGCGGTCAAAGCGGGCTAGGAAGTCCGTAAGCCCCCCCCGGCCGGCAGCCGCCACCTCCCCGGCCATCCGCCGGAGCTTCCTCACGTTGGCAGCCTTCTGCGGCCCGCCGGCAGAGACCATCAGGGTTGCCTCGTAGCCGGTCTCGGCGAGTAGGCGATCGATCAGTTCAGTGACCGCCAACCGCGATCGCAGCCGCCGGCCTTCCGTCACGATCTTCGCTGCCCGCCTCACCTGCCCGCCAGTCTCCGAGTCCACCCCTGCGAGGCCCGCTTCGCCGGCCCGGCGCAGCCCCTCGTCGAGGCTGCCGTGGAGCTGGACGAGAAGCAGGAGGACGTCGTCTGGCAAGCCGAACAGAGGGGAACGCAAGGCGGCCGCCAGTGCCAGGCCATCCGCCGGGTCATCGATTGCCCGTAGCAGGGAGATGAGGTCTCGCACCTCCTGTTTCTGGTAGAAACCGATGCCGCCCAGGACATAGTAGGGTACCCCCTGCTCCACCAGGGCCGCTTCGAAGGCCTTGAGCCTCCCCCGCGTCCGGAGGAGGATGGCGCAGTCGCCGTACCGGACCGGCCGGCGTCGCTCGGGTTCAGAGGAAGATGGAGGTTCCCAGACGAGTTCCTCCCGTCCCTCCACCATGGCCTTGAGCCGGGCGGCCAGGAGCCGGGCTTCCTTTAGAGCGGCCTGGCCCGCCTTCTCACCATCCGCTTGCTCCGCCAGGAGGACCTCCACCGCCGGGCAGCACTCCGGAACGTTGCGGGCGGGCTCCAAGGGCTGAAAACCGGACCCCATAAGCCGGGTGAACAGGGCGTTCACGAAACCGACCAGCGCCGGTTGGGTACGGAAATTCTCCGCCAGGGGGACCTGTCCCCCCCGCCCCACCAGCCTGGCCCGCCACTCCTCGAAGAGCGTCACGTCGGCGTGGCGAAAGCGGTAGATCGACTGTTTCGGATCGCCCACCAGGAATAGCCGGTCGCCCGGGTCCTCGCCGGCCAGGAGGTGGACGATCTGGCTCTGCAGGGCGTCGGTATCCTGGAACTCGTCCACCAGAAGGTAGCGGAAGCGGCTTCGGAGACGCTCCCGGACGAGCGGCCGATCGGTCAAGAGGTCCCTCACCTTGAGCTGGAGGTCCTCGAAGTCCAGCGCGGCCGGCCCCTTCTCCGCGGCGTACGCCTCGTCCACCGCCCGGAGCAGCCGGAAGAGGAGCGGGACGGTCTCCCCCGCCCCCTCCCCCAGATTCTCGCGGGTGAGCGCTTCCGCTTCGGCCCAGGACCGGCCGCTGGCCCGAACCGCTCGGTAGAGGCGGGCCAGGTCGGCCACGAGTTCGTCCAAGCCCCGTTCGACCGCTAACCGGCGGGCCGCCCCGTCCGAATCGAGCGCCGCCAGGACGGCGGTCCGGCCTGCCCGTTCCAGTCGCTCCCCGGCCTCGAACTCATCGAGGACCACGAACTCGGGGTCAACCCCCGCCTCGACCGGAAATTCCCGCAGCAAGCCGGTGCAGAAGGCGTGGATGGTCTGGACCCGGCTCCCGGCCATCTCCTCGATGAGCCGCAGCCACTTCTCCCTGAGGTCTGGCGTCTCGGCCGCCTCGGCCCCTTCCTGGAGCTTGACCCGGATCCGGTCGAGCATCTCCCGGGCGGCCTTGGTGGTGAAGGTGAGGGCGATGACGTTTTCCGGCGAGGCCAGCGCGCCCCCCTCCCGCCGAGGGTCGATCAGGTTCAGGTACCTGTCCACCAGGACCCTGGTCTTCCCCGAACCGGCGCCGGCGGTCACGACGTAGCTCCGGGAAATGTCGGTGGCGGCGAGGCGCTGAGCCTCCGTGTAGGGGAAGCTCACGGTTCGTCCTCCTCCCCTGCGCCCCGCTCGTCGAGCCGACAGGCCGTCCGGTAGCGGCAGTTCCAGCATTCCTTGGCGTCCGCGGCGGGGGGAAACCGGCCTTCCCGTACCTGGCGCGCCACCCGAGCCGCGGCAGCCGCTGTGTCCTCAAGCAAGGCCTCCCAGCGGTCTGAAGTGAAGAGGCCTACCCGGCGGCGGTTGAACTGCGTAAGGTCGGCCGCCTCCTCCCGGTGCCAGAGCCCCTCTTTGGCCGTGCATTCCGTGGGCTTCACCTGGTAGTAGGCGGCTCCGGCCGGGCGCCCGTGGGGGAAGAGGAGCTGCTTCACCGCTAGGAGATAGAGGCGGAGCTGAAGGCTTCGGCCCTCTTCCTCTTCGCTCCACCCGGGGATCCTCCCGGTCTTGTAGTCGTAGACGACGAACCGCCCCTCGCGGTCGACGTCCACCCGGTCCACCTTCCCGGCCACCATCACCTGTTCGCCGCCTGCGCAGAGGCGAAGGGGCTCCGGCGTCGAGGCCGGATCCATCGACCGGCCCGGCGTGAGACCGAAGCCCCACTCCAAATGGTATGGCCGGAAACCGGTGGCCCGGTAGCAGTCCGCATCCCGGGCGAGCACGGCCAAGAGCTGGGCGACGATGGCCTCCCGGCGGGCTTCCCAGAAGGCCTCGTGGGGAACCAGATCCCTCACCGGCGAGTGGCTCAGCGCCTCCTCGACCAGGGCCCGGACCGCCGCCTCCCTGGCTTGCTCATCCCGAGTCAGGCAGTCCTCCCCGCCCTCCCGGTAATACCGGCAAAGGAGTTCGTGGATGAGGTTCCCGTATTCGAGCGGGGTGAAGTCCTCCGCCGCCTCTTCGACGGCGGGCGTCAAGAGTTCTCGCTGCAGGAAGTATCGGAACGGGCAACGATTGTAGTCCCAGAACCGCCCGGCGCTCCAGGCGAAGCTGGGTCCCCGAGCGAGAGAGAGGTTGTTCAGGGCGGTGGCGTTCTCCACCAGGCCCGCCCAGCGATGGAGGCCCCCCTGTTCCCGGCGGGCGACGGCGGTTGTTGCGTGCTGGACGTGAGACCAGGTCTCGGGAGCGACCCTGCGCAGGAAGGGGGCCGCTGGCTCCTCGGCGACCGCAGTCCGCTCCTCCAGGCGTCCCGCCTGCGCCCGGCAGAAGTCGGCCAGGAGTGGCGAGCCGAGCTGCACCTGGCCCTTTTCGTCCGCTTCGGCGTAGCTCAAGTGGAGGTGGTCTGTCGCCCGGCTCACCCCGAGCCGGAAGATGAACCGGTCGCGCTTGGCCGCCTCTCGGGCGGTCTCTAGCCGCAACCCCTGGGCCTTCAGCGCCACCCGAACGCTCTCGGGCAAGAGCCAGTCGTCACGGCGTCCTCGAGGCAACGCCCCGTCCACGAGGCCAACAAAGAACACATGGCGGAAGGCGAGGCCGCGGGCCTGAGTGGCCGCCATCAGGGCAACGCCTGCGGGAGCGGCTGCCTCCTTCAGGAAGGAAGCCTCGCTCAGCGCCGCCCGCAGGACGGCGAGGAATTCGGCCAGGGTCAACTCCCTGGCTTCCGGCAGCAGATCCCCCGCCCGGGCGAGATCCGCCAGGGTCTCGCGAAAGGCCCCCAGGGCTGTCCAATCTCTGACCCGGAACTCCTCCGGGACGTGTGGAGAAAGCACGGCGGCCTCTAACCCCACTTGGCCGAGCAACTCTTCCACCGCCTCAAGGTGGGTGACCAACGGCGCCCGTCGGGGTAGCGCGGTCAAGGGGTCCAGAATGGCAGGCAGCAGGCCGATCGCCCGGCGCAACCCGTTGAGGCGCCGCCGGATCATAGGGTCGTCTTCTGCCGCCTCCTCCGCTGCGAGACGCCGTTCCTCCCTGGCCAGCGCCGCCTGGAGCCGCCGTTCCCACTGTGGGCGGGTGAGGCTCAAGCCCCGTTCCCGAAAGGCGCGCCGCAAGGCGACCAGCTCTTCCTCTCCTCCCGGCAAATAGGCCGACCGGACTAGCCGCAGGAGGTCAAACCGTCCGTCGAGCGCCAGGGCGGTCTCGAGACAGAGCAGAATCGCCTGGACGACGGGGCTACCCAAGAGGGGCTCCTCCCCGCCGAGGTCTGTCGGAACGTCCTCCTCTGCCAAAACCGAGGCAAAGAAGGCGATCGCGGAGCGACCGCCGGCCGTCAGGACGGCGATCTCCGCGGGCGCCACGCCTTCCCGCCGGACCAGCCGCTTGATCTCCTTGGCGATGAGCCGGGCCTCCTGTTCGGGGCTGGCAGCCCGGGTGAGGGTAATCCGCCTCGCCAGCTGCTCGGTCGGTTCCGCCGACCCCCCCGGGACGACGCTGCACCAAGCCGCCCGACCCTGCACCTCCTGGATAATGTCCGCCTGGACCGGGGTCAGGTCGAAGAAGCCTTCAACGAGCAGGGTGGCGCCTGCGAGCAGCGTCGGTCGTTCTTTGAGCGCCCGAAGCGCGAGGAGCTGCAGTCCCTCCTTGTCCGCCAGTGCCCGCGAAGCAAGGAACTCCTGGTAAAGCCCGTATAGGTGGGCGATCTCCCGGACGGCGGGAGCCTTCGCCTCCTCGACGGAGGCTGCCGCCAGCTCGGACGGCGTCACCCCGGCCAGCTTCAGCTCCCCGATTAGGCGGCTCAGCCCGGAAGCGAGGCCAGCGCAGGACGCGAGCTGCTGGAAGTGGGTCAGCCTCCCCGCTGCCGCCTCCCGCCCCACCAGATGGTGAAGGACGAACCGCCGAAGGGCGTCGGACAGCGTCTCGCGACGGATGCCCGAGGCGCTAAGAAGGTGAAGGGTAAACTGATAGAAGGAGAAGATGTTGAGCCGCCGGGCGCCGGCCACTCCGCCGGCGGCGAGGACGCTCTCCCGGGCCAAAGCCTGCAGCCGGTGGGTGGGCAGGACATAGAAGACCTGGTCCTCGCGGCCCTCCCGGACCGCGGCCGCGACCCGTGCGACGTGGCTCTGGTCCAGGCCCACCATCCGCCCCTCCTTACCGGCGGCCCAGGTAGAGGCTGCGCCCCAGGACCCCGTCGTACGGCGACCATGGGCCGGCCGCCCGGCCTCCGCCCTCGCCTGGACTCGCTCCCGTGGCCACCTGCTGGTACTGCTTCACCCGCCCGGAGAGGAGGTCGGCGTAGTGGAGCGCTGCCGCCTCGACCGTCTGCGGGAGGACCGGCGCTCCCCACTCCAGCTCGCCGTGGTGGGTTAACAGGAGGTGCTCCAGCTCCAGGACCACCTCGGGGGCGACCACTGAAGGCCCCAGCCTCGCCGCCCGTTCCCGGACCATGGCACAGCCTAAGACCGTGTGCCCCAGCAGCTTCCCCTCGTCGGTGAGATCGATCCACGGCCGGTAGCGGTACTCCCGCACCTTGCCGATGTCGTGGAGGAGCGCCCCGGTCAAGGCGAGGTCGCGGTTAAACCCCGCTTCTGCTTCGGGGGCGAAACGGGCGACCGTCTCCACCAGCTCCGCCACCTCCAGGCTGTGCTCGAGGAGCCCCCCGAGGTAGTTGTGGTGGACGCGCTTGGCGGCCGGGGCTTCGCAGTACGCCTGGCGGAACTGCGCGTCCCCAAAGAAGGCGGTGAGCAGGGCTCTGAGCCCTGGGTGTTGGACGGAGGCGACCAGGGCGTCAAGCCGCTCCTCCATCGCCCGCCGGTCCCGCGGCGTCACCGCCAAAAACTCCGCCAGGTCCACCTCGCTCTCCGCCAGTCGCCTCAGAGAGGAGAGGCGCAGTTGCCTGACCTCCCGGTACTCCTCGACCACGCCGGTCACCTGGACCACGTCCCCGGCCTCGCAGCCGCTGGCCAGCTCCTCCGCGTTCTCCCAGGCCCGGCCCTCGATCTGGCCTGTCCGGTCGACCAGGACCAACGCCAGGTAGCGCCCCTTCGCCTGGTCCCGGAAAGGGACGAGCCGCTTTTCCGCCACCATGAGCGCCGTGTCCACGGGTTCGTTCACCCGGAAGTTGGAGATGAAAACCTTCATCGCTTGGCTCCTCTACTTGCTTGCGCCTTCGGCCGGCGGCGCCGCGCCCCTGGCCCGGTCGCGGGCCCGGATGACCTCCCGGCTGTACATGAAACCCCAGAACATGAGGGTAAGACCGAGCAGCTCAGCCAAGTAAAAGTGCTCTGAAAAGCCATAGCGAGCCCCCAGCCCGGCGATCGCAATGAGGCCGGTTCCGGCGGCGATCAGCAGGTTCCAGGCGGTCCCCGCCTTGATCCAGGAGTAAATCGCGCCGCCGAAAAGGGCCAGGCTCCCCGGGCCGGAGAGCAGCGGCGACAGTCGCCGGACGGAGGGATCCATGGCAAACCCGCCCACCACAATCCCCGGCTCGAAGCGCGATGCGTCCACCGGGGCGTTGAGCGCCCGCACCAGCATGTAGAGCGTCATCAGGATGGTGTAGGCCAGAAAGGCGTGGCCGATTCTCTTGTTGTACAACAGGTAGACCGTCCCAGCTCCCAGGAAGGCTACCAGCGACGCCGACCCGACGTAGTAGAGCCGGTACAGCAACGGGTTCCACGGGCGCAACATCGTATAGAACTCGGGAAAGGCGGACAAGCCGAAGAGAATGAGCCCGATGGTCCAGACCAGTTGGTGGGGTCGGCGCCGATCCACGTACTGCTGCCCCACGAAGAAGGCAAAGACAAAGGCCAAGACCGTGGTGACCAGCGGATAAATCGTCCGAACAGGCACAGGAATCCCCCTCTCTGTAGGGAGGGGTTCAACAGACGCTGGAGGGTTTCCTCCAGAGCCCCAGCGCCCGGCAAAGCTCCCGCATGAACGATTCGACGTCGGTCACGATCCCCACCGTCTGGAAGGAGCCCCGGTCCGCCAGCTTGGTGACCACCGCCGGGTTGATGTCCACGCAGATGAATTTGACCGCGGCGGGAAGCATGTTTCCGGTGGCGATGGCGTGGAGCATGGTGGCCACCGCGACGACCATCTCTACCCCGGCGAGCTGGGCTCGCATAGCGTTCTGCGCCTCGCGGAGGTCGGTGAGGACTTCGGGCAGCGGCCCGTCGTCGCGGATCGAGCCGGCCAGGACATAGGGGATGCCCTTCCGGGTGAGGGTGTACATCAATCCCTCCCGCAGGACGCCCGCCTCCACCGCGGCCTTGATCGACCCGCAAGCCCGGATGGTGTTGATCGCCCGCAGGTGGTGCTCGTGACCCCGGGCTGCCGGAACGCCGCTCTCCAGGTTGACCCCGAGGGAGGTGCCGAAGAGCGCCGCTTCGATGTCGTGTGCGGCCAGGGCATTTCCGCCGAAGACGCACTGCACGTAGCCCGCCTCAGCCAGAGCGGCCAAGTACTTGGCGGCCCCCGTATGCACCAGCGCCGGTCCGCAGACGAAGATGATCCGCCCGCCCCTTTGGCGGATCTCCCGCATCTCCTGAGCGATCTCCCCGATCAGGACCTGCTTGGGCTTCTCTGAGGAGACCGCGGAAGACATGAACTCGAAGATCTCCCGGTGGCGGGCCCGCTCCAGCGGGATGACCTGAACCCCCTCGTGGCCGACGACGACCAGCTGTCCCCGCCGCACGTTTCCCACCCGGACTGCCCGGGCGGTGCCCGCCTCCTCGTCCACCACCAGCCCACAGTCCATTTCGGCATTCTCCACTTTGATCCACCGGCCGTTGTGGCGCACGTAAGTGACCAGATTGGTCGTGGCATAAAACCCCTCCGGGAAGACCCCGTCCGCCGGCGCCGGGACCAGCCGGGCATCGTTTTCCAGCGGCAGGATGGCGCCTAGCCGGCGCAGGTTTTGAACGATGCGGGTCAAATCCTCCTCCCGCTCGGCGCGGACCCGGAGCCGGGCATAGCTTGGGTCGTCCTTTTGGACTCCAATGCGGATTTCCTCGATCACGTAGTCTCCGTTCCCGGCAATGATCTCGTCCATCGCCCGGGTGAGGACGAGCGAATCAATTATGTGCCCCGAGAGTTCGACCAGTTCCGTGTACACGTCGTCGCTCCTTCGTCGGTTAAGGTGATGCGCCGCCGGCTGCCACGTCAGTCAGGAGACTGGCTGCAAGGCGCAATAGAAGAGGCGCTCCGTCACCCGGCCAGCGCCGGTGGCCGAGGCAGCTCCGTGTTCGAACTCGAAACACTCCGGCCGGCCCCGGGTTTTCAGGAGGTCCCAGATGGTCCGGTTGGGGATGACCCCTTCGCTTGAGTAACTCAGGAAGAGGTGGCGGCCCCGGACCTTGGCGAGAAGGTCTGCCAACGCCCGGGTGGCGCGCTCGGCGTCGTTCCAGTCGGCTAGCGGGCCAAGGGAGGGGCCAAGGCGCGCCCCCGCCCCGGCCAGTCCGGACGGGCCGCCTGTCCCTCCCCAGGCCACCTCCTCCAGCAACGCCAGCTTGTCTGCTTCCGGTTCGCGGCCCAGGGGGGGATCGAGGTAGATGACGTCCGCCTCCACCTCCCGGACGAGTTGCCGAGCATCCGTGTTATAGACGGCGTTCTCCCGGTACTCACCCAGGCGAGGCAGGCGCATAGTCAAGCGCCCGCTCCGCTCCCGTCCGGTCAGCGCCCGATCCACGGCGTAGAGAAGAGCGGTCAGCAAGACGCGCTCCTCCTGCTCGGTCACCCGGCCTGCCGCCCGCAACTCGGCGATCGCCACCCTGCAGGCCTGGACCTTTGCCGCTTTCTCCGGACCCAGGAGAGGAGCGCACCGGCGGGCTAGGATTCCCGCCCGGCCCGGCAGCGCCTCCAGGTAGGTGGCGACCTTGCGGAGCTTGGCTCCCTCCACGTTACCCGAATTGGAGAGCAGAAAGGCGCAGTTCGCCAGGTAACTGGCGTAGCGCAGATCGTTGGCGATCACCCGGGCCCCTGCGCCGGCAAAATGCGCCGCCACTGCCCCCGTTCCAGCAAAGAGATCAGCCACTGTAACCACTGGACTCGCCTTGGCTCGCACCACTCGGTCGAGAAAGGAGAGCAGACCGGCCTTATTCCCGGGATAGGAGCGGTCTGACGGGTCGATGTGATCGGCTTCAGGCGCTGCGCAGCCCAGGTAGATCAGTCTTAGCTCGTCAGCCGGGCCCACATCTGCGCCTCCTTCGTCGCGCCAAAGGCGTCCTCCTCGGCTCACCCGATGGCCTGGGTCAGGATATCCACAACCAACTCCAAGAAGCGGTCCACGTCGGTTCCACGATACATGTAGCAGGCCCCCCCGTTGGGGGGATAGAACTCGGCCACCAGCTCCCGAGGGCGTCGCAACACCCGGAAAAGCCGGCGGCTGGTAGGGGTGAAGTAGGTCGAACCGGAGGCGTCCACTTTCTCCCGAAAAGGCGCCGGAACCAGTTCCCGCACCCGGCACAGTGCCTGGTCAAACAGCGTGAGGCGGCACAGCCGGCCCACCTGTGTTGCGAACTCGACCAAAAGCTTCCCCGGCACTTCGGGTTCAGCCCCGGCGCCAGTCGGCGACGCTGGCAGCGGAACCACCCGGAACTCCGCCGCCTGGAAGTAAAACCGCCCGACTCGCTCGGTCCAGGTCCCCACCGTTTTCCACTCCGCCGTCCCCTCTTCCCGGGCGAGGGGAGCCAGCGCCGGTTCCTGCCCCGTGATGTCCTTCACCACCGCCAGCGTCTCGACCAGGGCCAGTCTCCCGACGGTGATCACCGTCGGCGGCGTCTTCGGCAGCCGCAAGCGGCGCTCCAGGTAACGGCGGCAACGGCGAGCGGCTTCCCCCTGCTGCCACCCCGCTTGCTCCCGCGGTTGGCAGCGGGGGAGCGCGCTCAGGACCAGTTCGTCCTCTGGGACTCCGGCCAGGCGAGCCACCTGATGGGCCAGGTGATAGAAGGGGAAGAAATCCTCGGGAGGCGCCTCCGCGGTCCGACCCTTGGCCGGTTCACCCACCAAGAGCAGGCCTTTCTCTCCGGCACACGCCCCAACCAGGTCGGGAAGAGGCTCCTCTCTGCCCCGACAGGACTCCGCGCAGGCGGCAACCGCTCGGTTCAGCTCATCGCCTGCCGCCAGCCGCATCGCCATCGCCTCCGTCAACCGCGTGCGGCGAGGTTCAGCTTGGTGAGGCTGCTCTGCTCCGCAAAGGCGCGAAACGCCGGACCCTTCATCTCCATGGCCAGACTGATGGCGCCCACCGCCGGCTGGAACTCTGGCCAGATCACCTTGGCCCCCGGGCACCGCTCCGCTAGACGCGCCACGAACGCCTCCCGGACCCGAGTGCTTTTCTCGAACACTCCGCCCACCGTGGCCACGATTCCCGGATCGCTGCTCTTCAGCCCCAACTGAGCCCGGACGGCTGCGGCAGCGATGGCCAACTCATTACCGGCGTCGTCCAGGATGAGTTGCGACACCACGTCGCCCGCCTGCGCCGCTTGGACCACCACCCGGGTCACGGCGGCCACTTCAACCCTGGTCAGTCCCCGGTGGTAGGCCAACTGGTACATTGCCTCGACCCGCTCCAGGCCGAAGTGCTTGAGCAGGAGTTCCGTCAATTGGGTCTTGGGGCCCCGCCAGTCGTGAGCCTTCAGGGCGGCGCTGATTGCCATCCGGCCGATATGGTAGCCACTTCCCTCATCCCCCAGCAAGTAACCCCAGCCGCCGGATTTGGCCTTGCGGCCGCCGGCGCCCACGCCGTAGGCCTGCGATCCCGTGCCGGCGATCACCACCACCCCGGGTTCGCCTGCCGTCGCCCCGGCCAGAGCGACGGCCGCGTCCGTTTCCAGACGGTATCGCTTGATTCCCAACTCCTTCAGGATGCTCTCGACCACCGTCCGTTCCTGGAAGCGGTCGATCCCTGAGAGGCCGAGGCAGATGTTGACCCAGTCAAAGGTCTGGACGTGGGTGAATTCGCGGACCTTGTCTGCGATGGTCTTCAGCACCGCCGCCAAACCTGCCTGCCCGACGGACTGCAGGTTGGAAGGGCCGAGAACGCCGTTCCCCCCGGGGCGGCCGTCGTCGAACACCGCCACCCAGGAAGTCTTCGAGCCACCGCCGTCTATGCCGACGTATATGCTCACCCGCTCACCTGCCGTAGTGCGCAATTTGCAGAATACCCTGGGATACTTTTGTGCCATATACCTTCAACGCTTGGGTAGGGATTCCTTTTTTGCTTGCCGGAGGGGTGAGAATCGCTCCCTGGCAAAACATCAGAGGCTTCGCGCAAGCCATGTTCCAGCCATGACTGCCGCTAGTCCCGCGACAAGGTTCAGTCCCAGATTCGCTAACGCAGCAACCGATGCACCTTCCTGAACAAATCTCACGGTCTCATACCCGAAGGTGGAGAAGGTCGTCAGCCCCCCTAAGATACCCGTCACGAGGAAGAGGCGAACCTCTGGCCGCATTGCGGAGATTTCGAGTGCCAACGTCATCAGAAACCCGATGAGGAAACACCCACCGACGTTCACGACGGCCGTTCCCCAGGGAAACTCCGTACCGAAGGCTTTCTGCGCCCAGCCGGTCACAAGGTAACGGGCGGTAGCGCCAATGGCTCCGCCGATCGCAACGGCAAGGATCCGGTTCAGCGGGATTCACCTTCCTTGGATGCAGATCCATTGTGAGTGTACTTAACGAAATCAACGTCATGGATGATGATGAGGCCCTCGGTGGATCTTCATGGTCGTCCCCCCCTGAAGGAGCCGGTTGAAATGGCCTTGAAGCCGTGCCAAGAGGCCCGCCAATAGGTCCCGCACGTTGCCCACCGTCCAGTGGGCAAGAGAAAAACTCCTGCCCAACTTGAGCAGGAGTCATTGGCACTCTGGCATTTCGACGGGAGCACCGTCAGGCGGACTCCACCGCCGTTTCCATTGTACCCCGCCGCCGCTGGAATTTCCAGTCTTCAGGTCGTCAGAAAACCGCCAGTACCGCCGCTCCCAGCGCCATCAGCCAGCCCATCCGCTCCATGCCTTGCTTGAGCTTCTGATTCTCCCGCTCCAGCGCCTCGACCCGCCCCCGGAGGCCGTCCATTCCCTGGCCCAGGTCGCCGGTTCGACCTTCAAGCGCCTCGATCCGCCCCCGGAGGCCGTCCATTCCCTGGCCCAGGTCGGCGGTCCGCCCTTCCAGCGTCTGCACCCGCCCGGCAAGCGATTCGCTGCTCTTGCTCAGGTCGGCGAGCTGGCCCTCGAGCACTTCCAACTGGCGGTCCAGCGCCTCCAGCCCCTGCCGCAACTCCGACTGCTCGGCCGCCAGACGCTCATCCTCCTGGCCGAGTCTCGCCAGCTCACCAACGGTCTCAACGACTTGGTCGGCCGTCTGCGCAAGGCTCTGCCGGAACGAGTCCAGCGCCGTCTCGAGCTGCGTCTGACGGTCAAGGCATCTCTGTTCTGCCTCAGCCATCTGTCTTTGCATCTCTTCCGTCAGTGCCTCAAGCTGTAGCTGGACTTCTGCTTCTCCCGGGCAAGTCTCGGTGGTGACCTTCTCCGCCTTGCTCTCCACTGCGGCCAGTCGCCCCTCCAGGTCGCCCAGACGGTCGTTGAAATCTTGCAAAGAACCTGCCATCTGCTCTTCCGCTTGCGTCAGTGCCACCTGAACCTTCTGGACCTCGTCCGCCAGCCGAGCTACGTCCTGGGGGTCTACCGTCTCCTTCTCCATTGCCCCGCGAACCAGCCGGTAGAGGCGGGAGAGAGCCATGGCCAGTTCGTAGCGGGTGGCCGCCCGGTCGCCCTGGAATGAGCCGTCCGGGTACCCGATCAGGATTTCTGCCTCCCCCGTCTCCACCACCGCCGAAGCCGCCCAGTGATCGGCCGGCGGCGCGTCCGTGAAACTCACCCCCGCGGCCAGACACGTCCCTGTTGTTACGCCCAGGATCCCCAGGAGCAACGAAACCAGGACAACTGTCCAACCGACCGCCTGTCCCTTGACTAGTCTCATTACCTGCCACCTCCATCTTAGGTCTCACTTTCCAGTCTGACCCGACAGAGGGGCAGTTATGCAGCAGGAACTAGGCCAACGCCGCCTGGGCCTTTACCGCCCAATCCGGGTCCCTGAGCAGCGCCCGACCCACCCCGACCAGATCCGTCCGCCCCTGGCGAAGCAGTTCCTCGGCCGCCTGTGGCTCGGTGACCCCGCCTGTGACCAGGACCGGCACCGGTGCCGCCCGCTTCACCGCCTCGGACAGGTAGGCAAAGTACCCCTGGCCGCTCAGCCCTTCTGGCCGGGATCCGCAGAAACCTCCGGAAACATCCAAGAGGTCGATGCCCGCCACGGTGAGGAAGGGCGCCGCCCAGACCGCGTCCTCGACCGTCAGCCCGCCCAGCAGGCGATCATCGGCCCCCAACCGGTAGAAGACCGGGTACTCGGCCCCCACCGCCCGGCGCACCGCCCGCACCACTGCGAGTGGAAACCGGAGCCGTCCCGCGCGGTCCCCTCCATACTCGTCCGCCCGGCGATTGGTCAGCGGAGAAAAGAATTGGTTGAGGAGGAACCCGTGGGCTCCGTGCACCTCCACTGCGTCGAACCCGGCTGCTTTGGCTCGCCTGGCCGCCTGGGCGAACGCCTCCACCAAGCGGCTGAGTTCCTCCCGGGTCAATTCCCGGGGCTGGTCGCCGCCGGCAGGATGCGGCACCGCCGAGGGCGCCACCGGCGCCTGGCCGATCAGGGCCGCGGGGGCTGCCGCCCCAGCATGCGTGATCTGGATGGCCACAAGGCCGCCCGCCCGGTGAACCGCCTCCGCGATTCGGCTTAGCCCAGCCACCAGCCGATCGTCGTAAATCCCGAGCTGATTGGCGTTGATCCGCCCCTCCGGAACCGTATATGCATGCTCAACGATGATGAGGCCGAGCGACCCGGCCCGTCTGGCGTAGTGCTCGACCAAACGGCCGGTTACCTCCCCAGCCTCCGTCGCCAGGTTGTTCGCCATCGGCGGCATCACGATCCGGTTTTTCAACCGCAGCCCCTTTAGCTGGAATTCCGTGAACAAGAGAGCCATCTTCATCCACCTTCCCTGTTCGGCCGGTGCCGTGTACCTTCTCCCATTTTTCTTCCCCTGGCGCACCGGTCCTTTTCATCCATGAAGAAAGAGGCTGCCCCGATTTGCCTCCGGAGCAGCCTCTTCCGATTGGTCCATCAGGTTAGGTTCGCTGGGGAAACCAGGCCGTTTTGAATCGCCAGGAGCACCAACCGTGAGCGGCCGGTGACGCCCACCTTCTTGTAGACACTCGAGATGTGGTTCTTTACCGTTGACTCGCTCACGTAGAGCAGCCTGGCAATTTCGCGATTGGAGTGGCCCTTGGCGATCAGGGTCAGAATCTCTCGCTCCCGCGGGGTCAAGGAGGCCAGGACAGGCGTTTGCTGCCCCGGTCTGACCAGGGAGCCCATACCTTCACCGCCGGCCAATCACCTCACCTCCGCCCTTGACACTTCCCAGAGCAGGTGCCTGGCCCCCGGCCCCTCCCTCCCAGCGAGCGGCCGACTGTCGCTTGATCTCATAGTCAAGGCGACTGGGAGAAAAGAACCCGGTAAAGATGACCCGCCCCTCCACCACAGTCAAGGGTAGGAGGTAGTCATCCCGGGCCAGTTTCTGCACCTCCTCTGGGAATTGAGACAGAGCAGAATCGGTCACGTCCAAATAGCGGAAGACGACGCGGCCGGCGTAGTTCCTCGTCAGGATTTCCCCGTAGGACTTGGCGATCTCCTCCAGAGATCGGCCTCCCCCTCACCCGTGGCAGTAACGCCAGTCTTTGGTTCCGATCACTGCTACCTCGACCGGCCGGAGTTCTTCCACCATCGCGTTCACTCCCTTCTGCCACCGTCGAAGCATCATATTCCTGCTTGAGCGCACAGGACAATCCCTGACGGCAAAAGGGGCAGGCGTCACAGGGGGTGAGGACAGTCCAACGGAAGGGACTAGCGAAGCCGGATGGTGAAATCAGGCATCTCCCCCTACCTCCTGCAGTCTCTCAGGGAGTCTTGCCACAAAGTCTCGGATCAGGTCCCGCACCCGGCGGAACTCCGCCAGGATCTCCTCCGGAGAGCCGGCTGCCCGGGCCGGATCAGGGAAGCCGACGTGGACCGTCTGGCGAGCTCCAGGAAAGACCGGACAGGCGGCGTGAGCATCGTCGCAGAGGGTGATGGCGCAGTCGAACTCCCGCCCCAGGAACTCGCTCAGGTGCTTCGAGCGGTGGCCGGAGAGGTCCACCCCGGCCTCCCTCATCACCTGGACCGCCAGCGGATTGACCCCGGCCGGCTCGGTTCCGGCCGAGAAGGCTTCGATCCTGCCCCCGTGAAGCGCCTTGACCCAGCCCTCGGCCATCTGGCTGCGGCAGGAGTTGCCGGTGCAGAGAAAGAGGATGCGCAGGAGTCCACGTGAGGTCATGTAACCAGCTTCCCTTCGTGCGCGCTGGGGAACCAGTGCTTGGTCCGCTTGGCGATCCCGACCAGGCTGAGCATGATCGGAACCTCAGTCAGGACCCCGACCACCGTCGCCAGGGCGGCGCCGGAGGAGAGACCGAAGAGCGAGATGGCCACGGCGACCGCCAACTCGAAGAAGTTGCTCGCTCCGATCATGGCCGCCGGGGCGGCGATCTCGTAGTCGACCTTCCACCACTTCGCCCAGAGGTAGCCGACGAGGAAGATGAAGTAGGTCTGAATGAGGAGCGGCACAGCGATCAGCAGGATGTGGACTGGCTTGGTGAGGATGACGTCCCCTTGGAACGAGAACAGGATGATCAGGGTCAGGAGCAGGCCGAAGATGGTAAACCCGCTCAGGCTTTTGAGAAAGACGTTGTTGAACCACTCCATCCCTCTGCGCTTGATGAGCTGCACACGGGAGAAGTACCCGGTGGCCAGTGGGATGAGGATGAACAGCACCACCGAAAGGAACAGGGTATCGTACGGGACCTTGATCGCCGTTACACCGAGGAGGAAAGCCACGATCGGGGCGTAGGCCACCAGCACCACCAGGTCGTTAATCGCCACCTGAACCAGGGTGTGGCCGGCGTGGCCGCCCGAGAGGTAGCTCCAAACGAAGACCATGGCCGTACAGGGCGCGGCCCCCAAAAGGATCGCCCCGGCGACGTATTGGGAAGCGAGCGCTGGCGAGATCCACCGGGCAAAGAAGACCTTGAGGAAGAGCCAAGCGAAAAAGAGCATGGTGAAGGGCTTGATGAGCCAGTTGACCACGAGGGTGATCGTCAGCCCTTTGGGTGTCTTGTTGGACTTCAGGATGCTCCCGAAGTCGATCTGGACCATCATCGGGTAGATCATGAACCAGATGAGGATGGCTACGGGCAGGGAGACCTGTGCGTAGGTGAAGCGGCTGAGCGTGCGGGGGAAGGCCGGCCACACCTGGCCGACGACGACCCCGACCACGATACAGATGGCTACCCAGACACTCAGGTACTTCTCGAAGAAGCCCAACCCCTTTTTCGTCTCCGCTTGAACGGACTGCTTTTCCGCAACCTCGTCCATGCACTCTGTGCCCCCTTCACTGCTTGGATGCGCTTGTTGGGACCACGACAGGAGCGCCGTCATTTCAGCCGGGCGCTCACCTCGGCTTCCAGTTCCGCATAGGTCGGATAGGCGCCTGTCCGTACTACGTCCCCGTTCACCACCGTGATCGGCAGCACCTCGACGCCGTTGTCCCGCATCAGTCTGGTCACCTCCTGGTTGCCCAGGAAGGCGGCCGGGTGGGTCGTGGGCAGGTAGCGCTTGATCTCGACCTCCAGCGGGTGTGCCTTCTCCAGCGCCAGCAAGGCCTCGTTGATTCGCAGGAGGTCGGGGTCCACCGTCGGCCCGCAGATGCCCGTTGAGCAGCACATGGGAGGATCGAAGATCTCGACCTTGACGGTAGTCATGTCCTCACTCCTTTACGCGGTCATTTCGTCCCGGAGCACCCTGATGATCCAGTGGGGCGGCACTCGCCCGTCGAAGCGCACCTTGCCGTTGATGACGATCAGAGGGAGCGTCACGTTGGGCCGGTTGCGCACGAACTCCAGCACGTCGGGATACTGGCCGGCTTCGTGTGAGTACAGGTTGACCGCCTTGACTTCCACCGTGTCGCCAAAGACCGACCGGACGGTCTCTCCGAGGGACCGGGCGAATTGCTCCAGGGACTGTTCCTGGCCGCCCGCCGGGCTGCCGCAGCCGCCTCCTCACCCACAGCCGCTTCCGGTCTGGATCTGGACGACCGGATAGCCGACGACCATCACACTGCCACGGGTCATGCTCTCTCGCCTCACTTTCCGTATAACAGGGCTGCTGCTTCTCTCAGAGCCTCCAACCCCTTAAGTTCGTGATCCATCATCATCAACGGGACGATCACCGCCCCGGAGAACCGCTCCGTCATCTCCGCGAGGTAATGCTGCTGCATCGCCCGCCGCGCCCGGAAGTAGTCGGTGGTGCAGTGCTCCTCGGGCAGAATCAGGTTCGCCACGACCAACTGGGTAGTAACGCCGACTGTCTCCAGTTCTTTGACGGCCCGCCAGGCCTCCATGATCGGAGTCGCCTCCGGGTACACGACGAACGAGAAGGTGGTGCGGGAGGCATCCCGCATCAGGTCGATCACCGTGGCAAACCGCTGACGGGCCTCCTCGTCCATCGCCTGGCTTTCCACGGTGCCGCCCGACTTGAGTTCGATCTGCCGGCTCCAGTCGATAGGGAGCTCCAGGAGGCGCAGCGTGTGCCCGGTGGGCGCCGTGTCGAAGACCACTGCTTCGTGATCTGCCCCCGCGGCGAACTCGATGAACTTGTCGAAGGCCGCCATCTCTTCGGTGCAAGGCGAGGCCAATTGCTCCTTGATAACCTCGATTACGTCAGCCGAGTACTTGCCCTCGGCGTCGGCCAGGATCCGTCGCCGGTAGGAGTCGGCCGCCTTCTGCTGGTCGATGCGGGCCCCGTACAGGTTCGGGATACCTTCTACGGGACGGATCACGTCCGTGATGGGCCTGCCCAGCACCTCACCCAAATGGGAAGCGGGGTCGGTCGTCAGAAGGAGCGTCTGGTATCCGTGGTCAGCGAGCCACAGGGCGGTGGCGCAGGAGACCGACGTCTTTCCCACCCCACCTTTGCCGGCGAAGAAGATGGTACGGCGAAGGCCGGCCGGTTTGATCAACCCCCGGGCAGCGCGCTGTGCGGCCGCCCGGTCAAGGCCGACGCTAACCGAAGCGACCCGCGTCTTGGGCTGGTCACGATCACCTGCCCATTCGGAGACCGACCCGCCGGAGAGGAGGGCGGCGGTCCGCCGCAGCGCTTCGAGGCCCTTGACTTCTCGCTTCTGGAGGTACATGTGTTTCCGCGGCAACTTGAACTCCCGCTCGATCTGGTCCAAGTACCGCTGCTGCATTGCCCAGCGCTGCACAAAGAACTCGTCTTTGCATTCCTCCTTGGGGAGAAGGCCGTTGACGATGAGCAGGTTGGCCTTGACCCCGATGCGCTCCAGCTCCCTCATCGCCCGCTGGGTCTCGGCGATGGCGGTAGCTTCAGGCTGAAGGACGAAGGCAAAGGTGGTGCTTTCCTGATCCCGCAGGACGGCCAGGGCGTGGTCGTACCGGGCCTTGGCCTCCCCCAGCATGGAGACCGGACCAAGGCAGGTTTGGCCGCTCCCGGCTTCGCTTTCGGTGATGTGGTGGCTCCAACTGGCGGGGAGGTCGAGCAACCGCAGGGTGTGGCCGGTCGGCGCCGTGTCGAAGATCACGACGTCGTAGTCCGGTTGGTCCATGAACTCCACGAACTTGTCGAAGGCCGCCATCTCCTCGGTGCACGGGGAGTTGAGCTGCTCCTCCATGACTTTCACGACATCGGCTGGGAAGAGCTGGCGATAAGGGGCGAGCACCCGCTCCTTGTACTCGTCCGTGGCGGTCTGACTGTCGATTTCCATTGCCCAAAGCCCCCGGACGGCGCCGATGGGCGTGACTCGATGGCCAATCTCCTGTTCAAAGACATCGGCCAGGTTAGACGCCGGGTCCGTGGTCACGATGAGAGTCCGGTCGCCGCGGTCGGCATGGAGGACTGCGGTCGCCGACGCCATGGAGGTCTTGCCGACCCCGCCCTTGCCCGAGAAGAAGTAGAATCTGGTCACTGCGCTCTCTCCCTCCGGTCGTCTCATTGCCGCTGGGTGCGCAATGCTTCGCAGGTGGGCAGGGAAGCAAGGAATCGCCACTCCTCCGCAAGCTGCGGCGCCTTCTCCCGCGGCCCAAGGAGGAAGGCCTGCAAGGCCTCCAGGCCCTGCTCCACCGCCTCCCGACGGGCGGAGTAGTAGACCCACTGCGCTGCCTTCCGCTCGGTCACCAGGCGCATCATCCGGAGTTTGGCCAAATGCTGCGAGACGGTGGGCTGCGGGACCTTCAGCACCTCGACCAACTGGCAGACGCAGAGTTCCCGCTCCAGGAGCAGGCGGAGTATCTTGAGCCGCGTTGGGTCGTCGATCATCTTCAGGAACTCGATCAGCGACTGCGTGAGACCCACCTCCCAAAGAGTATATGCGCGTATCCGCATATTAGGTTCTAGGGATTTGAGCACAATCCTCTCCCGCAGAAAAATCCTTCGACCGTCGATTGACAGCCCCCCAACGGGCGGCATATCATGAGTATATAGTCATTCGTCTATATACCCTGCCGAAAGAGGGTGCCGGCACATGGGATGAACTTACTGCTCGAACGATTCAAGGCCCTGGGCGACGAGACCCGGCTCAAGATCTTCAAACTGGTCGAACGGCAGGAACTGTGCGTCTGCCAGATCGTGCCGGCCATCGGCCTCTCGCAGCCGACCGTCTCTATTCACCTCGGCAAGCTGAAGCGGGCCGGCCTGGTGAAGGAACGGCGGGCGGGTCTGTGGTCCTATTATTCTGTGGACCGTGAGGGCCTCGCCGAGTTTCTTGCGGCGTTTCAGGAGTTTCTTGCGGCGGAGCTGGGGGAGGTCCCCGAAATGAACGAGATCGCCGCCCGGCTGCGCGGGTGTTGTGGAAGACGACTCGGTCCCTGACGGGACCAACGGAGGTGGAGAACATGGAAGAAGCAAAACTGAAAGAGTCCGTCCGGAAGAGTTACGCACAGATCGCCAAGTCCGGTGGCTCATGCTGCGGACCCGCCGGCTCTTGCGGCTGTGGGAGCCTGCTGTCGGTGGAGGAGCTGAGCCGCACCGTCGGTTACGGGGAAGAAGAACTGCGAGCGGCTCCGCCGGGGTCCAACCTCGGCCTGGGCTGCGGCAATCCCACTGCGCTCGCCGCCCTGCGGGAGGGCGAAACCGTGTTGGACCTGGGGTCCGGCGCGGGGTTCGACTGCTTCCTCGCCGCCGCCAAAGTTGGACCAACGGGCAAGGTCATCGGGGTGGACATGACCCCCGAGATGGTGGCGAGAGCCCGGGAAAACGCCCGCGGGGGGGGCTATGGTAACGTCGAGTTCCGCCTGGGCGAAATCGAGCACCTGCCGGTGGCTGATGCCACAGTGGATGTGGTCATCTCCAACTGCGTCATCAACCTCGTGCCGGACAAGGGTCAGGCTTTTCGCGAAGCCTGGCGGGTGCTGAAACCCGGGGGGCGCCTGCTCATCTCGGACCTCGTCCTCCTGCGGCCCCTGCCGGAAAGCGTGCGAGGGTCAATGGAGGCCTATGTCGGCTGCGTGGCTGGGGCCGCGCTGAAGCCCGACTACCTTAAGGCCCTCGCCGACGCCGGCTTCGACGAGGTCGAAGTGGTCGGGGAGGACGTGTTCCCGGTGGACTTCCTGGCCGGATGCACAACCCTGCCTGTCGACGTGGTGGCAGAGGCGGCCTCGGCCGTAGCGAGCCTGAAAGTGCGGGCGTACAAACCCTCCTAAGTGCGATGCGTGGCAAGAAGGCCAGCGGTGGGAGGAAGGTCCTATTTTCGTGGGAAAAACGAACCTCCTTCCTATGTCCTCATACTCTGGTACCGGCAGGGGGAAGCCCTGACGAACTGGGGAAAGGAGGGCCAGACATGGCTGAAGAGAAGGAGTGCTGGGAGCCGATGCGCCTGCACTTTTACATGAAGCCAGGCGACAAGTTCCCTCGAACCTGGGCTCATTGTGACAAGTCGCAAGCCAGCGAGTTCAAGCCAGAATGCGTCATCGTCGAGAAGGTCTTCAATGAATGCTCGGTGGTCGAATGCCCGGTGATCGTCCGCTTCGCCAACATCCCGCCCGGGGCGGGCAACGTCTCGGACTGCGTGGTCCTGGCGAGCCGCATCATCAACGCGAAGATCATCGCTGAGAACGTCGTGGAGTTCACCGTCGAGTGGCTGCAGAAGATCGTCTTCGACACCACCAGCAGGACCGAGACCTTCCGCTTCACCAAGCGGATCCGTCTCGAAGGGGCCGATCCCGACATGTTCGGGTCCCGGAACCTCGACTTCGTGCCATTCGTCCAATGCCTGAATTGCCGGGTGGTCTCGACGCCAACCGGCAACGTGATCGAGTGCGAGGTCGGGATCTTCGTCGTGGTGAAGCTGATTGCCTTCGTACAGCTCGAGATCGAGCGGGCCCGGTTCTGCCCGATGCCGCCCGAATGCGAGCAGATCTCGCCCATCGGTTGCCCGGACTTCGTCGGCATGGTCGAGCGGGGCGAGCTGTGGCCGCCGTTCCCGCCCCAGCCGCCGAAGAAATAGCGCCCCGACCGGAGAAACCAGGCCGTCCGGACTGGTTTCTCCACCATTTTTGGCACTTTGGAGCCGGCCCCCTGCTCCTCTCGGAGGCCACCTTCTCCCCCTTAGGAAGTGCCTGCAGGGGTGGGCTCCTCCCGCCGGGTCTCGCCCGAGGTCCGGCGGGTTTTTTGTCGAGGGGTTGTGCGGACGTGTTACAATGTTCTTGGCTGGCAGAGGCGGCGGAGGAGCAAAGACGGCATGCGGCGGTTCACCACCGTGTTGTTGGACGTTGACGGAACCATCGTCAACACGATCGAGTTGGCCATCGACACCCTGGGGGAAGCGTTGCGGCAGCTGACTGGCAACCGCCCCTCCGACGCCGAACTGCGGACCGTCATGCACCTGCCGACGGCGGAAGCCGTGCGCCGATTCACTTCGGAGCCGGAGAGTGTCCGCCTCGCTGCCACCTGGTCCGCCTCCTTCGAAGCCCGGTTGTCTGAGGCCTTCCTCTATCCCGGAGTGCGGGAAGGGTTGGAAACTCTCCGGGCTGCGGGCTTCCGGTTGAGCGTAGTGACCGCCCAGACCCGGGCGGAACTCGTGCGTACTTTCTCCGTCTTCGACCTGTCTGACTTCTTCCACGCCACCGTCACGGCTGATGAAGTCCGCCGCCCCAAACCAGCCCCTGATTCGCTTCTTCAGGCACTCTCCCTGCTCGGCGCCACCCCCGAGGAGGCCGTATATCTCGGCGACTCACCTTCCGACGTTGCGGCCGCCCGGCGCTGCGGGATAGAGAGCGCCGCGGCCCTCTGGGGCGGGCAACCTCAAACCGCTCTCATGGCCGCCCGTCCGGATCATGCGTTCCCAGACTTCACTGCCTTCGTCTCCTGGCTCCTTCCCCGCGCCGCAAATCTTTTCATGACTTAGAGGGTATTTGAAACATTCGTAGAATGGTCTTGATTAGTTTGGTGACACGCGCCGGCGGTACCAGAGAATCTGTGCTGCTTGGCGAGTTGGCGCAATAGTCTGTTGGCGGAGCTGCATTCAGATGTATTTCAAGAGGATGCTCGCCAATGAAACAGATGGCCGTTAACAGCAAGGATAACAGGCTGACCGGCTGCTTGATCCGTATTCGGGGCCTTCACGGCCTGCGCGGGGCTCAGCGAATGGCGGGCGAGTTCATCCTGGCCCACCCCTACGAGGCCGTCGATCTGTCCGTCGGGGAACTGGCAGCCCAGGCCGGGGTCAGCCCGGCCACCGTGGTCCGTCTCTGTCAGGTACTTGGATTCAAAGGGTACGCCGATTTTCGCGCCGCCTTGGCTCAGGACCTGGCTGTGCAGCCCCGGGACATTCACGCCGAGATTTCTCCCCAAGACCCGCCCCCGGTCATTGTCGACAAGGTATTCCAGGTCAGCGCGCAGGCGCTCCGCGATACCCGGGCCATCCTGGAGGTGGAGCAGTTGCTCCGCGCCGCCGACCTGATCCAGGGGGCCAGGCGGATCGATCTATATGGCGCCGGCGGGTCGGGCGTCGTGGCGCAGGACATGTACCACAAACTGTTAACGATCGGTATCTTCAGCCATACCAGCCCCGACGCCCATCTGCAGGCTATGTCCGCGTCATTGCTCGGACCGCGTGACGTAGCGCTGGCCATCTCCCACTCCGGGGCGACGCGGGAAACCGTAGAGGCGCTAGCCACCGCCAAGAAAGCGGGCGCTCATACCATCTCGGTCACCAACTTCAGCGGGTCGCCTATCACTGCGGTCTCAGACGTCGTGCTCTTGACGGCGTCCCCCGAGACAACTACAAAGGGTTACGCCACGGCAGCCCGTCTTGCCCAGTTGGCCTTGCTGGACGCCCTCTTCATGGTGGTGGCCTTCCGCGAGTTCGAGGTGAGCCTGGAGGGAATCCGCCGCACGAGCCGCGGCGTCGAAGAAAAGCAGCTTCGCTGAAGGAGGATGACCCATGAATCCGCTACTTGACGACGTACTATCCCAACCCAAGGCCCTGCGCCAAACCCTCAAGGCGTACCGGACGTCTTTTCCAGAGGTTCTGAGGGAAGTAGCCCAAGGTTCCCGAGAGGGAACGTTCCAGCGGGTAGTGCTCACCGGAATGGGCAGCAGCTATTTCGCCAGCGTGGCGGCGGGCAACTATCTCGCCGTCCACGGGTTCCCCGCCACCGTGGTGGAAACCGGCGAACTGCTCTACTACGGTGTCAGTACGCTACAGCCAGGTACCCTGGTCATCCTAACTTCTCAGTCTGGGGAGACGATCGAGGCGGTGAAGCTGCTCGACGCCCTGCAGGCAGCTGATGGGGTGCGCGTCCTGGGCGTTACCAACAACCCTGAGAGCACGCTGGCCCGGCGGGCCAGCCTCACGCTTCACCTCCAGACGGCGAAGGATTACTCTGTGGCGATCAAGACCTACAGTTCCACCCTGATGGCGCTCACCTTGCTGGCCGGAGCTATCGTGGGAGAGAACAGCGAAACCGTTTTCGCCTATCTGGAGCAGGCGGCGGAAAACATGGCCGGTCAATTTGCCAGGTTCGAGCGGGCGGCGCGGGACATTGCCGCCTTCCTCAAGCAGGCGCCATATACCGAACTGATCGGGCGCGGGGCAAGTCTCGCCAGCGCGCTTGAGGGTGCGCTGCTCCTCCGCGAAGGAGCCAAGACCTTCGGCGCTGCCATTACCGGCGGACAGGTGCGCCACGGGGCTGTGGAGGTGATCGCTCCGGGGTACGTGGCCGTCATTTTCGCCCCTCGCGGCCGGAGCGGTGACCTTCAGCGAAGTCTGGCCCAGGAGATCGTGCGCTACGGCGGGCGGGTCGTGTTGCTGTCGCCGCCGGATGAAGGCTGGACCGGCGGTCCCGAGGGGGCGGTGCTCCACGTGCCCGTCGAAGCGCCCGATGAATACCGGGCAGTTTTCGCCGAGATCGTCCCGTTGCAGCTGGCCGCATACCACTTGGCCCTGGAACGGGGCCTGACCCCGGGTGAGTTCGTCAACACGGTCCCGGTCATCGTCACGGAGTGAAAGCCATGGGGAGGATCGAAATCAGCCCGTCGATGATGTGCGCCGACTTCACCCGCCTCGGCGAGGTGCTGGTGGAACTTGATCGGGCCGGTGCGGACTCGTTCCACTTTGACGTGATGGACGGGCATTTCGTCCCCAACTTCACCCTCGGCCCGGACCTGATCCGCGCCCTCCGGCCCCTGACGGCCAAACCCTTCGTGACTCATCTGATGATTGAGGAGCCCGAGCGGTTTCTGGAGACCTTCGCTCGGGCCGGCAGCACGACGCTGGTCGTCAGTTATGAGGCCTGTCGCCACCCCCATCGCGTCCTCCAGTCCATCCGGCAGATGGGATTGAGAGCCGGGGTGGCCCTTAACCCGGCGACTCCGCCCCAGGTCCTGGAGTACCTCTTGCCTCTGGTAGACGAGGTGTTGGTGATGACCGTCAACCCCGGTTTCGCCGGGCAATCGTTCATTGCAGAGATGGTGCCGAAGGTCGAGGTAACCGCCGGCTGGCTGCGGAAACAGCGCTCTGCCGCGGTCGTGGCGGTGGACGGGGCCATCGGGGTGGAGACAGCCCCGCGGGTGGTCCGCGCCGGAGCGTCCTGCCTCGTGGGCGGCACGGCAGGGGTGTTCCGCCGAGACGGCACCCCGCTCGGCGCCGCCCTGCGAGAACTGCGTCAGAGTGCGGAGCGCGGCCTGGCCTAACGGAGGTGGGTTCCCTGCGCGTCGGAATAGATTTGGGCGGCACGAAGACCGTCGTCGGGCTGATCGGGGAGGACGGGGCTGTTCTGAAGCGGGTCCGCTTCGCCACCGCTCCGCAGCGTGGCCGGGAGGCCGTCATCGCTGAGCTGGTCGAAGCGGTGCGCGAGGTGCTCGCCGCGGCCCCCGCGGCCGGCGAGGCTTGCCAAGTGGGCATCGGCATCCCAGGGACGCCTGACTACGCTACGGGATCGGTGGTGAGCGCCCCCAACCTGGACTGGGAGGACGTCCCCCTGGCAGCGATCCTGCGGAACCGTCTCGGATTGGACCGCCCCGTGCTACTCGACCAAGACACCAAGGCCGCGGCGATCGCGGAGAAGCTTTTCGGGGCGGCGCAGGAGTGGGATGATTTCCTTTGCCTCACCATCGGGACGGGGGTCAGCGCGGGCATCTTCGTCAACGGGGATCTCTGCCGAGGAGCCATCGCCGCCGCCGGCGAAATCGGATACACGGTGGTATACAACCACCCGGGCGAGGCCGTCCCAGGAACGCCCGCTGGTTGGCGGTTCGCCGAGATGCTGGAGGGAGTCGCCGCCGGCCCAGCCATCGGGCGGGCTTGGAAGGCTGGCGCTGACGCCGAGGCGGTGTTCCGGGCAGCTCGGCAAGGTGACGAGGAAGCGGCCCGGATTGTCGCCGAAACGGCCAGACTCCTGGCTTTGGGAATCATGAACGCCGTCCATCTCTTGAACCCGGACGGGGTAGTCCTTGGCGGCGGGGTCTCGCTGGCGGGCGAGTCGCTCTTCAAGCCGCTTTGGGCGGAGATCCGGGCCTCCGACTACTACCGGCCGGCGTTCGCGGGCCTGCCCATCGTCCCCGCCCGTCTCGGAGCAGATGCGCCCCTCGTCGGAGCGGCCTTCCTCGACCGGTTCCCGCCGCGGGCTCGCCGTCCAGGGCGGATGAAGGAGAGCGGATAAGCGTGACCGTGCAGGAATTAGCTCGTCTGATCGACCACACCATCCTGAAGCCGACCTCCACGCCGGCCGACGTTGAGCGGGTCTGCGAAGAGGCGCGGCGCTACGGCTTCGCCTCGGTGGCGACAAGCCCCTGGGCCATTCCTCTGGCCGTCCGGTTCCTCGCCGGATCAGGCGTACTCGCCGGGGCGGCAATCGGCTTTCCGCTCGGGACGACGACCTCCGCCGTCAAGGCGGCGGAAACGGCCGAGGCGGTCCAGGCGGGCGCCGGCGAAGTGGACATGGTTATCCACCTAGGCTACCTCAAGGCCGGCGACCACGCCTATGTCTACCGAGACATCCGTGGCGTGGTGAAGGCCGCTGAAGGCCGGGTGGTCAAGGTGATCATCGAGTGCTGTTACCTCACCGATGAAGAAAAGGTCCTCGCCAGCCGGCTGGCGGAAGATGCTGGCGCCCAGTTCGTCAAGACGTCCACGGGCTTCGGCCCTTCGGGCGCGACCCCGGAAGACGTGCGCCTGATCCGGGCGGCGGTTGGGCCGGGGATCGGCGTGAAGGCAGCCGGCGGAATCCGGACGCTGGAGCAGGTGGAGAGGCTGCTGGCAGCTGGTGCCACCCGCATCGGGACCAGTTCCGGAGTCTCCATCCTTCGTGAACTGGAGGTGAGAGGGACGGCAACCGGGTCTGAAGCGTGAGTGCGTCTAACTTGTCCAACTTCGTGGAAGGGGTGATCGTCGATGACGCATCGTTGGTTCAAGGGTCTAGTGGTGGCCGTGGTGATGGCCATCCTGGTCTTGTCTTCCACGGCGGGATTAGCCAAGGCACCCGTGACCATCAGAGCGCTCTTCATGGAGCAGGCCTCCTACTCGGCCGAGGACATCAAGGCCATGACCAGGGATTTCGAGGCCAAGAACCCTGGGATCAAGGTGGAACTCACCTTCGTGCCCTTCGAGGCACTGCACGACAAGACAGTCGCCTCCGGGGCCGCCGGCGTGGCCACCTACGACGTCGTGCTAGTCGACAGCCAGTTCCCGCCCGAGTTTGCCACGGCCGGCTTCGTCCTCGACGTAACCAAGCGAGTCCCGGCAGAATACAAGAAGGGCGTCTTCGCACCAGTCATGGATATGGTCGAGTTCCGGGGCAAGATTTACGGCCTACCCTGGGTCCTGGACACCAAGTACTTCTTCTACAACACTGACATGTTAAAGAAGGCGGGCTTCACCGAGCCACCAAAGACCTGGGATGAGGCGATCGACCAGGCCAAAGCGATTAAGGCTAAAGGGCTCGTCAAGTACCCGTTCGTTTGGAGTTGGGCCCAGGCGGAAGCCCTGGTCTGCGACTACATCCAGTTGACCCACGCCTTCGGCGGGACCATCCTCGATCAGAACGATAACCCGGCGTTCCACCGGGGAGGCGGTCTGGAGGCCCTCAAGTTCATGGTGCGCACCCTCGACGAAGGACTCACCAACCCGGCTTCCATCGAGTTCCTCGAGGAAGATGTCCGGAAGACCTTCTCCGCCGGGGACGCCGCCTTCGCCCTGAACTGGGTCTACATGTACAACCTGGCCAACGACCCGAAAGAGGCGAAGGTCGCTGGCAAAGTCGGGATGACCATCAGCCCGGGCACCAAGGGGATCAAGAGCGCCTCGGTCAACGGAAGCATGCTCCTCTCGGTGATGAAGAACAGCAAGCATCCGAACGAGGCCTTCAAGTACATCGCCTACCTGACCAGCCGGCCGGTGCAAGAAAAGTACGCCGCCCTGTCGCTGCCGATCTGGACGGCATCCTACGAGGATCCGAAGCTCGTCAAGGAACTCGGGACCCTGATCGCGGCGGCCAAGGAGCAGTACAAGTACATGCACTCCAAGCCGAAAGTGGTCTGGTATAACGAGATGTCCACCGTTCTGCAGGTTGCCCTGCAGAATGCCCTGACCAAGAAGATGACCCCGGAGAAGGCTCTAGACGACGCAGCCAAGAAAGTCGCAGCTATCAAGGCGAAATACGCGAAGAAGTAGGTCAGCGGCTTGCTCCCGGGTGGCCGCCCGGCCACCCGGGAGCCCATCTGTGAACTGTTTATGGGAGGCCACGGCGCATGGGACGGGTCAAGGCGCGGCAGGGGAAAACAGGGGCCGGGCGAAGAGGCGCCCCGCCCGAACTGAAACGGTTCATCGCTCTCATGGTTCTCCCGAGCGCGATCGTGATGGCCGGGGTAGTTCTCTATCCCTTGGTTCGGACACTCATCTTGAGTTTCTATCGGATCGAACTGACGCAACCCCTGCTGGGACGCCCCTTCGTCGGCCTCGCGAACTATGCGGAGGTGCTTCGAGACCCCTTCTTCCTCCAGTCGGCCGGGCGCACCCTCTATTTCACGGTGGTGTCGACGGCCCTGGAGGTGGTCCTCGGCCTCGCGGTGGCACTTCTCCTCAACTCGGAGTTTCGGGGGAAAAACCTCCTCAAGGCGCTGATCATCCTGCCCTGGGCCCTGCCTACGGTGGTCAACGGGGCCATGTGGCGTTGGATTTTCAATCCCCAGTACGGGGCCCTGAACGGACTGCTCAAGCAGCTCGGCCTGATCAATGCCTACCGGTCCTGGCTCGGCGAGCCATTCCTCGCCATGAACATGGTCATCCTCGCCGACGTCTGGAAGATGACCCCCCTCGGCATCCTGCTGTTCTATGCCGCGCTGCAGACTATCCCGGAGAGCCTATACGAGAGCGCCCGGGTGGACGGGGCGGGAACGGTGCGAGTCTTCACCGGGATCACCCTGCCCCTGCTCATGCCGACCGTCCTGATCGTCCTGGTGCTCCGGACAATCGAGGCTTTCAAGGTCTTCGACATCATTTACGTGATGACCCGGGGCGGCCCGGCCAACGGAACCCAGGTGGTCGCCTACCACGCCTACATGGAAGCCTTCAGCTATCTCCGGTTTGGGAGGGGGGCGGCAATCGCCTACCTCGTGTCCCTGGCCATCCTGGTCCTGGCGGCGCTGTATATCAAGGGGCTCAAGACCGAAGACGTGGAGTACTAGGAGGGCGTGCGCAGTGGATCGTCGTAAACTCTGGGAGGCTCTAGGGAGGGTGGGGCAATACCTCTTCGCCCTCGTCACCGCCGTGACCATCCTGGCCCCCTTCTACTGGCTCGCCGTCTCGAGCATCATGGGCCAGCGGGAACTCTTGTCCGTCCCGCCTCATTGGATACCGCTGGAGCCCACCTTCGAACGGTATCGGGCAATCTTTTCCATGGCGACCTCCAGCGAGATTGTGCAAGCCTTCAAGGCGGGGATGGTCAACAGCTTGGTCGTGGCGGCCGGGACGACCGCCGTTGGCTTGGTCACCGGGACCCTGACTGCCTACGCGCTGGCGCGCTTTAAGTTCCGCCTGCGGGACCCGTTGATCTACGCTTACCTCTTCACCTACATGGTGCCGGCGATCGCCCTGGTGATCCCTCTTTACCTGATCTTCGGTCAGTTGGCGCTGATCGACACCAAGCTGGGGCTGGTACTCCTCCACTCCACCTTCGTCATCCCCTTCGTGGTGTGGACGATGAAGGGCTACTTCCAGACGATCCCGCGGGACTTGGAGGAAGCCGCCCGCATCGACGGCTGCACCCGCCTCGGGGCGCTCTGGCGCATAGTCCTTCCCCTGGTGGCTCCCGGCCTCGCCGCCACCGTCATTTTCAGCTTCCTGCTCTCCTGGGACGAGTTCCTGTACGCTCTGATTTTCACCGCTTCGCTCAGCTCCAAGACGCTGCCGGTGGCTCTGGCGGAGTTCAGCGCCCGCAAGGCCGTGGACTACGGCCTGATCGCCGCCGGTGGAGTCCTCGCCGCACTGCCGCCCGTCCTGCTCGCCCTCCTCTTCCAGAAATGGATTGTGAAGGGCTTGACGGCTGGTGGCGTTAAGGGCTGAACGGCAGCTAAACGTGGCTCTCTTAAAGCGGCTGTCGGGGCAACTCTTTTACCGTACATTCACGCGTCATTTCTTTTTCGCTAACCCTGCAACCTGTCCAGAGCCAATGTTGGGGCCGCCTGGCAGCCCAAGAAGATATTCCCCGTCGTGTGGTGTTCCCACAGTTTCCCTCGGAGAGAGCTACCTGAGTGGTCGAAGCGAGACTTCCCGGACGAACTGTACCGTCTGTGCGAGGTCGATCTGCCCTGCACAAGGAAAACGCGCCGCGCTGGCAGCAGATGCCGTGCCTAGACGCAAGGCCTCAAGGATAGTGGAGCTATCCAACCTAGTCCGGCCTCCTGTCACCTTCTTTAGCGCTTGATCAAAGACTGCAACACAACCTCCGATCAGGGCATCGCCACATCCCACCGTATTGACGGTCACCAGTCTCGGCGGTTGAACGACCCAGGCTCCCTCCTCGGTTACGGCCACGAGTCCATTGGCACCTAAGGAGATCACGACGAGGGGAATTCCGGCCTCAACCAGCTTCCCGGCAACCCGGGCCAACTCTTCCGCGTCGCCCTCCCTCGGGCGTTCCAAGGCCACGCCTAAATCAGCCAGCTCCTCCTCGTTCGGCTTGATCATGTACGGTCCGGCGTTCAGTCCCTTGACCAACGCCTCCCCGCTGGTATCCAGCACGACCACAGTGCCTGCTTCGTTGGCCGTATGCACCAGTACCCGATAATAGTCGGGCGGAACTCCACGAGGCAGACTACCAGAAAAGACTATCACTCGGCTGCGCTGGGCGAGATCTCTCACCTTTTCCACCATCGACTCGGCCTCAGCGGTCGAGATCGGAGGACCCGGTTCCCGGATTTCCGTTTGCGATCCGAATTCGGGATCCATTAATGTGACAGTCGTCCGTGACTCGGCGCTCACGTGCACAAAGTCAGCGGCGAGGCCAAGACGCTCGACTTCGGCTTCAATCCAGCGCCCGGAGAACCCGCCCACGAAACCGCTTACGATGACCTCCGCTCCAAGGGCCGCGGCGACCCGGGCGACATTGATCCCTTTGCCGCCGGGCTGTGCGATCATCCTCTCCGCGCGATGGACATGGTCCAAGGTCAGCTTCCTGACCTCGTAGGTTTTGTCGACCGCCGCATTGAGCGTAATCGTCGTGATCATCTGGTTTCCATCCCGGTTGGCCGGACCCGTCCTACTCCGCCAAACAAGGCGATTTTTCCAACGACAACTTCCTCCACGGCCTGCCTCGCCCATCCCAGATACCGGCGGGGGTCGAACTCGCCGCGGTGCTCCTCGAGAAAACGGCGCACGGCGGCCGTGAAGGCGACCTTAAGTTCCGTGGAGATGTTTATCTTTTGCACGCCCAGCCGCACCGCCTGTGCGATACATTGATCCGGTACCCCGGAAGCCCCATGCAGTACCAGTGGCACCGAGACAAGCCGCCGGATTTCCAACAGCCGGGCGAAATCAAGCCGGGGCGTTTCCCGATAGAGCCCGTGTGCGGTACCGATAGCCACTGCCAAAGCGTCCACGCCGGTCTCCTCCACAAAAGCGGCTGCTTCGTTGGGGTCGGTAAACCAGCCATCTCCTATGATGTCGTCCTCCGTCCCGCCGATGTGGCCGAGTTCCGCTTCCACCGAGACCCCGGCTGCGTGCGCCGCCTCTACCACACGGCGGACTAAGGCAACGTTCTCAGTGTACGCGAGGTGGGAAGCGTCTACCATCACCGAGGTAAAGCCGTGGCGGATGCACTGCATCACTGTCTCGAAGCTGGTGCCGTGGTCCAGGTGTACCACTGCGGGCACCGGAAGGTCCGCAGCCAGGGTGCTGACTAAGGCGGCAATGGGCTTGATCCCGGCGTACTTAAGCGTGGCCTGGTTCACCTGGAAAATCACCGGCGCCTGGGCTTTCTCCGCCCCTGAGGCGATGGCCTGGGCGATTTCGAGTCCATGTACGTTGAAAGCCCCCACCGCGTACCCTTGCGCCTGAGCGGGGGAGAGGACGTCTTTCAGGGTTGCCAGACTCATGCTTCCGACACCTTCCTCTTCCGCCTGGAGTGGGTCTACTCCTCGCGCCAGGTCTTGTTGATATTTCTGAAGATGTTGGGATTGAACCCCCGCCCCCGGGACATTGCGTAAGACCATTCCTGAAACACACTCAGCACCAACACGGAGCCGAGAAGCTCGCTCAGCTTGGGCACCAGGTGGTACACATCGCAGCTTGAAAGAGTCGCCTCGTCGTCGCCCGAGGTGACGCCCACCCAGAGCGCCCCCGCTTTCTGTCCGATGCTGCAGACCGCTAGGAGGTCCCGGTGCAGCGGGGACTCCGGCACCCCAAGAGAGATGATAGCCGCTCGCTCGTCCACCATCTCCAGCGGGCCGTGCCGAAACTCCGCAACCTCGAACCCCTCGGTGTGAAGCTTAGTGGTTTCCTTCAAGACGTTCGCCGCCTGAAAGGCCAGGGCGGAGTAAGGCCCCGTCCCCACGACGAAGATGCTCTGTCGGCCGCTCAACAGCCGAACCAGGTCTTGTCGGGCACGCCCCTCTTCTTGCAGGCGCTGAGCAAATTCAGCAGCCCGTGCGAGTTCCTTCCAGGCCTCCTCCGCCTGCACCGGCAAAATGGTCCCCATCCGCTGGGCCAGCTTTAGGAAAAACATGTAGATGGCCAGCGTCTCCGCCACGACCGTCTTCGTTCCTGGTCCGCACTCTTCTCCTGCGAAAAGCGGGATGGTTCCAGCCGCCAACTTACCTAAGGCGCTGTCGGCATTGTTGGTGACCGCCACTACCTGCGCCCCGTTCCGGTGCGCCGCTTGGGCGGCCCGGACGGTCTCGGCGGTCTCTCCGGACTGCGACAAGGCGAAGAGGATGGTTCCCGCTCCTACCCCTACCGACCGATAGTGCAGAAAGTCGAGAGCGCTCAAGGGAAAGCCGGGAATGCGGACCAATTGGTGTGAGGCGTAGGTTCCGGTGAGCCCAGCGTAGTACGATGACCCGCACCCTGTGAAAAGGAAGGATTTCGGCTTGGCCGCGGCCACGCGTTCCACGACCCTATCCAGGGTTTCGTGGCCTTCCACCAGCCGTCTTACGACCTCAGGCGTCTCGGACATCTCAAGAAACATGTAGTCTTCCATGCTTACTTTGATCCTCTCATGTTAGATGTGTGCTTGGAGCAATTGCCGAACCTGATCCCGCGTAGGGAAGGAGCGATTCGGGGTGCTGATGAAAGCCGCCGCTACCGCTGAAGCTAGGCGGAGGCAGTCCTCAAGCGCCAACCCCTCCGCCCAACCGGCCAGGAATCCCGCGTTGAAGCTGTCTCCGGCGCCGACTGTGTCCACCACCGTTACGGGAAACGCCGGCACCTGCGCCGACCCGCTCCACCCAACAGCCAGCGCCCCCTCCGGCCCCAGCTTGACGACGACTTCTCCAACCCCGGAGGCCAACAACGCCGAACAAGCGCCGTCTATTTCCTGTATCCCGCTTAGCGCGACCAGTTCGTTCCGGTTGGGAAAGAACCAATCAGTGACCTCCAGAATCGGTCTCAGCTCTGTGCGGGCCTCGTCGGTCCAACCCTCGACCGCGTCGCCCACATCCAGCGCTGTTTGAACCCCATGTTCCCGGAGCAGGGTGAAGAGGCGGGCAGTCGGTTCTCCGCGCAGAGCCGGCAAGAGAAAGTAGCCACTGAGCAGGACAAGGTCCAAGGTGAAAAGTTCGGGCAAAAACCTCTCCAGCTGGCTCCAACCGTAATTGACCAGGCCGCCCAGGTGATTCACAAAACAGCGCTCCCCGTCCTCCCGGATCAGGGTTACCGAGAGGCCAGTGCTCTCCGGAGTTCGAACCAGCCCCCGCTGGCTCAGCCCCGATTCTGTGAGCGCCCTCCGGATGGTCTGCCCTTCAGGATCGTCGCCGACGGGTCCCAGGAGCAGCGGGCGATGCCCTAGGTGACCCAGGGCCAGCGCTGTATATCCTGCGGACCCTGCCGCCCTCACTTCCCTGTAGGTCACCACCCGTTCTTCGCCCCAGTCCGGCAGTCGGCCCAACGGTCCGAGAACCAGGTCAACTTCGAGATTTCCCACTATGCCGATGCGCCTGAGGGCTTCCATGGTCCGCTCTTCAGCGCTCATGCTGTCCACCGCCCGATGAGGAGCGCGACGGTCTCGATCGCCTGCAAGTAAGCCTCGACCGGCAAGGATTCGTTGACCGCGTGGGCTTGTCCCAGACTCCCGGGGCCATAAATGAGCGAGGGAGTCTTGCCGATGTTAGTGAGGAGTCGCGCGTCACACCCGGCGGGGAATCCCCCGAGTTCAGGAGAACCGCCCACCTCCGCCATAACCTCACGGGCACTCACTACAAACGGGTGATCGACCGGCGTATACGAAGGCGGCACGTCCACGAACCACTCAAAGACCGGCAGGTGCTCGCTCAACCACGCATCCCCCCTGCACTCCTCAAGCACGGCGGCCTCCACCTCGGCCCTGACGCGGCCCCCCTGCCCCTGTTCGTCCACCTCGGAGGGCAGGTACTTCACGTCCACTTCGAGCGTGCAGTTCTCGGGAATCGTGGTGGGTCCAATACCCCCTGCGAACTTTCCGACAGTGATAGTTGGCGCCGGCAGGAGTCCCCCACTCTTCTCGGCCAGCCACCGATGTTCCAGCTCTTGCAGCCGGCGTACGAGGCGGATGGCTTTCTCGACCGCGCTGACTCCCTTCCGCCACTTGGTGGCGGCATGGCCCGCCAGGCCGAACACCTTGATGCGCAAAGACATGACCCCTCGGTGAGCAACCAGCAGACGGCCCTCCGTGGGTTCGAAGCAAATGGCGCCGTCAGCGGTATACCCCCGGTCGATACAAGCCAAGGTGCCATTGCCGCCGCCTTCTTCATCGACCACTCCTTCCACGATCACCCGGCCCCGGGGCTTGAAGCCCACTGACTGAAGCAGGCGGATTGCCATCAGGCTGATGGTCATGCCGCTCTTGGTATCAGAAGCGCCACGGCCGTAGACCAACCCGTCTGCGATCGCTCCGCTGAAGGGACCGTAGGTCCATTCATTTTCTTCTCCCGGCGGAACCACGTCGATGTGCGTGTTCAGAATCAGGGACCGTCCTCCGCCTTGCCCGTGCCAGACCCCCACCACGTTGGGACGGCCCTGGTATTGGTGGCCTGGCGTGAAGTCCGCGTATTTTTGCAGCCGCTCGTTATTCGGCTCGAAGACGTCCACGGCACAGCCGAGCGCCTCGAGTTGCTTCTGCAGCCACTCGGTGGCGTTACCTTCTAGGCCGGTGACCCCATGTTCGATCACCTGGGTATCGATGGCGAGGAGCTGCCTCAGAAGTTCCAGGGCCTCGTCCCGGACCCCGTTCAACGCAGCCCGGATGTCTGCCGCACTAGGCGTTCCAGCCATTGTCTACACCTCTCTTGTTCCAAGACTTAGCCCTTCACCGCGCCCATCGTCAAGCCCCGCACCAGATACCGTTGAGTCGCCAAGGCGAACGCGACCACCGGAATGATCGTGAGCATGCTGAAGGCAGACATCTCACTCCAGGCCAGGTTCTTATCAGTAATGAAGCCAGCGATACTCACCGGCAGGGTCTTGGTGTTTATGGAGGTCAGGATCACCGCAAATAGGAACTCGTTCCAGGACATGATGAAGACGAAGACCGCAGTCGACAGCAACCCCGGAAGTGTCACAGGGGTCGTCACCTTGAAGAATGTCTGTATGGTTCCGGCGCCGTCTACTAAGGCCGCGTTCTCAAGGTCTGCGGGCACCTCCTGATAGTACCCGATCATCTGCCAGACGACGAACGACAGATTAAACCCGGTGTAGGTGATGATCAGCGCCATCCGAGTGTCAAGCAGCCCGAGGGTCTTAATCAGGAGGAAGTAGGGGATGGCCGTCGAGATCGCCGGATACATTCGGGTGAGCAGGAACCAACCCGCCAAGATACCGTTCAGCCTCCAGGGCAGCTTGAGCCGCGCCAGACTATAAGCGGCAAAAGCCCCCAGGATAACCGAAATCACGGTCGCGGAACCCGCCACGACCAGGCTGTTCACCGCGGCATTAACAAACTCGCGGTTGGCAAAGAGCACCCGGTAGTGCTCGAACGTAATCTTGTTTGGGATGATCACCGGCGGATCCTGGAACAGTTGGTTCGGATACTTGACAGACGTGAGAAATAGCCAAGCCAAAGGAATCAGAACGGCGGCCAGCGCCAGGCCAACCAAAAGGCCGCGACCTACGGTCATCAGGCGCCTGGTGGGAAACTGTCTCATGGACCTGCGGACAGGTGTAGGCGCGGTGCGTTGAAGGGTGCCACTCAGTTCAGGCATTGGTCGACCTCCTGCGCAACAGAATCCAGCTCAGCAAGAGGATTAAGCCAAGGTATACCCAGGCGCTGGCCGAGGCGTATCCCACTTTGAAGAACTTCAATCCCTGCTTGTAGATGAAAAATGTGGTGACCTCCGTGCTCAAGCCAGGTCCGCCCTGCGTCAGTACGTAAATCAGGTCGAACACTTTGGCGGCGTCCATCGCCCGCATCGCCACGGCGATGGCGACCATGGGCTTCAGTAAAGGCCAGGTAATATAGCGAAAGATCTCCCATCGGTTCGCCCCGTCGATCTGTGCGCTCTCGAATGGTTCTTCGGGAAGGGACTGCAGCGCCGCCACCAAGACGAGGACGAAGAACGGAGTCCATTCCCACACATCGCTCAAGACCACGGCGACTTTGGCGTAATCTGCCGAGGCCAGCCAGGGGACGCTGGATCCGCCCAAGAGCCGAATCACATAGTTCACAAGCCCATACTTCGTATTCCAGAGCATCCGCCAGAGGACACCCACCACGACTGGGGGGAGCATCATCGGGATGAGGAGGATCGGTCGGACGATCCGCATCGTTTTGGACTCCCAGCTCACTAGGAGAGCGATGCCGAACCCCAGCAAAAACTCCAGGCCGACTGCGGCGACGATGAACAGACCAGTGTTCAAAAGGCTCGTCAGGAAGACCTCGTCCTTGAGAAGGTACACGTAGTTTCCGAAGCCCACCCAAGTACGGGGTAGCCAGAAACTGAGCAGGTTCCACGACGTGCCGCTTACGACCAAGGAGTAAAGCAGCGGGTACAAGGACGTTGCAACGAGGACGACAGTGGCAGGGATCAGAAAGGCCAGCAGGATCAGCTTCTGCTGGTTCCCCCAACCACTCATCCAGCCACGTCTGACAGAGTATCGTGCGACCGAACTAGCCTGCGTTATCATGGTCCACCTCTGCTGTGTTGGAGGCGGTCGGGCGGGTAGGACCCACCTGACCGCCTATGATCCTTGAGGTCTCTCTGAGTCGTGCCTATTCGGGACTGCTTATTTGCCCTGCCACTTGAAGGCGGGCTTCGCCTGCTGGATAAGGTCGGTCCACGACTTAGCGATGTTGCTGATCGCTTGCTCGGCCGTAGACTGGCCGGACATGGCCCGGGAGAGTTCGATGATAGCAGCCTCGTACATCTGAGGCCACTGCGGGATGCGCGGGAAGGCCCATGCCGTTTCGAGCGCCCGCGGAATGCCTGCAAGCTCCGGCTTTTCCTTGACCAGGGTCTTCCATGCGGAGAACCGCACCGGGTTCACACCGAATTTCTTCTGGTAAAGAAGCTGGTTCTCCGTGCTCGTCATGAACTTGATGAACTCCCAAGCCACGTCCTTGTTCTTCGAACTCTTGGGGATGGACAGGTGCCAAGTGCTCATCTCGCCCGAACCGCCCGGAATCGGGGCAATGGCGAACTTTCCGATGACTTTGGACTGTTTGGGATTGTTAGCCATCCCGAGCGTCAAGCTGGGCCAGGTTTCAGCCATCGCCGCGTCACCATTTACGAAGGCGGTCGCGACGTCAGGGTTGTCGTAGGAAAGAACACCCTTCGGAGCGTACGGCCTTAGGGCAATCAGCTGTTTCAAGGCCTCGACGCCTTTCGCATTGTTGAACAGCACTTTCCAGTCGGGTGAAAGCACCACGCCACCCAGCGCCCGGTAGCGGGTGATCCAGTACTTGAGCAACTGCTCCCGGACCCCGGCGAAGACCGTGCCAGCACGCCCATCCGAATTCAACTTCTTGGCGGTTTCAGCGTACTGCGTGAAGTTGGTGGGTATCTTGAGGCCTTGTTTCTCGAACAGGTCAGTCCGGTAGAAGATCGCCACGGCGTCGGCGGCGTGCGGGATGCCGAAAATGGTGCCATCAGCCGCCTGGCCGGCATTGCGGGCCACTGCTGGGATGAGGTCTTTGTACGGGAACTTATCCCGCTTAATCAGGTTGTTCAAGGGTTCGAAATACGGCCCCATCTCGCCGTCCCACATGCCCTCGAGTGACATGACATCGTACTCGGCAGAGTTCGTGGAAAGAGCAATCCCCACTTTCTCGTGCAGGCTGGTCCACGGGGCGTCGACCACCGTCACCTTCGCGCCGGTGAGCGCCTCGAAGTCCTGGGCAGCTTGGCGTGCGGAAGCGTCGTACGTACCCGAAGACATGAACAAGACTGTAATGTGGCGCCCTTCGAACCGCTTGGCAGCCATTGCCGGTACGCTCAAAAGCGCCAGCACGAGCAGAAAGACCACGATGAACAAGCGTTTCAAGTTCGGTGCCTCCTCCGAAAGAATTGGTGCAGAACCATCCCGGAACCGACTTTGTGGCAGGTGGACTACGCCCAAACTCACCCCCTTGCAGACGGAGCCCGAAAACTCGAATACCGGTCAGATCGCGTCATCTGAGGGAACAGACAACTCCACGTAATACCGGCAGCGGTCTCCCCGAAACACTCCCTTGGTCCATTCGACCGGTCGGCTTTCGTTGTCCAGCGTTACTCTCTCGATCAACAGCGCAGGCGACTGGGGGGGCACTTGCAGCAGCCCCGCCTCATACGAATCGACCAGCACCGGCTCGAACGCTTCCTGAGCCACACCCAGTCGTATGCCGTAATCGTTACCCATGACATCATACAGGCGACGTTGTTCAAAATCACGCAGCTCCAAATTCGGGAAGCGGGCCGCAGGAAGAATAGTGCGCTCGAGGAGCAGTGGCTCCTGGTTTCCGAAGCGCAGGCGTACGAGTTCGTAGACCGAATCTCCGGGCGGCAAGTTCAGGATACGTTGTTGATTCTTGTTGGCCAGCTGCAGGGACAGGCTTATCACCTGAACACGGGATGTCATGTTTCGCCGTTTCAGGCTGTCGCTGAAGCTGTAGAAGCGATTGACTGGCTGGACCAATTTTGGCTGATTGACAAAGGTGCCCTTTCCGGGTACTCGCACAAGGACGCCCTCGTGCACGAGACTATTGATGGCTTGCCGTACCGTGGTGCGGCTGACCTTGATCAAGTCACAGAGTTCACGTTCTGAGGGAATCTTGGTCCCAGGTGCCCACTCGTTCGTCGTGATCTTTTCCTGAATGATGTCCCGTATCTGGTAATAGAACGGCGTCGGAGAATCCTTTTGCAGGGCAAGTGGCCGCTTCATCAGTGTGGTCACCTCTGGTACAGTCCGGTCTATATTGGATTATACCGGTATTGGGACGCACTTGTCAACCGACTCAGAATATGCCTTTGACACCTGAGGCCAGGCTTAGTGCTCGGTCTCATCCTCTAGCGGAGCACGTTTCGGACACATTTTCTCCGCCGGTCGTAAGGGACTGTTGAAAAAGTGCCGCTTGGACGTGTAAACGCCGGCCGAGCTTTGGACCACGCCGCCTGGCTCCTCTCGCTACGCCGGATGCGGCAGCGGCCCGGCGCGGGCGCCCACCGGCGTACAAGATTTCTCAAATATGGGGCGAATGGATGATCCCGAGGGTCAGATAGGAGGGGCGGGACACGGTGGATGCGCTGGCGGCTGAACTCGGGTCCACGCCAGGACGATCCGGCGAGCCCTGCACGAGCTGCAGCTTCGCGGCGCTGGGGTTGCCCGGGAGGGCGGCCGGATCCGCCTCACCATGCTGCCCGCGGAGTTGGTCCAGACGGCGCCGCCCGCCACCGAACGCGAGGTCCGCTGGCTCTCCCTGCTCAAATGCGTCTATGAGGAGCCTGGGTCCTTCGAGCCCGCCTGGCTGTGCCAGGCCGCGGCCCGCTGGTTCGAGGTCTCCGGGCGGACCATCGCCCGCAATCTGGCCTCCCTCCAGGAAAAGAACCTGCTTGAAGTGCAAGACGACCGGTGTTACCCCGGTCAGAGCTTCCTTCCAAAGCTTTCCTTCACGCCCGAACAGGTCCTGACCCTCCTCAGCCACCTGGAGGTGCAAGAGAACTGAGGGAGAGCATGCTGGAGAGCGCCCTGCAGATCCTCAAGCGGCACTGAGTCGCAGGCTGCAAGGCCGGTCCGAGCTGCATAGCTACAGGGTTCGTGTGACCTTGGTCAGGCCGCGGGGCCGGTCTGGGTTGAGCCCTTTGATCACGGTCAAGTGGTAGGCCAAAAGCTGCATCGGCACCACGTAGAGCAGAGGGCTGAGTGTCTCGTCCACCTGCACCGGCACCGGCAGCGGGACGGTAGCCTTGCCCAAAAGACCCGGGTCGGAGGTCAGGGCGACCAGTTCCGCCTTCCGCTGGACCAACTCCTCCGCTACCCCGAGCACGCTGGGGAAGGCTTTCCCCGGCGGGGCGATGACGAAAACCGGGAACCCCTCCTCGACCACCGCAATCGGACCGTGAAGGAAGTCCGCCGACGAATAGGGCTGCGACCCGACGTAGCAGGTCTCCTTGATCTTCAGCGCCGCCTCCAGTGCGGTGCAGTAGTTGAATCCCCGGCCGATCACCACGCAGTCACTCATGTAGCGGTACCGGGGGACGACGCTCTTGATTCGCTCCTCCATGCTGAGCGTCTGTTCAATCTGGGCGGGAAGCTGGCGAAGGCCATTGAGCAGATCTTCCCGGTCGGCCCACGCCGAGGAGAGCAAGACCAAGGCTACGAGCTGCGCGAGGTAAGTCTTGGTGGCGGCGACGCTTCTTTCTTCGCCGGCGGACCCGACGATCACATGTTCTGCCGACCGCGCCAGGGTCGAACTGCGATTGTTGGTTACGGCGACGGTGAGTGCGCCGCCCTCCCGGGCCGCCCTGACCACCTCGATGACATCGAGACCCTCGCCGGACTGGGAGATGCTCAACACTAGGCTTCGGCGGAGCGACTTCAGGCTCGCCTTGTACACCGTGTAGACCGAAGGCGCCGCCAACGAGACGGGAACCCCATTAACCACCTCAAAGAGGTACTTGGCGAACTGGGCGGCATTGTCCGAGGTGCCGCGCGCCGCAATGAGCACATACTCGATCTTCCGGGCGCGCACCAGCCGGACGATCTTCCGGACGTTCTCCAGCTCCGCCTCGACGGTACGGGCCACGGTCTGCGGTTCTTCCAGAATCTCCTGGAACATGTGATAAGACTGCGCTTCCATTTATTGCCCAAAGACCTCCTCTATGGCCAACAGGGCTGCGCCGTGAAGGCCTGCGGCGGGACCAAGACGGGCCGGTAATACCTTGACTTCCTCCAGATTGGCCCGGAGCCCGGCCGACCTCATATGCTCGACAGCCGGCCTCACCAACTCATCCCACCGCGCACTCATCCCCCCGCTCAGTAGGATGACGTCAGGATTGTAAGCCATCGCCAGGTTCGCCAGACCCTCGCCGAGCGCCGCAGACGCCTCCCCGATCACGCTCGCGGCCTCAGGATCACCACCAACCGCCGCGGTAAAGACCTCGTCCGCCCCGGAAACCGACCGGCCGGTTCTATCCAGGTACCTGCCGGCCAGCCCACGGCCGGAGGCGTAGGCTTCCAGGCACCCCCGGCGTCCGCAGGAACAGCGCGGTCCTTCGAAATTCACCGTGGTGTGTCCGAATTCCGCCGCGACCCCTCGCGCTCCGCGCAGCACCGCTCCATCCACCACCACTCCGGTCCCGATCCCGGTTCCGAGTGTGACGCAAACCACGCATCGTGCGCCATGCCCAGCCCCAAGGCGTTGTTCGGCCAAGGCTGCGGCGTTGGCGTCGTTGTCCACCACTACGGAGCAGCCAAAGCGTGCGGACACTGTCCGGCGCAAGTCAGTACCTGCCCAGCCCCGGATGGTTCCCCCGGAGGACAAGACCCTTCCCGCCGGCCACTCGATTTGGCCGGCAGCTCCGATGCCGATGGCGGCGGGAGCTCCATACCGTTCCCGCAGGGCCTCGAGAACCAAGAGGAGGTTCTCCACGACCCGGCTTGCCCCCTCTGAGCCCTGAGCCGGCCGCTGTTCCGTGCCCAGCAACTCAGGAGCGGGCGTGAACGCCCCGCCGAGGATTTTCGTGGCCCCCAGGTCGACCCCGAAAACGAGGCCGGATGCTGTATCCGTCACTGCTAATCCCCCTTGCCGCCCTCGGGGATTTCGTTCATGTTCACCACCCGCTGCTCGTCTAGCGAACGCTCAATGGCCGTGGCCACGCGTAAGGCGGCGATCCCTTCCGCCACCCCAGCCCGAGGCTGTTCCGCTCCCCTGGCGCACCGGACAAAGGCCTCCAGCTCGGCCTTGAGGGCGCCGCCCAACGAGCCGAGGATAGAAGGCCAGTGCGAGACGTCGGCAAAAGTCGTGCCACCTGGCCCGACCAGCGTCAGCCCTTGGTCGGCCAAGTCCACGTAGGCTGCAGAGCGGGTTCCGACGACCTCCAGCTTGGCATCGATCGCGGTTGGGGAGGTCTCGGGCAAGACCCAAGAATACTCCAGGCAGGCGATGCTGCCGTCGGCGAACCGCAGAGTGGCGAAGATGGAATCGTCAATCCCGAGGTCCGTCAAAAGGCGTCTGGCTCTTTCGGCGTAGACCCGCTCGACGGGGGCCCGGCTGTACCAATGCAGCAAGTCTAAATCGTGTACGACCACATGGTAGGTGAGGTTCCCGGCGCGGCCGTAGCGGCGCGGACCGTGGCTCCGGGGGCTGTTGCGCCTGGTATACAGGTGAACGATGTCTCCGATGGTGCCGTCCTCCAGGGCGGCCTTGACCGAAGCATAGCGCGGCTCGTACCGCAGGAGGAAGCCGAGCATCGCCACCACCCCGCTCCGCTCCACCGCCTCAGCGATCGCCGCGGCGTCCTCCAGCGTGGTGGCGATGGGCTTTTCGAGCAGGATGTGTTTACCGCGCTCGGCGGCCATGACCGTCGGCACCCGGTGAGCCGCGTCCGGTAGGCAGATGCTGACGGCGTCGATGTCCTCCCGGCCCAGGATCTCCTCGAAGCTTTCGTAAGCGTCGGCGCCGAGTTCCGCGGCCAGCGCTTCACGCCGCTCGGGCAAAGCGTCCGCCACGGCCACCACCCGCACCCCTGGCATGCGGGAAAAGAGCTGGGCGTGCATGCCCCCCATGAATCCAAGTCCTAGGATGCCGACGCGCAAATCATCCATTTTCCTCAACCTCCGTGCAAGCTATTTGATCGCGCCCATGGTCAACCCGCGGGCCAGCCGTCGCTGCATGAGGAAACCGAAAACCAGCATGGGCAGCATGATGAGGGAGGCGGCGGCGCACAGCTCACCCCACATCGTTCCCTGGAAGTTCACGAAGAACGACGTCAACGCCACGGGCAGCGTCTTGGCTGTCTCCGAGGTCAGGACCAGCGCGAAGAAGAACTCGTTCCAGGCCATGATGAAAGTGAAAACGGCGGTGGCGCTGATCCCAGAGGCAGTGATGGGCAGGATGACATGGATGAACGCCTGGAACCGGGAACACCCGTCCATCATGGCCGCTTCATCGATTTCCCGGGGAATGTCCCGAAAGAAGCCGGCCATCAGCCACACGACAAAGGACAAGTTCATCGCCACATAGACCAAGGTGAGACCCAGACGGGTGTCAACCAGGCCCAGCCGGCTAAAGAGCATGAAGAACGGGAAGGCGACCAAGATGGGCGGAGCCACCCGGGTGCTCAGGATGTAGCCCGCCAAGTCTCGGCGCCTGCGGAAAGAGAACCGGGACATGGCGTAGGCTGCTGGGAGACCAATCGCCATGGCGAGCGCCGTGCTCGACGCTCCTACCACGAGACTGTTCCCGGCGTAGGTCAAGAAATTGGCTTTCTGCAAGACCTGCTGGTAGTTCTCCAAGGTCGGGCGGAAAATCAGCTTGGGGGGCACGGCAAAAGCGTCCATCTCGTGCTTGAAGCTGGTGGAGATGGTCCAGACGATGGGAAACAGGAAAACGAAAAGAATCACCGCCAACATGGCGCAAAAGACGAGCTGCTTCGCCCACTGCCAAAGGCGCCTCTTCAGCGTTCTCACGCCACTTCCGCCTCCCTGTCGACCGTTCGGTTAACGAAATTGAGGGCGAAGATGGTGGTGAACACCGTGGCGACCAGAGCGATCGCGCTGGCGTAGCCAATGTGGAAGAAGTTGAAACCGGTCTTGTAGCCGTAGATGACCAGCGTCTCCGTGACCCTCCCGGGTCCGCCATTGGTCATCACGAAGATGGTCCCGAAGGTGTTCAGCAGGTCCATCGTTCGGACAATGACGGCCACCAGCAGCACCGGCTTGATGAGCGGCAGAGTGACGTACCTCAGGGTTTGCAGGAAGGAAGCGCCTTCGATCTTGGCCACTTCGAAGTAGTCGAGAGGCAGCGACTCTAGTGCCGCCAAGGCGACCATGACTATGTAGGGCGTCCACTGCCAGATATCCGTCGCGGCCACTGCCCAGAGCGCGGTGCTGGGGTCGCCCAACCACGGGCGAGCCGGCAAACCGACCAGGCGGAAGAAGTAATTGACCAGGCCGACATCAGCATTGTAGAGCATCCGCCAAACCAGCCCGACGACGGCCGGGCTGATGATCATCGGGGCGAGGATCAGGGTGCGCACCACGCCTTTCCCCCTAAACTCACGGTTGAGAAAGAGGGCGATGGCCACGCCGAGCGCCGTTTCGCCGGCGAGCGCAGTGACGACAAACTTCAGCGTGGTGAGGGCGGAAGCCCAAAACGCCTTGTCCTGGAGGACCTCAGCGAAGTTTCCCAGGCCCCTGAATTGCCAGCCGAGCCACGGACGGAGGAGTTCGTACCGCCCCAGGCTGAGGAAGACGGCGCCGATGAACGGCGCGAAGGTAACAATCAGCAGCGCGGCTACCGCCGGGAGCATAAAGAGGTACGGGCTGGTGTCGCGCCGTTGGCGCACTCCTGAACCGACTTTGTCAGGGGAGGGAAGGCCGGGCGGGTTCCGGCCTTCCCCCCGTTCGCAGCGGACTTTGTTCACTTTTTGTAGTACCCCGCATCCTTGAGCATCTTATAGATATCGTCATTGGCCTCTTTGAGGGCCTGGGCCGGCGTCTTAACCCCTGCGAGGGCCTCGGAGAGGGCCACACCCACCCGGCTGGTGAGTTCAAAAGTCTCACCAAGGCGCGGCACGTACTGCACGTTGCCGTCATCGATCGAGTCGACCAGGGCGTCCTTGAACGGCCCGAACTTGGCTGCGAAGACCGGACTCTGCAAGACGCTCCGGCGGGTCACTCCGCAGTGCGGGTTGATGTTCAACGACTCCAGTTGGACTTTCTTGCTGGTTGCCCACTTGATGAACTCATAGGCGGCGTCCTTGTGCTTGCTGAACTTCGAGATGTACAGACCATGGACGGCGATGCTGGCGCCGGAGTCGCCCGGTCCTTTCGGGAAGACGGCATAGCCCACCTTGCCGGCCACCTTCGACTTCTCTTTATCCTCGGCCAGAGCGCCGTTGACGGTGGCGTCGATGGTCATCGCCGCATGGCCCTGCTCAAAGGCGACCCGGTTCTCCTCCCAGCCGTAGTTTGAGGCGCCCGGCGGTCCGTACTTCGTCAGCAGGTCGACATAGTATTCGGTGGCCTTGATGTTCGCCGGGTTGTTCACCACCGGTTTGAGGTCCTTGTCCAGATACCTCCCGCCGAAGGCCCACATGAACCCGGTCCAGGTGTAGACGATGTGGATGCCCCGCCGGCCCCGCAGGGTGATGCCGTAGATATCCGGCGTGCCATCTTTGTTGGTGTCCAGCGTCAATTTGGCAGCCGCTTCTTTCAGTTCGGTAAGGGTCTTCGGAACCTTCACTCCGTACTGCGCGAAAAGGTCTTTCCGATACATCAGGAAGGTGCTTTCCCCATACAGCGGCAATCCGTAGAGCTTGCCGTCATACTTCAACTGCTCGATGAACTTCGGCATGAAGTCGCTAAGTTCGAGGTCGGAATTGTCGAACTTCCTGTTCTTCAGGTAGGCGTCGAGCGGCTCCAGGTAGCCCGCCCGGACGTACCCGCCGGCGTGGAAGGCGGCATCATCATGGATGACGTCATAGTCACCTTTCCGACTGGTGAAACTGAGCAAGGCCTTTTCGGTCAAGTGGTCGTACGGCACGATTTCGAGGATCACCTTCATCCCGGTCTTCTCCTCGAACTCCTTCACCAGGCTTTGGAGAGCGTAGGAGGCGGGGTGGGGTTCCATCATGCAACGGATGGTGATTCCTTCGTACGGCCGCTTCGCCGCGAAGACCGCCGTGCCGGCCAAGCCGATGACCAGGATAACACATACGACCGCGAGAAGAACCTTTTTCACTCCATGGACCCCCCTTTTCTTGCGAGTATGTATCAGCGATCTAAGTAGAGCAGCACCCTTCCCGGTGATCACCTCATTTCTCCATCGCTCTAATAGAGCTTGTCGAGGACGGCCTTGGCGGTCCTTTCCCGGTACAGGAGGGCCTTGCGCCCCAGCTTTTCGGCTACGGTGGTCGCCAGCAAGTCGAGCACATGCAGCTGGGCAATCTTGGCCGAGTACCCCCCGCCCTGCAGGGGGCTCTCTCTGGTGGCCATCAAGAGCACGACGTCCGAATACCGGGTAATCGGGGACCGGGCGTAGCTGGTAATGCTGATGGTGCGGGCCCCGGCTTGGCGGGCCAGCTTGAGCGACTCCACAGTGTCTTTGGTGCTTCCTGAGACGGAGAGGCCAACCGCTGCGTCCTGCCGGTCCAGCGAGCTGGCAGCCATGGCCTGGAGATGGGTGTCGGGGAAAGAGTCAGCCATGAGACCGATCCGTAAGAATTTGTACTTGGCATCCAGCGCCGTGACGCCCGAGGAGCCGACGCCGTAGAAGTGGATCCGCCGGGCGTTGACCAAAGCCTCTGCGGCGGCAGTTAACGCCTCGGCGCGGCAGACGGCCGCCGTCTCCCGGATCGCCCGGATGTTCTCCTCCGCCAGGGCGGCCAACGGATCGGGGGCCACGCCTTCCAAGACCGCCGTTGTGGCAACCGCGCCCTCGCCCAGCGAACTGGCGAGGCTGAGTTTGAACTCCTGGTAGCCCTTGAACCCCACCTTCCGACAAAAGCGCAATACCGTGGTTTCTCCTACGTTCAAGGAGTCCGCCAATTCCGTAATCGAACTGAAGACCACCTCCCGAGGCCGCTCCAAGACGAACTGAGCCACCACCCGTTCGGTGGAGGATAGCCTCTCTTGCAGGTCGCGGATGCGGTTGAGGACTTTCGATTCGCCGTTTTCCACTGTTTGACCCGTCCCCTTCCCTCAGGAGGTCTCCTCGGTCAGCGGCGCCTCGCGGCCGGTGGCTAACAACTGCACGTACCAGGAAGTGACCAGTTGCGGCCGGGTGATGGCGGAGCCCACGACGACCGCCCAGGCCCCAGAGCGGATGGCCCGCAGGGCCTGGCGCGGGGAGGAAATCCGACCCTCGGCGATTACCGGCACCTTGACTCTGGCGACCAGAGTTCGCACGAGGCGGTAGTCAGGCCCACTGCGCTCGCTCCGCCCCCGCATATACCCGGCCAGGGTCGTGCTGATCAGGTCAGCGCCGGCTTCCGCCGCGGCCACCCCTTCCGCCAGGGTCGAGATATCTGCCATCACCGGAATGCCAAACTGGCGCTTGATCGACCGGACGAAATCGGCGCCGCGACCGCCGTCGGGATGGGGGAAGGAGGTCGCATCGACCGCCACCACGTCCGCTCCTGCCAGGCAGACTGCTTCCACGTCCCTCAACGACGGAGTGATGTAAGGACGGAAACCGGGGATGGTCCGCTTGTTGAGCCCAATCACGGGTAACTGAACGGCTGCCTTGATGGCGGCGATGTCGGCAGGGGAGTTGGCCCGGATTGCCACAGCTCCTCCTTGGGCAGCCGCCACCGCCATACGAGCCATATACTCCGGTCCCCAAAGCGGCTCCCCGGGCAGGGCCTGGCAGGAAACAATCAGGCCGCCTTTGATTCTGGTCAGGAACTCGGTCAACTCCACTGGTATGCCCCCGTCTATCTTTGCTGTGACATACCTATTCTGGGCGCGGAGGAGATTTCCTCCTAAGATGGCAGGAAAACTGTTCGTCTCGCAGAAAAAGTTCTCCACATGGCAGCCGCCCATGAGGATCCGGTGACGGAAAAAGGCGTCTACGCCGGCCTCGTCGAAGCCCAACCGGTGGATGGAGGTAAGTGCAGGATGGACAGCGGGACTTTCAAAGTCGCCCAGAGAACTGTCGGGCATGGGGAGGCTGGGGTGGTCTGTGGTACGCTCATCCTGCCGGAGGGATTGTCCCCGGGTGGCGCGGTGGCCTTCCGGCGGGGGCGAATCGAATGGGTGGGGCTGGAGAGCGAACTGCCAAGCGCTTACCAAGCACGACCGGTAGCTCGGGCAGCCTACGTGGGCCCCGGGCTGATCGATCTCCACCTGCATGGCAGCGGCGGCCACGAAGTAATGTCCGCCGATCCCAAGGATTGGGCGGAGTTGGCGCGCTTTCTCGCGGCGCACGGAACCACGGCCTTCCTCGCCACGACGCTTTCCGCCACCCGAGAGGCTCTGGTGTCCGTAGCGCGAGCCACGGCTAGCTACGTGGAGACGGCTGCGGAGGATGGCGCTGAGCTCTTGGGACTCCACCTCGAAGGGCCGTATGTCAACCCGGCCAAGGCGGGGGCGCAGGCTCCGGACGTTCTGCGACCGCTCGACCTGGCTGAGGTGGAGCGACTTCAGGAGCTCTCGGGGGGACGAGTGCGGCTGCTCACCTTGGCTCCGGAATTGGCGCGGGCGGAAGACCTCCAGAGCTTGCGTCGTCAAGGGATTCGGCTCTCGGCCGGCCACTCGGGAGCCACCTACGACGAAGCCCGACAGGCCTTCACCAACGGGGTGGATCAAGTTACCCATCTCTTCAACGCCATGCCACCCCTTGGCCATCGGGAGCCGGGACTGGCCGGGGCCGCCCTGGCCACCTCCGGAGTTTACGCCCAACTCATTCTGGATCTCGTACACGTCCACCCAGCCGTCGCTCGCCTCGCCATCCGGGCCAAGGGGCCGGGGGAAATCGTCCTTATCACCGATGCCCTCTCCGTGAGCGGGCTGCCGCCGGGGCGCTATTCCTGGGATGAGCGGCCGGTGGACGTCCGCAGGGAGGCCGTTTATCTCGTCAACGGCCCCTTGGCTGGCAGCAACCTCACCTTGCTGCAGGCCGTGCATATGGCAGCGGGCCTCGGTCTACCTTTGGCCGAAGCGTGGCGGATGGCCTCGCTGACGCCGGCCCAGGCGCTTGGCCTCGACCAGCGGAAGGGCCAGCTCCTCCCCGGCTACGACGCCGACCTGCTCCTTCTGGAGGCTGACCTGTCGCTGACCGGCGTCTTGTGCCGGGGCTGCTGGGTCGGCACAAGCTGAATGGGCCAGCTCAACCCGCTGGTTCTGCCTCCCTGTCCGGACCGCCAACGGCAGGAAAACCTTTTCCGACCGCCAATGGTTTGGTTGAATACTGCATACTTCTATGGGACGAGGAGTGTCCACCCCCATGCCCATCACCCACCTGGAGCAGCTCATCGGTGAAGCCCGCCGTCTCGGTCCAGTCAAGGTGGCGGTGGCGGCCGCGGACGATGTGCACACCCTGGAAGCGGTCAAGTTGGGCGCCGAAGCTATGTTGATCTCCTCGGCCCACCTCTTCGGCCAGGTGGAACGCATTTCGGCCGCCGCCCGCTCCGTCGGCGTCGATCTTTCCGTCCATGAAGTGGTGGAGGCCCCCGACGAAGAGGCCGCCGCCCGACTGGCTGTGGAGCAAGCCTATGAAGGCCGCGCCTGCCTGGTGATGAAGGGCTCCCTCCCTACCGCCGCCCTCCTCAAGGCGGTCTTGGCGGCTGAGCGAGCTTGCTCCGGGGAAGGCCATCTCAAGCACCTCCTCAGCCATGTGGCAGTGATGGAGGTGCCGACCTACCACAAGCTACTTCTTATCACCGACTCCGGAATGGTGATCGCTCCGACTCTTGAAGAAAAGGCGCAGATAATCAGGAACGCCCAACGGGTGGCCGGGGCGCTGGGCATCGCCAGGCCGAAGGTGGCTGCCTTAGCCGCGGTGGAGACGGTAAACCCCAAGATGCCTGCCACGGTCGAGGCCCACGAGTTGGCGGAGATGGCGCGGGCCGGCTTCTTCCCGGGACTCGTGCTCGATGGCCCGGTTGCCCTGGACGTCGCCTTGAGCGCCGAGTCGGCCCGCTATAAGGGCGTGGAGAGCCCGGTCGCCGGCGACGCCGACATCCTCCTCGTCCCCTCCATCGAAGCCGGGAATCTAATGGGTAAGGCGATTCTCTACCTCGCCCGCGGCAAGATGGCCGGCCTGGTGGCCGGCGCCTCTGTTCCTATCCCGCTGACTTCCCGCTCTGAGACAGCCGAGGGCAAGCTCAACTCGATCGCCCTAGCCGTGCTGTACAGGAGGAGCTGATAGAAACAAAGGAGGAATAGGCGAGATACTAGCGAACGTATGTTCGCTAAGACCTTCGCCTGCGGGAGGGGTACTCGTGGGTCACGATGAGATCGGATGCTGGTCCGAGGTTAAGCTAGACATCATCCGAAGGTACGCAAAAGAGTACTCCAAGATTCTGTCTAGGCAAAGCCCGCCCTTTCACCACGTGTACATCGACGCCTTTGCCGGAAGTGGCCAGCATTTTTCTCGGACTACGCGGAAGATGATTCCAGGCAGTCCGTACAACGCCCTTCTCGTGGAGCCGCCATTTCGCGAGTACCATTTCATTGAACTTAACCCTGAGAAGGTGGAATCCTTGCAGGGATTAGCCGAGGGGCGGACAAACGTTCACGTATACCACGGAGATTGTAACCAGATACTATTAGAACAGGTTTTCCCACAAGTGCGCTACTCGGACCGGCGGCGCGGCCTCTGCTTGCTTGATCCTTATGGGCTCCACCTTGAATGGTCAGTCATCCATACGGCCGGCCAGATGGAGAGTATCGAAATCTTTTTGAACTTCCCTACAATGGACATGAACATGAACGCTATTCATCGCCGCCCGGAAAATGTGAAGGATAACCAGGCAGCGAGAATGACGACGTTCTGGGGAGATGAGTCCTGGAAAAAGATCGCATACGAACCCACTCCCAACCTTTTGGGCTGGGAAGATATCAAAGTGAGCAACGATCAACTGGCCGAAGGATTCAGAGAACGCCTGAAGAGAGTAGCCGGGTTTCGGTATGTTCCTGAACCACTCCCAATGCGGAACTCTCGGAATTCAGTGGCCTATTATCTGTTCTTTGCCTCCCATAATGACACCGGAAGGGAAATCGTCGAGTACATCTTTAAGAAGTATAGGTAGGCGGCTTCACATGGCAGCGAATTCCGCGATTGAATGGACCGAGTCCACTTGGAACCCTCTGACGGGCTGCACGAAGATCAGCCCCGGCTGCAAACACTGTTATGCCGAGCGTATGGCTCGGCGGCTCCAAGCCATGGGCCAGCCGAATTACTCGCGAGGTTTCCAGCTAACTATGCATGAACACGTACTGGAACTCCCTCTTCGGTGGAAGCGACCGCAAACCATTTTTGCCAATTCGATGAGCGACCTCTTTCACGCCGACGTACCGGTAGAGTTTATCCTTCGCGTCTTTGACGTGATGTGTAAGGCTCATTGGCACCGCTTCCAAGTGCTTACCAAGAGATCCGAACGACTCTTGGAACTCAACCCGTTGTTGCCCTGGCCTCCAAATGTATGGATGGGCGTAAGCGTAGAAAGCAGCGACTATCTCGAGCGTATCAACCACCTGCGGGCGACCGGGGCCCAGGTCAAGTTTCTGTCCTGCGAGCCTTTGCTCGGCCCTCTCCACGGTCTTGACCTGCATGGCGTCGATTGGGTAATCGTAGGTGGTGAGTCCGGCCCCGGAGCACGACCGATGGATCCCCGATGGGTGATTGGCATTCGTGACCAATGTAAACTTGCCGGCATTCCGTTTTTCTTTAAGCAGTGGGGCGGTGTCAACAAGAAGCGAAAGGGGCGGCTCCTGGAAGGTCGCACGTGGGATGAGATTCCCGAATGAAGTTGCAGAGAAGCTTCCTGCCTTCTTTAGGGAGGCGAGGCAGATGCACCGAATCCTGGCCATCGATCCTGGCGCAACCTCGACCAAGGTTGGGGTCTTCCTTGGCGCAGAACCACTCTTCCAAGAGATAATCCGCCACTCGCCGGACGAGCTGGCCCCCTACGCCAACCTCGTCGACCAGTTCCCGTTTCGGCTCGGTCTTGTCCGCAATGCTCTCGCGGCGCACGGCGTCGCCCTCTCCGACCTCGCCGCGGTGGTCGGGAGAGGTGGCCTGATGCAGCCGGTGTCCGGTGGGGTGTACCTGGTCGACGACGCCATGTGCCGGGACTTACTCCCTGGCGTGCAGGGCGAACACGCCGCCAACCTCGGCGCCCCCCTCGCCCGCCAATTGGCCCGGGAGGCCAGCGAGGCCGCCGGCCGGCTCGTCCCCGCTTTCGTGGTGGACCCGGTGGCGACCGATGAGCTCGAACCCTTGGCTCGCTACTCCGGTCTGCCGGAACTGGTCCGGCGCAGCCTCCTCCACGCCTTGAACCAGAAGGCGGTGGCCCGCCGGTTCGCCGCTTCGACTGGGCAACGGTACGAGAGACTCGACCTCGTCGTCTCCCACCTCGGCAGCGGCTTCTCCACCGCCGCCCACCGCCAGGGCCGGATCGCGGACTGCGTCAGTGACGAAGAGGGTTCTTTCTCCCCGGTCCGCGCCGGAGGCCTCCCCACCCGTTCCCTGGTCGAGTTGGCCACCAGCGGCCGAATCTCCCGGGATGCGCTACTTCGCCGGCTGATGCGGGAAGGGGGCCTCCTGGCCTACCTGGGGACCGACGATGCCGTGGCCGTCGAGCAGCGCATCGCCCGGGGCGACGCCCGGGCCCTCGAGGTTTACCAGGCCATGGCGTATCAGGTCGCGAAGGACATCGGCGCCATGTCGACCGTCCTCTCGGGCCGGGTGGATGCCATCCTCCTCACCGGCGGCCTCGCCCGCTCCACCCTGCTCACCGGTTGGGTCGCCGAGCGGGTCCGCCACCTCGCCCCCGTCCACCTCTTCCCTGGCGAAGACGAACTCCTTGCCCTCGCCGAAGGAGCGGAGCGGGTCCTCTCCGGCGCCGAGCAAGCCAAGACCTACGGCGGGTGAACCCTCTCCGCTCCGGCTCGGGTCGGTTCAGCTGGTCGCTCAGTAATGCTTCTTGATGGCCAGGTTCTGGATAGGCTTGGAGTACGCCTCATAGAACCCAGGCGCGGTCGCTACCGCAATCAGCCCGGCGATGACCGCGTGCCAGAGGGTCGCCCCTTGCATCAGTTGGTACAGCGCCAGCCCCAAGAAGCCCAGGATCCACATGACCACCCGCACGTACTTTTTATCCAACCCAAACGCCTTGAGGATCGAGATCACGACCGAGACCAGCGGCCCCCATGCCACCCCCCGGATGACGATGTTTTCCCACGGCATCATTGCTCTCCCCCCTTTCTCCCCTAGTTGGACTAGCCGGCAGCCCCATGCTCCAGCCTATTGGTATTTGTCGAGGGCCTGCAGTATGACCGGGGCCGATTCCCCGCCCACCCGCAGGTTCATTCCGCCGGGCGTTCTTTTCGCGCCGCTAGTCGCGCGATTCGTTCCGGTACGCAGGATGGCTGCGTCGAGGCAAGAAACCAATTTTTGGTCGGCCGTATGCTCTCTATGCTCGCTTGTCCGTCCCCACAACTCTCGCGAGGAGGTAGGATCATGGGAAAGGACCAGGAACTCTTGGAGCGCATCGCCAACTACCTGGGCCTGTCCGCCGAGACCACCCGCCGGGGCTTTCTCAAAGCTACGGTCGGAACGGCGGTCGGGTTGTCGGTGGTGGGGGCGCTCGCCCGGAAAGCCGGCAGCACACCCTTCGTGATTCTCGAAAGCGCCGAAGGGATCATCGTGGCTGACACTACCCGGTGCACCGGCTGCAAGCGTTGCGAATTGGCCTGTACCGAATTCAACGACGGCAAATCCCAGCCATCTTTAGCCCGCATCAAGGTTTCCCGCAACTACAATTTCGGTCCCCGGGGACAACAGGCCGGCTTCAACCGGTCGATGGGTGAGTTCGGCAATTTCCGTCTCGTTCAGGACACCTGCAAGCAGTGTCCGCACCCGGTCCCCTGCGCCACCGCCTGCCCCAACGACGCCATCGTGGTGGATCCGAAGACCAAGGCGCGGGTGGTCGACCAGCAGAAGTGCAAGGGCTGCAAACTGTGCCAGAAGGCCTGCCCATGGGAGATGATGGTCTTCGACCAGGAGGCTGGGAAGGCCAGCAAGTGCTTCCTCTGCGGTGGCAAGCCCCAGTGCGTGGAGGCCTGCCCCTGCAACGCCCTCCAGTACGTCTCCTGGCGTGACCTGACCGGGGCCGTGCCCATCCGACAGGCTGCGCCGGCGACCCGGGACTACAAGTCGGCCGGCTGCGACACCTGTCACTAAGGGGAGGTAGAACGACATATGGCCAAATACGGTGGTTGGACGGGCAAAACCCTGCGCGTCAACCTGACGACCGGCAAGATCACGGTCGAGGACACCATCGCCAAGTACAAGGACTACCTCGGTGGAACCGGGGTGGGCTACAAAGTCCTGTGGGACGAGGTCCCGTCCGGAACGAAGGCCTTTGACGAAGCCAACAAGATCGTCTTCGGCGTGGGACCGCTCACCGGCACCGGCGCTCCCTGCGGCGGCCGGGTGTCGATCACAACGATCTTCCCCACCGTCTGGCCCGTGGAGCTGGTCGGTACTGGCCACATGGGCGGCCACTGGGGAGCCGAGCTGAAGTACGCTGGCTGGGATAACGTGATCATCGAAGGCAAGGCGCCCCGGCCGGTATACCTTGCCATCATCGACGACCAGGTGGAAATTCGGGACGCCTCCCACCTTTGGGGGAATGGGATCTACCGGGCTACTGACGCCATTTGTCAGGAGATGGGGCCGGAGACTCAGGTGGCAGCCATCGGCCAGGCCGGTGAGAACCTGGTCCGGATGTCGGTCGTGATGAATAGCTACTCCCATTCGGCCGGCGGCGTCGGCGGCGTCCTCGGCTCCAAGAACCTGAAGGCCATTGCCGTCAAAGGAAGCGGTTCGGTCAAGCTGGCCGGCGACAAAGAGGCGTGGAAGAAGCTGAATCAGTTTATTCTCTCCATCCTCGGGGCCAATAACCAGCACGTGGTGCCGAGCACGCCCCAGCCCTGGGCGGAGTACTGGTCGTCCGGCAGCCGCTGGACAGCCAGGAAGGGCCTGTATTGGGGCGCCGCCAACCCGCCGATCGAGACCGGCGAGTGCCGTCCGGAGGATCTCAACCGGCTGGGTTATCGTACTGCGAAGGCCACCTTCGACCTGGGCCCCCGGGCGGAGAAATACACGGTGCGCATGGGCGGCTGCGCCTCCTGCCCGATCCGCTGCCATATCCATCTGGACGTCCCGCAGGTCGAGGAGAAGTACGGCGTCAGCCGCTATGCTGCCAACACCTGCGTTGGTTGGGGGGCGCGGAGCTTCTTCAAGTCCTTCCCCGACGGTCCCCAGGGCGAGGCCAGTATCGAGGCGGCGGTCTACGGCAAGCACCTGGCTGACGACTACGGCGTGTGGTGCAATTACGGCCAGCTGCAGCGCGACTTCCAGTGGGCCTACTACAACGGACTGATCAAGAAGAATGTCCCGGAGAAGGAGTACAACTCCATCCCCTGGGACCAGTACGAGAAGGGCGACCCGGCCTTCCTCGGAGAGATCTACCGGCGGGTCGCCTTCAAAGAAGGCGAGCTGGGCTTCGCCTTCGGCGAGGGCTCGGGGCGGCTGGCCGAGCGGTGGCACTTCCCGCCGGAGTACTTCAAGGACCACAACCTGGTCTACTGGAAGATGGGCCATCCGAAGCATCACTCCTCAGAAGATGCCGGCCAGGTTGGTGTGCTCATCAACATGATGTATAACCGTGACTCGCAGTGCCACTCCCACTCCAACTTCACCCGCAACGGCCTGCCGCTGGCGGTGAAGAAGCAGATCGCCGCTAAGCTGTGGGGGGCTGGCGCGGTCGATGAGGTAACCGAGTGCACCCCGATGAACATGGACAAAGCGCGGTTTGCTGCCTGGTCGCTCTTCCGCAAGGAGCTCCACGACTGCTTGACGCTCTGCAACTGGATGTGGCCGTTGGTGGCCTCGCCCTTGAAGTCCCGCAACTATGAGGGCGACCAGACCCTGGAAGCTCAGCTCTACAGTCTGGCTACCGGAGACCAGAAGGATGTCAAGGAGTTGGACGAAGTGGCTGAGCGCATCTTCAACCTCCATCGGGCGTTGACCATTCGTGACATGGACACGGTGGAGATGAGGACCAAGCACGATACCGTTCCGGACTGGGTCTTCGATTGGCCGGAAGACAAGAAGCCCTTCACGCCGGGGCACTACAAGATGGACCGGGACGATATCGAACGCGGCAAAGACATGCTATATGAAGTCCTGGGCTGGGACAAGAAGACCGGTGCGCCAACCCGGGCGACCCTGGAACGGCTCGGTCTGAAGTACGTCGCCGACGAGCTCGCCAAGAGAGGCCTGCTGCCGTCGTAACGGCGGCCGTGATTGACGCGGCCGAATCACGCCGGAAGGGAGGAGCTGGGCATGACTGACGAGCGTTCGAACTTCGCGGCACTGGCGGACTTGGTCACCCGAGTTCGGCAGGCCTCAGCCGACGGCCAGCTGGTTAGCTTGGCTGAGGCAGCCGCCCAGTGCTTCCCGGAGAGTACGCCGGAGGACGCAATCCGTCAGCTCTCCCAGCTCCTGCCCCAGACCGGCGACCTGAAGTTGATCGGGGAGGGCGACGAGGCCTGCCTCTATCATGCCGGGGCCATGACAGACACCTATGCCCGGCTGATGCACTGCTCGCTATACCGGGACAACCTCGCGGTGATCGCCAACTTCGTGCGGGAGAATTCGCGCATCTATCCCCGCCCGACCCCGCTGGCGGCGTTCTGCGCATCACCGTTTGGCCTTTCCGAGGCGCAGGTGCGAGAGGCCATCAAACAGATGGCCAACGACGCCAGATTTGCTGATATCAGGACCACGGCGGCGTCCAACGGCGACTTGTACCTGTACTCGTCCGACCACCTGGGCGAGGAGTTGGCCGCTTCGCTGGCAGAATGGGACGCCGTCGGACAGTTTGCCAGCCCTTGACCTGCCCCGCACCCTCCTCACCAGCTCTCTGTCATCTCGCAGAACGACGCCAGGCGTAAGAACCTGGCGTCGTTCTATCAGGTGGGCATCGTTCCCCCTCGGCCTGGCTTCTCTCCCTTGACCTGTAGGTTCTCGCGGATTATGATGTCGGTACCGGGGCAACTGGTCAAAAGGAGGGTCGCCGCGTTGCGGGTCATCGTGGTGGACGACGAGGCGAGAGCCCGTGAAGTGCTCCGCTACTATCTGGAGAAGGCCGGAGTCGAGGTGGTCGGCGAGGCGGGCAACGGCGCGGAGGCGATCAACCTGGTGCGGGAACGGCACCCGGACGTATGCTTCCTGGACGTCCGGATGCCGGAGGTTGACGGGATCGAATTGGCACGGCTTCTCTCCGGTACCGCGCCGCCCCCTCGGGTGGTCTTTGTCACGGCCTACGAGGATCACGCCGTCGCCGCTTTCGAAACCGAAGCCGTGGATTATTTGGTCAAGCCGATTAACGCTGCCCGCGTCCTACAGACAGTGGAGCGCCTCCGCCGCCTGGTGGGTCAGGCGCCCCCTTCGGCTCCGTGTCCCTCCGCCCCGCCTGAGAGCCTCTCCCAACGCCTCCCGGTGGAAGTCGGAGAAGGGCGCACCCGGCGGATCGTGTTGCTGGATACCAAGGCGATCCTAGCCATTGAGGCCCGCGGCAAGGGAGCGGTGGTGCGGACGGCCCGAACGGAGTACGAAACCCCCACCGGCCTCTGGTTCTGGGAACGCACCTTGCCAGAAGCCTTGTTCCTCCGGGTCCACCGCGGCTTCCTGGTGAATCTTCAGGCGGTCCGGGAACTCTTCACGGAGGGACGGTCGACTTTCCTCAGGCTGGACGGCCGCCCCGAAGCCATTCCGGTCAGCCGGGAACGGCTGCCGGAACTGCGCCACCGCCTATCCCTGCCAGAATAGTGGCCTAGCCGGGGCAAGATCGGCATAGCCATAGAACATGACACAGCTACGGGAGGCGCCTTGGCCGCCGCTGCGGGCCGGGGTGCAGTGGCGGCTTCGAGGACTGGCGGTGCTGGTGCGATGGGTTCCCGTGGTGAGCTGGATCGGGGGAAGCATCGCCATCGGTTTCGGCGCAGCGCTGGGTCGGCTGGGGCTGGCGGCAGAGAAGGAGCGATCGTGGGCAACGCGGTGCGGCCTCGACGTGGTACTGATCATCTTGGCCGGGGTGCTCCTGCAGGGAGTGGCCGCCCATGCCTTCAACGACCGGGAGGACTGGCACTCCGGCACTGACCGGGCGAGCACCGGCCGCCTCTCCGGCGGGAGTAGGGCGGTCCCCCGCGGGCTGCTGGGGTTGCACCATCTCACCTGGATCGGCGTCGTCGCCGTGTCTGTGGCAGCCCTCATCGCTCTCTACTTCACTTCGCGCCACAAGCCGGGGGCGCTGGTCCTCTGGCTCATCGCCGTCTGGTCGGCGGTTACCTACTCTCTCCCCCCTTTCCGCCTGGCATACCGGCCGCTGCTGGGCGAGTGGCTGGCGGCCTGGCCGGCTATCGTGGCCGGGGCGGCAGGCACGTTCTATCTGCTCACCCGGCGTTTTGCCTGGCCGGCCGCCATAGCTGGCGCCCTCCATGGCCTCTTCTGCCTCGCCTGGCTGATGCAGCACCACCTGGCCGACATCCACGCCGACCTCGCCGCCGACCCGGTGAAGCTCACCACCCCGGCCTGGCTTTACCGCCTGGCTAAGGCGGCAGGCGGGCCGGAGAGTGAGGAGCGGGCGGTGGGTATGGCCCGTCTACCAGCGATGGTCTATTTCAGCCTGGCAGCGCTGGGTTCAGCGGCGGCGGTAGGATTGCCGGTGGTGGGCTGGGTCTTCTGGGCGCCGGCCCTGTTGGCAACAATCGGGCTGCTGGTGGCGAGCCGGGGCGGGGTGTTCGACCTGGACGACATCACAGGGCGGGAGCGGTGTCTGATCTCCCTCTCCCTGCTAGAGGCCGTCTCGTTGGCGGTGGGGCTGGCCCTGGCCGGATAGTCCTATCGCCGAAGTTTCAGAGCCTCAAACCAGAGGATACTGACCACCCCCGCCCCGAGACAGATAGCTAGGTCGATCGGGTGCAGGAAGGAGAAGTGGAAGACGCTGCGCAGGACCGGGGTGTAAAGCGTCAGGCCGAGGAAGGACAGGGCGCCCCCGAGAACCCACCACAGAGCGGCGTTGGGCGTGCGCAGGGTGGCTACGATCGTCCGGGACCACGAGCGGTTGGTGAGGATCAGGCCCAGGTTGGCGAGGATCAGCGTGGTGAAGGTCAGCGCCCGGGCCTCGAGTTCCCCCTGCCCCCGGAAGAGGGAAACGGCAAAGACCGCCAAGACGATGGCGAGGACGCTGGCCCCCTGCAGCAAACTAAGCCCCACCGTCCGTCGGCTGAAGAGCGGATCCAGGGGGTTCCGCGGTGGGCGGGTCATCACGTCGGCCTCCTCGGGCTCGGCCTCGAAGACGACCGAGCAGGCCGGGTCGATGATTAGCTCCAGGAAGACGATGTGGACGGGCAGGAGGATCAGCGGCCACTTGAACAGCACAGGGATGAGTGACAACCCGGCGATCGGCACGTGGATGGCGAAGATGTAGGCCATGGCCTTCTTCAGGTTGTCGAAGATGCGCCGTCCCTGCTTCACCGCTTCGACCAGGGAAGCGAAGTCGTCGTCCAGGAGAACCAGGGCGGCCGCCTCCCGGGCCACGTCGGTCCCGCGCCCCCCCATGGCGAGGCCGATGTGAGCCGCTTTCAAGGCGGGGGCGTCGTTTACGCCGTCCCCCGTCATCGCCACGACCTCTCCGTTGGCCTTGAGGGCGTTGACCAACCGGAGTTTCTGCTCCGGCACCACCCGGGCGAAGATGCTGGCCGTCTGGATGCGCTGGCGCAACTCGGCCTCGTCCATCCGGTCCAGTTCAGGGCCCGTGATCACCTCGTCCACGGGCGCCAGTCCGATTTGCCGGGCGATGTACTGGGCGGTCCCCGGGTAGTCGCCGGTAATCATCACCACCCGGATCCCGGCGGTGTAACACTCCTGGATGGCGGCGGGCACGGTCGGGCGCACCGGATCGGCGAGTCCGACCAGCCCCAGGAACTCGAACTTGAAGTCGTGCTGCTCGGCGGGGAGGTCAATACGCTTGAAGTGCGCCTTGGCCACCCCCAAAACGCGCAGGCCATCCCCGGCTAGCTCCCCGACGCGCCGGGACAGTTCCGCCAGTTGGGCCTCGTCGAAATGACAGAGGTCGGCGATCGCCTCCGGCGCCCCCTTGGCTGCGATCACGTATTCCTCCCCGTCGGGCGACGCCCAAACATGGGAGAGTGCCAGGAGCTCGCGAGAGAGGGGATACTCCTGCACCAGCCTCCAGTCGTGGTGCAGGTGCTCGGTCCGGGCGAGCGCCAGGTCGCCGATTTCCCGGATCGCCTTCTCCATCGGGTCGAAGGGGTCCACCTTGCTGGCCAGGACGGCGAATTCCACCACTTCGTGGAAGACCTCGGGCAGGGGCTCCCGGTCGCGGTCGGCCACCTGATAGAAGCGGCCACCGGCGTATATCCGGCTGACCGACATGCGGTTGACGGTGAGCGTGCCCGTCTTGTCGACGCAGAGCACCGTGGCGGCGCCGAGGGTTTCGACGGCCGGGACGCGGCGGGTCAAGACCCGTTTTTGAGAGATGCGCCAGGCGCCGAGGGCGAGGAAGATGGTAAGCACCACCGGGAATTCTTCCGGGAGCATGGCCATGGCCAGGGTGATCCCGGCCAGGAGCCCGTTCAGCCAGTGGCCGCGGGTCAGGCCGTATACCACCACCACGGCGGCGCAGAGGGAGAGCCCAACAATGGCCAGCGTCCGCACGAGGCGGCCGGTCTCCCTCTGGAGCAGGGTTTCCTCCTCTTCCACCCCCTGCAGTGCTTTGCCGATCTGGCCGATCTCCGTCCGCAAGCCCGTGGCGACCACTTTGGCCACACCCTGGCCCTGTACCACCAGCGTACCCGAGTAAACGAAAGGCAGGTCGTCGCCGCCGGGGCGCCCCAACTCGACTACCGCCTCCCCGGTTGCGACCACCGCGGGATCCTCCACGGCCGCCTTGCGCACCGGCACCGATTCGCCGGTCAGGAGGGACTCATCGACCGAGAGGTTAAGACACCAGAGGAGGACGGCGTCGGCCGGCACCCGGTCGCCCTCGGCCAGGACCAGTAGATCGCCGGGGACCACCTCCCGGCCGGCGATGCGCTTCTGCTGCCCGCCCCGGATGACCAGCGCCCGGGGGCTCGAGAGATCCCGCAGCGCTTCCAGCGCCCGCTCCGTCTTGCGCTCCTGGTAGATGGTGATCCCCATGACCACCACGACGAAGCCGAGCAGCATCAACGCCTCCCGCACGTCGCCCAAGAAGAGGTAGATCACCCCGCCGGCAACCAGGAGGAGGAACATCGGCTCCCGCACCACCTCGAAGGCGATGTCGAAGAGACTCCGCCGGCGGGCGGAGGGGAGTTCGTTATACCCCTCCACCTCCAGCCGCCGGGCCGCCTCGTCCTCCCGGAGCCCGCCAAGGGCCGCGGGATCGAACTCTTTCGCCAACCCTGTCTCCCCCTTTGACTTTGTGCTCTTCGTTGGCCGTCCCGGCAAACCCTCCCAGTCGCGGCGGCCCGTCCCCGGCTCAAACCGCTGGCAACGCACGGTGCTGGCGCGGAACGTCTGAAATATATATAAACCGGCAGGAAATCGATTCCTAGACAGATAATACAAAATCATTAGTCAATTTGCTCAGGAAGGGAGGGACCGGCAGAGACGACGCAGGGTCCCATGGTTCAGGCGCTGGGAGATTGCACCAAGAGGAGGTAGAGGGATGAGTTCGATAGTTGCCCTGATCATCGCCCTGGTGGTAGCCGTGCTCGGGTACCGCTGGTACTCCACCCATATCGACACCAGGGTCATCAAGGCGGATCCTAAGCGGGCAACGCCGGCCAAGATGTACATGGACGGGGTCGACTTCATTCCCACCGGCCGGCATGTGCTCTTCGGCTACCAGTTTAAGTCGATCGCCGCCCTAGGACCAATCACAGGTCCGATCGTCGCCGTGAAGTGGGGCTGGTTGCCTGGCCTGATCTGGATCATCGGCGGCGCTTTCTTGTTCGGCTGGGCCCATGATTACGCCTCCGCTTTCCTTACCGTGCGCAACGACGGGCAGAGCTTCGGCGCCCTCAGCTACCGGTTGATTTCCCCTCGCGGGCGCGCCACGTTGATGTCGTTCATCTACTTCTACCTGCTGCTGATGCTTTCGGCCTTCGGCAGCATCGTCGCCAACATGCTCGCCAAGCAGCCCGTAGTGCCAGTAGCGATCATCGCCCTCACCATCACCGGTATTCTAGCCGGCCAAGCCATCTACAAGAAGCGCATGGACATCATCCTGGTCACTGTGGTGATGGTGGCGCTCTCGGTGGTCGGCATATGGCTCGGCACCGTCTGGAAGATCCCCATCACCTCAGTTGACGTCTGGCTGATCTTCGTGCTCTTTTTCAGCTACCTCGGGGCCGTACTCCCGATTTGGGCCTTTGCGCAGCCGATCAACTACATTGCCTTCTACTTGGTGGCGCTTGGCATGATCGGGGCGATCGTCGGCGTCTTCATCGGCCATCCGGCCATGACCATGCCGGCCTTCACCGGGTTCCTGACCAAGACCGGCGAGCCACTCTGGCCGCTGCTCTTCGTGACCATCGCCTGCGGCGCCATCTCCGGGTGGCACTCGCTGGTCTCCAGCTCCGGCACGGGGCGCCAGATTGAGAACGAGACTGACGTCAAGTACGTGGTCGCCGGCGCCATGTTCACCGAGATGGTACTCGCCGTCCTGGCCCTGATCATCGCCGCGGCGGCGGTCGGGGCTGCCGGCTACGGGGAAGCGATCAAAGGCGGGCCGGCCAACGTCTTCTCCCAGGGTCTGGCCTCGCTTCTGGGCTTCTTCGGCATCAGCCAGGACTTCGGCCTCGCCTTCGGAGGAGCGATGTTTGCCATCCTAGCGATCACCGTCACGCAACTGGTCGTACGCTTCATGCGGGTCGCCACGGTGGAGATGCTGGGGCAGAAGATACCTCTCCTGGGGAACATCCACCTCGGCACTCTGGTTGCCCTCTTCCTCGGCTGGCTCCTGGTTAAGACGGGAACCTGGAACTACATCTGGACCCTGTTCGGCGGGGCCAACCAGCTCATGGCCTCCCTGGCGCTGATGCTCGCCTCGATCTGGCTGGCGCGGGAAGGGAAGGCGTGGGGCTGGACCTTCTACCCGATGCTGTTCATGATCGCCACGACGATCGTCGCCCTGGCAGTCACCGCCTACACCATGGTCTTCAACGTCGTCCCGGGCCTCCGGGCGGGGACGGTGCTCCCGCCGGCCGGGCAGTCGGTGGCGGCGGCCATCGCCGGGAATTACATCGCCGCGGCCATTGGGGTCTTCCTCATCATCGCCGCCCTGATCCTGGCGAATGACGGCTTGCGGGCGTTCTTCAAGGCCAGAGGGGAACGGTCCTCGTCCGCCGTCGCGCCCAGCCAGTCAGTTTGAATCGGGCAGGCCGGGGGCCGGGGACCAGCGAGGAGAACCGGCCCCCCGGCTTTCCACCAGCGAAGGAGGTGACGCGGGATGCCTCTTTGGAAAAAGCCCAAGGCCAGCTTGAAGCCTCAAGGGGCGGAGGGACAAGCGGCGAACGGGAAGCCCAAGGAAGGGTTCGGGTCCGTCGTCAAGCAGTTCATCTATGGCATGGCAGCCCATGACATGACCAGGTATGCCCTTAAAACCCGTTCGAGCATGGAGCATCTCTTCATTCTGATCACCATGGGTGACTTGCTGGGCGTGCCGATCCTGCCGCCGTACTACTCACTGCGGTTGATGCCTTACGTGGTTCCCCAGATCTCCACCTGGAAACGGCGTATGCTCCGGGAAAAGGATCTGACCGATGCGCTCTTCTAGGAGGTGTTAGCAGTCGTGGGGATGGGAGGTTTCTTCAAACAGAACCCCGATGTGCGCTATATCATGTTTGGCGGCAAGGGCGGCCTCGGCAAAACCACCTTCTCGACGGCTACCGCGTACTACCTCGCCAAACAGGGCTATAAGGTTTTGCTTTTCTCGGTTGACCCGCAAGCATCCTTGTCGGACATCTTCGAGCGGAACATTTTTGGGCAGGGCGAAGTGGAGATCATGCCCAACCTCTATGCCTGCGAAATCGACGCGGACCACCGCATCAAGGAGTACCAGAACGAAGTCAAGCAGAAGATCCTCGACATGTATGGCCTGGACCAAGTACCGGAGGAGATTGAGAATTACATCCAGGCCGCCTCGGCTGAACCGGCCATGGAGGAAAGCGCCATTTTCGACGAGGTGGTGAACATCCTCGTCAAGGGTGGCTACGACTACTACATCTACGACCTGGTACCGTTGGGCCACGCCCTGTATTACCTTTCCATGGCCTCCGTCTACGACGCCTGGATTGATAAGATAACCGGCCTGCGCGAGCAGATGCGTCAGTACGACGCCGTGGTGTCGACCATGACCCGCGACAAGCAGACGGAGGAGGACCAGATCTTAAACGAACTGCTTTACATCAAGGACCGGATCAACAGGTCCTCGAGCGTCCTTACTGACTCCAACCGGACCGCCTTCTTCTTCGTGGTCACCCCGGAGGACATGGTGATCACCGACACCAAGAACGCCGCCGAGCTCTTCGCCAAGTTCGACGTCCCCATTCGGGGTTACGTGGTCAACCGGGTGGTGCCGCGGGAGCTCCTGGAGCAGAACATTCCCGAATACCTGCGCAACCGGATTGAGATGCAGAAGGACCGCTTGACCAAGATCGACCAGACCTTCGGCGAGAAGGTGCTGGCCCGGATCCCGGAACTCGAGTCCGACGTGCGCGGCCTGAAGATGATCGAGAAGATGGCGGCCAAGATGTTCGGGGAGGTGAGATGATGAGCCTCGACCTGAAGGCCTACATCGCCGAGAATCCGAAGCTCAAGTACATCTTCTTCGGCGGCAAGGGCGGCGTCGGGAAAACGGTCATGGCGGGTACCGCGGCTTTGTGGTTCGCCCGGCAGGGCAAACGCACCCTCCTCGCCTCGACCAATCCCGTGCACAGCCTGTCGAGCCTGCTGGGGATGAACGTCTTCGGCAAGCCAACCCAGGTGGCGCCGAATCTGGACGCCTATGAGATCGACACCAGGGATACGATCGAGAAGTCCAAAGTGGAGATCGCCGAGAAGATCCGCTGGTTTCTTAAGTTCGCCGACATCCCCACGAAGGCCGACGATTTCGTCGAGACGGCCACCATGAATCCGGCCTTCGAGGAGTCGGCCATGTTCGAGAACATGATCAACCTCATGTTCGAGGACAAGTACGAGGTTTACGTCTTCGACACGGCGCCCACCGCCAACGCCCGGCGTTTGCTCGGCATGTCCAAAGTCTATGGACTCTGGGTAAACAAGATGCTGGAAAGCCGGAAGGAGGCGCAGGCGATGCGACTCTCCCTCTCCTTCCGGAACCACAAGGAGGAAAAGGACCCGCTCCTCGATTACCTACTCTCCTTCCAGGAGCGGATGAACCATGCCCAGAAGCTCCTCACCGACCGGGAGAAGACGGCCTTCTTCTTCGTGACGCTCCCGGAGGCGCTGCCGATCGCCGTGATCCGGCGCTTTATCGGGTGGTTTAACGAGTTCGGCATTCCGGTGGGTGGGGTCATCGTCAACGGCGTAATCCAAACCTCCCAGGTTACAGAGGACTCTTCGGAGTTCGTCAAGAACCGGGTGGAGATGCAGCGGAACTACCTGGAGCAAATCGACGAATTCTTCCCCGACGTCCGCGGGCGAGTTCCGCTGTTCGAGCGGGAAGTTAGGGGTATCGAGATGCTCGATCGGGTGGCAGCCGCGCTCTTCGGGGAGAGCAGGGTCGACAGCAAGTCCGCTTGACCCTGCGGCCCGCCGAGGACATGAGCGGTGAGAGGTTGCCCCATACGGCATGGGGCGGCCTCTTTTCTTGGTTGCCGGGTTCGCCAGTTTCGAGGGAGAATTATGGGACGGGAGGCTAGCGGATGAGAACCGTCCTTTTTCTCAGTAACGGGCACGGTGAAGATACGGTGGGCGCCCGGATCGCCCGGGAAGTCGTACAGACCCTGGCGGCCCAAGGCCTGTCCTCTGTTCGGGTAGTGGCCATGCCGATCGTCGGTCTGGGCAACCCCTACCGCAAAGCCGGGATAGAGACGGTCGGACCCCAGCAGGCGCTGCCAAGCGGCGGGCTCATCTACCTCAACCGAACCAACCTCCGTCAGGACCTGAAGGCCGGGCTGCTCGGCCTCATCAAGGCCCAGATTAGATTCCTCAGGGCGATGCGGCGAGAAACCGACCTCGTCGTGGGCGTGGGAGACAAAGTGATCCTCGCCTTGAACGCCCTCTTTCTGAAGAAGCCCATGATCTTCGTGGGCGTAGCCGACAGCTATTACTATAACATGGGCGCCCGCCCCGTCTTCACCCCCTGGGAGCGCTGGATCATGCGCCGTACCTGCCTCGCGGTCTTTGCCCGGGACGCCCGAAGCGCTGAATCTCTGAGAGAGCATGGGGTCTCTTCAGCCACCTTTGCCGGTAACCCCATGATGGACACCTTCGATTTGACCGGAGAGGACTTCGGGCTCAAAGAGGGCATCCTCCCCATCGGCATCCTTCCTGGAAGCCGCGAGGAGGCCTATGACAACTTTGTTTCGATCATGCGGATAGCTGCCGAGCTCGACCATCTCCACCCGGGTAAACTGGCGTTTCTGGTGGCGGTCGCCCCGTCCTTGGACCTGGGGAAGCTGGAGGCATGCTTTGCGCAGCTGGGTAAACCGTTGAACGTGATCTTCACGGAGAAGTTTGGCGACGTGCTCGACCGCGCCAAGCTGGTGATCGGCCTCGCAGGGACGGCCAATGAACAGGCGGCGGGCATGGGCCGCCCGGTGGTCATTTTCCCAGGCACGGGGTCACAGGTAACCCCCCGCTTTGTGCAGGGGCAGAAGAAGCTCCTGGGCGAGGCGCTGCTCGTGGTGGCGAGGGAGCCTGAAGCGGCGGCCAGGGAGATTGCCTCCTTGCTCGAAGACCCGCAGCGGCGCTCCCGGATGGCCGCGGCCGGCGTCGAACGCATGGGCGGGCGGGGCGCGGCGACGGCCGTCGCAGCGGAAGTCCTTCGCTACCTTAGGCGCCCGGAACTTCCCCGTTCTTGAATGCTCCGGGAGTGCATGCGGGGAAGACAGCCCGGGTGCCTCTGCAGGCACCCGGGCTCTAGGCGCGTCCGTCGTCGATTCCTGTTACGGCTTAATGAACATCTGGGAGACGTAGGTCATCCCGTTGTACACGTAGACTCCCACGCCCACCTGGGTGTAGGTGCTGCTCAGGATGTTGGCGCGATGACCGGAGGAGTTCATGAAGAGCTGCTCGGCCTGCTGGACCGAGCTGGCCTTGGCGATGTTCTCCCCCGCCGCCCGGTAGGAGATGCCAAACTTGGTCATCATCTCAAAGGGTGAGCCATAGGTCGGCGAGTTGTGGTCGAAGTAGCCCTTCAACGCCATGTCCTCGGCCTTGAGGTGAGCCACCCTGGCAACCTCCGGGTTGAGGGTCAGGGCAGGCAAGCCGTTCTTCGCCCGGTCGGCGTTGATTAGGTCCACCGCCAACCGCTCCGCCGCCGTCGGCTGGTAACCGCTCGGGGTGGGCGCTGGCCCAGGTGTCGGGGTGGGTGCAGGCGTCGGCGTGGGAGCCGGCGCTGGCGCTGGTGCCGGAGTCCGCGTCGTCAGCCAGTAGCCCCATCCGCGGTACACCAACGGAAGGGAGCCGTAGCTGGTCCGGTAGTAAGTTGCCGCCTCCGCCGCCGGAGCCAGCGCAAGGAGCGCGGTAAGTGCCAGGAGAACCGCTAGAACGCCTGCCCGACGCAGGGTCGGCTTCGGTGTCATCGTCGTCTTCCTCACTGATTCGCCTCCTCTTCAAATGCCTGGGGCTAGCCCCGTTCGTTGCTCCTCATTGTACCGTTGGCCCGGTCAAGGGGCAAACCACGATATCTGGAGGGGATGGTTCTGGCGTGGAAGCGGAGGAGGCTGTCCCCGTCTCGAGGACAGCCTCCCGTTGTGGCTGGAGTCGGTTCAGGGCCTACTGAACCTGTGTCGCCCGGCCCTCGACCGCCGGAGCGATGGCTCGCCCGGCCGCCGCTTCTGCCTTGAGGAAGTTGATGAGGGCGTCGCGCAAGAGGATCTGCGTGTTGTAGACGCTGGTACCCGACTTGAAGGCGGTAAAGTTGTCGCCGCCCGTCGCCATGAAGTCGTTGGTGCAGACCTTGTACCTGGCATTCGGGTCGAGCGGCCGCCCGTCGGCCAGGGTGGCCGAGACGATCTCCCGCTTCTCCTTGTTCCCCGGGATCTCCCGCCAAGTGAACTTGAGACCGGAGAGTTGGACCATGCCTTTCGTCCGGTTGGCGAGGACCTCGAGGATCTGGGAACCGGTCAACTCCATGGTGACGATGGTGTTATCGAAGGGGATGATCTCCCAGACTTTGCCCAGGGTGATGGGGCCGGCCGGGACGTCGGTCCGCAACCCGCCGGCGTTGGTGAAAGCGATCTCCACTCCCGCCGTCTTCCGCATTACGTCCGCTACCAGGTTTCCGAGCGCCGATTCGCCGTCGTAGTTCCGCACGATCTCCGCCGGCGCCTGGGCCAGGACCTCCGCCATGACCGGGGCCAAGTCCTTGTTGTACCGGTCGATCACCGCCTGGACCTCGCCCACGGGTTGAACGCTGTCGCCGTAGGTGGTGACGAGTTGGGACTCGACCGCGACGACCCGGCCGACCTCGGGATCAAAGGTGAGGTTGGTGACGCCGACGGCCCGCCCCTGGTAGTACGGGACCAGCACCGGGACGCCGTCCACCTTGGCCACGACGGGGTTATGGGTATGACCGCCGAGGACCAGGTCGGCACCCCTGACACTGGCCGCCAGGGCGGCCACCTCGTCGGAGACTACGCCCTGTTTGTCCACGCTCCCGCCGATGTGGGCCAGGAGAACGATGACCTGAGCGCCTTGGGCCTTCACTGCTGGGATGAGATCGTTGGCGACCGCCACCGGATCACGGAACTCAAGGCTCTCCACGTTAGCCGGAAGGGTGATGAACGGGGTTTGGATGGTGGTTAGTCCGATGACTCCCACCTTGACGCCGTTTCGCTCGAAAATGGCGTACGGCTTGGCCCACTCCGGTCGCTGCCCGGTGGCCTTAAGGAAGATGTTGGCCGAGAGGAAGGGGAACTTCGCCTCAGAGGCCCGAGCCTTCAGGGCGTCGATCCCCCAATCGAACTCGTGGTTGCCGATGGCTGCCGCGTCGTACCCAATGACGTTGTACATCTCAATGGTCGGCTTGCCCCGGAAGACGGTCGAGATGGCCGGCCCCTGGAGCATATCCCCACCGTCCAGGACCAGTGTCCCGCCGGGATTCTGGGCCCGGTACTGGGCGACGTAGGCTGCCACGATGGCCCCGCCGCCGTATGGTCGAGGCGGGTCAGTGGACCTGTCCAACTGGCCGGTCAGCAGGTTTCCGTGGAAGTCCGAAGTGTTGATGACGGTGATGACCTTGGGGGCCGCCGTCGCGGCCACAGAGAGGAGCAGGACCAGGGTGAGAATGACCGGAAGGGCTCTCGTCAGAATGCGTCTCACGCTCTTCAACCTCCAGTCTATTCGGGTTGGAATCGACTAGACTCCCTCGTGATCAGCGTCAAACTGGGCCAGGGCCTGGGTGGTAAGGGGATGCTGCGGAAACTCCTGCAACACCGCCAGGGGCACGGTCACGGAATGCGCCCCCGCCAACAGCGCCTCCACCGCCGCCTCGACTGACTTGAGGCTGGCGGCCAGGATCTGCGTCCGCCCCCCGGCCGCCTCGAGCGCCCGCCGGAGTTCGGCTACGAACTCGGCCCCGGGCCGCTGGTTGGCCGTCTCCCAGCGATGGACGTAGGGAGCGATCATGGTCGCCCCCGCCTCCGCCGCCAGATATGCCTGGGCGGGCGTGTAGACCGCCGTCACCAGGGTGGAAGCGCCTTCGGCCGCCAGACGCCGGGTCAACTTCAGCCCCTCGACCGTACAGGGGATCTTGATCCCCAGGCGGGATCGGTCGATTTCCCGCAGCCGCTTGGCCTCCTCCGCCATCGCCTCGACCGAGTCGCTCCTGACCTGAGCGAACACCAACCCTCCTCTGCCCGCGGTGGCATGCAAAATGGCCGCAAGGACCGCTGCCCGGTCCAGGAGCCCCCGTCGCGCGTTGGCCTCCCTGGCCCGCCGAACGAGGGTGGGGTTCGTGGTCACCCCGGCCACGAACCCCAACTTCTCCGCTTCTTCTACCTCGGCCAAGACGGCCGAATCGAGGTAGATTGGCATCATCTGACCTCCAGCTGGCGCCTAGTGGTCGTCCTCGTTCTCATCCCAGTGCCACCGCTCGAACCTGACGCGTTTGCGATGCCTCTTCTGTTCGATGACAACCGGCCGTCCAAGCTCCCTGATTTCGACCCGATAGCGCCGGGCGATTCGCTCCCACGGCTCGCCGGCCAGGCGGTACTTGATGATCACGTCGGGCCGGACGCGGACCCTGGTCGCCAGATTGACTGAGATGAATATGTCGTGAAGCGAAAGGCCCCGGTCGAGCCAGACGATGACCGTCGCCCGGGGGATCGCGTAGTACTCCTCAATGAAGCGGACATAGACGAACCGCTCGAAGTCCTCGTCCGAGTAGGGGACGAAGACCGGCCGACCCCGCTTCACCTTCACCTTGACCTTTCCGCCATGTTTTTCCTCGACGATGATCTTCCGTCCCCGGAATTCCTCGGGCAACCGGTACCGCTCAGCGATCCAAGCCCAACTCCGCCCCTCCCGGCGTAGCCGGACGATCTGTTCCACGGGAACATCGGCGCAGCTGGCCACGTACCAGACTGGCAGATCCTCCCACGGATCGGCCGGAGATGGCGCTTGCTGGACGATTACCTTAGTCTGGGTCTGCTGCGGGGCAGGGGCCGCTTCGGCGCTCTGGGCATTGAAGAAGGAGGCCATGAGGCCGCCGATCAACAGGCCCGCCATGGTCTTCGGGTCGCTGGTCGTCACGGTCACGCTGACGCTGGTCTGGGCAGCCGCCGGCGCTGCGGCCGCCGCCCCAAGGACGAGCGCCAACACGAGAGTCAGTAGGTACTTGGGTTTCATGGGGACTCACCTCCAAGTCAACTTTTGTCGGAAACAACGCAGCGTCGCAAGACCTCGCCCGAGACTGCAGGGCCCAGCGCCACCACCGCCTCGATCTCTGCCGGTTGCGCCCCCTCCAGGTGCACCCCCGCCACCACCACGACCGGAACACCCAACTCCCGGGCGAGAGTCTCGGCGATGGGCCGGGCGAGAGCCTCCTCCTGGTGGCCCAAGAGCGGCAGGCAGGTTGAGGTGACGCTCCGGTCGCCGGGCCGGGAGAGGCTGGGTCGGGGTTGGGCCAGGATGACCGTCCCGACGTGGGGCCGGTCACCGCCGAAGACCGTAACCACCAGCCCGTCGCCTGAATTCTCGACTGCCACTTCTAGGCTGGCGCGGCCCGTTCCGACGGTGAAACGCTGGTTTCTCGGTCCGCTCCCGCTCATCCGCCGCCCTTCCCCTGGCCTGGGTGCTGGCCGTAATTGGCCCGAAAGAACGCCTGAATCCACCGGATCGAGTCACCGTCCAAAGGAACAGCCTTGCTGACGCTGGCCGCCAGAAGGAAGATCTGGGCAGCCCGCTCCACGAGCTCCGCCCGGCCCATCGCCTCCCCGAGGTCGCCCCCCACGGCCACCACGCCGTGATTGGCCAGGAGAACCGCCCCGCCGTCCCCCAGAGCCCGGGCGGCGCTGTCGGCCAGGTCCTTGCTCCCCGGGATGGCGTAGCGGGCAACAGGCACCGCCCCCCCGAACTGCACCGCCATGGCGTCGAGGATGCAGGGGAGGTCCCGGCGGGCCACCGCCACCGCTGTAGCATACGGCGAGTGGGTGTGCACCACCGCTCCGACGTCGGGCCGAAGCCGGTAGATGGCGGCGTGCAACCCGGTTTCGATCGACGGCCGCCGGGGACCAGCCACCTCGCCGGTCTCCCCGTTGACCAGGCACAGGTCCGCCGGGCCGAAGCGGTCGTAGTCCATTCCGCTGGGGGTCACCAAGAACCGGACCTCGTCCAGGCGAGCAGAGAGGTTGCCGGCCGTTCCGGTCACCAATCCCCCGGCGACCAGCCGTCGGCCGCACTCCACCAGCTCTTCCCGGAGGCGTCCCTCATCCCTGGGCATCGCTCCCCATCGCCCCTTCCAAGCTATCAGTATGCTTCGAGGAGAGGAAGGACACTTCCTCCAAAGTTGGGAACGCCACGGCTCATTGGGAGAAAGTTCCATAACGACAACTCTTCGCCGGTCTGGGCAGGGACAGCACCCAGTTCAAGAATGCCAGACGAAGTGGCAGGTTATGGATATGGTTTTGCAGAATAATATTTTGTATTCCATAATCCAGTAAGGGAGGCATCGGTCTTGAAGAAAAGTCTGGCCATCACCCTCGGTATAGTGCTTCTGCTAGCAGGAAGTGCCGCAGCCCAAGACGTCAAGTTTACTCTAGACGCTGGTTACATGCTCGGCTCTTACAACTTCCAGATCTCAGGAAATAAAATGGAGGCGAAAATGAACGGTTTCGTGTTGACCGGGGAGGCGGCCATTGTGGAGCCTTGGGGAGCGCAGGTGAATCTGGCCTTCCTCAACGGCTCGGACTTCAAGGAAAACGATGCCCCGGTTGACGCCGAGATGTCCTTGAACAGAATGGACTTCCTCGCCAGCTACTCCCTCCCGGCAAATCTTGGCGACCTCGAACTCAGGGCCCTGGGAGGCTACAGCATCACCACCGCTACGAACCCGGGTAGCGAGACCAAGATCAGTGGTTTTCTTGTTGGTGGGTCGGTAGCTGTCGAGCCCATGGACAACTTGACGATCAACGGCTTCTTCGGTTACGGCCTCGGGATGAAATCCAGGGATGAAACACATGGCGTCGAGACGGACGCCGGGCTTACCACTTATCGTGTCGCCGGCGCCTACGAAGTAGCTCCGAACATCTCCCTGGAAGCTGGATACGCCGGCAATATCTACAGTACGACAGCCACGGGAGTGACCCTCAAGCAGAACATTAACGGCTTCTTCTTGGGTGGTCGGGTATCGTTCTAGAAGCTGTCCTGGTGTAAGCAACTCCGGGCGGTGGCGCAGGCTGCCGCCCGGAGTCGTATTCCGGCCCGGCTGCTAGGAGCCGCCCCTCCGTCATAGAGTTTGACAGGGGTGGATGAGGTGGTCCGGAGGTGGGACCTGGGGGAGTGGGCGCGCCGCCGGCCGGTGGTCCGGAATGCTCTTGCCCTGGCCCTGACGGGCGGGGTGGCGCGGCTCTTCGACGCCGGCTACCGGGTGGTGGTCGCCCGCCTGATCGGCCCGGAGACGGTGGGGTTGCTTCAGATGGCCGGTTCGGTCTATGGCTTCGCCTTCGGCCTGGCGACGCTGGGCCTCAGCCCTGCCGTGGCCCGCCTGGTGGCTGCCGGCCGCCCCGTCCACCAGGTGGCGACCACCGCCCGGGCCCTGGTCGGCCCGTCCGGCCTGGTCAGCGCCCTGCTCCTCGCCGTCGCCGCCCCCTGGCTCGCCCACCACGTCCTGTCCGATCCTCGGGTCGTCTTGCCGCTGCGGGTGCTGGCCTTGGGTCTAATTCCAGCATCCTGCTGCGGGGTGCTGCGCGGCCGGTTTCAGGGGCTGCAGCGGATGACCCCCCTCGCCTGGGCGCAGGTTCTGGAGCCAGCTATTCGCCTCGGGGCGACCCTTGGCGCCCTCGTCGCCCTTCCGGCGCTCTGGCCCCTCCCCGTGCCCCTTCCGCCGGCAGCCCTATTGGCTGCGCTCGGCGTCCTGGGCGAAGGCACGGAGTGCCTGTTCCTCGCCGGCTGGACGGTCCGCGACCAGGCGACTCAGACGACCGCCCCCTCTCCCAGCGGAAGCTTCTCCCCGGCGGTGGCCGGCCAACTCCTGCGCCTGGGCATCCCGCTCATGCTGAGCCAGTTCCTTCTTTCGACAGCGGCCGTGGCAGACGCCAGCTTGACCCCGCGGCTCTTGGCCCTCTCCGGCCTCTCGGCGCCGGATGCCACCCGTGAGTACGGGCGGCTTCATGGTATGGTCCTGCCCTTCCTCTTCTTCCCCATGACGCTGGTCTTCCCGTTGGGTGCGGTGCTCATCCCGGGAGTCGCTGAAGCCCGGGCAGCGCGGGATTACCGCCGGCTGCGCCGCCGCCTCACACAGGCGGTGGCGGGGGCCGTGGCAGTCGAGGCTGCGGCGGCTCTCCTCTACCTTCTGGTACCCGACCGGCTGGCCTCGCTGGTTGGGGGGGGACCGGCGGTCACCGCCCTGATCCGGGGCCTGGCCATCTGGGTGCCCTTTGCCTATCTTGACTACATCGGCAGTTCGGCTTTGATCGGGTTCGGCGCCACCCAGAGCGCGCTCGCCAACGGCCTGCTTAACGCCGCCGTCCGGCTGGGTTTGTCCTACCTCCTCGTCCCCCATCCGGCCATGCGGCTTAAAGGCGCGCTGCTGGCGCTGGCCGCCGGAGACGCCGTGGCCACCGGGGCGCACTTTCTGCGCCTGACACGGTGGATCAAGGTGAGGCGATGAAGCGACGGAAGGCGTTGTAGGAGGCCCAGATCTCCTGGGCGTCGGAACCCAACTGGAGAGCCCGGCGGAGGTGCTCCTCCGCCTTGCCCATCTCGCCCACGGCCCAGTAGATGAGGCCGACATTGTGGTGAGCCCCGGCGTTCTCGGGCTGGAGTTCGAGGAGGCGTTCGGCGTAACGGAGAGCCCTCGGATAGTCCTCGAGATCCCGGCCATAGACCGTGGAGAGGTTGAGCAGGATTCCCGGGTCATCCGGGCTGAGCCGGAGACCTCGACGAAAGGCAGCCACGCTCTTCCGGGTCTCCCCCATCTGGGCGTAGAGCAGGCCGAGGGCGTTCCAGACCGAGGCGTCGTTCGGTTCCTGGCGGGCGGCTTTCTTGTAACAGGCCAAGGCCCGGCTGACCTCACCCAGGGCCTGCAAGGAGTGCCCGAGCGCCGCCCAGTAGAGGCCAGTCCGGGGGGCGAGCGAGACTGCCCGTTCAAGGTACCGGCGGGCCCTGGCCATGTCGTTTAACTGGCCGTGAAGGCTGCCGAGGAGGAAGAACGCCCGGGCATGGTCAGGTGCCAGCTCGAGGGCGGTGTGGTAGGCATGAAAGGCCCGCCCGTATTCGCCGGCCGAGGCCAGCGCCTCCCCGAGACGCAGGAGGCTAGGGACGTGGCGGGGACGCAAGGCGTGGAGTCGAAGCTGGAGGTTGGACCGCCAACGCAGCGGGGCAGCCCGTTCAGCTGTCACGGTGCGACGGGTGGAGCTTTCACTCCTCCGTTCCTCTCTTTTCTGCCTGTGCGAACGTTCCATGCCTTCTACCTGCGCTCTCCCGGCCGGCTCGGCCAACCATTAGCCATATGCAGGCTACGAAAGACCGCGTCGCCCTGTGCGTCCCAAAAAGCCTCCGCAGCCGGATTGGTCAACAGCCACAACCCGTTCAGCCCGGCGAAGCTCAGGTCAATCCTGGCCAGAACCGCTTCACCGAGGCTGAGAAAGTCGCGGGTCACCCCATCGCCTTCCCCTTCATCCGGACACCCAACCAGGCGGCAGGCCTCCCGGGCGTAGAAACAAGCCATGATCTCCTCCCACACCTGGTAGCCCCGCTCGTCCTGGTAGTTGAGGTGCTGGCGAAAGATCCCCCGGCGACGGTCGGCTGTCCGGAAGGAGGCGGCGTGATACGTCTCGTGGGCCAGGGTGGAAAGGGCGTGGTCGGTCAGGGACTGACCGGTCTGCCCGGGCAACAGGTAGATGGTAATGAGGCCGGGGCGGAAGCTTCCGCCCACGGCGCCGCTCCCCTTCCGGAAGCGCACGTCCTGGTAGGACCGGACCGCCTCGGCCAACCGCCGGATGTGCTCGTGGACGTTCTCGGGCATGATCGGTTGGCCCCGCAAGAACTCCTGCGCCAACTCCCGGGTCAGGCGGTCAAACTCCTCCGGGCTCATCGACGGCTCGGGGAACCAGTACTCCTGGGTCGGTACCTGCTCTACCTCCCGGAACTCCACCTCTACCTGAATCGGCACGTTCGCCAGATAGCGGTCCCCAGCCGCGGCGAGGGCGGCGAGAACCCGCTCGTGGTCCACGTTCAGGCTGTGAAAGGTGTGAAAATCATAGACTGCCCCGCCGACCTTGGTCTTCACGTTCTTCCTCCGTCCGGGCGGCCTACCGCTCGAGGACCGCCTTGATGCGCTTCAGCCCCTCAACAATATTCTCCCGCGAGGTGGCGTACGAAAGCCGGACGTACTCTTCCGCCTCGTCCCGGTTCCGTTGCCCGAAGGCTGAGCGCGGCAGGACCGCAACGTTCCCTTCGTACAGGAGTTTTTCCTGAAGAGCCTTGGCATTGGGCAGGCCCAGGTTTTGGCAGGCCTGAGTGACGTTGGGGAAGACGTAAAAGGCGCCGTGGGGCTTCAGGCACCTCACCCCTTCGATGTCGTTCAACCCGGCCACGATCAAATCCCGCCGCGCCCGAAACTCCTCGACCATCGCCTGGACGGCCGACTGGTCCCCCGTCAGCGCCTCGACCCCGGCGAGTTGAGTGAAAGTGCAGGTGCAAGATTCGCAGTTGGTTTCGAGGCGGGCCACCCAGGTGGCCAGCTCCGCCGGCATGACGCCGTAACCGAGGCGCCACCCGGTCATGGCGTAAGTCTTGGAGAAGCCGTCCAAAATGATCGTCCGCTCCTTCATTCCGGGCAGGGAGGCGATGGAGTGGAACTCGCCGTCGAAGAGAATGCGCGAGTAAATTTCGTCGGAGAGGACCCACAGGCCGTGCTCTTTCGCCAGCTCAGCCACGGCCAGGAGGTCCTTCGGCGGAATGACCCCGCCAGTCGGGTTGTGGGGCGAGTTGAGGATGATCAGCTTGGTCCGGGGCGTGATGAGGCGGGCCACCTCGTCCGGGTCAAGGCTGAACTCCCGCTCCTCCCGCAGGGGGATGGGAACCGGCGTCGCTCCGATGAAGCGGATGACCGACTCGTAGATCGGGAAACCGGGATTGGGGTAGAGCACCTCGTCCCCCGGGTCGACGAGCGCCAGGAGGCCGTGGAAGATGATCGGTTTCCCGCCCGGGACCACGACCACCTCGTCCGGACTCACGGGAATGCCTCGGGTCCGGCTCACCTCGGCGGCGATCGCCTGGCGCAGGACCGGAAGGCCCGCCGAAGGGCCGTAGTGGGTCTCGTTCCGGTGCAGAGCGGCGATGGCTGCCTCCTTGATGTTCTCGGGGGTGTTGAAGTCGGGTTCCCCGATGGCGAAGCTAATGATCTGGCGGCCCTGAGCGATCAGCTTGTTGACTTCGGCCAGCACCTCGAAGGCGTTCTCCGTCCCCAGGCGCTGCAGCCGCTCGGCCAGCCGCATCAGTCCACTCCTCCTTCGCCCACCCCGACTCCGGGGTGGCAATGGTCTTTCCGCATCCGCGCAGATAAGTTCCGTCCCGCCGGGAGCATTCCTGCTATGGACCAGCAACCAGAGCCCGGAAGTCCGGGTCCTCTGCCAAGCTCGCCAGGTCCGGGTCCTGCCGGGCCATCTCCCGGTAACCGGCGTTCAGGCCAATGGCCTTTCTGAGGGCGTCCAGGGCGTCGGCTCGGCGGCCGGCGTTCGCCTCGAGGCAGGCCAGGTTATAGTAGGCGGAGGCGAACTGCGGATCTTCCTTGAGCAGCGCCTGCAGCGCCACCCGCCCCTCCGCTACCGACCCCTGCTGCCAGAGGGCGAGAGCGAGGTTCAGCCGGATGGTTCGGTCCTCTGGGGCAAGCTCCAAGGCCTTGCGCAATTCCCGTTCCGCCTGGAAGGGACGCTTGAGGGCCAGGTAGGCCGTGCCAAGGTTGGTGTGGATCGCCGCCTGCGCCGCCTGCCCGGGGGCCAGCTCCGCCGCCTGAAGGTAGGCCGAGACCGCCTCGTTGTGCCTTCCGAGCCGCTGCAGAGCCACCCCCCGGTTGTAGTGGGCCTCGGCGAAGTCGGGACACAGGTCCAGCGCCCGGTTGAAGTAGACCACCGCCTTGGCCGGATCCTGCTGAACCTCCAGCCCTCGAACGAGGAAGCGTCGGGCCGCCTGGTCAGCATTTCCTGCCAGAACCCGGTCGGCGTGCTCGATCAGTTCCTGGTCCGTGGAGGGAGGAGCGAGGTTTCGGAACTGGCGAAGGGCCCAGACAGCGTTCGCCAGGTCGTCTCCCTTCTGTCGCTCGCCCCAGGCCCTGGCCAATCGCCACCAGAGATCGGCATCAAAGGCGTCGTGCTGAGCAGCCCGTTCCCAGAAGGAGATGGCCTCGTCCAGCTGGCCTTCGCTATACTTGTGCTGGCCAAGCGCCTTGAGGGCCGGGGTGAAGTCCGGAGCCGCCCTCAGCGCCGCCTCCCAGTGTTTGACCGCTCCTTGAGCGTCTCCCTGGTCCATCAGGAGTTCCCCCGCCTGGTGATGCGCCGCAGGGTCGTCTGGCTCCAAGCGCAGAACCTGGAGGAACTCGGCCAAGGCCAGGTTCTCCTTGCCGGTCTGGCGGTAAGCCAGACCGAGAGAGTAGTGGTAGCGCGGCACGGACGGGCGGAGTCGCACGGCCTTCCCGAAGGCCTGTTCCGCCTCGTTTTCCCGGGCCAGCGCCTGGTAGGCTAGGCCCTGTTGGTAATAGACCTCCGGGTCATCCGGCGCCAAGGTGACCGCCTGCTGCGTCAACGGCAGGGCAGCCTCGGGGTTCCCCTGACCGAGCGCTTTCGCCGCCTCGGCCAGCAACTCCGCCGCGGTCTTGTCGGAGGTCCCCTGCCCCACCGCCGCCTGAGCGACCAGCCCGGCCGCCCCGAGCAGCGACACCGCCAGCAGCGCAACCAGCGTTCTCTGGAGTGCGGACAAACGCATAATCCCACCCCCCTTGGTCGGTTCGGCGAAGCGAAGGATTCTTCCTTCCCAGGGAGAATTTCACCAGTTGAAAGGGGGATCTGGGATGTCCAGTCACGCGCCTGTCAACCCGCATAACCATAACCACAGCATCAACCCCTACGATATCGTGCTGGAGCAACTTGCTGACGCCGTCCGCCACCTCGGCTTGGACGAGAGCATCCATGCCGTCCTGGCCCACCCCGAACGCTGTCTGGTGGTGAGCGTCCCCGTCATCATGGATGACGGGCGAGTGGAGGTGTTCGAGGGTTACCGGGTTCAGCACTCCTCGGCCCGGGGACCCTGCAAGGGCGGCATCCGTTTCCATCCCGCGGTGACCCTGGACGAGGTCAAGGCCCTGGCCGCCTGGATGACCTGGAAGTGCGCTGTGGTGGGCATCCCTTACGGCGGCGCCAAAGGCGGCATCAAGTGCGACCCAAAGAAGATGAGCCGCGCCGAAATCGCCCGCCTGACCCGCCGCTATACGGTAGGCATCCTGCCTCTGCTGGGTCCGGAGAAGGATATCCCCGCCCCGGACGTCAACACCAACGCTGAGACGATGGGCTGGATTATGGACACCTTCTCCATGTTCAAGGGGTACGCCGTCCCGGGCGTCGTCACCGGCAAACCAGTAAACATCGGCGGGTCGCTGGGGCGCCGGGAGGCGACCGGGCGGGGCGTCATGTACGTCACCAACGAGTTGCTCAAGCGGCTGGGGCGCCGGCCCGAGGACACAACCGTCGCCGTCCAGGGCTTCGGTAACGTGGGGTCCGTCGCCGCCCTCCAACTGGCGAAGGAAGGCTACCGGGTGGTAGCGGTCAGCGACTCTTCAGGCGGTATCTACTGCAAACGGGGGGTCAACCTCGAAGCAGCGACCGAACACGCCCGAATTCACGGCGACGGCTACCTCTGCAACTGCTCCACGGAAGGGGATCACATCACCAACGCAGAGCTTTTGGCGCTGGACGTGGACATCCTGATCCCAGCCGCCCTGGAAGCTCAGATCAGGGGAGACAACGCCCGCTCCGTCAAGGCCAGGTACATCGTCGAGGGCGCCAACGGCCCGACGACGCCCGAGGCCGACCGGGTCCTCCGCGACCAGGGGGCGATCATCGTCCCCGACATCTTGGCCAACGCCGGGGGTGTGGTCGTGTCGTACTTCGAGTGGGTCCAGGACCTGCAGGCCCTCTTCTGGGACGAAGACCAGGTCAACGCGCAGCTTGAACGGATCATGCGAAAGGCTTTCGCCGAGGTTTGGGACTTCGCTCAAGCCCGGAAGCTCCCACTCCGGGATGCCGCCTACATGCTCTCCGTCCAGCGGGTGGCCGACGCTATCCAGGCCCGGGGCATCTTCCCGTAATCCCCGAGTACCTTCTACCTCCGGCTGGGCCGGCGCCTCACCAGCAGCCGGGCCAAGGGACCATGGCGCAGCACGATGGCGGCCTGGGGGCACATTTCCTGGCAGCAGTAGCAACGGATGCACTGCTCGTCGGCGATTACGGCTCGACGTTCCCTGACGGTGATCGCCTGGGCGGGACAACTCTCCCGACAGACGCCGCACCCCAGGCAGAGTTCCGGGACAACGACCGGGCGGGCGTTCAGATGGCGGCGGGCCCAGGAACGGAGCCGAGGAGACAGCTTCTGGAGGGTGAAGAGGCGGCTGCCCAGGGCCGCTCCGCCCTCCGTCGCGGTTTCGGGGAGGACATACCCCGGCACCCGCGCCTCGCTCAGGGGTACGCCGACGATCTCGACCTGGGCCAGGTCCACCCTCTCCCCGGCTAGAGCTGCCGCCTGGAGCAGAGGGAAGCGGTCGGGCTCAAGCCCCATGATGTTCGCCCCGACAGCGTCCACCGCCAGGCCGTCTGTGCCCGCCAGAAGCAGGCCGACCGGGCGGGGCGTACCGTGCTGAGGCCCGGCGCCCTCCATCCCGACCACCGCATCCACGATGGACAGGACCGGTCGGACCAGGCGGTACAGGTCTACCAGCAGCCCGGCGTGTTCTTCCCGGCTTTGGTAGCGGAGGTGGAAGGCGGCCTTCTCGACCCCCGCCACCATGCCATACAGGTTTTTGACAGCTCCGGTATAGAAGGCCAGCCCATGGGTCTTGAACTTCGCCACTGAGATGACCTTGTCCACCTGGCGGACGGCCTCCCCCAGCGGAAACCGCTTGACCCACTTGCCTTCGGGGAAGGGCACGTCCACCGCCCGGTCCAGGGAAACGAAGCGGACGCCCGTCTCCTGACAGACCTGCAGGATGCCACACCGGGCGGCGATCTTCTCCACGTTTCCGAATCCGGGACTGTCACCCACCCAGACTTCTGCGCCCGCCGCCTGGCAACCTTCGACGACCGCCCGGACCACTTCGGGATGCGTAGTGACTGCCTTGTCTGGCGCTGCAGCGACCAGAAGATTCGGCTTGACCAAGACCTTCTCCCCTGGTCGGACGAAGGCGGCGAAACCTCCGAAGGGCGCCACGGCCTCTTGGACCTTCTGTCGGACCTCCCCCCGGTCGTAACTCTGGCAGCGGATGATACTGACTTTCACAGCCGGCCCTCCCACGGGCGGCGGCCCCGCCAGAGGCTCTGCCAGGCGCTGGCAGAGCGTCGCGGGGCGCCATGTGCCTCCGTAATCTGTCTGAACCAGTCGAAGTAGATGTCGCTCCCCTTGGGCGGGTAGAGCAATGCTCCCGGGGCTGTCGGGAAGAGGCGCCGCCGGTTCTCCGCCGGGTCGCCCCCGGGGATCAACCCCCGTGCCCTGAAAAACTCCTCCGCCAGCTTCTCTCCCCGTTCGACGAGGAAGGGCAGGTACTCCAACTCGAAGGTGCCGATGTCGTAGATCATCGGATTGAGGACCACCACCCGAGCCTTGGCGACCAACTCATCCTGGAGCGTTCCCTCGACCTGGTCCAGCCCCATGATGTCCAGGGACTGACTGACCACTTCAGCGATCCCTCGCTCGGCGACGCCCTCCCGACGCAGCCCGGCGTACCCCAAGTTGATTCCCAGCGCCAAGCCGGCCCGGAGCAGGCGAACCGCCACTCCAAGAGGCAGAAACTCCCTCACCGCACCGTCCACGTACCGGTCGCTCCTGCCATTCTTACTCCCGCGTTGGCAACGCCCGCGGTCGGGGCAAGAAGGGCGGCAAGCGGCGGGGACAAAGATGCCAGGAATGCTGATGCTGGCGCGGATGGCGCGGGAAACTGGTATCCGGCCGCAAAGGCGGTATCCCTCATACTCGCCAGTCACCGGGTCGGCCTCCAGCCTTACCTGGGACGGGTCGCAGAAGACCGTCGGCGTCCCGTCCTCCAGGTCCACCGCCGTCAAGAAGAGGGGTTTCCGCCCCGCCCCGGGGGAGAAAGCCGAGAATTCATCGGCTCCGCTAAGATATCCCGCCAAGACCGCCTCTAGGCGCCGGCCTTTGATGAAGCCGGGGAAGGGAGCTAGGTTCAACCGAAAGAGGGCCCGCAGGAGGCCAAGCCAGTTGAAGTCGAGCAGCCGCCGGCTCTTCCGCTGCCAACGCTCGACCAGGGCGATGATCTCCTCCGCGGTTCGTCCCGAGGCGTGCAGAGCCGCGACGATAGCTCCGCCCGAGGTACCAACAACGAGGTCAGGCTCGAGGTTATAGCGAGCCATCGCCTTGAGCACGCCAAGCTGGGCCATCGCTCGGACCCCGCCAGCCGACAGGACCAAGGCCATCTTCTGCCCGTCTAGCTGGGTTTCGCCGGACATCCTTGCCCACCCCCGTCGCCAACTCCGCTTGCGGCCATCATATTCTCTTCCAGGGTCGGCCATCCCCGCCAACGATTCTCCGGCCGGCAGATGATTCCTGCGCATGCGGCGAGACGAAAAGGGAAGGGACTGCTCCCTTCCTCGATTATCCGAATCTGTGGTCTGCTGTGCTACTTCTCTTCGGGCCGCTCCGCCTGCGGTTCCTCCGGTCGCCCGCCCTTCGGGTTATCCTCGGCACCCTTTGGACGCCCACGGTAGCGGCCAAGAAAGCCGGAGAGTTCCTGGCCGGTAAACTTCTTCAGCTGTCGTCCGAGGCTGCCGCCCTTGGTCCCGGCGTTGACCGCTAGGAAGAGGCCACCCCCGACGATGACCGCCAAGGCGATCCAGAGGGCGGAGAGGCCGGCCGTTCTGCTCTGGCCCCGGGCCGCCCTGATGCGCACGGCATGAGGCTGCGGCTGCGGCGCCGCGGTCCGCCGGCCGGTCAGGACTACGGGCAGGATGTCTGCCAGGAGGTTTGCTCCCCGTTTCGCCATCTCCTCTGAGTTGGTGTGAGTTCCGAACTCGAACAGAATCGCCCGCGGCGACATGTCCTGATTGTAGTTGCCCCTAGCCCAAAAGATTTCCTTGACCAAGCCTGGGTGGATGCGATTAGCCTCAGCCTTAATCCGCTTGGCGAAGTCGAAATTGACCGCCCGGTTCTGGTTTTGCTTCCCAACGACCAACCGGACTTGGGCGATGGTCTCTCCGGCCACTTTCCTCCGGTAGTAATCGGCATCGGGGATAGCGTCCCGGTGGACGTCAAAGACGGCGACCGGCCGGCGGCGCATCAACTCCATCACCGTTCGCCGGGAGCGGTGATAGGCTGCTGCGTCATGGGGATTATGGTTGTTGAAGGACTGGTCGACTTGAAAGCCCCGGCGTTCGAGCGCTTGCTTCAATGCCGTCCCGACTTTGTAGATGTCGCCCCTGGGAAGGCTGGCCCGGCCAGTGTCGGGAACGTAGGCCTCGTCGCTATGGGTGTGGTAGACGCCGATCTGGGGAGTTCGGTTACTCCCCCGCGCCTGGGCAAGGAGGGCCCCCACCCAGCCAGCGATCCGTTCACGCAACGGCGGACGGTCCACCGGCGCGTTCAAGTCCACCCAACGGTCGAATTTGGCCCGGGCGGTCCGGCCCTGCACCGAGACCACCCGCCAACCCCGGTTATCCTCGGTGACCAAATAGTCCCCGACTGAAACGGGCAGAGCCATCTTGGCCAGAGTCTCTCCATGCTCGCTCCTGATTGTGTAATACTGGTCCGGGGTGCAGGGGATGAAATCAGGCACCTGTGTGGAGGCCGGGGACGCCGCGCCCAGCATCGTTATCAGGACAAGGCCGGGCAACCACCAACCCGTCAGCCGCCTGGCTGTCCGAGCCCGCTTCATCGTGCACCGCCTCCTTTCTCCTGGTCATCTTCGTCTTGGTTCAGGTTTCGCTCATAGAGCCCCGGGGGGCGATCCCCCTCCAAGACGGGACCGCCGCCCAGCTTCTCTCGGGCCTCGCCAAGGACCTCGGCGAGGAGCATGGCTATCACTCCAGCCACCACCAGGGTGTCAAAGGCCCCCGCCCCCCCGACTACCACCCGGCCCGGGGAACGAGTCACCACCAGTTCCACCAGATTGGCCAGGTCGAGCAGAAGAACCCCCAGCGTCGCGCCGATGAAGGCCGTGCGGCGGGACCGCCCGCCGGCGATGTAGCCCACCACTCCCGCCACCACCCCGAAGAGCCACAGCGGGTCAATCAGGTCATAGCCGTGACCGAAGTCCCGGAACAGCTTGGCCGCTCCGTAAAGGAAGCCGCCCGTCACCGCGGTGGCCAGCAGAGCGTGGCTCCACTCTCGACCAGTGCCCGCCCGGGACAGGACGTAGACCGCTAAGGCGATGGGCAGGATGCCTCCCCCGACGTTCAGGGCCACAGTGAAGTTTCCCCGGTAGAGCGGGATGGTCAGGAAGGATCCGGCGATCAGGAGCGCCAGAAAGATCAGGGCTTGAGTGTCGGTTAGGTAGAGCCGGTCAAAGATGCGATGGGCCAAGCCCGCCACGGTCAGGACTACTACGGCCACCAGCAGCAGTAACCCGATCGACATGACAACACCCCCGGTTTCCTTTGTAGGTTCCCCGCGACCTTTGCGGCATAATCCAGCCCAGGCGGTGAAAGTGATGGAAACGAGGAGAGTGTCCCAAAACCTTGCCGGGTCAGATTGCCGGCATAGAATAGTCATGGAAGGATTTCTCTTGACACCTGTGGAACATACTGCTTGAGTAAACCAGAATCCGGAATGAGGGGGTGGAGGGAATGAAGAGGCTCGGGATGGTATTGGGGCTGGCAGCGTGCTTTGTGATGGCCATTAGCGTCCTGGCGCTGGCGGCGGACAAGTATCCCAATGGATGCGCCGACTGTCACGTCAAGGAGTTGGCGTTCCAGCCGCTGATCAAGAAGCTCTATCCGAAGCACCCGCCGGTGGCGCCGACAGCCGACATCAACGCCTGCCTGAAGTGCCACAAGCCCGGCGGAAAGTTGGCGCTCAACACCAAGATGCACGACTCGCACCAGAAGGCGAAGATCGCCTGTGACGCCTGCCACATCATGAAGGACGGCAAGGCGACGGCAGAACTCAAGGGCGTCAAGCAGTAAGCCGGATCAGGGAAGTCAAGATCGACAGAGGCTGCCCGGGCAGAGGGTAGCCTCTCTCGTTTTGGCGGTATTCCTTTCCGTGAAGGAAATGCCTGCTCTGGGGAGAATCACCTCCTTGTCCTGATGTCTGTCCGAAGGGGGGTGAAAGAGGCATGAAGAAGCTGGCGCTGCTGCTCGCCGCTCTGGTCGTCCTGGTCATGGCCGTCTCCGTGAGCGTCGCCGCCGCCGATCAATATCCCAACGGCTGCGCTGACTGCCACAAAGGTGACAAGTCCCTGGCGGCCGAGGTGAAGAGCCTGCCCAAGCACCCGCCGGTCGCGGCGGCCGCCGACGTGAACACCTGCTTGAAATGCCACAAGGCGGGGACGAAGCTCGCCCTGAACACCAAGATGCACGACTCGCATCAAAAGGCGAAGATCGCCTGCGACGCCTGCCATGTGGTGAAGGACGGCAAGCCGGCCAAGGACCTCAAGGGTGTGAAGTGAGCTGAACCTCAGAGGAATAGGGACCAAAGTGATTGCAGGGCGAGCGCCAGTTCTGGCGCTCGCCTTGTGCTCAACGCCTAGTCGGCGGGCGCGTCGCCGAAGCTGATCCCCAGCGCCCGGGCGGTCATGACGAGGTCCGATTCAGGCGAAACCCGCTTCATTTCCCCGACTGCCACTTCCAGCGGGACCGAGTCGATGCGCGTTCCCCGTAGGCAAACCATGCGCCCGAACTGCCCCCGCCGGATCAGCCGGACCGCCGCCGCCCCGAAACGAGTGGCAAGGATCCGGTCGAAGGGCGTCGGGCTGCCACCCCGCTGGAGGTGGCCAAGGACGGTGACCCGAGTCTCCATCCCGGTCAGCCGCTCCAGCGCTTCCCCGACTCGCCGGCCGATGCCCCCCAGGCGAACGGGGTCGAAGGACTCCTTGACCACCCGGTCGACCGCCAGTTCCCCGCCCTCTTCCTTGGCCCCCTCGGCCACCACCACGATGGAGAACTTCTTTCCCTGAGCCCGGCGGGCGTTGATCTTCCGAGCCACCGCCGCGAAGGTGAAGGGGATTTCGGGAATGAGGATGACGTCGGCCCCGCCGGCCAACCCCGCCTCGAGGGCGATCCAGCCGGCGTAGCGGCCCATGACTTCAAGGATCATGATGCGGTGGTGGGACTCGGCGGTGGTGTGGAGCTTGTCCAGGGCCTCGGTCGCCGTGACCAGCGCTGTATCGAAGCCGAAGGTGGCCTCGGTGGCGGAGAGATCGTTGTCGATGGTCTTCGGAATTCCCACCGCTCGGACGCCCTTGGCCGCCAGTTCCAGGGCAATTTTCAAGCTCCCGTCCCCGCCAATGACGACCAGGGCGTCAAGGCCCAGGCTACGGATGTTCTCCACCACCTGGTCCGAGACGTCCCGATAAGCGAGTTGGCCCTGCTCCTGGACGGCGTAGTGGAAGGGATTGGCCCGGTTGCTGGTCCCCAGGATCGTCCCGCCGCGGGGCAGGATGCCTGCCACCTCCGCCGCGGTGAGGGGAACCACCTGGCTGGTGATAAGGCCTTCGAAGCCATCCCGGATGCCCGTCACCCGCAAGTTGCAGCTTTCCGCCGACTTTACCACCGCCCGGATGACGGCGTTCAACCCCGGCGCATCGCCGCCGCCGGTCAGAACGCCTATCTGGCGGACCGTGCAACCCATCCCGCTCCCTCCTACTCCTCCACTGGACCCTGGAACAGGGAAAAGAGTTTCCGGCGCAGCTCTTCCTCGTTACGGGCGGCCAGCCTATCCGGCGGCACCCGCAGAACCGCCAGGTCGAGGACAGCCCGGACGGCGTCGGGGAGCATCAGGCGGCTGCCGATCTCGTCGCCGGCCGCTACTACCTTCCGCAGCCACTCCACCTGGTCCCGGTAGAGCGGCACCATGCTGGAGATCTTTCCCGCCCTGACCCGCGCGGCCAGCACAGCGCTGAAGGAACGCCCACCTTCGTTCGCCACGGAGGCGTCAGCCGGGACCGACCCCTCTCCGGTCACCTTGGTGACCGCAGCCGGGCCACCACCCTGGGGAGCCGCCGCCTTCCCCGCGGCCGCCACTTCGTCTGCGTCCTCCGCTTCCTCGCCGGTGGCCTGTTGGCGGGCGAGATACCACTGCTCCCGGGCCAGGTTCAGGATCTGCGGTTCTTGCTTGGTTCGGGGATCGGAGACCAGCCGGCTGAACCAGGTGATGGCCGTGGCATAGTCCCCGAGGCGCCGGGAGAGTTCGCCCACCAGATAGGCGACGGTCGTCTCCGACATCTTCCCCTCCCGCCCGAGATGCTCATGATCGAACGCCTGGCGGTAGAGGTCGCGAGCCTCCGCCAGGTGTTCCCGCTCCTTTGCCACCTCGCCCAGGCCCCGGTAAATCCAGGCCAACTTGAGGTGGAGCCCCGCCAGATTGCTCGGGCTGAGCTTCCGGATCATCCCCAGGTAGAGAGCTTGCTCGTAGCTGGCGATGGCCCCTTCCGGGGTCCGCTCGCCCTCCACCCCTTGGGGAAGAGGCCGCTCCGCAAGAGCCTCCCGGACGCGCCGCCGTTCCTCCGGTTCAAGGTGTTCGAAGGTCGTCTCGCTGGCTGCATAGCCACAACGCGGACAGGCCCAGACGCTGTACAGGTTGGGGTCGATTGCGCTGTACTGCACCCGAAAGTCGGTATCACGTTTCAGAACGGTGCACGCCGAAGTCCGGACCCGCGTCAGGGTAAACCTCTGTTCACAGACTGGACAGGTTTTCGTCTGTTGGTAGAGGGCTGAATGCACTGCGGACCCCCCTCCTTGGGCGTAGATCTAACGCGACATTACACTCAAAAGCGGGCGCTCGCTCCCAGGAAGAGCACCTCTGCCTCCTCCCGCCACCACCCACCCGCCTCCTTGACCGCGAGCCGGAAGCTGCGGTACCCGCCCCGGACGGCCCACGCTCCGCCCAGGGGAATTACCAGGTAGAATTCCTTTTCGAGGGCGTTGGCGTCCCCCGGCCCCAATTCAAGTCCACCCCACCAGTGCTGAAGCCTGAGGTGCGGGGTGGCGTAGAGGCCCCCGCCCACCAGCACGCGCCGGATGATCGTCTCGCCCGCCACGCCGAGGCGCCAGCCCCACCCGCCCCACTGCTCACCGAAGAAGTCCCGCCGGTCGAGGATCGTCAGGCCGCCCAACAAGCGAACCGCCCCAAAGCGCGGGCCGAGCAGGGCATCCAACGCCGTGTACCGGCGACTGAAGGTTCGGTCGTCCCAGGCCTCCCAGTAGTTCGCCCGGATCGCGCCGCTCACCTTTCGGCCCAGATCAGAATAGGCTCCAGCGGCCATTCCGGCGGCCAGGCCCCGCTCCTCTGTTCGGGCAGGATCAGAGAACAGGCCGGCGTAGGCGCCGCCCCAGCCGTCGCAGTAGACCGTCGGCCGGCCGAGCTCGGCCGCTCCTCCCGGGAGGGCGGCGGCGAGCGACACCAGGACGGCCGCCGCGATGATTGGGACCACCCGCAGCTGTTTCACGGACAAGCAGTTCGACGGTGTCGCCCGGCCTTCCTTCGGGATATCAATGAAGGGGTGATGCCCGATGCACATCGCGGTGGACGCTCGCGCCGCCTTCGCCTACCGAGGGACGGGGATCGGCACGTACACGACCCAACTTCTCCAACACCTTCTCCGCCTGGACCGGCGCAACCGCTACACCCTGCTCCTCCCCGGCGAGCGATGGGTGGAGGCGGTCCCCGGAACGGCGGACCTTCTGGCTTGGTGCGGTCAGAAGAAGCCCGACTTCTGGGAGGCGGTGGGACCGGTCGCAGCTCCCCTCCCGGACGGGGCCGACGTCTACTTCGTCCCCCACAACGGCCTGGGGCTGCCTCCCCCCGAGGCTCGCCGGTCAGCCCGCCTGGTGGTCACCGTCCACGACCTGATTCCCTACGTCCTTCCCCAAACCTGCAGCCGGACCTTCCTGCAAAGGGCCCTGGCGGAGATTCCCCGGGCAGTCGCTGAAGCGGACTACGTGATCACCGTCTCCCGCCACTCCCTGCAGGACCTCCGGACTCTCCTCGGCGTGCCGGAAAGCCGGGTGGCGGTCATTCCAGAGGCGCCGGAGGACCGCTACGCCCCTCTGGACCGGGATCTCTCGCGGGTGCGGGTCGCCCGCCGCTGCGGCTTGGATGGTCCGTTCATCCTGAACGTAGGCGGCTTCAGCCGGCGGAAGAACCTCCCACGACTGGTGGAGGCCTTCTCCGAGGTCTGCCGGACCACGTCTCTTCCCCACCGTCTGGTCCTGGTCGGGCGGCCGGGCGGCGGATCGTATGCCCACTGCCGAGAGCTGGCGGAGCGGCTCGGGATCGCCGACCGCGTCGCCTTCCCCGGCTTTGTGGCCGGCGAGGATTTGCCCGCCCTATACAACGCCGCTGATCTCTTCGTCTTTCCCTCGCTTTACGAAGGCTTTGGTCTGCCGCCGCTGGAGGCTATGGCCTGCGGGGTTCCGGTGGTCGCCGCCAATACCTCCTCCCTGCCGGAGGTGGTCGGGCCAGCGGCGCGGCTGGTGGATCCGCTGGACGTGGGCGCCCTGGCGCAAACGATCCGAGAGGTCCTGACCAACCGGAACGAGGCCGAGCGATTGGCCCAAGCCGGTCGCCAGCGAGCGGCGGAGTTCTCCTGGCGGAAAACCGCCTGGTTGACCCTGCTGGTTCTGGAGAAGACAGCGGCCGGGGCGGCGGCTTGACGGCTCTCCGGAAGCCCATCCGTGACCGGGGCACAGCCGCCAGGCCGATGGAATATACTCCGTTCGGGAGGGAAGAGCCGTGCCCGAAGAACCAGGCGGGCTCCTGGACGTTGCCGGCTCTCCGGCTGAGGAGCGCCGGGTGCTCCAGTCCTTGTTGTCCCACTACGACCTGGCCCTGCGCTGGATGGAGCCGAGACATGGCACGATCTTTACTGACCGGGGGCCGTACCAAGTGCGGCGGTTCAAAGGCTCCTGGCCGGAGTTGGAGTTCGTGGCCGCCGCTCTGACTCACCTGGAGAGCCGGGGCTTCACGGCTCTTCGCCGCCTTTGCCGGACCACCGATAACCAGCCGGGAGTCCGCCTGGGAACCGGCCTTTTCTACCTGGTTCAGGGAGAGCCGGGCTCACGCTTTGACGCCGGGCGCCAGAAGGAAGAGGTGCGCCGGGCAGCAGAGGTACTGGCCGCCTTCCACCGAGCCGGAGAGGACCTGCCGCCGCTGGGGGAGGGTGAGCGGATTCGGTACGACCAGTGGCCGGAGGTGTTGCAGAGACGCCTCGCCGACCTCCAGACCATGCGACGGGAAGCGGTCACTTCGCACGGGGAGTTCGCCCGGCTCTTCGCCGAGTACGCCGACGACTTCCTGGAACAGGCCGATCGAGCGGTAACGGGCCTCCTGGCCTCTCCGCTGGAGGAGGTCAAGCGTGACTGCGCCGCCCGCCGCCGATTAGCCCATCGCCGCTTCACCCCGCGCCGGCTCCGCCGCCTGGGCCAAGAACTTCTGGTAGATGGCTGGGCCCACCTGGCTCTGGATCTACCCGTCATCGACCTGGCCCGGTTCGTGGCTGCGGCCGCCGGCAACGACCCTGACCGCGCCCTCACTGTCCTACAAGCCTACGACGAAGCCCTGCCCATCCCCGAGGCCGAGTGGGAGGTTTTTCTGGCATGGCTCCGCTTTCCCCATGACTTCTGGCGAGTCGGCCACCTCCACTTCCACCGCCGGGAGAGCCACCGCAGCCGCTTGAGCAGAGTGATCCGGCACGAAGTGGAGCGGGAGGTTTTCATCGAGGCGTTGGCCCTGCAATGGGTCTCGCGGAGGCTGGTGCCGTCCGTGTCGTCTGGCCTCCCAGAGGAGGCGGAGGGAGTCGACGATCATGAATCATCCAGGAAAGAAGAGAGGGAGGCGACCCCGGTGAGCGATGCGGAGGAACTTGTGGGCATAGGGTGGTTCGAGGAGCCGGCTGGCCAAGACGGAGGCGATGACTTGCGCCAGGAACTCCCGGTCGACTTGTCGGCGGCGGACCTGCCGGTGGAGGAGGTCACGGCTGAACGCGTCGACCTGGGAATTGCTCCAGCGGCAGAAAGCCCCTTCGAGTTGGCTAACCTCGAGGTCTCGCCGTGGGAGGAAACCCCGGTGATTGACGAGATCACGCAGGTGAGGGAGGAATCCTCGGACCCCAGCCTGGCGGAGGAGCCGGCCGCAGAGAGCGTGGACAGCGGTTCGCCCGAAGAGCCGCTCATTGAGTTGCAGGCGGCGGATTCTCCGGGGAGCAAGGAGCAGCGGCCGCAGATAATCGTCTGGAAGCCGTTCCCCCTGCCCTTGACTTCCCGACGTTAGCCCTATCTGCGTAGGTCTCTACAAACGACCGGGCCAGCCGGCCGACGTGACCAAGAGGCTGTCCTGCACTCATGGGGCAGCCTCTTGCTCCTTGCGGCCTTTGCTCTCGCTCGGCGACGGTCCGGATCGTGCCCTGCCCCCGCCGCGTCTTTTGCTTACCCGAAACTACGGTATCGGGCGGGGGAGGTCCACCCCGAGGTGGTTCGCTAGGGCGGGGAGGAAGCGGTGGAAGGGACCCCAGGCGGCTTCGACCTCTTCCAGCCGGTGGGCCAAGTGGCGGCGGGATTTCCCCTCCCGGGCCCGGTAGTAGCGGTGGACCGCTCGCCAGTACTTCTCCGGAAAGGCCAGGAGACAAAGGAGCAGCGCTTTCTCGCGCCAGCTCAAGGGACGGACGGCTTGGTAAGCGTCGAGCATCGTCTCGCCCAGCGCTTGGTCCCACCGGCAGTCCTGATCCACCCGGCGCACCAACCGGGCCAAGTCCAGGACAGGCAAGTCGACCAGGAGGGTGTCGAAGTCGATCAGGAAGGGCTCGCCTTTCCACCAGACGAAGTTTCGTTCGGCCGGATCCCCGTGGCAGAAGCCACCCCGGGCCGAGAATGCTTCGACCTCCTCTGCATAGCCTGCCTGGTCCAGGAAGTCCAGCGCCCATTCGGCCAGAGCCGCCCACCGCTCGACCGAGGCCAGAAAGGCCTGAGTGAACCGGTCCGGCTTGAACTCGAGCTGGCGGTCGGCCTGAAGCGCTCTAAGCTCCCTGGCCCGCTCGGCCAGGCGGGTAGGCCACTGTCCCCGATGGTCGCGGAGGGGGTGGTGAGCGAAAAAGCCCTCGGCTGCCACGTGAAAGGAGGCCAGGCACCGGACGGCTGGCACCGCCATCTCCGGCCGGCTCAAGTCTGGTCGTTCCCCGGGGAGCCACTCCGTCACGTAGTAGCAGGAGCCGCCATGTTGGTAGAACGGCTTCCCGTCACGGGTCGGCAAGAAGGGGGTAAACTGGTGGAAACCGCGCCGGGTCAGGTGGTCCTGCGCCCGGGCGATCACCTCGTACCGTTCGGGAGAGCCGCTGGCCCGCTTCAGGCAGAATTGACCGAGGGGCGTGACGACCCGGTAGGCGTCCTGAACCGCCTTGATCTCTTGCACCCGCAGGTCCCACGCCAGGAAGACCGCCGGGTCAGGCCAGTGGATAGGCATTGTCTCCTCCCCCTTTGCCACATGGCATTATCCCAGCTCAGCCCGGAGAGCCGCCAAGTACGCCTCCCGCAGTTCCGCCTCGTCAGCCCGCTTCGCAAGGGCGTCCAGCCACCGGTCCTCCGGCCACGACAGCCGTTCCACGTATCGCTGCCAGCCAAGCAACCAGTAGCGGTGGGGCCAAGTCAAGAGGGCGAGGAGCAGTTGTCGCTCTTCCCCGGAGAGCGGACGGATCCCATCATAGATCGCCAAGGCCAAGCGGGCCGGCTCCGCCTCCCAGTTCTCGGCCCGGGCCTGATGCTGGAGCAGATTGGCCACATCGTGCACAGGCAGGTCGTGGAGGCAGTAATCGTAGTCGACCAGGCGCACGACCCCATCCTGCACCAGGAAGTTCCGCTCGGACAAGTCGTGATGGCAGATCACCGGTCGGCGTCGCCCGGCTGCGGTTAGGCGCGGGTAGGCGGAACACTCGAGGATCCGCAAGGCCCCCCGGGCCTGGTTGATGTGCTCCGGCCACAGGGCGAGGTAGGCGCGGTCGAACCGCTTTCCCGAGGCCAGGGCAGCCTCCCGAAAAAACTGGAACAGCGCCGCCCGGCGTCCAAACTTCTCCGGCCACCGACCCCACTCCACCCGTGGATAGCCGGCCAGCGGAGGCCGAAAGCCTTCACCCGCCCGGTGAAGGCGCGCCACCGCCTCAACCGCCAGGGTCAGATGCCCCCGGTCGGGAAAGCAGGCCTCCCGCCCGTCAACCCAGTCGGTCAGGAGGAAAGCATGCCCCCTCCGCTCCACCCAGGGGCGCCCCTGTCGGTCAAGCTCCAGACAAGGCGCCGGCCAACCGCGGCGGCGGAGATGGTTTAGAGCGGCTGCCACAAAGGTCAATTCAGAAGGAGTGAGTACGGTGCACTTGAGGAAGCGTGGCCCCCCCGGCGTCTCGACCCGCCACGCCTGGCGCACCGGCGTGAATGAGACCGGCTCCCGGCCAAACTCCCTCACTACGGAGGCAAGCTCCCCGGTGGACCACCCAGCGCCGCGCCTCACCACTGCGTCCTATCCCCCCCGGCCAGTGCTTCGAACCATTGTATGACTGGAGCACCGCCCGTGCTCGAACCATATAATGCTGCAGGTCTGTCGAAGGGGGGTGGCTCCGCCGATGAACCCCGCGGTGTTTCGCCAGATAGTGATCGTGATCGTCGCTGTAGTGGCAGCGGCCATGCTGATCAAGGCGCTCTTCTTCCCTAGCCCCTTGGACATCCTGGCGCTTTTCGCCCTGATCCTGGCACTCTTCGCCCTCTTCGACTTCGACATCTTCGGTCACCGGCAATAGATTTGGAGGCTAAGCCATGAGGATCGGCATCGACGCCCGGGCGGCTGTGCGCTACCGCGGCACGGGCCTGGGCACTTACACCCATCGCCTGCTGTGGGCCCTGAGCGCCCTCGATCATTTCAACGAGTACACCGCCTTTGCCCCGGCTCTCCCGGCCGGACCAGCGGAGGAAGGGGGCGGAACCCTTCCGGCGGAGGTTGCCGACCTGCCCCAGGGGCCGAATTTCACTCTCTCCACCTTCCCTGCCTCCCCGGACCGGGGGGAGGAAGACGCCCGAATCAGCCGCTCCTTGGCCGAGGGCGGCTTTGCCCTCCATCACGTCCCACATAACGGATTGGGCTTCCCCCCTGACCCGAATTGCCCCGTGATCACGACGATCCATGACCTGATCCCCTACGTTCTGCCGCAAACCTGCACCCGCCGGTACCTCGAACGTTTTCTGGCCCGGATGCCGGACATCTGCGCCCGCTCGGCCCTGATCCTGGCCGTCTCCCGCCACACCCGCCAGGATCTCTGCCGCATCCTGGGAGTACCGGAGACCAAGATTGTCGTGACCTACGAGGCACCGGAACCGTGTTACCGCCCTCTTCCGTTCTCCGAAGCCAACGCTCTGGCGGCGGAGAAGTACGGGCTTACCGGGCCCTTTCTCCTCTACGTCGGCGGGTTCAGCCCCCGCAAGAACCTGCCCGCCCTGCTCGCCGCCTACGCTGCGGTCCGGGGCGACCTGGCGGATCGGCCTCCCTTGGTGCTGGCAGGCTCGCTGGACGCGTCGGGACAGCGCCTGGTGGAGCGGGCCAAGGATCTCGGCCTGGCCGACGAGGTGCGCTTTCCGGGGTTTATCCCCTCGAGCGATCTGCCTTACCTCTACCGGGCGGCTCGCCTCTTCGTCTACCCCTCGCTGTATGAGGGCTTCGGGTTGCCCCCGTTGGAGGCGATGGCCTGCGGGACCCCGGTCATCGCCAGCCGGGAGTCGTCCCTGCCCGAGGTGGTAGGCAACGCTGGACTCCTCATCGACCCCTACGATCCGGATTCCATCGCGGACGCCCTGCTCAGGCTGGCTAACAACCAGGAAACCCGGGAGGCTCTGCGCCAAAAAGGGTTGCGGCAAGCCAAGACCTTCTCCTGGCGCCGGACGGCTGCCGAAACCCTGCTGGCCTACGAGGCGGTGGCGCAATGACCGTTCCACAACCTCCCGAGGAGCCCGGGGCGCCCTGGGGGCTTGCCAATTGCCGCTTGACCCCCGTCCGCGGCATCTATCTCCTACAATGCGGGAACGAACGGTACTGTCTCAAGCCGACCACCCTCGACCTACGGGAGATCCAGTTCGTGGTGGCCGCCCTGGAACACGTGGCCCGGGCCGGCCTGCCCGGCGTCCCCCGGCTTCTGCCCACCCTGACCGGTAAGCCAGTAGCCACGATCGGGCGCCGCCGGTTTCAACTCTTCCGGTGGCTGGAGGGACGGGAGGCAGACTACCTGCGACCGGGGGACGCCGAGGCGGCCGCGGTGGCTTTAGCCCGGCTGCACTTAGCCAGCCGGGGCTTCGTCCCGCCCTTCCCCCGCTTCCGGGTGCTCTTCGGAACCTGGCTCAAGCGGCTCCGGCGCAAGCAAAAGGAGATCGCCAGTTTCGCCGCGCGGGCGCGGACCGTCGCCAACCCGACGATTTTCGATCGCGAGTACGCCAAGCTGGCCCCGGCGTGGCTCGACGCAGCCGGCCAGGCCTTGGCAGAGTTGGAGGCCTCGCCTTACCGGACCCTCTCCGCCGCCGGCCGCCGGCAGGGGGGCCTCTGCCATCACGACTTGGCCCATCACAACGTGCTGTTGACCGCAGGCGGCCCGGTGCTGGTCGACTACGACTACGCCCTGGCCGACCTGGGAATCCACGACCTGTCCAACCTCCTCCGCCGCCTCCTCCGCCTGGTTAACTGGGATCCGGCTCCCGGCCTAGCCTGCCTGGCTGCCTACCGGGAGGTCGCCGGCCTTGGTTCGGCAGAGCTGGCTGTCCTCTGGCCGCTTCTTCACTTCCCCGAAGAGGGCTGGCAGATCGGACGCCAGTACTATGTGGAACGCCTCCCCTGGCCGGAGGAGCGCTTTCTCCAACAACTGGCCGAAAAGTGCGATACCGCCCCGGCTCGCCGAGTCTGCCTCGCCGCTCTGGGGACGGCTGTTGGTCGCGGGAAGGGGGCGTAGAGCTTGGCTAACCGTTTCTACCTCGGCGATCCCCACGTCCACTCCTCTCTCTCCGACGGCCGCCTCACCCCCGCCGAACTGGCGCTCGTGGCCGCAGCCCGCAGCCTGGACTTTCTGGCGTTGACCGACCACGGGAAGCGGCAATCGGCACCCTCGCCCGACCTCGCCGGATCGACAAGCACCTCGGGGCCGGTGACTTTCTTGAGCGGCCAGGAGGTGTCGATGGGGGGACGCATCCATTTCTTGCTGCTCGGCTACGACCAGCCAGTCCCCCGGGGCCGCTTCTCGCTGGAGCAACTGGACGAGTTGGCCGCTCACGTCCACTTGGCCGGAGGAGTGGTCGTCCTGGCTCATCCCTGGATGGCCTTCGCCAAGTCACCCGACCGGCTGGACCTGCTCGACCGGGGTTTCACCGAGGGACTGCTGGATGGCCTGGAGGTCTTCTCTGCCGCCCTCTATCCCTCGCAGTTTGGACTGTGGCGGAGAATGTTCGACCACTACCTGAAGCGCTGGGCCCCCTGCCGTCCGGCTGCGCTCGCCTCCTCCGACTGGCACCACCGGCGCCACGGCCGGGCGATCGGGCTCGGCTGCACCTACGTTCTGGCCACCGACCCGACCCCGGCGGCGCTTCTCCGGGGACTCCGACAACGGCGGACCTTGGCCGCGCTCCAGCCGGCCGTGCTGCTGGAAGACGGCCTCTTCCCGACCCCCTGCTTGCCGTTCCCAAAGCCGCAGCAGGGGATGGAAGTGCGCTGGACGGACTGCCTGTGCGGGCCAGCGGACCTGGTCGGCGAACTGCTCGCGCTGCAAGCCGGCGTCGAACAAAGACTGCGCGCTGGTCACCCAGCGGGGAGACCGCCCGATGGGGCAGGGGCCGAACTGTTCCGGGCCGCGCTGGCCGCCCAGGCGGCGGGCAACTACCGCCGGGCGGCCGCCCTGCTGACGAGACTGGGAAGGTGAAAAACATGGCAATTCGCTTGGGAACAGAGGGCTGGCGAGGAGTCATCGGTGAGGACTTCACCCTGGCCAACGTCCAGACCTTTGCCCGGGGGGTGGCGCGGTGGCTTTGGGAACGGGATCAGGCAAGCGCGGGCGTCGTCGTCGGCTATGACACCCGCTTCCTCTCCGACCGCGCCGCGGCGGAGGTAGCGCGGGTCGTCGTCCGGGCTGGGATTCCCGTCCGGCTCTGCACGCATCCCGTGCCGACGCCGGTGCTCTCCTTTGCCGTGCGGAATCTGGGCGCATCCGCCGGGGTCATGGTCACCGCCAGCCATAACCCTCCGGAATACAACGGAATCAAGGTGAAGGGGCCGCACGGCGGCCCCCTGTTCGGCCCAGAGCTCTCCACCTTCGAGGCGGCCTTGGCCTGCCGCCGGCCGTTGCCGCGCTCCTTCCGCCTCCGCCCAGAGCCCTACGACCCGGACCCGGCCTACTTCACCCATCTCGGCGCGCTGGTCTCGCTCCCCCTCATCGCCCAGGCCGACTTCGGAATCGTCGCCGACCCGATGCATGGCGCCGCTCGGAACTACCTGAAGCGCCTGCTCCGGCCGCTCGGTTTGGTGGTCCACCAGATCCGCTCCTCGGCCGACCCCCGTTTCGGCGGGACCAACCCGGAGCCGATCGAGGCCAACCTGATCCCCCTGCGGCGGGCGGTCCGCGCCTTCCGGGCGGGCATAGGACTGGCCAACGACGGAGACGGCGACCGGCTCGGGGTGATCGATGCGGCGGGTCGCTTCATCAGTCCCCAAACCGTTTACGCTCTGCTCCTGGACTACCTGGCCCGGGAGCGACACCTGCGAGGCGGGGTAGTCAAGACCGTCTCCACCACCGGCATGATCGACCGGTTGGCCGACCACTACGGCCTGACCTTGTACCAGACCCCCGTCGGTTTCAAGCACATTGCCCGCCTATTCGCCGATGGGAAAGCGGTGATCGGCGGAGAGGAAAGCGGGGGAGTCGGCGTCAGCCCCCACCTGCCAGAACGGGACGGCCTTTTCGCCGCCTTGTTGCTGCTGGAGGCCCTGGTGGCGCGAGGAAAACCGCTGTCCGCCCTCCTGGCCGACCTGGAGCAGGTCACCGGACCACACCACTACCGGCGCCGCGACATTCACCTTCCTCGTGACCAGGCCCGGCTCGCCACGCGAACCCTGGCCCAACTTGCGGCAATGCCCGAAGCACTCCCGGCCACCCTGGCCGGGCGGGCGGTCCGGCGCGCCGAAACGCTCGACGGGCTCAAGCTCCACCTGGAGGACGGCGGCTGGCTGCTTTTCCGTCCCTCCGGCACGGAGCCGGTAATCCGCATCTACGCCGAAGCGCCAACCGTCCCGGAGGTGACAAAGCTCCTGCAAGCGGGGGAAGAGCTGTTGGCCCAGCCGGGCGCACCACGGGCCAGAGGCACATATGATGCAGCGGCCAAAAGGAGGGAATCTCCGTGTCCCTCGCCGTTTGGATCGTCTTCCTGATCGCCGTGCTCCTTGCCGTGCTTTACCTTTGGCTTTGGCGCCACACGCCCCAGTACGCCGTCCTCGCCCCGCAAGCCCGGATCGAGGAGGAACCGCGCGCCGAGGAGGAGCCGCGAACCGCGGAGGAGCCACCACCGGGGGCGGTTGAGTGACGTGGGCGGAATGAAAGGGATTATTCTCGTCGGCGGCCGGGGAACCCGCCTCCGGCCGCTGACCTTCTTCCGTCCCAAGCCGCTGGTTCCGGTGGTAAACCGGCCCTTCCTTGAGTACCAGCTTGACTTGCTGCGCCGCCACGGCGTGGACGAGGTCATCCTCTGCGTGAACTACCAGGCCAAGAAGCTGATGCGCCACTTTGCCGACGGCGGCCGCTTCGGCTTGGTCATCCGCTACGCGGCCGAGGAGTATCCGCTGGGCACGGCGGGCGCCCTGAAAAATGCCTCCGGCCTCCTGGACTCGGGGCCGGTGGTGGTCCTGAACGGCGATATCCTGACCGATTTGGACCTGGGGGAAGTGGTGCGGATCCACCGTGACAGCGGAACTTGGGTCACGATCAGCCTGGTCGAGGTGGACGATCCGACCCGCTACGGCCTGGTCGTGCTGGACCGGAAAGGCCGGGTGCAACGCTTCCTGGAGAAGCCAAGCTGGGACGAGGTGACCAGCCGGACGGTCAACGCCGGAATATACGTCCTCGAACCGGGCGTCTTCGACTACATCCCGCCCGGGCGGGAAGTGTCGCTCGAACGGGAGACCTACCCGCAACTCCTCCAACATGGCATCCCCGTGGGCGGCTACGTGGCCAGCTCCTACTGGTTGGACATCGGGACCCCCGACAAGTACCTCCAAGCCCACTGGGACCTCCTCGACCGGCGGCTCCCGATTCCCCTCCCCGGGAGGGAGTCCTCGCCCCGTTGCTGGATCGGCCAGGGGGTGGAACTCTCGCCCCAGGCCACACTCCTTCCCCCGGTGGTGCTGGGCGACGGAGTGGTCATCCGAGCCGGCGCCACGGTCGGCCCCTATTGCGTGCTGGGTGAAGGGGTGACCGTTCGGGAAGAGGCGTCCGTGGCCCATGCTGTCCTGGGGCGGCGCTGCCTCGTGGGGCAGAGGGCGCAGGTGCATCAGGCGGTGATAGATGAGGAAACCCGCCTCGACGCAGACTCCTGCGTGGACGGGTTGCTCGTGGCCGCGGGCAGCCTCCTCGGCCAGGGCACTAGGCCGGTCGGTCTGCCAGTACCTCCGCGATGAAGAGGGTCAACTCCGCGACCAGGTCCAGGTCGAAGACCTTGTGCTGCCCAAACATTTCCTCCGCCACGGGATTCTTCGGCCTTGCCAAGCCCATCCCGTTATGTTTACATAATGTGAGGAAGGACGAACCCGGCTATCACACTGGGAAAGGACGCGAACGATGCGAAAAGCGACGATACCGGCGATTTGTCTTGCCCTGGCGTTGGTGCTGGGGCTTCCCCTCTACGCTCTGGCGCTGACCCACGTCGTGGCTCCAGGCGACACGCTCTGGAGGATCGCCCAACAGTACGCCGTCACGGTCGATGAGCTGAAAAGCGTCAACAACCTGCGCGATGATCTGATTCACCCTGGCCAGACCCTGGACATCCCCGACCGAGCCGCAGACTACGCCCCGCTGAAACAACAAGTGCTAGATTACCTCGCCACCCAGCCGGCAACCTACAAGATCTACTTCAAGGACCTGATCTCCGGGAAGTCCTTTGGTATCGGAGAGAACGACTGGATGGTGGCGGCGAGCATCACCAAGGTCCCCACGGTACTTTACCTCAATAAGCTGGCCGCCGAGGGGAAAGTCGACTGGCAGGAGAAGGTGGCCTTTCAGGAGGAGGATCGCCAGGGAGGTGCCGGGATCCTGCAAAACTTCGTCAAGCCGGGCGACAAGTTTACGCTCCGGGTCCTGGCGAACCTGTCCATCACCATAAGCGACAACATAGCTCACCGGATGCTCCTGCGCCGCCTCGGCAAGGACAACGTGGCCGCTTTCATGCGGAGCCTCGGCGGGCAGACTGTCTATCCCAACGGGCAGAACATCACCACCGCCCGGGACATGGCGGCCTACATGGAGGGGGTCTTGAACTTCTCCCAGCAGCACAAGGAATTGGGTCGGCGACTTCTGGATGACATGGCGAACCCCATCTACCACGTCGGGCTTCCTGGGGAGCTTCCGGATAACGTGACGGTCGCTCACAAGGAAGGGGACGTCACCGGCGTCTCGAACGACTTCGGCGTGGTCTATGGCTCGCGACCGTTTCTGATCGTCGTCCTCTCCAAAGGCCAGGCGGATCCGGAGGCGGGCTTCAAGCCCATCGCCCATCTCACCAAGCTGGCGTACGACTATCAGGAGGCCCTGGCTAGAGCCAGATGGTCCTAGCCAGGACCTTTGGTCTGCGCCGGGGGCCGGCCCACGCTACCCTAGCGGGCCCGACCGGCCGCAATCAATTGCTCCAAGCGTTCCTGGTTGAAGCCAACGATTACCTCGCCGTCCACCGTAATGACGGGAACTGCCAACTGACCAGAGATCCGGTATAGTTCCTCGGCGCTGGCCCGGTCCCGGGAGACGTCCACCTCGCGCAGGGGGATCCCCCGTTCGACCAAGTAACTCTTGGCCGCCCGGCACCACGGTCAGGTCGGCGTCGTATAAATAACTACCTCGGCCATCGGCTGCCTCCTCTCGCCGCTAGCCTGCCCCCGGGCGGCGGCGAGAATTCCGGAGGTGAAAAAGGAGCATAACGCCTCCGACGGCCAAGCCCAGGTAGTAGGAGACCAGGCGCCAGAGCAACACAAACAACCCCAGAAACTTTAGCGGCACCAGCCGGACGAAAAGCAGGGCAGAGCTGGTTTCGGCGGCCCCGCTGGAACCCGGCGTGGGAGCGTAGGCTGCCACCAGGTAAAAGACGGCCGCCACGGCGATCACGTCCGCCCAGGGAGAGTTGACGCCCAACCCCCGCAGGACCATCGCTGGTACCAGGAAAGTGACCACCCAAACGAGCAAGGTGAGAAAGGCTGCCCAGACCACGGCGGGCCGTTGCTCCCGGTACAAGAGCGAGAGTGACTCCCGGAAATCCGTGACTCCACGGCGGATGCGTTCGTTGAGCTGAAGTCGGCGGCGCTCAGAGAGGAGGCGCTCCGCCAGGGGGCTGCCGAGCAAGGGCCGGGACACCACCTCAACCAACTCGGGCTTGGCGGCCAGTAAGACCAGGGCAAGAAAGGCAATCACGTATGCTCCGAGCCCGACACTGAGGAAAAAACTGACCCCGGCTGGCAACGCCCAGGTTCGTCTGATCAGAAAGAGTAGGAGAGGAAGGGTGAACGCCAACAGCAAACGGACCGCCGCCGAAAGAAGCGACTTGACAGCTATGACAGCTGTGGACCCACCCAACCGAATGCCGCTCTGCGCCAGAAGATAGACCGCAAGCGGTTCGCCGCCGGTGTCAAAGGGGGTTATGCCAGCAATGAAATTGGCCATCAGGGTAATGCGCAGGGCCCGGCCGAGACTCAGCTTGGCGCCCAACGGCTGCGCCATCACCTGGAGCCGGATGGCGTCGAGCAACCAGCCGGTGATTACCAAGGCAGTGGCCGCTCCGGCGTAGAGCGGCTTGACCGTGAGCAGGCCGCGCAACGAGGACCTGCCCTGGGCCAAGTGCCAGGCAACAAGGCTGCCTAACAAGCCGAAGAACACAACTCCGGCTACCCCTCGAAGTAAGCGGGGAATTTGCGGTCGTTCAGCCATCGGCTCACCCTCTGCCATCATTCGTCCAGTTCCACCCGGTTCCTGCCGAGCTTAAAGGAGGGATCGCTCGCCTTCCCGACGAAAGGCCAAATGGTTTGTGGCTGTTCCGGGTTGAACAGGCAGATGGAGGTTTTGCGATGAAGGTTCTGCTCTCCGGTAACGAAGCGATCGCCCGGGGTGCTTGGGAGGCGGGACTAGTAGTGGCCGCAGCCTATCCCGGAACCCCCAGCACGGAAATCCTTGAAACGCTCGCCACCCTGCCCGAGGTCAAGGCCCAGTGGTCGACCAACGAGAAGGTCGCCCTCGAGTTGGCCTATGGCGCCGCCGTAGCCGGCGGGCGGGCACTGGCGGCGATGAAGCACGTCGGGCTCAACGTGGCCGCCGATCCTCTCTTCTCCGCCGCCTACACCGGCGTCAACGGCGGTTTGGTGGTGGTTACGGCCGACGACCCGGGGCTTCACTCCTCCCAGAACGAACAGGATAACCGCCACTACGCCCGGATGGCCAAGATTCCTTGCGTCGAGCCGGCTGATTCTCAGGAGGCCAAGGACTTCACTACCCTGGCCTTCGCCTTGTCTGAGGAGTTCGATACACCGGTGCTGCTTCGTACCACCACCCGGGTCTCCCACTCCAAGTCGCTGGTCGAGCTGGGCGACCGGATCTCACCCCACCGACGAGAATACGTCAAGGAGCCCGAGAAGTATGTCATTATCCCAGCCCATGCCCGGCTTCGCCACTCGGTGGTCGAGGCACGCCTTCTGGACCTGGCCGAATACGCCGAAGAGTCTCCCTTGAACCGGGTGGAATGGCGCGAGAAGAAGATCGGCGTCATCACCAGCGGCATCTCCTACCATTACGTCCGGGAGGTGTTGCCGGACGCCTCGGTACTTAAACTCGGCCTCACCTTTCCTCTTCCGGAGCACCTCATCACCTCTTTCGCCCGAGAGGTGGAGACGCTCTGGGTCGTGGAGGAACTCGACCCCTTCCTCGAAGATCAGATCAAGGCGCTGGGGATCTCCTGCCGGGGCAAGGACGCCCTGCCCCGGGAGGGTGAGTTGAACCCCGACCTCGTCCGTCGGGCCATTCTTGGCGGCGATGCTCGACCCGCTCCGACGCCGGACATCCAGCCGCTCCCGGGGCGTCCACCGGTCCTTTGCCCCGGCTGCCCCCACCGCGGCGTCTTCTTTGCCCTCAAGTCACTCAACCTCACGGTGGCTGGGGACATCGGTTGCTACAGCCTGGGTGCCCTCCCGCCGCTCGACGCCATGGACACCTGCCTTTGCATGGGCGGCGGCATCAGCGTCGCCCTCGGCATGGTGCAGGCCAATCCGGAACTGGCCGGGCGGACCGTCGGAGTGGTCGGCGACTCGACCTTCCTCCATTCCGGGTTAACCGGCCTGCTCGACGCAGTCTACAACAAAGCCCCCCTCCCGATCCTCATCCTCGACAACCGCACGACGGCCATGACCGGTCACCAGGACCACCCGGGCACCGGCCGAACCCTGCAGGGGGAGGTCACCAGCGCCGTCGACTACCTGGCGCTGGCCCGGGCGCTCGGCGTGAAACGAGTGAGCGTCGTCGATCCCCTCAACCTGGACCAACTCAAGCAGACGTTACGGGAAGACCTGGCCTCCGGGGAGCCGGCGGTGATCGTCGCCCGTCGCCCCTGCGCCCTGCTCTCCCGGAAGCCGGCGAAACCGCCGGCGGCCGACGCCGAGGCCTGCCGGATGTGTCGCTCCTGTCTCCGGATCGGCTGCCCGGCCATCTCGGCCGCCGGCGGAAGCGTGGTCATCGACCAGGTGAGGTGCAACGGCTGTGGCCTCTGCGCCAGCGTCTGCAAGTTCAACGCCATCGGAAAGGCGGAGGAAGCCAGTGCCTGAGAAGACCACCAACCTCCTCCTGGCCGGGGTCGGCGGTCAGGGAACGATTCTCGCCAGCAAGGTCATCTGCGCCGCCCTCCAGGCAGCCGGATACGACATCAAACAGGCGGAAGTTCACGGGATGGCCCAGCGGGGCGGGAGCGTAGTGACCCAGATCCGCTTCGGTGTGGAGGTCTACTCCCCCCTCTTCGGCCGGGGTGAGGCGCAAATCCTGCTCGCCTTCGAATGGCTGGAGGCGCTGCGCCACCTGCCCATGTTGGCCCCGGGCGGGACGGTCATCGTCAACGACCAGGCGATCCTGCCGGTGCCGGTCATCCTCGGGGTGCAGCAGTATCCGGAAGAGGCCAGGCTCCGGGTGAAGGAGCGGGCCGGCCAGCTTTTGGTGATCCCGGGACAAGGGATCGCGGCGGAAGTCGGCGACCCCAAGGTCACCAACACCGTCCTGGTCGGCGCCTTGGCCGGATGGATGGCCCGCACCGCCGCCGGCCGCCTAACTCAGGAGCACTGGCTATCCGCCCTCGCCACCCACATCCCCGAGAAACACCGGCAGATCAACGAGCGGGCCTTCCTGGCCGGGTGGGAATTGGGCCGGCGTTGAACCGACCACCTCTCAAGGCAACCGCACAAGCGACCTCCCAGTGGATTGACAATCCCTGTTTCATCGATATAGACTGTTCTTGATCATCCCCTCCGAGGGGAGGGGATAGGGGTGGACTTCTATGGCGGAACACAAGCATATGCCCGACTTCCTTGACCGGCTGGCGCGAGTCGAAGGGCATATTCGCGGCGTCCGACGGATGGCCGAAGAGGGGCGGCCGTGTGAGGATGTGCTCCTGCAAATCGCCGCCGTTCGAGCAGCTCTCGACCAGGCAGGACGCATCCTGCTGGAAGACCATCTGGAGTCGTGTGTCCTGGAGGGCATCGAGAAAGGTGATGCCGCAGCGACGGTCGACCGTCTCAAGGCTGCTTTGTCCAAGCTGATTTGAGGGGGCTCCTGAGGTGGAAGCCGAGGTGGCCCGTACCCAACGTGAGCTGATCCTGCTGGGCATTTCGGGGCTGTGCCTGGCCGTATCCTTGACGGGCTGGGTTCAGCGCCGCTTCGGCTTTGACCCGGCCTGGGGCGCAATCCTGATCAACGGTGTTCCGCTCTTGACCTTTGCCCTCCGCGGTTTGATCATCCGGCGGGATGTAACAGCGGGAGTGTTGGTCAGCATAGCTCTGGTCGCCGCCATCGCCATCAAGGAGTATTTCGCGGCCGGCGAAGTCGCGTTCATCATGGCGGTTGGCGAACTCCTGGAGAACATGACCGTAGCCAAGGCCGGAAGCGCCCTCCGCAAGCTGGCCCGTCTCGCCCCGTCAACGGCCTGTGTCCTCCGGAATGGCCGCGAATGCAGAGTCCCCGCGGCGGAACTCAAGGTCGGCGAGCATGTCGTGGTTAGGCCCGGCGAGATCATCCCCGTCGACGGGATTGTGGTGAACGGCGAGTCAACGGTGAACCAAGCGGCGGTGACCGGCGAGGCCATGCCGGTGGACAAGAGACCGGGTAGTGAGGTGTTCATCGGCACCACGAACCTCCTCGGCGCTCTGGAGATTCAGGCGACGCGGGTCGGCAAGGACACCACGCTGGCCAAGATAATCGACCTCGTAAGGCGGGCCCAGACCGAGAAGGCTCCCATCGTAAGAATTGCCGATCGCCTGGCCAGATTGCTCGTCCCGGTCATGCTGGCGGTGGCAGTCATCGTCGGGGTGGTCACCAAGGACGTAGTACGGGCCGTGACGATTCTGGTGGTCTTCTGCCCGTGCGCCCTGGTGCTTTCGGTCCCGACCGCCCTGATTGCCGGGATCGGAAACGCAGCTCGCCGGGGCATCATCATCAAGGGTGGCGCCGTCTGCGAACAGCTCGCCAGGATCGACACCGTGCTCTTCGACAAGACGGGCACCTTGACCCAGGGTAGACCCGAAGTGTACGAGGTCGTCGGCTTCTCAGGTGTTTCCCCGGAAGAAGTGTTGCGCCTCGCCAGCTCGGTCGAAAGGCTCTCCGAACACCCCATTGGCCAGGCCATCGTCTCTCGCAGCTGGTCGGAGGGAATCGAAGCCGTGCCGGTTGAATCCTTTCAGGTCGTACTGGGCCGGGGAGCCAAAGGCACAGTCTTGAGCGAGCTGGTGGGAGTCGGAAACGCTCCCTTCATCGAGTCGCTGGGTCTTCAACTTGACCCAGTGGCCGAAGCGTGGCAATTGCATCAGCAGCAACAGGGAAGATCCACTCTCTTTGTGGTCCAGGGTGACAAGGTCATCGGTGGTATCACGGTCGCAGATAGACCACGTCCTGAGGCTGGGGAGGCAATCAGGGCGCTGCGGGAAGCTGGCGTTTCGCACGTTGAGATGATTACCGGCGATTCTGGTGCGGCGGCCTCAGCGGTGGCCAAGGAACTCGGTCTGACAGGCTTTCAAGCGGAGCTACTCCCGGGCGACAAGGCTGAGGTCGTGAAACGCTTGAAAGCACAGGGCCGATTCATCGCCATGGTCGGCGATGGCATCAACGATGCCCCGGCCCTGGCTGTCTCAGACGTGGGCATTGCCATGGGAGTTGCGGGAACGGACGTGGCCGTGGAGACTGCGGGGCTGACACTGATGACGGAGGATCTGCGCAAGGTACCAGAAGCCATCTGGCTCAGTCGGCGTGTCAAGGCCGTCATCACCCAGAACCTTTGGGCTTCGGCAGTCATCAACCTGACTGCCATCATCCTTGCTTCGGGAGGACGGATGGGGCCGGTCATGGGGGCGCTCTGGCACAACGCCGGGTCGGTAGCCGTGGTGATCAACTCGGCACGTTTGACGAGCCTCGAAACGTCACTCCGTCAAGCCCGCCCGGCGGAGGAGACCCACCAGGGGCGCCCCCAGTAGCAGCACGATAACCGCCTCCGAGGTGCCGATCGCCAGCGCAGCCCCGAGAAAGGCCGACCCCCAGAGCTTCGGCCCGGGCAGGCCGAGCAGGTAGGTCAGATACCACCCGACCACTACGGCGTTGACCAGAATCGGCGGAAGGTAAGCCACCCAAGAGTGGCGGTGGCGGCGGGTGAGCCACGCTGCGACCAACGTGGCCAGGCTGCCGAAGACGATATCCCAGATCCCCAGCCCGCCCATGACATTGGCGAGCAGCGCTCCCACGAAAAGCCCCGGGACCGCCTCGGGGTAAAAGATTGGCATCACCGTCAGGGCCTCCGCCACCCGGAATTGCAGAACACCGAAGCTCACGGGCTTCAAGGCCCAGCAGAGGGCGACGTAGATTGCCGCGACCAACCCGGCCCGGGCCACCGTCCGCCCCATCGTCCGTTCTACCAAGCCTACCGCCTCCTCGCCCGCTGCTCACGCTCGACCCTCGCAATTACAACGTTCCCCGATTTCCACACCGACCGCCGGTCCCCTGCAGGAATGCCGAGCGCCCTCCGGCGCCAGACTAGCCCCAAACGGGGGAATAGGCATGGCGAAGAAGGCGGATGTGTACATGGGAACCGAAGGCTGGACCGTCTGCCGGGAGGACCTGGCGAACCTGGAGCAAAGTCTCCGCCGGGAGTGGTTCCTCGCCAATGGCCTAGGGGGGTTTGCCGGTTCCTCGCTGGTCGGTGCGAACGTCCGGCGCTACCACGGCCTTCTGGTCGCTGCGCTGCACCCGCCAGCCGACCGGGTGCTGATCCTGGCCAAAGTGGAGGAAGAGGTCGTCCCGCTACGGACCGAGCCGGACGCCGGTCGGCTCCCTCGCTACCACCTGAGCACCAACGTCTACCGCGGAGCCATCCACCCCGAGGGCTACCGCCACCTGTCCGAGTTCCGCCTCGACCCCTTCCCGACCTGGGTGTACGATCTGGACGGGTGCCGGCTGGAAAAGTCCTTCCACCTGGTTCACGGGCGCCAGGCGGCCGTCCTCCGCTACCGCTACCTCGCCGGCCAACAGCCGCTCCGGCTCGAACTCTTCCCCCTGGTCAACTGCCGGGATTACCACCATGTAGTGAAAGCCACTGTGGGCTGGGAGTTTCCGGCCGTCAACGGGCCGGGCTGGGTCGCCCTCCGGCCTTTCCCCGGCGCCCCACAGTTCCGCCTCGCCGCCTGGGTCTACCGGGCCGGGACGGGCGCCTTCGCCTGGCTGGCCGACCCCGACAGCCCAGGTACCCCGCTACCGGCCGAGTACCGGCCGACCGGCTACTGGTACTACCGCTTCCACTATCCTGTCGAAGCCGAGCGGGGCCTGGACCATGAGGAGGACCACTATAACCCGGGGGTTTTCACGCTGACGCTCGAACCGGGCGAGCTCGCCGCTTTCGCGGCCGAGGTCCTCACCGACCTGCCGGAAGGGGCCGACCCGGGTCTGATTCCGCTCCGCCTAACCTCGCGCCAGGAGGAGGAGGAGCGCCTCGCCCGGCTTGAGCGCGGCGCCGGCTTCACCGACCCCCTACTTCGGTCCCTGGTTCGGGCAGCCGACGCCTTCTTGGTCCGCCGCCAATCCACCGGCGCCACCACCGTGATCGCCGGTTACCCCTGGTTTACCGACTGGGGGCGGGACGCCTTTATCTCCCTCCCCGGGCTCTGCCTCGTCACGGGCCGGTTTGGCGCCGCCCGGGAGGTCCTCGCCACCTTCGCCCGCCACGTTAAGGACGGCCTCGTCCCCAACCGCTTTCCCGACCGGGAGGGAGAAGCCGAGTACAACGCCGCCGACGCCTCGCTCTGGTTTATCTACGCGGCGGAAAAGTACCTTGACTACTCAGGCGACGTCCCCTTCGTCCTGGGGGAACTCTTTCCCGTGCTGACGGGCATCATCGGCGCCTACCGGGAAGGGACCCGCTACGGTATCCGCCAGGACACCGACGGCCTCCTTGCCGCCGGCGAGGAGGGACTGGCGCTCACTTGGATGGATGCCCGGGTAAACGGGCGGCCGGTGACCCCTCGCTCCGGCAAGCCGGTCGAGCTCTCCGCCCTTTGGTACAACGCCCTGCGGGCCATGGCGAAGCTGGCTGTCCTTGCCGGCCAGCAGCCCTTGGCGTCCGTCTACGGGACGATGGCTACCTTCACCCGGGAAGCCTTCCTCCAGCGCTTCTGGTATGAAAAGGGGGGCTACTTCCACGACGTGGTGGACCCGGCCTATTCCCCGGACCCGGCCGACCCCACCCTCCGCCCGAATCAACTCCTGGCCTTGGTCCTCCCCCATCCCGTGGTGGAGGACCTCGCTCTCGCCCAGCGCGCCCTGGCCAGGGTGAAAGCGGAGCTCCTGACCCCCGTCGGCCTGCGAACCCTCTGCCGGCGCAGCCCCGACTACCGGGGCACGTACACTGGCAACCCGGCCGAACGGGATGCCGCCTACCACCAGGGCACCGTCTGGCCTTGGCTGCTCGGCCCTTACCTCACCGCCCTCGTCCGTTTCTTCGGTAACGCAGGCCGGGCCGAGGGCATCACCCTCCTCCGAGGCCTCGCCGACCGCCTCACGGAAGACTGCCTTGGCACACTCCCCGAGATTTACGACGGCGACCCACCCCACCACCCCAGAGGTTGCTACGCCCAGGCCTGGAGCGTGGCGGAAATCCTGCGGGCCGCGGTGGAGGACTTGCAACTGCGGTAGGTCAACCGGTGACCGGCGGCCGCCGCCGCTTCCAAGTCGAACCGCCCCCCTAGGTCAGAGCCAGGTACAGACACCAGGCCAGCCACCCGCCGGCCGCGGCGAAGGCTGCCCCCGTCTTGGCGGCTCCGGTTCGGGGGTCCACCGCCTCGCAGGCCAATCCGTCGTCGAGCGGGGCGCGGAGGAAGAAACCCAGCGCTGAATGGTCCCCGGCCACGAGGTCCGCCGCCCGAGCGATCACCCAGGGGAAGGGGGCGTGGCGGTTCCCGCGTCCGCCGAACGAACCCGGGAAGTAGAATGGATTGCCGGGAGAGTCGAGGCCCATCAAGGTCCGGCGGAAGATCGGGTTCGACTGGTCGCAGAAGCCGAAGTAAGCCAGGAGCGCAAGACTGCCGGCCGGGTTATCCCCCGTCACCGGGTCGCCACTCCCGGAGGTGGCCATGGCAAAGCTCTTGTGCGGTTCCTGCCCGTAGACCAGATGTCGCTCCACGCCGCGGCGGAGCGCCTCCGCCATCCTTAGCGCCCGCTGACGGTCCTCCTCCCACCGCCGGTGCCCCTTCGCCCGGTGGGCGAAACCGGTCAGCGCCCGCCACGCCAGAACGTTGGTGTAGGTCAGGTAGGGATGGAAGGTCGGGTCGTCCGTTGGGTCGAGGAAGGTGGGCAGGAGCAGGCCCTCATCGCAAAGGGGGCGGAGTTCGCCCTCGAGACCATCCCGTTCACCTTCTGGCGCCTGCTCAGCCAGCGTCCAGAAGCGGTGCAGAATCAGGCGGAGGCCCGCTTCGACTCCTGGCTCCTCCCACAGCGAGGTGTCGCTGGTCATCGCCAGGTAGTGATCGAAGGCCCACAGCGGCGCTGCGAGCTCGTCCAGCTCGAAGCCAGGGTAGAGCGAACGCCCGTCTAGGTAACAGGCGTGAAAGGGTCCGTAATCGACGTACCGGGTGAGGCCGAGGATCAGCGCCTCCCGGGCCAGTTTCGGGTCAGCCAGCAGAAGCGCCGGGAAGGACCAGAGGAAAGCATCCCGGGCCCAAAAGGCGCCCTTGACGTAGTAGTCGGGCGAGCGAGAGGTCACCAGGACCAGCCGCCCGGTGTCGAGCGCCCGGCCGGCGGCGAAGTAGCGGTTGAAGTGGAGATTTCGATGGCACAAGGCAGTCAGGCGGGCCGTCGCCTCGTCCACGGCCGCCGGGTCGGCCGGTTCTCCCCTGGCAACAAGCAGTTTCCTGACCCGGCTGGGGTTGAGTTTGGCCCTCCGGGTCGCTTGCGACAGGTCCCGCCGGGCCGCCTCGGACAGCGCCGCCGCCCCTCGCCGGCGCAGGTCGACCAAGGCAAGCCGGGCCCCGTCCCCCTCGGTCCCCACCCCGAGGAAGAAGGCAACCTCCCCCGTCTCGCCAGGCGCCAGGGTCAGGGTGACGCCGGCAGAGAAACGCAGGCAGGCTCCTCTCACCTCCCGGGTCATCTGCTCACCCAGCCGCCCCCGCCAGGGCAGGCCAGGGTTGGCGGCTGTCTCCAGGCCCAGTTCGAGCTGGAGGGAGGAGTCGGCCGCCGCCTGGCGGACCGGAATCGCCTCATAAATGCAGGTGGAAAGCGGCCGGTCAGCTCCAAGCGCCCACCCGAGCAGGGCCAACCCCGGGCGGCACTCCAGGACCAGGGCCTGTGTCCAGCCGTCATACCAGGCATGGTGCTCGGCGTTCACGGGGTGGGCGGCAAAGAGCGTCTGCCGGGTCTCGGCCCAGATCCCACCGAGTCCTGTGACGACCTCTCGCACCTCCCGCCCCCGGTTGGTCACCGCCAGCCGGTAGACGGCGCCCCGATAGCCTGGAGGCGCCACCAGCCGGCCAGCAATCAGGAAGTCTCCTGCCTCACCCGTCCAACTGGGCAGCCACTCTCCTTCGCGCTCCCAGCGATGTTCCCCAGGGTCCACCGCCTGCCAGGTGCCACCGGCCAAAGGGCCGGATGTCATGGAGTCGGCGGCCGAGCGAGCGTAGAAAAACGGCGCCAGGAGATGCCCGCCTGGCGAGGTGAGGCCGGTCACCTCCAACAAGCCCCCCGCCCCTTCGTGAAGGACGGTCAGGGAGCAGATTGCGCCACTCCGGAGGTCGATGTCGGGGAAGGACAGCCACTCATTGCCCGTCACCTCCCGGGGCCGCCGCTCGCGGAGAACGGGCGCGGCGGTGAGAAAGTCGGCCACTGTCACGCTTATCCCTCCCCGTTCCGACAGGCCAGGTCTTGGAGAATCTGCAGTTGGCCAAGAGAGAGCCGCTTGAAGCCCTCGGCGTATCCCGCCGCGGCCCGTGGGCCGTAGCCCCGCGCCTCAACCCGGAGGGCCTCCTCAAGTTCGGCCAGTGCCTGCCCGCTGAACTGGCTCTGGTGGGCGCGGAGCGCCTTGAGCTTCCGCTCGAACGTTCCGTCCACCGCAAACCAGGTGTCCGGTTGATCAGTGTTGTAGAGGTAGAGCTCGGCGACGTCCCAAGGTTTGAGCCCAGCTGCTATCTGTTCCGGATAGTAGAGCGGGAGCTTGGCCGCCAGCCGGGCGTCGCACGCCGCCCACCCCACCGCCCGATGGTCGGGATGGAGTTCGTAGGGGCGCCACGGGTCGAAGGTGAAGACCGTCTGGGGACGATAGCGCCGGTATACCGCGGTCAGACGCTCCCGCAGCTCCTGCGGGAAGCGGTCCGCCTCCCCGTCGGGAAAGCCCAGCCACACCACGTCCCGCCAGCCCAAAAGGCGCGCCCCCTCCGCCGCTTCCCTCCGCCGGACCGCCGCCAGCTCCTCCGGGTCTACCCCTGCCTGGTGCGTGCCCTTCTCGCCCCGGGTGACGATGACTCCCACCACCGGGACGCCCCGGTCAGCCAGGAGCGCCAGCGTCCCGCCGCAGAAGATCTCCAGGTCGTCGGGGTGGGCCCCAACCGCCACAACCGGGTTCACCAGTAGTAAGACACCCCCACCGAGCCCGGCCCGACATGCCCGCCGAGCGCCGGCCCCGTCTCGACCAACAGCGGCTGCTCCGTCAAGCCCAACTGTTCGACGAGCCGGTCCCGGAGCAGCTTGGCTTCTTCCAGGGCGTGAGCGTGCATGACGGAAAGGTAAAAACGCTCCCCTGCCGTCTGAGCGACCGTCCAGGCCTCCCCAACCAGCTCCAGGTACTTCCGGAGGACCTGCTGCCTCCCGCGCAGCTTCGCTGCCGCCACCACCCCGCCGTTCACCATGGTTAGCAGCGGAACGATGTTCAGCAGCGAACCGACGAGAGCCGACACGGCGCCGACCCGTCCGCTCCGATGGAGGTACTCCAGGTTGCCGACGTGGACGAAGAGCTTCACCCGTTCCCTGACCCGCTCCACCAGGCGCAGCACTCCTTCCCGCCCCTTGCCCAGGGTCGCCATCTCTGCCGCCGCCAGGACCTGCCAGCCAAGGGCCATTGAGGTGTTGAGTGAATCGACGACCGTGACGTCCTCCTCCCCCGCCCCCTGGTCGAGCAACTGGCGGCGAGCCAGCTCTGCGGCGCGGACCGTGCCCGAGAGAACGCCAGAGAGGTGAATGGAGATGACCTTCTTCCCCGCCTCGAGAAGCCTCCGGTAGGTTTCCATGAAGACCCCGGGTGACGGCTGGGAGGTCCGGTGAACGCCTTGCTCGGCCGCCAGAAGTCCGTAGAATTCCTCCGGCTGGAGGTCGACTCTGTCCAAGTAGGATTGGCTGCCCATGGTGATCGTCAGCGGAACGGTGGTGATCTCATACTGGCGCAGGAGATCTTCCGGCAGATCAGCCGTGCTGTCGGTAACGATGGCGAGGTCGCTCATGGCGCGCCTCCTCTCTCCTGCGATACTATTTGACCCGCCTCTCTGCTATCCTTCCCTCATCTGCCAATCTGCGCCCATGCCCGGGTTAACTGACCGAAAACGGGAAAGCTACGTGGCGGGGGTGGTTTGAGCGTGTCCCGGGCCGTCCTCGGTTTCTTCCCTTCGTCCCAATCCGCCCAGCGGGCGGTGGACCACTTCCGGCAAGCTGGTTATGATCTGAGCGAGGTGCAGATGGACCAGGTCCATCGCTTCCCTGGCGACGGCACCGAGCGCCTGATGAACCCGACCCAGGGGCGCTTCGGCAGCCTGGCCGAACTCTCCCTGGGGGCGGATATCGATCCGACGGATAACGTCGGGCCGCTGTTGGCCGCGGACCTCTCCGCCTCCGGCTTCGGCAGCCCCGACAGCCTGCCCGGCCGGTTTGGGTTCATGGTGACGGTGTTGGTGGACTCCGCTGAGGAGGCGGAGCAGGTCGCCCGCCAGATCGAGGATCTGGGCGGGCTGGTCTAGACGAACCAGCGGGTCAGGAAAGGGAAAGGGCCGGGAACGCCCCGGCGCAGGGTGTAGGCCGCCACCAGGCCGAAGCAGCCGGAGAGCATCATGTCGCCGCCCGGGACGGCCAGATGCCAGCCGAGGCCGGCCGCCAGCGCTCGCTGGGGGCCGGTGACCGCCACGAAGGCACCGGGCGGGGTAAACTCCTCGGCGAGGGCGGCCCCATGACCCCCATCCTCAAAGACCTCGTCGTTGGTGATCCGCCCGCTCTGCAATCGAGCCACCAAGTTGGCGAGGCTGGCCGGGGTCAACCGGCCGGTGTGGTGCTCAAACAGGCCAGTTACCCTGCGGCCCTGGACCACCACGCCGACCGTATGGCCGTTGCCGACGTTCAGAATGGTCAGGCCCTCGTCCAGGCGGGCCGCTGCGGCCTCATCGCAGAGGGCGCCCCAGACCGCCGCCGCACCGGTATCCATCACCAGCGCTCCGGGGATTTCCGCCTGGACCGCCCGCATCCTGGTGTAGACCGCCGGCGCCTCCTCGTACAAGAGGTCCAGGAGGTCGCCCCCCCGGGCCAGGAAATCCTCCCAGAGGGCAAAGCGGAACCGCCGGTTGGAGCCGGAGAGACACTCCCCATGGTCCTGGACGGCCACCGCCCATCGTTCGGGCAAAGCGACGCCAAAGACGCCCAAGGCCTGTCCAAGTTGGTCCCGCATGACGTCGGTCAAGCGGAGTTCGACGACTTCCTCCGTTGATCGTGACCCGGCCGAAGCGGTCTCGGCCTCCTCGGAAACCACCCCCACCCCCATCGCCCGGACCTCGTCCAGGTTGTCGCGGATGGTCCTGGCTGCCTCTGGGGTGGCAGTGAGCCGGCGGCCAGCCTGAAGGTGGCGCCGCATCGCCCCGACGCTAGGCCCGCCGCCCATGATTCGGCCGGTGAGAAAGACGTCCTTCCCAGCCGCGGTAGCCTGGGCGATCTCCCGGGCGATGAGGACCGTGGGCGCCGGAAGGACGAGCTTCACGCAGTTCTCCAGTGGCCGACCGGGATCGTAGAGGAGGATGTCCTGCGTTCCCGTCCCCACGTCCATGGCAAGGAGGGGCTGCAGGTCATTCCGCTTGGGTAGAGCAGTCGAGCGGAGCGAGAGGTCCAGTTCACTTCGCCTCCCCCAGCCTGAGTTCATCATTCGCCCGGCCCCGCAGGGTTTTCAGGCCGAACCGGAGGAAGTAGCCGGCCATCAGCAAGAGAAAGGCCCCGCAAAGCCCGAGGAGGCCCCGGTAGAGCCAGACCGGCATCACCTGGCGCCCGGCGGCGACGGCGGCCGAGACCAAGGCGTACCAGAGGTAGTCAGCCAGGATGTGGCCGCTGAAGAAGGCCGATAGCCCTGCCACGCCGTGCTCACCCGCCGACGCCACGCAGGTCGCGCCGGCGAAGGCCCACCACATGACCCAGTACGGGTTGGTGGCAGAGGTGAGCGCCCCCCATGACACGAGTTTCCCCGCACTCAACGCAGCCCCGACCTCCGCCTGGGTGGCCAGGCTGGCCCGGGGGGCATCGACGAGCAGCATCACACCCATCCAGAACAGAAAGGCGCCACCCAGGAGGCCGATCGTTCCGGCCACCCCCTTCCGCCGGAGCAGCGCCGAGAGGCCGAGCGTCAGCCCAACCACCATCGCCGCCTCGAGCAGGGCGTGGCCCGTGATCAACAGCGGCCCAGCCCAGAACCCCTGCTGCACCGTCTGCGCCACCACCAGCGACAAGAGCGACCCGGGTGGCATCGCCCCGGAAAAGCCCAAGACCAGCGCGGACATGAATAGCGCCCCCATGTTCATGCGAACGCTCCTCCCTACTCCCTGCCCTGCTCCAGGGGACATCTAGATCCGCTGCTCGCCCCGGCGCCGCTGCGAGCGCACGGTCTTGTAGCGCAAGTCGTGGTGGGCCTCGATGAAGCGCACCGTGTGCGTTCGAGCCCGCATCACGACCGAGTGGGTGACCGCTTTGTCGCCGTAGTACCGGACGCCGCGCAGGAGCTCGCCGTCGGTGATGCCGGTCGCCGTGAAGATGATGCTGTCCCCAGCCGCCAGGCCATCCGTGGTCCAGACCTTCTCCAGGTCCATCCCGGAGGCCTCCGCCTTCTTCCGGTCGGCTTCGGTCGGGTACCAGACCTTGGCCTGAATCTCCCCGCCCAGGCACTTCAAGGCTGCCGCGGTCAAGACCGCCTCCGGCGCCCCGCCAATCCCCATCAGCATGTCCACCCCGGTATCCGGCAGGGCCGTCGAGATGCCCCCGGAAACGTCCCCGTCGCTGATGAGCTTGATCCGGGCGCCGCACTCCCTGACCTCTTCAATGAGCCGCTCGTGGCGGGGGCGATTCAGGATGACTACCGTCAAGTCCCTGACCTTCCGCCTGAGCGCCGCCGCCACCACCCGGAGATTCTCCCGGACGGGGGCGTTGATATCGATGTGGCCGGCTGCAGCAGGCCCGACGGCGATCTTGTTCATGTAGTAGGCCGGCGGCGAGGCCAAGCTCCCCCGGGCCGCCGCCACGAAGACTGCCATGGCGTTGGGCAGGCCGTTGGCGACGAGCCGCGTTCCCTCCACCGGATCCACCGCCACGTCCACCGGCTCATCGTTCGGGTTCTTCCCTACGTGCTCTCCGATGTAGAGCATGGGCGCCCGGTCCTTCTCTCCCTCACCGATCACCACGACGCCATGGAAATTGATGAGGTCGAGCATCCCCCGCATCCCATCAACCGCCGCTTGATCAGCCGCCTCCTTGTTTCCCATGCCCATCCAGCGGCCAGCCCGCAACGCCGCCGTCTCGGTGACCCGCACGAAGTCGAGCATCACCTCGCGCTCGGCGTCTTCTCTCTGAATCAGTGCCGTGGTCCACACCCCCGTCATCCCGTCGGCTCAGCCAGCCGTGGTGTAGGTGTTTCCCTGCCTTCGGGGGCATTTCCTGCCGTGAACGGCGAGGCGGACCAGACCGGGCGTCAGCCGGCGATACGCTTAGTCCCTGTGGTGGGGCGTCGAGTGCGGCTCGTTTTCCGGGCCGGTAACCGGCGCGCCCAGTTCCGCGGCGATCTCCTCCAGATACCGGATGCGTGAGGTGTCGTTAGGGTCCAGCGGGCCGCCCCACCCCATCAGCGTGGGGAGGACCACCCCGTCCTCGACCCCCACCCGGTGCAGGGTGTCTTCGGTCCTTTGCCCTTGGATCTTCTCCCGCCCGGCCTTCGCCTCACGCCTCCGCTCGACCATGGTCCCCCGGCGTTCTTCGTCTGCCATGCCGACCAACCTCCGGGGATAGTGTACCCGCCCCCTCCCACAAGTTACTGGCCCTTAAGCTCGCGGCGCAGGGACGCTGAGGGCCTACAGGCTCAGCCCCATCGCCTGGGCGAGGAGCTTGGCAATCTCCGTGTTGTCCAGAACCCGGGCGAAGCCCTGGGCCGCCGGGCCGGTGGCGTAGAGCGGCACCTGATTGCCCGTGTGGCCCCCTGTGACCGCGCTGAGCGCCCGCAGGCCGCTCGTCAGGGCTCCAGCGTTGGCCCGGGCGGCGATCACGCTCCCGATTTCATATCCTTGCTTGTACGTGGCTTCCTTGCTGACCGCCTGGATCGCCGCCACCTCGGCTGGCGTCAGGTCGGTGATCCCGGCGAGGTCGGCCATCGCCTGTCGGATGCTCTCCTCGGTCAGCACCCCATTGGCGTCCTTCTTCATCTGGAGCGCTATGTACTCCGGCGAGGCCTTTACCTTTGCCAGGACGTCCAGCTTCAGGGGTTCGGTGACGCTCAACCCCATCGTGTCGTGGTCGGCAGTCACGATGACCAGCGTGTCCTGGCGCCCGGCGGCGAACTTCAGGGCCACCTCGACGGCCGCTTCAAAGTCCTTGACCTCCGCCACTACGCCCGCCACCTCGGCGGTGTGGGCCATGTGGTCGATCCTGGCCCCCTCGGACATCAGGAAGAATCCGTCCGGATCCTTACTCAGGACCTCCAACGCCTTGGCGGTCATCTCGGCCAGGCTCGGCTCCTCCGACTGCACCTCGTCCCGGTCGTCTTGGTAGTTCATATAGGAGGGATGGAAGAGGCCGAGCAGCCTGCTCCCGCTTGCCGCCGCCAACTCTGCCTTGTTGCTCACGTAGGTGTAGCCGGCCGCCTTGGCCTCGTCCACCAGGTTCTTGCCGTCGCCCCGCTTGCCCGGACCGACGCCCGTGGGGAAGAAACGATCCGCTCCGCCGCCCAAGAGGACGTCGATCTTCCGCTCCACGAGTTGGGCGGCAATCTCATCGGAGCCGCTCCGCTTCCCCCAGTGCGCCCCGAAAGCCGCCGGGGTGGCGTCGTAGATCGTGTTGGTGGAGATGAGCCCGACCGCCTTGCCCGCCTCCTGGGCCGCCTCCAAGATCGTCTTGACCGGTGTCCCGTCCGGCTTGACCGCCACCATGCCGTTGTTCGTCTTGAACCCGGTCGCCATCGCCGTAGCCGCCGCCGCCGAGTCGGTCACCCACCCGTTCGCCGCGTAGGTCGTGACCAGCCCGACGTAGGGCAGCTTCTCGAAGGCCAGCCGCCCCCCCGGGCCGACCAGGACGTTCCGGGCGTACTGGACCGCCCCAAAGCCCATCCCGTCGCCCACCAGCAGAATCACGTTCTTGACCTGCGCCTCCCCCGCCAGCGCCGGCACGGGCACCCACACCGCCACGCTGAACAAGAGGAACATGATGACACCCAGCTGCGCTCCCTTTCGCTCCGCCAACCTCATGTCCTGACCACCTTTCCTCAGAATTACATCTGCATTGTCGGAAGAAACCTTTTCAGGTATTCCCTCCTGGATCTCGCGGCCGACTTTCACCCACCCTGACGGATTTCCGCTGCTCGATCAGAGCCGACGGGCCGTTCAGGGCTCACTTCACCCCCAACCTTCACCGGGAATATTTGCCAGCTCGCGCCAACCTCCTGCTGGTGGAGAGACCGGCGAACTCCTTCATTATCGGCGGCGAATTCATTGAAGGAATTTTGCGCCCCGAGGAAGAACAATACCTCCAACTTAAGCGTTTAAGGAGGCTGCCGTCACGGCGGAGAGGGTCACGATCAAGGACGTCGCCCGGCAGGCAGGGGTTTCCACCGCCGCCGTGTCCTACGTCCTGAACCAGAGGCTGGCCGAGGTCTCCGAGGCCACCCGGCTGCGAATTCTGGAGGCGGTGGAGGCGCTGGGTTACCAACCCAACGCCCTGGCTCGGTCGTTGGCGGGGAGGCCCACCAGGTCGCTGGGCGTGGTTTGGGCGGAGAGCGATTCTGGTCTGGAAGAGGGAGGACTCTCCTCCTTCCTGGCCGGGCTCGGCGAGGCGATCTACGCCAGCGGCTACGCCCTCGCCCTGGCGGGGGGCTTGGCGCCGGGGGAACTGGCGGCTCGCCTCAGCGACCTCCTCTCCCGCCAGGTGAACGGCCTGCTCCTCCTCGGCTCCAGCTTTCCGGAGGACAGGCGGCTGGCTGCCCGGCTGTGGGACCGCCCGTGCCCCTTGGTGGTGTGCGGAGATGTGCCGGAGGGGGTCCCGGCCGCCCGGGTCGACGTGGACCATCGGGAAGGAACCAGGCTGGCCGGCCGGCATCTATTGGCGCTCGGGCACCGGCGGCTCGCCTACCTCGACGCCCCAGGGGACTGGCCATACCGTTTCCGGCGTGAGGGGTTTCTCGCCGCGGCCAGGGAGGCCGACCCGCGGCCGGAGGTCACCGTCGTCACAACCGACGGGAGTGAAGTGGGGGGGTACCAGGCAGGGGAGCAGCTGCTGGTGGCCAAGAATCGCCCCACCGGTTTCGCTTGCGCCAACGACGCCGTGGCCATCGGGCTTTTGCGGGCCGCCTGGCGACACGGGGTCGCGGTTCCCGAGGAAGTGGCGGTGGTGGGGTTTGGCGACTGTCCCGCCGCCGCCTACACGGTGCCGACACTGACCACGGTGCGCGGCTCGCTCCGGGCGGTTGGCGCCGAAGCGGGACGGATCCTGGTGGAGGCGGTATCCGGCGGGCGACCGGCACAAGGCGTGTATCTGGTCCCCCCGAAACTGGTGGTTCGGGAGTCGTGCGGTTCGCATCTTTGGCTGTGAGCGGTTCATACAGGAAAGGGGAGGAAAGAATGGCCAGTGTAACTCTGAAATCGGTGTCAAAGCGGTTCGGGAACGCGACTGTCGTAGACAATGTCAACCTCGCGATCCCCGACCAACAGTTCGTCGTGCTGGTGGGGCCCTCGGGGTGCGGCAAGACCACGACGCTCAGGATGGTGGCAGGCCTGGAGGAGGTAACCGAGGGCGAGATCTACATCGGCGACCGCCTCGTGAACGACGTGGCTCCGAAGGACCGGGACATCGCCATGGTCTTCCAGAACTATGCCCTCTACCCGCATATGAACGTCTATGACAACATGGCCTTCGCATTGAAGATGCGCAAGGTACCCCGGCAGGAGATCGACCGGAGGGTCCGGGCAGCGGCGGAGCTGCTCGGTATTGAAAACCTCCTCGACCGCAAGCCCAAGCAGCTTTCGGGTGGCCAGCGCCAGCGGGTGGCGGTAGGCCGGGCCATCGTCCGGGAACCGAAGGTTTTCTTGATGGACGAACCGCTTTCCAACCTTGACGCCAAGCTTCGGGTCCAGATGCGCTCGGAACTCTCCAAGCTCCACAACCGGCTCAAGACCACGGTGATCTACGTGACCCACGACCAGACGGAGGCCATGACCATGGGCGACCGCATCGTGGTCATGAAGGACGGCAAGGTGCAGCAGGTCGGCACCCCGCTCGACGTCTACGAACACCCGGACAACATGTTCGTGGCCGGGTTCATCGGCAGTCCGGCCATGAACTTCTTGCAGGGCCGGCTGGAGAGCGCGGCCGACCAGCTCTTTGTGAACTTCGGCGAGTTCCGCCTGCCCCTACCGGCGGAGATGTCTGGGGCGGAGCGGTTCCGGGAATACCTGGGCCGCGAGGTGATCCTGGGGATCCGGCCGGAGGACATCGATGACGGGGAACTCCATCCGGAGTATCCAGCCGAATTCACCGCCCAGGCCATGATCGACGTGGTGGAGATGATGGGGAGCGAGGCCTACCTTAACGCCTCCATCGGCCCGTTCAACCTGATCGCCCGGGTCGAGGCGGCGACTGGGGCCCGGGACGGCGTCCCACACCGCCTGGCCTTCAACGTTAAGAAGGGCCACCTCTTCGACCCCCAGACAACCAACGTCATCCGGTAGAGAGACGCGGGCCAGCGGAGGCGACGACGGGGTAGCACGACCCGCCAGACCATGTGTCACCAGAGGAGGACGCCTTGCGGCGTCCTCCTCCATCTATCTCAAAACGGCGTGTACGAACCGACGTAGCAGGCTAGGCCCCGGTCCAAGAAGAACTGCTGGATCTGCCGCATCCTTTCGTCCGCCGTCGGTGGCTGATCCCGGTACGGGTACTCCTTGCCCAGCTGGGTCCACTTGGAGTCCCCCATGCGGTGGAAGGGCAGGATGTTCACCTCGAAGCGGCCGAGGCGCTCCATGAAGTCGGCGGTGGCCGCCAGGTTCTCCTCCGTGTCATTGAACCCCTCGATGATCGGGATGCGCAGGATCAGACGCCCCGGCCAGCCGGACTCAGCCAGCGCCCGGATGTTGTGCAGGATCAGCCCGTTGGTAACGCCGGTCTTCTCCTGGTGCCGCCGGAGGTCCATGTGCTTCAGGTCGGCGAAGGCCCAGTCGACGTGCTGCATGGCCTCCAGGAAGTGCTCCGTCTCGACGCAGGCGCTGGTCTCGACCGCCGTCTGGACATAGGCTTCATGGCACCGCTTCAGCATGGCGAGGATGAACTCCCGCTGAAGGAGCGGCTCTCCTCCGGTGAAGGTGACGCCTCCGGTGTCACCCCAGTACTGCCGGTCGCGGTTGATGATGCGCATCAACTCGGAGACGGACAGCCACCTGCCGGCGGCGGCCAGGGCCTCGTGGGCGCAGGCCTTGGTGCACTCGAACGTCTCGCAGCTCCAGCAGGCCTCCCGGTCAATGGTCAAGAGGGCTTCCGGCCCCGCCGGAGCGATGGCCCCCTTCGGGCAGGCTTGAACGCAGCGGCTGCAGTCGTAGACCTTCCGCCGGCACTTGGCAGCCCGGAAGAGGAGGGCCGGACGCCGCTCCAGACCCTCAGGGTTGGCGCACCACTGGCAGCGGAGCGGGCACCCGCTCAGGAAAACCAGCGTCCGGCAGCCTGGACCGTCGTGCACGGAGTAGCCCTGGATATCGAAGACCAGGCCTCGCGGTTCAGTCACACCCTCGCCCCCTCGCCTCGGTCAAACGGCCGCGCTCTCGCCGCTCTTGCGGGAAGCCGGGACGAGCGCCGTGGGGAGAGCAGCGGCGGCCAGAATCGAGACCACGTAGGCGCCCAGCGCGAAGAGAATCGAGTTGTGGTAGCTGCCGGAGACGTCGTACAGGTAGGCGCCCATGAAGCTGCCGAGCGCCGGGCCGATGCCCATGACGATCAAGGTTCCGAGACCCCAGATTTTGCCCATGGTCTTGCGTCCGTAGATGCAGCCAACGTAGCCCGCGACGCCCCCGGGCTCGATCGCCCAGTACACGGCGAAGAGCAGGCAGGCGACGATCGCCAGGCCCAAGGACGCGCCCGAGGCCATGAGCAGCAGGCAGGCCACCGCGCCGACCGTCGGCGCGAAGACGAGCATCGTCTTGCGGGCTTTGGCTTCACTCTTGAGCCGGCCGACCAGAGCGTCGGCGACCATGCCCATGATCGGCATGGTGAAGAGGCCGGCGAGGCCGATCGCCACGTAGAGGTTGGTGGCGGCGTTCAGGCTGAGCTTGACGTCTTTGGTCCAGAAAAGAACCACCTGCGACCAGATGAGGAACTCAGCCACCATGCTGGTCAGGAAAGCGATGATCGCCCCCCAGATCGGGAAGCGGCCGAACGCCTCCTTGGTCGACCAGACGTACTCTTCCTTGGGTGCGCCGGCCGAGGCGGTGAGGCCGAACGGGGCGACGCCATACGCCTCGGGGTTCTTGCGCGCCAGGAGTCCTGCCAAGACCAGGGCGGCGAAGACCACTCCGGCGAGAAGGGCCATCGCGGTCCGCCAGTCGGTGGAGAGGAGGACCCTCTTCACCCCGAGGCTCAACACCACCTGGGCGAGCGGGGCCCCGGCGAAGGCGAAGCCCCACATCGTGGCGTAGGACTTCCCGACGTACCACTTGCGCACCGAGACCGTGGAGGAGACCCAGAGCATGCCGGTCCCGAGGCCGGCGAAGATGGCGTAGACGGCGAGGTACGCCGGATAGCTCTGAACTCTGCTGGTCAGGAAGAAACCGAGGGCGCAGAAGACCGAACCGGCGAGGTAGGCCGGACGGGTCCCCCAGCGGTCGACGATCATGCCGCTGAAGAAAGCAGTGACGGCGTAGACGGTCATCATGAGGGAGTAGCCCAGGGAGGTCTGCGAGACCGTCCAGCCCATGCTGTCCCGCAAGGGACCCTGGAGGACAGAGAAGGTGGACCGGTACCCGAACAGGCAGAAGACCGCCAGGAAGGCTGCCGCAACTACCATGCGGCCGGTGCGTTCAGCGTCGACCAGCGGTCTGGTTTGGGTCGTCATCACAATCGAGCCTCCTTTGTCTGTCTTGACTTTGGCCTGTGGCCCGGAGACAGTCTGTCGGGCAGGAAAGGGGAGAACCGCAGAGCGGCCCCCAGGTCGGCGGCCGCTCTGCGGACGCCCCGGGGGGGGATGGGGCGATTTGACTGATGAAACTGCCTGTGCGCGGGTTACTGCTTGGGGGCGTACATCCCGCAGGTGACGGCCACAAGTTCCGGGTAGGTCCACGGACGGGACCGCTCCGCCTCGCAGGTGCCCAGCTTCTCGTCGGCCGGCCCGTAGTGCGCGCAGTTCCTGCACTTGGCCACCGGAGTGAAGCCGCCGCAGGTCTCGGTGTCGACGGGGATCAGCTGGCCAGTGCGCCGGCAGAGGCCCTTGGCGACGTCGACGGTGACGAAGTTCCGGCAGTCGCTATGCTTCCTGATTTCCATCTTGACTTCACACCCTTTCGTACTCAGTGCGGGCGATGACCTCGTCCTGAATGGCCTTGCCGATCTCGACCCAGTACTGCGTGAACCCGGCGACCCGGACCATGAGATCGCGATACTCGTCGGGCTCTTTCTGGGCCGCCCGCAAGAGTCGAGAGTCGACGACGTTGAACTGGATGTGGAAGCCTCCCTTGCGCATGTAGGCCCTGGTCAGGTCGAGGAGCTTCTTCGAGCCCTCGAGACCCTTGACCGCGCTCGGATGGACCTTCATGTTCAACTGGCTGTTCTGCGACCGGGTGTGATCCCAGACGGTGGCCGAGTTGAATACCGCGTACGGGCCGGTGCGGTCGGTCCCGGTGTACGGCGACATGGAGCCGTCGGCGAAGGTGGTCCCGGCCAGACGGCCGTCGGGCGTGGCCAGCGTTGCCGCACCCTGCGGGGCGTGGGTCGAGACGGAGATCTGGCAGGGGTACAACGGCTTGGCGTAGAGCGACTCGTAGTCGTGGCACATGGCGCAGAAGTACTCCTCCCACTCCCGCAGGAGGGAGTCGACGCCCGGGTCGTCGTTGCCGTACTTGGGCGCCATCAGGCAGTCGCTGTGGATGTCATCATAGACTTCGCCGCCCTCCCGCTTCTCCTGCGCTTCCAGAGAGAAGTTGCCGACCTCGTGGGCGGTCTTGAAGCCGAAGTTCTGGCGGATGGCGTCGAGCATCTGGTCGAGGGTGTACTTCTTCTCCTCGTAGACCAGCTTCTTCAGCGCCGCCAGCGAGTTGATCAGGTTGACGGTGCCGCAGGACTCGACGTTGTAGGTGCCGTTGTAGCGGTACCCCAGGTTGCCGATGTGGTGGCCCTTGCCGAGGCAGTCCGGCTTCAACAGGGAGTTGAAGATGGCCATGTTGGCCTTGCGCCAGATGTCATGCTGGACGTTGTTGCACTTGGTCAGGGTGTTGACCGTCTGCGCGAAGTAGTCCTGGAAGACGGACCAGAGTTCCTCGTAGGTCGAAAGCGACTTGTTGTGCGGCGCGAAAACCTGCGCTCCGGTCCGCATGTCCTTGCCGTTGAAGAGCACGCATTCGAGGATCTTTGGCAGGGAGAGGAAGTGGACGCCCACGGAGGTCGGCTGGCCGGAGCCGCCAGGGATCTCGTAGGTCTTGCCGTTTAGCGTCAAAGGCATCCAGGAGCCCGGGGAAGTCTCCAGGCAACCGCCGATGGCGAAGGCCCGGGCCTCCTCGATGGTCATCCCTTCCTCGTGGTACTGGCTCTGGATGAACTGGATGCCGCCCTGGTTGTTCATCCAAGCGGGGTATCCGGTGCCGGTCTTCACGCACTCGATGGCCTTGAGGAGGAACTCCTCCGGCAACTTCTCGTCGTAGAGGACCGAGAGCGTCGGCTGCGGGGTGCCGCAGGTGATGCCGGCTTCGAGAATGAGCATCTCCAGGGCGTTGGTCGCCGACTGATTGTCCCGGGTCACTCCGCCCAGCGACAGGTTGTTGAAGGTGTTGCCCGAGAGCACACCGCCGACGACGCCCATCGAGGCAAAACAGTCGATGCAGGTGAACTTGACCCGGTGGCACTCGAGCAGCTCCAGGGCCTCTGCCTCTGTCAGGCGGCCGGCGGCCATATCCTGCTCGAACCACGGCCACAGGACCTGGCCCAGGCGACCGGGCGACATACCGGAGATGCAGTCCTCGTTGACCACGGCGATGTGGATGATATAGGTGAGCTGCAGGGCCTCGCGGAAGGTCCGGGGCTGGTAGTGGGCGATCCACTCGAGGCACTCGGCGATCTCTTCGTACTCTTTCTTCTGAACGGGGTCTTCGGTGACGCCGGCGAGGCGCCTCGCTTCCGTGGCGTGGTTGAGGATCCAGGTCTGGATGCCTTCCAGGACGAGGCTGGCGGCTTCATAGAAGTAGAGGCGATCCATGCCGATGAGGCCGTCGCCGTCAGCGTTGCCGGCGACTTCTGCCTTCTTTTCGCGGCACAGCCGGATGAGCTCATCGAAGCCGAACTGGAGCGGGTAGTAGTAGTTGATGACCTCGCGGCCCTGCGGGAGGGTGTAGCCGGAGTCGAACATGCAGATGACGCTCTTCATCACCTGAGCCTTCAGGTCGTACTCGGGCACCATCTTCTCGTACTTGGTGCTGACATCCTCGACCGACTTGCCGGCCCACCAGCGGGCGACCTTGAGCAGCGCAGGGACCTCTTCCTGCCGGATGCCGAATTTGCCAGCGATGGAGACGACCTTGCCGAAGCTGCGGGTAACGTTGCCGCCACCCTGACCCCACTTGACCAGCTCGTCGGCGCTGTTGCCCACAGTGGCCACCTGGGTCAGCTCCTCGCCCTTCGCCATGTAATAGCTGCAGGACAGCCAGGGCATCGGGAAGGAACCACGGTAGTAGAGGGTCTTCCCCATGACCAGTTTCTCACCGGGGAAGATCATGGGGGTCAGATGGGAGAACGCGGCTTTCAGCGCAGCCGCCCGCCGGACGACGGGCACCTCCCCGTCCAGGGCCGAGTACGTGCGGGTGTACCAGTACGGGAACTCCATGCTGACCGACGAGAAGGTGTTGTAGTACAAGTTCCGGAGCTTCTCAGCGCGTGGCGAGGGGTCCTTCTTCACCTCCCGGTCCACTAGGTCTGCCGGCGGCTCGCCGCCGTACTCCTGTCCGAGCGAGATCCCTTTCTCTTTGAGGACATCTGCCAGCGTCTTGGTCTTCATCAGGTCCTTGTGCCCCCTTTCTGAGCCCTGCCGGGCACCGCCGCGGATTCGACCGCTCCGGGCTGCGACCGACCAAGCCTCTAGGGTAAAGGTAGCATGGGGGCTTGCGGACCAGCGTCCGACGAAGGTCGTAAGACTGGTCGGATTTGTGCGCGATTCCTCAAGTTCTCTCACACTTTTGTCTGATCTAGTCTCCAAAGCTACAAGAGATGATGATATCATGCACAATGGAGGGTGGACGGGCCTACTCGGAAAGGCGGTGTGCGCGTGCCAACACGTCCTCCGGCCCAGTGGATCGCCCGGCTGCAGCGCCTGCAAGACCTTCTCTCCCGACACCACGGGGTCGCACTGATGGTGGTTGAAGCCGACGCCCGCGAGGTGACCGTTCCGTCGGGCCAGCCGGCGGAATGCGCCTTCCTGCTGGCCCACGGAGCAGCCAACTGCGTCCGCCAGCTTACCGCTGCGCTCGCCCAGGTCCGCCAGACCCGCCAGGCGGTCCTCCGCCCGTGCCGGACCGGGCGCGTCTGTTTCTGCAGCCCGCTGGGGGTCGGCCTCGACGACTGCGACGCGCCGGGCCAGCTGTTCCTGGTCGGCAGCGCCCCCGCCAACGCCAGCCGGGAGACGATCGTCCTGGTGCAGGAGGTTTTCCGGCTGATTTCGCCCTTGGCCGCGGCGGAGGCGGCCGCCCCGCCCACGTTCTCCACTCCGGCGAGCCGTCTGGCGGAAGGGCCACTCTCCAGGCTCACCAGCCGTGAGCTGGAGATCCTGGGTCTCATCGGCGCCGGCCTGTCGAACCGCAAGGTCGCGGCTCAGCTGTTCATCTCCGAGGGGACGGTCAAGACCCACATCACCCATCTGTTGCAGAAGCTCGGCCTCGCAAACCGGACCGAGGCCGCCCTGTTCGCCATCCGGGAGGGGATCCTGCATCCAGGCTCGACTCGCCCTGCACCGCTCAAGTGAAGGATCAGAGAGGAGACGGCGCCATCATGCGCAAGTCCTGGCCGTCCATCCAGCGCCGCATACTGACCTCCATCACCGTCGTCCTGCTGGTCCAGACCGTGGCCTTGACGGGCTTGTTCGGGTTTTTGATCTACCGGCGCATCGAAGCGAACCTCAACGAGCGGCTGGGCGACGCCCTCAAGATCGCCTGGCAGGAGTATCTGGACCGCCCCCGCCACACGCTGGCGGCCATGCGGTACCTGGTCCCGCTGACCGACAGCGGCCGGGCGCTGGCCTACGGCGACGGACAGCGCCTCCGCGACTTTCTCGTTCGCCTGCCCAACGTCGATTTCGCCACTTTCCTCTCGCCGAGCGGCGAAGTGCTGGCTCACACCGCCGCCGGGCAGGCCGGGGCGTATAGCCCGCTGGCGAAGTTCGCCTTCAATGCCATCCAACTCGGCACGCCCCAGATCAGCTCAGAAGAGCTAGACCAGGCGACCCTGCTCAAGCAGGCGCCCGGCCTGGCCGGGCGGTTTGGCGCGGCGGGTGGCGACCCACCCTTCGCCAAGGCCCTGGTCCAGGTGATCGTTTTGCCCGTCGAATGGCAGGGCCAGACCCGCGGTGCGCTGGTGGCCGGGATTGTGCTCAACGATACGGCGCACATTCCCCAGTCCTACACGGCCAAGATGCCCAACTCGTACTTGAGCATCGCGGTCGAGGGCGTGCGCGTCTCGTCGAACATCAAGACGAAGAGCGGCGAAATCCGCGTGGGCAGCCACCAGTCCAACGACCTGATCGACATCGTGAGCCACGGCCGCCGGTGGTACGGGACGGTTCAGGTGGGCTCAGAGCGACACTATGTGGTCTCCGACCCCATCCGCGACAGCGCCGGGCAGGTCATCGGCGCGCTCAGCCTCGGCCTGCCGCCCAGTGGGTTCGCCAACCTGCAGCGGGAGTGGCTGCTGGTCGTGTTGACCTGCGCCTTCCTCTCCTTCCTCTTGGCGGCGGCCGTAGCCACGTTCGTGGCCGGGAGTTTCTCTCAGCCCATCGTCTGGCTGAACGGTCTGGCCCAGAGGCTCGCCCGTTTCCAGGGAGAGCGAGACTACCAGCGGGCGCTGGATGAGTGCCTCCGCCGGACTCCGCCTCTGTTCAGTCAAGAGATGACCGAACTCTACCATTCCTTCGCCTTCATGGCCCACGAACTGGTCTGCCGTTACGGCGAGACCGTGCAGTATCTGCAGCAGCTCGAACGAGACCGGGAGGAGCTGCAGGGGCTCGCCGCCCAGCTTCAGGAGGCCAAGGAGCTGCTCGAACAGAAGGTGGCTGAGCGGACCCGGGAACTGCAGCAGGCGGTGGCCGAACTGCAAAAGGCCAGCGCCCTCAAGAGCCAATTCCTGGCCACGATGAGCCACGAACTCCGCTCGCCCCTGAATTCGGTCATTGGGTTCGCCGAGATGATGGAAGACGAGCTGGTGGGCCCCTTGACCGCCAAACAGAAGGACTACCTTGGCAACATCCTGACCTCCGCACGCCACCTCTTGGCGCTCATCAACGACATGCTGGACCTCTCCCGCATCGAGCAGGGCCGGATGGTGCTGAACCTCCAGGCGGTGGTCCTGGCCGACGTGGCCGTTGCTGCCCAGACCATGTTCAGCCGCCAGGCGGAAGAGGCGGGGCTCACGCTCCAGGTGGACGTCCCGTCTGACTTGCCGCTGCTTTGGGCCGACCCGATCCGCCTCAAAGAGGTGCTCTGCAACCTCATCTCCAACGCCATCAAGTTCACTCCGCAAGGCAGCATCTGGGTGAGGGCCTGGGCGGAGGCGGGGGAGGTAGTCGTCGAGGTCGAGGACACCGGCATCGGCATCAAGCCGGACGACCAGGAGGTCATTTTCAACGAGTTTGTGCAGGCCGAGTCGGCCTATCACCGGCGGTTCGAGGGTGCGGGCTTGGGGCTTCCGCTCTCCAAGAAGCTGGTGGAGCTGCACGGCGGCCGGATCACCCTCGAGAGCGAACTGGGCAAAGGGACCCGCGTCCGGGTGTCTCTGCCCTGCAACGGTCAGCCTGCGGGAGGAATGGAACGTGCCGGGTAGAGTGCTGGTGGTGGAGGACAACGAGCTGCACCTGCAGTTGGTGAGCGACCTCTTGACGCTGCATGGCTTCGAGGTGTTGTGCGCCTCGACCGGTGCCCGGGCGCTGGTCTTGGCCGAGGAAAGCGCCCCGGACCTCATCCTCATGGACATCTCGCTCCAGGGCATGAACGGGTTCGAGGTGACCCGGATGCTCAAGCGCAACCCCAACACGGCCGGCATCCCCGTCGTCGCGCTGACGGCCTACGCCATGCAACATGACCAGGAGCAGGCCGAGGAGGCAGGCTGCGCCGGCTACATCCCCAAGCCCATCGACACGCGTACCTTTCCGTCCCTGGTCAGCACCTTTATTCCGAAAGGAGGCCCCGAGGGTGGACGAACGCGCCGCTTGCCTGCTGATCGCCGAAGATGACCCCCAGTCCGCGCACCTGCTCTTCGAGATGCTCACCGCCGCAGGATACCGCTGCCAGGTCGCGTCCGACGGCGATGCGACGATCAAGGCTGCCCTGAGTGCCCCGCCGGATCTGCTCCTCCTGGACGTCCGGATTCCGGGGCGGAACGGGTTCGAAGTCTGTGAGGAGCTGAAGGCGGCGCCCGCTACCGCCCACGTCCCCATCGTCATGGTCACCGCCTGCACCGAAGAGCAGTACCAGCTGCGGGCGATGGACGCTGGGGCCGATGACTTCTTGACCAAGCCTGTCAAACGTTCGGAACTCTACGCCCGGGTCCGCTCCCTGTTGCGCCTTCGCTGCTGCGCCCAGCAGCGGGAAGCTCCCGCGGCGGTGGTCGAGAGCTTCTTCCGGCTGATCATGCTCCACGACGCGGAGCTTGCCCGCCACAGCCGGGCGGTCGCCGCGCTGGCCGCAGCCGCGGCCAGCCACGCCGGGCTGGAGGCTGAAGAGGTGGGCTTCCTTGAGTGGGCGGGGCTTCTGCATGACCTGGGCAAAGTCCCCGCTGCGCCGACCGGCCCGCTGCAGGGGCTCGGCGCTCACGCAGGACACGCAGAACCGTCAGACGCCCACGCAGAGCGGGGGGCACAGGTCCTCTCCTGCCTCGGCGGGCTCTCCCGCTTAGCTCCCCTCGTCCGCGATCACCATGAGCGCTGGGACCAGGGCGGCCTGGAACCGGCCGGCGGCGGAACGGGGCAACCACTGATCGTGCAGCTTCTGGCGGCCGCCAACGCCTGGGAGCATACCCTCCAGGCAGCCCCGTCCTTGTCCGCAGCCGCAGCGATATGGCAGCAGCAGGTCCAGCAAGGCTGGTGGAACCCTGCCTTGCTGGACCCGCTGCTCCGGGCAGCCCGGGAGACCGGTCGCAGCGACGCATAGAAGGGGCTCCCTTCCTCCCCCAGCCCGCCCATGACCCCGGCCACCGCCTGCGCCGGCGACGCAAGCGGGTCAAGCCCCAGCCAGCGGCGGAAGTCATATAATGGGCTGGCTTGTGGGGAGGGAAAGCGGAATGTGGATCTTCGATCTGCAGCGCTTCGCTACTGCCGGGCCGAGTACCGGGTCCGGCCGGGCCA
>JBLNCL010000018.1:0-59474 GCA_050260635.1 Betaproteobacteria bacterium
GGAGGCTGCCTTGGCAACGTCATGCCGCTCAGGCCCTAGCGACGCAAAGAAAGCTCTGCTCGTTGCCCTGTGCGGTGCCGGATGCCCAGGGGAGTCCGGCTTGCTCCCTGCTTCCCGCCCAAGGGGCTCCCGGGGGGCAGTCGCGGCGCCGAACTCCCCTGGGCCGCCTATTGCTGCGCAAGCCCAAAAGCGAAGACAACTCCACCGGGGCCTATCGGGCAATAATCCGTTTGGGAGAGTCGCAGCGGAGGCTGCCTGGGCAACGTCACGCCGTCGGGCGGCTCCGTCGGCAGGATGATTGGGTTAGATGGAGAAGGAACGTCGCATGGACGATGGCGTTCTCCGGTACATCGCCGCGGTCGACCCGGGGCGGGACAAGGCCGGGCTGGCCCTGGTCCGCACAGACGGCCAGGTGGTGGAACAACTGATCGTCCCCCCGGCCGAGGTGGTCGAACGGCTCCGTCGCTGGCAGACGGGGTACCCGTTGGCGGCCATCGTCCTCGGCGACCGAACAGGCTCCCGGGAGTTTCAGGGGGTTCTCCAGGCAGCCGGCCTCATCGGCTCCCATTGCCCGCTGGCTCTGATCGACGAGCACCTCTCCACGCAGGAGGCACGCCGCCGCTACCTGTCGACCCACCCGGGACGCGGCCTTGCCCGTTGGCTTCCTCCCTCGCTCCGCGTCCCTGACCGACCCGTGGATGACTATGTGGCCGTGATTCTGGCCGAACGTCATCTGGCCAAAAGTTCTGCCAGCCGATAAGAAGGAAAAGCGCCAATCGTCCAGAATTAGCACCGATGTATTTGGTCTTGGTACTCCCATTTTTCCAGAGCTTGGTGGTGCCACAAATGCAGAATCGGCTCGTGGCGGGCCGCTATTCAGCGGCCCTCCTTCGAACCGCAATAGCCCGGGGCGAGTTGGAGCGGGTGGAACAGGACCTTGAGCTCTTGTCCCGCGCGTGGGCGGCTGAGGAAACCCTTAGCCGCTTCCTGTCCAACCCCCGCGAGACGGCAGCGGCCAAGAAGCAACTGGTCGACAAGGTTTTTGGGGAGCGTCTGGCGCCGACCACACGCCACTTTCTCCATCTCTTGATCGATAAGAAGCGCCAAAACGTCCTGCCCCTGATTGCGCAGAGGTATCGGGAACAGGCCGCCGAGGTGCGCGGTGTCGTGGCGGCCAAGGTCCGGGTGGCTCAGCCGCTGACCCCGGCGGGGGAGGCGGCGATCCGGGCGAAGGTCCGCGAGTTGACCGGGCGGGACGTCAGGCTCGAGGTGACGGTGGACCCGGAGATCATCGGCGGGGTATACCTGCGGGTTGGCAACCGGGTCATTGACTACTCCTTGCAGCGACAGCTCGAGGAACTGCGAAGGCAGATCATCGGCGGGCGCGGACTCCGGGGGACGGGGTGCCGCCCCGAGCGGACGCGGGTTCGCTGGAAACATCACGAGTAGGGGTGAGGAAGGGCAATGAGCATAAGGCCGGAAGAGGTCGGATCGATCATCCGCCAGCAGATTGAAGAGTACGAGGCGCGAGTCGAAGCCGTCGAGGTGGGAACGGTCATCATGGTCGGCGACGGCATCGCTCGGGTCTACGGGCTGGATGAGGTCATGGCCGGCGAGCTTGTCGAATTCCCGAACGGGGTCATGGGCATGGCCCTGAACCTCGAGGAGGATAACGTCGGCGTCGTCGTCCTTGGCGAATACGAGGGGATCAAGGAAGGCGACATGGTCAAGCGGACGGGCCGGATCGTGCAGGTTCCGGTCGGCGAGGCCCTGCTCGGCCGCGTTGTCAACCCCTTGGGCCAGCCGCTGGACGACAAGGGCCCGATCGTGGCGAGCGAGTACCGGCCCATCGAATCCCCCGCCCCTGGTGTGGTAGACCGGCTTCCGGTGAACCAGCCCCTGCAGACCGGGCTGAAGGCGGTCGACTCGATGATCCCGATCGGCCGGGGTCAGCGCGAACTGATCATCGGCGACCGCCAGACCGGGAAGACGGCGATTGCCATCGACACCATCATCAACCAGAAGGGCGGCGACGTGATCTGCATCTATGTGGCCATCGGCCAGAAGGCTTCGACCGTCGCCCAGATCGTGAAGGCCTTGACCGACGCCGGAGCGATGGAATACACCATCGTGGTGGCGGCCACCGCTGCTCAGCCGGCGCCCTTGAACTACATCGCCCCGTACGCCGGGTGCGCCATGGGCGAGCACTTCATGTACCAGGGGCGGCATGCCTTGGTGGTTTACGATGACCTCTCCAAGCACGCCGTGGCCTACCGGGCGATGTCGCTCCTGTTGCGGCGGCCCCCAGGGCGTGAGGCCTACCCCGGTGATGTCTTCTATCTCCATTCCCGGCTGCTCGAACGGTCGGCGAAGCTTTCCGACGATCTGGGCGGCGGCTCCTTGACCGCCCTGCCGATCATCGAGACCCAGGCCGGCGACGTGTCGGCCTACATCCCGACCAACGTCATCTCGATCACCGACGGACAGATCTACCTGGAGCCAGATCTCTTCTTCGCCGGCATGCGCCCGGCCATCAATATCGGCATCTCGGTCTCCCGCGTCGGCGGCAAGGCCCAGATCAAAGCGATGCGGCAGGTGGCGGGCCGGCTGAAGCTTGACCTCTCCCAGTACCGGGAGTTGGCGGCCTTTGCTCAGTTCGGGTCGGAACTCGACAAGGTCACCCAGGCCCGGCTGGTCCGGGGCGAGCGGACGATGGAGATTCTGAAGCAGGCCCAATACTCCCCGATGCCGGTCGAAAATCAGGTCGTTTCGATCTACGCTGCGGTCAACGGTCACCTCGACGACCTCCCGCTCAAGTCGGTCAAGCAGTTCGAGACGGAGCTGCAGGAGTACGTGCGTAATTCCCACCCCGAGGTGCTGTCAGCGATCCGGGACCAGAAGATGATTTCGGAGGCGACCGAGGCCAAGTTGAAAGAAGTGATCCTCCAGTTCAAGGAGTCCTTCCTGGCCAACATGAAGGACGCCGAACTTTAGTTTCCGGACGCCGCGGAGGTGAGGCAAGGTGCAGGGAATCCGGCAGATCAAGCGGCGCATCCGGAGCGTCAAAAACACCCGGCAGATCACCCGGGCGATGAAGATGGTGGCGGCGGCCCGCCTGCGCCGGGCCCAGGAGAAGGTCGTGGCGGCCCGTCCCTACCACGCCAAGATGGAGGAGGTCTTCCGCCACGTCGCCCGGCACAAGCTTAACCTGGACGATCCGCTGTTCCAGCCCCATGTCGGGGGGAATCGGATCTGCTACGTGGTGATCGCCGCTGACCGGGGCTTGTGTGGCGCTTATAACGCCAACATCATCCGGAAGGCGTTGGCCCACGCCGACAAGCTCGAACAGGAGTGGAAGAAGGACCACCCTGACGGGCCGGGCTTGGAGTTCAGCTTCATCACGGTGGGGAAGAAGGGGCGCGACTTCCTCTCCTTCCGCAACTACTTCATCCTGCGGGACTTTCCAACCAGCGGCGATGTTCCTACGCTCGACCTGACCCAGCGCTTGGCCGAGTACGTGACCCAGCGCTTTGTCACGGGCGAAGTGGACCAGGTTTATCTGGTTTACTCCGAGTTTGTCTCGGTCATGAGCCAGAAACCGACGGTGAAGAAGCTCCTGCCCCTGGCCATGCCCAAGGCGGAAGACGAGGAGGAGGCCGAAGGAGAGGCAGGGGAGAAGCCGCCGGTGCAGGGCGGGGCGGCGGGCGCCGCGAAACCGGCTGGGGAGGGCGAAGCGGCTCCGGCGCCGGTCGCGATCGGCCAAAAAGCCCGCCGGGAGGGCGGAGAAGAGGAGCTCGGCCCGCGGCTGTGGATTCCCGACTACACGATGGAGCCCTCGCCGGAGGTCATTCTCGCCAAACTCATCCCGCGCTATATCGAAGTCTTCATTCTCCAGGCCTTGCTGGAAGGGAAGGCCGGCGAGTTCGGGGCCCGCATGACGGCCATGGACAACGCCACCAAGAACGCCGAAGAGATGATCGACCGTTACACCCTGTCCTACAACCGTGCCCGCCAGGCCGGGATCACTCAGGAGCTGACGGAGATCATCAGCGGCGCCGAAGCCCTTAAAGGCTAATCGGGATTCGGGGAGGTTACGTGAGAGATGAATGTTGGTCGGGTGACGCAGATTATCGGGCCGGTCGTGGATGTGGCCTTTGAACCGGGGCAACTGCCGGCGATCTACTCGGCGCTGATCATCACCAGGGACGAACTCGGTCCCGACGGGATGCGGACCGACGGGAAGATGCCCACTGGCGTGACCGCCGAAGTCATGCACCACCTGGGCGACTACACCGTCCGCGCCGTGGCCATGTCCACCACCGACGGCCTGGTCCGGGGGATGCCGGTGGTCGATACGGGAGCCCCGATCACGGTTCCGGTCGGCAAGGAATGCCTGGGACGGCTGATGAACGTGCTCGGCGAGCCGATCGACAGGCTGGGGCCGATCGAGTCAGGCGTTCGGTACTCCATCCACCGCGAGCCGCCCAAGCTGCAGGACCAGTCGACCGAGATCCAAATCCTCGAGACGGGGATCAAGGTCATCGACCTGCTGGCTCCGTATCCCAAGGGCGGCAAGGTCGGCCTCTTCGGCGGCGCCGGTGTGGGCAAGACCGTACTGATCCAGGAGCTGATCCGGAACATCGCCACGGAGCATGGCGGCTATTCCGTCTTCGCCGGCGTGGGCGAGCGAACCCGGGAGGGCAACGACCTCTGGCTGGACATGAAGGAGTCGGGCGTCATCTCCAAGACGGCCATGGTCTACGGGCAGATGAACGAGCCGCCGGGGGCCCGTATGCGGGTGGGCCTGACCGGTCTCGCCGTGGCCGAGTACTTCCGGGACGAGGCTGGCCAGGACGTGCTCCTCTTCATCGACAACATCTTCCGCTTCATTCAGGCCGGGTCGGAGGTGTCGGCCCTGCTGGGCCGCCTTCCCTCGGCCGTGGGCTATCAGCCCGTTCTGGCGACCGACGTCGGCCAATTGCAGGAGCGGATCACCTCGACCAAGAAGGGGTCCATCACCTCCATCCAGGCGGTCTACGTTCCGGCCGACGACTACACCGACCCGGCGCCCGCCACGACCTTCGCCCACCTGGACGCGACCACCAACCTGGAGCGGTGGCTTTCCGACCTGGGTATCTATCCGGCGGTGGACCCGCTGGCCTCCACCAGCCGGATCCTCGACCCTCGGGTGGTCGGCGAAGAGCATTACAACGTGGCCCGGGGGGTCCAGGAGATCCTGCAGCGCTACAAGGACCTCCAGGACATCATCGCCATCCTCGGGATGGACGAACTGAGCGACGAGGACAAGGTGATCGTGGGCCGGGCCCGGCGCATCCAGAAGTTCCTCTCCCAGCCGTTCTTCGTGGCTGAGGCCTTCACCGGTTACCCGGGCCGCTACGTTCCGCTCAAGGACACCGTCCGGTCATTCAAGGCGGTCCTCGAAGGGCGCTACGATCACCTGCCGGAAGAGGCGTTCTACATGGTCGGAACGATCGAAGACGCTGTGGAGAAGGCGAAGCAGCTCGAGGCAGGTGAGTAGCGTTGACCTCGGGTCGCACCTTCCGCCTGGAGATCGTCACGCCCGAGCGAACCGTCTTTGACGACAATGTCGAGATGGTGATTGCTCCGACCGACCGGGGTTACGTAGGGATCGCCCACAACCATACGCCGATCCTCACCATCCTCTCGCCGGGGGTCTTGCGCTTTCGGCAAGAGGACGAGGAGACCAGGATGGCGGTGGGCGGCGGGTTCATGGATGTCCGGGCGAATCGGGCGGTGATCCTGGCGGACAGCGCCGAGTTTGCCGACGAAATCGACGCCCAGCGGGCTATGGCCGCCTACCGGCGGGCCCTCGCCCGCCTCCTCTCCCGTCGGGAGGGAACGGATTACCGCCGGGCCCAGGCGGCCATGGACCGGGCCCTCGCTCGGCTCAAGGCGGTGGGGATCAGTCCCCGAAAGTAGCCGCTCATCTGGTGCACCCGTGGCGGTTTGGCTTGCTCCGCTTCCTGCCGGGCCCACGGGGCTCCCGGATAGTCGCGGCGCCAAGCCACCACGGGCGCACCGGCCAGCCGACCCAGTAAACCAAGAGTCCACCCCGCACCTCCATGACAGCTGCCTCTTGTTCCGGTGAGCAGGTATCATAAGGTGGAAAGGAGAATACTTACCCACTCAGGGAAGGGTAGGTGACCAAGGTGGAGCGGACTGGCCGAGGCGTTCGGCGGGCGGCGCAGCTGGCGTTGCTTTGCGTCGTGTTGGCGCTGGGGCTGGCCTGCCCTGCCCTGGCAGATCCTTTCACCGAGCTTCCCCTCCGCCACTGGAGCTTCGACTCGCTGGGCCTGCTGGTTGCGCCGGGCCTGGTCAGTGAGTCTGCCTTGTCCTCATACCGGTCCCGCCCGGGGGTGATGCGCTTCGAACTGGCGCTTTTGGTCGCCCAGGCGGTGCAGACCATGGACAGAGCTTCCGGCGGCCAAACGCGCCCACTGACCGCCGCCGAGCACCAGGCGCTGCGCCGCTTGGCTGCGGAGTTCGCCCCTGAATTGGAGCTTCTGGGCGTGAGAAGCGGCTCCTTGGTTTCCCCAGAGGCGTTGTCGCTGCCAACCTCAGCCCCCGGCCCCTTTGTGGACCTTGAGACCCTGGCAAGACTGGCCAGTCAGCCCGAGGGTTCGCCTGCCGCCCGGGTGGTGGCCGAGGACGCCCTGCCCGCAACCGTGGCGATCGCTTCCCCTAAGAGTCCGGTGCCGTTGGCGCCCCTGCCCGAACAAGCGCTGAGCCGCCAGGGAGAGGGACCGTTCCCCGGTCAGGTGACGACGGAAAAACGTCCGACCTTCGGCGCCGTGCCTTCACCCAAGCCGGTGCTGTCCGTCAGCGCCGCGGTGCAGCCGGGGGAGATGCGGTTGCCGGCGCCTGGGCTGAACCTGAGCGTCAGTCCGACTGTCCAGGTGAGCGGCTCCCTGGCCCCCGGTGGCTCACTCCCGGGTTCCGGCGATGTCCGGGTGGAGGCGAAGGTCAACGTGGCCGGGGTCGAGGTGGGGGCCAACGTCAGGAACGTTCAGCCGGGCAGTACGGGGACGAATGCAGGGCTCAAGGTAGGCGTGTTGTCGGCGAGCCAGGGGTATGGGCTCACCCTGAAACTTGGCCAGGTGGCCGTGACCACCGGTGTCACCCAGGTCAAGAAGGATTTGGCGAACATCGAGCAACGCCGTTCCTTCGAGGTGGGCTACTCCCTCGGGCAGACCGCCGTGGTCCGGGCCGGATACCAACTCGTGGACGTGGACACCGTCTCCCCGACCAAACAGCCGTCGCGGGCCGCCACCTCGCTGGGGGTCGACGTCAACCTGACGCCGTCGGCCGCCCTCTCGGCCGGGATGACGCTGGAGGGCACAGATTTCGGCGGAGCGGCTGGCGGTGTGGCGGGCCGCTGGGGAACCGCCGGAGTGGAACTGCGCCTTCCGTGGAAGGTCTTTTTGACCGCCGGCTACGAGTTCTACCAACCGTCCGGACCGGCTGCGGACACCGGCTCGCAAAGCGCCACCACGCTCGGGGTCGGATACAATTTTGCCACCAACGCCACCCTGCTGGTGGGTTACCGGCTGATTGACTTCGGGCCGGCCGTGGCAGACGGTGACCAGACCCGCCAACACAACCTGACCGCCGGGGTTTCCCTGAGCTTTTGAGCGTCCGCTCGTAGGAGGTGCATCGGTGATCATGAACCGCTCCCGCTATCTGGACAAGTTGGCTGTGAGCTTTCTCTGCCTGGCGCTGATATTGGGCGGGGCGCTTCCGGTTGGCGCCTGGGAGATCGCTTCCGGACCTCTGGCGGGACTCGCCAGCCTGGAGAGGGCGACCTACGGCCAGGAGGGGGCCGGTTCCATACTGCAGCGGCTGGAACAGTTGGAGACCGACATTCTCGGAGGGAAGCAGGAGGGAGCGATCATCGCCCGCCTCGAGCGGCTCAACACGGTCCTGCGGGGTCCCGGCGAATCCCTTTACTTCCGGCTCAGCGCCCTCGAATGGTATCTGACCCGCACGGTCTCCCGGGAACCCCTGGCCGTTCGCCTGGCCCAGATGGAGCAGCTCATGTCCGGGCAGGCGGGCAGCGGTCCGCTGGGTCCCCGTTTGGCTCAGCTTGCCGCCCTGGCCTGGCCTGACGGCAGGGCCGGGGGAGGGCCGGTGCAGCTTGAGAAAGGCACCCCGATCAAAATCAAGCTGGGCACGGAACTCAATTCCCAGACCAGCAAGGTGGGGGACAAGGTCAAGTTCCAGGTGGCGCAGGACGTCAAGGTCGAAGGGAAGCTGATTTTCCCGGCCGGGACCCCGGGCGAGGGCCGGGTGACGGAAGTCATCTCCGCCGGCAACCTGGGCCGGGACGGTCGGGTGCTGGTGGACTTCGGCACCCTGGTGGCCATCGACGGACAGGCCTTGCCGGTGGCCGTGGATGAGCAGGCCACCGAGATGAACAAGTCGCTCCAGTTCGCCGCCGGGGCTTCGATGGCCGGGGTCCTGCTCTTGGGGCCGGTGGGCCTGGTCGGTGGCTACTTCGTGCGGGGCAAGGACGTCGTGATCCCCATCGGGACGGAGTTCTTCGTCTCCCTGAGCGCCTCCGCTGCGGCTACGGGCCTCTCCGTGAACGGCCTGCGGTAGCGCCTGACCGAAGCTGCGGACGCGACCCTTTCCCGCTTGCGGGGAAGGGTCGCTTCATCTTCAGGACGATCGTGGCAGCGCCGCCGATCATTCCTGGCAGGAGAGCCGGCACCGATGGCCGTAGTAAGCAAGGGTCAGGCCGGGTCAGCTCAAGTTGCGGGGAGGTGAGGCGGTGGCGGTGTCCAGCCGGACAAGGCGGCGCCAGTCAAGGTGGCTGCTGGCGGCAGTCTTAATGTGCGCCCTCTTCGCCTGGACGGCCAGCGCCGCGTCCGGCGAAGAATTTCAGCTCTCCGCCGAGAGCATCGAGCACAACCTGGAGACCGATCTCCTCACCGCCTCCGGCCAGGTAGATTTGCGCCTTAAAGGGCTCGAAGCTCGGGGCGAGCTGCTCAAAGCAGACCTGGGGCGCCACGTGGCCCGGATGCTCGGTCCGGTGACCCTGATCACCTCCTCCGACCGAGTGACGGGGACTAACCTTCACTATGCCTGGGATAAGCAACAGGGGTCTCTGGAGCAGGCCGAGACGGTGACCAAGGGTATCCGCCTGTACAGCCAAGCGGCGGATGTCTCACCAGGTCAACTGGTCCTGCGGGACGGCCTCTTCACCAAGTGTCTCCTCCCCACCCCCGAGTACGCCTTTCTGGCCCGGCAGGTCGAGGTGGACCTGAAGAAAGAGGAGGCAGTCGCCCGCGGGGTGACGCTCGCCCTCTACGGCCGCCGGGTCTTACCCCTGCCCAACCTGCGCTTCTCGCTCAAAGACACCCCGGTCGGCCGGATGAGCCGGGAGCGCCTGCCCATTCCGACCTTGGGTTACGACTCGAAGCGCGGCTATTTCGTCGCTGACGAGGTGCCCGTCCACCTCTCCGACAAGGCCATCGCCCTGGTGGGGGCGGGGTATGGTTCCATAGAAGGAGCGAGTTTGACGCTCTCTGGCTTGTATGCCCCTAGGGAGTCGGCGACCCTCTCGTTGGAGAGCCGCTGGGTGCAGAACGGGTCTGATCTTGACGGACGGGCCGAGTTCACGACTTCCGGCCGCGGGGGACGTCTGGTTCTGCGGGCGCAGGAAGAGGACGATGAAAATGGCTTCGACCTGGCCTTCCTTCCGCAACTCGCGTGGGAGGGGCAGACCCTGCGCCGGGCCGGCTTCGCCTTAACCCCCGCCCTCGACTTGGCCCTGATCCGGGAAAGGGCGAGCGGGGCCGAGACCTGGCGCCAGAACGCGGTTTTCACGTGGTCAACACCTTCCCTGCGCCTTCCCGGTCGGGCCAGCCTGGGGGCCACGGGGAGCTTAAGGGCCTCCAGATACGGCACGGACGAGACCCTGGAGGGCAAGACCCTGACTGTTCGGCTCGACCAACCGCTTTCCGCCGCTTTCACCTTAGAGACGGCATACCATCATGTCGGCTACCGAGGAACGACTCCCTTCGCCTTCGACAAGCCCGACCCGTACACGGAGGGGGAGGTGGGTCTGAGCTGGCGACAGGGAGGACAGACGTTGTCCTTCTCGGTGGTGTATGATTTGGCTCAGGGTCCACCTGAACCCGGACGTCCGGCGGCCCTCAAGGGCTCGGCCGCGCTCGTTTCGGGACCCTGGGAGCTCACCGCCGGTGCCCGCTATGAGCTGGAGGGCAAACCATACTACTCAACCCTGAACCTGGCCCTGGTTCGCCATTTGCACTGTTTCGACGTGAGCCTGGTGGCGGACGCGGTGGAAAAGGAGTTCTCCCTCAAGGTGACGCTGCGCTAAGGCCGGGCGAAAAGGTTGACCTTGGCACTCGAAGCAAAAAGCAGCAGGAAGCAGCCCCCGGTTTGCCGAAAATACCACAGGTGTTTGTCAGGAATTGGGGGTTGCGGTCACCTTGTCTGAGAACGCGCCTAATGCTGTATCGTCTGATGAGATAGACCTCTTCGCCTACCTTGAAATCCTCTGGTGCCACCGTCGCTTCCTCGCCTTGCTGGTCTTCTCCGCAGTCGCTGTCGCCGCCGTGCTCAGCTGGTGGGTCATCCCGCCCACCTACGAAGCGGTGAGCCTGGTGCAGGTCGGGCAAAACGAGCCTGTGAACAGTCCTGAGGCTCAGAGGAGTGCTCTCCTAGGCAGCCCGGAGGCGTATCGCAGCATCCTCTTGTCCGCGCCCGTGCTGACGCAAGCGAGCCGTGCGGCGGGGATCGAGTTTCAGAAGCTCGAGGATTCTGTGCGAGCGGAACTCGTACCGAACACGAACGTGGTCAAGCTCGCGGTTCAAGCCGGATCCCCGGAGCAGGCCCGGGCCATCGGCGCCGCCTGGTACGAGGCCTTCAGGGCCGCCCTGCAGGAAATGTGGGTGACTCACCTAGAACGCCAGCTAAGCGTCCAACGCGCCCGCCTCGAAGGGATGCGCCAGACTCTGGATGCGCTGCTCCAAGCGAAGGGCGAGGCCGGGGGCCTCTCGGGGTTCAGCCGGCAGATCCTGGTGGCCGGAGACGTGGTGGCCGCGGCGGGTGAGTTGAACCGACTGGAGCAGATGAAGGAGCAAATTGCCCGGGGAGAACTCGACGACGCCGTGGTGGTCGCACCGTTCCACGCCGAGGAGGAGCCAGTCAAGCCACGGAAAGCGTTGAACCTCGCGATCGCCGGGTTCTTGGCCCTGATGGTCGGTATCTTTGGAACTTTCGCTGCGGAAGGTTGGCGCACCTACAGGAGCCTAGCGGGATGAACGCCGTTCTTCTGCGGGCCAAAAGGGTTGGGCTGCCACTGCTCGACGGACTGCTTGTCGCCGGGACGGTCGGTCTGGCCTATGCTGTCCGGTTCGACGGACGCATTCCCCCGCTATACCGAGATGGGTTGCCGCGCCTTGTCGCCCTGTGGGTGCTCGTCAGAATCACCTGGCTGGTCGTATATCGTTTCTATAGCCAAAGATGGGAGTATGCAAGCATCAGGGAGCTGCTGGTGACGGCGACGGCGGTCACCGTGGGTTCACTCACCCTGTTCTCGGCCAATTTCTTTCTTCCCTTTAACGGTTTCCTGGTTCGGGTACCGCGCAGCATCTTCGTTATCGAATGGTTCTTGACCACTTTCGTGCTCGGTGGTTCACGGCTGCTCGTCCGCATCGCGCATGAAGCCAACAAGCAACAAGCCAACTCCGGCCGCGAAAACTGTTCCACGCATGCGGGGACACCGCACAAGCGGTTGTTGATCATAGGCGCCGGCGATGCCGGGGCCATGGCTTTGCGCGAAATACAGCACGCCACTACCTGGCAAGTCGTGGGGTTCATCGACGACGACCTCCGGAAACGGGGCCATCTAGTCGGCGGCGTCCCGGTGCTGGGCGGCCGGGAAAGCATACCAGAAGCTGTCAAGGCCAAGGAAGTCGACGAGATCTTAATCGCCATGCCATCTGCCTCGCGGCAGACGATGCGCGAACTGTTTGCCACGGCCCAGAAGACTGGCCGGCCGGTCCGCACGCTGCCGGCGCTCTACGAGTTGATCAACGGCCGGGTTACGGTCAACCAGATCCGAGAGGTGCAGATCGAGGACCTATTGGGGCGAGAACCGGTTGAGACCGACATCGGAGCGATCGCCGCCTACCTGAGCGGCCGCACCGTTTTGGTCACGGGAGCCGGCGGCTCCATTGGCTCCGAACTCTGCCGTCAGATCGCCCGCTACAGGCCGGGAAGACTTATCCTTCTGGGTCACGGGGAGAACAGCATCTTCAGCATCGAGCAGGAATTGCGCACGACTCAGCCCCACCTGCGCCTGGAGTCCGCCATTGCCGACATTCGGGACGGGGCAAAGATCGACCGGTTGTTCGCGGTCTGGAAGCCCCAGGTAGTCTTCCATGCGGCGGCCCATAAACACGTCCCGCTCATGGAGGCCAACCCGGATGAGGCCGTAACCAACAATGTCCTGGGGACCCGCAACCTGGTGGAGGCGGCCGACCGGACGGGCGCCGAGCGGTTTGTGATGATCTCCACCGACAAGGCCGTCCGGCCAACCAGTATGATGGGCTGCTCCAAGCGGGTGGCGGAGATGATCGTGCAAAGGGCCAACGACCATAGCCGCACCCGCTTCGTGGCGGTGCGGTTTGGCAACGTCCTGGGCAGCCGGGGCAGCGTGATTCCCCTGTTCAAGAAGCAGATCGCCGCCGGGGGACCGGTCACCGTAACCCATCCGGAGATGCGCCGCTACTTCATGACCATCCCCGAGGCGGTACAGTTGGTCATTCAGGCGGGAGCGCTGGGGGAAGGAGGCGAGATCTTCCTCCTCAACATGGGCGAGCCCGTGCGCATCCTGGATCTTGCCCGCGACCTGATCCGGCTGTCTGGTTTGGAGCCTGACGTGGACATCCCCATTGTCTTTTCCGGCCCCCGACCGGGTGAGAAGCTGTTCGAGGAGTTACACGCGGAAGGGGAGGAGGTTCTCCCGACCTCGCACCCCAAGATCGTCAAGCTCCATGCGGCGCCGGTCGATGGGACATGGCTGGAGGAAGGCCTGCAGCAACTGGAGAGGGCGCTTGCCTCGGGCGACTTGGAGGTCTTGCGCAACACCCTCCGCCACCTGGGCACGGAAGACAAGGAAACGGTTGAGCGAGGCTGGTGGGAAGACGAAGCCGTGACAGGCGCGGTGGCTGCTCATACCGCCGCAACGACCGAGTTGTCCAGATAGAGGAGCGTTACGGATGGTTAGTTTCGGGCTGATCGGGTGTGGGCGAGTGGCTCGCTACCATGCGGAGGCGCTCACCCGTATCCCCGGGGTCAAGCTACGGGCGGTGTGCGACCTTGTTCCGGAGCGGGCAGAGGAGTTCGCCCGGCGGTGGGGTGGCGAACCGTACACCGACTATCGTTTCCTGTTGGATCGGAACGACATCGACGTGGTATCTATCGCCACTCCCAGCGGAGACCATCCCCGAATCGGCGTCGACGCGGCCCTGGCCGGCAAGCATGTGGTGGTGGAGAAGCCGATCGGCTTGACGTTGGCCGAGATAGACGCGTTGATCAGGACATGCCGGGAACAAGGAGTCAAGTTGTGTGTGGTTCATCAAAACCGGTTCAACCCGGCCGTCCGAAAACTCCACGAGGCCCTCTCGGCCGGCAGGTTCGGCCGACTCTCCCACGCGGCTGTGGCGGTCCGCTGGAACCGCGGCAACGATTACTATGAGCAGGCGCGCTGGCGGGGCACGTGGGCGCAGGATGGAGGGGTCCTGATGAATCAATCGGTGCACGCCCTGGACATCTTCCGCTGGATGATGGGTGAACCCGCTGAGGTTTTTGCCTTCGCCGCCACCCAACTGCATGCCATAGCGGCGGAAGATGTGGCCGTAGCGTCGGTCAGGTTCCTGTCCCAAGCCCTTGGAGTGGTGGAAGCGTCCAACAACGTCTTTCCCGCCAACTGGGAGGAGACCATCGCGCTCTTTGGCGAAAGGGGTAGCGCCGCCCTGGGTGGCGTGGCTTTGAACCGCATCGAGCGGTGGGAGTTCGCTGATTCCGAGCGCAGGGCCCTGGAGTTGGAAGCGGATATCGCCTCGCAACCCGATCCGGCCAGCGTGTACGGCAGTGGCCACGGGGCGTTGCTGGCGGCGATGGCGGAAGCCATCCGCACGGACGGCCCCCCGCCGGTTTCGGGTGAAGAGGGAAGGGCGGCTGTGGAGTTGATTCTGTCGGTCTACCGGTCCGTGGAGACCGGTGAAGCAGTCAAGTTCCCGCTACAGGAGGAGTCGGAGCGCATCCTGAGCGCTCGCCGGGGTGAGATGGAGTGGCTGAACGGATGACAGGTGCTGGAGACGTTCAGGTGGACCCGACGGCGCGTCTAGGGGAAGGCGTCATCTTGGGGAATGGGTCTCGGGTCGGACCCTACGCCGTCCTCGGCGACGGCGTGCGGCTCGGCGAACGGGTGATGGTGGGCGCCCACGCGGTGGTGGAAGACCGCGCGGAAGTGGGCGACGACGTGCGCATTGACCACCACGCCATCGTGCGGGCAGGGACGCGGGTGGGTGCGCGCACCGCACTGGGAGCGGGAAGCATCGTCGGCCAGTCACCGACCCGCGCCAAAACCAGCACGCTCGCCGCTACGTCAGACCTGCCGCCGCTGGCCATCGGAGAGGAGTGCCAGGTGGGGGCTGGGGCGGTGATCTATGCTGGCAGCACGCTGGGCTCCGGCTGTTTTGTGGCCGACGGGGCGCAGGTGAGGGAACGGTGCCGCTTGGGAGATCACGTTATCGCGGGGCACGGCGCCACGGTCGAAAACGATTGTTTCGTCGGCGACCGCACCAAGATCCAGACAGGGGCGTACATTACGGCTTATTCCTCGCTGGCCGAGGACGTCTTCATCGCACCCATGGTGACCACGACCAACGATAACTACCTTGGGCGGACGGAGGAGCGTTTCCGTCACCGGAAGGGCGTGACCGTGGAGAAAGGCGGGCGAATCGGTGGAAACGCGGTCCTTCTACCCGGGGTGGTCGTGGGGCAGGAGGCGCTGGTGGCGGCGGGGAGCGTGGTGACCCGGGACGTCCCTCCGTATCAAACAGTAATGGGCGTTCCGGCCCGGGTAATTCGGCCTGTGCCGGAGGAACAACTCATTTATGCCCGGAGAGAAGGGGGGCCGGCAGGTGCGTCAGAATGATTCAGGGCCTCTGGAGAACCGCGGCCCCATCCCCAGCTTCGATCTTACGCGCCAGAACACCCTCCTCGCCCAGGAGCTCGAGGACGCCCTGCTGGGGGTCATAAGAAGCGGCCGGTTCATCCTCGGCGAGCAAGTGGAGGCTCTGGAACGAGAGATCGCTGGCCGGTGCGGCGTGTCCTTCGGCATCGGAGTCGCCAACGGGAGCGATGCCTTGCACCTGGCTCTTCTGGCCTGCGGAGTCTGGCCGGGGGATGAAGTCATTACCACGCCATTCACGTTTTTTGCTACTGCGGGGGCTATCGCCCGGGCCGGCGCCCGGCCGGTCTTTTGCGACGTTGAACCGGAGACGTACAATATTGACCCCAGCAAGGTTGCGGGGGCGATCACTAGGCGCACCAAAGCCATCATTCCGGTTCACCTCTTCGGGCACCCGGCGGACATGGCGCCACTGCAGGCGCTCGCCCGGGAACACCGCCTCTACCTCATCGAGGACGCGGCGCAGGCGATTGGCGCCCAGTATGGAGGTAAGCCCGTCGGGTCACTGGGGGACGTAGCCTGCTTCAGCTTCTTCCCCACCAAGAACTTGGGGGCCTTCGGCGACGGTGGAATGGTTGTGACCGACAACCCGGGGCTGGCCGACCGGGTGAGGGTGTTGCGGGTTCACGGCTCACGCAAGAAGTACTATCACGAAAGCCTCGGCTACAACAGCCGCTTGGACGAGCTGCAGGCCGCGGTACTGCGGGTGAAGGCGAAGTACCTGGACGGCTGGATCGCCCGGCGCCGCGAAATAGCCGCGACCTACCGTTCAGTCTTGGCGCAGCTGCCGCAGGTCGAGTCGGGGACGCTCAGGCTGCCCGTGGAGCGGCCTGACAGCTTCCACGTTTACCACCAGTTCACCCTGGCGACGCCGGCCCGCGACCGGCTGCAGTCTTACCTGCAGGCGCAGGGCATTGGGTCAAACGTGTACTATCCTCTCCCGCTCCATCTACAACAGGCATTCGCCGAACTCGGCTACAGGCAAGGGGATTTTCCAGAGGCGGAGCGGGCGGCGCAGGAAGTCTTGTCCTTGCCTATGTTTCCGGAACTCAGCGCCGGGGAAATCGAGCGGGTGGTGGACGCCATCCGGCGATTTTTTTCGGCAGTAGGTGAAGATTTGGCGGAAGGGATTGGAGCGGGATGCTCAACAAGACAACGGCCCCATCGGCTTCGATGAATTCTGCAGAGGCACTAAAGGCCAAGATCCTGGACCGGACGGCGCTGGTTTCCGTGGTCGGCGCCGGTTACGTGGGACTTCCCCTGGCGGTGGAAAAGGCCAAGGTGGGGTTTACCGTGATGGCCCTCGACCGGAACGAGAACCGGGTGGCCAAGCTGAACCGGGGTGAGAATTACATCCTGGACGTGAGAGACGAAGAGCTTCGCCAAGCCGTGCAGGACGGCAAACTGCGGGCGACCACCGACTTCTCGCAACTGTCTGAGGCGGACGTGATCATCATCTGCGTTCCAACTCCCCTTACGGTTAACCGGGAGCCGGACCTGCAGTACATCGTGAACGTCACCGAGCATATCGCCAGGCACCTCCGGCGGGGGCAACTCGTCTGCCTCGAAAGCACCACCTACCCGGGCACGACCGAGGAGGTTATCCTCCCCCGGCTTGAACAGACCGGCTTAAAGGTTGGAGAGGACTTCTTCCTCGCTTTTTCGCCGGAGCGGGTCGACCCGGGCAACGCCCGCTACACCACGAAGAACACGAACAAGCTGGTGGGCGGGGTCACTCCGGTCTGCACCGACGTGGCCACCATGTTTTACAGCCAGACGATCCTCAAGGTGATCCCGGTCTCTTCGCCCAGTGTGGCGGAGATGGCCAAGGTGTTCGAGAACACCTACCGGGCCGTCAATATTGCACTGGTGAACGAGATGGCGCTCTTGTGCGATCGGATGGGGCTTGATGTATGGGAAGTGCTAGATGCGGCATTTAGCAAACCCTTTGGGATACAGCCTTTCTATCCAGGGCCTGGAGTGGGCGGGCATTGCATTCCTCTGGATCCCTCTTACCTAGCCTGGAAGGCGAGGGAATTCGACTTCAGCACTAGATTCATTGAGCTGGCTGTGGAGGTTAACCTCCGCATGCCATACTTCGTGGTAGAGAAGACCGCAAGGATCCTGGGACAGCAGAGGAAATCCCTGCGCGGGGCGAAGGTCCTGGTGCTTGGCGTGGCCTATAAGAAAGACGTTCCAGATGAGCGGGAGTCGCCAGCCTTGAAGGTGATCCAGCTACTGCTGAGGGAAGGTGCGGAGGTCAGTTATCACGATCCGCTCATCCCGGAGGTTAAGATTGCAGTCGGGGGGCAGAATGGGCAGACCGGGTGCGAGGCGCATGCCCAGCCCCCAGGCCAAACAGGGCGCAACGCGGGGCAGACCTGCGTAAGAGGCAGGCAGATCACGCTCTCGTCAGTGCCTCTTGACGATGCCGTCGTGAAGAATGCTGACATTGTAGTGATCACGACAGATCATTCACGCGTGGATTACCAAAGGGTAGCTGTACTAGCTCAGGCAGTGCTTGATGCAAGGAACGCGATGCGGGGGTTGATGGCGGAGTCAGGGAAGGTGTGGAAGTTGTAGGAAGGCTGCTAGCGAGATGGCCGGCATGGCCGCAATTGGAAGCTAAAGTTCAGAACGAGGTTGTGAGTACACTGTGCAGTCTCAGATGAGTGGCTTGGGCGCTGTTCTTCTCCGGGGCGCCCGGGCAGTTTCGTGGCGTATTGGAGCTATTATATGGATGGCATGGATTATGTTGGTTTGGAAGGTCTGGGGTAGCCGTGCCGCGGTTACGTGGATCCGTTCTCTTCAAGGGCCAACACTCGGTTTGTGTTTGCGGGTAATGGGGGCCAAAGTTGCACCAAAAGTCTCATTCCAGGGACACTTGCGCATCATGAATCCCGGGAATGATCTGAGTAATCTGCGCATAGGCAAGGGCGCTCACATTGGTCTTGACTGTCTGTTCGATTTGGCTGGATCAATTGAAATCGGGGATAACGCAGTATTGTCGCCTTCTGTTCAGATTCTGACCCATCAGGACATGGGTAACAGCTCATTACGTTTGCGGTATCCCCGAAAAGTGGCAGGTGTGCGTGTAGGTAGCGACGCTTACCTGGGTACCGGGTGCATTCTTCTCTCGGGTGTTGAGATTGGTTCACAAGCTTTAGTGGCTGCCGGAGCTGTTGTTGTACGCTCGGTCGAAGCAGGAGAAGTGGTTGGAGGAGTACCCGCCAGTCCGTTAAGAAGGTCCTGCTCTTAGAGATCAATTGCAGAACCTCAGTGGCGCGCTAATGGTGAGGTGATGCGTACTTGCCTTTTGGACGTAATGACGTGGCCCAGCAGGGACTACTTCTTCTGCTGTTGTCATTGTTCCTCTTGCCAGGTCTGCCAAGCCTCCGGGGTGGTGAGCTTAAGGTTAGGCTGGATGACCTGGTAATACTACTGTGGGGCTTGAGTCTATGGTTGAAGCAGAGCGCAAAAGGGAGCCTCATTCTCGACACGGTGGATCTCTTTTTCCCTTTTTTCGGCGCTTCTACGCTCTTTTCAACTCTCTATGGCTGGGCGTTGAGTGGCATTGTAGAAACACGGGATCTTCTGGAATTGGTGAAGCTGGGGAAGTATTGGTGCGCGTATCATATTGCTGCGTCCCTGTGTCCCCCGGTTGAGGTGTTCCGTAAAGCAGCATTTTGGGCATCTATTGTTATGTTTGCGTTTTCATTTACGCAAGTATTCAACTTCTTTTCCGTCAACTCCTGGCTTTCCCCTGTGTACATTTCAGCATCCCAGGTTTTGAATCTTGATCCCAGCAGAGAATGGTACCAGCGGCGAGCCACAGCTACTCTAGGTAATCCCAATGATCTAGCTACCATGATGATAGTAGTTTTTTGGCTATTAGAGACAGCTGCATCAGAGCGAAGATCAAAGGCCGTGTGGATTGGCTCAACTCTTGTTTTGGCAACTTTGTCATTAACACAATCCCGTACGGGGTTGATTGCCTTTTTTGTGGGATATGCAGCATATCTACTATTAGGACCGTCGTCAGTAAAGAGACGCGTAACGGGAGCGTTTGTGCTAATATCTTTGGCAATTCTTGTATTCAGCGGTTTTCTTCCTTATTTGGCAGCCTTGGGGAAGGGCGGGCTCGAGACCCATAGCTTTCAATTGCGTATGCAAGTATGGACTCTGATTATGGATCAAGTCATTCAAAGCCCACTGGTGGGTATTGGCCCCGCCAAGGCTTCACTGAGTATTTATGTGGACAACGAGTATCTACTGTACCTTTACAGGTATGGGATACTGGGCCTAGTAATACTGTTAACGTTCTACTTCTCTATCGGCTACTGGGCATATAGAAACCAGCATACTCCTTACAGGGCAGTGTTTTGGATTTTGATTAGCTTGTTGGTGGTGAATCTGACCAATACCACTTTCTACAACCAGCAAGTAATGCCTGTACTAATGTTGCTTCTAGGGGGGCTAAGGAGCCATGGCAAGGATCCTGCTCATTGCCAACGCGGAAAGCATACATACACAGCGTTGGCTTGACGGATTGCGAAACCTAGGACATGAACTTCACCTACTTAGCCACTCATATGCGAACTGTCCCGATGACGTAGTCTTGCACGTTTTGCCCATTACGCTCCGTGCACTTCCTAGAACCTTGCCACAGGTACGAACATTGGTTCGAAAGCTAAAGCCTCAGATCGTCCATGGCCATCAGGTCATTAGTGAGGGGCTATATGCTGCATTGAGTGGCCATCCCCGGGTAATTGTCTCAGCCTTGGGTTCGGATGTTCTGCTTATCCCCAAACGATCAGTTCTGCTCCGCCTTATGGTTAAGAGTGTACTTTGGCGGGCACAGGTACTCACTGCTGACTCACAAGATTTGGTAAGAACTATTACGGATTTAGTCCCAAGCGCGGCCGCTAAGGTTCATTGTTTTCCGATGGGAATTGAGCGGCAGTATGCGGATGCTGCCCGAAGCCTGCCTCAAAAGAAACCCATAATCCTCTCAACCCGCTCCCTGAAATCACTCTATAATGTCGACTTGATCATTCGTGCTTTTGCCTTAGTGAATTCAACCTATTCATACAGGTTGGTTATAGCTGCGGATGGCCAAATGCGGGGAAAGCTTGAAGAACTTGCAGTTCGACTGAACGTGCATGATCGAGTTGATTTCGTTGGACTGCTTCCCCGGGAGACTCTAGCGCGATATTACGCTCAAGCAGAGGTATTCGTTTCTATACCTAGTTCGGATGCCACCTCCGTGAGCCTCCTTGAGGCCATGAATTGGGGTTGCCTTCCCATTGTATCTGACCTACCTGCGAATCGAGAATGGATAGAACATGGTCGTAACGGCCTTATCGTCACTCCTAACGAAGAGGAACTGGCTAGAGCTCTGCAGAGGGCTCTGGAAGACGCTGACTTGCGTTTAAAGGCTTGTAGACTAAATCAAGCGCTGATTCGGGAGCGGGCCATCTGGGAGGATAATCTGGCCCAGATGGAAGCTATCTACACGCAACTACTTGCGGGGGGGAGAGGTAGCCGTTAGAATTCCAACCCAAAGGCATTGTCCTACCCCTGATGAATCGGAGGCGGCAGACCCGAGTTCCCAGAAAGCGGTCGCCTAAAGGGTACTAAGGAGGTGAAACTAAGGTAATTGAGTGTGCACGTTTGTGTCCTCACGTCTGTCCATCTACCATTTGATATTCGGATCTTTTACAAGGAGTGCAAAACACTGACGCTTGCTGGGTACAAAGTTGTGTTGGTTGCACCTCATGATCGAGACGAGGTGGTAGATGGAGTACGCGTCCGTGCGGTGCCGAAGCCTAGGAGTCGGCGGGAGCGGATGATGCGCACTGTGTGGCAGGTATACCGAGCCGCCATTCTAGAGAATGCCCAGCTATACCATGTCCACGACCCGGAATTGATTCCGGTTGGGGTGCTCTTAAGGCTGCACGGCAAGCGGGTAGTGTACGACATGCATGAAAACGTCCCAAAGGCGATTCTATCGAAAGGTTGGATAAGACCATGGGTGCGACCGATTCTTTCCGGTATAGTCAAGGCAGTTGAGCGTGTCTTGCTGAATGGCATGCCTGTCATATATGCTGAAAAGTCCTATGCCAAAGACTATCCTTGGGTTAAACCGGCGGTCACGGTTCAGAACATGCCGCTGCTTTCAAGCATCTTTGCGATTGAGGAGAGCAAATACCCTATTCCAACTGTCGGTTACCTCGGCGGGGTGACACCGGAGCGGGGGAGCTTGGTGTATTTGGAAGCGCTACGGATCCTCAAAGAACGAGGCCATACCGTGGGTTGGGAGTGTATTGGTCCAGTGAGTGAGGAACACCGAGCCGAACTTATTCATCTATGCAGCCGCTACGGACTAGAGCACGTCTATCTTCGCGGATACATGCTACCAGATCAGGGTTGGCGGCATGTGGCACGATGCAAGATCGGCCTCGCAGTTCTAAAGGCGATACCGAACTACATCGGGTCTTACCCAACCAAGATGTTCGAATACATGGCATTGGGTTTGCCAGTGATCGTATCCGATTTTCCCCTGTACCGTGATATCGTTGAAAAGGAACAGTGTGGCATTTGCGTTGATCCGGAATCTCCTGTGGCGGTAGCTGACGCTATCCAACGCATCCTCACTCATCCAGATATGGCAAGAGTTATGGGAGAGCGGGGACGGGAGGCTGTACGTGAGCGGTATAACTGGGACGCGGAGGCCAAAAAGTTGCTCGATTTCTACGACAGACTTCTTGTAAGCAACGAGTCGTGACATAGAAGAGCGCCCCCATGATTGTGAAACGCCAATACCTGCGCTGGGAGCCGCCTTCGTGCCCGGCGTACACATTTGAGGGGGAACCCAGATGGACGCCTGCCCAGCAGAGGAACCGTACTTCAAGAAAGTCGGCAGCACGAGCGGAGACAATTACTCTCATCTGGCTGGAGGACCTGTTCGGTGAAAACGGTTGTTACGGTTGTCGGGGCTCGGCCTCAGTTTATTAAGGCTGCGCTAGTATCCCGCCTGTTGCGGGCAAAGGCTTGTTTTCAGGAGGTATTGGTGCACACCGGCCAACATTACGATGCCAGTTTGTCGGACATTTTCTTTAGAGAACTAGAGATTCCCCGGCCCGATCATTACCTCGGAGTCGGTTCGGGAACCCACGGGGTACAGACAGGGCTTATGCTCCAAAAGGTGGAAAGGGTCCTGTTGGAGGTCCGCCCCGATTGGGTCCTAGTCTATGGCGACACGAACTCGACCCTGGCTGGGGCCTTGGCCGGGGCCAAGCTGCATGTCCCGGTGGCTCACGTTGAGGCCGGCTTGCGGTCCTTTAACCGGCGGATGCCTGAAGAACTCAACCGGGTGCTAACTGACCATGCTGCAGACTTGCTCTTGGCCCCCACCGAGACGGCCGTCAAACATCTTCGACGAGAGGGCATTCCCGATAGCAGGATTAAGTTGGTGGGCGACGTCATGTACGATGCTGCCCTATACTACGGGGATAAGGCCGAACGGGAGAGCCGCGTGTTGACCCGGCTGGGACTCGAACCCCGCAAGTACATTCTGGTTACCGTACATCGCGCCGAGAACACCGATTGTCCGGAGCGACTGAGCGCTATAGTGGAAGGGCTTTCTTCAGTTGCGAAGGAAGTATCTATTGTCTGGCCTCTTCATCCTCGTACCCGGGCGGCTCTGACCGAGGCCGGGCTCTATCCTGTTCCCAGGCCGGAAATCCGGCTGACTGAGCCCGTTGGATATTTGGACATGGTCATGCTTGAGAAGAATGCGTTGGCGATCGTTACAGACTCGGGCGGGGTGCAGAAAGAAGCCTTTTTCTATGGAGTGCCGTGTGCTACTTTGCGCGATGAAACCGAATGGACGGAGCTGCTCGAACTTGGCTGGAACCGATTAGTCCCGCCTCGTTCCGGTTCAGAGGTAGAGGATGGCATCTGCAGGGCCATGGTACAGCGCGGCCGTCCCGGACACCCGTACGGTGATGGTCGGGCAGCACAGAGAATTGTCGCTGCCCTCGGGGGGTAAGCGCGGTTGCGGTTCTTGTTTCTGACCCAGTACTTTCCACCAGAGATAGGGGCTCCGCAGGTTCGCCTAGCGGCGATGGTTCGCCAGTTGGTCCGGTCTGGCCATCAGGTCGAAATAGTCACCGCCTTGCCCAATCACCCCACCGGCCGGATTTTTCCTGGATACCGCCGATCTGTATATCGCCGTGAGACCTGGGAGGGAGTACTCGTACACCGGGTTTGGCTCTATCCTTCACTTGGTGCAGGCTTCAAGCGGATGCTCAGTTATGCTTCGTTCACCGCAACCAGCTTCCTTGGGTTGGTGCGCGCCAAGCGGCCGGATTATGTGTTTGTAGAGTCGCCTCCGTTGTTCCTCAGCATTCCAGGCTGGATTGCAGCCAGGTACTGGCGTGTTCCGATGGTTTTCAACGTGGCCGATTTGTGGCCAGACTCGGTACGAGAACTTGGCATCTTGAGGGAAGGACTGGTACTGCGTCTTGCCGAACGTTTGGAACGCTGGACATACCGGCGGGCTAGCTACGTCAACGTTGTCACCGAGGGAATCCGAAACGTGCTGGTTGAGAAAAAGGCGGTACCTGAACAAAAAGTCCTCTTCTTGCCCAACGGGGTCGATACGGAGCTATTCAAACCGCAAGAGCCGGATGAGGAGATAATTCGGGAATGGCAGCTTCAGGACAAGAAGGTTATCCTCTACGCTGGTACGCTGGGTTATGCACAAGGATTGGATGTGGCGCTAGACGCCATGAAGTTGATTCAGACTGAGATTCCGGAAGCATTGTTGGTCTTCGTCGGGGATGGCTCGGACAAGGAGAGGCTTGTCCGTCGCGCGAAGGAAGAGCGGATGTCGAACGTTCGGTTCATCCCGCCTCATCCTCCCGAATATGTGGCGCGACTATACTCGACCGCCTACGCCGGTTTTGCCAGCCTCAAGCGCTTGCCACTGTTCGAAGGGGCTAGACCGTCCAAACTCTTCCCGATCATGGCCTCGGGTAAGCCTGTACTCTATAGCGGTTCCGGCGAGGCAGCCCGGCTGATTGAGCAGGCCAGGGCTGGCCTGATTGCACCGCCAGAAAACCCTCACGCTTTGGCTGAGGCTATGCGGATACTGCTCCAACGGCCAGAGTTGGCGCAAAGCCTTGGCCTCAATGGGCGCCAATACGCGGAAGCTCACTTCAGTTGGAACTCACTGGTTCAAGATTGGCTGGTCCAATTGACGAGGGGGTCGTCTTTATGCGGGCTAGTCCAGAAAGCGGGGAGGTCAAGCGCCTAAAGAAGGTCTACGAGGCGTACAGTCACAAGGCAGCAATCCGCCACCGGTGGCGACTGGATAACCCCGGTAACCAGGCGATAGCATGCGAGCGGCGGATAGCGACCTTCGAGGTGCTGAAAAAGAATGGTTACCTGCCGCTGACAGCGGTCAAGGTTCTGGACGTCGGTTGTGGCTCTGGCACAGAACTGGCCAGACTTGCCGAGTGGGGAGCACTGCACCAAAACCTTTACGGCATCGACCTCATACCTGAACGAATCGAAGCAGCCAACCGTAATTACCTTGATCTGAACTTCCAGTGCATTAACGCTGAATGCTTACCTTGGCCGGACGGCACGTTCGACCTGGTCATGCTTTTTACGGTGTTCAGTTCTATGCTCGATGACTCCATGGCTTTCAATGTGGCAAGGGAGGTCACAAGAGTTCTGAAGTCAGGAGGAGCTGTTGTTTGGTATGACATGCGTTACAGAAATCCCTATAACAGAAACGTACACGGCATAACGAGACGACGTCTGCATCAGCTTTTTCCCAGCTTTCGCTTCGAGCTCCGGTCCATAACGCTGCTCCCGCCGCTGGCTAGGCGTCTGGGAAAACTCATCCCCCTTCTGTATCCGCTACTTGTTCGGATACCATCTCTCCGCACTCATTACTTGGGGCTACTCACGAAGCCGTAATGAAAATCGGGCGCCACAGAATAGCTGCTCAAAGGAAACGGACCAGCAAGAACGAAAGTATCGCCTAAGGTGAGAAGCGAGAAATGAAGGCGTTAGCCAAGCGAGCGTTCGATCTGTCTTGGGCTGCTGTTGGGCTCCTAGTACTCACGCCGCTTTTTGTAGTAGTGGCCCTTCTGATTAAGTTCGAGGACGGGGGGCCGGCGCTTTTTGTCCAGGAACGGGTGGGCCGCCGCGGGAGACTGTTCCACATGTGGAAGTTCCGTACGATGAGGGTAGGGGCGGAACAGCAAGGGGGCCAGTTGACGGTGGGCCAGGACCCACGGGTTACGCACGTCGGCGCTTGGCTGCGCAAGACGAAGGTTGACGAGCTGCCCCAGCTCATCAACGTGCTGCGCGGTGAGATGAGCCTGGTGGGTCCGAGACCGGAGGTTCCCCGCTACGTCAGCCTGTACACGCCAGAACAGCGAAAAGTGCTCGAACTGGTACCGGGGATCACCGATCCCGCGTCGGTCCGCTATCGGCATGAGAGCGAGCTTTTGGCGCAGTCGTCCGATCCCGAGCGGACCTATATCGAAAAGATCATGCCGGACAAGATCGCCATCAACCTGGCCTATGCCGCTCGGGCGACGGTTTGGAGCGATCTGCTGGTGATTCTGAACACTTTCGTATCGCTTGTACGTTAGGGGGTCAGCGACCATGCGTTCCACCTTTCTGAACTACTCACCGCCGGCGATCTCGGACGAAGAACGGGAAGAGGTGATGGACACCCTCCGGTCGGACTGGATCACCACCGGACCGAAGACCAGGCGTTTCGAGGCGGAGTTCGCCACCTTCATCGGCGCGCCGGCGGCGCTGGCGCTGAACTCCTGCACGGCGGGGCTGCATACGGCCCTCGTTGCGCTGGGCGTAGGTCCGGGGGACGAGGTCATCACTACTCCGATGACCTTTTGCGCTACTGTCAATGTGATCGAGCACGTGGGCGCCCGACCGGTTCTGGTGGATGTCGAGCCGGATACCCTCTGCATTTCGCCCACGGCGGTAGCCGAGGCTGTTACGCCCAAGACCAAATGCCTCCTGCCTGTGCACTACGCCGGGCATCCCTGTGACCTGGACCCGCTGCTTTCCGTGGCAAGAGAGAAAGGCCTCAGGGTCGTGGAGGATGCGGCTCACGCCCTCCCCGCTAAGTACAAGGGACGGATGATTGGGACCATAGGTGACTTGACCGCCTTCAGCTTTTACGTCACCAAGAACCTTACGACGGCTGAGGGGGGAATGCTTACCGGACAGCCGGAACTCTTGGAGCGCGCCAGAGTGATAAGCCTTCACGGCATGAGCAAAGATGCTTGGAAACGCTACGACAAGGGTGGTTCATGGTACTACGAGGTAGTCCTGCCTGGCTTCAAATACAACATGACCGACATTCAAGCGGCTATTGGACTGCAGCAGCTCAAGAAGCTACCAGCCTTCCAGGAGCGGCGGCGGGCCATCGTCCAGCGGTACAATGAGGCTTTCGGTGGCTACCCGTACTTTGCATTGCCGGTCGAACGCTCTGAGGTTGAACATGCTTGGCACCTATACGCTCTCAGATTGAACCTTGAGACGCTGCGCATCGGACGCGACCAGTTCATCGAGGAACTCAAAGTTCGGAACATCGGAACGAGCGTCCATTTTATCCCCATCCATCTTCATCCGTACTACCGCGACAAGTACGGCTTCAAGCCAAATGACTTCCCGGTGGCATATGCCAACTACCTCCGCCTGATCAGTCTGCCCCTGAATCCGAGGTTGACGGACCAGGACGTGAGCGACGTGATCGAGGCCGTGGTGGACGTGGCAGAGCATTTCCGACGGTGAGCGGGCGGCGGCTCTCTGCGCCTGGGCACTGCCATTCTCCTTCCGACCGGCAAATGCATTTGGAACGCTTCTTGGCTAGGTGACTCACCGTCGTCGGCTCCAGGGTAGACCGTTCGAAGGTGGGGCGAGAAAAGTCTGCCCACCGATGTGAGAAGACAATTGGAGGCGGTCAGTCGATGGAGAAACCAAGTAAGCTAGTCACAGCTGGCTGCGTGGTGGCATGTTTTGCCGCACCTTTCGGCACTACCTCAGTCGGGCTGCTGATTGTCCTGGCCGGATTGCTCGGAACCCTTGTCCGCCAGAGGCCGTCGCTTAGCTTCTCACACCGGGTCTATTGGCTTTTTCTCGCTCTACTGGCGTCCATGGTGATAAGCGCCTTGGTGTCTCCCGTACGGGTAGTCGCCTTGGCACTTACCCTGGCTTTCGCCTTGGTGGTTACGGGTTTCGTCTTCGGCACCCAGTGGACCGGTTTGGACCAACGCTTTGTACAGCACCGCTTGATACCGGCACTGGTAGTGGGGAGTGTGGTGTCCTACCTCTATGCTATCATCCATTTTTTGGTTGTCCACCCTTTGAGAGCCGAGGGACTGTTCGCAGGTTCTCCCGGTTTGGGGACGCTGGTGATCCTCTGTACCGGCGTTTCTCTCGGCTATTTCGCCGACATCCGAGGTAGGTGGCGGTGGATTGTAACGGGAGCCTATCTTCTCTTGGCCATCGCTACCCTGCTCCTGACGTTTGCTCGGGGTGCCTGGTTTGGCTTTCTGGTCATGCTCACCGTGTTTGCCTTAGTCAACCGGGGTTCTCGTCGATGGGCATTAGTGGCCCTCCTTGGCACGGCAGTCACTCTGGCGACCATCCCGGCTCTCCGTACGCGCTTCCTCTCGTCCTTTCAAGTTGCCTACAGCGCTGACCGGGTAAACATTTGGCTCGCTACGCTCAAGATGATCAAGGATTATCCGGTGTTCGGAGTGGGGGCGGGAGTTTTTCCAAACGTCTTTCCGCACTACGCTCTACCCCAGGCGCACTACAAGCAGGTGGCGTTCGCACATAATCTCTTCCTTCAAGTCATGGCTGAGTTTGGTGCTGTTGGAACGGCCGTCTTCATTGCCATGCTGGTGAGCGCATTGTTCATGTCCTGGCGACTGGCTAGGACCGGTGGCGGTGCGTATCAGGGCGTGTTTGCGGCCCTTGTCGGAGTGCTGATCCATCAGCAGGTGGACATCCCGATTTGGGGGCTGGAGATCGGCGGGGCGTTCTGGCTTCTGATCGGACTGGTGATTGCCCGCTATGCCCAAGCGGGAGGCGGCGTTCAACCGGAAGGCGCCCACAAGCTCTGATAGACCGCTTCGGTTTTCGCAGCCATCGCCTCATGCGTGAGCTGGGTTCGGAAGAAGCGCGATGCTTCTTCTCCCAGATGATGGCACAGATTTATATCTTGACACAAGCGTGCCAGGCGCTCGGCCAGCGCACCGGAGTCGCCGGGCTGGACCAGGAACCCGGTCTCCCCGTCTTGGATGATTTCCGGGATGCCGCCGACCGTGGTGGCCACGATCGCTTTGCCCGCCCCCATGGCTTCAATCAGGGCCAGGGGGAGGGCCTCGCCGATCGATGGCATGGCGTATATGTCGAAGGCGGCCAAAGCCGCGTCCCGGTCGGCTTCGCCCAGGGAACCGGTGAAGGTTGCGTCCACGCCCAGGGAGGAGGCCTGCTCTTCCAGGGCGGAGCGTTCCCGGCCGTCTCCGACGAGGACCACCTGCGGGGCGAGGCCCTGGGCACCCAGGATGGCGCAGGCCTGAAGAAGATACTCCAGGCCTTTTTGTTTCTCCAGGCGCCCGACGGCTCCGATCACGGGACGCCCGGCGGAGAGGCCGTAGCGGGCGCGAAAGGCGGCGACCTCCGCAGGGTCTGGACGGCGGGGCTCCGGAACCCCGTTCCAGACCACGGCGGTCTTGGCCGGGTTCAACCCCAGGCGGACTAATCTTGCCCGTTCCGCCTCCGAGACGCAGATGACCCGATCAGCGGCCCGGTTGGCGACGAAGGCGGCGAGGCGATAGTCGGTGGCGGCCGAGGGGCCGAAGAAGCCATGGACGGTGTAGACCAGCGGTCTGGCTCCGGAGAGGCGGGAGAGAAGAAGCAGTTCGATCCCGGCGTGGACGTGAAAGAGGTCAATCCCCTGACGGCGCAGGTCTTTCATGATCCGGCGGAAGGAGCGCAGGCCGCCCAGCAGGTCCAGATCCAGGCGGGAAAAATCGAGGCAGGGAATTCCCTCGGCGGCAAAGCGCGCCGACAGAGGCCCGGAAGGCGCCACCAGAACGACCGAGTGGCGTTCCTTGAGCACCCGGGCCAGGTTGAGGACGTGCTGCTCCGTTCCCCCGGTTTCGAGGTAAGGCAGGAGGTACGCGATCTTCGCCATCCAATGAACCTCCATGCCTAGGATTTGTCGCCGCTTTGGAGAATCCTCCCCGATTGACACTCCGTCAGGCGTGTGGTACCATCTGGGTGTCCAAATGAATAGACGCGACTCATCGCGAGCGGCGGAGGGAACGGCCCGATGAAGCCCGGCAACCAGGCCTGAGGCCCAGGTGCCAAATCCGGCAGAATGCCAATTCTGGAAGATGAGGGTGCAGAGACGCCTCTTCCCGGGTTGGAAGAGGCGTTAGTTCTGTTGTCCGGCCGGACGAGAGAGGCCGGCGCCCGGGGAGAAAGCTAACGTCGGGAGGTTTTGCCGCATGTGCCAGGAAGATCGTCTCCACCGCAATTTCCTCTTCACCTCGGAGTCGGTGACCGAGGGACACCCGGATAAGATCTGCGATCAGATTTCCGACGCCATCCTCGATGCCATCTACGAGAAGGACCCCTACGCCCGGGTCGCCTGCGAGACGGCCGTCACCACGGGGCTGGTCCTGGTGGCTGGCGAGATCTCCTGCAACTGCTACGTGGATATCCCGGCGCTGGTCCGCAAGACGGTCCGGGAGATCGGCTACACCCGGGCCAAGTTCGGGTTCGACGGCGACACCTGCGCGGTGATCACGGCCATCGACGAGCAGTCGCCGGACATCGCCGGCGGGGTCGACCGGGCGCTGGAGGTCCGGAGCGGGCAGCAGGGCGACGAGTTTGACGCGATCGGGGCGGGGGACCAGGGGCTGATGTTCGGCTTCGCCTGCGACGAGACGCCGGAACTGATGCCGCTGCCCATCTCTCTCGCCCACAAGCTGGCTTACCGGCTGGCGCAGGTCCGGAAGGAGAGAATCCTGACCTACCTGCGGCCGGACGGGAAGACCCAGGTGACGGTGGAGTACCAGGACGACCGGCCGGTCCGGGTGGATACGATCATCATCTCGACGCAGCATCATCCCGACGTCACCCAGGCGACGCTGGAGCGGGACCTCATCGAGAAAGTCATCCGGCCGGTGGTGCCGGAGAAATACCTGGACGAGCGGACCCGGTTCCTCATCAACCCCTCCGGGCGGTTTGTGATCGGCGGGCCGCAAGGGGACACCGGCCTCACGGGCCGGAAGATCATCGTCGACACCTACGGCGGCTACGCCCGGCATGGCGGCGGCGCCTTCTCCGGGAAGGATCCGACCAAGGTCGACCGCTCGGCCACCTATGCGCTGCGGTATGTGGCGAAGAACATCGTGGCGGCGGGGCTGGCCGACAAGTGCGAGGTGCAGGCGGCCTACGCCATCGGGGTGGCCCACCCGGTTTCGATCATGGTGGACACCTTCGGGACGGGGCGGATTCCCGATGAGGCGATCGCCCAACTCGTGCGGCGGACCTTCGACCTGCGGCCGGCGGCGATCATCGACTACTTCAAGCTGCGCCGGCCCATCTACAAGCAACTGGCGGCCTACGGGCACTTCGGCCGGACCGATCTCGACCTGCCGTGGGAGAAGACGGACAGGGTGGAGGAGCTGAAGCGGGGGGCCGAGGAGTTCCTGCGCTACGGTCACCTCCACGACCACCCGCATGCGGAGGGCGCAGGCCACGAGCATGTCCACGCCCATGACCACGCCCACGTGCACGAGGCGGCGGCGCACAAGGAATAGGGCGCACGAAGAGGACAACGAGGAGTGACGGGAGGGCCACGGATGAGCGAGCAGGAATTGCGGGCGGAGATCGGCGTCTTCGGCGGGTCCGGGTTCTACGGGCTGCTGGAGGAGGTCGAGGAGGTCTGGGTGGAGACCCCCTACGGGGCGCCCAGCGACAAGATCGCCATCGCCAGGGTGGGGGAGAAGCGGGTGGCGTTTCTCCCGCGGCATGGGAAAGACCACCGCTTCCCGCCGCACATGATCAACTACCGGGCCAACGTTTGGGCGATGCACAGCCTGGGGGTCCGGCGGCTCATCGGGCCTTGCGCCGCGGGGAGCCTGCAGCCTCACGTGAAGCCAGGGGAGTTCGTGGTGACGGACCAGTTCGTCAACCGGACCTACGGGCGGAAGGACACCTTCTATGACGGACCGCTCACCTACCATGTGGCCGGGGCCGACCCCTACTGCCCCGAGCTGCGGCGGATCGCCATCCAGGCGGCGAAGGAGGAGGGGATCCCGGTCCACGAGCGAGGGACGGTCGTCGTGGTCCAGGGGCCGCGCTTCTCGACCCGGGCGGAGAGCAAGGAGTTCGCCAGCCACGGCTGGGAGGTCATCAACATGACCCAGTACCCGGAGGCGATCCTCGCCCGGGAGCTGGGGATCTGCTACGTGAACATCGCCCTGATCACCGACTACGACGCCGGCCTGGAGGGGCATCCGGAGGTCGAGCCGGTGACGCACGAGGCGGTGCTGAAGGTCTTCGCCGAGAACAATGCCAAGCTAAAAGGGCTCCTCTTCCGCATGTTCGAGCTGATCCCGGCCGGGGAGCCGCAGGGGTGCCGCTGCCACCTCAGGTGACGGCCAAGCCCACATAGCGGGTGGCGCTGCAGCATAGAGATTAGCGTTTAGTCTGCCGGAGGGCGGAGGTGGTTGCGGTGGCCCTGACGCACGCTCAGAAAAGAGCGCGGATCGCCGCCCCGACGCTGGCCGACCTGGGTTTGGCCGTGGCCGGAGCGGTGGGCTACGGACTGGCCGGGGTCGCCGCCAACCTGCTCCTGCCGCGACTGGCGCTCTTCCGCCCAGCGGCGGCCGTTCTGGTCTTGAGCGCCCTTCTGGGGGGGCCGGTGGTCGGATTCGGGGCGGGCTTCCTCGGCGACCTGCTGGTCAGCCTCTGGCAGGGCGGGGTCTGGGTCCACTGGAGCCTGGGCATGGGGGTGGCCGGGGCGGTGATCGGGCTGCTCTGGCTCTGGTCTGACCTCGACGCCACACCCGCTCTGACCCGCCTGGACCTGCAAAAAATCGCCTTCTTCACCTGTGCCGGTTTCTTCGCCGGGGCCTTCCTGCCGGCCCTCTTCGACCTCATTCTGGGCGCTGCCTTGCCCCTGGCCCTGCTGGTCTGGGCGCTGCCGGCCTGGCTGCTCAACGCCTTCTGGGGCACCGTCTTAGGGACCCTTCTGCTCGTCCTCTGGAAGAACGCCACCCGAGGGGGGCTCTTCCGCCGCAGTTTCGAGAAGAAGACCTTACCCCGGAGAGAGTGACTGCCCCACCGGTCTCCCATCGCAGGAAAACCTCTCCTACGCCTCGAATAGCGAAGGCTGGGAGGAGGTCTTGGGCCGTGAAGGGACTCATTCTGGCGGGGGGCAAGGGCACCAGGCTGCGGCCGATCACGCATACCAGCGCCAAGCAGCTCGTCCCGGTGGCCAACAAGCCCATCCTCTTTTACGCCATCGAGGCCTTGAAGGAGGCCGGCATCGACGACATCGGGATGATCATCGGCGACACGGGTCCCGAGGTCCGGGCGGTGGTGGGGGACGGTTCCCGGTGGGGGGTCAAGATCACCTACATCCCGCAGGCGGCGCCCTTGGGGCTGGCCCACGCGGTGCAGACGGCCAAGGACTTTCTCTACCCCGACCCTTTCGTGATGTTCCTCGGCGACAACCTGATCAAGGGCGGGATCGTCTCTTTCGTGGAGCGCTTCCGGGCCAGCAAGCCAAACGCCCTGATCCTGCTCACCCACGTTCCCAACCCGCAGGAGTTCGGCGTGGCGGAGCTGGTGGACGGGCGGGTCGTGAACCTGGTCGAGAAGCCGAAGGAGGCGCAGAGCGACCTGGCGCTGGTGGGCGTCTACCTTTTTGACCATCATATCTTCGAGGCGATCTCCCACATCACCCCCTCCTGGCGGGGGGAACTGGAGATCACCGACGCCATCCAGTGGCTGGTGAAGAACGGCTGCACCGTCGAGCCCCACCTGGTGGAGGGCTGGTGGAAGGACACGGGGAAGCTGGCCGACCTGCTCGAGGCGAACCGGCTGATCCTGGAGGACGTGGTGCCGGAGGTCCGGGGAACGGTCCGGGGCAGCTCCCGGGTCGAGGGGCGGGTCGTGGTCGAGGCGGGCGCCGAGATCGTGGACTCGCTGGTCCGGGGACCGGCGGTGATTGGGGCGGGCGCCCGGATCGTGAATTCCTTCGTCGGGCCCTTCACCTCGGTCGCCGATGGGGTGACGATCGAGAACAGCGAGGTGGAGCACTCGATCATCCTTTGCGGGAGCGTCATTCGGGACCTGGGCGGGCGGCTTGTGGACTCGCTGGTCGGCAAGAACTGCGAGGTCCGGCGGATGGAGGCGAAGCCCCGGGCGTACCGGCTCATGGTGGGGGACAATTCGCAGGTCGGAGTGGTGTGAGGAGGGGCAGGCGGTGGGCAACAAGCGGTTGATCGAAGGCGTCAAGGTGAAGCCGCTGCGGGTGATCCCGGACGAGCGGGGCCGGCTGATGGAGATCCTCCGGGCTGACGACGAGCTGTTCGAGAAGTTCGGCCAGGTCTACCTCACGACGGCCTACCCGGGCGTGGTCAAGGCTTGGCATTACCATAAGAGGCAGGATGACCACATGACGGTCGTGAAGGGGATGATGAAGATCGTCCTCTACGACGACCGGGAGGGCTCGCCGACCCGGGGGGAAATCAACGAGTTCTTCCTGGGCGACTACAACCACCTGCTGCTCAAGATTCCGAAGATGGTCTACCACGGCTTCAAGTGCATCAGCGAGACCGAGGCCATGGTGATCAACGTCCCGACCGAGGTCTACAACTACCAGGAGCCGGACGAATACCGCCTCGACCCGCACCGAAGCGGCATCCCGTACGACTGGGCGCGAAAGGACGGGTAGGCATGGGAGCGTTCCGGCGGATCCTGGTCACCGGCGGGGCCGGCTTCATCGGCTCGAATTTCATCCGCTATTGGCTGGAGAGGCACGAGGGCGAGGTGGTCAACCTCGACCTTTTGACCTACGCCGGAAACCTGGAGAACCTGGCGGGCGTGGAGCGGAACCCGCGGTACCGGTTCGTCCGGGGGGACATCGCCGACCGGGAGCTGGTCGACGAGCTGCTCGACGGGGTGGAGGCGGTGGTGAACTTCGCCGCCGAGTCCCATGTGGATCGGTCGATCCACGACGCCGGGGCGTTCATCCGCACCAACGTGGCGGGAACGCAGGTCCTGCTCGAGGCGGCCCGCCACCGGGGTATCCGGCGGTTCATGCAGATCTCCACCGACGAGGTCTACGGGTCGCTCGGCCCGACCGGCGCCTTCACCGAAGAGACGCCGCTCGCCCCGAACAGCCCGTATTCGGCGAGCAAGGCGGCGGCCGACCTCCTGGTCCGGGCTTACCACCAGACCTACGGGCTGGACACCGTGATCACCCGCTGTTCCAACAACTACGGGCCGTACCAGTTCCCGGAGAAGCTCATCCCCCTCATGGTGACAAATGCGCTCGAGGGGAAGGAGCTGCCGGTCTACGGCGACGGCTTGAACGTGCGGGACTGGATCCACGTCCGCGACCACTGCCGGGCGATCGACCTCGTTCTCCACCAGGGAAGGGCCGGCGGCGTTTATAACGTCGGGGCCGGAGAGGAGCGGACCAACCTCGAGTTGGTCCGGGCGCTTCTGCGCCTCTTGGACAAACCGGAGAGCCTGATCAGATTTGTGGCGGACCGGCCGGGCCATGACCGGCGCTACGCCATCGACTCCACCAAAATCCGGCGGGAACTCGGCTGGCGGCCCGAGATCCCGTTCGCAGAGGGGCTGCGGGAGACGGTCGAGTGGTATGGGGCGAACCGGCTCTGGTGGGAGAAGATCAAGTCTGGCGAGTACCGGGAGTACTACGAGCGGATGTACGGGAACCGTTAGGGGGAATGGCCGTGCGTGTCTTGATTACCGGGGCCTGGGGGCAGCTCGGGCAGGAGTTGATGCGGGCCTACGCCGATGCGCAGGTCTTGGGGCTTGGGTCGGTGGAGATGGACATCACCCGGGCGGAGCACACCCGGAAGGCAATCGCTGACTGGCGGCCGGATTTGGTCATCCACTCCGCTGCCTACACCAATGTGGACGGTTGCGAGGCGGACCCCGACCGGGCTTACCGGGTGAACGCCCTGGGGACGCGAAACGTGGCCTTGGGCTGCCAGGCGGCGGGGGCGACCATGGTGTACCTCTCGACCGATTACGTGTTCGACGGGCGGAAGGTGGGGACGCCCTACACCGAGTACGACCGCCCGAACCCGCTGTCGGTGTACGGCCATTCGAAGCTGGCGGGGGAGGAGTACGTCCGGGACCTGCTCGACCGCTTCTACATCGTCCGCACCTCCTGGCTCCACGGCCTCCACGGACGAAACTTTCTCCGCACCATTCTGAGCAACGCCCGGCAGGGAAAGGAGCTGGCGGTCGTGGATGACCAGGTCGGCTCCCCAACCTTTGCCGGCGACCTCGCCCAGGCGATCCGGCGGCTGGCGGAGACGGGGCAGTATGGGCTCTACCACGTGACCAACGCCGGAGCCTGCTCCTGGTATAGCCTGGCCAAGCAGGCGCTGGCCATCGCCGCGGAGCGTTTCCCGGAGCTGGCCCGCAAGCCGATCCGCCCGCTGAAAAGCGAGCAGCTCTCCCGGCCGGCGCCGCGGCCCGCCTACTCGGTCTTGCGCAACTACAACCTGGAACTGGCGGGGCTGCCCCGGCTGCGGGCCTACGAGGAGGCCCTGCGCGAGTTCGTGCCGGCCCTCGAACTGGAGTGAGGCAGGATTGAGCGGGAAGACGGTGTTGATTCTCTCCACCTCCTTCGGGGCCGGCCACGTCCGGGCCGCCGAGGCGCTCAAGGAAGCCTGCCAGGAGCTGAACCCGGGCGGACGGGTGGAGATCATCGACTTCTTGCGCACCTTCAACCGCTACCTCTCCCGGGTGGCGGAAGAGGCGTACTACGCCATGACCAAACACACCCCTCGCATGTACAAGTTCTTCTACGAGGTCGAGTCGAAGTCGGCCTCCCGGCTGGCACGGGTTGAAAGCCGGCTGGGGCGGGGGATGCTCCGGCGCATTCTGGAGGAGATTCAGCCTGCTTGCGTCATCTCGACCCATTTCCTTCCGGCCGGGGTGATGGACGGCCTGGAAGAGCGGGTCAAGATTCCCCACGGAGTGGTGCTGACCGACTACGAGTCGCATCCTCTCTGGCTCTACCCCGGGGTCGATGCCTACTTCGTGGCGCACGACGGAATGCGCAAGGAGCTTCTGGCCTCGGGGGTGGCCCCGGAACGGATCCACGTCACCGGCATCCCGATCAAGGCTGAGTTTGGGACGGTACGGGACCGGGCGGCGGTGCGCCAGAAGCTTCTTCAGCGGACTGACCTGCCGCTGGTCCTGGTAGCGAGTGGAGGACGGGGGATCGGGCCGTTGCTCGAGGTACTGGCGGCCCTGGACCAGGTGGAGGTCCCCGTTCAGGCGGCGGTGGTGGCCGGGCGGAACCCGGTGATGGTCCGTCGGCTGCGGGAGTTTGCCGAGGGACTGCGCGTTCCAACGCAAGTCCTCGGATTCGTCGAGAACATCCACGAGTGGATGAGCATCGCTGAGCTCATGATCGGGAAGGCGGGGGGGCTTTCCGTTTCCGAAGCCATCGCGGCCCATCTGCCAATGGTCATCGTCCGGCCCACTCCCGGCCAGGAGGAGAGTAACACCAACTACCTCACCTGGCACGGGGCGGCGATCCATGTGGCAGACCTGGAGGACCTGGCGGCGGCCCTCAACCTCCTCCTCTCGACGCCGGAGCGCCTGGCGGACATGCGCCGGGCGGCCACCCGGATTGCCCGCCCCACCGCCGCCCGGGAAGTCGCCCGGACCATGCTCGGGCTGGCCCGTTGGTAAATTCCTCCAGGGGAGGAATCTTCGTACCGCCGACGAAACCAGGAAATCAGAGAGAATGGGCGGAGTTGCCACACCGAACCAGGAGAGGGCAGAGGCGATGACCGAGCAGCCGCTGGCCATGGAACGGATCGACGCGGTGGTTCGAGACACCGTGAAGGCCGTTCAACAGGGGAAGGAAAGGATCTTCCAGATCGGCGACCTGGCCCGGGAGGAACATGTCCGCCTGACGGCGGAAATGGAGCAACTCAAGGCGGAATCAGCCAGCCTGGCTGCCTATATCGCAGAGCTGGAACGGCGAGCCAGGGCGGCCCGCAGCCACTTGGCCGAGATCAGCCATGATTTCCAGCGGCATACGGAGGACGACATCCGGCGGGCCTACCAGGCGGCCGAGCAGGCACAGGTGGAACTGTCGGTGGCCCATGCCCAGGGAAAGGCGCTCCTGCGGCGACGCGAGGAGCTGGATCGAAGCATCCGGCAGGTCGAAAGCCTGGTGGGCAAGGCCGAAGAACTGGTCAACACCGTGGGCATGGTAATCGAGCTCTTGACCGGGCGGGTGGCCTCCCAACTCGCCGGGTTCAGGCGGCACACCGCCCTCGGCACCCAGATTATCCAGGCCCAGGAGGAGGAGCGGCGGCGAATTGCCCGGGAAATCCACGACGGGCCGGCGCAGGCGATGGCCAATATCGTCCTCCGGGCGGAGATCTGCGAGAAAACGATGGAAACCGGGAAGGGTGATCTCAAGAGCGAAATAGGCGACCTGAAGCGGCTGGCCAAGGACTGTCTGAAGGAAGTGCGCCGGATCATCTTCGATCTCCGGCCGATGACCCTGGATGACCTGGGCCTCGTCCCGACCTTGAGCCGCTACGTGGAGGAGCTGCGCAAGCAGGTCGACTTCGAGATCCGGTTCGCCGCCTTCGGCAAGGAGCGGCGTCTGGACCCCGGGATCGAGGCGGCGCTCTTCCGGTTCACTCAGGAGGCGCTGACCAACTGCCGGAAGTACGCCAAGGCCGCGCGGGCCGAGGTCAGAGTGGAGTTTCTCCCCGGGATGGTCCGGGTGGTGGTGGAGGACAACGGTCAGGGCTTCAACCCGGAGGACGTCTTGCGACGCCAGGCGAGGCGAAACGAGCATTTCGGACTGCTGGGCATGAAGGAGCGGGTCGAGCTGTTTTACGGGACCTTCCAGGTGTTTTCGGCGCCGGGAAAAGGGACTAAGGTGGTGGCCCAGATTCCGCTCGAGGGGGCGGTGAGCGATGGTGCCGCAAGGTAAGGTGCGCGTCCTGGTCGCCGACGACCACGCCTTGATCCGCGAGGGCCTCCGCAAGATCCTGGAGATGGAGGACGACCTCGAAGTGGTGGGCGAGAGTTCGGACGGGCCGACCACTCTGGCCAAGGCGCGGGAACTTCAGCCCGACGTGGTCACTTTGGACGTGAGCATGCCGGGGATGAGCGGACTTGAGGTGGCGCGGAGGCTCCGCGAGGAGTTGCCCGGCGTCAAGATCGTCATCCTGACGGTTCATAGCGACCAGGCCTGTCTTCTCGACGCGGTCCGCGCCGGCGGTCAGGCTTACCTTCTTAAGGACTCCGAACCGGAGCGCTTGGTCGAGGCGATCCGGACGGTCCACGCCGGGGGTACTTACTTTCCCCGGGAGTTCGTCAGCCACCTGGTGGAGGATTACCGGAAGGTCACAAGCGAGGTGGCGGCGGCCGGCGACGCGCTGGCCGGGAGCAGGGTCCAGCTTACGGCGCGGGAGACGGAAATCCTGCGCCTGATCGCGCAGGGTGCCTCCAACCGGGAGATCGCCCAGCGCCTCTTCATCTCTGAGAAGACCGTGAAGAACCACGTCTCCAGCCTCCTGCGCAAGCTGGAGCTGGAGGGGCGAACCCAGGCGGCGATCTTCGCCTTGCGCAACCGGCTGGTTGAGTGAGGCGGGAGGGACGGCCTGGGACTTTGGTCCTAGAGAAAAATGGGTCTTGGGACTTATTCCCAGACGTCCCGGGACGTGGTAAAGTCAAGGTGACAAGTGAATAGGGCTCTGGTCTACGAAAGGGCAAACCGTCCGAAAGGGCGGGACGCAAAGCCGCGGGTCTACAGCCGGGCAACCGGCCAGGACAGTCGGGCCGCCGAAAGACGAAGGCTTTTCCGACTGTTCGACCCCCGGTGAGCGCAAACGACCGGGGGTCCAATTTTTGGGGGGAGGAGGTGTGACAGATGCTTAAGCGGCTTTTCCAGGGCGAGGAAGGACAGGGCATGGTCGAGTATGGGCTTATCATCGCGTTGGTTGCCATCGTAGTCATCATCTTCCTGCAGGCCATGGGCGGCCGGCTCGGCACTACCTTCCAGAACATTACGAACCAGTTGCCGAACCAGTAAACCGTTGCAGCATGGGACAATTCAGAGGAGGGCCCTGCTTGAGCGATCGGGCAGGGCCCTCCTGCCCAAGAGGGGGGAGCGAGGAGATGGAAACGTGGCGCAGCGCACTGTTGACCGGCATCCTGGTGGTGGCCGTCGTCAGCGATGTCCGGCGCCGCCGCATCCCCAACCTGCTCACTTTCCCCAGCTTGGCCATGGGGCTTTTCTTGGGGACCGTTGAGGCGGGGTGGGCCGGGCTCGGAACGTCGCTGCTCGGCGCCCTTCTTGGAGCGGGCCTTTTGTTCTTGCCCTTCGCCCTGGGCGGCATCGGGGCGGGGGACGTCAAACTCATGGCGGTGGTGGGAGCCTTCGGCGGGCCGTCCCTGGCCGTGCAGGCCTTCTTGACGGGGGCGATCTTCGGGGGGGTGGGCAGCGCCTTTCTCCTCTGGCGAGCGGGGAGGCTGTGGTCCACCCTGCGGACGGTCCTTTGGGATTGCGTGGCGCTGGTGGCGCCGGCGATGCCCTTTCTCCGGCTTCCACAACGGTCGGCTGGGGAGAAAGGTGGCGTTCCAACCACTCTCCCCTATGGTGTCGCGATTGCCCTCGGCACCTTGGTGGCCCGGTTCTGGTTGGCGAGGTGAGGGCGATGAGGCTGGTCCGCGAGGAGAAGGGTCAGGCCGTGGTGGAGCTGTCGCTCGTCATGGCATTGCTCCTTTTGATGCTGCTCGGCATCATCACCTTCGGCCGGCTGATGAACATCTCGCTGACCCTCACGTACGCCTCGCGGGAGGGGGCCCGGGCGGCCGCCCTCTTCGACAACGATGAGACGGTGACCCAGACTGTCCTGCAGGTCTTGCCGGCGACCATCGATCCGTTACAGGTGCAGGTGAACGTGAGTCCTGCGCAAGGCTCCCGGCCGCGGGGGACACCGGTCACGGTCACCGTTTCCTTCCCGGTGCAGATCCAGGTCCCGCTGCTGGTCGAGGTGTTGGGGCGCAACCGGATCACTCTGCTGGGCACGACCACCATGCGGTCGGAGATCTAGAAAGGGGGAGCGGGATGAAGGAGCGGGGCCAGGTTCTGATCATCGTGGCGGCAGCGCTCGTCGCCTTGTTCGGGTTTATGGCCATAGTGGTGGACGTGGGACTGCTCTACCTCAACCGGGTGAGGTGCACGAACGTGGCAGAGGCGGCGGCCCTGGCCGGGGTCCAGGCTCTCCCGGGCGATCCGTCACAGGCGACGGCACTGGCCTTGGAGTACGTCGGCCGCAACGGTTTCCCGACGAACCAGGCCCAGATCGCCATCAGCCAAGACAATACGCGGCTGGACGTGACCGTGAAGCAGACTGTCCAGTTCTTCTTCGCCCGGCTGTTGGGTTTCGAGTCGGCCCCGGTCGCCGGCTCGGCAGCGGTTCAGGTGGCGGCCTTGCACTCCCTGCGGGGAGCGGTTCCGCTGGGAGTCGAGCGGCAGCACTTCGAGTACGGGGCGACCTACTACCTCAAGAATTCTCCTGGGTACGGGGGGAGCTACCGGGGCAACTTCGGCGGCCTGGCCCTCGGGGGACGGGGGGCCAAAAACTACGAGAATAACCTGGCCAACGGCTATGCGGGGGAACTCAAGATCGGCGACGTCGTAGAGACGGAGCCCGGCAACATGTCGGGGCCGACCACCAGAGGGATCAACGCCCGCCTCAGCGCCGACCCCACGGGCACCTACGAAAACCACTCGCCGGATTCGCCGCGCATCCTCAAGGTTCCGGTGGTCGAATGGAGCAGCCAGAAGGGTGGGCGCACCACGGTGACCGTGGTCGGCTTTGCCGCCTTCTGGCTGGAGGGCGTCGGCGGGCAGGGCAACGAGAACTATGTGACCGGTCGCTTCATGGAACTCATGACGAGCGACGGTGAGGTCGGGTCCGGCGGGGGCAGCGGAGAGAGTTTTGGCCTTTACGGCTACCGCATCGTGCGGTAGGGTCAGGGACCGGACTTGGCATAGCCGGACAAGGGGTGAGGAGAGATGTCGAGAAACTGCTCGGGCAGGGTGAAGACGGGACGGTTCCGCCTTCTGGTCGCGGCCGGATTTCTCCTCGCCCTCTCAGTAATGCTGGCTGGTTGCGGATGGGGGGCGCGGCTCGGCAGGCAGACCGGCCGGCTCACCGGGAAGGTTACCGACGCCCGGAACGGGGCGCCCTTGCCGGCCATCGTGACGGTGAACGGCGTTGTCTACAAGACAGTAGATGGCGTCTACGTCACGAACCCGCTCCCGTTAGGCTCATACCTAATCAAGGTCGAATCGCCGGGCTATTACCCGCAGACCCAGACCGTAAGCCTCAGCTCGGCCACGCGGGTGCAGTCATTCGACCTTGCCGTTATTCCGGACTCGACCATTCCAGTGGTGCTGTCGACCACTCCAGCCTCCGGAGCGACCGGGGTTTACCTGGATTCGGCCCTGGTCCTACGCTTCAGCGAGCCCATGGACCGGGCGTCGGTGGAAGCAGCCCTCAGAGCGGAACCGGCCGTCTCCTTCAAGTTCACCTGGAGCGGCAACAATCTGATCGCCGCCCCGGACCCCGCCTGGTCCGCCAACCGGCCCTACCAGGTCACCCTGGGGACAGGAGCCAGAGACGTCACCGGAAATCAGCTGGCGGCGCCGGTGACGGTCACCTTCGTCACAGGGTCCACGACCATTCCCCGGGCGGCCTTCGCCAGCAACGGTGACGACCCGTACGGGCGATTGAAGATATACCTGCTCAATCCGGAGTCACCGGGGGCGCCGGTCCTGCTCAGCACTGGCGACTACGTGGACGAGCAGCCTGCCTGGTCACCCGATGGAACGCGGCTGGTCTTCGTCTCCTGGCGGGGAACCGCCTCGCCGCACCTTTATGTCACCCGGGTGAACGCCTTCGATCCGCGACCGCTTCTGCCCATCAGCGCGTTCAAGGATGTCGAGCCCAAGTGGTCGCCGGACGGGCGACGGATCGCCTTTACCTCGGACCGGGTGGCCCTGAACCATAACATCTTCGTCGTGGAGGTGGATCCCGTGACGGGACAGGCCATCCCCGGCACGGAGAAACAGGTGACGCTCGATCCGAACTGGGACGCCAACGCCGAGTGGTCGCCGGACCGGGACGGCTTCCGGAACCTCCTCGCCTTCTCATCCGATCGGGGAAGTGGGGCGCGGCTGATTTATGCGGTGGACGTGGAGGATTGGGGCGGGGCCATCGGCGAAGTAGGCGGACGCACGGTGTCCCTGCTGACCCCAGGTGACACCGGCGCCGACGATCCGGCCTGGTCGCCGGATGGGACTAAGATCGCCTACACCTCTGACCGGGACGGGACAAAGGACATTTGGCTCATGGACGTGACGGTGACGGCGGGCCCCACCGGGCGGGTGGTGACGGCCAGCAACCGCCGGCGGCTGACCACTGATCCCGACTCGAACTGGGCGGTGGATGAACAGCCGGCCTGGTCTCCGGACGGGAAACGCCTGCTGTTCGTCTCGGATCGGTCCGGTAGCCCGGACATCTACCAGTTGGACTTGGATAACCCGGGGGCGGCCCCCGTCTTGATGGTTTCCGGCCAGGGCACGCAAACCAACCCGGCGTGGGCCCGGCGATAGAAACGGAGGATTCCGGATGCGCAACCGCCGACTCTTGCTTCTTCTGGCGCTTGGCTCGGGGCTTCTGACCGCCGCTCTGGTGTATACCTACACCGCCTCCCTGAGCAAGCAAGCCAGGCAACCCGCCTACCGGATGGTGCCGATTGTCGTGGCCCGGACGGTGATTCCGGCCCGGACCACCATCCTGCCGGCCATGCTGGAAGTGAAGAAGATACCGGAACCAGCCGTCCTGCCCAACAGCGTCCGGGATCCGAAAGAGGCGGTGGGGGCGGTGACCCGGGACGCCTTGGTCGCCGGGGAGCCTGTCATCCGGGACCGGCTGTGGCCCAAGGGGCAGCAGCCCGGGCTCACCTTCACCATCCCGCCGGGGAAGCGGGCGGTCACCGTGGCGGTGAACGAGGTGGTCGGGGTTGGCGGGTTCGTGAAGCCGGGGGACCAGGTCGACATCCTGGCCACCTTCGACAAGGAGTTCATGGGTGAGGACAGCACGATTCCCATCCTGCAGGGGATCCAGGTCCTGGCGGTCGCCCAGACCATGAAGGACGACGGCAAGAGCGACGCCAAGATCGCCACGACCGTCACGGTGGCGGTGACGCTGGAGGAGGCCGTCCGCCTGACGCTGGCGGAGGAGCGGGGCAAGCTGCGGCTGGCCCTCAGGCCGGCGGGTGTGGACGAGAAGGTGAAGGTCCAGCCGGCTACCCCGGCCGGCCTGAGGGGCGAACGGAGCGCAGCGCCTGTTCTGGTCAGACCCCGCCCGGTGGTCCGGGTGGAGAAGCCGGCCGGCACGACGGTGGAGATCATCCGCGGGCACCAGCGCGACGTGGTCCAGGTGCAATAGGAGGGGAGAGAGACGATGGTGCGTTGGCAGCGCTGGCAGAGGAGAATCGCCCTTCTTTCACTGGTGCTCTGGCTGGCGATCGCGGCAGGTCCGGCGCGGGCAGGCGACCAAGTGGAGACGCTGGTGGTCCCGCCGGGTGAGTCACGGATCATCGCCGTCACGAATCTGGAGCGGGTGGCCGTCGCCGATCCGGCCGTGGCTGATGTGGTCGTGGCGTCGCGGGATGAGGTCATCGTCAACGGCAAGAAACCCGGGCGAACCAGCCTCCACCTTTGGGAGGGCGGGCACCGCCGGTCTTTCCTGGTTCAAGTGCAGGAACCGCAGGTTGCACCCGCTCCGGCTCCGGCCAAGCCAGAGGCTGAGCAGAAGAGCAAGGAGGAGAGTGCTCGCCGGGCGGCCGAGCAGGAAAAAGAGGCGGCCCGGCAGACGTTGGCGGAGCGGGTGGAGAGAGCCATTGGTTTGCCCTCGGTCAGAGCGACCCTGGCCGGCGAGGTCTTGCTGGTGGACGGGACTGTGCCTGACCAGGCGGCAGCCGAGCGGGCCAAGATCATCGCTGAAGCCTTGGGGACTGGTTTGGCCGGCAAAGTTGCCGTAACTCTAAGGGTCAAGCCGGTCGACCCGCCGCAGGTCCTGCTGCAGGTCCAAGTCCTGGAAATCGCCACCGACAGCCTCAACCAGTTAGGAATCACCTGGGGAGGGTACACGAGCACCTCGGATGGCAACAGCAGGTACTTCGATGCGGGGGTCAGCTGGGTTGGGGAATTGGCCATCAACGGTTCATGGGGCCGGTTAAGCGAGATCATCGGACACGTCGATGCCATGCTCAAGGAGGGTTCCGCCAAGCTTCTGGCCGCTCCGTCCATCCTGACCCGCAGCGGGAAGCAGGCCGAGTTCTTGGCCGGGGGAGAGTTTCCGGTCGTGGTGCTCAACAAGGATCAGTACACCATCTATTGGAAGGACTACGGGGTCAAGCTGGCGATGCTGCCCGAGGTTCAGGAAGACGGCGTAATCCTGGTTCACTTGAAGCCTGAGGTGTCCACCCTCGACTGGGCCAACGGGGCCAAGCTCAGCTCCGGGATCTTCCCGGCCCTGAAGACCCGCCGCGCGGAGGCCGACGTCCGGCTCCGGGACGGCGCCACCCTGGTCATCGGTGGACTGCTCCGCAACGAGGACGCCATCAACTCGACAGGCTTGCCCCTCCTGAGCAAGCTCCCAATCATCGGCCAGCTGTTTGCCAGCAAGGGGTTCCAACAGGGCAAGACGCAGCTTGTCTTCTTCGTCACGCCGCGCCTGGTTCGGGACGACGAAAGCCCGACGGCTGGTGAGGTGGCTGCGCCGGCAGAAATGGAGCTTCAGCCTGGCCAGGGCGGCCACGTGCAATAGCGGAGACGCAGGTAGGGTGGTGAGCGGCGTGTCGAAAAAGATCACCGTACTGGTGGTAGACGACTCCGCCGAGGCGCGGGAAAACATCGACAAACTCCTCCGCTTCGACGAGGAGATCGAAGTGGTGGGGGAGGCGGAGAACGGGCTGGCGGCGCTGGCGAAGGCCAAGGAACTCCACCCCGACGTCATTCTGATGGACATCAACATGCCCGTCATGGACGGGATCACGGCGACTGAGCGGCTATCGGTCGAGGTCCCGGAGAGCGGCATAGTGATGATTTCCGTCCAGGGCGAGGCCGAGTATCTGCGGAAGGCGATGACGGCCGGGGCCCGGGAGTACCTCGTCAAGCCGTTCGCCGGCGACGACCTGGCCAACGCCATCAAGAAGGTCGCCGAGCTGCAGGGGAAGTTGCGTCGGGCGCGCCAGACCGAGGCGGCGACGGTCGCCGAGGGCAAGGTGATTGCCGTCTTCAGCCCCAAGGGCGGGGTCGGGAAGACGACGCTGGCGGCCAATCTGGCCGTGGCCATGGCCAAGGAAGTGAAGGCTCAAGTGGCGCTGGTCGATCTCGACCTGCAGTTCGGGAACGTCGGGGTGCTCATGGACATTGCCCCCCCGCGGACGATTGCCGATCTGGTGCGGGAGAAGACCATCGACGCGGACATCGTCAGCTCGTACCTGGTGGACCATCAGAGCGGGGTGAAGATCCTGCCGGCGCCGTTTAGGCCGGAGCAGGCGGACATGGTTACCGGGGCCCACGTGAGCCAGATCCTCTCAGCCCTCCGCCGGATGGTGAACTACATCATCGTCGATACCCCCCAAGCCTTCACCGAGACGACCCTGGCTGTGTTGGACCAGGCCGACCCCATTCTGCTCCTCGCCACGCTGGAACTGCCGGCGGTCAAGAACGTCAAGCTTTCGCTGGACGTCATGGCGTCCCTCAAGTACCCTCCGGAGAAGATCCGGCTGGTCCTTAACCGCTACTCGGACGAGATCGGGATTCCCCGAGAGACCCTGGAGAGAAGCCTGCACTTTCCGGTGTCGGCCCGTATCCCCTCGGACGGCCGGACCGTGGTGGCCTCGCTCAACAACGGGATTCCATTTTACCTGACAAATCCGAAATCCAAGGTGGCGCAGGCCGTCCGGGAGCTGGCACTGCAGATCGCCGGAGCGGAGGGCGGCGAGGCAGCCGAGACGGCCGAGAGCATCCAGCGACGCCGGGGATTCTCGGTGGCCGGCTTGCTCGGGCGGCGATGAGCTTGACCCTGGTTTAAGGAGGATGTAGACGTGTCCCTGCTGGCGCGCTTGGAAAAGGACAAGACACAGCCCCAGGCGGAGGCGGGAGAGCGGGTCGTCGAGCGACCTGGGAAGGCGGCCGGCACGGCTCCAACGGCCACGCCCGATCCGCACAAGCGACTCAAGAATCTCGTCCACGAGAAGCTGGTAAGCGATGTCGATCCGGAGCTGATCGCCCGGATCGATCAGGGTGACGTCTCCGACGAGGTCAAGGCGAAGCTGGAAGCGGTCATCCAGGGAGTCCTTGAAGCAGAGGCCCCACAGCTTACCCGGACGGAGCGGCAGGCGCTAACGGGCGAGATCATCGATGAGGTCCTGGGATTCGGTCCGATCAATGGCCTCCTGAACGACTCGAGCGTCTCGGAGGTCATGGTCAACGGCCCCCGTCAGGTTTACGTGGAACGCCACGGGAAGCTGGAACTGACCGATGTGGTGTTTCGGGATAACGCCCACGTCATGCACGTGATCGAGAAGATCGTGGCTCCGATCGGCCGGCGGATCGACGAATCATCGCCGATGGTGGACGCTCGCCTGCCGGACGGCTCCCGGGTGAATGCCATCATCCCGCCGCTTTCCTTGGTGGGACCCTGCATCACCATCCGCAAATTCTCCCGGGATCCCTTCACGATCAAGGACCTGATCCGTTTCGGCACCCTGACCGAGCAGATGGCCTGGTTCCTGGAGGCCTGCGTCAAGTCCCGGCTCAACATTATCGTCTCCGGCGGGACGGGCTCCGGGAAGACGACCACCCTGAACGTCCTCTCTTCGTTCATTCCGAACGATGAGCGGATCATCACCGTCGAAGACGCCGCCGAGCTGCAGTTGCGTCAGGAGCATGTGGTCTCGCTGGAGTCGCGCCCTCCAAACATCGAGGGCAAGGGGGGGGTCACCATCCGGGACCTGGTCCGGAACTGCCTGCGGATGCGTCCGGATCGGATCGTGGTCGGAGAGGTGCGCGGCGGTGAGGCGCTCGACATGCTTCAGGCGATGAACACGGGGCACGACGGGTCGCTGACCACCGGCCACGCCAACTCGCCCCGGGACATGCTAGCCAGGCTCGAAACGATGGTCCTGATGGCGGGGATGGACCTGCCGGTCCGGGCGATCCGGGAGCAGATCGCCTCGGCCATCGACGTGATCATCCAACAGGCCCGGCTGCGGGACGGATCCCGCAAGATCACCCACATCACCGAGGTGCAGGGGATGGAGGGGGACACCATCGTCCTGCAGGACGTCTTTGTCTTCGAGCAACGCGGGGTGGACGAGAACGGCAGGATCCTCGGACGGCTGAGGCCCACCGGCATCCGGCCAAAGTTCGTGGAGAAGTTCATCCAGTCGGGGATCCAGGTCCCGCCGGACCTGTTCCTGGCCGACTGGGACTAGACGGGGAGGGACCGGAGTGCTCTCGCTGATCGCCTTCATGGCCTTCCTCACCACGACCGCGGTGGTACTCCTCCTACTCTCCACTCCGCTGGAAACCAGGAGGATACGGGAGCGGCTGCGCCGGTTCGTCGACCAACAGGGCGTCACGCCGGTGGAGGCCGCCCTGATGGAGGAGGAGCGTCGGCGGGGCAAGACGGAGAAGAACCCGGTCCGCCAGCTCTTGCGGGTGGTCAGCCGCTCCTTCGACTCCCGGGCCGGGGCGAAACAGCTCCAGGTCAAGTTGGAGCGGGCCGACATCCTGCTCAAAGGGTCAGAGTTTTTGGTGATCAACCTGCTGGCGACAGCCGGGCTGGCGCTGGCAGGCTTGGTAGTGACCCGGGGAAACCCGTTGGCGGCGGTTGGTGGCCTGGTGGTGGGATGGCTGCTTCCCCGCATGTACCTGGAGCAGCGCACCGTCAAGCGGCAGAAGGCCTTCAATGCCCAGCTCGCCGAGGCGCTGACGGTGATGTCGAACTCTCTGAAGGCGGGCTACTCCTTTCTCCAAGCGATGGAGATGGTCTCCCGGGAGATGCTGCCGCCGATCTCCCTCGAGTTCGGGCGGGCGCTGCGCGAGGTGGCGCTGGGGGTGGCGACGGAAACGGCCTTGGAGGCGATGGTCCGGCGGGTGGGAAGCGACGACCTGGACCTGGTGGTGACCTGCGTTCTCATCCAGCGGCAGGTCGGTGGTAATCTGGCGGAAATCCTGGACAACATCTCGCACACGATCCGGGAGCGGATCCGGATCAAGGGCGAAATCAAGACGCTGACTGCTCAAGGGCGGATGTCCGGGCTGATCATCTCCCTCTTGCCCTTCGCCCTGACCGGGCTGATGTTTGCCCTCAGCCCCAAGTACATCACCCAACTGCTGACCCACCCTCTGGGCCGGCCGATGCTGGTGATGGGCCTGATCTCGGAGGGGATCGGGGTCCTTTTGATCCGGAAGATCACCGACGTCGAGGTGTAGACGATGGCGTTGCTCATCGCGGCCACGACCTTTCTGACCGTGAGCCTGCTCATCTACCTCCTCACGGCCGCGCCGGAGGACGAGCGGCGGCGGCTGATCCGGCGGCTGGCGCAGCTCGACGCCGGGGGCCGGCCGGCGTATGCGGAGCGGGAGGCGGAATTGGCGGCCCCGCTTCTGCTGCGGCTGGCTCGGCCGGTGGCGACAGAACTGGCCGAGGTAGTGGGGCGGTTTACCCCCAAGGGAATGCGTGAGCAAATCCGGCACCAGCTAGCGGCGGCCGGGAATCCCGGGGGGATGCAGGTCCAGGACTTTCTGGCCTTCAAGGGGCTGTTGGTCTTCGCTTTGCCCCTCGGCACGTTCGCCGCGCTGGCCCGCTCTGTGCCGAGCACGGCTGTTCTCCTGACGGCCGTGGCCTTCGCGGCGGGAGCCGTTCTACCTGACTTCCTGCTGAAGTCAGCGATCGACAAGCGGAAGCGGGCGATTCAGAAGTCGCTTCCGGACGTCCTGGACCTGCTAACGGTGAGCGTCGAGGCGGGGTTGGCCTTCGACTCGGCGATCGCCAAGGTGGTGGAGAAGCTCAAGGGGCCGCTGGCCGACGAGTTCCAGCGGATGTTGCATGACGTCCGGATGGGAATGCCCCGGCGGGAGGCGTTGAAGGAGCTGGCGGCCCGGGCCGACGTCCCTGATCTGAACACCTTTATCGCCTCACTGATCCAGGCGGACACGTTGGGGGTGAGTATCAGCAAGGTCTTACGGATTCAGTCGGAGCAGATGCGCAACCGGCGGAAGCAGCGGGCCGAGGAGATGGCGATGAAGGCGCCGATCAAGATGATTTTCCCCCTGATGATCTTCATTTTCCCCACCATCTTCATCGTCCTCCTGGGCCCCGCCGCGCTGCAGATCATCGACACCTTCACGAAAACGGGTCCCAAGTAAGGATTGAGAGACATGAACCGCTTCGTGGTGATCAACGCCAAGACGGGAGTGCGCCTGGCGGAACGGGCGGAGCTGGCGAAGAGCTTCCTGGCCCGAGCCAGGGGCCTGCTTGGCCGGAAAGGGTTGGAGCCAGGGGAGGGACTGATTCTCTACCCCTGCAACAGCGTTCACATGTTCTTCATGCGCTTCGCGATCGACGTGGTCTTCCTGGACAAGGTCGGGCGGGTGGTCGGTCTGTGCTGGAACCTGCCTCCCGGAGCGGTCAGCCGCATCTACCCGCGAGCGGTTCAGGCGGTTGAACTGCCTGCGGGGACGCTGGGCCGGACCGGTACCCGTCTGGGCGACCTGCTGGAGTTTCGGCCGGCGGAAGGAGAATCGGAGAAAGGCGCCGTATCCTGACGGTGGATGAGCGCAAGGGCCTGCCGGGCGACCGGCAGGCCTTTGCGCGCGGGAGGGCAATGAGGTGCGAGATAACCTGTGCGACCGTCTGGAGACGGTGTATGTGGGGCTGGCTCTGGCGGGAGGCGCGGCCGGGGTGTGGGCATGCGGCGAACCGGAGGCGATGGCGGCCTGGGCTGCGAGCCGAGGTCTCACTCTACTCCGGCCGTTGACCTACCCTCTTCCGGTTGCCCTGGCGGAGGACGTCGCCGGGGCCTTGCGCCGCCGCTTGGCCGGCTGGGGAGAGCCGAGCAGGGCGGTCAGGCAGCTGGCAGTGCTGGCCCGGGAGGAGTTGCGCCGGCGAGGACTACCCTGGCGGTTCCGAACGGAAGAAGTGGGGGTACCGGGGGAGGGGCTCCCCCCGCCCGAGGTGAGGAAGGCGGTCCGGGAGGCGCTGACCGGAAGGCGGTTGTTGGCTGGGGAGGTCCTGCGGTTTTGCCAATGGGCAGGCCCGCTTTTTCCGGAGGCGGTCAGCCGGGCGCTGACGTTCCTTCGCCTGGCCGGCGAGGTGGGGTCGGAGGCCGCCGTGGCCCGGGACCCGGACGGTCAGTGGCGATGCCGGCGGTGCGGCAGCACCCGCATCCAACCGGCTCCCTGCGCCAACTGCGGAGATCAAGCCTGCCCCCTCTGCGCCGACTGCCTTCTTCTGGGCGAGGCTCGGGCCTGCCGCCGCCTGTACTTCCTGCCCGACCGGCGGCTCCGCCCAACGCTGGGGGCCCGGGAAGGCTGCGAAAAGGGTGGCTGGACGTTCACTGCCGCCCAGCGCCGGGCCGCTGAGGCTCTCCTGGACTGGCTATACGATCCCGGAGCGCCGTCCGAGGCTTTGCTCTGGGCGGTCTGCGGGGCGGGGAAGACGCTGGTGGCCCGGCCCGTCGTCGAACGGGCGCTGTCCGCCGGGTGGCGGGTCCTGTACGCCTCGCCGCGCCGGCAGGTGGTGAGGCAGGTTTCCGCCGACCTTCCGCGGCGCGGGCTGATCCTGGCCACCACCCACCAGGTCCTGCGGTACGAGGGCGCCTTTGATCTGATAGTGCTGGACGAGCCCGACGCCTACCCGTACCGCGGTAACCGCCTGCTTGAGGCGGGGATGAGGCGGGCGGCCAGGGCGGAGGCGAGATGGCTCTACCTCACCGCCACGCCCGAGCCGGAGCTGGTCGCCCGGGTCGAGGCCGGCGCCGTCCGGCGGGTCCTTTTGCCGGAGCGGTTTCATGGCCACCCGGTGCCGGTCCCCAGCCTGCTCACCCCCGGGACGGCGGGGGAGCGAAGCGCCGGCCGACAAGGAATTGAGGCTCTGGCCGCCGAAGTAATTTCCGCCCGGATGGCCGAGGGACCACGCCGGTTCCTGGTGTTCACGCCGACGGTGGCCCTTTGCCACCGGACGAGGGCTCAACTGGCCCGCCGTCTGCCTGGCCCGGTCGGGTCGGTGGATGCCGGGAGCCCCACCCGAGAGGAGACGATTACCGCCTTCCAGCGGGGGGAACTGCCAGTTCTCGTCTCCACCACGATCCTGGAGCGGGGCGTGACCTTTCCTGCCGTGGACGTGGTTGTGCTGCACGCCGACCATCCGCTCTTTGACCGGGTGAGTCTGCTTCAAATGGCCGGCCGGGCTGGCCGAGCGGCCGTCGATCCGGCCGGCCGGGTCTGGTACGTGGCGGAGGGAGTCAGCCCCGAAATGGCGGCCGCCCGGGCGTGGGCCCAAGCCCTGAACGAGGCGGCGGGATGAGCGGGTGGCGGCAGGTGGCAGATGGCCTGGCCGGGTGCTTGTGGCCGCTGCCGGGCGTGTGCCCGGGGTGCGGACGCCCGGAGAAACGGGCCGCAAACGATCTCCGTTTTTGCCGCCGCTGCCGGGAGCGGTTGCCGCTGGTGACGCCGCCCCTTTGCCGGCGCTGCGGTAAGCCGCTTCGACTCAAGTCGGCGGAGGGCGTCGAATGCCGGGAGTGCGGAGGACGGGAACGCGGCTTTCGCGTGGCGCGGGCGGCTGGGCTATACGAGGGGGAAATGCGCCAGTTGCTCCATCGCTTCAAGTTCAGGCAGGAGCGCCGGCTGGCGGTCCCGCTCGGACACCTCCTGGCCGAGGTCTGGAGGCGCTACCCGGAGCTTCGAGGCGCCACGGTACTGGTACCGGTGCCGCTCGCCCCCGAGCGCTTGGCTGAGCGGGGGTTCAATCAAGCGGCAGACTTGGCCAGGGTACTCGGAGAGGTTGTCGGCCGGCCGGTCGCCGAGGACGCATTGCTTCGGGCGGGAGGCGGGCTGGCCCAAAGCCGGCGATCGGAGGCACGGCGGAGAGCGGCGGTGCGGGGGGCCTTCCGTGCCTTCCGGCCGGGGTTGGTAGCCGGGCAGAGGGTGCTCCTGGTGGACGACGTCCTGACGACCGGGGCGACGGCCGAATCCTGCGCTCTGGCGCTGCTGCAGGCAGGAGCGGTGGAGGTGGGCGTGCTGACGGTGGCCACCACCGTGGTGACTGCAAGTTGGTCTGTCGACCCGGCTGAGACTTGAAAGACCCACCAAGTGGGGCAAGGAGGTGTCTCCATGGAACTGCGCAATTGCATCCGATGCGGGAAGGTCTTCATGTACGTCTCGAAGCGGGTTTGCCCGGCCTGCCAGAAAGAGATGGACGAGATCTTCGAGAAGGTCAGGGTTTTCGTCAAGGCTCATCCAGGCGCCACGGTCGCCGAAATTTCCGCGGCCCTCGAGATCGATGAGCAACTGATCAACGAGTTCGTCCGGGAAGGACGCTTCGACGTAGTCACCGAAGCCCTCACGGTCTACTGCGAGCGCTGCGGAAAGCCGATCCACCGGGGACGGTTGTGCGAGCAGTGCGCGGTCATGCTGGACAAGGAGATTCGGGATACCCAGCCGAAGAAAGCGGAAGAGCCGCCCCTGCGGCGGGACAGCCGTGAGCACCGGCTTTATCTGGCCGATCACATCGTGGAGAAGGGCACAGAGAAATAATCGCGCTAAACTCTAAACTCCGGCATTCCCCCTGCCGATAACGGCAGTAGGGAGGTGAGTCCCTTGCTTATCTCGTTGCAGCAGGTCCAGGACGCACTTCGGGTTCACCTCCAGAAGACCCAGGTGCGCCGGGTGGACGAGGTCAAGAAGACCCGCCCGTCCCTTGGGTCGGATCAGGTGTCTCTGTCGCCGGAAAGCAAGGAACTCCAGGCGATCCGCGAACAGGTGGCGCAGGCGCCCGAGGTGCGGGAGGCCAAGGTGGCGGAACTCAAGGAGGCCATCAAGTCTGGGCGTTACCAAGTCACCGGGGAGGAGATCGCCGAACAGATGCTGGCGAGGAGTCTCGTCGACAAGCTGTTCTAGGAACCACGACTCGGGCCGGGCGGGGGATGCGCGATGACCGAGGACGTAACGGCGCTTTTGCGGCTTCTCGATGAGGAAGTCGCTCGATATGCGTCGCTTTTGAAATTGGCCCGCCGCAAGGCGGACCTCCTTTCTTCCCGAGCGGACGTCGCCGAAGTCGAGGCCGTCGCCAAGCAAGAGGCGAACCTGCTCGACGAGGTCTTGCCGCTGGAACGCGACCGGCTGGCGGTGATGCGCCGCTTGGCGGCGACGCTGGAGGCCAAGTTGCCCCAGCTTACCGTCTCCGCTCTCTGCGCCCGACTGCCGGGTGAGTTGTCAAGCCGCCTGAATCGGGCGGCCGCTTCGCTCTGCGCCACGCTTGAAGAACTGAAGACGGTCAACCGGTTGAACGCCGCCCTGCTCCGGCAAGAGCTGGCGCTGGTCAACTTCTCCCTGGATCTGCTCACTAACACCGCCGGGCGAGGGATCTACAACAACCCGGCGGATGGCGGACCGGTGCGCCGGGCGGGCTGCGCTGCCCTCCTCGACGCCCGGGCGTAGGAGGGAACGCGATGCGCAGCGCCTTCTTCGGGATCGAGATCGGGCGACGGGCTCTCTTCGCCCACCAGCAGGCCCTCGACGTGACCAGCCACAACATTGCCAATGCCAATACCCCCGGTTACTCGCGCCAGGTGGTCAAGCTATCCGAGACGACGCCCTTCGCTCCTCCCAGTTTCGCTCGCCCGAAGATGCCGGGCATGATCGGGACTGGCGTCGAGGTCAGCTCCATCGAGCGGATGAAGAACGAATTCATCGCCGACCGGCAGCGGGTAGAGTCGCAGGCGCTGGGGCGGTGGGAGACCCGGCGGGATATCCTCTCCGAGGTCGAGTTGATCATGAGTGAGCCGTCCGAGTCCGGCCTCCGGTCAGCCCTCGACGCCTTTTGGACGTCTCTCGAGGATCTGGCGGTCCACCCGGACCAGCCGTCTGCCCGTTCCCTCGTCAAGCAGCGCGGCAGTGCCTTGGCGGATGCCTTCCGCCACACCTACACTCAACTGAGCCAGCTCCAGGACTCGATCAACAAGTCGGTAGCGGTCAAAGTCGGTGAGGTCAATCAGCTCGTCAGCCAGATCGCCAAGCTCAACGACCAGATTGTGACGGCAATGGCCGCTGGCCTCCGGCCCAACGACCTGAAAGATCAGCGGGATCTGCTCATCCAGCAGTTGTCCCGACTGGTCGATGTCGGGGTGGTCGAAGGGCAACTGGGCGCCGTGACCGTGAGCGTGGCGGGAATGCTTCTGGTTGACGGAAACGAGGCGCGGACACTGACGGCCGTTCCCGACCCCCTGAACTTCAACTACTACCAGGTGCAGTTCGGCTCGACCGGGGTTCCGGCCCAGATCGAAAGCGGGGAGTTGAAGGGCCTGCTGGAGATGCGCGATACGGTGGCGGCCGGATACAAGGCCCAGTTGAACACCCTGGCGGCGGAGGTTGTCGCCCGGGTCAACGCGCAGCACCAGGCCGGGTTCGACCTGAACGGCAATCCGGGCGGCTTGTTCTTCTCCGGGACCGACGCCACCGACATGGCGCTGGATGCGGCGATTGCCGCCGACGTCTCCCTGATCGCGGCAGCCCAAGTGGCGGGTGCCCCCGGAGATGGCAGCAATGCCACGGCCCTGGCCAATCTCAAAAAGCAGCCCTTCATGGTGGGCGGAATGTCCTTCGACACCTACTTCCAGTCGCTCATCGCCCAGTTGGGCGTGGACAGCAAGGCGGCCGCGGACCAAACCACCAATCAGGAAGCCCTCCTAGCGAATCTCGAACAGCAGCAGCAGGCGGCCTCCGGGGTCTCGCTCGACGAAGAGATGATGAATCTGATCCGCTTCCAGCACGGGTACAACGCCGCCGCCCGGGTGGTTTCGGTGATGGACGAGGTTATCGACACCATTATCAACCACCTCGGCGCCGGCCGATGAATAAGGTGAGCGTCGAAAGGAGGGGCGGGCGATGCGCATCACCAACCAGATGATGGTCTCCCGGTTCCTGCGGAATCTCAACGCCAACCTGGCGTTGCTCTCGGACTCCAACGAGAAACTCTCGACCGGGAAGCGCATCCAGCGTCCATCCGACGATCCCATCGCGGTGGCGCGGAGCTTGCAGCTCCGAACCAGCCTCAATGAAACGGAGCAGTTCATCCGGAACGTGGCCTCCGCCACCTCCTGGATGGAGGCGGCTGATTCGGCCATGTCAGACGTGTCGGCGGTGCTTCAGCGGGCGAAGGAGATCGCCGTGTCTGGCGCCAACGGCACTCTGGTTGACGGCTCGCTAGCGGCGCTCGCTGACGAAGTGGACAAGTTGTTGGAGCATGCGGTCCAGGTGGCCAACAGCGACCACGCTGGGCGATACATCTTCGGCGGCTTCCAGACCATTGCCCGGCCGTTCAATGCAGTCACGGGACCTGCTCCGGGCGGCTGGATCCAGCCGCCCGGCGGACAGATGATCACCGCCGTGAATTACGCCGGCGACTCCGGGAACATCACCTATGAAGTGGGAAGCGGTATCCTGGCGACGGTAAACGCCCCGGGTGACGCGGTGTTCAACCAGGTCTTCCAGGCCCTGATCGACCTTCGGGACAACCTCCGTTCCAGAAACCAGGCGGCTATTACCAGCAGTTCCCTAGACCTGATCGATCAGGCGGTCGATAACCTCCTCGAGTGGCAGGCGGAACTCGGGGCCCGGACGAATCAGCTTGAGCTGACAAACAACCGGCTCCTCGAGTTGAAGGCGAACTTCCAAAAACTGCTGTCGGAGAATGAGGATGCCGATATCGCCGAAGTGATCATGCAGCTCAAGATGCAAGAGAACGTCTACCGGGCGGCGCTCGACGCCGGGGCCCGGATCATCCAGCCGACGCTCCTCGACTTCCTGCGGTAGGGGGGAGCCGGATGAGGGTGGGACGCCTTGAGCTCGCCACCTATCCGCTGGTCCTGCTGATGGACAGTTGGGCCGGGAGGGCGACCAACTTCCAGCAGTACAAGCCGGCCAACCTGCCCGCGGTGGAGCGCGACCGGGCACGGCAGAACGTGCTGGAGGCCATCGCCCGCACCGCGGAAGAGGGAGACCGGCTGGCCCGGATCGAGGAGAAGGGCCGTCCCATCCCAGAACTGGCCCGCCAGCGCGGGAGCGAGCGAACGGTGACGACCGACGACCTCAGCCTCCGGTTCATGGTCCCACCAACCATTACCTGGGTTGGCGGGGGAGTGGCGATCCGTTATCGCACCGTCGACCTTCTCATGTAGGCAGGAAAGGGTGTTCCAGATGTTGGTAAGATCGACCCGGTTTGGTCAGTTCGAGGTGGGGGAGGACAAGGTGTTGCACTTTCCCGACGGACTCCTCGGTTTCGAATCCTGCAAGCGCTTTGTGATTCTCGAACACGACCCGGCGACGCCATTCAAGTGGCTGCAGAGCGTGGACGACCCGGACGTCGCCTTCGTGGTGATCAGCCCGGCGGAGTTCGTGGCGGACTACACCGTTGAATTAGGCCGGGACGACGTGGTAAAACTAGGATTGAAGGATGCCAGTGAGGCGGCGGTGTATGTTCTGGTGGTCATCCCGGAGAACCCCGCCGCGATGACGGCCAATCTGCAGGGGCCGCTGGTGGTGAACGCCGAACGCCGGGTCGGGCGCCAGGTCGTTTTGGCCGACGGGCGCTACCGCACCCGCCACCCCATCCTCGAGGAGTTGCGGGCGGCCCGGGCAGTGGAGGCCAAGGCGACAAGAAAAACCAAGTCTGCGAGCCGGCCTGCCCCGGCGGTGGCGATTGCCCGCTGACCGCTCTCCGGAATACTCATCCAGGAGGGACGCTAGCCAAGGAGGGCAGCAAGATGCTGGTACTGACGCGAAAGACGGACGAGAGCATCATCATCGGAGACGACATCCGAATCACGGTGGTTGAGGTCCGGCACGACCAGGTCAAACTGGGTATCACCGCCCCCCGCGACATTCCTGTTCATCGCGAAGAGGTCTACCGCGAGATTCAGGAGGAGAACCGGCGCGCGGTAGCTGCTGAGAAGACCCCCGACCTGCGGGATCTCGCCCAGTTGTTATCCTCTCCGGACAAAGCAGGTCCGGAGAAAGACAAAGCCGGACGATAGGCTCGGAAACCCGGTCTTTGCCGCTCCCACCCCCTCCCCTGCGTCATCCTGTTCTTGCCGCACCGTGCACTCTGTGCGCAAGAAATGTTGGTCCGGCGGGTGCCCGGAAGGCTTCAACCAGCCCCGCCGGGCGTTGCCACCGGCTGCCCGCCGGTGCGCAGTCGGGTGAGGAGGGCGACACGTTTGGTCTAAATGTCCGGAGCCGGGCAACCGATACATATGCCGACAGGCTGAACCGGGGGTCCCCTGCGCATCGGCCCGGCCGGAGATGACGCGGAGCGGGCTGGACCGGAACAGCCGGGGGTGCTGGTCCCGCCCCCTGTCCTGGGATGGAGCCCGGGACAATCGACATCATGGAGGAGGGTATCGCCGATGAGTTTGAGGATCAACACCAATGTGGAGGCGGTAAACGCCCACCGCAACCTGGCGGTGACGGCTCTCGCAATGAGCAAGTCCATGGAAAAGCTGTCCTCCGGCCTGCGGATCAACCGGGCGGCAGACGACGCGGCTGGGCTCGCCATTTCCGAGAAGCTGCGCGGCCAGGTGAGGGGCCTGAATCAGGCGATCCGGAATTCCCAGGACGGCATCTCGCTCATCCAGACGGCAGAGGGCGCGCTGAACGAGACCCACAGCCTCCTGCAGCGGATGCGGGAGTTGGCGGTGCAGGCGGCCAACGACACGCTGACGCCGAGCGACCGGGCTGCTATCGCCAGCGAAATCACGCAGTTGGAGGCAGAAATCACCCGGATTTCCGACACGACCCAGTTCAACACGATGAAGCTGCTAGACGGCACCTTCACCAATAGGTTGCTCCAGATCGGGGCGAACGGCAACCAGACGTTGACAGTATCGATTTCCGGGGCAGATGCCACCGATCTGGGAGTGGCCGGGCTCAATGTGTCGGATGCCGCCAACGCCAGCGACGCGATCGCTAATCTGGACACGGCGCTCGGGACGGTGTCGGCGATCCGGGCCACGCTGGGCGCACTGCAAAACCGTTTGGAACACACCATCGCCAACCTGGGCGTGGCGTCGGAGAACCTGCTGGCCTCGGAGTCCCGGATCCGGGACGTCGACATGGCGCAGGAGATGATGAACTTCACCAAGGTGCAGATTTTGCAGCAGGCTGGCACGGCGATGCTGGCGCAGGCCAATACCTCGCCGCAAACGGTCCTCCAGCTCCTGCGGTAGGGCTGACCAGCGCAACGTAAGTAGGGCAGCCGACCTGGCGGGAAGCCGGCCGCACTGACCCGGCCGTAAGCGGGCCGACTCCAGGCCAGGGAGGGCCACTGGGAACGGGCGAATGTTCCCCTTCCCCGACAGGAGCGGGGGAGAAGAGCTTCAAGGAGGAGGAATAGCGCATGGGACTGCGGATTAACAACAACATCGAGGCGGTCAACGCTCACCGGAACCTGCAGCTCTCGGCACTCAGCTTGAGCAAGTCCATGGAGAAGCTGTCCTC
>JBLNCL010000019.1:0-8702 GCA_050260635.1 Betaproteobacteria bacterium
GGCCGGTCGCCTGAGGCGACCGGCCGCCTTGCCACATGGTCCGGAGCAGTCTGGACAAGTTGATCTCCCGTATTCTCGAAGCCAATCCCGAGGCCAACGTAGACTTGGTCCGGGAAGCGTATGCCTTTGCCGCCCAGGCCCACGCGGGGCAGACCCGGGAAAGCGGGGAGGCGTACATCCGTCACCCCCTCGAGGTGGCGGTCATTCTGGCCGACATGGAGCTGGACGTGGAGTCCATCGCCGCCGCGCTCCTGCACGACGTGGTCGAGGATACGGGCGTCACTCGGGATGAACTGGAGCAGCGGTTCGGCAAAGAGGTCGCCACCCTGGTCGACGGGGTGACCAAGCTCTCCCGCCTCCCGACCCGCTCCAAGGAGGAACAACAGGCGGAGAGCTTGCGCAAAATGTTTCTGGCGATGGCGGATGACCTCCGGGTTATCCTCATCAAGCTGGCCGACCGGCTGCACAACATGCGTACCCTCCGCCACGTCGACGAAGAGCGGCAACAGCGGATCGCCCACGAAACCCTTGAGATCTACGCTCCCCTGGCCCACCGGCTGGGGATGTCCGCCCTCAAGTGGGAACTGGAGGATTTGGTCTTCCGCTACCTCGAACCGGAAGCCTACTACACCCTGGTCCAGAAGGTGGCCCGGAAGCGCAAGGAGCGCGAGAAGTACGTCGCCGAGATCATCGACACCCTCCGCGACCGGCTGCAGACCATCGGCATCGAGGCGGAGGTCCAGGGGCGTCCCAAGCACCTCTACTCCATCTGGAACAAGATGAAGGCCCAAGGCAAGGACTTTGAGGAGATCTTCGACCTGGTGGCGGTCCGGGTCATCGTGGACTCGGTGAAGGACTGCTATGGGGTTTTGGGCCTCGTTCACACGCTTTGGAAGCCGATCCCGGGCCGCTTCAAAGACTACATCGCCATGCCCAAGTCCAACATGTACCAATCGCTCCACACGACAGTGGTTGGGCCCCGGGGCGACGCCATGGAGATCCAGATCCGGACCTGGGAGATGCACCGCACGGCGGAGTACGGCATTGCCGCGCACTGGCGCTACAAGGAAGGGAAGACCGGGCAGCAGGACTTCGAGGAAAAGATCGCCTGGCTGCGGCAGCTTCTGGAGTGGCAGCGGGAGACGAAGGACGTCGAAGACTTCATGGAATCCCTGAAGATCGACCTTTTCGAGGACGAGGTCTTCGTCTTTACCCCGAAGGGCGACGTCAAGAACCTGCCAGCCGGGGCCACCCCGGTGGACTTTGCCTATTCCGTTCACACCGATGTCGGCCATCGCTGCACCGGGGCGAAGGTCAACGGAAAGATCGTCCCCTTGAACTACCAGCTCAAGAACGGCGAGTTCGTGGAGATCCTCACCTCCAAGACGGGCGCCCCCAAGCAGGACTGGCTCACCTTTGTCAAGACCGCCAGGGCCAGGAACAAGATTCGCGCCTTCCTCAAAGAGGAGCGGCGAGGCGAGTCGATCATCAAAGGCCGGGACATGCTGGTCAAAGAGGCGGAGAAGCACAGCCTGGACGTGCCCGAAGTGCTCAAGGAGGCCAGACTCCTCGAGGTGGCGAAGCGGTTCGGCTTTGTCGAAGTCGAGGATCTCGAAGCGGCCGTCGGATTCGGGAAGGTCACCGTCGGGCAAGTCTTTACTCACCTGTTGGGCGAACGGGAGTGGCGGGCCCGGCGGAAGGCTCTCCGGGAGCGTTTCCAGAAGGCTCGACCGGCCGAGCGGGTCGTCCGACAGCAAGGGGTTGTGGTGCGGGGGATTGACAACGTCCTGGTCCGTATGGCCAAGTGCTGCAACCCCGTGCCCGGGGACCCGATCGTCGGCTATATCACTCGTGGGCGGGGTGTCTCAGTTCACCGAACCGACTGTCCCAACGTCCGGGGTCTCTCGGAGAAGGAGAGTCGGGCGCTCGAGGTGGCCTGGGACGGCCAGGAGCGCGGCGCCTATCCGGTCGAGATCGAGGCGGAGGCGGTCGACCGGGTAAACCTCCTGGCCGAAGTGATGAACGCGGTGGCGGAGACGAAGACCAACATCGCCGCCGTGCAGGCCCGCACGACCAAGGATCGGAAGGCGGTCTTCCAGCTTACGGTGGACATCCAGAATACCGCTCACCTCCGCCAGATCCTGGACGTGATCCGGCGGGTAGAAGGGGTGCTCAACGTCTACCGGGCGAACCCGACGTAGCCCGACAATTGAGGTACGCCTCGGGCGGCTCAGCTTGCTCCGCTTCCGGCTGACCCAGAGGGTACCCGATAGTCGCTGCGCTGAGCCGCCCGAGACGTGCCAGCGATCGTCAGGCAGAGGTCGGATAGCAGAGCAGCAGGGCGGGGGCAGTCGCGGCGGCAAACGCCTGGGTAGCCAGTCAGCCCCCTGGCGCTGGAATGGGAGTGTGAGCTGTGCGGGCGGTTGTGCAGCGGGTGAGTTGGGCAAGGGTGACAGTGGAGGGGAGGCTGGTTGGAGAGACCGGCCCCGGTCTCTGCGTCTTTTTGGGCGTGGCCCGGGGGGACACCGAGGAAGACCTGCGTTACCTCGTCCGAAAAGTGGCGGAGGTACGCCTTTTCCCGGACGACGAGGGCCGGATTAACTTGGGGCCCAAGGCTGTCGGGGCGGGGGTCCTGGTCGTCTCCCAGTTCACGCTGCTGGGCGATGGACGGCGGGGGAATCGGCCGAGCTTCACCGAGGCGGCGCCGCCGGAGGAAGCCCGGGCGCTCTACGAGCAGTTCGTGGCGGCCCTCCGGGCGGAGGGGCTGCCCGTGGCGACCGGGGAGTTTCAGGCCCACATGCTGGTTGAGCTGGGCAACGACGGGCCGGTAACGTTGCTCTTCGACAGCCGGAAGCTGTTCTGAGATAGATTCAACCGTGCCACAGAGGAGGTGCCCGCAAGTGGAGACAGAGAAGGGCGAGGTGACCATTCAGACCTTGCCGGTCGGGTTGCTCTCCACCAACTGTTACCTGGTGACCGACCCGGAGAGCGGGGAGATGCTGGTCATCGACCCCGGGGCGGAGCCGGAGCGGATCCTCGCGGCCATCCGGGCGAGCAGGGCGAGAGTGGTGGCGATCGTCAACACCCACGGCCACTGGGACCACATCGGTGCCAACGGGGCGGTGAAGGAGGCCACCGGGGCTCCGCTGGTGATCCATGCGGCCGACGCCCCGTGGCTGGGAATAATCCACACGTCAACCCGGTCTGGGATGCACTTGCCTCACCCGGTCGAGAGCCCTCCGGCTGACCGGCTCTTGCGGGGAGAAGAGGAACTGTCGCTGGGCCGCCACAGGGTCAGGGTGATCCATACCCCTGGCCACACGCCCGGCGGGGTCTGCCTCTACCTTCCTGGCTTACTCTTTGCCGGCGATACCCTCTTCGCCGGATCGGTCGGCCGGACCGATTTGCCCGGTGGGTCCCTATCCGCCTTGCTCTCCGCCATTCGGGAGAAGCTGTTCACCCTGCCGGAGGAGACGGTGGTCTACCCGGGCCACGGACCGACCACCACCATCGGAGACGAACGGAGCCTCAACCCGTACGTTTGAGATTTAGAGCCTCTGTGGGCTGACAGAACGTGCCAATCTGCCGGGTAAAAGTCATTTGACATGTGCCTGTGCCAAGGGTTAGAATGGCCTTGTCTGTTGGGCTTTCGTGCGACAAAGGCTAAGGGGGAAAGCAGATTGGTCCTCACCCAGATGCGCAGGTCCGTCAAGGCGGTCGTTTACGTGGTCGTGGTGGCCTTTGCCGCCAGCCTTCTGTACATTGGGTACAGCGGGCGGTTGCCGGTGGGCGGCGCGGCGCTGGGCGCCCCGGTTGCCATAATCAACGGAGAGAAGCTGTCCAATCAAGAGTTCACCGAACTCTACCTCCAGGTCGTCGGTCTGCAGGAGGCCGCCGGGCAAAGCGTTCCGGCTGGTCAAGTCGAGGCGTTGAAGGCGCAAGTCCTCAACCAGATGATCAACGGTAAACTGGTACTCCAGGCGGCTAAGCAGGCCGGGATCAAGGTGAGCAAGGATGAGATCCAAAAGGCCTACGACGAGTATGCCAAGCAGTACCCCTCCGAGAAGGACTTCCGCGCCGCGCTGAAACAGCGTAACGTCAGCGTTCGCGAGTTCCGGGAGCGGCTGCGCAGCCAGAGACTCGTCGAGAAGATGATCGAGCAGGTCACGAAGAGCGCCAACGTGAGTGACGCCGCCGTGGCCAAAGCCTACGAGCAGGTTCACGCCCGCCATATCCTTTTCCGGGTGAACAAGCCGGAGGAGGAGGCGGCCGCCAAAGCCAAGGCCGAAGAGGTGGTCAAGCAACTCAGAGCAGGGGCGGACTTCGCTCAGTTGGCCAAAAAGCTTTCCGATGATCCGGGGTCCAAGGACAAAGGCGGGGATCTTGGATTCTTCGGACGTGGCCAGATGGTGGCGGAGTTCGAAAAGGCCGCCTTCGCCTTGAAGGTGAGGGAAGTTTCCGACCCGATTAAGACCTCGTACGGCTTCCACGTGATCCAGGTCCTCGAGCGCAAGGAGGCCAAGGGACCGGAGTTCGAGAAGGCCAAGGCTGGTCTGCGGAAGCAGCTGGCCGAGAGCGAGGGGCAAAAGGCCTTCAACGAGTGGTTCACGAACCTCCGGAAGAAGGCCAACATCGAGATCAGGGACAAGCAGTTGGCGGCGTTCAACGCGGCGGCGGAAGGGAACCTCGCCAAGGCGAAGGAGCTATACGAGGCAGCCGTCAAGGAGAATCCGCAAAACGGATACCTCTACGGCGATCTAGCCCGGATTGCCGAGCAGGAAAAGAAGCCGGGCGAAGCCTTGAAGTACTATGAGCTGGCCGTCAAGTACGCTCCGGGTGAGGCGATCTTCCATTACTACCTGGGCGAGCTGTACCAGCAGAGGAAGCAGGGTGAGAAGGCTGTCGCCGCCTATCAGAAGGCCTCGGACCTGGACCCGAAGAACGTCTACCTCCATTTTGCTCTGATGAGTGTCTTCAAGGAGTTGAAACGGGACGACCTGGCGAAGAAGGAAGAAGAAAAGCTGAACGCCATCATGAAGGCGAGCCAGGAGACCCAGCAGAACAAGCTGCCGGAGGGTAACCCGCCGGTTTCCGGGAGCGGGGGTTCGACCCAGCCAGCTCCGTCCGGCGAGAAGAAGTAACGCCGGAAACGGTGGCGCAGAATAACGCAAGGCAAACCAGGCGGACCTGACCGAGAAGGCAGGTCCGCCGTGGCGCACAGGGAGAGAGAGCGATGCTGACCACCCGACCAAGAGGCACGCTTGACATCACCCCAGCCGACATCTACCAGTGGCACCGGGTCGAGGAGGAGATCCGCCAGATCACCCGCCAGTACGGGTACGTCGAGTTGCGGACGCCCATCTTTGAGCATACCGAACTCTTTGCCCGGGGGGTGGGCGAGACTACCGACGTGGTCCAGAAGGAGATGTATACCTTCACGGACAAAGGCGGGCGCAGCCTGACCTTGCGGGCCGAAGGAACGGCCCCGGCGGTCCGGGCCTACCTCGAAAATGGGCTCGAGGCCGAAGCGCAGCCCACCAAGGTCTACTACGTCGGCCCCATCTTCCGCTATGAGCGCCCTCAAGCGGGGCGGCTCCGCCAGCACACCCAGTTCGGGGTGGAGGCCTTTGGCACGGCCAATCCGGCGCTGGACGCCGAGATCATCCACCTCGCCTGGACCTTTCTGGCCCGCCTGGGGCTGAAAGGTCTTTCGGTCAACGTCAACTCGCTCGGCTGCCCAAAGTGCCGGCCGGCCCACCGCCAGGCCCTGCTCGACTACTTCCGGCCCCAGGTGGACGGCCTCTGCGCGGATTGCCAGCGCCGCTACGTTCAGAACCCCCTGCGCCTCCTCGACTGCAAGAACGAGGCCTGCCGGAGAGTGGCCGCTGGAGCGCCGAACATCCTCCAACACCTCTGCGACGAGTGCGCCGACCACTTCGCTCGTCTGCAGCAATACCTCACCGAATTCGGGGTGGAGTACCAAGTCAGTCCCGGGATTGTGCGGGGCTTTGACTATTACACCAAGACCGTTTTTGAGATCATCTACGCCGGGCTGGGAGCGCAGAGCACCGTCTGCGGCGGCGGCCGGTACGATGGGCTGATCGAACAGCTTGGCGGGAAGCCCACGCCCGGCATCGGCTTCGGGCTGGGCTTGGAGCGACTGCTCTTGACCATGGAGAAGCAGGGGGTCCTGCCTCCACCGCCGGCGGGCGTTGAGCTGTTCGTGGCCACAGTGGGCGAGGAGGCGGCCAGGCGAGCGCCGGCTCTCGTGGCGGAACTGCGCCGCCAAGGGGTGGCGGTGGACCTTGACTACCTTGGGCGGAGCCTCAAGGGGCAGTTGAAGTACGCTGGTAAGCTGCGGGCCACGTTGGTGGTGGTACTCGGAGAATCGGAGCTGGCGGAAAAGAGAGTCCGGGTCAAAGAGATGGCAACCGGTCAGGAGACCGAGGTCCGGCTGAACGACCTCGCCTCCTGGGTCCGCCGGTGGGCGGAGTCGCAGCAAGGGAGGAACGACGCATGAGGGAAACCTTCTACCGCACCGACGCAGCGGGAGAGCTCAGGGCAAAGGACGCCGGGCGCCTGGTCCGGCTGGCCGGCTGGGTGCACCGCCGCCGCGACCACGGGGGGCTGATCTTCATTGACCTGCGGGATCGGTCCGGTCTTGTCCAGGTGGTCTTCAACCCTGAAGCGGACGGGGCCTTTCGGTTGGCCGAGAGGCTGCGCAACGAATTCGTGGTGGCCATTGAGGGCAAGGTCGGGCGGCGCCCGGCCGGCTCGGAGAACCCCAAGCTCGCCACGGGCGAGATCGAGGTGTACGCCTGCTGCATGGAAATCTTGAGCGAGGCCAAGACTCCTCCCTTTGCCATTGCCGACTATACCGAGGTGGATGAAGCGGTTCGCCTCCGCTACCGCTACCTCGACCTGCGCCGCCCGGAGATCCAGGCCAACCTGATCCTTCGCCACCGGGCCACCAAGGCGATGCGGGACTATTTCGACCGCCACGGGTTCCTCGAGATCGAGACACCGATGCTGACCAGGAGCACCCCAGAGGGGGCCCGGGACTACCTCGTGCCATCCCGCCTTCACCCCGGTTCCTTCTACGCCCTGCCCCAATCTCCGCAGTTGTTCAAGCAACTTCTGATGGTGGCCGGGTATGAGCGGTACTTCCAACTGGCGCGGTGCTTCAGGGACGAGGATCTCCGGGCTGACCGGCAACCGGAATTCACCCAGATCGACGTGGAGATGTCTTTCGTCGAGGCGGAGGACATCCGGCGGGAGATCGAAGGGCTGATGGTCCACCTCTTCCGGGAAACGCTCGGGGTCGAGCTGGTCACGCCGTTCCCCCGACTCACCTGGCATGAGGCGATGGACCGCTACGGTTCCGACAAACCTGACTTGCGCTTCGGGATGGAGATCAAGGACGTCTCAGAGACCGTCCGCGGCTCCGGTTTCCAGGTCTTCGCCAACGCCCTCGCCGGCGGCGGCCGGGTCAAGGCGCTCACCGTGAAAGGACAGGCCGGGATGAGCCGGCGTGACCTGGACGGGTTGGTGGAGCTCGCCAAAACCTCCGGCGCCAAGGGGCTGGCCTGGCTTGCCCTCACGCCGGAAGAGGGGGTCAAGTCCCCGATCGCCAAGTTCCTGACGGAGACGGAACTGAAGGCCCTGCTCAACCAGGCGGGAGCGGAGACCGGCGACCTCGTCCTCCTCGTCGCCGATACTTGGGAAACGGCTTCCGTGACGCTCGGCCAGCTCCGGCTGGAGCTGGGGCGCCGCCTGAAACTGGCTGATCCGAAGCGGATGGAGTTTCTGTGGGTGATCGAGTTCCCCCTCCTTGAGTGGGACAAAGACGAACAGCGCTGGGTGGCGATGCACCATCCCTTCACCTCACCCCTCGACGAGGACCTGCCGCTGCTCGAAGGGGGCGGGCCCGAGGCCGGCAAGGCCAGGGCCAAGTGCTACGACCTGGTCCTGAACGGGATTGAGTTGGGGAGCGGCTCCATCCGGATTCACCGGCGGGACGTGCAGGAGAAGATGTTCCGGGCGCTGGGCCTCTCGGAGGCCGAGGCCCGGGAGAAGTTCGGCTTCCTGCTCGAGGCTTTCGAGTACGGCCCGCCGCCCCACGGAGGGATCGCTCTGGGTTTTGACCGGCTGGTAATGCTGATGGCCGGGTGCGACTCGATCCGCGAGGTGATCGCCTTCCCGAAGACCCAGTCCGCCAGCGACCTCTTGACCCAGGCGCCCGCGCCGGTTTCCCCAGCGCAGCTCAAGGACCTGGCGATCAAGGTCGTGGGGCCTCTTCCAGGGGTTACCGGGAAATGATCGAGCCGGTCGAACTATCATAATTGCAGGCTGGCAAATAGCCCAACCGCCGAAGGGGTGGGGTTGTCGGACGGAGATGGTTATGCTATCATGAACCTTGGATAAGGCGTTACCCTACCGTGTGCGTGGTCAAGCTGATTAAGTTGTGAACCAACACACATAACTTAGGGAGCCTAGCCTCTCCCAGTGGCGTGTATCCGTCTGCGTTACGGAAACCCAGGAGCTGGGAGGAGGGCACCCACCTGCTGGGGGCAGGTTCATCCACCGTCAGCGGTTCAACGGCACGGCGGGGTAAACGTCGACGAAAACCCTGCCCCAAACGGCAGGCGTTTCGCGCCCATACAGTCACCAGAAGCGGCGAGGAGGTCCCGAGTGCACCGGAA
>JBLNCL010000020.1:0-24266 GCA_050260635.1 Betaproteobacteria bacterium
GACCTGCGAGAATTCCAGCGTAGAATTGCGGGTTGACCACCACAATTGGAACGGCTTGCAGACGGACCAGGCGAGGAGTGAAGCGCCCCATGTCGAAGGTCACTGGCAGCTTGACCCTGGCTCGGTCACTGCTGGCCAACCCCCGAATCATCCTCGCCAAGCCCGCCGTCAACTGGTTCCTCCTTCAGTACCTCAGGAGATTCACCCCCACCCAGGCAGGGGATCATCTGGTCCTCCATTCTCACCTGCCTCCCGTGAACAGCCGCGCTTACTCGCGCTTCATCAACGAACACCTGCTGGGCCGGAACAGCGGCCCGTCCCACGCCCAGGTCGGTCTGACCAATGTCTGTCCGCACGACTGCGAATACTGCTACAATCGCGACCGTACCGGGGAAGTGATGGATACGGCCAGGGTCCTGAAGGTCATCCGCGACCTCAGGGCGATGGGCGTATTCTGGCTGGGGTTCACCGGCGGTGAACCGCTGCTCCGGAAAGATCTCGTCAAGATCACAGAGAGTGCGGCCGATGGGTGTGCGGTGAAGATGTTCACCACGGGTGCCACTCTGACTCGGGAACTGGCTGCGGACCTGCAGCGAGCGGGTTTGTTCTCGGTCTCGGTGAGCCTCGATCACTGGCGGGCAGCGGAGCACGACCGGGTGCGTAGGTGTCCCGGTGCCCACCAGACGGCACTGAAGGCGATCGAGATGTTCCAGGAAGTGGGAGGTGTCCATGTTGGCGTCTCGACCGTGGTCTCCCGGGACTTGCTCGAGGGCGGGCAGCTTGAAGAGTTCCTTCACTTCCTCATCGGGCTCGGTGTCCAGGAGGCCTGGCTGAGCGAGACCAAACCGTCCGTCGAGAACCTCTGGAGCCCAGCTTTGGTTTTGAACGACGAAGAGCGAGCCAGGCTCGTCGCCTTGCAGGACCGGTACAACCGCGAAGGCCGGCTGACCGTCAACTACCTGGGCCACTTCGAGGGGCCCGACCACTTCGGCTGCGCCGCCGGACACAAGATGGTCTATGTCGACGCCTTCGGGAACGTCGGGCCGTGCGTCTTCGTCCCCCTCTCGTTCGGGAATGTCCGGGAGCGGCCGGTCAAGGAAATCGTTCAGGAGATGCGAACCCACTTCCCGTCGGAAAGGCAGTGCTTCCTCGACCGCAACTGCACCCTCCTCAAGAAGCACTACCGCGGGGAGTCCCCGTTCAGGCCGGAGACCAGCCTCGAGGTGATGAAAGAAGCGCAGTTCGGGCCGTTGGCCACGTTCTTCGCGTTGCAGTACCGGTGAGGGGTGGACGTATGGACTGGACAAGAACCTACCGCTGGGCCGGCCTGCTCCTGGCGGAGGTGTTTGCCCTCGTCGGGGCGACCTTCCTCCTGGCGCCCGGCGGGGTGCTCGCCTTCTTCAACCGGCTCTCGCCCTACGTGGGGCTGCCCGCCGGCCCGGCCGAGGGGACCGGTTTCTTCCTCATCCTCGCCGTGGCCTACATGTACCTGGTGATCATGCTCGCTTTCCTGATGTACCGTCATCCGGACAACCCGTGGTTCCCGCTGCTCCTGACCCACGCCAAGCTGGCGAGCGCAGCCCTGTCGCTGGGCCTCTTTCTCTTCCACCGGCCGCTGCTCATCTACCTTGCGAACGGCTTGGTCGACGGCTTTCTCGGGCTCGGCGTTCTGGTTCTGAACCGCATTAAGCGGAGGGTATCGTGAGCCTGATACTGGGGGCGCTGCAGCTCTACGTGCCCGGGGTGGTCAGAAACAGGGTCATGGATGAACTGTTCCATGGCACCGCGGCAGCCTTCGAGGCGCCACTACCGCAGGTGCAAGGGCTTGCGCATGAGGAACGGTTGCGCAGGTACGCCCTGTTCACCCGGGAGCTGGCGGAACAGGCGCTGAAGGACGAGCAGAGGTCGTCCGAGGTCCGCACCCGTCTCTACGCCAACGCCCGTGCCCTGGGAGCGAAGGCCAGGCGGCAGCTTCGAGTCGGCAGCCCGGGCGAGGTCATGGCGGCAGGCAAGGTCCTCTACCGGGTACTCGGCATCGAATTCTGCCCCACCACCGGCGGCGAGATCGAGATCCCCCGGTGCTTCTTCAGCCGGTACTACACGAGCGAGGTCTGCCGCCTGATCTCGGCGCTGGACGAAGGAGTGGTGGCGGGCCTGTCCCAGGGAGGGCGGCTCGTTTTCGGAGAGAGACTCACAGAAGGCTGCTCCTGCTGCAAAGCCAGGTTGGTAGCGCGGGGGTGCGAAGGATGAAACGCGCAATCGTCGTCGGCAGCGGGGCGGGAGGCGCCACGGTCGCCAAAGAGTTGCAGGGCCGGTTCGCAGTGACTATCCTGGAAGCGGGGCGGGAGTTTCACCCGTTTTCCGTGGGGATGCCGGCGCTGGAGCGGCTGAGGCGCACGGTGCTGTTCCTCGACGAAGGGCTGATCCATCTGCTGTTCCCGGCGATGCAGATCCGGAAGACCCCGGATCGGATGGTCTTGGTGAACGGGCTCGGCGTCGGGGGCACCACCCCCCTTTCGGCCGGCAATGCCCTCCGGCAGGACCAGGACTTGAGGGCTTTGGGGATCGACCTGGACGCCGAATTCGACGAGGTTTACCGGGAGATCCCCGTAACCTCGCACCACCAGCGGCTGTGGCGCGAGCCCACCCGGCGGCTCTTCGCGATCTGCTCGGAGCTGGGCCTTGACCCGCAGCCCACCCCCAAGCTCGGCGACTATGAACGGTGCACGGGCTGCGGCCGTTGCGTCCTGGGATGCGCCCGGAGGGTGAAGTGGGACAGCCGGCGCTTCCTCGAACAGGCCCTGTCCCGGGGGGCGACCCTTCAGACGGGGTGCGAGGTCGAGCGAGTGGTCGTCAAAGAGGGCCGCGCCGTGGGGGTGGAGGCCCGGACCGGCTGGGGAAGACGGTACTTGCCGGCTGACCTGGTGGTCCTGGCGGCCGGCGGGTTGGGCACTCCCGTGATCCTGCAGAACTCCGGCTTTCCCTGTGAGGGAGCCCTGTTCGTGGATCCCGTGTTGTGCGTGGCTGCCGAATGGCAGGGCTGCCGGCAGAGCTGCGAGCCCTCGATGCCGTTCGTCGTGCAGCGGGACCACTACATCCTCGCGCCCTACTTCGATTACCTGAGTTTCTTCTTTAACCGCGCCTGGCGCTACCCCTCCCAGGACATCTACGGGGTCATGATCAAGCTCGCCGACGAGGGCAACGGAGGAGTGACTCGGGGGAAAGTCACCGAGACACTCACCCCGCTCGACCACCAGCGGTTGGCCGGGGCGGTCGAACTCTGCCGGGAGCTTTTGGTACGCGCGGGCGCCAAGGCGGAAGGACTCTTCCTCGGCACCCTCAACGCCGGCCACCCCGGAGGGCTCCTGCCGCTCACGGAGCGGGAAGCGGCCTCCCTTCACCACACCAGCCTCCCTGGAAACCTCTACGTTGCCGACGCCACCTTGCTCCCCCACTCGCTGGGCAACCCACCGATCCTCACGATCATCGCCTTGGCGAAGCGGGTGAGCCGGATCTGTGCGCAGGCCTGAGCGTCCAGCACGAAGAGGGCGTCGAACCTGCCCGGTCCCCAGCTGTTCAAGACCACATGCCGAGCGACGTGAGACGTCGGCATTCGCACTTTCGCTCGTCCTACATAGGCTGTTACACAAGCCTATGGGAGGTGTCGCCCGTGTCAACCAACCAGCCTTCGTGCCCTGGAGGCACCTACACTGTCCGTGCCGGAGACACTCTGTGGGGCATTGCCCGGGCGCTCAACGTGAGTCTCGACGCCCTGCAGAGAGCGAACCCCGGCGTTGACCCGAATAATCTCAGAGTCGGGCAGATCATTTGTCTGCCAGTCTCTCCCCCTGCGCCGCGGGTGTGCGGTATGGGGCTGATCCCCTACACGATAAAGGCTGGCGATACCCTTTACGAATTGGCGCGACGGAACGGAACGACAGTCAACTCCCTCCTCCGCTTTAATCCAGGCGTCGACCCGAATTCCCTCCGCGTTGGAGAGATCATCTGCCTCCCGCCCCCAGGCGCTACTCTGCCGTCGACCGTAACCTGCCCCCCTGGACTGGTGCGCTACATCGTCCAGCCCGGCGACACTCTCTGGGCCCTGGCTCGAAGAACGGGGACCACCGTGGAGAGGATCATGGCCCAGAATCCTGGTCTGGATCCCAGTACCATGATAGTCGGGCGAATTATCTGCATCCCACCGGTTGCGGGCGGGACCGGGCGTTGACCCCAATAACCTGGTGGTGTAGACAGCCCCGGGAACACCGGCGGCAGCCGGAGAAGGCTCAAGGGAAGGTTTCTCTCGTGGACGGGAGACAATAGTCAATACCGCGGTCAGCCTAGACTGAAGGGACCGAGTATGCCACGACAACCGCAGGAATAGGACGCTTCGGCAGCAGGGACAGTGCGATGCTGTAAGCGGCGGTGATAAAATCCCCAATATCGGCGGGTGAATTTTCCCCACCCCAAGAAAGGGTGGAGCATCTAGCTGGATGGCGAGGTGCTCCCGTGATTGGAGTGGAGAAGATGTTCGATATCAAGCAGATGGCCAAAGATGGCTTGACGGTTAGTGAGATCGCCCGCCGTACAGGCCATGATCGGAAAACGGTTCGCAAGCTGATTCGGCAAGACTCAGTTCCCCAGTATCGCCGAAGAGTCCCGGCAGCAAGCAAGCTCGACCCATTCAAAGACTACGTCCTCCAGCGCATGGAACAGGGAGTCCTTAACTCGGAGAAGGTCTTCCGGGAAATCGTCGCCCAAGGTTATACCGGCAAGCAGCGGATCCTGCGGGAGTTCATGAGCCCCCACCGGCCAGCGATGCGGACGCTGGCGACGGTTCGGTTTGAGACCAGGCCAGGAGAGCAAGGCCAGGTGGACTGGGCCGACTTCGGCCGGATTGAGTTGGAGGGTGAGCTGCTTCGCTTGTGGTGCTTTCTCCTGGTCTTGGGCTATTCCCGGGCGAAGTATATCGAGTTCGTTCTGGCGCATGACACGGAAACCTTCATGCAGTGCCACATCAACGCCTTCCGCTACTTCGGCGGCGTTCCCAAGATGCTGCTTTACGACAATACCAAGGAGGTGGTGATCGGCCGGGCAGGCGACCAGCCCATCTGGAACCGGCGCTTTGCGGATTTCGCCAGTTACTACGGGTTCTTGCCTCAACTCTGCAAAGCCTACAGGGCTCAAACCAAGGGCGAGGTGGAGAACGTTGTGCGGTACGTCCGGGAGAGCTTTTTCGCCGGTATCCGAGTGGACTCGCTGGCCGACCTCAACCGCCAGGCCGTGATTTGGCTTGAGACAGTGGCCAACTTCAAGGTCCACGACACCACCGGTGAGCGCCCCTGTGAGCGGCTGAAGCGGGAGAACCTTACTCCGCTTGGCGATAAACCGGACTACGATACCTCCTACCTCAGCTATCGCCGGGCAACCCGGGACTGCCTCGTCTCGTACAAGGGGAACCGCTACTCTGTGCCGCATCCCTGCGCTGGCAAGGAGGTCCTGGTGAAAGAGACTCCGGGCGGCGAATTGCGCTTCTACCAGCAGGGCATCCTAATGGCCACCTATGAGCTTGGAGAAGGCAAGAACCGGATCTACTCCCAGCCAGTTCACTTCGCCGGGCTTCGGAACGAAACCGTTCGTCCGCTTCCTACCCTTCGTCTGTTAGTTTCTGCTCCGGAAGTCCAACAGCGTTCTTTGGCCGAATACGAAGCCTGGGCGGCAAGGGGGTAGCGGAATGGCGGAACGGGTAATGCTCTTGGACAACCTGGAGAGGTTGGGCTTGAAGCGCATGGCCGCCGTGCTGGACAGTTCGGCGGAGGAGGCGTCCCGCAACAACGAAACCTATCTGGAGTTCCTAGAGCGCCTGGTGGAAGCGGAGCGACAAGATCGGTACGAGCGCTACTTGAAGGTGCGGACGAGCCTGGCGCACCTTCCCTGGCGCAAGAGCCTGGACGACTTCGACTTCTCCTTTCAACCGTCCATCGATGAGCGACACATCCTGGAACTGGCTACTCTGCGGTTCATCGACAACGGGGAGAACATCGTCCTTCTCGGCCCACCCGGAGTGGGGAAGACCCACCTGGCGGTGGCGCTGGGGCTGGATGCTATTGCCCACGGTTACAGCGTTTACTTCACTACCGCCAACGATATGGTGGCGCACCTCTCCAAGGCGTTTTCGGAGGGCCGGTTTGAGCGGAGAATGCTGGTCTACACCAAGCCAAAGCTCCTGATCATCGACGAGATGGGTTATCTGCCCTTCGACCAGATGGGAGCCAACCTGTTCTTTCAGCTCATCTCACGCCGTTACGAGAAAGGGGCGGTGATTCTCACGGCTAACAAGTCCTATGGCGAGTGGGGCGGCGTGTTCGGCGATCCGGTGATCGCCACGGCCATCCTCGACCGGCTCCTGCATCACTCGACTACCGTGAACATCAAGGGAGAAAGCTATCGGCTCAAAGAGAAGCGCAAGGCGGGCTTCATCACTGTCCCGCCTGCCTCAGCCTAACGCCAGGGTGGGGAAAATTCGGCCGCCAAAAGTGGGGAATTTTCGGCCACCGTTGACACTCAGGCCGGTGCTGGATGCGTTGCCGGGCTACTCGTCGCGTTCATGCTGTTCGGGCGCTTCCTCGGACTGTACCGTAACGACCGTGGACGGCGCCCCTAGGACCTGCCGACGGTCAGCGCCTCCTGACTACAGGGAAAAGGCGGTCCCGTGGGCCGGGTAGACCTTTTCCACCTTGAAGCTGCGGATACGCCTCCAACTCTCCTGGACCTCCGGAGTCTTCACCGCGTCCACCATGGCGGCTCGAGGTAGGTCGCCGGTAAAGGCGCAACGAGCGTCGATGATCAGGCTGACGCTGTCGGCGGTGTGACCCGGCGTCGCAATGACCTCGCCCGCGATTCCCTCCCTCGCGAGCACCACCCTGCTCTCCGGACTGGTCACTACAAGGTTCCCGGCGGTCTCAATGGGCCGGAAATTGTGATGGGGCTTGAAGAACCGTTGCGCCTCCGAGGTGAACGGCACCTGGCACTCATGCACCACCAGCGTGGCCCCGCAGTCCTTGAGGTCTTGGGCGAGGCCGCAGTGGTCGGGGTGGAAGTGGGTGATCACCAAGTACCTGATCTCCCTGGCGTCGATGTCCTTCCTCTTCAGAAGGTGGAGCAGCGTGGGCAGAGTGCCCGCCCAGCCGGTGTCCCCCATGAGCCAGCCGTCAGCAAGGCGGATCAGATAGTAATTGGTGGAGTCGTAGGTCAACACAACCGGGCTCATGTCGAACTCAGCCCTCCTTTCGCCCAAGCACGGACCCGGTCGGCAGCTCCTGTCGCAACGACCGGCTCCGAGTCGAGTCGACACTTCTACTGATGCCCGAGCAGTCCTTCCACGAAGCTGAGATTCCGCCGATAGGCGTGATACGGTGATGACCTTCTCCGCATCGGAGGAAGCGGCGAAGGACTCGGGCGAGTATCGGGTGGAAGTAAATGGAAGCAACAGGAAACCAGGTCGAGATGCGAGAATCCTGGCGTAAGATTCCGAGTTGATCACTGCAAGCGGAGCGGCCTGCAGGTGGGCCCGCCGTCAACTGGTTCCCCCTTTCGTACCTCAGGGAGCTGGCCGGCAAGCTCTGATCCGGGGGGCAGACCGTCATGGCCGGAAATCAGACCCTCATCGGCACGAAACTGCATCCGCCTTGCGCACGCGGGAACGTGGTGCCGCGCCGGCGCCTGTTCAACCTGCTTGACGCGGGGATGCGGCCGGGCTGCCGCTTGATCCTGGTCTCGGCTCCGGCGGGCTACGGCAAGACTACTCTGACCGCCGCCTGGCTGGCGGGCCTGAACAATGCCCAGGCGTGGCTTTCCCTGGAGGAAACTGAGAACGAACCCGTCCGCTTCCTGGCCTATCTGGGCGCCGCACTTGCGGGGCACGCCCCCGAATTCGGCGCGTATGTCGATTCTCTTACCGGTGCGCCCGAACTGCCTGCCGCCGAGACCGTGGCCGCCGAATTGGTGAACGCGATGATACCGTCGCCAAGCCCGTCTGTCCTGGTCCTCGACGATTATCACGTCCTCACCAGTCCTTATGTCCATGACTTGCTTCGTGTCCTCCTGCAACACCTGCCGCCGCACTTCCGCCTGCTCCTCGTCACCAGGGCGGACCCTCCTTTCCCCCTGGGCCGCATGCGGGCGCGCGGTGAGCTGACAGAGGTGCGGATGGAGGATCTCCGCCTTACCGTGGAAGAAGCGAAGGAGTTTTTGCAGGCCATGGGTTTGGCCCTGCGCGACGAGGCGGTGACATCCTGCACCGAACGCACCGAGGGCTGGGCCGCTGGGTTGCAGTTGGCGGCGCTGAGTTTGCAGGGACGCGATCCGGAGGAGTCCGAAGCCTTCTTGGCCGCCTTCGGCGGCAGCCACCGGTACATCATCGACTATCTGGTGGACGAGGTGCTCAGCCGGCAAGATCCTGCGCTTCGGGAATTCCTCCGCCGTACCGCGGTGCTGGACCGTTTCACTCCCCAGCTCTGCGACGTGGTAACGGATCGTGACGACAGCCGCGAGATGCTGCGCAAGATCGAAGCGAACAACCTCTTCCTTATCCCGTTGGACGGGGAGCGGGAATGGTTCCGCTACCACCATCTCTTCGCCGATTCGCTGCGGACGGAGGTGAAAAAGGCCGAGCGAGCGGAGGTACATCTCCGGGCCGCCAAGTGGTTCGAGGACCGGGGGGATCTGCCTGAGGCGGTGGAACAGGCGTTAGCTTCCGGGGAGATGACGGAGGCCGCGCGCCTGATCGGCAGGGCCGTGCCGGAGATGTTTCTCCAGAGTGAACGTGAAGTAGCCACCCTGCGGAATTGGCTGGAGTCCTTACCGGATGAGATCGTGCGCGCCAACGACGATCTGACCGCCGTCAAAGCATGGGTCCAATATCTTGCGCGACGCCCTCGGGAAGCCGAGGCGTTTCTGGCGGGGATACCCGCCGCAGAGCGGGCCGCAATGTCAGCGTACAACCAGGGCCGGTTGCTGAGCCTGGAAGCGCATATGGCCGTCCGTCGGGGGGATAACGCCCGCGCCGCCGACCTCGCCCGCGCCGCGCTGGGGACCATGGACGGGGAGGCCGACCCGGTAACCCGCGCCTCGACCCTGAACGCCCTGGGTGGGAGCCTGGCGCGGCTCGGCGATATGGATGGGGCCGAATCAGCTTTCCAAGAGGCGCACGAGCTAACCCGGGCGTTCCCCCGCGCTTTCATCTCCGTGGTGATCGTGGCCTCCCTCAGTCGCTTGCTCGAATTGCGCGGGCGGCGCCGGGAGGCGGAAACGATCTGCCGCCGGAGCTACCAATCGCTTCTGGATGGGGTGGGCAGACCGTCTGCCTTTGGGGGTATTCTGGCGGTCCGCCTAGGCATCATGGCTTACGAGGCGGATGAGCTTTTCGAGGCCCGGATGCTTTTGGAGACAGGCCTGGAACTCCGCCGGGCCATAGCTTACCTTGAAGATACGCAAGGTGAGGACCACCTGGCTTTGACCTTGGATGCCTTGGGCGAACACGCCGCCGCCCTGGAAGCGCTCCAGGCGGGGAGAAGACCCCAGGCTTCAGAGGACGACCTCTTCACCAGCACCGCGGTGGAGGCGGAGCTCAGAAGGCGCCATGGTGAAACGGCCGCCGCACTGCGTTGGGCCGAGGAATGGCGTCTCTCGCCCCATGATTCGCCGAATATGCAGCGGGAATCCGGCTACCTGACTTATGTCCGCCTTCTGTTGGATATGGGCCGCCCGGAGCAGGCTTTGGCCCTCGCCCAACGGATGGCTGCGAAGAGCGAGGCAGAGGGCCGCCTGAACCGGCTGATTTCTCTTCGCGTGCTGCAGGCACTGGCCCTGGAAGCCCTCGGGCGAAGGGAAGAGGCGGTGGCAGCGCTGGGGCGGGCCGTGGCCCTGGCCGCTCCGGAGGGATACGTACGCGCCTTCCTGGATCAGGGATCAGCGGTCGCCCCACTCCTGCCCATGGTCAGGGACACCACACCAGCCTTCGTCGCTCGGTTGGCGGCGGCGTTCAGCGCATCCGAAGCCGGGCCTGCCGGGACGCATGCCCAGCTGGTCGAACCCTTGACCGAACGGGAAAACGAGTTGCTGAAGCTCCTGGCCGAAGGGCTCTCCAACGAGGAGATCTCCCGCCGGCTCCACATCTCCCTGAACACGACCAAGTGGCACCTGAAGAGCATCTTCGGCAAACTGGCGGCGGGGAACCGGACCCAGGCCGTGGCGCGCGCCAGGGAACTGGGGCTGATCTAGGGCGCCGTAAAACCACCCGCCGGCCCACCCTTTCGGGTGGTCCCGCCGGTCTTGCCCTGCGCTAGAATCAACATGTCGACAACCAGGCAAGAGCGGAGGGGTAACCTTTGACATCTGAACAGACAAAGAAAGTCACTGTGTTTATCGGCAGTCCGGTGAAGCGGGCAACCTATCAGGCGGTCCAAGAATTCGAGATGAATCTGAAGTCATGCGCGGAAATCGACTTTGAGTATGTCTTGCTAAAGGATTATCACCTTGAATACTGCAAGGGTTGCTGTTTGTGTTTTGAGAAAGGAGAGGAATATTGTCCCGCGAAAGATGATCGGGATTTGCTGCTCGAGAAGATGAGTCATTCAGATGGGGTCATTTTTGCCACCCCCAGTTATTCATTTCAGGTGACGGCGCTCATGAAGAACTTTTTGGACCGGCTGGCCTTCGTCTTTCATCGACCGCGTTTTTTCGGCAAGACCTTCACGGCTATTGTTACCTACGGCATAGCCGGAGCAGCCCCTATTGTAAAGTACCTGGAAAATGTGGGAGAGAATCTGGGATTTCACGTGACAAGAGGATGTTGCTTGCACACGCTGGAGCCCAGAACTGAGCTTCAACAGAAGAAGAACTCGCAGGAGATCAAGAAGGCCGCCGCGAGGTTCTACGAGGGACTCATGCGGCAAACGACGCCAGCTCCTTCTTTCTTCAGGTTGATGCTCTTCCGGCTGAGCCGTACAAGCATCAGGCTGATGCTGGATGAGAAGTTCCGGGACTATCGTCATTACAGAGAAAAAGGCTGGTTCGAGTCTGACTATTGGCATGATGTTTCCCTGGGGTTCATCAAGAAGCTGGCGGGTCGATTCTTTGACTTCCTGGGAGAGCGGATGGTCAAGCAGAGGGGCGGAGCATAGCGCCCGCCGGACCACCCTTTCGGATGGCCCTGCTGGTCTTGCCCTGCGCTGGAATCAGAGGTGTCAACCAAACGTGGACTACTACGAAATCACCGTCCAGGGTCACCTGGACCCCCGACGGGCCGAGTGCTTCGAGGGGCTCGAGATGACCCTCCTCCCCGACGGCGCGACTCAGATTGCCGGTCTCCTGCGTGACCAGGCCGAACTGCATGCGATGCTCAGCCAGATCAGAGACATGGGGATCGCCCTGCTCTCCGTGAGGCTGGTCGAGAAAGGCACGGCGGCAAGAGAGCCGTGACGCCCCCGGACGCCGACGGCCCCTGCCGGACCGCCTCGGCTCCCCCCGGGGCGGCGGATTTAACTCCGCCGCCCTTGCGCCGGTCTACCGATTCATTCCCGTATAGATGAGGATCGCATCCCTCAGGAACTTGGCCATTCCGGGCTGCTTGGCGTCATAGAAAGCCGTGAAGCGCGGGTCATCCACGTACATCTGGGCCACCCCGGCGTGGGCCTCTTTGCTGTAGCTGCTCCAGAAGAAAGTGAGCCACTGGCGGTGCAGGTCCGCCGCCCGCTGCGCCATCTCGCCGGCGGGATCACCCGTGGCGAAGGCGGCCGCCAGCGTCTCCATCACCTGTTCGCCGAGCCTCGTCACCTCTTCATGCTGCTGCGGGGTCATGTCGAGGAGGCGCTGGTTGGCCCGATCGACCACCTGGTCGCCATACTTCGCCCGCACCTCGGCGCCGTACTTACGTTCGCTCTCTTCCACAAGCTGCCGCTTGAACCCCTCGAACTTCTCCTGATCGGTCATGGTCATCCTCCCTTCATACGCGTCAATCGTCTTGTTGACGTTGGCGATGAGCAGCTCCAGCTGCGCCTTCTTGTCCAGGAGCCGGTCGCGGTGCTCGCGCAGCGCCTTGGCGGCGTCGAACGAGGGCGCTGTCATGGCCTCTTTGATCGTGTCAAGGCCGACCCCCAGTTCCCGGTAGAAGAGGATCTGCTGCAGCCGGTCGACCTCGGCCCGGCCATAGATCCGGTACCCGGATGAGGTGGTCCTTGCCGGCTTGAGGAGCCCGATCTCGTCGTAGTGGCGGAGCGTCCGGGGGCTGACCCCGGCCATGGCCGCCAGTCTCTGCACTGTGTACTCCACGTTCCCACCTCCGGACAAGACAAGTCTAAACCTTTACGTCGCGTAAAGGTCAATACCTTTTATTGCCCGACCTGCCCAAGCAGGTATCGGCTGGAAGGGACAGGAGACCAGGTCGAGAGGCGAGAATTCTGGCGTAATGGCGGATTCCCGGACGAGGTGGAGTCCAAAGGTGATACCGCTTCGCAGGTAATTTGGTAAGGTGGGCGAGGCATGGAAACTGCACTCCAGAAGAAGTATGGTCTCTTGACCGCAATCGCAATGGTCGTCGGCATCGTAATTGGCAGCGGCGTTTTCTTCAAAGCCGAGAAAGTTTTGACCGCGACCGGCGGCGATCTGCCGCTGGGTATCCTGGCATGGGGCATCGGCGGCATGATCATGATCATCTGCGCCTATGTCTTTGCCACGATGGCCACCAGGCATGAAAAGGTAAACGGTATTGTTGACTACGCCGAGGTCACGCTCGGCAGCAAGTACGGTTACTTCGTCGGCTGGTTCATGGCAGCCATTTATTATCCCACCCTTACGTCCGTACTTGCCTGGGTTTCGGCGCGATACACCTGCGTACTGCTGGGGTGGAACATCGTCGGTGCCGAAGCCATGGCCCTTTCGGGCTTTTACCTGATCGCAAGCTATGCCCTGAACGCCCTCTCCCCCAAGCTTGCTGGCAAGTTTCAGGTTTCCACCACCGCCATCAAACTCATCCCGCTGGCGCTCATGGCTCTGGTCGGCACAATTGGAGGTTTGAAGAACGGCATTCTGGTTGCCAATTTCACCAGCGGCGTCATTGCGGATGTGAGTGGCAATCCTCTATTCACCGCCGTTGTTGCCACCTCGTTCGCTTACGAAGGTTGGATCATTGCCACCAGCATCAACGCTGAACTGAAAAACGCCAAGAAGAATCTGCCGCTGGCGCTAACCTTCGGCACCATGTTTGTCGCCCTTATCTACATCTTATATTACATCGGACTTGCCGGAGCGGTAGAAAACAGCGTCATGATGAAAGGCGGCGAAGCTGGCGCAAAGCTGGCATTCTCCACCGTATTCTCGAATCTCGGCGGTACAGTGCTGTTCGTCTTTGTGGTTATCTCTTGCCTGGGAACTTTGAACGGCTTGATGATGGGAAGCACGCGCGGCCTCTACGCCCTGGCGGCCAGAGACCTGGGGCCAGCGCCAGAAACCTTCAAGGGCATTGACAAGAACACGAATATGCCGACGAACTCCTCAGTAATGGGTGCTCTCCTGTGCGGCGCATGGCTTCTGTACTTCTTCGGAGCAAACCTCGCCCCGAAACCGTGGTTTGGTCCGTTTAGCTTTGACAGCTCGGAACTGCCTATCGTGACTCTCTACGCCATGTACATCCCGATCCTCCTGATGATCATGGCCAAAGAGAAATCGCTGAGCTTCTTCAAACGGTTCTTCATGCCAGCGCTTGCCGTATGCGCTTGCGTTTTCATGGTGGTTGCCGCCTTCTATGCCCACGGTAAGGCAGTAGGTTACTACCTCGTCATCTTCGCAGTAATCATGGCAGTTGGACTGCTCTTCAAACCCAAGAGATCTGAGCCTGCTCATTGCACCACCAACCCTGATGGTGCGAACAAGGCCCTATGAGCAAAGCCCCAACCCTTCATCCCAGAACGGTTGGGGCTTCCCTGCCTCATCGTCCATTCCCCTCTGCTTGCCCACTCGTACCATGTGGCAGATAGGCACCACAATCCGGCGAAGGGCAGGGAAGCGGGATGAGAACCCAGGTAATCCGGGTGGACTCCGGACCCCTGCACAGTGTCCTGGAATTCCGTGACCCACTTCCGGGAAGAGACTTTCCGACCCAGGCTCAGGACCAAGCGCTGAGCCAGTGTCGCAGTTGCGTTCCCTTCGAAATCGAGACCACCCTCATCGAGGGGCTGGAGGTTCCGCCAGAACCATCGGTCTTCCGCTGCCCAGCGCAGCAGTGGTCTGCACCATCGACATCCAAGCTGCGGCTTCGTTGACGACCGGGAGAGCCAGCGGTGCAAGACGCCCCGCCAGAGGCCTTTCCGCACGGTATCTCTTGACCGCTGATAACTGCCCGCTCACGGCAGTTCCTCTTTGATCAGGATGCCTCCAACACACGGCCCCGACTGCCGGGAAGGACTGGGTATCGTCAACTCGAAACCTCATAGAAGACGCCACAGAGAGGAGAGAGCCCCAGTGACCTTGGAGGCAGCCATCGCCCTCGCCGTTGAGCAGCACAAGAACATGGTCGACACGGCTGGCCAGCCGTACATCCTGCATCCTCTACGGGTCATGCTGGCCGTATCCGGGGATGAGTTGGCCATGACGGCAGCAGTGTTGCACGACGTTGTAGAGCATACGCCTTTCACGCTGGAGGAACTGCGCCGTAGAGGGTTCCCCTCAGAAGTGGTCGAGGCTGTCGATGCGCTGACTAGGCGGGCCGGAGAAACCTACGACGCTTTTGTGCTCAGGGCGAAGGCAAATCCGATCGCCCGGAAGGTCAAGCTCGCCGACCTCCGGGACAACATGGATCTCTCACGACTGACGTCGGTGACAGCGGATGATATCGCCCGGTTCGAGCAGTACCTAACAGCGCTCAGGGCGCTCCAAAACCAGCGTGACTAGCCTCTTCGGCCTTGATCATTCCCCGGAGCGTCGCTTCAAAGAACCCACCCCGTACCCGACCGTTGCCCTGGCGGACGTAGTGACCAGTCCGTTCGGCCAAAGTGATTAGCCTCGCTTGGGAGAGGTTGCTGGGTCTTCGCTGTTACCTGTGATACGGTTCTCCGTACCACCTGAAGCGGCGACAACCCTGGGCGGCCACCCTTTCAAGCTACCTGCCTCCGGAGCGGTTGTCGAGAGAGCTGCCCGCGGTTGGCCACGGCGACCGCGGCAACGATGACCCACATCACGGCAGCCGATACGAAGCCATAGATCAAGAGGGGAACCCCTGATATCGCCAGAGGTGCGAGGATCAGCGTGCTGGCGGTGAGACTCGCGTGCATGAGCATCGCCACGAGCAGACTACCGGTACGGTCGTAGACCCACACCGTGAGTATCCTGAAGGCCGGCAGTTGCCCTACCAGAAAACCGAAGCCGTTCAAGGTCAGGAAGAGGACCGGGGAAAGCGCTCCGGAGTAAGTGCCGCCTCCCCAGACGTCGTTTGAAAGGATGTGCCACGCTCCCCACAGGACGCCCACGATGAGCCCGGTAGTAAGGATACTGTAACGCAGCCTCAGCCTGGGCACGGCAAACCCCGTCCAGCCTAGCTCCTCGAAGATGCCGACCATCACCCCTCCTACGATGCCAGACAGCAGCAGGGGTGCTTTCTTATCGGAGGCGAATATGCCAGGGAGAAACACCGGGGAGGTCAGCGAGAGCGCAAGGAGTATCGCCATCAGCACCAGCGGGGCGGTCAGGAGAGCTACCGCATACCAGTGCACGCCCACCCGCCACCTGAGAAACCGGGATAGGAGCTCGCGAAAGCCCGCCCTTCCCTTGACGAGGCCGGTCAACAGGAGACCCGCTACGCTGGGGCCACCGAGCATCGCCAGGATCGCGACCGGGAGCTGCGTCGCGAACTGCTCCTTGGTGGCCGGGATTCCGCCATATCCGCAGATGACCAAGAGTAGGCCGCCCCAGGAGATGGCGAACGTCAGGGCGAAGTAGGCCGACAACGGATGTCGTTTGATGTAGACTGAAATACTCATAACAAACTCTCTCCCTTCCCTCCCAAAAGTATGAATGGGCCTCGCCGTCCCGTGAACGCGGAGCTCGAGTGTAGTCCAAACGCGATTCTGCGCTAAACCAGAACGGCCTTCAGGTACTTTTCAGCACACTGCTGGCAGTGGAAGCAGACGGTATCGGTCGGGCACGGTTCGCCAAGAGCAGGTCGATTTCGTTCGCCGTCTGCCGACGGGACCCACGCTGGTCCATGATAATCAGCAAATCAAAGTCGCTGTCACAGGTGGCTTCGCGTGGCGCGTGTGAGCCGAAAAGGATGATGTCCCCACCACGCCAGGCCACTTCCCATCCTGTCCCTGTCTCGCTTCTGTTTCGCCGTCCGCATTGTTTTTCGCCGCCCGTGAGTGCCCGCCCTGCTTTTTCGCCCCATTGCGTGCCAGTGCGATCGGGGAGGCGGCCCGGAACGCGCTATCTGTGGTATGGGCTGATCTACATCTCAGCTGCACTTACTCTTCTCTTTTGACCGGGGCGTAGAAGAGGAGGCGCGAGCCGACGCCGCCCGGCAAGGAGCCCTGGTCGTCGCGAGAGCCCTCCGCGGCTCACCGCGGCGAGTGGAAACCGCTGGCCCTGCTGACAAAGGAAGGAATCGACCGGAGAACGTTGAATAATGGGTGTGCAACCGGTTGCATGCCCGTGCGTCTCTGGCGAATCTTTCTGCAGAAGGGGTGAGCGTGTTGTCGAGAACTGTCAAGCTTGCGCTCCTAGTGGGAGTCTCGGCGGCGGCGCTGTGCGTGGCCGGCGGACTGGCGCTGGCGGCCGCTAAGACCGTCACGGTGATGGGCACCTGGGGTGGTCAGGAACTCGAAGCCTTCCAGAAAATGGTCGAACCCTTCGAGAAGTCCACCGGCATCAAGGTCGATTTCACCGGCACCCGGGACCTGGCGACCGTGCTGTCAACCCGCGTGGCGGCTGGTAACCCGCCGGACGTGGCGGTCCTGCCGAACCCGGGGATGATGAAGGAACTGGCCGCCGAGGGGCATCTGGTCGACCTCGCTACCCTGCTGGACGTGAAAGAGCTGCGCAAAGACTACGCTGACGTCTGGATCGACCTGGGCAGCTACAAGAACAAGCTGCAGGCCATTTTCATCTCGGCGGATGTCAAGAGTCTGGTCTGGTATAACCCGAAGCGTTTCGCCGAAAAGGGCTACACCATCCCTCGCACCTGGGACGAACTGACCGCCCTGGCCGACCGGATGGCGGCGAGCGGCACCAAGCCCTGGGCCATTGGCCTGGAGAGCGGCGCCGCGAGCGGCTGGCCCGGAACCGACTGGATCGAGGACATCATGCTCCGCACCGCCGGCCCTGAGGTCTACGACAAGTGGGTGAACCACGATATCCCGTGGACTGACCCGGCGGTCAAACGGGCCTTCGAGATCTTCGGCCGCATCGTCAAGAACGACAAGTACGTTTTCGGCGGCCCTGCCGGCGCCCTCACCACCAACTTCGGAGACTCGGTGAGCGCCCTCTTCACCACTCCGCCCCGGGCCTACCTGCATCGCCAGGCGACTTTCATCCAGAGCTTCATCAAGCAGAGCAACCCGAACGTGGTCGCGGAAAAGGACTACGCCTTCTTCGCTCTGCCACCCATCGATCCGAAGTGGGGCACCCCGGTTTTGGGCGCGGCCGACATGGTCGCCGTCTTCCGCGCCACGCCTGAGGCCAAGGCCTTCATCCGTTACCTGGCTTCCGCCAAGGCCCAGGAACTGTGGGTGACCTCTCTCGGCAAGGTCTCGGCCAACAAGCAGGTTCCGTTGAGCGCCTACAAGGACCCGCTCACCCGGAACGCGGCCCAGATCCTCGTCAGCGCCAGGGTCTTTCGCTTCGACGGGTCCGACATGATGCCCGCCGCGGTGGGAGCCGGGGCGTTCTGGAAAGGGATTCTCGACTACGTCGGCGGCGAGGACCTCGACTCGGTGCTCAAGTCCATCGAGGCCGCCGCCGACCAGGCGTATAGGACGGGTGCCGCTACGAACAAGTAGGCCGGCCGGCACCAGCCGCCGTCATCCGCGGTGCCGGGCGGGAGAGAGGCCCCCCGCCGCTCACTTGGCGGGGGACTCTTTTCGGAGCAGCTTGATGGGTGGGATGCGCTATGCGAACCGATCGGGGACAGGGGGCGCTGTTCGCCGCGCCGACCCTGCTTTTGGTCAGTCTGTACTTGGTCTATCCTGCCATCAACACCATCCGCCTGAGCTTCCTGGACGGGCGCTCCGAGCGTTTCGTGGGGTTCAAGAATTACCTGAACGTGCTTACGGCGGAGGCCACGCTGAACGCCTTGCGCGACAACCTGCTTTGGCTTTTGATCTTCACCGCCAGCACGGTCACGCTCGGCCTGATCGCCGCCGTGCTAACCGACGGCGTGAAGTATGAGGCCTTTGTCAAGTCCATCATCTTTATGCCGATGGCCATCTCCTTTGCCGGCGCGGGGGTGATTTGGAAGTTCGTCTACGCCTACAACCCGCCCGGGGTCAGCCAGATTGGACTTTTGAACCAGCTCAGGACGGTGTTCGGCGCTGACCCGGTCCCCTGGCTCATCACCAAACCCTGGGTCAACAACCTGGCCCTGATCGCGGTCGGAGTCTGGGTCTGGACCGGGTTCGCCATGGTGGTCCTGTCGGCAGGCTACAAGGGGATCCCGCGGGAGCTCATGGAGGCGGCCCGGGTGGACGGGGCAAGCGAGCTTCAGGTCTTCCGCCACGTCAGTCTCCCGCAGCTCAAGCCGACCATCGGGGTGGTGGTCACCACCATGATGGTCAACGTGCTGAAGGTCTTCGATATCGTCTACGTGATGACCAACGGCAACTTCGAGACCGAAGTCCTGGCCAACCGCATGTATAAGGAAATGTTTGAGTTCCGCAACTACGGGCAAGCCAGCGCCATCGCCGTGCTGCTTCTTTTGGCAATCACGCCGATGATGCTCCTGTCGATCAAGCGCTTCAAGGTGGAGGAGGCGGGCCGTTGAACCGTTTGTCACGCTTCCCAGTCCATCTGGTGCTGATGCTCATGGCCCTGGCTTGGGTCTTGCCCACCCTCGGCCTGCTCATTAGCTCGTTGCGCCCTCCGCAGGCGGTCGCGACCTCCGGGTGGTGGAACGTCTTCCTCAACCCCACTGAGTTCACACAGCTCACCCTGGCCAACTACCGGGAGGTGATGGGGCACACCGGGATGGCCCGGGCCTTCTGGAACAGCCTTGCTATTGCTCTCCCTTCCACGCTCCTGCCGATGCTCCTGGGGGCCTTCGCCGCCTTCGCCTTCGCCTGGCTGGACTTTCCGGGGCGTGACACTCTCTTTCTCATTGTGGTGGGGCTGATCAGCGTCCCGCTGCAGATCAGCCTGATTCCGATCCTGCGCCTGTACAGCCAGACTGGACTGGCCGGAACGTTCACTGCTGTCTGGTTCGCCCATACCGCCTACGGTCTGCCGTTCTCGGTTTACTTGCTCCGCAACTTCTTCATCACCTTGCCGAAGGAACTCTTCGAAGCGGCCTACATCGACGGCGCCTCGACGGTGGCGGCCTTCTTCCGTCTGGCCATTCCAATGTCGGGCGCGGCCCTGGCGGCGTTGGGCATCTTCCAATTCTTATGGGTGTGGAACGACCTGTTGGTCGCCCTGATCTACCTGGGCGGAAGCGCCCGCGTGGCGCCGCTGACCCTGGCCCTGTCGAACCTGGTGGGCTCTTACGGGCAGCAGTGGCACGTCCTGACCGCCGCCGCGTTTGTCACCATGGTCGTCCCGCTGGTGGTCTTCTTCGCCCTGCAGAAACACTTCGTCCGAGGTATCCTCGCCGGGTCGCTCAAGGGTTGAGCCGGTGCGGCGAGCGCTGAGGGCAACCGCACGACTCGCCGAGCCGGAGTACGAGCGGCAGGCTGAGTTGGCTCTGGGCCGGCGGTTCGCCGTTTACCATCTTGATCAAAAGCTCGGCGGCCAGCTGACCCATCTGGTAGATCGGCTGCTGTACCGTGGTCAGGGTCGGAGAGAGGTATTCGCCCAGCCGGATGCCGTCGAAGCCGACCAGAGCCACGTCTTCGGGCACCCGCCGGCCCTGTTCCCTGAGCGCCGCCAGGCCCCCGACGGCAATCAGGTCATTGCTGCAGAAGACGGCCGTCATCTCGGGTCGCCTGGCCAGCAAGGCCGCCATGGCCCGCCGGCCGCCGGCTTCGGTGAAGTCGCTTTCCACCACGAGACCGGAATCGAAGCCGAGGCCGGCGGCGGTGACTGCCTCCCGGTAGCCGAGCAGCCGGTTCCAGGTTGCTGCCAAACCGGTGGGACCCGTGAGGCAGCCGATGGAGCGGTGGCCGTGTTGAATGAGGTGTTCCACTGCCATGCGGGCGCCGCCCGTATTGTCACCGTCGACCCAGCAGACATCCGGGTACTGGGTTCGCCCCAGAACGACCAGGGGCGTGCCGCGCTCCCGAAGGCGGACAATGCGGGGGTCGGCCTGTTCCGGTTCGGTGAGGATGACGCCGTCGACCCGGTTGGCTTCGACCAGGACCACGTCGGCCGGGGGAAGCGCGGCGCCGCCCTGATCCTCCCCGCCCACGTACTCCCTGGCCGGGTGGCCTGAAGAGGAAAAGAGCAGGCTGAATCCGCGCGAGGTGGCGTAGTCGCCCACGCCCCCGATGAACTCGAGGTAAAAGGGGTCCGAGAAGGAGCGCGGCGCCGAGGGGATCAGGAGCCCCAGCACGTTGGTGCGGCGTCGGGCCAAGCCGCTGGCCGCGGCGTGGGGGCGGTAGTTCAGCTCCTTGACCAGGCGTAGAACGTTCTCCCGGGTCTTGAGGTTGACCCGGGGGTCGTTACTCAGGGCCCGGGATACGGTGGACTTCGAGACGCCTGCCTGCCGGGCAATCTCCTCCATTGTGACAGCCTGCTTCGAATGTGGGATCGCCGGTGAACGGTCCCTGTCGAGTTCCGGCGCCATGCTTCACCACCTCTCTGCAACCGGTTGCATAGTGGCCCGAAAAAAGAAGCCTGCGTGCATCCGGCTCAGATAACCGCCAAAGGGAGTATACGGCCAGGGTGGCTTCCATCCCTGCTTCTCAGGTACAATCCAGGGGAGGGAGGAGTTGGCATGAACAGGGGGCGCACGGTCTACTATGGGATTGTCGGCAACGGGGAGACGGTTGCCCTCATCGGACCCGATGCCACAGTGGCGTGGTTCTGTTTGCCGCGCTTCGACGGCATCCCCGTCCTGGCGGCGGCGCTCGATCCGGGACAGGGCGGGAGCCTGCGGCTTGACTTCGGCCGCCCCTTGAGCCTCCAGGCCCAGGAATACGCAGGCCGAACCAACGTCCTCGTTACCCGCCTGGCCTCGCCGGAGCTGTCGGTTGAGGTCTGCGACTTCATGCCCTGGGGGAAACGCTGTCTGGTCCGGGACGTCACGGCCCGCAACACCGGCGCAGCGCCCCAGTCCGTGACCTGTGCGCTTCAACTCAGGCCCGTCCGCTCCGCACTCTTCCCGCTGGCCACCCAGTCCCTGCCCGGCGCGGAGTGGGCCGGCCGGCAGGCGGCCGCTGTGAGCGGGACGGGCTGGGCTCTGATCTGCGGCCTGCTCTCCCGGGAGCCGGGGGCAGGTGACTGTCCCCCCTTCCCACGCCTCGTCGCTCCAGGCGCCCAGTTCACCTGGAGAGTGGTGCTCGCCTACGGTGCCACCCTCGAGTCGGCGGCCCAGGAATTCGCGCGGGCCGGCGGCGAGGAACTGGACCAAACCCTAGCGTTCTGGACGGACTGGCTCTCTCAGGCCCGGCCAGTGAACCTGGAGGAGACGGCGCTGGTGAAGCCGTACTACCGGAGCCTCTTGACGCTCAAGCTGCTCTGCCACGACGCCTCGGGGGCCATCCTGGCCGCGCCGACCGCCTCCTTCCCAGCCGGCCCCGGAGGCGGGGACAACTGGGATTACCGCTACTGCTGGCTGCGGGACGGCTGCGACGCGGCGGAAGCGCTGGACGCGGCGGGCTTCCACGTCGAGGCCCGCCGCTTCTACCGCTTCATCCTAGACCTGCAGGCCGAAGACGGAAGCTGGCCCCAGCCGTTGTACACCATCGACGGGACCTATCCGCACGAGCTGGAGGCGCCGGACCTGGCCGGCCCCGGCGGTGAGCGGCCGGTCAGGTTCGGCAACCAGGCGGCGGGTCAACTTCAGCTCGACAACGCCGGCCACGTCGTGCATGGGCTCTGGCGCCACTTCGAGCTTACCGGGGACGAGGCTTTCCTCGCAGAGGTCTGGCCCCGCGTGGAATCGGCGGTCCGGTGGGTAGCCGCCAACTGGCGGCGGGCCGAAAGCGGGATCTGGGAGATCAGGGAGGAACTCGTCCACTGGCTGCACGGCAAGGCCCTCTGCTACGCCGCGTTGACGGCGGGGGCGCAGATCGCCTTGGCTCTCGGCCGCGCCGAACCGGCCCGCGCCTGGCTGGCCGAGGCCAGCGGGCTCCGGGAGGAGGTCATCCGGGAGGGTTGGTCCGATCCACGCCAGGCCTTTCTCCGGGATTACCGAGATGAGGCCCCGCTCGACATTTCGGTGCTGGCGTTGGAGTTCTACGGCCTGGTGGAACCGGGGGACCCGAAGCTGGCAGCCACCGTGCGGCGGATGGAACGGCCGTCTTCCGAGGGAGGCCTGCTCTTTTGCGGGGGCGTCCTGCGGTTCGAAGGCGGGGCGCTCCCCTTCTACCTCGCCACCTTCTGGCTGGCCCGCCACTACCTGCATACCGGGCGCCGGCAGGAGGCCTTGGCGCTGGTCGACCTGTGCCTCTGCTCCTCCACCACGCTGGACTTGATGGCGGAACACTTCGATCCGCGGACTGGCGCGCAGTGGGGCAATTTCCCCCAGGCCTTCAGCCACGAGGAACTGATCCAGTTCTGCCAGGAGCTCGCAGCCAACTTCAAACACCCGCGCGATCCTGGGCACAGCGGATCCTCTACATCATAGCTGATCCGGCCCGTTCTCGGGCGGCTCAACGCTCACCCGCGCGGTGTGGGCGAGGGGTCCCCCGGGCGGCGTTCCCCGGCAAAGCGCACCAGGCGCTCCGCCCGCTGCTTGACGCCCCGCATGAAGGCTGATTCCTGGATGAAGAAGCCGGGTTCGAGTATCCAGTTGACGATGGTCAGGCCACCCATGTCGAAGTCCATGCGGTCCCGGACGATGAGCCGCGTGGTCCGACCATCCACCGGCTCCAGCACGATCGTCTGGCTGCTGTTCAGGTACCGCTTCGGCTTGGGGTCGGTGAGGGAGAAGGGCTTTCCTGTCTTGAGGTCGACCCTCGCGAGGAAGACGAGCAACCGCTCCGCCTCCAGCGCCATCACGGTCCAGCCACCCTGGGGAGCGATCTTCACGGTATCTCCAACCTTCAGTTCCTGCAGTTCCGGGACGATCCGGGTGGAGGAGCGGTGGCCGTCCACGAAATCGGCGCCGCCCATCAACCGGTTGATCCAGTCGTAATTGTACCAGCCGGCCCGGCCGTAGCCAACCTGCACCAGCCAGGGCCAGACGTCGGCAGCGGGGGCGTGGATCACGATCGCCCGGGTGGTCGCCATCTTCGGGTGGGGGACCAGGTCATCGCCCGGCAGAGGCTGGCTCACTTCCGCTTCCGTGGCGCCCCACCTAAGATACCAGGGGCGGGTCGCCAGAAAGGCGACCAGGGCGATCAGCACGAAGGATGCCAGAGTGGCAAAGATGAGCTTCATGGCTGCCCGGAGCCTCCTTATTGGGTGAGGATGCACATTCCCGGTTCAAGGAGAATTCGGACTTCGAGCAGGTCCTCCTGCAGGAAGCCGCCGGAGCCAGGAACGGCCGGGTGGTCGGCGGCACCCCTTCACCGGATCACGTTAAGGAGGGTACGGTTCCTTTCTTTCCTGGCAGGGGAAACTCTTCTCCGGTGGGATTGAAGATGGTTCGGACGGTCCGACGCCAGGTCTGGTTCGTGGTCATGGTCATTGTCCTGTTCTTCGCCGGTATCATTCTTTTCCTCAACGGCGGGAAGTGGCATTGGGCGGACGTCCGCCCCTTCCAGGACTTCTACTCCCGCACCAACCGGTGAGGGTCCGGAGCCCCGGGCAGCCGCTCTAGCCGCCCCCGCTGTCCGGAACCAGAATAATCTCGCCCGGCACGAGCAAGGACGGTTTGTGCAGCTCATTCAGGTCAGCCAGCAGCCGAGCCGTGGTGCCGAAACGCCGGGCAATCCGGTGGAGGGTATCGCCTGGCTGCACCACGT
>JBLNCL010000021.1:0-26742 GCA_050260635.1 Betaproteobacteria bacterium
AAGCTTAATCCCGGCTTCTTACCGAGTACTTCACCGTACTTGACAGAAGCCGTCCTTCAACGAACTTCCTTACCCGTACTGGTGCTCCTCTTTCACGCTGTTCAGTTTTCAAGGACCAAGCCGTCTCCGGCTCTGGCCTGCGGCTCTCCGCCTGGTTTCGGCGGCGCTTGCCGCACGCAGCTTTTTCATAATAGCATGGGCTACAGGAGGTGTCAACTGGTTCTTTAACTTTTTCTCGAAACCTGCTCCTTTCTCGTCCCAGCCGAAACAGGGGGTCGACGGACCCCCTGAGTAAGCGGAGCTATGGACTTGGGGTTAGACGTTCTTCGGATAGAGGTTCTGCTCGCTAGGAAACTGAGCCGACGCTCCACCGAGGTTCGTGGTTCCGGTCGTTCCCCCGCCGAGGGCCTGTCGGAAGCCAGCCTGGACGTTGGTGGCCGCCTGCTGGACCAGCGACTGTTCGGCCGCGGCGATCATCCGGCGGACCATATGGCCGCCGATAGCCCCGTTCACGCGGGAAGGCAGATCACCCATATACCCGTCGGTCGGAGCCTGAACCCCCAACTCGCTAGCGACCTCCCACTTGAACCGCTCGAGTCCCTGCCATGCATTCGGGACGAGCAGCTGGTTGGTCTTCTGGCCAAGTGCCATGGTTTCACCTCCTCGTGGCTAGTTTCCCCGGCGGAGGTCCAGCCATGCCGGAGGGTAGTGGAAGGCCTGGAACACGAATTAGCCCAGCGTGCCATGGGTGATGAAGTATTGAATGGCTACGACCAAGATGACCCCGGGGACGCCCAAAAACCCCGCCAGCAAGGCAGTGATGGGGTTGATAGGGATGGAAACCCCAATGTACCGCCCCAGGAGGTTGGCTACCCAGAGCAGCAGTCCCCCGATGGCCGCGTTGACAAGCAGCCGAACGACCAACTTGAGCGGGACGAACAGGATCCGCCCCAGGATCAACAGGAGCAGCAGGCCGACCAAGAAGGCCGCCACAACGTCGAAGCCCATGTCGCTTGCCTCCCACCAGGCCCCGGAACGGGCGTTTAGTGCGGCGGAGCTGAGGCTAGATTGATGCCTTGCAGCCGCGCCATCTTCAATAAATACATGTACCGCTTCTCCGCCGCTTCAATAGAGTAGATTGCCATGTCGATTAAGTCCGGGTCGGTGACGTTGTCGAAGTAGGCCTTGGCACTCAGCCACTGCTGGCGGGCCTCCTCGACGTCGGCCAGCAGGTTCTCGGGGGTCCTGCCCAGCAACTCATCGGTCTCCCCGGCGGGAGCGAGCGCCCCCACCAAACCCGCGATCGGGTTCTTCATAGCGGCTCCTCCTTGACGCTGCGTTATTCACTCGTCAGTATAGGTCAAGGAGGAAGTCCATATTCTGTCAGATTTCGTGCCGGCCTTCTAAGGCGCGGGCGAGCGTCACCTCGTCCACGTAGTCCAGGTCCCCGCCGACAGGCAAACCGTGAGCAATGCGGGTTACGCGGACGCCCAAGGGCTTGATCAACCGTGCGGCATAGAGGGCGGTCGCCTCCCCCTGCACGTCGGGGCTGGTGGCCAAGACCACCTCTTTGACTTCACCGGACGCCAAGCGAGGCAGCAGTTCCTTCAGCCGCAAGTCATCGGGGCCGATCCCTTCCATGGGCGAAATCGCTCCGCCCAAAACGTGGTAGCGACCGCGGAACTCCCGGGTTTTCTCCATCGCCACGAGATCCTTTGGTTCCTCCACCACGCAGATTATGGACGGGTCGCGCCCTTGGTCGGTACAAATGCGGCAGGGATCGGTCTCGGTGATATTCCCACAGATCGAGCAGTGGATGATCCGATCTTTGACGGACAGGATCGCCTCCGCCAGGCTTTGCGCCTGTTCGCGCGGCAGGCGGACGACGTGGAGCGCCAGCCGCTGAGCGGTCTTGGGACCGATCCCCGGCAAGCGAGAGAGTTCGCCAATGAGGCGGGCGATGGGTTCGGCGTACAGCATCTTACAAGAGTCCCTGCAAGCCGGGGACCGCCGGCAAGCCGAGCTCCTTATAGAGCTGTTGCATTTCCTCGCTCACGTTCTCCTTCGCCTGGCGAAGCGCCTCATTGGCGGCGGCTACGATCAGGTCTTCGAGGATGGTCGGGTCAGAGGGGTCAATCGCCTCCGGCTGGATCGTGACGGAGACCAGCGCACCCTTACCATTGGCCGCTACCTTCACGGCGCCTCCACCGGCCGTCGCCTCGACGATCTTCGTCTCGGCTTCGGCTTGAATCCGGGCCATCTCCTCTTGCAGCTTGGAGACCTTCTTCATGAGCTTCCCGAGGTTACCAAGGCTGCCCAAACCCATGTCTACTCCTCCTTTGGGTGCATGGACTCGTCCGATTCAGAAAAGCGTATGCTCTACCCACATGACCGGTGATCCGATGGCAAGCGAGTTAAGGTTCCACCCGGACAACCGTCGCCCCAAATAACTCGATGGCTTTCCGCACCAATGGGTCTTGCCGGATGTCCGCCTCCGGAGGGGCTTGCGGCCTCTCCTCGATCGGGCTGGCTTCCGCCTGGACCTCGTTCTCGGCGGGTGGGGCCTCACCCCGGGATACCGGCTTGAAGGAGAAAGACTCGCCGAAAAACCGGCGGACGGCCTTCTCCATCGCCTCCTGGTTGTCCACCGCCTTCTTGAGGTAGAAACCCTTGGTCGGGGCGAACTCCAGGTAGATAGTCTCTCCTGCAAGGCAGGGCGGATCGCCCTGCCGGAAGACCGCAACCATGTTCTTCAGGCCGCTCTGCGCCAGGCTCTCCAGGAACGCCGCCCACCGTCGGCCGAAGTGGTCCTCCACCGGCGTCGGGGTCTGCAACGGAGCGGGGTTGACTGGAGCATGCGGCTGAGGGCGGGACTGTACCGGGGTACCGGTCACCGCAGCTTGTACCGGGGCGCCGGCCTTTTCTTCCAGGAGCCCGACCAACCGGATCAGGGCCAACTCCAGCGGCAGACGATCCTGCGAGGCCCAGCGGATCTCCGACTCCGCTGCGGCCACAACCTCGATCCCGGCGATCAGCGCCTGACGCGTGAACCGCTCGGCCTGGCGGCGCAGCCGTTCTTCGAACGCCGGCTCGACCGCCTCAAGGTGCATGTCCGGGGCCAGCTTGACCAGGAGAAGGTGGCGGAGGTGACCCATCAGGTCGCGGGCCAACCGGTGGAGATCCTTCCCCTCGTCCACCAACTCGCCAAGGTAGGCCAGGCCACGGACCAAGTCCCGCTCAGCCACCAGGTCGGCCAGGCGGAGCAGGGCCTCCGTCTTTACCGTCCCGAGGAGCGCCTCGACGTCGGCCAGGGTGACTTTCTCCCCGGCGAAGGCGACGCACTGATCGAGCAGGGAAAGGGCGTCCCGCAAGCCACCATCGGCGTTCCGGGCGATCAAGGCTATTGTCTCTGGGGAGAGATCGAGCCCCTCGGCGGAGGCGATGCGGCTTAGATGGGCGGACAGCTCCGTAACGGTCAGCCGCTTGAAGTCGAACCGCTGACAACGGGAGAGGATGGTGGCCGGAATCTTGTGGGGCTCGGTGGTCGCAAAAATGAAGATTACGTGGGCTGGCGGCTCTTCCAACGTCTTAAGCAGGGCGTTGAAGGCGTCGGTGGTCAACATGTGGATCTCGTCGATGATGTATACCTTGTAGGGCGAGTGGACCGGTACCAGTTTGACCTTTTCCCGCAGATCCCGGATTTCTTCGATCCCGCGGTTCGAGGCGCCGTCGATTTCTATCACGTCCATGCTCAGGCCATCTCTGATCTGGGCGCAGTTGGCGCACTGGCCGCACGGCTCGGGAGTCGGCCCCTTCTCACACTGGAGCGCCTTGGCAAGCAGGCGGGCCACCGTGGTCTTCCCGGTCCCCCGCGGGCCGGCAAACAGGTAGGCGTGAGCGATTCGCCCCATCTTGAGGGCGTTCTGCAGGGTCCGGGTGACATGCTGCTGGGAAATCACCTCAGAGAAAGCCTGTGGGCGCCACTTACGGTAGAGAGAGACGTAGGTCAACCGGCTCACCTCAACGCAGATGATTCGACAGACCCGGTGGATGCCCTCTTGGCCCCACGAGAGAGTTTTCGCCGGAACTTGGCAGGAATTGAAGAAGAAGTGGAGAAATACACGAGTGATATATCACTGGTACATTTCCGTCATATCAGAAAGGAGGATGTAGAGTGAGGCCTCCGCGGGACGGACTGGTCGGCGCAGCAAGCGACGGTTCTCTCAAAGAGAGGGCCTACTGGACTCTCAAACGCATGATTCTGACTGGGGAGCTGCCCGGCGGAAGTCAGGTCGTAGAGGCGGAATTGTCAAAAAAGCTCAAGATCAGCCGCACCCCGATTCGCGAGAGCATTCTGCAGTTAGAGCACGAAGGTCTCCTGCGCGTCGTTCCGTACAAGGGGATCTTCGTCGCCGAGATGTCCCTGAAAGACATGAAGGATCTCCTTCAGCTCCGGTTCTGGTTGGAACGATTCGCCGTCCAGGAGGCAGTGAGCCTGATAACCGACGCCGACCTCAAAGACATGAAATCCCTGGCCGGCCAGCAAGAGCAGGCCTTTCGCGAAGGCGACCTCTATCAGTTTATGGAACTGGATCGACAATTCCACCTCCGTATTGCTGAAGTGGTTGGAAATGCCAAGCTGCTGCGCATTTTGGATAACTTGCGCGATCAACTGGTAGCGTGCGGGTTGCGGGGCTTGCAGAAGTACGAGCGGATTGCCGAAGTCCTGACGGAGCACCGAGAGATAATACGCAGTCTCGAACTCCGGGATGCGGGAGCGGCGACCGCCGCTATGGATCTGCATCTGCAAAAGGTAAGGGATAGCGTGCTCGACTTTTGAGAGACATGCTGGTTTTTCAAGAACAGGTCCACAGGATCAAGAAGGAGGCAAAAGAGATGTCCAAGCAGTTGAAGAGGCTCATAGGGCTCGGGATCGTAACGGCATTTCTGGTTGCGACGGCATTTCTGCCAGCTCAAACGATGGCAGCCGGCGAGATCAAGATCGGGGCAGTAGCCGCCCGTACAGGTGACAACGCGGCTTTGGGTGAGTGGCAGGCCAATGGTGCCAAGCTAGCAGTAGAGGAAATCAACGCCAAGGGCGGCGTGCTTGGCAAGAAGCTTATCCTGGTGCTCGAGGACTCACAGGGCGTTCCGGCGCAAGCTGTAGCAGTCTTGAACAAGCTGATCTATCGGGAAAACGTCGCAGCAGTGATCGGCGACTGCCAGAGCTCCCCGGTCCTGGCAATGCTGCCAGTGGTCAAGACAGCGAGGATCCCTCTCCTGGCGCATGGAACCAACCCAAATATCACCAAGCAGGACAACCCCTGGGTTTTCCAGACCCGGGCGAACGATCTGGTGAAATTCGAAGCCCTCGGCAAAGTGTTGGTCGAGAAGCTCCATTATAAGAGGATTGCCATCCTCCACGATGCCGCCGACTATGGCATGGGCGGAGCCAACGCCGTGAAGGCGTATCTCAAGACCAAGAACCTGCAAGCTGTGGCGGACGAGCAGTGGACTCCGGGCGACAAGGATTTTAGTTCGCAGCTCCTCAAGATCAAGAAGGCCGAGCCGGAAGCGTTGATCCTCATCGGACCGATGGTCGACATGGGCCTAGCGATGAAACAAGCCCGCCAGATGGACATCAAGGCGCAGTTCGCGGGCGGAGCGGGGATCGAGTCAGACACGACGCTGGGCGCAGCGGGCGGTGCAGGCGAGGGGCTGATCTTCACCGCTGGTTTCATTGCCTCCAACCCGGACTCGAAGGTACAGAGCTTCGTCAAGAAGTTCGACCAGAAGTACGGCTACAAGCCGAACGACTTTGCTGCGACGGGCTACGACTCCATCTACCTCCTGGCCAAAGCCATGGAGAAGGCGAAGAGCACTGAGCCCGAGGCGGTGGCGAAAGCGCTCAAGTCGCTCAAGTACGAGGGGGTCGAAGGCACCTTCTTATTCAACAGCGAAGGCCAGGGACTGCACGAGATGTTCTGCGGCAAAATCGTGAACGGTGTCCCCGTTTTCTTCGACCCGAACAAGAAGTAGGCAATAGAGGAGAGCTAGACCACCATGGTTGTCGAACTGATCATCGGGGGACTGGCCATTGGTAGCGTATACAGCCTGGTGGCGCTGGCTCACTCGCTGATTTGGAGCGGCGTAAGGGTAGTGAACTTCGCTCAGGGTGAGGTGTTCATGGCGGCCGCCTTCATGGCCTTGACTGTGCTCATCGGCGGCCGCCTCCCCGCCCAACCCTTCGCGGTCTCCGTATTGGCCGGAGTGGCGCTAGCGTCCCTTCTAGGTCTTCTAATCTATCTCCTCGTAATGCGGCCAACTCAGAAGAAAGGTTTCCTGTATGTGATCGCCGGCTGTGTCGGAGCCTCCATCCTGCTCCAGAATTCGGCCATCCTCATCTGGGGTTCCACGGGAAAGCAATTCCCGGCGGTCTTCCCGATGGCCCCCCTGAAGCTCGGCAGCGTCCTGGTGGTGCCCCAGGACATGTGGATCATGGGGATCAGCCTGGCCGCCATGGCGGTCTTGTATCTTTTCCTCGCCAAAACCCGCCTCGGCACCGCCATGCGGGCTGCGGCCCAAAACCGTAGTGCGGCAGGGCTCATGGGCATCAGCCACCGACTCACGGACGCCCTGACGATCGCGGTCGCCTCCGCGCTCGCCGGGTTGGCCGGCATCCTCCTCTCGCCCAAATTCTATGTCACCCCTCAGATGGGGACGACCATAAGTTCCAAAGGGTTCACGGCGGCCGTGCTGGGGGGGTTCGGCAACATTCCCGGGGCAGTGTTGGGCGGCCTTCTCCTCGGCGTTCTGGAGAACCTGTCAGCCGGCCTCATCTCTTCGGCCTACAAGGACGCCATCGCCTTCGTGGTCATGATCGCCATCCTCATGTTTAAACCCGGGGGGCTCCTGGGAGCGCAAGGAGGCCGCCAAGCATGAAACAGCACGACCTGAACCGTTTCACCACCGAGTATCTGGCTTATCTGCTGCTTGCCGTGATCATGCTGCTGCCTCTGATCATCCACAGCCCGTATTACTTCCACATCATGATCCTGAGCGGGATCTACATCATCCTGGCAATCGGTCTGAACATCATCACGGGCTACTGTGGGCAGATCAACCTCGGCATGGCCGGGTTCTACGCCGTGGGCGCTTACACCTCTGCCGTCCTCGCGACCAGGCTGGGGCTTAGCTTCTGGCTCGCTCTGCCCGCTTCCGCGCTGACCGCGGCCATCACCGGCTTCGTGATTGGCGTACCGGCCCTCAAAGTGAAAGGCGGAGTCTATCTGGTGCTGGTCACGGTCAGCTTCGCCGGGATCGTGCGGGTGATCCTCAACCAGTGGGTTTCGCTCACGAAAGGGCCAATGGGGATCGTCGGGATCCCAGCGCCTCAAATCGGCAAGTTCGTCTTCTTTGCCCGGCCGCACTGGTTCTACCTGGTCTACGCGGTGGTTCTCCTCGTGACCTTCCTGGCCAGCCGGCTGGTCAACTCCCGCATCGGGCGCAGCTTCGTCGCCCTCCGGGAAAGCGAAGTCTCTGCCCAGAGCATCGGTATTAACCCGGCTTTTTACAAGGTTTTGGCCTTCGTCTATTCCGCCGCCCTCGCCGGGGTGGCCGGGTCGCTCTACGCTCACTACATGACGACAGTAAGTCCAGACGTGTTCGACTTCAACCTCTCGGTCCTGGCCCTGATGATGATCGTGGTGGGTGGCATCGGGAGTATCCCGGGGTCCATCCTGGGCGGAGTGGCCCTGGCGATTGTGCCCGAGTGGCTCAGGGCCTTCGGCAGTTTTCAAACCATCGTCTACGCCCTTGGGGTGATTCTTGCTGTGATCTTTCTCCCCACCGGTCTGCTGACGCTGGGGATCAACGCGACGCAGTTCCTGGCCGGCCGGTTCTCACAGCCCCGGGCCGAAGGGAGGGCCTGACGTGCTGCAGGTTAAAGCAGTAACCAAGAAGTTCGGCGGACTGGTAGCCCTGGACCAAGTGGATTTCCATGTTGAGCGGGGAGAAATCCGGGGGCTCATCGGTCCGAACGGTTCCGGAAAAACGACCCTGTTCAACGTGATTACCGGGTATGAGCCACCTACCTCCGGCACCATCGAGTTTCTCGGGCGGGACGTGACGCGGGAACGCACTTACCGGCTGGCCAAGCTTGGCATCTCCCGAACTTTCCAGCATATCGACCTGTTTAAGGGACTGACCGTCCTTGAGAACGTTCTCACCGCAGCCCAATGCCATTCCCAGCCGAAACTGCTCGGAGTAAGCGTGGGCAGCCCGGCCGTGCGGCAGGAAGACGCGGCCCTGCGGAAGTTGGCCCTTGAGAAGCTCGAGTTCGTCGGCCTCGCCCACCTCAAGGATGAGCTGGCCAGCAACCTGCCGTACGGTCACCAGCGCATCCTGGAGATCGCCCGCGCCCTGGCGACTCAGCCCCACCTCCTGCTCTTGGACGAGCCGGCCGCCGGGATGAACCCGACCGAGAAGCAGGAGCTGGTAGACCTGGTCCGCCGGATCAACCAATCCCGAGTCACGGTGATCATCATCGAGCACGACATGCGCCTCATTATGGGGCTTGCCCACCGCATCACCGTCCTCGACTCCGGCGTGAAGATCTGCGAGGGTACACCAGCGGAAGTTCAAAACGACCCGAAGGTGGTGCACGCCTACCTCGGCGTGGCAAGGGAGCTCCGGCCAGCTCAGCCACCCGAGCTGACTACCGCCCAGGAGCGACCGAACGTGCTTGAGCTCAAGCAGGTCAACACCGCCTATGGCCACGTTCGGGTGCTCAAGGACGTCGATTTGACGGTGCGCGAAGGCGAGTTCGTAGCCCTGATCGGGGCGAACGGCGCCGGCAAGACGACCCTCCTCAAGACGATCGCGGGGATGCTCACGCCCAAGTCCGGCCGGGTGACCTATCTGGGCGAGGACGTGCCGGGCCGGGCGGCCGACCAGCTCGTAGCGAAGGGGCTGGTTCTGGTGCCCGAAGGCAGGCAGATCTTCCCCGCTCTGACCGTCCAGGAGAACCTGATGATGGGCGCCTTCCTCCGCCAGGACAAGGCAGTACTCAGGGCAGATCTGGTGCGGGTCTTCGACCTCTTCCCGCGGCTCCGGGACCGGCGCAGGCAGCTGGGCGGGTCGCTTTCCGGAGGCGAGCAGCAGATGCTGGCCATCGGGCGAGCGGTCATGAGCCGGCCCAAGGTCCTGCTCCTGGACGAGCCGTCCATGGGCCTGGCGCCGATCCTGGTCGACGAAGTTCTGGAGACGGTAAGAGGCCTCCATCGGCAGGGGTTGACGATCCTCCTGGTCGAGCAGAATGCCCGGGCGGCGCTGAACGTGGCCGAGCGCAGCTTGGTGCTGGAAGTAGGCCGGATTGTGAAAGAAGGCCCCGCCGCTCAACTCCTGGAAGATCCAGCGGTCAAGGCCGCCTATCTCGGCGGCTGACGCCGCAACCCTCGCTCGTTGCGGAGGATTTCGGTTTAGTACACATCTTAGTGAGGTGAAACTCAAAACATGAACGAAGCACCGTTCAAAGTAGTCGTCACCGACTACGACTACCCCAACCTGGAGATTGAGCGTCAGATTCTGCAGGAAGCCGGAGCCGAAGTCATCGGAGCTCAGTGCAAGAGCGAGGATGAGTTGATCGCGGTGGCTCGGGATGCCCACGCCTTGTTGGTCCAATACGCCCGAGTTGGTGCTCGTACCATCGCTGAACTGGAGAAGTGTCTGGTAATCGCCCGCTACGGGATCGGGGTGGACATCGTCGACGTGGAAGAAGCGACGCGCCGCGGCATCCTCTGCACCAATGTCCCCCGCTACTGCGTCGATGAAGTGGCCGACCACGCCGTTTCCATGTTCCTGACCATGGCCCGGCGGCTCAGAGAGTATGACGCGGCAGTCCGGGCGGGTATGTGGCATTGGAGCGCTTCCGGCGGACCGATTCGCCGGCTGCGCGGGCAGGTCGCCGGAATTGTTGGGTACGGGAAGATTGGCAGCGCAATCGCCAGCCGCTTGAAGCCTTTTGGCCTCAACCTGGCGGTATATGACCCGTACGCTCCGGAGGAGCGCATTACCCGTGACGGTGCCACGAAAGTCTCCTTTGATGAACTCCTCTGCTCTGCGGACGTCGTCTTCGTTCAGGCGCCGCTTACACCAGAGACCCGGCATATGTTCGATGCTGCGGTGTTCGCCCGGATGAAGAAGGGGGCGCTCATCGTTAACACCGCCCGGGGCCCGATCATCAATAACCAGGCGCTGTACGATGCATTGGTCTCGGGCCAACTCTCGGGAGCAGCCCTCGACGACTTAGAAGAGGAACCGGCCAAGAAGCGGGCGTGGAAGCCAGAGAACTCGCTGCTCAAGCTTTCGAACGTCCTGGTCTCGCCCCACGCGGCGTACTACTCGGAGGAGTCCATCGTGGAGGCCCGGGTCACGGCTGCCTCAGAGGTGGCACGGGTGATCAACGGGGCGACCCCGCAGAACATTGTGAATCCCGAGGTTTTGCAGTCGCCTCTTCTCCGCTGGAAGGCGGCAGCCCAGCGCTCCGTCTGACTAACAAATCACGCACAAGGAGTGATCGTCATGCCTGAGAAAAGTGAGACCGCAGCCAATGCTGGCTGGCCCAAGATCCATCCCCACGCCGAAGTGGACCAAGCTACGATTGAGTCCTTCCGGAAGCTCCTCTCGGTATATAGCATCTCCTGCATCTTGTCGGACGTCCAGGAACGAGCGGGAGTCATGCACTCCCAGATCAAGCTCCTCGACCGGAAGACCAAGTTCGTCGGCCCGGCGCTCACCGTGAAGCTGTATCCGGGTGACTTGGTGGACTGCCTCCATGCCCTCGCCGCGGCTCGACCGGGTGACGTGATCGTGGTGGACGCCGCTGGTGAAACGGAGACTTCGATCTGGGGCGGTTTAATGGCCAGTCTCTGCCAGCACAAGCGCGTAGCCGGGGCGGTGGTCGACGGCTCGATCCGCGACACCGACGAAATCCGCGACCTCGAGTTCCCCATCGCTTCAAGAAGCGTGGTGCCCCGCTCCACGCATTCGCCGTACTCCCAACGTCTGGACACCCTTGAGATCAACGTTCCCATCACCTGTGGCGGAGTCGTGGTGAATCCGGGTGACATCGTCGTGGCAGACGAAATCGGCGTTGTGGTGGTACCCAAAGAGAAGGCGCAAGAGGTCTTGCTTAAGGCCCAGGCCCAGGCGGAACAGGAGGAGAAGACTCGCGCCCGAATCCGCGAGGGCAAGTCTGTAGATGAGCTCTTGGCGGAGTTTGGACGGCTGTAAGGAGACGACCAAATGAACGAGAAGGCGATGGCGGCGGTGGAAGTGCCGTTCGGGCACGGGACCGTGCGGGCAACCATTCCCGTCCGAAACCTCATGGGCACATATGTGGCGCCAGGAGCCCCGGCGGCGGAGGACCCGGCCGCAGAGATTCTCTCGGCCCTGGAACACCCTATCGGAAGCCCCCCGCTGCCCGAGCGGCTGAAACCTGGGATGAGCGTATGTGTGGTGGTGAGCGACATCACTCGGCCCGTTCCCTACCGGGTCATGCTGCCCGTCCTCCTGGCCTTCCTCAACCGGTGTGGGGTGAGAGACGAGGACATCACCCTCCTCGTAGCGACCGGGTTGCACCGCGGGCACACCCCGGAGGAACAGGCACGACTGTACGGGGAGGACGTGGTTCAGCGCGTCCGGGTGGTAAACCACAATTACTCTGACCCAGCAAACCTCGTGCGCCTGGGCGTGACCCGCTGTGGGACGCCCATCGAGGTGAACCGACTGGCCGTGGAAGTAGACTTTCTCCTGCTCACCGGCTATATTGAGCCGCACCAGCAACTCGGCTTCACTGGCGGGCGTAAAAGCATCATGCCTGGAATCGCCAGCGAGGCGGCAGTAATGCACAACCACGGGCCGGCGATGATGGACCATCCCCGGGCAGTGAACGGGGTGCTGGAGGGCAATCCTCAGCACGAGGATGCCTTGGAGTTTGCTCAGGCCGTCGGGGTGGACTTCATCCTGAACGTGGTCCTGAACGAGAATGAACAACTGGTCGAAGCCGTGGCGGGAGACCTCGTGGAGGCATGGCTGGCGGGGGTCGAACTCTCCCGAAGCTTCCGGGAGGTCGTCTTGCCTGAACCTTGCGACGTGGCCATTACGGCCAGCGGCGCACCGCTGGACCAGGTGCTCTATCAGGGGCCGAAGATCGCGTCGGCCGTGTTCCGAGCGGAAGACACCATCGTCCGGGACGGCGGGACGGTTATCGTCCCGATGGAGGCAACCGAAGGCATCGGGCACCACCGGGAATTCTACGAACTGATGTGCAGCGGGCATGGCAATCCGGACATGGTGATCGAGCGCTGCTACACCTCCCCCGTGAAGGACCAGTGGGGATCCCAGATCTGGGCCCGGATGCTACAGCGGCTCCGGATGACCATCGTCACCCAAAATATGGGACCAACGGAGATCGAAGCCATGGGGGTCACCCACCAGCCGACGCTCCAGGAAGCCCTTGACGAGGCGCTGGCCCGCTACGGGCCGGACTGTAAGGTGGCGGTCTTTCCGCGGGCGACCACTGTCCTCCCCCGATTGCTTAAACGGTCGGACAGAGCAACAACTGTATAGAAGGGATAGGTGGCGAGTCGGTGACAGGGCAAGGCAAGCAGTACATGATCGCCATCGATGGAGGCACAACCAACACCCGGGCAAGGGTGGTGGATCTGCAAAGCCTGACGGTAAGGTCAACTGCCCGAGCGGCCGTGGGCGCCCGAAACACGGGAGCGCAGGGACGGCAGAAGCTCGAGACGGCGACAGCGGAGGCTGTGTCTTCCGTACTAGAACAAGCGAGGGTAACACCTGAACAGGTGGTGGAGGTCGCGGCCTCCGGCATGATCACCTGTGAAGCGGGGCTGTTGGAAGTGCCCCACGTAGTGGCGCCGGCAGGCTTGCGGGAGATCGCTCGAGGTTCCGTGCGGCACCTCTTCCCGGCTATCTGGCCTGAGCCGATCACCTTCGTCCCCGGGGTGAAGGTCCTCGAGAAGCCCTATCAATCTGGGCGCCCGGTGCCGGTGGAGCAGATCATGGCTCAAGACATCATGCGAGGCGAAGAGAGCGAGACCTTGGGCCTCCTCCACCTGCTCAAGCTCCGGGGACCCGCGATCTTCGTGCTGCCCGGGTCTCACACCAAACTCCTCTTGGTAGACGAGGAGAACCGTATCACCACTTCCCTCACCACTATCACCGGGGAACTGGCGAGCACAGTCGCTTCTGCCACGTTGCTCGCCCGGTCTCTCGAATCTGGCGGCCTGGAAACAGTGGACGAAGCGGCAGCCATCGCCGGCTTCGAGGCGTCGCGCCGCTACGGCCTTGGTCGTAGCCTCTTTTCGATCAGACTCTTGCACCTGCTGGCGGGGACCACCGTGGACCAACGAAAAAGCTACCTGTGGGGGGCGCTGCTCGCAGGCGATGTGACCGCCTTGGAGGCTGACTCGAGGTTGGGACCGCTTACCCGGGGCGAGCGCGGCGAGGTAGAGGTTCTGATCGGGGGCTCCGACCCGTTGCGTAGCTTCTTCGGCTTGATCTTACAGCGGTGGGCGACCGGCCGGCCCTCCGTTCACGTGAAAGTCCTCGTCCCCGAGATCGTGGAGCAGGCTTCCGCCGTGGGAGCAACCCTTGTAGCTCTGGAAGGCCGGAGAACATGCGGACTTGAAGGAGGCTTCTGAACACGGTGAACAGACAGGAAGTCCTGGAGATTATCCGTAAGACTGGCGTCATCGCTATCGTTCGTGGCACCTCTCTCAGCGACCTGGAGGCAGTCGGAGAAGCTCTGACCGCCGGGGGGGTGCGGGCGATCGAGGTGAGCCTCTGCACTCCCAGGGCCCTCACGATGATTGAGCAACTGGTCGACCACAAGAAATCGGACGTGGTCGTGGGCGCGGGAACGGTGTTGGACGGTGAGACCGCCCGCGCAGCAATCCTGGCGGGTGCTTCGTTCATCCTGGCGCCGTCCCTGAGCCCCAAGATGGTGGAGGTCTGCCATCGGTACGGGGTTCTGGCCATCCCGGGCGCCATGACTCCGACCGAAGTGATGGCGGCCTGGGAGATGGGTGCCCTGGCGGTAAAAGTGTTTCCAGCCGGCCGGCTCGGGCCTGCCTATTTCAAGGACCTGAAAGGGCCGTTGCCTCAAGTGGATTTGATTGCAGTGGGCGGTGTTTCTCTTGAGAACGCACAGGATTTCATCCGAACTGGTGCGATGGCCCTGGGAATCGGAAGCGAGCTGATGGACCACCGCCTAGTGGCACAGGGGCAGTTCGAGACCATCAGAGACCGGGCCAGCGCGTTTGTCGCCGCCGTGCGCGCCGGCCGGGCAGCTTAGCCCGCTTTCCTCCCACCTGAAAGGGGGCTGCCCCGACGATTGCTCGGGGCAGCCCCCTTGAAACTTTGCCGTGCACCCTCCGTCGACTGGCGCCTTCCGGGCGATGCCCGGGCCGCCGGCTCAGGCCAGGCCTCCTTGCGGCACCCGGGATCCTCGCTTACCGCTGCTTCCTTCCGGACCTGACGGGGTTCACGAGTACCCGCTGCGCAAGACCCAACCCTCAACGCCACGCACCCTGGCCGGCCCCACAAGGCGGAGCCTCGGGAGGGAGTTCGACCCCGCTGTAGCGGATTGCGGGTGCAGGGCACCGCTACCTCCCCGTCTAGCACGGCAAACCTGGTGGAAAAGCCGCACCTTCAACGTACGGCGTAATCTTGCTGGCGGAGAGAGTGGGATTTGAACCCACGAGGGCCCGTTCAGACCCTACACGCTCTCCAGGCGTGCGCCTTCGACCACTCGGCCATCTCTCCGCGTAGTCTATTATGCACTTGACCGGAACCTCACGCCACCGGCGCAGCGATATTGTACCACAGGCCGGCGGCTTGCGTCACCCGGAAGAATTCTGGCGGAGAGGGCGGGATTCGAACCCGCGTAGGGCGTAAACCCTAACCCGCTTTCGAGGCGGGCGCTTTCAACCGCTCAGCCACCTCTCCGCGCCTTGAAAAAGTCTTGGAGCAAAGCTGCCGCTTCCTCGGCCAGAACCCCGGCGGTTACCTCTATCCGGTGGTTCAGCCGCTCGTCCCGGACGATATTCCAGAGCGAATCCACCGCCCCGGCTCGGGGGTCCTTCGCCCCGTACACCAACCGGGCGATTCGGGCCAGAACCAGCGCCCCAGCGCACATCGCGCAGGGCTCAATTGTAACATACAGGGTAGCCCCGGTCAAGCGCCACGAGCGTCTGTTCTGGGCTGCTCGGCGAAGCGCCACGATCTCCGCGTGGAGCGTCGGGTCCTGAATGGTTTCCCTCAGGTTATGGCCGGTTCCGATGACCTCGCCCTGCTGGTCGACGACCACTGCTCCGATGGGAACCTCACCCAGTCGACCCGCTTCCTCGGCCTCTGCCAGGGCGAGCCGCATGAAATCGGCGTCGTCGCGAGCGCAACTCATGGCCCAATTCTATCAGATGGAATTTGTTTGCGCCAGCCATTGGCTGGTTCACCACCGACCGGCCAGCGGAAACGGAGAGGCTGAGGCGTCACCCCGATCAGGCTCAGCTCGACCCAACGGGTGCGGCGAGTTATAAGCGGGCGTTCGTCGGGCGGGCAGTAGAGGTACCCCAATACCCGGTCCGGATGTCGAACTTCCTCTTGCCAAAGAAGGTTTTCTCTCACTCGGCCGTCGGAGGTGCGGAGTTGAGCTCGGCTCCCGAGATCGGACGGGAAGGATGGCTGCGAGCGGGAAGCCCGGTAGGTGGCTACCACCCGAAAGACCGGACCCGAAGCCTCGTCCGACGGCAGGAGTGGGGTGGCGTAGATCACCTCGAGAGTCAAAGCCCGTCCAGTGTAACGCCGGGACAGACGATCGAGGGGAGGCAGCTCGGCACCGATCGGCTTCGGGACAGGCGGGGCGGGCGGCGGATGGCCAAACGGCGGGCGGGGAGCCGGGGCACGCGCCTCCCGTACCACCAAGGCCAGCAGGATCAAAACCAGGGCGAGTATTGCCGCCGGCGGGCGGACGCCCCTCGGCCCGAAGGTCTGCTTGTGCATGTCAGAGGTAGTGTGTCTCAGCGATGGGTCCGCCGATTCCGTAGAAGGGAGAACGCACCGCAGAGGGCCAGCGGGACCAACCACCATAGCTGGCGGGGTAGGTACAGTCGGAACCGCGGGCCGAAGAGCAGCAACATCGCCACCAGCGCGGCCAGGAAGATGTACTGCCGACCGACGGTCCGGGAGAGGCGGGTGTGGTCATAATCGGACGCCATGCGCCGCGCCATGTGCCGGAGATGGTCCTTCCGGTCTCCCAAGTGGAGGCTTGGAAACCCCTCCTCCTCTTCCTCGTCCGGGCGATACGAAGGCATTTGTCCACCTCCTGACGGCTGGATTCGGCGTCAAGCCCCAATACCCTCGTTGCTCTGTCCGGCAGGCGAAAAACAGGCGGCCGTTTGGCCGCCTGGGGAAACGGAGTGAGCGAAAGCAAGGAAGCGGTCCAGATGGATTCAAGGATGGCCCTCTCGGTCTGCGGACAGACGATAGGTCCTAGCCCACTCGATGACGTTCTCCTTGACGAAAACCCACCGCCCGCCCTTAACGGAGTGGGGCAGGCCCCGGCGGGTCCAACCTACCACTTCATCCACGGGCACCCCAAAAAGCGTCGCCACCTCGTCGACCGTGTAAAAGTCGCGTTCCCGCTCCATCGCCAACCACCGCTTCATACTCTGTCCCCTGCTCCGCCGGTTATGAGCTGGCTCTGGGCCGATCAGAGCAGTTGGAGCGAGAGTGGCTCCTCCTGCCGTCCCCGGACGATGCGCAACCTCACCGACCCGTTTCCGTCCTTAAGCGTATGCAAGGCGCCGAAGAGGTTTTCGGGAACGCGGAGGACCGGTTCCTTCCCGGCCGACGTGGCGTTTGCCTGAGCTGCTCCACTCTCCGGGAGCCAGAGCATGACTCCAGGCACCAGGGTTTGGTCGGCCGTGAGACCGTTGAACTGCATCAGGTCCTCGAAGGAGACCCCATAGCGCTGCGCCACCTCGGCCGCCGTTTGACCATCAACCACAATGTGTCGGATCACGGCCGTCCCTCCTACCGCCGGTGGTGGGGCTTGCGTTCGTGTGGAATGTACCGTTCCTGCGGGTGAGGCAGCTCAAGCCGTTCTATCCCCTCCGGAAGCTCCGGCGGGTAAAAGTCGACCTCAGGTAACAGATGGACTCCCTCGGGGAACTCCTTCATCGGAATCTCCACGGGCATCTCCGGGCGTCTCTCCAGGCGACGCAACGGGACAAAGATGATCTGGCCGGGGAAGATTAGGTCCGGGTTGGTGATCTGCGGGTTGGCGTTGATCAGGGTATCCAGGTCAAGCCCAAAACGCCGGGCAATCTCCGAGAGCGTGTCGCCCGGCTGGATCACGTAAAGGCAGCGGCCGACCGGCGGACGGGATGGCGGCATCAACGGAATGCGAACAACCTGACCCGGAAAAATCAGGTCCGGATCGGCGATTTCCGGATTGACGGCCAGAAGCACCGCTAGACTGACTCCGAACCGGCGGGCGATGGCGGACAGGGTATCCCCGGGCTGCACGACGTATTCCATGTGGTCTTACCTCCCAGCACATGATGTGACACCATATGCGGGAAGCACACCTCAGGTGCTAGAGTCCGAGCAGACGCCGCGCATTGTCCCACAGGATCAGTCGCCGCTCCTCGTCGGTCAGCGGGAGTGACTGCAGCAGGGCGAGTTCGGCAGGGGGTGACCAGAGCGGAAAGTCACTGCCAAAAAGGATGCGGTCGGGGCCGTGACGGCGGATCACCTCGACCGCCTCCTCAGGCGACAGAAAGGCCAGGGAACTGGAAGTGTCGAAGAAGACCTCCTGGCCAACCAGCTCCTCCCGCGCCTCAGCCCACATCTGGAATCCGCCGAAGTGGGCAGCGACGATCCGAAGATGAGGCAAGGCTTCAAGCAGCCGGCGCAGGCGGGCTGGGGTGGCGTGACGGTTCTGGTGCGGACGGTCGCCGATGTGCAGCAGGATGATGAAGTCCGTCCCGATGGCGGCGAACATCTCCTCTGCCTCGGGGGAGTCGAGGCAGAACTCCTGAAAGTCGGGGTGGAACTTAAGACCGCGAATGCCGCGCTGGCGGAGGCGGGCCAACTCGCCGGGAATATCCGGGTAGGCTGGGTGGAGCGTACCGAAAGCCATGAGACGCGGTTCCTGGTCAGCCTCGACCGACTCGCAGGGATACCTCTCGTTCAGCCACAGCGCCCAGTCGTTCGCCGAGCGGACCTGCTCCGGCCTGGTGGCCGCGGTGCTGATAATCCCCAGGGTGATGCCGGCCTCCCGCCAGAGGTCCCACAGGTGGTCCAGAGTTCCCGTACCGAAGGGGGAAATCCCATAACGGTTCTCGAGTTGCTGCACGGCCCGGGGAGCGACGGCCTCCGGAAAGGCGTGGGTGTGAAAGTCAATGACCATCATACGTCGATGTTCGGCGGTCAGCCCGCCAACCCTGCCAAGCGCAATTGTATACTTCAGGCCAGGCCGGTCCTGAACTCTTCCGCGAGCGGTCCGGTTTCCAGCCCGGGGCACCCTATCTGCTCCGCCACCTCTTCGGCCGTCAACTCCCCACCATAATGCCACAGCTCCCGGAGGAAGTCGCCGGCCCCCTTCTGGGCGAACCAGCGCCGTCCAAAACGGCGCCGAATCTCCTCCTTGAGCTGGGCTTCAAGGAGCCAGGCCCGGATGTAGTTGGCGGCATAGAAGGCGTCGTCCAGGTCACTGAGGAAAAGGGCGCTTGGATAATGGACGAAGGTCGCCCGGAGGAGAAACGCCGTGTATGTCTCGCGCTGCAAGGCCGGTTCGGCGCTCCGGTGGAGGTCGAGTTCGTACTGGAGCTTAGCCGTGTAGCGACGGACGAAGAACAGCTTGCGCAAAAGCATGAAACGGCGGAAGGCCGCCGCCACGTCGGACGGCATGCCGATGACCTCCCTGAGCCACTCTTCCTCCATGAGGAGGTGCTCCAGCGCAGTGGCATAGGCTTCGGTGACCGAGTAATCGCCAAGCCAGCGGTATTCCATCGGCCGGTGGCGGTCGGTTAGCCCGAAGTGCTCGGCGTGACCGGCCTCGTGGAGGATGGCCTCGTAGTCATGTGGTCCTCCTTGCGGCAGGATGTTCAGGTAAACCTCGTCGGGAACTCGGACCGGGGCGCAGAAGGCCCGGGGCGCCTTGGCCGGGCGCTCTGCGGCGTCCACGATGATGTTCTTCTGCTCCGGGAGAGCGATACCAAGTCCGGCCAGGCTGCGGTGAAGCGCTTCCACCACCCGACCGGCGGAGAAATAGGTGTCGAACTGGGGAGCCCGCCAGAAGCGGCTGAGGTCGTGGGACTCGGCGCCGGCCAGCCCCCGCCCGTGAGCGCTGCGCCAGGCCAGAGCCATGGACTGGTGGTAAACGTCGTCGGTTTCGTCCAGCAGCCCCTCCATCTGCTCGCCGAGTTGGATCAGGTTGATGCCGCGGCTCTCGGCGCAAAGAGTGGCATAGTCGGCATAGCCAAGCTCCCTGGCTGCGGCATGAAGGGTCCGCCAGCGTTCCAGGCGCGCCGGATTGCGCCGTTCGATCTCCTCCACCCGGGCTGCCTCTAGCCTGGCCCGTTTGGCCCGGTCGGGGGTGTTGCCCATCCGAACCGTCAACTGCCGGAAGGGAATCTCCTCGCCTTCCACCCGGACCACCGTCCGGGCCTCCTCGGCGGTCAATTCCTCATCCAACTCTTTGACCCGCTCCGCCAGGTGGCCTTCGACCAAGAACTGATAAAGAAAGCGGAGCCGCTTTGCCTCGTCGCCGGCGGCGCCATAGACTTCCCCGTCGTAGGTGTCTAGCTGGCGTTCGGCTCTCTCAAGCTCTTCCCGTACCGCGTCAAGCTGAGGACGGCTGAAAACCCAGCCATGGCGAGCGTAGATCCCGCTCAAGTCGAAGTCTGGCTTCTGACCCGAGAAGTTCAGGTAGTACTCCCGGTTCAGTTCGGACTGATGGGCTTCGACCTCCTTGCGCAGGCAGTCCAGGCCGAGATGGCTCATGTCGCTTCGTCACTCTCCTCTGCTGAGGGAATTCTTTCCCGCCAGAGCCCATCCCTTCCCTCCAGCCGTCAATTCTGGGGGAACCGTCCGGGGCGGAGGATCACAAACGGAGTCTGCTGGTCGTCGTTGCCTCCCGGGTTGTCTCGCAGAAGGCGAACCACCAATTCCCGATCTACCCCCTCGCTTGCCCCGAGGATGTCAACGCACCCAAGATCGTTCACGTCCACGATCGCCGCCTCGACGCCTACCTCGTTCCGAATCCGGCGGGCCACTTTCTCCGGTTCCTTTGGTCCCAGGACGATGTAGTCGTCAAAGGGTGGCATCGTACCGGCGATGTCGTCGATCAGCCTGAGTTCCGGTCCGGCCACCCGATAGAAGTCTCCTCGCCGGCCGAAGAGCCTTCCTGCTGCCGCGGCGGCCGCCCCGAGCAAAACCCGGACCGCCCCCACCTCGTTGATGGCCAACTGCATGGCCGCAGGAGTGGCGAGGCTGCCGTGTTTGGCGGGAAACCGGCAGAGAAAGCGGGCGAGCCACCCTGGGCGGACCTGGTCGGGCCGGACCGCCCGGCCCTGAGTGATCGCCACCACGCTCTCGGAGATGGCCACAATATCCCCGGGTTGAATGAGGCGCCCACAATACTCGCGCACCGCCGCCACCAGGTCGTCCTGCGGAGTCAACACCCGCGTCCGGACCGGTATCCGGCTCGCCCGCCAGTCGCTCATCTCCTGCTCCTCCCCGGCACGCCCTTGGGCCATTGGAATACCATGAAAGTCGAAAGGGGGGCCCATGCATGCTTCCCACCCCGACCCGGTATTCCCTTGTTTCGGGGGTGGCTGAGGGTCAGACTCCACTCACCGCCTTTGATCGAGCGCTGCTCGCCGCGGGGATCGGCAACCTCAACCTGCTCAAGGTATCGAGTATTCTTCCCCCTGGAGCAGTGTACGTCAGCCAACTCACTATCCCGCCCGGGTCATTGCTGCCAGTGGCATATGCCGCCATGACCTCGGCCACTCCCGGCGACCTCATCGCTGCGGCGGTGGCAGTGGGCCGCGGCGACCCGGAAGAGTACGGCGTGATCATGGAAACCAGCGGCCACTTCACCCGCCAGGAAATTGAGGCGCACATCAAGGCCATGGTCGAAGAGGCCTTCGCGACTCGACAGAAGTGCCTCGTTCGGGTGGAGGTTGCGGCCGTCGCCCACCAGGTAGAGCGCCTCGGCTGCGTCTTGGCAGCGGTGCCGCTCTGGTATTGAAAGGGGCCGCCTGATGTCGGTTCTGGTCACCAACGCCTGGGCTGGATGGCTATCCGATCCCCTGACCCGCCGCCACCTCTCACGGCTGGTCGTGGAAGGGTGCGGGGAACTCTCCGGCTACCTGCGTTCCCCCACTCCCGCCCGGGTGGCCTTCGTCTCACCCGGAGCCCGGCTCAATATGCCCCCGACGAAGCTGCCTGTCTACGACGGGGTGGTGGAAGAGGTGACGGTGCGAGAGGAAGGCGGGGGCGTTGTGGCCGAGGCGCAGCTTGCGGAACCGACGCTGGCCCGCTTGACTCTCGTGCGGGGGCTTCCAGCCCGGGCAGTGGTCGATTTCTCGGCCACGCCGCTGGTGGCGTTGTTCAACCGGCGGGTGGTGGTCGTCGACGCCGGCCACGGTTCGCCTGACCGAGGAGGGCAGGGTCCCATCGATCTACAGGAAAAGAACGTCGTCCTGGACATCGCCTTGCGGCTGGCAAAGCTGATCGAGGAAGCAGGGGGCATTCCCCTGCTCACCCGACGAGGAGACGCCGGACCGAGTCCGGCCGCCCGGGAAGCGATAGTGCGGAAGGCCCAGCCCGCAGCCGTGCTCAGCCTCCACACCCACTGTTCCCCCGACCCGAAGGTCAAGGGATTTGCGGTGTACTTTCACCACCCGACGGCACACCCTTTGGCCGAAGCAATCAGACTCCACCTCGCCCGCAAGCTGGGGCTGGTCGACCGGGGGCTCTTCCCCGCCGCCGGCCCGCCTTTCTCCGTCCAGGCTCACGAGCCCGCCCGGAGCCCTTCTTCGGCGGAAGCAGCCCTGGGCTCGCGGGCCGTTACCGTGGAAACGGTGACCATTTCCAATCCGGTGGAGGAGGGATGGCTCCGGAGCTGCGTCTTCCGCCAGCGGGTCGCCCAAGCCGTCTTCAACGGGTTGGCGGCCTATCTGCGGGTGACCAACCATGGGCCGCCGGCATAGAATGGGCCGACAAAGAGGGCCAACAGCACGGCCCGCAGAGGAGTGAAGCGAGATGTCGATGCCTCTCCCACCGGCCTGTCCAGGTGGCCAACTGTACACTATTGCCCGTGGCGACACCCTGTTTCAACTCGCCCGACGCTTTGGGACAACCGTGGAAGCCTTGCGTGCCGCCAACCCGCAGATTACCAACCCGAACGTATTGGTGATCGGTCAGCAGATCTGCATTCCGAGGGGCGTCACCCCGCCCGCGCCGCCACCAGGACCCCTGCCGCTTCCCCCGGCCTGCCCTGAGGGGCGGCTTCATACCGTGGCGCCCGGCGAAACGCTCTTCTCCATCGCCAACCGCTTCGGGGTGGCGCTCTCCCGGGTCATCGCCGCCAACCCGCAACTTCAAGACCCCAACGCAGTCGTACCCGGTCAGGTGATCTGCGTTCCCCTCCCCGCGGTCGGGTTTCCGGAAGTTCCGCCTCCGCCGCCGGCCTGCCCCGGTGGAACCATCGTCACCGTGGCCGCCGGCGAGACCATGGCCGGCATCGCCCGCCGCTTCGGGGTCGGTCTGCAGCAGATGATCGCCGCCAACCCGCAGGTCATTGACCCGAACAGCCTGCTCGTCGGGCAACGGCTGTGCGTCCCGGGAGTCATTACCCCGCCTTCTCCACCGCCGACCCCCACCTGCCCCGGTGGGACCCTATACACCGTCCAGGCTGGTGACACCATGTTCGCCATCGCGCGGCGGTTCGGGGTAACCCTAGACCAGTTGCGCCGGGCCAATCCTCAAGTCGCCGACCCCAACGCCCTGACGGTCGGCCAGCGGCTCTGCATACCCGGCCGGCCGGCGGAGGGTTAGGCATAGCCTTGCGGATGACAGCGGTGCCACTCCCAGGCGGTTCGGATGATCGTCTCCAGATCGCCGTACCGGGGTCGCCAGCCCAGTTCCGCTTCGGCCCGGGCTGGGCTGGCCACCAGGGCCGGCGGGTCGCCTGGCCGCCGAGGCCCTTCCCGGACGGTGATCTTCCGCCCCGTGACCCGCTCGGCGGCCGCGATCACCTCCCGGACGGAGAAACCCCGCCCGTTGCCCAGGTTGTAGGCGGTAGTCGGCGCCCCCGCCGCCAGCGCCTCGAGAGCGAGGAGGTGGGCCTCGGCCAGGTCGCTGACGTGGACGTAGTCCCGCAGACAGGTCCCGTCGGGGGTCGGATAGTCGGTCCCGAAGACTTCGATCGCCGGCCGTTGCCCCAGGGCAGTCTCTAGGACGAGGGGGATGAGGTGGGTCTCCGGGTCGTGGTCTTCGCCGAGTTCGCCGTCGGGATCAGCCCCGGCAGCGTTAAAGTAGCGCAACGAGATGGAGCGGAGCCCGTGCGCCGCGTCGAAGCGGCGGAGCATCCGCTCGACGAAGAGCTTCGTCTCGCCGTACGTATTGGTTGGGTCGAGGGGATAATCCTCGGTGATGGGCATGGTTGGCGGCGCCCCGTAGACCGCGGCCGTCGAGGAAAAGACCAGAAGGCGGCAACCGGCAGCGACCATCGCCTCCAGCAGGGTAACGGTCCCCGCCACGTTGTTGAGAGCGTACCGGCCCGGCCGCTGTTGCGACTCGCCCACCAGACTGAGGGCAGCAAAGTGGAGCACCGCCTCGACCGGGTGTTCGGCAAGAAGCCAGTCGAGCGCCGGCCGGTCGAGGAGGTCCGCCTCGATCAGCGGGACCCCGGCGACCGCCGGCCGGTGGCCGCGGCTTAAGTTGTCCACCACGATCACCTCGTGCCCCGCCGCCCGGAGGGCCTTCACCGCATGACTGCCGATGTAACCAGCTCCACCCGTCACCAGGACCCTCATCCGCCACCCTCCGATATGGAAACAGGCCGACCCCCCCCGAGCCGGCCCTGATCCAGGAATCTTCCGTCCCGCAGTCTGTAGCTACTTTCCGGCCTTAGTGAACGCCCCGCCGAGCGCGACGAAGCCGTACACCACCGCCACCAAGCCGAGGACGCTGACCACTAGGGCTCCGAGGTTCACCAGCGTGACGAACATGGTCTTCCCTCCCAGCACAGACTTTGTTGTGGCTAATTCGAGGCGTCACCCCGCATTCCTTCTATGCCAGGGGAAGGTATACGGAAACTGCCGTCCCTTCCCCCGGGCGGCTGGACAGAGCCACCTCGCCGCCATGGGCGCGAACGATCTCCCGAACGATGGCGAGCCCCACCCCGGTCCCCTCGACCCCAGCCAGACGGGCCGCCTCACCGCGGAAGAAGCGCTCGAAAACGAGGGGCTGCTCCTCTGGAGGAATCCCGGCGCCCGTGTCGACCACCCGCACCACCGCCCGGCCGTCCTCGCATCTCAGGGCCAGGTGAACTCGGCCGCCGGGCTCAGTGTATTTTAGGGCATTGGCCAGGAGGTTCCCGAAGACCCGCTCGAGGGCTGAGACGTCCCCCTCGACCGGCACCGTCTCGTTGGGCAGGACCACCTCGAAGGAGAGCCCAGCTGCGGCAAAGCGGGATCGCCAGAACTCCGCCGCCGCATCTAAGACTTCCCGGAGGTCCAGCCGATCCTGAGCCAGCTGCAGCTTCCCGCTCTCGGCCACCGAGAGGTCCCGCAAGTCGCCCACGATCTGTCCCAGCCGGGCAAGCTCCCGGTCGAGCGCCGCCAGATTCTCCGCATCCACGGGCAAGACGCCGTCCCGGAAGGCCTCGACCAGGTTGCGGGCGGCTGCGACCGGGGTGCGCAGCTCGTGAGCCACGTCAGCGGTGAGCTTCCGCCGCATTTCCTCCAACTGCTCGAGTCGTTCCGCCATCAGGTTGAAACTTCGCCCCAGTTCGGTCAACTCGTCAGAAACCCGACCGGCTTCCGTCGGCAGAGCCACCCGCGTTCGGAGGTCCCCCGCGGCGAAGCGGCGCGTGGCGTCGCGCAGTGCCAGGATGGGCTGGGTCAAGCGCCTGGCAAGCCAGGTCCCGCTCCCCCACCCGATGGCCGAGGCTAGCAGGGCCGCCGCCAGTGCTGAAAGCCCGATCAACCGGCGGAACTTGCCCTCCAGGGTGCCCAAGGCGCTTCCGACGCGCGGCAGGGCGAAGGTAACGGTGCCGATCCGCTGCGCCTCCACTTCGAGGGGATAGGTCACCTCGCGCCGGGAGAAACGGAGCGGCTTTCGCCATTCCTCTTCCGGATGAACTGGCGCTTGATCGCCCCACCGCATTCCGTGGGGTCCCATCATCCCGCCCGGCATCTGGCCATGGCGCCTTCCCCAAACCCGAGGGACGATCATGCCCGGCTCGTTCGACAGACTGTTCCGCGGCCATTCGTCGCCGGCAGGTGGCTCAACCGGATTGGTTTCGACGTACTGACCCGTGGCCAGGACGACGCGGCCGCGCTCATCCTTGACGAGGAAGGAGGTGCCAGCCATCATGCCCATGTAGCCCCCGAACCCGCCAAAGGTCTCCCGGACCCCGGTCCAGCCCCCGGACGAGGCGTAGGTCCGCTCCAACGTCCAAATGAGCCGCTGGTGGCGAAGGGTCTGTATGGAAGAAAGGTAGCCGGAGAAGAGGTGCGATCCAGCCCAGAGGATGAGCCCAGCGGTCAGGCTGACCACCGTGATCGCCACCAGGAGGAAGGAGAGGCTTAGCCTCCATCGCAGTCCGTTCACTCCCCGTCCCTCTTGCCGTGCGCCAGCGTTCCCGGAGCGACAAAGCGGTACCCTGCCCCGTAGACGGTCTGGATGAATTCCGGTTGCGCCGGGTCCCGCTCCACCTTCTTGCGGAGGTTCTTGATGTGGGCGTAGATCGTATCGTCGAATCCCTCGAAGTCGTACCCCATCACCTGATCGACCAACTGCTGGCGGGACCAGACCCGGCCGGGTTGTCGGGCAAGGACGGCCAGGAGGTCGAATTCGGTCGGAGTGAGGGCCACCTCCACCCCATCGCGGAAGGCCCGCCGCTCACTCAAGTCCAGCCGAAGCCTTCCTTCGCCGAAGTCCAGGACCTCGGCCATAATCGTCCCGTCCCGGCGGGAGCGGCGCAGAAGGGCCTTCACCCGAGCTGCCAGCTCCTTGACACTGAAGGGCTTGACCAAGTAATCATCAGCCCCCAAGTTGAGCCCGGCCACCCGCTCCTCCTCACTTCCCTTGGCCGTGAGCATAATGATCGGCACGTCGGAGGTGCGGCGGAGTTCCCGGCAGACCGCCTCCCCGCTCAGCGTGGGCAACATCAGGTCGAGCACAATCAGATCGGGGTGGAGCTGCCGGGCTTTGGTCAGTGCCTCCGCGCCGTCCGCCGCCAAGGCGACCTGATAGCCCTCCCGTTCCAGGTAAGCCGCTACCACCCGCCGGATCTGCGGCTCGTCATCGACCACTAGGATGCGCCCGGCCGGCGTCATCTCAAGCCCTCCTGGACGCGGGGGGGGGGGCCCGGCCCCCCGCGGCCCCCCCCCCCCCCCGGGGTTGTGGCGGGTG
>JBLNCL010000022.1:0-176249 GCA_050260635.1 Betaproteobacteria bacterium
CCAGTGACCTTCGACATGGGGCGCTTCACTCCTCGCCTGGTCCGTCTGCAAGCCGTTCCAATTGTGGTGGTCAACCCGCAATTCTACGCTGGAATTCTCGCAGGTCGACCTGGTTTCCTGCCACGGGCGGGCCGCTCACTACCAGCTGCACGACCGGCTGGTGACTTGTGTGGAAGGACTTGACATCGCCGAGGGGGAAACTCCAGTGGAGACGGCCAGGGTGTGCCTGGAGACGAGGGGGAGTGAGCCGTGCTGCATACCATCGTCTTCTTGTCCGGCGCGGTGTTGATGTCTCTCGAAATGCTCGGCAGTCGTCTGCTCGCCCCGACCTTCGGATCCTCGATCTATGTCTGGGGCGCGCTGATCACGACAGTCATGGCTGCCCTGACCTTGGGCTACTATCTTGGCGGCAGGGCGGCCGACCGTCGGCCCAGCATGGCGGTGATGGGCTGTGTGCTGGGAGCGGCCGGCCTGTACGTCAGCTTCCTGCCCTACTGGACCGCTCCGGCCAGCTGGGTGCTGAGCGGGTTTGGGCCGCGCACCGGCGCACTCTTGGCCTCGCTGGCGTTCTTCTTCCCGCCGAGTATCCTCATGGCGATGATCTCGCCCTATGGGGTGAGGCTGGCCGGCCGGAGCCTCACCACGCTCGGACGCACGGCGGGGCGTCTCTCCTCCGTCTCGAGCGCCGGCAGCATCGTGGGTACCCTGGTGACGTCGTTCTCTCTGATTCCGGCGATCGGCGTGCGCAACATCGTGCACGGCTTGGGGGTGCTCCTCCTGCTCATGGCGGCCGCAGCTTTTTACGAGGAAAGGCGCCTGGAACGGCCCAAGGTTGTCGGTGGTAAGTCCAAGAAGAGCCCCCCGAAGCTTTTCCCGGTCTTTCTCGTAGCTTGCCTCGTCGCGGCCGCCGCCAGCGGCGCGGCGTGGTACGCCTCTGCCTCCCGGGCCACTTGGCAGGAACCCGGCGGCACCCAAATCCTGTACGAGGGCGACAGCCTCTATCACCACATCACGGTGGACCAGTCCATGGATCGGCGTGAGCTGCATTTCAACAACTCGCTCCAAAGCGCCATGTACGTGAACGATCCGCTCAGGATGGTGTTCGCCTATACTTCCTACCTGCACCTGAGTGTGGTCGCCCGGCCGGAGCCCGAGCGTGCCCTCTTCATCGGCCTGGGTGGCGGCAGCGCCCCGGCGAAGTTCTTGCACGACTATCCGTCCCTCAGGGCGGTCGACGTGGTGGAGATCGACCCTAAGGTGGTGGCCGTCGCCAAGCAGTACTTCGCGCTACCCAGAGACGCGCGCCTGCGCCTCGTCGTCCAAGATGGCCGGCTCTTCGTGGAACAGGTGGCGAGGAACGTCGCGACTGGCCAGGCCCGGCCCTACGACATCATCGTCATCGACGCCTACAACTCCGACGCCACCCCGTATCACCTGACGACGCGGGAGTTCTTGACGAAGGTGCGGGCCATCCTCAGTCCGGATGGGGCGGTGGCCGCCAACGTCATCGGCTGCCTCGACGGACCCAAAAGCCTGCTCTTGCGCTCCATGTTGCGCACCTACGCGGCGGTCTTTCCGCAGATCTACCTCTTTCCGATCGGTGGTGTGGACGGGGGGGAGGATCTCGCCCAGCGCAACAACATTCTCCTGGCCACCAACGACCCCGCGCGGCGCAGCAGCGAGCAATGGCTGGCGCAAGCCGCCTCACTGGCGAAGCAGGGCGCGGTGAGCGAAGCGGTCACGAGCTACGCGGAGTGCCTGGTCGATGAGGCTCGCATTCAGCGCGCAGTCAGCGCCTCCGGGTCCATTCTCCTGACCGACGACTACGCACCAGTGGATATTCTGCAGTGCCTACTCTAAGAAACCCTGATTCCCGGAGCATCGAAGTCGTCGACGTCGGCACAGGCGACGGATCGGCCCGAAAGAGGTCACGCCGCCCGGAAGCATTCCCACGGGAGCGGGAAAGACTACGCCCGAGTGGAGGTGGCCTGGGTGCGAGTGGCCTTCTATGAGGTGGAACCGTGGGAGGAGCGGCTCTTTCGCGAGGAACTGCCCGGCGACGACCTGGTGTTCAGGGCGGAGCCGCTCAAGGACGGAGAACCGGGCGAGGCGGGCGAGGACCTCGGCCAGGGGATTGAGGCGCTCTCCGTCTTCATCCACTCCGACCTCACCCGTCAAGTGTTGGCGCGCTTCCCCGACCTGAAGCTCGTGGCGACCCGTTCCACCGGCTACGACCACATCGACCTGGCTGCCTGCAAGGAGCGGGGGATCGCCGTCGCCAACGTCCCTTACTACGGCGAGAACACCGTGGCCGAGCACACCTTCGCCCTGATTCTCTCGCTCTCCCGCAACATCCACCGAGCCTATGTCCGCACGATCCGGGGCGATTTTTCGCTCGAGGGCCTGCGCGGGTTCGACCTCAAGGGCAAGACCATCGGCGTGGTGGGCGCCGGCCGCATCGGCCTCCACGTCATCCGTATCGCCAAGGGCTTCGGGATGGAGGCGCTCGCCTTCGACCCGAAGCAGAATCACTTTCTGGCGGAGGTCATCGGCTTCCGCTACGTCCCGCTCGGGGAACTCTTGGCCCAGAGCGACATCATCTCGCTGCACGCGCCGCTCCTCCCCAGCACTCAGCACCTCATCAACAAGGAGAACATCCGCCAGGTGAAGACGGGGGCCTTGCTGATCAACACCTCCCGGGGCGGCCTGGTCGAGACCGACGCGCTCTTTCAAGGGCTGGAGGAGGGTATCCTCGCTGGAGCCGGGCTCGATGTCCTGGAAGGCGAGGAGTTCCTGATGGAGGAGGGGTACCGCGTCGGGAAGTCTTACACCCGGGAGGCCCTGAAGACTATCGTGCAGAACCAGGCCTTGCTCCACCGGGAGGACGTCGTGATCACCCCGCACAACGCCTTCAACAGCCGGGAGGCGGCCCAGCGGATCATCGGCACGACCGCCGAGAACCTGCGGCGCTTCGCCGCCGGTGACCCGGTCAATTTGGTGAAGGGTTAGACACAGGTGGGTCGATCTCAGCCGGGCGTGAAGTCACGGCACTGGTCGGCCACCGTCCGGATCACGTAGCCCGAGGAGGATTGGCCATGCAGGAATACGAGTTCGACGCGCCGATCTTGAAGGTCGACGGGATCGATGCAGCCTTCGTGGAGTTCCCTTTTGACGTCGAAGCCGAGTTTGGCACGCGGGGACAGGTCAAAGTGAAAGCCCTCTTTGACGGAGCCGTTTCATACCGCGGCTCGCTCGTCAAGATGGGGCACCATTGCCACATCCTCGGCCTCACCAAAGAGATCCGTGCCGCCCTTGGGAAGCAGCCGGGTGACGTCGTCCACGTGCTTATCCAGAAGGACACCGAACCAAGGTTGGTCGAGGTGCCGGCGGATTTCCAGGACCTGTTGGACCGGCACCCGGAGGAGAAGGCTTTCTTTGAGGCGCTGTCCTACACCAACCGGAAAGCGTACGTCCAATGGGTTTCCGAGGCGAAGCGGGAAGAAACGCGCAAAGCCCGGTTGGAGCGTTCGCTCGCCCTCTTGGCGCAGAAGGTCAGGCGGCCTTGACAGAGACAAGCGTCCGCCAGGGTCGCGGTTGGACTCACAGGTACCGTCCTGTCACGGACGCCGGCGCCTGCGCGACCATCTCGGGCGTCCCTTCGGCGACCACGCGACCGCCGTCGGCGCCCCCGCCTGGCCCCAGATCGATGACCCAGTCGGCGGCCCGGATCACATCCAGGTTGTGCTCCACGACGATCACGGTATTGCCCTGGTCGACCAGGCGCTGGAGCACCCCGAGGAGTCGCGCCACGTCGTGGGGGTGGAGGCCGGTCGTCGGCTCATCCAGCAGGTAAAGCCCGCGCCCCGAGCCCTTCCGTCCCAACTCCTTGGCGAGCTTCACGCGCTGCGCCTCCCCTCCCGAGAGCGTGGTGGCTGGCTGGCCGAGTTGCAGATAGCCCAACCCCACCTCGACCAGGACGCCCAAGCGGTTGGCGATGGGGGGCGTGTCGGCGAAGAGAGCCTGAGCCTCCTCGATCGTCATGTCTAAGACTTGGGACACATCGTAGCCCCGGTAGCGCACCGCGAGGACTTCCGGACGGAAGCGGCGCCCCCTGCAGACGGGGCACGTGACATAGACATCCGGCAGGAAGTGCATCGGAATAGTTACGGTTCCGGCGCCCTGGCACCGCTCGCACCGCCCGCCGGGCACGTTGAAGGAGAAGTGGCCCGCGCCCAGACCCCGCTGGCGAGCCTCAGGCAGGCCAGCGTAGAGGTCGCGCACCGCCGTGAAGACGTCGCAGTAGGTGGCGACGTTCGAACGCGGTACCCGTCCGATCGGCAGTTGGTCGATGGAGATGACCCGGCTCAGGTGTTCCCAGCCGTCGATCCCGTCGTGGTGCCCTGGCGGCTCGCCGCCGCCGGAGAAGCGCCGCCGCGCCGCCCGTTCGAGGATGTCGAAGATGAGGGTCGACTTGCCCGAGCCCGAAGGCCCGGTTATGGCAGTCAAGGTTCCGAGTGGGAGCCTGACGGTCAAGTTCTTCAGGTTGTGTTCTCGCGCGCCGCGGATCACCAGGCTCTCGCCGCGCCCCTCCCGCCTCTGGCGGGGCGGACTGACGGCCAAGCGCCCCGCGAGGTATCCGCCGGTGAGGGACGCGGGGCAAGCCTTCACTTCCGCCGGCGTACCGGAGGCTACCACTCGGCCCCCAAACCGACCCGCCCCCGGGCCCAGGTCGACGAGGTAATCTGCCTGCTCGAGAAAGCGGAGGTCGTGCTCGACCACCAACACGGTGTTCCCGAGGTCCCGCAACTGGCGGAGCGCCCTGATGAGCCGCTCCGTGTCCTGCGGATGAAGACCAACCGTCGGCTCGTCGAGGACGTACAGGACCCCCGTCAAGCCTGATCCGAGCAGCGAGGCCAGGCGGAGTCGCTGGGCTTCTCCGGCCGAGAGGCTGGTCGTGGCGCGGCCGAGGGTGAGATAGCCGACCCCGACATCTTCGAGGCGCCCCAACCGCCGGACCAGGTCTTCTACGATTGGCGCGGCGATGAGGCGATCATCGGGCGGAAGGGCTTCGAGCAGACCTTCGACCCAGCTCCGAAGCTCAGTGAGGGGAGAAGTGACCGCCTCGACGATGGTCTTCCCGGCCACCTGCACCCGCTGGACCGCCGCTTTCAGCCGCCGTCCCTGGCACTCGGGGCAGGCGGAAATCTCCAGGTGACGTTCCATCTTCTCCCGGTAGGCGGCGTCGGCGACGCGTTCCGCGTATCGCCGCAGAAAGGCGGTGACGATGCCTTCGAAGCGTCCGCTGCGGACGGTCTTGGGCGGGGGCACAGCGGGGAAGTGACGGCGAAACCCCTCGCTCTCCGCTCCGTACAGCACCAGATCTCGTTGCGCCGGAGGCAGTTGGCTGAAGGGGACATCCAGGTCCAGTGGCAGCCCGTAGTGCTTTCCTGCAGCCGCCAGAGCCTGGGTGTACCAGTCTGTCAGGTGGGCGTCCCACGACCGGACCGCTCCCCCCCGAAGACTCTTCGTCTCGTCGATGAGCGTCGAAAGAAGCACTTGATGCACCGTGCCCAGCCCGGTGCAGCGAGGACAGGCGCCGGCCGGCTTGTTGAAGGAAAAGTGGGCCATGCTGAGGACGGGCGTCGGAGCGCCGCACGAAGGGCAGGGGTAGGTTTCGCCCGCCAGCTCGGGACCGGGGCCTGAGTCCTCGGAAGCCACCTCGGCCTCCCATCCCAGACTGGCGTCGTGAGGCGGCGGCACATCGGCTCCGCAGCGTTCGCAAGGTCGGTGGCCGACCCGGGCGTACAGGACCCGGAGGTACGTATAGACTTCCGTCGCCGTGCCGACCGTCGAGCGAGGGCTCCGGTTGGTCAGGTGCTGCTCGACGCTGATCGATGGGGAGAGACCCTCGATCGACTCTGCCTTAGGGCCTCCGAGCTGGTAGGTGAGGAAGCCGAGCGACTCCAGGTACTGCCGCTGCCCCTCTTTGTGGAGCAGGTCGAAGGCCAAGGTGGACTTGCCGGAGCCCGAGACACCGGTGAACGCCACCAGAGACGCCTTCGGGATTGCGAGGTCGACCTTCTTCAGGTTGTGGAGGTGAGCTCCCTTGATCCTGATCCAGTCCCTGGCCATGTTGCCTCCTCCAGCGGTCCACCGACGCGGCCGCCCTGCAACGCATGATGCCGAGGCTAGAAGCGCCGGTTGTAGTAGGCGTAGGCAAGTCCACCGCTCCCCCAGAGCACCAGCAGGATGAGCGCCGTGCGGGTCAGGACTATCCCCGTGGTTGCCAACTCATATGCCCACAGGACCAGAAGCAGTACCGACGTGGCGGCAAACGCCGTCCGCTTGGCCAGGGTGTCGATGTGTTTCGTGCGCTCATCACACTCGCGGTCGATGATGGCACCCACTCGTGATGGTAGCATTCCGGCCGCGATCCCGACTGCGATGGCGAGTCCGCCCAGCACCAGAACGCGAGTGAAGAATGCTCCCCTTGATGCCGAGCCCACGAGAATGATGAGTACCCCCAGGGTGAGATGGATGGCGGCGGTGCGAAGCGCCTTGCGGGCAATCATCCCCGTTCCTCCCCGTAGATAAAGATCTTCTCCAGCGGCAGCGCAAAGACGCGGGAAATCTTGAAAGCCAGTTCAAGCGAGGGGTCGTAACGCCCCGATTCGATGGAGATTATCGTCTGGCGGCTCACGCCAACGAGTTCGGCCAGCTTTTCTTGGGTCATTCCGTGCTGGCTCCTCAATTGTCTCAATCGGTTCTGCAAGAAAGCCTCGCCCCCGTCCCCAGTGTACATCCCGAGGCCGGGAATGACAAGGATACTTTACATCAGCCTATGTAAAGCAAGCTTGACATTAGCCCCCGAGAATGCTACCATCGGTATGTAAAATAAACTTTACATCAAGGAGGCTGGATGTATGTGCGAGGAAGAGAGGGCGCGTACGGTCGGGCTATCCAGAAGGGAGTTGCTGGCTGGCGCGAGCGGGTTTGCCCTGGGCGTCGCCACGGCATCCCTGGGCGGAGGGCTTTCATCCTTCCTCTGGTCGGGGCCTGCCCTGGCGGCGGAAAAAGCGCAGCCCACGCACCCATTCCCGTACGTGAGACTCGACCCCGAAGTTGCCCTGAGGCGAGGATACGAGGGCTTTTGGGAGGGTTACTGTTCTTACGGCTGTTTCAAAGCTATCTTGAGCCAGCTCCGCGAGAAGATAGGGTTCCCGTACACCGGGGTACCCTATGAAACCATGAAGTACGGCGTGGGCGGATATGTCGGTTGGGGTACTCTATGCGGCGCTCTGAATGGAGCCGGAGCCGCCATCTCACTGTGTGTAGGCCAGATGGAAGCCCTGAAGGTCATTAACGAACTAGTCGGCTGGTACACCACCTACGAATTCCCGAGCGACCGGATGGACAGTTTCGCCAAAGTGAAGAATCAGGTCCGATGCTCTGTCGGTTCACCTCTCTGCCATGTCTCTGTGGGCAAGTGGGTCAACAAGGCGGGCGTGAAGGTTAACTCGCCAGAACATAATGAGCGGTGCGCCAAGCTTACCGGCGACGTAGCCCATAAGGCGGTTGAGCTTCTGAATGCCATCGCTGACGGCACTTTCGTAGCGGCTTACGATCCGCCCGAAACCTTGCTGGCCTGCATGTCCTGTCATTCCGGCCCGGGCACGCGAAATGACGTCATGGGCGCGATGGATTGCATGCCCTGTCACGCAGATCCACACGGGAAGTGAAAAGGCTGCCCTCTCGCTCTTGGGGCAGCCTCCATACCCCTCCTGATTCAGCCGTTGCCTCACGGATCGTGGCGCGGAACGATCGGGGCGCAAGGGATGCGCACCTTCTGGCCCGGGTAGATGAGGTCGGGGTTGGGGATCTGCGGATTGGCCCGGATGATGGCCTCCAGCGGCACCCCGTAACGGCGGGAGAACTTCCACAGCGTATCGCCGGGCTGGACGATCACCAGGCGCATGGTCGTACCGGGCGGGCAGGGGGAGACGATCACGCACTCGACCACGACCTCCACCTGCACCACCCGTATCGCTTTGAGCCGAATCCTGAGGACCAGGTCCACCTGGATCGTCTCCGGATCGATCAGGCGGCAGGCGACGGTGTGGATGGAGACATGGGCGCAGGCCATCATGCCCGGGCGGATCCCCGGCAGCTCCACGGCCTGCGAGAGGCGGAGCGCCCGCGGGAACTCGGCGTGGTGAACCTGACAGCCCGAACCGGCAGCCTGGTACAGCAGGTCGAGTGAAACGTCGCCCTCCACCAGCACCCGGTCGTCCTCCACCGTCAGCTGGTCGGCAATGTAGGAGGCGCCGGTCCAGATCACGCTCCCCACCGGCGGCTTGGTCGGCGGGAGGGAAAGCACCCCGCCCAGGGTCATCTCCCGGTGACCATCGGGCAGATGGTGGCAGAAGCGCACGGGCTGCCGGACCACGTCGAGTTGCTCACCGCATTCGGAGACGATATCGGTGATGAGCGGAAGATCCACCGACTGGCTGGCTACCACCCGGAGGGCAGCCTCGACAGTCACGGTGCAGCAGCGGTCGTTCTCCCGCACGCCGTAGGCGTCCTCCAGGTCGAGCTCGGCCAACAACATCATCCCTGCGTGGGCGCCCGGCAAGTCAAAGCTGGCGGCGAAGCGGTGGGCGTCGGGCCAGGAGAAGGCGCGGACGGGTGCGTCCGGATCGCCAGTCAGATAAACGGCGTCCACGTCGAAGAGGCCCTCGACGAAGCCCTTGCCCTCCCCACACCGGCCCACGACGTGGTGGCAGCGGGGGACGACCCACAGCACCTCAGTCACAGACGGGTCCTCCGGCGGGATGGCCAGGCTCATCTCAAGTCTCAAGGAAGTGGCAACCTCAGCTGTCAAGTGCTCGACGTGGGTCATCTCCCGAGCGAGGCGGACCCGGCTCGGATGAAGCGCGGTGCAGTCACAGGCGGCCCGCACCTCCTGGTCCTCGCAGACCTTGACCATCACTGTCAGGGCCACGTCGCACCCCAGGCGCCGCCGACTTACCAAGCTGCAGTTGACCGACTCGACCGTGACCATCGCCTTGCTCTTCATCGCCGGGGAGGCCCCCGAGAACTCCACGGTCACCTCAAACGGGCAGGCGTCCCGAAAATCGGCCAGCACCAGCCGGGGTGGCTCGCGATGGCCGTCTTCGTCGCCATGGTCGTGGTTGTGATCGTGATCGTCGCCCTGGTCATCATCGTAGTGGCGCTCATGGCGGCGAGGGGGCCTGTGTGGCTCCGATATGGCCTCATACAGGAGGCGCAGGTCGACCGCCCCCCGGACGACCACTCGCCCTTCCCCGCAGACGGCGTCTACGTGGCGAGCGGCGGCGTGCGCGGCGATCACCCGCTCCACGTCCGGGTACTCACCGGAGAGATCCAGGGTGTCCTGCAAAATGGCGCTGGCCTTTCCCTCGCCCAGGCAATCCCGCACCCGCAGGATGCGGTGTTGCACGGTGATGCTCATGTGCACTCCCCCCGTCTGCAAGCTGAGACGCTTCACACGCTACAAAATGACTATGCTCCTGGCCCCCGAATATTCCGGCGCCCAGGCACCCAGGCCTGCGAACCCTGTACACTGAAGAGGTCGGCCATCGCCCGGAAGACAGCCTCCGGCGCCCCGGCCAGGTCCCACAAGACCACTCCGCTCAAAGCCCGGCGGATAACCAGGCTGAGCCTGGCCGAGAGGCCCGCCCGGGAGCCACTGGCCGACAAGCCCAACCAGAGGCGGTAGGCGGGATAGCGGCGGAGGAAGGGGCGGAGGAGAGCGCGATCCTCCTCCGAGGGTTCGGTGGCAGACGACGGTTGAGGTGGGGCAGCCGGCAGCCGCACCACCAAGCAGTCGGCTTCGGCCAGCTCTGCGACGGCCCCGACCCCGGGCAGCGACGCCGGCTCACTGGACACCTCCAGGCAGAGCAGGGTCGAGGCCGGCAAGGCCCGGTGCAAAGCGGAAGCCAGAGCAGCAGCCGGGTGCTGCTCCCCGGAAGCGAGGGGGTCGAAGACGAGGTGGAGGCCAGGCAGCCGGTAGCGGGTAGCCGTCCGGACGATTTCCGCCACGGCCTGCCGGCGGCGCCGGCCGGTGGGCACCAAGCCATCCGGCGCCTCCACCTTCACCTGCGCCACCAACGGCAGTGAGAACTCCCCGGCCAGCTCCCACAGGCCGCTCTCCGCCTTCCCGCCTACCACCCCGTCGGGGGCGATCGTCAACCAAGGTACAATCAGCGCCGTGACCTGGCGCCGGTTCTGGCTCAGAATGCGCCGGAATTGCTCCAACCGTTTTGTGCCGGTCTCTTCCACCACCACCAGCACCGGCCGGACTGGGATGACCAGCCGGGCCCCGGGCGTGAGGCGGCGATTCCCCCCTTGCCTGGCCAGGCGCCGCAGCAGGCCCGGGCTTACCCCGTACCGCTCCGCCAGGCTGTACGGGTCCTCCCCGGGCGAGACCGTGTGCAGGATCCGCAGGGCCGAGGCAAAGCCGGCCCCCAAAAGCTGCGCCACCTGCCGGCCGGCGATTCCGTCCCGCCGCAGGCGGTAGTCGGCTTGAAGCTGATAGACGGCCTCTTCGGTGAGCGGCCCGAACCGCCCGTCGACGGGCCCGGGGTCGTAACCCAATTCCGCCAGCCTCTGCTGGAGCTGCGCCACGGACTCCCCCCGGCTCCCCCGCCGAAGTGGTTCTCCCGACCACTCAGGCACAACAAAACCCCCCGTTGCTGGTGCTCATGGCACACCATCATACGGGGGGTCACCGCAAATGCAACTCGTCCAGGTCAGCCCGCCCGCTCTTCCGCCCGGGCCGGGGGTTGGGAGAGGGCGTGGTTCAGCACCTCGTCCACCGTCGCCACCGGGACCACCTCGATGCCCCGCAGGTTGGGCGGGACATCCCGCTGGTTTTCCGCCGGGATGATGACCTTCCGCACCCCTGCCTGCTTGGCTCCATAGATTTTCTCGTACACCCCGCCGACGGCCCGTACCCGGCCCTGAATGGACAGTTCCCCGGTCACCGCCACGTTCTGGCGGATTGGCCGCCCCTCGACCGCCGAGTAGATGGCGAGGAGCACCGCCGTGCCGGCCGAAGGCCCGTCGATCCGCCCGCCACCCACCACGTTCACATGGACGTCAAAGTCCGAGAGTTCCTTCCCTGTCAGACGGCGGAAAACCGAGGCGGCGTTGAAGACCGAGTCTTTCGCCATCGAACCGGCCGTCTCGTTGAAGCGGAGGATCCCCTTGCCCGGTTCCCGGGCGGGAAAAGCGACCGCCTCCAACTCGATTACCGAGCCCAAAAAACCACTTACGCCAAGGCCGAAGACCTTGCCCACCTCGGCCGTCTCTGACGCCCGGACCAAGCTGTTCGGAGTGAGCCGGCTGGCCTGGTAGACCTCCCGAATGTCCTGGCAGGTCACCGTCACCGGCGGGAAATCCTCGCTTGGCGGCGTAGCGGCGGCGATTTCCCGGGCCGCCCGCAGGATGGCCTCTCGGATTTGGCCTGGCTTGGCTCCCGGAGGCGGTACCGACGTTTCGTCTGGAGCTGATGGTTTTGCCGTCCAGCGCTCGGGGTGGGCCGTCACCTCCCGGTACAGGGCTACCCCGTAGGCGTCGGCCAGGATCTGGGTCGCCTTCCGCCCCTCGATGGTATACTCGGCGATCAGCTCCGGGACACCCTCTTCCAGGATCACCCGCAGCCGCTCGGCCGCCTGCCGGACAATCAAGGCGATGTCGTCCGGGGTGAGCGGCTCGAAGTAAATCTCGGCGCAGCGGGACCGGAGCGCCGGATTGATCTCTGACGGGTCCCGAGTGGTCGCTCCGATCAGGATGAAGTCGGCCGGCGCCCCCTCCTCGAAGAGCTTCTTCACGTACTTCGGCACGTTTGGGTCAGTCGGGTCGTAGTAGGCCGAATCGAACTCCACCCGCTTGTCCTCCAAGACCTTGAGGAGCTTGTTCTGGAGCATCGGGTCGAGTTCTCCGATCTCGTCGATGAACAGGATACCGCCGTGGGCCTCGGTGACCAGCCCCAGTTTCGGCTCAGGCACCCCGCCCTCTGCCAGATCGCGCCGAGCGCCCTGGTAGATCGGGTCATGGACCGAGCCCAGCAAGGGGTTGGTGACCTCCCGCGGATCCCAGCGCAGGGTCGCCCCGTCTGTCTCGACGAACGGCGCGTTCGGGGCGAAGGGCGTAAAGCGGAGCCGCTTGGCCTCCTCGAGCGCCAGCCGTGCCACGGTGGTCTTGCCGACGCCGGGCGGGCCGTAAAGGATCACGTGTTGCGGATAGGGGCAGGCGATCTTGGCGAACAGGGCTTTGATCGCCCGCTCCTGGCCGATCACCTCGGAGACTTGGCGGGGCCGCAGCGCCTCCACCGCCGACCGCGACAGGTGGCGCTGCTCAAGTTCTTCTAGCTCGGATAGCTTCTTCAGCGTCTGGGGATTCTCGGGACCGGCATCCTCCTTCAAGACCTGCATCTTGATTTCTTTGACGTAGTCCTCATGGCGCTGCTGCATCCGCTCGGCGATTTTCTTCTCGATCTTGTCCTCGACCGTCTTCCGGGCCAGGAGGTCGGCGAGCTCATCCTCCACTTGGTTTAGGACCGCCGGGATCTCTTCCACCCTCGGCAGCTCGTCGATGGTCGGGTCCTCGTAAACCAGCCGCTCCAGCGCCATCACCCGCTCCCGCAGGTCCGGCGAGCGCATAAGGTGGAGCGCCTCGAGCTTCCCCGCCTTCAGGATGAGCTTGTCCGATCCGTACAGGCTCGACAACAAACCGAAGAGGGCTGTCACCTGCCTCTTCTGTTGTTCGTCCTCGCTCCACCGCTCCCCCTCTGGGAGGTTTCTGCCCTCCAGAATCCTGCGGATAAACCCTTTCACGACGTTGCCCCTTTCGTGGATCGACCGCGGTGCGTCGCCAGCGCCTCAGCCAGGGATCACCCTCACTGCCAACTCCAGGTGAACCTTGGGGTGGAGTTTCACCGGCACCCGGTACGTCCCCAACTGCTTGATCGGCTCTGCCAACTCCAGCTTGCGCTTGTCGAGTTCGATGCCCTGCTTGAGCAGAGCCTCCACGACGTCTTTGGCCGTCACCGAACCGAAGAGCCGTCCCGCTTCACCTAGCTTGGCGGGGATGACCACCTCCAGCTTGGCTAACCGTTCGCGCAGTTCTCGGGCCTCAGCCTCCTCCCGGGCCTTCTTCGCCTCGGCGGCCCGTCGCTCGACCGCCAGCGCCTTCAGCGCGCCCTCAGAGGCCACTGCTGCCAGGTCACGGGGAATCAGGTAGTTGCGCGCGTACCCCTCCGACACCTCGACCGTGTCGCCCCGCTTCCCGAGGTTCGGGACGTCCTTCTTCAGGATCACCTTCATGCTGCACCCTCCCGTGGCTGGCGATAGTCGAGGAAAATGTCCAGAAAGCCGATGGCGAGCAGGATCATCATCCCGATGCCGGTCATGAAGCCAAAGACCAAGACAAGCACGCGGCTCACCTTGTCCCAGCCCCACCTGTCGAAATAGTACCAGGCCACCGCCAGCCCTTCAATGAGAAATGCATACAGGCATAGATAGAACAGGTTGTCGTAGAGTACCTTCGCCCCCGTCAGATGCCAGACAGCATCCGCGTACCCTGCAGCGACGGCCAAAACCCCCATCCAGCCGACCCACTCCGGCAGGCGCCAGGTGCGGAAAGGGGGAAAAGCCGGGACCTCCCCCAGTTTCAGCCGGCGGAAGGAGGCCTGGATAATCCCGTAGTTTACGACCCCCAAGAGAAACGACCCGGCAACGAAGAGGGCCGGTCCGAGGTGGGGCAACTGCTCGCCGACCACTCTGAACTGTTCCTCAATCGCTTTGAGCTGCTCGGGCGGGATGGCGTTGGGCGTCCGCCTTAGGAGGCGCCTCTGCCATTCCAGACTCTGCTCGATCGATGACCGGTAAAGCTTGACCTGCTCAGCCAAGAGGTTGACCCCCATCACCCACAGGGAAAAGAGAAACTGGCCGACCGCTGCGAGGAAGGCGACGCCCGTCCCCAACAGCACAGTCTGAATAGCGGGCCAGCCCCGGCGCACCCCATAGGCGGCGGCCAGGCCCAAAGCTCCGAACGACAACACCGACCCCACAACGAAGGGAGAGCCCGACAGCAGGAAAGCCAAGGCCAGCGCCACCGCGGCCGAGAGTCCAGCCGTGCGCAGCCCGTAGCGGTAACCGACGATCGCCAAGGGCACCGGAATGGCGAAATCCAGGAAGAAGAGGCCGGGAACCAGGCTCAGGACCGCAAAGAGCGAAGCGAGTGCCGCTAAGAGCGCTCCCTCGACCAGCGACCGCGTCGTGCGCCCGCCAGCCAGACCCGGTTGTTTCTTATCCGTCGTCATGCGCTGCCCGTCCGCTCCTCCAAGTACCGCCGGAACGCCGAAAAGTCGCCGTACCACTGCTCAATCTCATGGGACTTGGTGATGTTCGCCGACACCTTATTCTCGATCTTGACATCCAGCCGGGAGAAGGGAATTCCGAGCCTTTTCCCCAGCAGGTAGGCGGCGATCACCACGGTGGCCAGCGCCTCCAGGATGGCCTCCTCGCTGTTCTTCATCAGCGCCTTGAAGAGGGCCGACACCCCGCCGACCATTTCCGCCTTGAGCCACTCGATGGTCCGCACGTTGCGGGCGATGTCCAGCTCCGGCTTCGCCATGCCCTTCGTTGGCCTCCTTCAGGCCTCGACGGCCGCAAATCCCTTATTACTTCGTGGGGCGCAAAACCTTTCCCTGCCCCCAACGAACGCAACTCCTCCCAGGACTGGAAAGCGGCGGCCGCCTTATCGGGCGATCCGCCGCCGCTGGGTCGTGGTTGCCGGAGCGGCTCGGAACCAGGCCGCCCCCGATCAGGGTTACTCCACCGTGTAGGGCAGCAGCGCCACCTGCCGGGCCCGCTTGATGGCGACGGTCATCTGCCGCTGATGCTTGGCGCAGTTGCCGGAGATCCGCCGGGGCAGGATCTTCCCCCGCTCCGTCATGTACCGGCGCAGCCGGCTGGTATCCTTGAAATCGACGTCTGCTATCTTGTCGACGCAAAACTGGCAAACCTTCCGCTTGCCCTTGCGCCCGCGCTCACGGGGCACGTCGTTCCCTCCTTCTCCCGAGTGTCAGATTCAGAACGGGACGTCGTCGTCCACGTTGATGTCCGCGATGTCATCCGGGGCGCTGCCCGGAGCCGCCTGCGAGAACCGGCCGCCGCCGGCCGCCGCCGGCCGGTCGCTATCCTTCGGCCAATCGAGGAACTGCACGTTCTCCGCCACCACCTCGGCGGACTTGCGCTTCGTTCCGTCCTGGCCTTCATAGGACCGGACCTGGAGCCGCCCTTCGACCGCCACCATCCGCCCCTTCCCGAGGTGATTGGCGCATAGCTCGCCGAGCTTCTCCCAGACCACGATGTCGATGAAGTCGGTTTCCCGCTCCGCCTGCCCGCCACGGGGCCGGCGATCCACCGCCAGGGTGAAGCGGGTGACGGCCTTGCCGCTCTGCGTGTATCGGAGAACAGGGTCGGCCGTAAGCCTCCCGATGAGAATGATCCGGTTGAGCATTGGCCACCCTCCCCGAACTTACTCGTCAGTGCGGACCAAGAGATGTCGAAGGACTTCGTCGGTAATCTTGACAACCCGCTCGAGTTCCGCCGCCACGGCGGCCTCGCCCTGGAAGTCCATCACCACGTAGAAGCCCTCGGTGTGACCGTCGATCTCATAGGCCAGCTTTCGCTTGCCCCATTTGTCGGTCTTGACCAGCTCTCCGCCGTTGCCGGTGATGATTTCCTGTAGCTTGGCAATCTGGGCGCCGACCGCCTCTTCCTCGAGGTCGGGGTTGAAAACGACCACCAATTCGTACGGGCGCACCGCGCTTCACCTCCTCCCTTTGGACTTGTGGCCCCGCAGGGGTGAACGCGCTGCGGAGCAGGGGATGGGCCTGTCGTCCGCGCACCGGGCGCCACATACCAAAGTCGGTATGTCCGACAGGGCTTTCTAATTATACCAGAGGGGGCTCTGGGCCGCAAGCAATACCTTCCGGGGGTCAGTGTCAAGCAGAAGGTGGTCGGATCGGCCCGCAACCAGGCCGCTGCTCGGGGTCACAGCTCGTAGTCCACCGAGGCGACCGCCTCCCGGATGGAGGCCATGTACTCGCTGACTTTGACGTGGGCGGGATGGACCCGCTAATTTGCCGCAATCATCGGCGGAAGATGTGCCCGGCCCAGCGCAGGGCGAGAACGACCAGAAGCAGCCAGAGGACGAGGATGACCACCCCGCCGGCCCGGGAGGTAATCCGCCGCCCCTCCCGGATCAGCGCCTCCGCCTGCGCCCGGGACTCCGCCGCCACCTCGTCCGGGATAAGCTTCAACGCCAGCAGCACCCCGAGCGGGAGCAGGATCAGGTCGTCGAGGTAGCCGAGGAGGGGAAGGAAGTCCGGGATGAAATCGATGGGGCTGAAGGCGTAGCCCACGACCACCGCCGCCCAGAGCTTGGCATACCAGGGCGTCCGGGGGTTCCGGTAGGCCAGGTAAAGCGTGTAGACCTCGATCTTGAGCCGCCGGGCCCGCTGCCGCCAGGTAGGCGACGCTGCACTGGCCGATTCCTGGCTCGACAAGTGGGCTCCCTCCTCACCACCCGCTTAGCGGGATTAGCGGCCCCCCGGCCGAGGCCCGGGACCCTTCCTGGCAGGGCGGGGACGGGGGCGGAGCTTGATCTCGGGCGTGACGCCCGGAGGGAGCAGTTCCTTCACGTTCCGTTCGAACTGCGGGCGAGGCAGCATGACGATGTGACCGCAGCCGAGGCATTTCAGCCGGAAGTCCATCCCCACCCGGAGGACCTCCCAGACGTCCGAACCGCAGGGGTGCTCCTTGCGGAGGCGGACCAGATCGCCGACGTGATAGCGGGTCGCGTTCACGTTCTTGCCTCCCCGCCGCCTCCGCCCACCGGCTGGCCGGACGGCTCCGCCGGCCCCCCCTGGGCGATAAGCAGCCGGTGCGGGAAGGGGATCTCGATGCCTTCGGCGTCGAAGCGCTCCTTGATCAGCCGCTTCAACTCCCGCTCAACCCCCCACTGCTCCATGGGTTTGGTCCGGGCGACAATCCGGAGGCTTATCCCCGACTCGGCCAGGGCCTGGACGCCAAGCACGATCGGCGGCTCCACCAGCCGGTCGTTGCCTCGGGCGTACTCCGCGCAGAGTTCTTCCAGCGTCTTGATGGCCTTATCCAGGTCGGTGTCGTAAGCGACCTCCACGTCGAACATCACCCGCATGGAGGGGCCCATGTGGTTCGTCACCTGGGTGATCTGTCCGTTGGGGACGATGTGCAGCTCCCCGCCGAAATCGCGGATCTTGGTGATCCGGATGCCCATCTCCTCGACGATCCCCGATACACCTCCGGCGGAGATGTAGTCCCCCACCCCGTACTGGTCTTCAAAGAGGATGAAGAACCCAGTGATGACGTCCCGGACCAGGTTCTGCGCTCCGAAGCCGATGGCGAGGCCGCCGATCCCGGCGGCGGTGAGGAGGGAGGTGGTATTGAAGCCAAGGTGCTGGAGGACCGCCACCCCGGCGAAAAAGTAGATGGTGTACCGCGCGATCGAGGTGATCAGCGTGGCGAGGGTCCTGGCCCGACGCTCGTCGAGGTAGACGTGTCTTTCTGGCCGGAAGAGACGCTCCACGAAGGCTTCGGCGAGGCGGACCAGCAGCCGGGCCCCGCCCAGAATGAGCAGGATCACCAGAATCCGCCCGAGAACCGCCGTCACCGCTCCACGGTCCAGGAGTCCCCGGACCCAGGCCAGCGCTCCCGGGAAAGCGGTCAAGAAGCTCGTCGCCGCAGCCAACGTCGTGCCCCCCTACTTATCGGAACCCTTCAAGCAGCCTGAGGGCCAAGGCGGGATCCCCCATCGGGAAAAGGTGGACCCCCGGCACCTTCCCCCAGAGTCCGGTCAGGATCTCCCGAGCCAAGCGCACCCCTTCGTCGGGCCCTCCCCGTTCCATGCGGGCGAGCACCTCGGACGGGATGCGGATTCCCGGGACGTGCGTGGCCAGGTAGACCGCCGACTTGTAGCTCTTGAGCGGCAGGACCCCATAAAGCACCCGGACCCCCAGGCGGGCCGTCCGCCGCTGGAACTCCGCCGCCTGCTCCAGGTCGAAGACGGGCTGGGTTTGGGCGAAGGTGATGCCTGCCTCCGCCTTGGCCCGCAGCCGGGCCACCTCCGCCTCCAGATCCGGCGCGTTGGGGCTGGTTGTCCCGCCGATCAGGAAATCGGTCGGAGCCTCCAGGGGCTTCCCGTTGACATCCCGGCCTTCGTTGAGCGCCCGGGCGAGCCTCGCCAGACCCAGGGCGTCCACTTCGAAGACGCCGGTGGCCTGCGGGTGGTCCCCCCGCTCCGGCCGGTCGCCGGTCAAGGCTAGGATGTTCTTCACGCCGAGCGCCGCCGCTCCCAAAAGCTCCGCCTGGAGCCCGAGGAGGTTTCGGTCCCGGCAGGTCAGGTGGAAGATCGCCTCGACCCCCTGATCCTGCTGGAGCAGGTGGGCGCAGGCGATCGGGCTCATGCGCAAGTTGGCCATGGGGCTGTCGGCCACGTTCACCGCATCCACCACCGGGGTGAGTCGGCGCGCCTTCTCCAACATCGGCCGGGGATCAGCGCCCCGGGGCGGCTCCAGCTCCACGGTGACCACGAACTCGCCCCGATCCAGCTTCTCCCGCAGGCTCTTCAGCGGCTCCACTACTCCCTGCTCCCTCCGTGCCAGGTCGTATCCCGGGTTTCAGTCTCTCCCGGTCAGCTCTTTCGCCAGCCGGACGGCCGCCACGGCGTCCCGCCCATAGCCGTCCGCCCCGATCTGCCGGGCGAAGTCCTCGGTCACGACCGCCCCGCCCACCATGACCTTGGCCGGGACTCCCGCCTGGCGCAAGGCCTCGATCACCTTGCCCATCCCGGCCATCGTGGTCGTCATCAGAGCAGAGAGGCCGACCACCTCCGCCTGCTCCTTCCGGGCTGCCTCGACCACTCGCGCCGCCGGAACGTCCCGTCCCAAGTCCACCACTCGGAACCCGTGGTTCTCCAACATCACGGCCACGATATTCTTCCCGATGTCGTGGATGTCACCCTCCACGGTGGCCAGGACGACAGTCGCCTGAGTGGTGGTTACGCCGCCCTGGGCGAGCAGCGGCTTGAGGGCGGCAAAAGCCGCTCGAGCGGCCTCGGCAGAGAGCATCAACTGCGGCAGGAAGTACTCGCCCGTCTCATAGCGGCGCCCGACCTCCGCCAGGGCCGGTACCACGACCCGGTTGACGACCTCCAGCGGGGGCGCGGTGGCGGCTACCTTTGCCACCAAGTTCGGCGTCTTTTCGGCTTCCCCTTCCACCACCGCCTGGTAAAGTGCGGCAGCCCAGTCGCCTGCGGCTTTTGTCTCGTCCGCGGCTTTCTGGGCCGCCGGCGCCTCCTCCGCCGGCTGGGTGGCCAGATAGACCCGGGCGTGGCGGTCGCGGTTGACCAGGACCGCCCCGGCCCGCAAAACCTCCCAGACCCGGTTATCCAGCGGATTCACGATGGCCGCGTCCAGCCCTGAGGCTAGGGCCATTGCCAGGAAGGTGGCGTTGAGCAGGGAACGCCCCGGCAGACCGTGGGACACGTTGCTGATTCCCAGGACCGTCCCGACGCCCAGCTCCTCCCGGACCAGTCGGACCGCCCGGAGCGTCTCAGCCACCTCGGCCTGCTGCGCCCCTGCGGCTAGCACGAGGCAGTCGATCAGGAGGCCCTCCCGGCGCAGCCCGGCCGCTTCGGCTGCTGCCACGATCCGACGGGCGACCTCAAGTCGCTCCTCCGCTCGCGGGGGGATGCCCCGCTCGTCCAAGGTCAAGCCGAGGACCGCTGCCCCATACCGCCGGGCCAGTGGCAGAACCTCCGCCAGGACCTTCTCCTTACCATTGACCGAATTCAGCAGCGCCCGTCCGTGGAAGATCGCCAACCCGGCCGCCAGGGCCTGGGCGTTGGCCGAGTCGACGCTCAGCGGGACCGGCACCGCTGCCTCGACCGCCGCCACCGCCGCCCGCATCGCCGCCGGCTCGTCCACCCCCGGCACCCCGACGTTCAGGTCGAGCACCTTCGCCCCGGCGGCCACCTGCGCCTTGGCCTCGTCCCGGTAAACCCCGAATTCCTTCGCCCGCACCGCCTCGGCCAGCCTCTTCCGGGCGGTGGGATTGAGCCGCTCCCCGATGACCACCAGCGGCTCTTCTGGGCCGATGGCCACCACGCCACCCGGCCCGGCCAGCCAAGTCCGCCGCGGCCCTCCAGCCACCCGGAGCGCCCTGCCCTTCCCCGCCGCCTGGACCGCCCGGCGCAGAGCCCGGATGTGCTCCGGCGTCGTCCCGCAGCACCCTCCGACCAGCCAGGCGCCGGCGCCCAACAGTTCCTCCCCGGCCCGCCCGAACTCCTCCGGACCTTGAGGATAGACCGCCCGCCCGCCCTCAAGCCGCGGCAGCCCGGCGTTGGGCTGGACCGCCACTGGTCCCCGCGCCACCGCCACCATCCGCCGGACGAGCGGGACCAGCTCCTGCGGGCCCAGCGAGCAGTTCGCCCCGACGAAGACCGCCCCCAGCCCCTCCAGCACCACGGCCACCGTCTCGGGGTCGGCTCCCAGCAAAGTCCGCCCGTGGGCGTCGAAGGTGAAAGTGCAGGCCACCGGAACCCCCACGTCACGGGCCGCCAACGCCGCCGCCCGGGCCTCGCCGAGGTCGGAGAAGGTTTCCAGGAGGATAAAGTCCACCCCGCCGGCGGCCAAGGCCTTGATCTGTTCCCGGTAGAGGTCGTAGGCTTCGGCGAAGGCAAGCGGCCCGAACGGCTCGACGAACTCTCCGGTCGGTCCCACATCCCCGGCTACCAGGGCGTCCCCGCCCGCCGCCGCCACGGCCTCCCGGGCCAGTTGCGCCGCCGCCCGGTTGAGTTCGGCCACTGCCCCGCCCAGGCCGTAAGCTGCCAGTTTGCGGCGGTTACCGCCAAAGGTGTTGGTGGTGACGACCCGGGCCCCGGCCTCAAGGTAGGCCCGATGGATCTCCCGAACATCCTCCGGACGGGCGGTGTTCCAGGTCTCCGGGCACTCCCCGGGGCGCAGCCCGGCCGCCATGAGTCGGGTTCCCATCGCCCCGTCCAGCAGCACCGGTCCCCGGTCGAGGAGCGACCTCAGCCGCTCCAGACCCGGTCGGGTCGCTTCGTTGCGCAGTCCATCGCCCATCGGCGTCACCGTCCTTGCCAGGCGGAGTGCCCGCCCCGCCCAAACCCCATTATCACCCAGCTTCCAGGGAGGGAGCCGCCGCCCGCCCAGCCGTCGAAGTCCGCCTTGCCTCTACCCCCGCGTTGACAACCTTGCGCATCGAGACCACCGGCACCCGGGTGCCATCCGCCCGCGCCACAACCCGCTCGTCGTACGCCTCGTATCCCAGCGAGGCATACAGGCGGACGTTCCGCGGCATTTCCGCCCGGACGTTGCACCAGACAACGCCCTCCCCGTTCCGCCGGGCGTGCTCCTCGAGCCAGCCAACGATCGCCCTGGCCAGGCCCCTTCCCTGGAAACCCGGCCGCACCGCAAGGCGTTTGAAATAGAGGCCGCCCTGCGAACGGAGGAACCGGACGGATTCCACCGCCACGCCGTCCACGAAACAAAGCGCTGCCTGCTCCACGCCCTCCCGCAAGAGGCCCTCGACGTCCTCCAGGCGCTCGCTCAGCGCCCCCGGTGGTACAGGCAGGTTACGGTACTCTGCGAAGGCCTCGAGCATCACTGAGTGAACCAGCGGAGCCTCCTCCGGGGTCGCCAACCGAATCTCCACTTCACCTTGGCCGTTCATGTCCCCACCGCCTTGCCGGGCCGCCGCCCGTTCCAGGCCTCGGTCCCATACTTGAGCCGGACCAGTTCCTCCGCCCGGGCCCGCTCCGCCGGGGTCAACCCGCCGGGCGCCAGGTCCATCCCGAACACCTCAGCGAACCCTGCCGCCACCGCTCCGGTCACCTCCGCGAAGCCCGGCGCCCGCCCCAACACCCCTTCCAGGGAGGCGACGCGGGAGAGAAGCGCCCGCCGGAGCCGCTCCCGAGCCGGCCCCGAGGGTCCGCTCAAGCAGCGAAGGAGCTGGTCGGGGTCGAAGCGGAGGAGGATCGAGCCATGCTGAAGCAGCGCCCCATGCCGCCGGACCTGGGCCGAGCCGACCAGCTTCCGCCCCTCGACCACCAGTTCATAGAAGGAGGGAGAGTCGAAGCAGGCCGCCGAGCGCTCGCCGGCTCCTCGCTCCGCCGGCGCCATTTCGGCCGGGACGCCCAGCCGCCGCAACCCGGCGGCCAGCCCTTCGCTGATGGCCCGGTAGGTCTCCTGCACCGACCCTTGGAAGCGGGGATGTCCCTCCGGGACAACCACGGCATAGGTGACCTCTTCGGCGTGGAGCACCGCCCGTCCTCCAGTGGGGCGCCGGACGCAGTCGAACCCCTGGGCGGCACACCCCTCCAGGTCGACCTCCTGCTCCCGGTCCTGGAAGTACCCGAGGGAGAGCGCCGGCGGGTCCCAGCCGTAGAACCTCAGCGTAGGGGGGGACTCTCCCCGCCCGACCGTCTCCATCAGCGCCTCGTCCACCGCCATGTTCCAGGCGCCGGGGGCGAAACCCGTCTCCAGCCGCCGCCACGTTTCCTTGCGCGCCATAACCGCCACCGTGGTCGCCGGTTGCACTATCCCGGGCAAACCGGTTTCGGCGAGGGCTTGCCTGGCCTCGTCGCCGGTGAGAGGCCGGGGGTAGTTGTAGGTGACGCCCCCGGGGCGCTCGTTGTAGTACGGCCGGTTGCAGCCGGAGCACCCGGACGTCCGGAACGCCTCGCCCCCGGCCAGCGCCTCCCGGAGGTCCGCCGGCGACAAACCGAAGTCGACCAGCCGTCCCTCGGGGTCGAAGGCGAAGGGATGACCCTCCGGTGCCACCCTGCCTGTCGCCAACAGCCACCTGGCGACCTGCAGGCGCCGGTAGGCGCCCAGGTCGGGCGGGGCCTGGTCGGCCAGAGCGGTTCCAGGGACCGGGGTGAAGGCGAAGAGGCCCACCGTCAAGCCAAGCCGGTGGAGCAGGAGCAGCGCCTCTGCGGCCTCCTTCTCCGCTTCCCCCAGCCCGACGATCAGGTGGGTTGAGATCCGCCCCGGGAAGGCCGCCGCAGCCTCGCCCAGCAGATCCAGCAGGCGGGTGAAGCTGCCGCCCTTGACCCGGCGGAAAACCTCCGGCGTGGCAGCGTCCAGGGGGATGCCGACCCTTTCGGCGCCCAGTCTGAGCCATTCCACGACCTCGGCCGCCTTCCTTGGCCGGACAGAGAGGCTGAGCGGCGGGTGAGGTGTGCCTTCGACGGCGGTAAGGAAAGATGCGAGCCGCTCCCGCCAGCGGGGGGCGTTCACCACCTGCAGGCAGAGCCGGTGGAAGGGCGAGCCCTGGAGCGCCGCCAGGACCTCCTCATCGGCAAACGCCGGCCAAGTCACCCGGGAGAGCCGGTCCGCCCGCCCTGTTGCCGTCCGGGCCTGCGGACAGAAGGCGCAGTCGGCTAGACACCGCCCCTCCAGCAGAAGGTAGGCGGTGGTAGGCAGGTCGCTCTGCCTGACCCGGGTCAGGCCCAGGACCCCGGCAGTGCCCAATGAAAGGCGCATCGCTGCCTCCTCGTTCAGGGGTGATCGTCTGCGCTGAGAAAGGCGCAACACTCGTCGTACGGAATCAACTCGCGGCCGAGTCTGACGGCCAGCTTGCGGGCGGCCGGCGCCGGCTGCACGATGGCGTCCACCCCGGCCTCGACCGCCGCCAGATCCACCGCCGTCCGGTAGCGGCCCCCGGGGCGCATACACCCCAGGGTGAGGCGAACCCCCGGCAGGCGTGCTCGAGCAGCCGACAGGAAGGCCGCTACCTCCTCGACCGGCGGAGGGGTCCGATCAGCGTACCGGCTGCCCGGCGTGGGGATGAAGATCAGCACCACCAGAGCGTCGATCCCTTCCCGTCCGAGCACCTCCAGCGCCTCGTACTCGCCCCCCATCTGACCGCCCCGCAGTCCCAGGCAGAGGTGAGGCACCACCGGCAGACGCTCCTTCAGCGCCCGCAGGGCGGCTGCGTACCGCTCCGGCTCCGCCTTGAGCCCGTACACCTCGCGCATGGTGGCGGGGTCGGCCACGAAGTCGAGCGAGGCGACGTCGGCCCAGCCGGCGATGGCCTCCGCTCCTGCCTCATCCACCAGGCCGGGGTGGGCGTTCAGCCGGAACCGGCGGCGCAGAACCCGGAGGCGCTCCGCCTCCCGGGCCAGCGGCACCACCCCTCCGGCGTCGCACCCCCCACTCACCAGGAGACTTCGGACCTGGTGCCGCCCCTCCCCGCCAACCCCCCCAGACGATTCGAAGGGGGTGGCGCGCAGGTCGGCCATCCCGGCCAGGTATCGCCCGCCGCAGTGGGCGCAGTTCATGGCACACTCCGTCCCGGTGACGCTCACCGCCCGGGTCGCCCGGGGCTGGACGCAGATCAGGCGCCCTGGCCGGGTTTCCATCGCAGATCGGGCTGGCGGGCCGCCCGGGCCTCGTCAAGTCGGCGGACCGGTGTGTGGCGCGGGGCGTCCCTCACCAGCTCCGGTTCCTCCTCCGCCTCCCGGGCGATCTGGGCCATGGCCGCCGCGAAGGCATCCAGCGTCTGCTGGCTCTCCGTCTCGGTCGGCTCGATCATCAGCGCCTCCTCCACGATCAACGGGAAGTAGATCGTCGGGGCGTGGAAGCCCAGGTCCAACAGGCGCTTCGCCATGTCCAGGGTGCGGACCCCCTTGGCCTTCTGCCGGCTCCCCGAGAGCACGAACTCGTGCATGCAGGTCCGGTCGAAGGGCACCGCAAAGTGCGGCCGCAGCTTCAGCCGGAGGTAGTTGGCGTTCAGGACGGCGTCCTCGCTCACCTGCTCCAGGCCGCGAGGACCCACCGCCCGCAGGTAGGCGTAGGCCTTCAGCGCCACCAGGAAGTTCCCGCAAAAGGCTTTGACCTTTCCGATGGACTGCGGCCGGTCATAGACCAGGCGGAACCCGTCCGGCCGCTGCTCCACCACCGGCACCGGCAGAAACGGCGCCAGCGCCTCCTTCACACCCACCGGCCCCGAACCCGGTCCGCCGCCGCCATGAGGCGTGGCGAAGGTCTTGTGAAGGTTTAAGTGGACCACGTCAAAGCCCATGTCGCCGGGGCGGGCCTTCCCGAGCACGGCGTTCAGGTTGGCCCCGTCGTAGTAGAGGAGGGCGCCTGCAGCATGGACGATCCGGCTGATCTCGACAATCTGTTCCTCGAAAAGCCCCAGCGTGTTGGGGTTGGTGAGCATGAGGGCCGCCGTGTCCGGACCGACCGCCGCCCGCAGCTTCTCCAGGTCCACCATCCCCCGCTCGTCGGAAGGCACCGAGACCACATCGAACCCGGCGAGGGCGACCGAGGCCGGGTTGGTCCCGTGGGACGAGTCGGGGACCAGGACCTTCTTGCGCAGTTCCCCTTCTCCCCGGGCCCGGTGGTAGGCGGCGATGAGGAAGAGGCCGGTCAGCTCACCGTGGGCCCCCGCCGCCGGCTGGAGGGTCATCCGGTCCATCCCCGTGACCTCGCAGAGGTCCCGCTCCAGCTCCCAGAGGAGCGCCAGCGCCCCCTGGACGGTCGCCTCCGGCTGATACGGGTGGAGCCCCGTGAATCCGGGTAGCGCCGCCACCGCCTCGTCGATCTTGGGGTTGTACTTCATCGTGCAGGAGCCGAGCGGGTAGAAACCGACGTCTACCCCGTAGTTCAGCCGGGAGAGGTTAGTGAAGTGACGGATCACGTCCACCTCGCTCACCTCGGGCAGCGCCGGCGCCTCCTTGCGCCGCACCTTGGCCGGCAGAAGCTGCTCCACGGGCTTCACCGGCACGTCCGTCTCCGGAAGGGAGTAGCCGCGCCGCCCGGGAGACGAGATTTCGTACAACAACGGCACGCTCATGCCCGCTCAGCCTCCTCCGCCAGCGCCTCGACCAGTCGGTCAATCGCTGCCTTGGTCTTGGTCTCGGTGACGCAGACCAGCAGGGCATCGGCCAGGTCCGGGTAGAACCGCCCCAGCGGCAGCCCGGGGAGTATGCCCCTCGCCACCAGCCGCTCGGCCAGCTCCTCCGCCGGCCCCGGCACCCGCACCACGAACTCGTGGAAGAACGGTCCCGGAAAAGCAAGCTGGAAGCCGGGCAGAGCGCTCAACCGGTCCGCCGCGTAGTGGGCCTTCTGCAGGCAAAGCTCAGCCAGTTCCTTCAGCCCCTGCGGCCCCAGGAGCGAGAGGTGCACCGTGAAGGCGAGGGCGCAGAGGGCCTCGTTGGAACAGATGTTGCTGGTGGCCTTCTCCCGCCGGATGTGCTGCTCCCGCGTCTGGAGGGTCAGGACAAACCCCCGCCGCCCGTCTCGGTCCACCGTCGCCCCGACAATCCGCCCCGGCATCCGCCGGACCAGCGCCTCCCGGGCAGCCATGAAGCCGACGTACGGCCCGCCAAAGCCCAGCGGATTGCCGAGCGGCTGCCCTTCGCCAACGCAAAGGTCCGCCCCGTACTCCCCTGGCGCTTCGAGCAGTCCAAGGCTCACCGGATTGGCGACTACGATGAGGAGCGCCCCCTTGGCGTGGACGGCCTGGGCTAGCTCCTCCCCGGCCTCGACCAGGCCGAAGAAGTTGGGGTTCTGGACGATGACCGCCGCCGTTTGCTCCGAGACCTGCGCCGCCACCTCCGCCGGGGCGAGCGCCCCGCCCGGCGCCGGCAGCTCCCGGACGGCTGCCTCCCACTGCCGGGCGTAGGTCTTAAGGACCTGCCGGTATTCTGGGTGGACGTTCGCTCCGATGAGGACCTCCGTCCGCCTGGTGTGCGCCAGGGCCATCGCCGCCGCCTCGGCCACCGCCGTGGCCCCGTCATAGAGCGAGGCGTTAGCCACGTCCAGCCCGGTCAGGGCTGCGACGTAGCTCTGGAACTCGTAGATCGCCTCCAGGGTCCCCTGGCTGACCTCCGGCTGGTAAGGGGTGTAGGCGGTGTAAAACTCAGCCCGGCTGGTGATTTGGCTGACCGCGGCCGGAACGTAGTGCTCGTAGGCCCCGGCGCCCAGGAAGGAGAGGAGCTCGCTGGTAGGCGTGTTCCGCCCGGCCAGGGCTTGGAGGTGACCCGCCAGCTCCATCTCGGAGAGGGGTCCCGGCAAAGCCAGCGGGCGCCGGAGCCGGACCGCCTCGGGGATCGGGGCGAAGAACTCCTCGACCGACTGGACCCCGCAGGCCTTGAGCATCTCCGCCCGCTCACGCTCGGTATGCGGCAGGAAGTTCATCGGCCGACGCCTTCTTCCCCTCCGACGAAGGCCGCATAGTCGTCGGCTGACAGCAAGTTATCCAGCTCCTCCGGGTCGGAGAGCTCGATCACGGCGATCCAGCCGTCCCCGTAAGGATCTTGATTGATCAACTCGGGCTGATCGGACAGGTTCTCGTTCACCTCGACGACCGTTCCGGAGACCGGGGCGTAGACCTCGGAGACCGCCTTCACCGACTCAACTACTGCGAACTCCCCGCCCTGGGTGGCCGTGTCGCTCACCGCCGGCAGTTCGACGAAAACGACATCCCCCAGCTCTTTCTGGGCATGGTCGGTGATCCCCACGATCGCCCGCTTCCCGGAAACCCTGACCCACTCGTGCTCCCGGGTGTATTTCAGCTCCTTCGGATACATCAGTTGCCCTCCTCCGCTCGTGCTTTCCGTATAATTCCGGGACGCCGTTTCCGGCTCCTGCCAGAGCATCTATACGCCGGGTGCGGCCGGCTTCTTCGGCGGCTTGTAGGTGCGGGCGGGGACGAATGGCGTCCGCACCACCCTGGCCGGCACTGCCTTCCCCCGGATCTCCACTCCGATCTCCTTGCCCTCCACCGACAGATCCGCCCCGAGATACCCAAGCCCGATATTCTGGCCGAGGGTCGGGGAGAAGGAGCCGCTCGTGACCTCCCCCACGGCCGTCCCGTCCAGCGCCTTGAGCCCGTAGCCGTGGCGGGCCACCCCGCCCTCCACGACGAACCCGGCAAGCTTCCGCTTGACCCCCTCCGCCTGCTGTTGGAGCAGCGCCTCCCGGCCGATGAACTCGCCCTTTTCCAGCTTCACCACCCAGTTCAAGCCGGCCTCAAAGGGCGTCGTCGCGTCGGTCAGGTCGTTGCCGTAGAGCGGGTAGGCCATCTCCAGCCGGAGCGTGTCCCGGCCCCCCAGCCCCACCGGTACCATCCCCAGCGGCTGACCGATGGCCAAAAGCTTCCGCCAGAGCCTCGGCGCTTCTTCCGCTGGCACGTACAGTTCGAACCCGTCTTCCCCGGTGTAGCCGGTCCGGGCGATGATTGCCGGAATCCCGTCGGCCTTCCCCTCCACGAAGCGGTAGTAGTAGACCTCCCCCAGCGGCTGGTCCGCCACTTGCGTCACGATTTCCGCCGCCTTTGGCCCCTGCACGGCGAGCAGCGCCGTCTCCATTGTGGCGTCCCGCAGCTTTACCCCGGGCCCCGGCCCCTGCGCCGCAATCCAGGCCCAATCCTTGGCCACGTTGGCCCCGTTGACCACCACCATGAACCCTGCGGCCCTCCGGTAGACGACGATATCGTCCACCACCCCGCCAGACGGGTTGAGAAACATGGAGTAGTGAGCCTGCCCAATGGCCAGCCTGCCAAGGTCGTTGGTGGTCAGCCGCTGCAGGAAGGCCTCCGCCCCCGGTCCCGTGACGAAGAACTCGCCCATGTGAGAGAGGTCGAAGAGGCCGGCCTTCTCCCGGGTGGCGGTGTGCTCGGCAACGATCCCCGAGTACTGGACCGGCATCTCCCACCCGCCGAAGGGCGTGAACCGGGCCCCCAGTGCCTGGTGTTCAGCGTGGAGCGGGGTCCGCTTGAGGGCTCCTCCGGTTGCGCTCTCCACTACAATCCCTCCATTCGCTACTATTCCCTCGGTTCCATAAAGAAACAAAGACAGGAGAACCTTGCCGGTTCCCCTGTCCTTCGCGCCTGAGAGATGCCCTGGGCGACCCCTCGCCCGGTTGCTCCTTCGGCGGGCTTGCGCCCTCTCCAGAGTGCCGTCCTCCCGGGCTTCGGCTTGCCTGAGAGTTTCAGCGAGGTCGGCCTTCCTCGCCTTGCTCCTTCGGCGCCCGTTCTCCGGGTCTCTCCCCCGGGACTCCTCCGGCCGGTATGCGGTTGTCGTCTCCCAATACTTATTCGCCCGGTGCAATTATTGGGCGCCGGTGGGCCGATTCCTGCCAGACCCGGGCCACCTGGCGGAGGGAGACATATAATGGCGCCAGAAACCGGCGAAAGTCCCAGGGAAGTGGGGTGGGTGGAAGGATGGAAACCGTTCTGCGGTGGGTGTTCAACCCGATCCTCAGGCGCTCCAAACGCACGGTTATCCTCATCTGGCGCCGCCACCGATAGTCTCCTCCGCCAGTCCAGCGATCAGGCCGGCCACCCGCCCCGGTTGCTCGAGAGGGGATAGGTGGCCGGCTTCCGCTATCCCCGCCGCCCGGGCCCCGGGGATCAGGTCTACCAGCTCCGCCGCTGCCTCGGCCGGCAGGACCGGGTCCTCCTCGCCCCGCCCTACCAGGACCGGCCGCACGACGCCCCCCAGCTCCTCCCGGAGTGCTGCCAGCTCCTCCTCTGGCGTGGCCCCCACCCCCTCGATCAGCTTGGCCAGCGCCCAGACCGCCTCCGGCCGGCAGAAAGTCTTGACACCCTCCTCCACCAGCTCGGCCGGAACCTCTCCCCCCGGCCGCCAGAGCCGGCGCAGAATCCCTCGGAGCCCCCCAGGCTGGCCCAGGCGGAACACCCCTGCCATGGACGACGGCCGGGCGGCAAAGAGCGTGATCCAAGGGAAGGGGTGGTCCGGCGAGACGGTGGCATCCAGAGCGATCGCTCCTGCGACCAATTCCGGCCGGCGCGCCGTCAGTCGCAAGGCCAGCAGCCCGCCCAGGTCGTGCCCGGCGACGACCCACGGTTCCCCCCTCCCCCCGGCTTCTTCCCCCTCCTCCTGCCGCCCTGCCAGATCCATCAGCAGTGCCTCCACCAAACCGGTCAGGTCGTTCAAGGCGTACGAGAAACCGAGGGGCTTGCTGCTCTCCCCCATTCCGACCAGGTCCACGGCGACCGCCCGATGTCCCCGCTCCGCCAGCAGAGGAGCCACCCTCTTCCAGGTCAAAGAGGCCAGCGGCACCCCGTGGAGCAGGAGGATGGGCTTTCCCCTCACCCCCTCCCCCCCTGGACAAGCGGAAGACGGTCCGGGCGTCTCCCAGACCGCCATTCTGACTCCCCCCAGCTCGGCAAACCGGCCGGCGCCGCTTCTTCCGGACAAGCGCCTCTCCTCCGTTCACGTACGGCGTTCGCCCGGAGAATACCCAACCAGTAGAAGGGTTCCTCGCATAACAGAATCTTTAACCTGGGGTCATGGGAACGCCTACCCTGCCGCAGAAAGTTCGAGCAGGCGGACGAACGGGTAGCGGGGAGCGACGGAGCGGGCGAACCTGGCGTCCATGGTCCAGAACTCGCACCCGGTGGCTTCCGCCACGGCTAGGTAAATGGAGTCGTAGACGGTTGCCTGCTCCAGTTCCTCAGACAGGGCAAGCGCTCTCTCGGCCAGCCCCCACTCCCAGACCAGCTTCAGGCCTAGGCTTTCGAGTACGCTGGTGGCGGCCCGAGCCTCTTGTGACGTTATCTCCCCACTCTTACACTTGCGGCGGAGAGACGAGAGTACTTCCGCGACCAAGAAGTGAGGGGCCACCAGTTCGTCCTCAGCGTGGCGGACGAACCATTCCTGAACCTCGCCGCTTCCGGGCTCCGGCGTCAGTAATTTGATGACCAGGCTGGCGTCGACGCAAACGGTCATGGCTCGTCCTTCCCATCCTCGGGCTCATTCTCCCCGCCGAGGTGAGCCACGCGCTCGAGCCGCATCCGCCGAATCAGAGCCACCGAATCCTTGCCGACTCCATGGCGTTCCTTGAGGCCTTTGCGAAAGGCGTCGATCTCCTTGAGAAGCTGCCTGCGCTCCTCTCCCGCCTGGTACTGCGTCAGGGCCTCTGCAGCGAGTAAACTCAGCGAAACCCCCCGGGCCTCCGCCAATTCCCGGAGCCCTTCGTAGTCCTCCCGAGGCAGCCGGACGGTGATCGCCGCCTTCTCCCGGGAAGCCGGTTTCGCCTCTCTCGGCCCACTCCGCTTCCTACCTCCGGCCATTCTGCATCACCAATTGCATCATATCGCGCTGCGCGGGTCGCGTCAAACTCGTGAAACGACGGCGAGGCACACTGCAGCAGACCGTCCAGAGTGCTCAGGGCGTCCTGATTCCGGAACGCTCTCACCCGCACTTGGAATACCCGCAACTGACGCAGACGACGCAGCCCGATTCGTGGTTCAGCGGCCGCCCGCATTCGGGGCAGAGGTTTCTCTGGAGGGCGGCGTGGTAGCCGTCGCCGCTGGCTGCTACCTCCAAGGGCGCCCGGTGGGTCTCGCCGTTCGGCTCTTCGCAGCGGGTGTCGGCCCCCGGCGGCGGGGTCACGCCGTTGCCGTTGGCCGGCGCCTCCTTCGACGCATCTTGCGTGGCCGGCGCCAGGGGGATAGCGGTCGGCGCCTTCGGAACTCCGCCGCCGAAGGGGAGACCGGGCTGGACGACCCCGCCGGTCCGCTCGACGTACTTCTTGATCGCCTTGGCGATGGCGTCGGGACAGGAGGTCACGTTGACCCCCGGGCGGCGCAGGCAAGCCGGGCAGCGGATGCCCCGCAGCTGCTCGTAGATGGCGTCCACCGAGATCCCCGCCCGCAAGGCGATCGAGATGAGCCGGCTGGTCGCCTCGGACTGGGAGGCGCAGCCGCCCTCCCGGCCGGTGTTGGTGAAGACCTCGCAGATGCCGTACTCGTCGGCGTTTACGCTGACGTACAGGTTGCCGCACCCAACCTGCACCTTCTCAGTAGTCCCCACGGTCACCTGGGGCCGTGGGCGTGGCACGATCGCCGCCAGCGGGTAGACCGGCCCCGGGGCGGCCGTCGCTTCGTCCGGCGAGGGCAGTTCTGACGTTTCCCCTTTCTGCTCCTTGACCTTCGTCCCGGCGGTCAGGACCTGCTCCTCCCGGCTGCCGTCCCGGTAGACCGTGACACCCTTGCAGCCCTGGGCGTAGGCCAGCAGGTACGCCTTGGCCACATCTTCCCGGGTCGCTTCATGGGCAAAGTTGATGGTCTTCGAGACGGCGTTATCGGTGTGTTTCTGGAACGCCGCTTGAATGGCGATATGCCACTCCGGGGCGATCTGGTGCGCCGTTACGAACAACTCCCGGTACCGCTCGGGGACCTCCTCGATCTCTTCCAGAGAGCCCTTTTTGGCGATCTTCTCCATCAACTGCGGGGTGTAGAACCCCTCCCGGCAGGCGATGTCCTCGAAGAGGGGGTTCACCTCGACCAGCTTCTGGTTGTCCAGCACATTCCGGACGAAGCAGACCGCAAAAAGGGGCTCAATTCCCGAGGAGCACCCGGCGATGATGCTGATCGTTCCGGTCGGGGCGATGGTCGTGGTGGTGGCGTTGCGCACCGGTCGCTTCCCCGGGCGGTCATGGACGCTCCCCGTGAAATTGGGGAAGGGTCCCCGCTCCTCCGCCAGGTCCGCCGAGGCCTCCCAGGCTGTCTTTTGGATGAAGGACATGACCTCTTCGGCTATCTCGATCGCTTGGTCGCTGTCGTAGCGGACGCCCAGCTTGATGAGCATATCGGCGAAGCCCATCACGCCCAGCCCGATCTTCCGGTTGCCCCTGACCATTTCGTCGATGACCGGCAGAGGGTACCGGCTGGCGTCGATCACGTCGTCCAGGAACCGGACCGCCAGCCTGACCACCCCGGCCAGCTTTTCGTAGTCGATCTCCACCCGGTCTCCGACCTGCTCCACCATCTTGGCCAGGTTGATCGAGCCTAGGTTGCAGGCCTCATAGGGCAGAAGCGGCTGCTCTCCGCAGTTGGCAGAAAGAATCGCCCGCGTCAGTGAGGAACCGTTGGAGACGACCACAAAGTAGCGGTGCGTCTCGTCCACCGTGCCGTTGTAGACGGGGACCTCCTCCGGGCAGGCTTCCACGCCGAGTACCTTGCAGGCCACCAGTTCGGACTCTAGCGGCGCGTCGGGGTTGGGGGCGGGATAGCTGCAGCCGCGCAACTCGGCCCCGGGACCCAGGGTGTTCGCGGCAACCTGCGTTCCGTCCGCCAGGTAGAGGTTGTGGTCAGGGGTGCACCGCACCGTGCCGCCGGCGACCTTAAGCTTCAGCACCGGCGCGGAAGGACGGGTCTGGCGGATGTTGCGCATCGTACGGTAAGCCAGACTGCCGTCTGCAAGCTGAGTGAGGACGGGAACCTCCTGCCCCACCAACTCGTCGAAACGCCGCGGGCCGGTCGCGGTCCAGACCAAGGTATCCCCGGTCCAGCACGGATTCGTGCTCTCGATTTCACCCAGCGCCGGCGTCGGGTTGTCCCGGTTGATCCGGTCGATGAAGATGATGCCCGGTTCCCCGTTCCTCCAGGCCCCCTCCACGATCAGGTCGAAGACTTCCCGAGCCCGGAGCTTCCGGACGACCTGATGGTTGCGCGGGTTGACCAGTTCGTACTCCTCGTCCTTCTCCAGGGCCTGCATGAACTTGTCGGTCACTGCCACTGAGATGTTGAAGTTGGTCAGGTCGTTGTTGTTCTCTTTGGCAGTGATGAACTCCAGGATGTCCGGGTGATCAACCCGCAGGATGCCCATGTTCGCTCCGCGGCGGGTTCCACCTTGCTTCACGGCATCCGTGGCGGCGTTGAAGACCTTCATGAAGGAAATCGGACCCGAGGCCACCCCGCCGGTCGTGCGGACCTCGTCATTCTTGGGACGCAGGCGGGAGAAGCTGAAGCCGGTCCCGCCGCCAGATTGGTGGATCATGGCAGAGTGCTTGATGGAATCGAAGATCCCCGCCATGGAGTCCTCGACCGGCAGCACGAAGCAGGCTGCCAGTTGCTGGAGATCCCGCCCGGCGTTCATCAGGGTCGGTGAATTCGGCATGAACTCAAGCTCTGTCATCAGGGCGTAGTAGCGACCAGCCAGCTCCGCCACCTCTGCGGCGCTCTTGCCGTAAACGGACTCGACCCCCGCGATATTCTCCGCCACCCGACGGAACATGTCCTCTGGGGTCTCGCAGGGCTTACCGTCCTTCTTCTTCAGATACCGCTTCTCGAGCACGCTCAGGGCGTTCTTGGAAAGGTTCAGACCCATCGCCGACTCCTCTCCCTCCGTGGCCATCAGGGCGTCCATTCAGCTATTTCGTCCAACTGACACTATATATAGTGGGAATGCCGCGTTCATCATACTATATCTGGTGCCCTGGGTAAACCGGGAAAGGTAGCGATTCCGTCCCGCCGGGCTGGTTATCCTCCCTCTATGGCCTTGGAAGAAGGCCGTTTGGGGAATTAGCTTGTCCCTTTGCGCTTGACTCCTTTTCTATCACGGCTCTTGTTCGTTATCCCCGCCTTGTTCACACCCCCCATCTCTGGCACACTTCACCAAAAGGTCTTCTGAGGAGTTATGCACATTACCCACAGGTGCCTGTGGACAAACCGAATGGTTGTTCGGTATCGCGGGAACCCTCCGGCCGGTGTACCCACCGGCAATACGCCCTCATTTGGCACTCACCGGCGCACAGGGCGGCCCGTCCGGGCCGGCACAACCGGTCTCCTTGATAGAACAGGGGCAGGGTATCGCCACCAAAGTAGCGGTCGATGGCCTGCAGGCAATCGCAGGCCGGGATATCCCGCAGGAAGGCCGCTTTCTGGCCGACGAAGCCCAGCCGCCAGAGGGCAAGCTTGACTGGGGTATCCACGGCAGCGCAGGCTTGGGGCCCGAGGTCAGGCCAGAGGCCATGGCGGCGCATCTCCCGGCAAAGCCAGTAGGCCCGGGACTTGAGGTGGGGGAACTCCCGAAGCGCCTTCAGTGTCTCTACCCATGGTTGTTCGGGGCGGTGGAGATTGCGCAGGTCGCCGCCGTATAGGCGCTCCACCCGTTCTGCGGCGGCAAACAGCGCCTCGGCCTTCTGCGCCTTGCTCGCCAAGGCCCGGTAGTGCTCCTGAAGCACCTGCCGGACGGCTTGTTCGTCCTCGTCGCGCCGCTCTGCCAGGCGGTCCGGGTCGGTCAACCCCCGCTCCAGCAGGGCGTTGAAGGTGGCAGCGGCGGTCGCCTCCTGCACCTTGGCCCCCGCCAGGATCGCCAGAACCAGCAAGCCGAAGCGGTCCTTCCGCTCCGCCAGCTCCAACTGGACCTCTTCGCGACCTCGCCGCAGCATGAAGCGGGTCCCCTCCGCCTTCTGCCCTCGCCAAACCTCCCGCAGCGCCCGGGCCGCCATCTCCAGCGACGGATCCGTTCCCCGTTTCGTCCGTGACCACATAAATAGCCAGCTCCTTTCGCTTACCGGCTGGTGCCCGGCGCCAAAAGTTGCTGGCAAGGCAATGTTACCATTTTGTGGTACGAGGGTCAAGGGGAAATCGGCCTCAGCCGGTCTCAAGCAGATACTGGGGGGTCAGCCCACCCCGGCCAAGGCAGCCAGCACTCCGGCCAGGAGGGCGCCGGCCGCGGTACCAGCTAGATTGACCAGGTCGTTGTCGAGCCAAGGGAGACCCCGGCGCAGGATGGCAGCCGTCCCGCAGCCATGGCGCGGGCTTTCCGTCGCAGCCGTGCAGACGGGACAATAGTAGCTGGCCTGGAAGGTTGCCCCGAGCAGGCTGTCCACCAGTGCACCGCCGAAGCCGCCGATCCAGGGGATGGTGATCCGCCAGAGAGCGGCCGTGCCGCGAGGCCGGATTGGGAGGGCGCCGGCCAGAGCGACGAGCAGCCCCCCCGCCGCGGCGGCCCAGAGGCCAAGGAGGGTCACGCCGCCGGAGGTCCCTGGAGGGCACCGCACCCCGCCCAGGATCAGCCAGGGCCGCTCCCGGGACAGCACCCCCACCTCGGTCGCCCAGGTGTCGGCCGCCGCCTCCGCCACTGCCCCCAGGTAGGCCAGGAAGAGCAGACCGGCCCGGCCCGGGAAAAAGAGCGTCAGCGCGGCGACGACTGCCGCCACCAGGCCGTTAGCCAGCACCTGCCCGGCGTCACGGGCACCCTCCTTCCCCTTGACCGCTCGGACGGCCTCTTTCGCCGCCGCTTTCCAGCGGGTCAGAGCACTGCTCGTGGCAAAGAAGACCACCATGGGGATCGCCCAGCCCCAGCCGCCGAAGGCCAGGACGAAGGTCCCGATACCGACCGCCGCCGCCGCCCCGTCGGGCTTCAGCGCCCGCCACCGGAGGCCCAGGACGGCCACCGCCCCCGACAGCGCCACCCCCCACAAGAGCCGAGCCAGCAGCGGATTGGCCGCGCCGGTGCGGGAGAGGAGGAAAAGCGCCCCGGCGATGGTCACCGGGACGGTGAAATGCCCGAAGTCTCGGGGCGTCACGAGCCGGGCCAGGAGCCCCACCAGTCCCAGCAGGAGGCTCAGGAGCACGCCCTGCCGGAGCGGCAGAGCGGAGAGGTAAACCAGGGAGAGGAGGAGCGCGACGAAGCCGGTGACAAAGGAGAAGAGATCCCCTTCAAGGGCTCCTTCCCGGCCGAAGAGGGTATACCGGCTGACCCCCCAGAGCGCCTCGCCAATCTCGCCCCCGAGCATCAGAGCGGTTCCGGCGAGCAGCCCGACGGCTGCGGCATAACGGTACTCGGGCGCCCAAAAGACGGGCACCAGGAGAACGTAGGCGCCCAGGAACCAAAAGGTGGCCCGGGCAGAGGCCGAGGCTCGCTGACCGGAGCGCCGCCCGCCTCGCCAAAGGGCCAGGTACAGAAGGACCAGGAGCAGGACAGGTGCCAGTACTGCCTTCCACCAGGTGGAGAAGAAGGTTAGGCTGGGTACGACGAAGACCGCCAGGAAGAGACGGGGGAGGCTCCGCCCCAGGTTGCCCGGCCAGCGCAGGTGGCGCCGGAGTTCCTCGGCGAGCCACAGCGCCACGCCGAAGTACACCAAGTTGGCCAGGATCGCCCACACGTCACCGGACCAGATGGGTCATTCCCCCCCTGCACCGCTCGGTTCCAAGCCTTTCCCCAGCGCCTGCCGGAGAAACGCCGCCATTTCGGTGAATCCCTTCAACGGCGTGCAGGCGATTCCCTCCGCCCGGCAGAAGTCGAGCAGGTACCCCCGGGCGAAGACAGCGTCGGCCTGCCGGGCAGCGCACCGGTCAGTCCGCCCGTCGCCGGCGTAAAGGACCCGGTGGCCTTCCCGTTGGTACCGCTCGACCCAAGAGCGCTTGCAGTTGCCGCACAGCCCGCAGCCCCCCGGCGGTTCGACGAACGTCAGGCGGACGCCGGAGGCGGTGTAGGCAGCGTTGTTGGCCGCCAGCGGGACCCTGTCTAAGCCGGCGTCTGCCAGAAGCAACTCGATGTAGAAACGCTGGCCGTCGCTGACCACGTGCAGCGGGACACCGTGGTTCAGGCAGAACCGGGCGAAGGCGGGAAAGGTGGGGTCAACCCGGACGCGCTGCCGAAGGAAGGCGGCCACTTTCTCCGCTGGCACCCGGAAACCCTCGTAGATCAGGGGGTAGGCAGCCCGGGAACCCAACCCCCGGGCATAGACCTCCTCTTCCACGGCGTCCCAGTCGGGACGCCCGAAGGCGTTCAGGAGCAGTACCTGGGCGTCATGGTCGGTAACCGTGCCGTCCCAGTCCAAAAGGCAAGCCCAACGTTCCCGGCCTCCCGGCGTCACCCCGCCACCCATCCCCCTCACCGGTCAAGCCCCAGCATCCGCCGGGCGTTGGTCGTGGTTACCGCCGCCACCTCGGCCAGAGTCAGTCCCCGGACGGCTGCCAGGGCCTCCGCCACCCGGGCCACGTAGGCTGGCTCGTTCCGCCGCCCCCGGAAGGGCACCGGGGCCAGATACGGACAGTCCGTCTCCACAACCAGCGCCGAGAGCGGAACCGCCTTCGCCACCTCGACCGTCCGGCGGGCGTTGGCGAAGGTGAGCGGGCCGCCAAGGCCGAGCAGCAGCCCCAAGTCGAGCAAGGCCGGGGCCATCTCCCGGCTCCCGGAGTAGCAGTGCATAACCCCCCGGACCGCGCCGTCCCCACGCCGTTCCGCCTCCCGACGGAGCGCCGCCAGAGTGTCGGCGTGGGCCTCCCGGTCATGGACCAGGACCGGCAACCCGAGTTCACCGGCGAGGGCCAGTTGCTCTGCGAAGAGCCGCTGCTGCACCGGGCGGGGGGAGAAGTCGTAGTGGTAGTCGAGGCCGATTTCGCCGATCGCCACTACTCCCGGCCGGCGGGCCAGCTCCCGCAGGCGCTCCAGGCAGTCGGCGGGCGCCTTGGCGGCGTCGTGGGGGTGGATCCCTACTGCGGCGTACAGCCCCCGCTCCGGGTCGGCGTCAGCGGCCGCCTCCTCCGAGGAGGCCAGGTCCCATCCGGCGTTAAGGATATGCCCCACCCCGGCCGCCCGGGCCCGCCCCAAAACCTCCGGGAGGTCGTCGGCGAAGTCGGCGTGGGTCAGGTGAGCATGCGTATCGAAGAGGACGGGCGTCATCGGCCCTGCGTCGGACGGCAAGCTCATTTCACCCGGCTTCCCGGCGGGATCGGCCGTTCCGGTGTGACCAGGCTCAGCACGCCGTGGTCGGCAGTCGAGGCGGCGAGGAGCATCCCCTGGGAGAGTTCACCCCGGAGCTTAACCGGCTTCAGGTTGGCCACCACCACAATCTCCTTCCCCACCAGCTCCTCCGGGGCATAGTGGAGGGCGATCCCCGCCACGATCTGCCGCTGCTCCGTCCCGAGGTCGATCTGTAGCTTCAGGAGCTTGTCGGCGCCTGGGATCCGACCGGCCCGGAGAACCTTCGCCACCCTCAGGTCGAGCTTCTGGAACTCGGCGATGTCCAGCAGCTCCACCGCCGGAGCGGCGGGAGCGGGAGCCTTGGCCGTCACCGGTGCGGCCGCCGGGGCGGCTTCCGGCACCTCCAGCGTCGCCGGGTCGATCCGCGGGAAAAGTGGTTCAGCCCGGTGGAACTCGACCCCTGCCGGGAGCTTACCCCACTCGGCATCGTTCAGGTTCTGCTTGGCAATGGGCCCCCGCCCCCCGGAGAGGCCAAGCTGGTCCCAGATCTTCCCGGCCGTAACCGGCATCACGGGGTAAATGAGGAAGGCGACGATCCGAATCGTCTCGGCTAGCGCGTTCATGACGGTTTGCAGCCGGCCCCGGCCCACCGGGGACTGGTCCTTGGCCAGGTTCCAGGGCGCCGCCTCGTCGATGAACTTGTTGGCCCGCCCCACCAACTTCCAGACGGCCGCCAGGGCCTCGTTCAGCCCCAGCTCCTCCATCTGCCGCCGGTACTCCGCCACCGTCTCGCCGGCCAGCGCCTCAAGCTCCCGGACGAGCCGCCCGACCGGGTCGTCCCCGGCCAGCTCCACCGCGGCCGGGACCACCCGCGTGAAGTACTTCTCGTTCATCGCCTGCGTCCGGTGGACCAGGTTCCCCAGGTCGTTCGCCAGGTCCGCGTTGATCCGATTGACCAGCGCTTCTTCGGAGTAGTTGCCGTCCTGGCCGAAGGCGATCTCCCGGCAGAGGAAGTATCGGACGGCGTCGGCCGAGTACTTGTCGCAGAGGACCACCGGGTCCACGACGTTCCCCTTGGACTTGGACATCTTCTCGCCCCCGAAGACGAGCCACCCGTGGCCGAAAACCTTCTTCGGGAGGGGGAGGTCGGCCGCCATCAGCATAATCGGCCAGATGATGGTGTGGAAGCGGACGATCTCCTTGCCAACCATGTGCACGTCAGCCGGCCAGAACCGCGCGTACTTCTCCGGATCAGCGTCGGGCCAGCCGCACCCGGTGAGGTAGTTGGTCAGGGCGTCAAACCAGACGTAGATGACGTGTCTCTTCCCGCCCCCTTCTTCGATCGGCACCGGGATGCCCCAGTCGAAGGTCGTCCGGGAGATGCAAAGATCAGCCAAGCCCTGCTCCACGAACTTGATCATCTCGTTCCGGCGGCTGGCCGGCTGGATGAAGTCCGGGTTCTCCTCGATGAACTGACGCCAGCGGCCGGCGTACCTGCTCATCCGGAAGAAGTAGGACTCCTCCTTCATCAGCTCCACGGGGCGGCCGCACTCGGGGTTCGGACACTTCCCCCCGACCACCTGACGCTCCAGCCAGAAGGTTTCGCACTCGGTGCAGTACCAGCCCTCATACTCCGACTTGTAGATGTCCCCCTTGGCGTAAATCCGGCGGAAGATCTCCTGCACCGCCTGGTGGTGGCGGGGTTCGGTGGTCCGGACGAAGTCGTCATAAGAGATGTTGAGCCTCGCCCAGAGGTCCTTGAAGGTCGCCACGATGCCGTCCACGAACTCCTGTGGCGTGACCCCCTTTCGTTCGGCCCGGCGCTGGATCTTCTGCCCGTGCTCGTCCGAGCCGGTGAGGAAGAGCACGTCGTCCCCAGCCAGGCGGTGATAGCGGGCAAAGGCGTCGCAAACCACCGTCGTGTAGGCATGGCCGATGTGCAGCTTGTCACTCGGATAGTAGATCGGCGTGGTGATGTAGAAGGTCCGTTTGCCCATTTTCAAACCTCCTGTGAGTGCCAGGTAACCCAGGCAGGCAAGGGTATTATCCCCAAAACAAGACCCCCGCCCGGTAAGGGGCGAGGGTCGCTCGCGGTACCACCCTTGTTCACCCGGTCACCGATGGACCAGGTCTCAAGCCGCCCTGTAACGGGAGCGCCCGGCGGGGCCTACTGGGGCTTCGACCCCGCGGCTTGAGGGCCATGTTCGGCTCGCTTCCCCGGAGCCGGCTTTCACCTTGCCCGGCTCTCTGGATCCGGCCTACCGCGAGCCTACTCTTCCCTCGCATCGCCTGTGCGCTTGTCTGGCGCATCGGCCAGAGTCTGCCATCACTATACCAGACCGCGTTCTAAGACGTCAATCCGGGCATATCCACTATACTGCTCCCAGGCTTACTCATCCACCGGTCACGCTTCGCTCGCCCGATGCATCATTGACAAACTCTGACACATACTGTTACAATGAGAGTGCAGATAATGCACTCGAAGCGGCTGGCAGTGGGTCGCTCCTTTCAGCGGCTCCATCACATGCCAGTCGCTCCTCTTTCTTGTGGGCCGTTTTCGAGCCATCGCTGCCGGCACCAGTTAAGAAGAGGATGCCTCTTCCTCTCGTAGCTGTCCGACGAGTAGATGTGAGGTTCGATGATGGCAAACATCTCTTCGATGCGTGCCTTCCTTTTCTCGCTCATTGGACGAAGTCCCCGCCTCAGTTCGTAGGCGTTTCTGACGCAAAACGCGATCACGTCGGCCAATTGAATGCACACGCTTGCATGTGACACTGTGAACAGTACCTTCTCGATCGTCTGCTTGATCTTGAGACTGTCCAGGTCGGCCAGCCTCAGGTCATCGAGCACTTGATCGATTTCCTTATAGTGCTCCTTGTGCTCGTCAAAGATCATTAGTCCAAACTTGCCTCTTGTCGCCAAGTAGTCTTCGATTTGGTGTGAGATGAAGGGGAAGGCTATAAGATAGGGATCGACCACAAGGCCCACGCCAATCTCAAACACCGTGAGACGGTACTTGGGAATGAGCTGCAGAATCCTGACAAGCGCTCGATAGCGACAGTCAAATGGCACGTTCTTGAAAGACCCCGTGCCATTGTAGATACTGTTGGCGTGCAGCTCGAAATCTCGGGACAAGGACTTGCCGAACTGAGTGACCGCTATGTCTCGTAGATCTTCTGCCAAAGACCCCCACAGCCTGGGTTCAAGCGCGAACCCGGCAAGCGTGAAAGCCCTCTGTTCGGGGTCATCAAGGTTGGTACCCGTATATCCAGACTCATCCAGGTAGCTCAGGAGCATGTTGTCCCCTCCCTGGTCCCACGGTCGCTCGTTTAACCGTCAGCGTACAGAAAGAAAAATCCCACCCTGCCGCGCTTTCAATGAAGAGGCGTGGTGGAGCCTTTCAGGGAAATTGTACGGTAGACCAAACGAGCTGTCCATGTTTTCCTATGTGCGCCATTTTCTGACTCTCCAGGCACCAGTTCCTTGCAGGTGCGGCGCCCGGGCTACGGGGGAAAGCCGTGGAAACCTGGGTGGAGGCGGTCAGGATGCGCAACGGGGCTGCCCAGCTCGCCATGATGTCGCCGAGCTGAAGAAGCAGAAGCGTCCTGAGTTCGAAGCCATGAACTGGGTAACGGGAGTGTCCAGCCCCTGGGTGGACAAGTTCGAGGTGACGAGCGCCCGGAAGGCTGGGGAAAAGGAGTGGGAGTTCGAGGTCACCTTCGCGATGGTCACCTCTACGGGTCCGGCCGGGACTGACGTAGCCAAACTCGTCGTCGAGCGTCACGGGGACTTCTGGTACATTTCATCTCTCTCGCAGGCCAGCCGCTGAGCATCACCCTGCCTGGAGACGTCTCTCCGGCACTTGGATCCGGCTGGCAACGCCCAGATAAACAAGGGCGATCGCCGCAGCGACCAGGAAGACGTACTGGAAACCGCAGGCTGCCCAGAGCAGCCCCCCGAAAAAGGGGACAGTCATGGAAACGGCGTGGTCAAGGGTCACCGCCAGGGAGAGGGTGGGGGTCAGATCCTCCCGCCGCTCGGCGATCTTGTAGAGATAGGTCGAGCGGGCCATGGACACGGCGAAGAGCAGCTGGTCGACCACGTAAGCGGTGTAAGCCGCCCCCTGCTGGGCGGCCGCGGCCCCCAACCACGGCCCCAGGGCGTAACCCAGGCAGACCAGAACGGTGACGGCGGCCTCCGTCATGAGGATCTGCCGCTCGCCCAGCCGGTCGATGGCCCGGCCGAGCAGCGCCCGAAACGCCACACTCAAGACGGCCGCCACGATCCAAAGCTTGGCGATGGTCGAGGCGGGCTGGCCGAGCACCTTGATGATCATCCACGGGCCAAAGGTCAGGAAGATCTGCTTGCGGGCGCCGAAGAGGACGTTGAGGGCGTAGTAAAGGGCGTACCGCCGCTTGACCACAAGGCGCGGCCGCTCCCGAGCCATCCCGTCTGGCTGCCGGAGCCCTCCGAAGAGCAGGGCCGCCACGAGGCCCAGGAAGCCGCCGATGACGAAAAGCCCTCGGTAGGTCAGGTGGAAGTACTCGAAGCCCAGCCAGACCAGTCCGCACCCAGCCACGGTAGCCGCGGTGCTGGTCGCTGAGACCTGACCGAGGCGCTCGCCGGGCTTGCCGCTGCGGGCCAGCGCCAGGCCGAGGGCGTTTTGGAGAGGCATGAAGAGGTGTTGGCCGGCGCTGTAAAGGAACATGAAGACCAGCATCGAGGCGAAGGTCGGGGAGAGGAAGGCGAGGCCGAAGAGGCCAACCGCCAGGATCAGCATGGTTAGAACGGCGAAGCGGTGCTCGGGAAGGAAGAAGAGGGCGCCGGAGAGGATGGCCACGAGGAACCCGGGCAGCTCCCGGGGAAACTCGACCAGCCCCCGGGCCGCCTCCTGGAGATGGTAGGTGTCGAGGAGGAAGTTGTTGAAGCTGCTGTCGTACATCCCCGTGATCGTGCCGATCGCGGCCACTCCGGCAAAAAAGAAGGCCAGGTTGCGCCGGGCCTCCGGGGAGAGCCGGAGGCTGTTGCGGGTGCGGGTGGGCAGATGCTCGAGCGCCGACAAGCGAGCAGCCCCCTTCCTTAAGGCAATCGTACGCCCTCAAGGGGCTTCGTGGTACTCCTGTGGACTTCCTTCAGCCTGGGTGCCCTGAGACGCAGGTGATCCGGCCTCCGGACCTAATTCAGCCGCCGGGCCAGGATGCAGAACTGGTTCCGGGCCAACTCCCAGGCGAGGCGCGCCTCGGGCACCTGGAGCAGGAACACCAGGAACCCGTATACCACAACCCCTAGGCCCACTGCGCCGAACAGGCGGAGGCCTTGTGCCAGGACCCCACCCCCGGGTGCCTTGGCTTCAAGCTGCCCGTAGGTGAACCAGACCGCCGCTCCCATGGCCAGGGATGCAGCCACCACCCGCCAAAGCGAATCCAGGATCGCCCGCCCGCCGATCCCCTGGGCGCTGCCGGCGCTCACCCGGCGGATCCGCCGCCGGAGGATCCAGAGCAGAGCCACCGTGTTGAAGACGGCAGCCAGGGAGGTGGCCAGCGCAAGCCCGCCCTGCCGCAGTGGGGTGACGAGGGTCAGGTTGAGAACGATGTTGATCACCACGGCCACCGCTCCAACCACCATCGGGGCCAGCGTGTCCTGAAAGGCGTAGAAGGCCCGGTTCACCAACTCCCGCAGGCTGAAGACTGCCGCCGATAGGGCGAAGAAGAGGAGCGCCCAGGACGTGGCGTCCGTGGCCTGCGCGTCAAAGGCGCCCCGCTCAAAGGCGAGCCGGACCAAGGGCACCCGGAGCACGGCCATCCCCACCGCCACGGGAATCATGAGGAAGTTGATGACCTTGACCGCCTCGGCAAAGCCGGAGCTGTAGCGCGTCCAGTCAGCCTCCGCCGAAATCCTGGCCAGGGTGGGATACATCACGGTGGTGATCGCCGTGCCGAATACCGACGGCACGAGCAACATCAGCTTGTAGGCGTAGTTCAGGGCGGCCACGCTCCCCTCGGCCAGGCCCGAGGCGAGTACCCGATCAACCAGGAGCCCGAGCTGGCCGACGGAGGTCCCGATGAGGACCGGCCCCGAGAGCTTCACGATGCGGGCCAGCCCGGGATCGCGCAGGTTCAAAACCGGCCGCCACCGATACCCGATCTTGAGCAGCGCCGGGACCTGCACCACCGCCTGCATCGCCACTGCGACCACCGTCCCCACCGCCACCGCCCCAATGCCGAACCGCGGCCCAAGCCATAAAATCGAAGCGATGATCAGCCCGTTGAACCACAGTCCCACCATGGCAGGGACGAAGAAGTTGCTCTCGGTCTGCAGCATCCCGGTGAGCACGCCGCTTAGGGACTGGAAGAGCACCATGGGGAACATGACCCGGGTGAGCTCCGCGGTCAGCTCATAGACGGGCCCCCGGAACCCGGGCGCCACCATCCTGGTCAGCGGACCCGCCAGCAGCTCCCCGATCCCGATGAGGACCACCGAGGCGAGTAGCGTGGCGTTGATGACGGAGTCGGCCATGGCGTAGGCCCCGTCCCGGCCCCGCTCCCGGAGGATTTGGGCGTAGACCGGGATGAAGGTCGTCGCCAAGGCCGCTCCCACCGAGGCAAAGACCAGCCCGGGGATGGTCTGCCCGACCAGGTAGGCGTCGGTGACGTACTTGGCTCCGAAGACCGCCGCCAGCGACGCCTCCCGGGCAAAGCCAAGGATCTTGCTGATGATAGTCAAGGCAGCGACGATGCCCGCCGCCTTGACGAGTCCTTCCCGGGCGGTCACGGAGCCACCCCCCGGTAGAACCAACTAATCCGAGTGACCTCCGGCGCCACCAAGCTCATAGCGCCTCGACTTCGGTCAGCACCTCGTCCAAGGTGGCGGTCAGCCGGTCGATGTCGTCCCGGTCGATGACGAGCGGGGGTTGGAAGGCCAGGACGTTGCGGGAGAAGCCGTTCTTCCCGATCAGGATCCCCCGGTCTTTCATCCGCTCGAGGACGGCGTCGGTCGCCTCCGGGGCCGGCTCCTTGGCGGGGTTCGCCTTGTCCTTCACCAACTCCACCCCCTGCATCAGCCCGATTCCCCGGACGTCGCCGGTCAGGCGGTGGCGGGAGGCCACCTGCTCCAAGCGCTCCCGCAGGTAGGGGCCGAGGCGGGCGGCGTTGCCCGGCAGGTCGTACTTCTCCAGGACGTTCAGGGTGGCAAGGGCCGTCGTGGCGGTCACCGGGTTGCCGCCCAGGGTCGAGGCGCCCGGCCGGGTGTAGTGCAGGGCCACTTCCTCGGTGGCGATCACCGCCCCCACCGGTTGCCCGTTGGCCAGCGCCTTGGCCATGGTCATGATGTCGGGGGCGACCCCCCAGTGCTCGATGGCGAACCACTTGCCGGTCCGCCCGAAACCGGTCTGCACCTCGTCGACGATGAGCAGAACGCCGAACTTGTCCAGGATTTCGCGGACCCGGGGGAAGTACTCTGGCGGGGGGGTGATGATGCCCCCGTTGCCCTGAATCGGTTCGGCGATAAGCGCCGCCACCTGGCCGGAGGTGGAGGTCCGGATTACGTTCTCGATCTCCCGGGCGCAGGCCACGTTGCAGGCCGGGTAGGTCTTGCCAAAGGCGCACCGGTAGCAGTAGGCGTTGGGCACGAAGGTGATCCCGCCCACCGGGGTCGGGTCAGTCCGCCAGAAGGCCATGCCGGTCAGGGACATGGTGAGCTGGGTCCGCCCGTGAAGCCCGTTGCGCAGGGAAAGGAACTCGGACTTCCCGGTGGCCAGCTTGGCCAGGAGCACCGCCGTCTCGTTGGCCTCCGTCCCCGAGGAACAGAAGAAGCTGCGCTTGAGGTTCCCGGGGGTGAGGCGGGCCAGGCGCTCCGCCAGGTCCATCATGGGCTGGGTAAGGTAGATGGTGGTGGTGTGCTGAAGCGTCCGCGCCTGTGCGCAGAGAGCCTCGACGATTTCGGGGTGGCAGTGGCCGCAGTTCACCACCGAGACGCCGGCGAAGAAGTCCAGGTATTCCCGGCCCTCCGAGTCGTAGAGGTGCTTCCCCGCCCCCCGGACGATCTGCGGTGGGTTCTGGTAGAAGTGATAAACGCAGGGGATGAGGTACTCCTTCTTCTTGGCCAGGAGCTTCTCCGGCCCCAGGTACCTCTGATTCTCCGCGGTGGCTTCCGCACGGTTCACCGCCATCGAACATCCTCCTCTCGCTCAGCCATCAGGTGCCGCGCCAGCCTAGTCGGCCACTCCGCGCCGGTACGCCCCCAGCCCCAGCGGGCGGGGGGAAATCGTCAGGAGTTCCTCCCACTCCTCCGCCGGGAGAGAGGATGCCCGGGGGTCAGCCGCCACCCGGTCGAGATGCCGCCGATACAGCTCCACCACCCGCCGGAGGGTGGCCTCATCGTAGAGCTGCCCCTCGATTCGGAGGCCGGAGAAACCAGCCAGGACAAAGTCAGCCAGGTACGGCAGGGTGCATAAGTCGTTTGCCAGGTACAGGTGGTTCCGGCAGTGCTGGTCCGCGTGGAGCGGGCGCTTCTGCCCGAGGTTGTCCTGGAGGGCCAGCCTCCGGCCCCGACAGTAGCCGGGGCAGGGCTGTTGGGCCGTCTGGTTGCCCAGCAAGGCCGCCGGGAGGCAGTGCTCCAGCACCATCCCGGGCAGCGGCCCGTGGGCGACCACCTCGAGCGGCAGGGGCGAGGCCGCCGCCAGCTCGGCCAGGTGGGTGAAGGAGGCTTCGAGCTGCCCCGTGACCATCGCCGCTCCACGCTCGGCCAGAAGCCGCGCCGCCTCTCCGTTCATCACGTTGAGGCCGTAGTCGGCGAAGAGCGGCAGCCCGACCTCCCGGGCCAGCCGGAAGACGCCCAGGTTGGCCGCCATGATGCCCGCTGCGCCCGTCGCCGGCAGCGCCTCCAGGAACGGCACCAGATCGGCCAACTCCCGGCGCATCGCGATCCGCGGCGTAGCGAAGACCACCGGGATGCCTCCGGCCGCCTCCACGGCCTGCCGGACGGCCGTCAGGGTCCAGGGGGTCGCCTCGGGATGGACCTCCTCGCCGCCGACGTAAATGAGATCCGCCCCGTCTTGGGCCGCCGCCTCCACCCCAGCCAGGGTTCCGACCCGGACCGACAGGTGAGGGCGCCCCGCTCTTCCCGGAGGTAACGGACCGTCCGAGGAAAGATTGGCCGGCGGCGCACTGGCAATCCCCGAGAAGGAGGAACTCTCCCGGTCGGAGACGGTCAAGACCGGCTCCCTGGCCGCGGTCGAGAAGAACTTCGGCTCCCGCTCGCCCGAGTAGCCGATTCCCTCGCGTCCGGGGTGGGAGAAGGCGTAGCAGGTCGAAAAGTCGCGCACCCGGTTCTCCCAGCGCTCCCGCCAAAGCTCCCAGTCGAGCCGGTAGCCCCCCGGATCGGCCAGGTAGGCGTCGATCGCCCGGCGGTATGCCGCCACCAGCGGGCCAAGGTAGTCACCGGTCCGCATGCGGCCCTCGATCTTAAAGGAGTAGATTCCAGACTGGATAAGTTCAGGGAGGTGGCCCAACAGGCACATGTCCTTCAGCGCCAGGAGGTACCGTCCCTCCACCGGCGGCGCGGCCGGAAGCTCCTCGCCGGTCTCCGCGTCCACCAGGCGGTACTCCCAGCGGCAGGGTTTCATGCAGCGTCCCCGGTTGGAACTCTCCCCGAAGAGGAGGCCGCTGGCGTAGCACTGCCCGGACTGGGCGGCGCACATGTCGCCGTGGATGAAGTACTCGAGTTCCATCCCAGTCTCGGCCCGCAGGCGGGCCGCCTCGGCCAGCGAGACTTCCCGCCCCAGGACCACCCGGGAGATCCCCAGTTCCGCCAGGGCCTCGATCATGGGGACATTGTGGGCATTCATCATGACGCTGGCGTGGAGGGGAAACTCTATCCCTTCCCGCCGCAGCCGGGCGACGACGCCCAGGTCCTGCACGATGAGGGCGTCCGGCCCTATGCCGGCTAGAAAACGGGCCCACTCCAGGACGTCGGGCAGCTCCCGGTCCCGGTGGAGGTTGTTCAGGGTGACATAGACCTTGACCCCCCGGGCGTGGGCGTACTCGACCGCCTCCGCCAGCGCCGGGCCGTCGAAGTTCAGGTCGGGGCGAAACATCCGCATGTTGTGCTTCTTGCCCCCGAGGTAGACTGCGTCCGCCCCGGCCTCCACCACCGCCTCCAGCGCCTCACGGCTGCCGGCGGGCGCCAGAAGCTCCACCACCTGGTCGGTTGTCAAGACGCTCAAACCCCGCTTTCCGCGGGCACCACTTCGTCCGGGCGGACTGTCGCTGGCAGGTGGTACCCGATTGTCGCGGCCACGCCAGCATTTAGAACCAGGCGCGCCTCGACCGCGTACTCCACTGGAACCCGGGCGGGATCGGCGCCGTTCAGGATACGGTAGGCCAGGCTGGCGGCGCGCCGGCCGAGGTGGGCCGGGTCCGCCTCCAGCGCCAGGAGAGCGCCGCGCCGTACGCCAGCCCCGTTATGGGCCACCAAGGGCTTGCCCGCCGTCCGCGCGGCGGCCGCAATCCGGTCCAATTCGCCGTCGGTCAGCCGGTCCAGCGAGAGCAGGATCACCTTGGCCTCCCCCATGATCTGCGGAAGAGTGGCGGCAAGAGTTTCCGAATCGGCTACCGCGGCCCGCCTCACCTTGATCCCCCGCCGGGCCCCGGCCGTCTCCAGGGTGGCCACCTCGGCCGGCGAGTTGGGATCCTGCGGACTGTAGATGATGGTCACGTCAGCCAGCCCGGGGAACAGCTCGTTGAGCAGATCAAGCTTCCGGTCGCCCGGGAACAGGCCGCTCACCCCCGTTACATTGCGGCCGGGGCGATCCGCCCGTTCCACGAGCCCGGCTCCGACCGGGTCGAAGACCGGAGCGAAGACCACCGGCCGGGCGGACTGGGAAGCTGCCGCCTTGGCCGAAGGGGTGCCGCAGGCCAGGATCAGGTCTGCCTGTTGGTCAAGGAGCGCAACTGCCGCGGAAAGCTGGTCCACCTGGCCCTCGACGTTCCGGTACACATACTCCACGCCCTGGCCCTCCTCGAGCCCCAGCTCGGCCAGGCCCCCGCGGAACCCCTCCACCACCGGTTCCAAGGCCGAAACGAACTGCAAGACGCCAACCCGTCTCACCAGCCCCTCTCCCCTTCCATTGCCTGTACTGCCAGCCCACGGAAGACGGCATAATTATAGCACCCCCTCCCCTGGCGTATCAAATGCAACCAAAGGAGGCGCGCCAATCCTTGCGCAATCGGGCGAGAGTCTACGAAAATCTGGTCTATTGCAGGATGATGTCAAAGAACGGCGGATTGTGGGGTTGCATATTCTGGCAGAATTTAGTACACTTTACCTGACCTGGATGCAGAAAGGAGTCGAATCACAAAATGATGAAGTCAACCGGGATCGTTCGGAAGGTTGACGAGCTGGGTCGGGTTGTGATCCCGATCGAGCTTCGCCGCACTCTCTCCATTGCCGAAAAGGACGCCCTGGAGATCTACGTCGACGGCGAGCGGATCGTACTGCGCAAATATGAGCCAGCTTGCATCTTCTGCGGCAACGCTGAAGGTGTCCGGTCGTTCCGGGGCAAGAACGTCTGCCCGGAGTGCCTGGAGGCTATGCGGCAAGTCGGATAAGCCGGCGCTCAAGTGGACTGGCTGGTCCGCACGCTAGGGGCAGACGCGGTCTGTCCCTTCTCTTTTTTCTGGTCCTGATACATCAAGGCTTGCCGATACACGGCGTTGCGGGAGAGGCCGCGAGCCTTGGCTACCCGCTGGGCCGCTGCGCCCAACGGCAGCCCCTCTAACCGGGCCAAGGCCGCCGCCTCTTCTCCCCCCTCCCGTTCTCCGCCCTCGACCGGTGCGCCCTTGGCTTCTGCCGTCCTGGCCGCTCCCGTATCCACCAACCCGCCCACAACCACGGTGAACTCGCCCCGCCGCTCCCCAGCGGAGAAGTGAGCCAGGGCGCCTGAGAGGGTGCCCCGATAAATTTCTTCAAATTGTTTCGTCATCTCCCGCGCTACCGCCGCCGGCCGGTCTCCCAGGTAATGAAGTAGTTCCTCTAGGGTGCGCAGGAGCCGGTGAGGCGCCTCGTACAGCACGACGGTCCGGCGTTCCCCGGCCAGCTCTGAGAGGCGCCGCCGCCGTTCCCCGCTCCGGGCGGGGAGGAAGCCCTCGAAGACGAAACGTGCGGCGGGCAACCCCGCCACCGAGAGGGCGGTGGTGACCGCACTCGGCCCCGGCACTGCCTCCACCCGGAAGCCGGCCGCCAGTGCCGCCCCCACCAGGGGCAACCCCGGGTCGGAGATGCCGGGCGTCCCGGCCTCTGAGACGAGGGCTATTCGCTCCCCGGCCGCCAGCCGCCGAATCAGGCTTTCGACCACCTCGGGCCCGGAGTGGGCGTGGAAGCTCAGGAGGGGCGTTCTGATCTTATACCGGCTGAGCAGCTTTCGGGTCGTCCTGGTGTCCTCTGCCGCCACCGCGTCCACCTCGCCAAGAACGCGCAACAACCGGAGGGAGACGTCCTCCAGGTTGCCGATGGGCGTGGCGCAGACGTAAAGGATGCCGCTCTTCTCCATGGCCGACCTCCTTCCTCACTCCGGGATAGAACCGCCAGTTCGGGGAATACTTCCCGCTTACGAGGAGGGCTATGCGTGAACCTGCGCCACCTGGTCGAACTGCTCCGGCGCCAGGGCACCGAGGTGGAGGTGGCGGGTGAACTCGGGGCGCTAGACCAGGAAGTGCTCAGCGTCACCAACCGGACGTCGGAAGCCGGCCCCCAGGTGGTATTGGTCGTCGAGCCCACCGCCGACCCGTCAACCGTCGACCAGGCGCTCCGTCGCGGCGTGGCCGCCGTGGTGGCCGAGGAGCCACTCGCCTCACCGGTCCCTGTCTTGCGGGTGCGCCAGGCCCGGGAAGCCTTCCGCCACCTTCTCGCCGTCTTCTACGGTGAGCCAGCCAAGAAACTGCTTCTCTGGGGGGTTACCGGTCCCGGCAAGACCAGCGCAGCCTTCCTGCTTCACCGGTGTCTGGACGCTGGCAGGTTCTCGACAGGCCTGTGGGCCGACGCCTTGGGCCCCGGCCCCTTTCACCACCAGAGTGGTTTCCCCGCCGGTCTTCTGCTCTTCCTCCGCCACCTCGTCGAGCGTGGTGGGCAGGCCGCCATCCTCAGCCTCTGTCCGGCCGAGCCACTGAGTTATGGGGTGGCGCTGGCAGGGCTGATCGCCCTTGACCACCGCTGTCCCGCCTGGCTGCAGGATGCGTCCGCGGCGCCGCTGCTGGTCCTTCCCTCCGGGCGGAGGCCGCCTGTTGGCGATGCCCGCCGGTTCTTCACCTTTGGCCCCGGCCCGGCTGCCGACCTTCGCTATCGCCGTCTCTGGGCTACGCTGCGGGGCCAGGAAGTTGAGTTCACCGCCCAGCCGCGCCTGCTGACCGGGATCGCCGGTGTCGCTCCCGTCCCCCTGACTTGGCGGGCGCGGCTCGCCACTCCGGGACCGGCGACTCGCCGCGTCGCCGCAGCCGCCACGGCTGCGGCCCTCCTGTTTGGCGTCCCCCCCAGTACCATCGCCTCCGCCCTGGCGGATTTCCCGGGGGTCTACCGCCGGTGCCAGTTGGTCTATGACGGAGAGTTCGCCATACTGGACGATGTGGCGCAAAGCCCCCGGGAAGCCGCCGCCACGCTGGCCGCCCTGACCGAACTCGAGGCGGAGGCCCGCCAGAAGAATGCCGCCCGGCCTTACCGGATCCTACGCCCCGTCTGCGCCGTCGCCGGCGGACGCGGAGCGGCCCACAACGCAGCGCTCGGGCGCTCCCTAGCCCAGCTCCTTCCCCGCTTCCGGGTGGAGCGCCTGATCGTCACCGAGAGCCTCGCTCACACCCCGCCGGAGTTCCAGCCCACCCGGGAGGAGCGGGCCGCGCTGCTCGCCGCCTGCCGCCAGGGCGGCCTCCCGGTCGAGTACTATCCCGACTTGGGGGACGCCTTGGCTTCCGCTGTGCGGGCGGCGCGTCGCGGCGACCTGCTGCTTCTGATGGGAGGGCCCGGAATGAATCAGGGCCAGGCCCTCCTGGCGGACTTGTTGGCCGCCCGGGGGTTGGCACTGGAGGAACCTTTCGACGAGTGGCTGACTGGACCGCTTCTGCGCCCCCTGAGCCTAGCCGAGCTCACTCGGCGGGATAATCTCCCTGGTTCGGTGAGCTTCTCCCCGATCCCTTAGGACGCCGCCGGCGCCGGTGGCTCGCTCGCCGTTCCGCCTGGCTGGCTGGCGCGCCTGCTGGCTGCGGCTCCTCCTGTTTGGCTGGCGCCTGGGCGGGCTGGCCGCCTCCTGCGGGTTGTCCTGCGCCCGCTTGGCGGCGGTGCCTTCTCCGGCGTCCTTTGGTGCGCTGCCCGGAGGACGCAGCCGGGGTGCCCGGCGCTGGGGCGGGCGGCTCGACCTCGGTCATTGCCGCCGGAACAACGGTTTCCGCGGGCATGGCCAGCAGCTCCCCCTCCCGCACCCCCTCATCCTGGACAACCTCGACCTCCCGAGCCGCCTCCCCCTCCTTGGCCGCCTTTTTGGCCTCCCGGTAGGTCTCGCTCTCGAAGTTCAAACAACACATCAGCCGGCCGCAGATGCCGGAGATCTTCGTCGGATTGAGCGACAGGTTCTGTTCTTTCGCCGAGCGGATTGAAACCGGGGCAAAATCGCCCAGGAAGGCCTGGCAGCAGAGCTGCCGGCCACAAGTCCCAAGCCCTCCGAGAAGCTTCGCCTGGTCCCGCACTCCAATCTGGCGGAGTTCAATGCGCGTCCGGAAAGTGGAGGCCAGGTCCTTGACCAGTTCCCGGAAGTCCACCCGGTTCTCGGCGGTGAAGTAGAAAATGATCTTCGAGCCGTCCAGGGTGTATTCGACGTGGGCCAACTTCATGGGGAGGCTGTGAGCGGCGATTTTTTGCTGCCCGATGGTAAACGCCTGGCGAGCCTTCTCCTCGTTCTCTTCCTGGCGGGCAAGGTCCTCCGGCCCCGCCTTCCGCAACACCTTCTTCAGGGGGGTCTTGACCTCTTCCTCCGGGACCTCCCGCGGCGAGCCGATCACCGTTCCCAGCTCTGTTCCGCGGGCTGTCTCCACGACCGCTCCGTCCCCCGGCCTCAACTCAAGCTCCCCGGGGTCGAAGTAATACACCTTGCCGGCAGTTTTGAAGCGGACTCCCACCACCCGTGCCATCGCGTTCCTCCGTCCTAGTCTAGCCCAGTCCCTTCGCCAACCCTGGAAGCGGTTCGCTTCCCTCGTGGCACCGGGCAATCTGCAAGAACAACACCTCGAGGAGCAGCCGCCGGTGGGCGTTGGCCGAAAGGGCTTGGCGCCCCCACATGAGCGCCTCCAGCGCTGTCCGGGCGCTGTCCAAGGACAGCCTCTCGGCCTCACGACCCAGCACCTGCTGCCACACGCCGGCTGGCGCCCCTCCCGCCGCCAGCAGGAGCTGCCGGTAGAGCGCCTCGAGCAGCTCCAGCCGCTCCTGTGCCTCCTCTCGGCTCTTGGACCAGGCGGCCGCCCGGGCCAGCAGCGCCACCCGGTCGCCCCGGCAGGCAGCGGCAAAGAAGTCCCGCGCCTCCTCCCGCAGCTCGTTCCAGCGGCCAGCGACCGTCCGGGCCCGCCCGAGGGACCCCCCCGCCAGCCCGGCGGCGGCCCGCGCCTCCTCCTCCGTGCGTCCCTCCGCCACGAGCTTCTGCACGATCTCCGCTTCCCGCAGCCTCGCCAGCTTGAGGACCGAACAGCGTGAAGCGATGGTCGGCAGGATCCGGGCTGGATAGGCCGTGAGCAGGAGGAAGACCGTCGGCCCGGGTGGCTCCTCCAGCGTCTTGAGGAGGCAGTTGGCCGCCTCGTCCGTCATGAGTTCGGCCTGCTCGACAATGAACACCTTGCACCGGCCTTCGTACGGCCGCCGGGCGTTCTCCCGCCGCAACTCCTGCATCTGCTCGAGCTTGAGGTGGGATCCATCGGGGGCGATCACCTGGACGTCGGGGTGGTTCCCGCGGGCCATCTTCTGGCATGAGGGGCACTCCCCGCATGGCTCTCCGTCCCATTCCGGACCGCCGCGGGCCGCGCAGTTCAGCGCTGCGGCGAGAATCCTTGCCAGCGTCCTCTTCCCCGCGCCCGGAGGGCCGGCCAGCAGGTAGGCGTGGGCCACCCGGTCCTTCAGCAGGGCCGATTTGAGCAGGCGCACGGTGATCTCCTGACCAAGCAGGTCCGCAAAACGCATGGGCGCGTCCAATCTCCGTGTCTCAGTATGCCGCGGCTATCAGGTGTACAGGTCGACCAGCATCCCCCGGATCTCGCCGAGCTTCTCCAGGAGCGAAAGCGGGTCGGCGTGGCGGGAAAGCGTCAGCTCGGTCAGTTCCTCCAGCGCCTGGTTCACCCGTTGGATCAGGACGTAGACCCGCCGCCGCCCTTTCCGGTCAATGCCCGTCTGCTGCTGCACAGCGTAGGTCTCGTGGAGCACCGTGTCGAGGAACGACCGGACCAGTTCCCGGTACTTCCGCAGGACCGCCAGGCTCCGCTTGTCCCGCAGCTCTTCGGCAGTCCGGTCAAGGTCGGCCAAGAGCTCGTCCAACGAGCGGTGAGCCGCCTCCACCCGGGCCACCCCAAGGGTCTTGGCGAACTCCAGCGCCGGTTCGGTGCGCCCCACCCTCCGTGAGCCCTTGCGCCGCTTCAGTCCCTCCAGGCCCTCGCCGCGGGAATCCCCCAACTCCTGGATGCGCATCGCCGGTCAGACCTTGATGAAGCGCTCGACGTCGACCACGAAGACCGTGGCCCCGCCCACCGGCACCTCGACCGGCTCGGTGAAGTAGGTGGTCTCGATCCGGCCGAGCGAAGCCAGCGGCGTCACCAGCTGGCGCCGTGACCGGCAGGTCTTCCGGACCAGGTCCAACACCGCCTCCACCTTCTCCTCCTCGACGCCGACCAGGATCGTGGTGTTCCCCTCGCGCAGGAAGCCGCCGGTGGAAGCCAGTTTGGTAGCCTGGAAGCCGGATTCGGACAGGGCGGACAGGAGGTTCGCCTCGTCCTGATCCTGAACCACCGCAATCACGAGCTTCATCCTGACCACTCACCCCTCGCCCCATTCCTTGGCGAACCGCTCCGGCCAGCGCGCCGCTAGTTCAGCCCACAACTCGGCTTCGAGTTCATCGGGCGTCCGGCCGTCGGTCGGAATCACCCGGACCCGGCCGGGTTCCTCTCTCGCCAGCATGAGATAATACTCCCGGACCCGCCGGTGGTACTCCAATCGGCGCCGCTCGATCCGATCCGCGGCCTCTCCGCCCGCCCGGGCGCCCACCCTGGACAGGCCCACCTCGGGAGTGACGTCCAGAAGCAGCGTCAAGTCGGGCACCAGCCCTCCAGTGGCGAAGACGTTGATCTGCCGCACCGCCTCTATCCCCCGCCCGAGGGCGTAACCTTGGTAGGCCAGGCTCGAATCGACGAAGCGCTCGGCCAGGACGACTTTCCCCTCCGCCAGGGCCGGCCGGATCACCTGCTCGACGTTCTGAGCCCGGCTGGCCGCGTACAGCAAGACCTCTGTCTCGCCGGCCAGGTCATTCCGGGGGTCCAGGATGATCTGGCGCAGCGCCTCACCGACCGGGGTTCCGCCGGGCTCTCGGGTGAAGACCACCGGCACCCCCCGGGCGCGCAACCTTTCGGTCAGGCGCGCCGCCTGGGTGGACTTGCCGCCCCCATCCGGCCCCTCCAGGGTGATGAAAAGCCCGCGTCCCCCCGCTGTCACCAGCTTCCCCCTTCGCCTTCTAGTGCCGGCCGGCGCCGTTGGGATAGATCGTGACCCGGCGGTTCGGCTCCTCCCCCACCGACCGGGAGTGGAGCTGGTACTTCTCGGCCAGTTCGTGCTGGAGCCGCCGGATGGCTGCCGACTGGGGCGCCAGCTCCACCGGCTGCAACGACTCGATCACCCGTTGGATCGCCTCTTCCGCCTCGGCCAGGGGATTCATCCCCGGGGAGTCGACCAGTTCCCGCACGAAGGCCTCCATCTGGGCCATCGTGTTGCTCCGGATGACGTAGATCGGCAGTCCCCGCTCCTCCGCCATCCTTAGTCTTTTCGGCATCTTGCGGTGCTGTCCCTTTAAGGTCAGAATCAAGTCGGCTTGTTCCGGCTCGTCGGCCAGGTGGACCGGAACTCGCAGCTCGTTGATGACCCGCAGCAGCCGGTTGCGGCTAACCGCATAGGGGAAGACCTTCACGATCTTCCCTGGTCGCGCCCCCGCCCCTGCTTCCCGCTCCAGCGCCCGACCACTCTCCCGGGCGAGCGACCCCCGGCTGGCCGCCGCTTCCAGGTGCGCCCGGTATGGGCGGTTCCGCCCCCACCCCGGTTCCGGCCGCAGGAAGACCCGTTCCGAAGGCCCTCCTACGGCCCCTCCTGGCTGCGCCGGCGCCTGAATCACCTCGATCTTCCCCTCGCCCGACCGCTCCCGGATCTCAGGCCGGGGCTCGATCCCCCGCAAGAGGTCGTCCACGACCGCCGCCACGTCGTGGTGGATGGCGAAGCGGTCCTTCTCCTGGATCTCCACCAGAATGTCGAAGGTGGGCGGCGCCTTCCGCTCCAGGACGGTCTTCTGCGTCCCCCGCTTGCGGGCCTCCTCGTCACCCAGGGTGACGGCGTGGATGCCCCCGATGAGATCGGAGAGCGTCGGGTTTAGAACGAGGTTCTCCAGGGTGTTGCCGTGGGCCGTCCCGATGAGCTGGACGCCCCGCTCGGCGATGGTCCGGGCAGCGGCCGCCTCTTCTTCCGTCCCGATCTCGTCGATCACCACCGTCTCCGGCATATGGTTTTCGACTGCCTCGATCATCACCGCCGCCTGCTTATCGACCCTCGGCACCTGCATCCGGCGGGCGTGGCCGATGGCCGGATGGGGGATGTCCCCGTCGCCGGCGATCTCGTTCGAGGTATCCACCACGATGACCCTCTTGTGGAGCTCGTCCGCCAGGACCCGGGCTACTTCCCGGAGCATGGTCGTCTTGCCGACCCCCGGCCGCCCCAGGAAGAGGACCGACTTGCCCCGCTCCACCACGTCCCGGATGATGTCCACCGTCCCGTAGAGCGCCCGGCCGATCCGGCAGGTGACGCCGATGATATCGCCCTGCCGGTTGCGGATGGCCGAGATGCGGTGGAGGGTGGCCTCGATACCGGCCCGGTTGTCCTGGCCGAAAGTGCCGACCCGCTTGACCAGGTAGTCCAAATCCCCCCGGCCCACCGGATGGTCGGAGAGATAGACGAAGCGGTCGGGGTAGCGGGCCTCCGGCTGGCGCCCCAGGTCCAACACGATCTCGATCAGCGTATCGGTCTCGGGCAACGCTTGGACCGCCTGCGCCACCGCCGGCGGCAAAACGTCCAGGAGTTGCTCCAGATTGTCGGTCACCCGCCGTTGACCGGTCATCCGCCTCGCCTCCGCTTCCATGTCGCTGATCACGCCTGACCTCACTCCGGAGGAAGAAGCCAGGCCCCTTTGACGCGGCGCAAGCCTCGGGACTCCAGCGCAAGGAACTCCTCTCTCGCTTGCCCGAACCACGTTGCCCAGGAGCGGGATCCCCTTATGACAGGCCGCCAAGGCTGTCACGTGGCCCTCTTTTAGCATGCGCCGGAACTCGTCCGGGGTGTAGCCCAGTACCTTCAGCGGCAGATCCCACCAGGATGACGCACTCAGGGTCCAGCTTTTGCTGGACAGCCAGGCAAAAATCGGCCAGGCCGCTCCGCCAGGCTGCGGGCAGGTTCGGGCCAAAGCCGCCTTTCAGCCTGAGTCTTGGCGAACTCCACCAGCCTCCTGGCGCAACTTAGCGCACCCTCCGCCAGCCACGCTTCAGCCCGGCTCACGGCACCGCCCCCTTTCTCCTCTTCTCCCGTGCCAATTATAGCATAGCGTCAGACGGCAGCAGCCAAGCGTCAGCCCGGAGGCCCGGTCGAAGAGGTCTGGGACGAAGTGCCTACCAATTGGACTCCCACCACCCGGCGTGGGGCAACTTCCGCTCCCTGGCAAGCGACAACACTCTCTCCAAGTCGAACGGGACTTGACGCAGCTCCACGCTCGCCCTCCGGGGCTCGCAGGAAAGGATCGCGTACTCGGCCAGGGGGCGGGGCTCACCGGACGAAGTTGAGGGAAGCCCCACTGACCCAGGGTTTAGCAGAATCGCCTCGTTGAAGCGGCGGAACAACTGCCTATGCGTATGTCCACCGGCCAGATACTCTTGGGTCCAGCCGCGGAACATCGGCTCCAGCTCGGTGTCCGGGGTAGTGGCCAGGATGGTGTCCCTCGCCGACCGGGGAGACCCGTGAAAGCAGAGCAAGGAGCGCCCGTGGTCGAGCTGCAGCACAGCCGTGGTGGGAAGCGCCGCCAGGTAGTCCCGGTCGGCAGGCGACAGCTGCTCCCTAGCCCAGAGGAAGATTTCCCCGATCTGACGCATTGGGCCGTGCAGGCCTTGGACCTCGGCTTCCAGACCAGGCTCTAGTAAAGAGACGTCCGTGTTGCCCCTGACCGTGATGCAGCCAAGCGCTTTCACCTGTTCGACGACTTCGTGGGGTGCAGGACCTTTAGCTGCCAAGTCACCGAGGCAAACGATCTGGTCGACGCCTTCCCGCGCCAGATCAGCAAGCACGGCCTCGAGGGCTGTGAGGTTGCCGTGAATGTCCGACAGCACCGCTACTCTCACGTACTTCGACCCCCTCGATTGGCTGATGCAATGCCGACTACCGGCTCACCCTTCAACCACTTCCACCCTGTCTTCGTCGGCCAGCCCCTCCACCCGCAGCCCGCCGGCGATGAGCCGTTGAAGCAGCTCGACATGGGCCGGCGTGAGGATCTCGCCCGGGGAGACCACCGGGATGCCGGGGGGGTAGACCCCGACCGCCCGCGCCGCCACCCGGCCGGCGGCTTGTCCCAGCGACACCGGCAAGGCCGGCGCGAGCAGCGCCTCCCGGGGCGTGACTGCCCGCTCTGGCGGGAGGGCCAGCACCCGGCTGAACAGAGCGGCCGTCTCAGCAGGCCCGGCCGCTCCCGGCGAGCGGTCGGCCGTCAGCCGGGCCCGGTCCGCCGCCCGCCCCGCCGCCCTGGCTAGCGCCGCCAGGCCTTCTACCAGGGCGGAGATAGTCTCCGGCGGGTCGGCCGGGCTCAAGATGAAGAGCAGGTTCAGCGGGTCGGCCAGCTCGGCGTGGAGACCTCGCCAGCGGAGGAAGGCCTCCGCCTCCGGCCCGGAGAGGCCCAACTCCCGCACCGACACGGTCAGCTTGGTCGGGTCGAGGGCCACGTAGCCGAGGCGCCGGGCCTCCTGGTCGTCTAGGCAACGCAATCCGGGGAGGGCATTGATCCGCTCCCTCGCCTCCCCGGCCAGCTCGGTCAGGCGCCGGTAGGCCTCTCGCCCCTCCTCGGCCGCCCAGCGCCGGGTGGCGTCGAGCGAGGAAAGCAGGAGGAAGGAAGGGCTGGTGGTGGTGAGCGTGACCAGCGCCGCCTCGACCCGTCTCGCCTCGACGGCGTACCGGCCCCCCGGCCGCTCGCCGGCCAGGTGCAACCAGGCGCTCTGCACCAGCGATCCGAGAAGCTTATGGGGGCTCTGCACCACGGCGTCGGCCCCCAGCTCCAGCGCTGGTCGGGGGAGCGGGAACCCGTCAGCCGGGCGGCTGGGCAGGAAAGGCAGGTGGGGGCCGTGCGCCTCATCCACCAGGAGAGGGAGGGGCTCATCCCCGGCGGGATGGAGGTGCCGGGCGCCGGCGGTCAGGGTTTCCCGCCAGCCCGCCAAGTCGCAGGCGAGGCCGTAGTAGTCGGGATAGGTGGCTAGGACGGCTTGAACCGCTGGGAAGCGCGGCGGCGAAGGAAGGCGGGGCGCCAGGGGAAGACCCCAGAAGGGGTCCACCGAACCCGGAAGGTAGACCGGCCGGGCGTCGGCCAGGGCTAGGGCGCCGAGAACGGAGCGGTGGGCGTTGCGGGGCAGAAGCAGGGCGCCTCCAGCCACGGTCGCCAGGAGCAGCGCCTGAAGCCCCCCGGTCGCCCCGTTGACCAGGAAGAAACTGCGCCGGGCTCCGTACAGCCGAGCCAGGAGCTCTTCCGCCTCCCGGACCACGACCGAGGGTGCCACCGCGGACTCGGGGGCAGATGGTGAAGGCAGTGCCGGCGGGTCCAGATCGAGGGCGAGCGCCTCCTGGAGGAGGCCCCGCCAGCTAGCATCGCCGGTTCGTCCCCGCTTATGTCCGGGGGTGTAGAAGATTTGCCCTCCGGCCCTGGCTTGGCGCAAGACGGCCTCCCAGAACGGTGCCGCCCGCTGGTCCTTCCCCACGGAGCCCCTCCTTCGCTTGGACGCTCCCCGCCCCTCCGCCGACCATCACCTAAACTCCGGCCAAACCCTGCGCATTCGGATGAGGAAGTGGTCATACTCCGGGTCGCTCACCTCGGTCGCCACCAGCCGCTTTTCGCACCCCTGGCAGAGGAAGGCCTGCCGGATGAGGGTCCCCCGAACCCGGTATCGGCCGCAGGCCAGGCAGCGACGCTTAGCCGACCGGCGCCGTCCCTTTGTTTCGCCCGTCATTCCGCTCCCCCCTGCCGCTTCCGGCCCTCCCCGGCCGGACGGCTGTTTCGTCGTCGGGCGTACCAGAGTATGCCGTCTTCCTTCTTCCGGTCAGCCGCCCGGACTACCCCCCGCCGGTTCCGCAAGCTGAGGCCCGGCGATGCGCACATCTCTCACCCGCCGGGTCCACTTCACCCGGTCGCAATACTCCAGGAGCGGTATGGCGAACTTCCGGCTCAGGCCCAACTTGTCCTTGAACGCTGGAGGCTCGAGCGTCTTCTCCGCCGCGAAATGCTCCCGCAGCGCCTCTCTTACTCGAGCCAAGGCCGCCGGACTGAAGTACAGCTCCTCGGAGACCTTGACCACCCGCCCCTCCTTGACCAGCCGGGCCATCAGTTCCTCCGCTACCGCTGGCGCCAACTTCCATCGCTTCTGCAGCTCGCCCAGGGTGGGCGGGGTGACGCCGCCCTTGGCGATCGCCTCCGCCATCGCCGCCAAGCGCCGTTCCTGTTCGGCCGAGGCGGCCGGGTCGTGGCCTGAGAGCGCCACCTCCTGCTCCGTCACCTTTACCTTCCCCTGCCGCTGCCAGGTCTCAAGCAACAATCCGAATTCACGGGCCTCCCACCGCGGCGCCACCCGGCTCCGCAGCTCCTCCTTGGGCATTCCCGGGCGGAGGGGGAGCCTCTGGTGGAAGTCGGCCAGTGCGGCCTCAACCGCCTCCGTCAGGGCGGCAAAGGCCCGCGTGTCCAGGTAGTGACCCTCGCCCAGCGCCGTGGCGTCCCCAGCCCGACAGGCCTTCTCCAGCTCCTGCTGGACCAGGCCGCGGTCGAGAACAGCCGCCCGGGCGATCCCTTCGGCTGTAAGGGGCCGCCCGCCTGCCCGGGAGAGCGCCAGCGCCACGAGATCTGCCGGGGCTCCCCGCTCCTCGCGGGACAGCTCCACCGCGGTGGTGGCTCGCATCCGCCGGTGCCGCGGCGGATGGGCGTCCAGGACCTGCCCTCCACCCAACGTCCGGGCCGGCGAGTAGGAGCGGAGCACGAAGAGATCGCCCCGAACCGCCACCACCGGTTCCGCCAGGTGGAGTTGAGCCCAGGCCGATTCGCCCGGCGACACCTCGTCCCGGTCGAGCAGCCTGACTCGGGCCAGAACCTCACTGGTTCCGGCGTGGAGCCGAACCTGGTCCCGGTGGGCGACCCCGTGGAGGGCATGACCCAGAATCGTCACCTTCACGTCAAGCAGGCGGGTCGAGGCCAGTTCTCCCGGGGCCGTGACGACCTCGCCCCGGGCAATCTCCTCTTTCTCAACCCCGCCGAGGTTCAGCGCCACCCGCTGCCCCGCCTCGGCCGCCTCCACGGCCGCCCCGTGGACCTGCACCTGCCGCACCCGGGCTGTCTTCTCCGAGGGCAGGATGGTCACCGCGTCGCCCGGCCGGATCGTTCCGCCCCAAAGTGTGCCGGTAACGACCGTCCCATGCCCCTGGATGGCAAAGACCCGGTCGATCGGAAGGCGCAGGACAGTGGATTTGGCCCGGTACTCCCCGGCGGTCAGTTCGTCAATCAGGGCGACCAGGCGGTCGACCCCTTCGCCGGTGGCCGCCGAGACTGGCACGATCGGGGCCTCCGCCAGGACGGTGCCCTTCACCCGTTCCCGGATCTCCTCCGCCACCAGCTCCCGCCATTCCGGTTCGACCAGGTCGATTTTGTTTAAGACGATGATTCCTCGCTCCACCTGGAGCAGGGTGAGAATGTCGAGGTGCTCGACGGTCTGGGGCATGACCCCTTCGTCTGCGGCCACGACCAGCAGGACCAAATCCATCCCGGCGGCCCCGGCCAGCATGTGATGGATGAACCGCTCGTGCCCCGGGACGTCCACGATTGCCGCCCGGCGCCCGCTGGGCAGCTTGAACGGAGCGAACCCCAGCTCGATAGTGAGGCCCCGCTCCTGCTCCTCTTTGAGCCGGTCGGTGTTGACCCCGGTGAGCCGCTTCACCAGCGTCGTCTTCCCGTGGTCCACGTGCCCCGCCGTGCCGATCACGACCTGCCGCATGGCGCCACCTCCACCCCCGGCGCCCTCACTCCCAGGCCGCCAGGGCAGCCACGATCAGGTCCTCTTCCCCCGGCTGGACCGTCCGCAGGTTCAAGAGGACCCGGCCCTGGGACAGGTGGGCGATGACCGGCGGATCGGCCGAACGGAGCCGCGCCAGGCATTCCTCAAGCGACCCGAGCCCCTCCCCGGGGGTGATCCCCACCGCCCAGCTCGGCACCTGCGTCCCCGGGAGCGATCCTCCGCCAGCCTCCGTCGGGTCTGGTACCACGTCTACCCGGGCCCGCTCGCCCAGCAACTCCCGGACTCTGGCCGCCAGACGTTCCGCCGACGCCTTGACCTCCTCCGCCGGCCGGGTGAGCATGGCCAGCGTCGGGACCTCCCGGAGCGCCAGTTCGGGGTGGCGGTAGAGCCGCAGGGTCGCCTCGAGGGCTGCCAGGGTCAGCTTGTCGACCCGCAGCGCCCGCATCAAGGGGTTCTTGGCCAGGCGTTCCACCATCTCCGCCCGCCCGACAACGATCCCCGCTTGAGTCGCCCCGAGCAGCTTGTCGCCGGAGAAGGTGACCAGGTCCGCCCCGGCCGCCACGCTCTGCTGAACTGTCGGCTCAGCCGGCAGCCCGTATCGACTCACGTCGATCAAGACCCCGCTTCCCAGGTCCTCAACGACCGGGAGCCCCTGCTTCCGGCCGAGTCTTACGAGTTCAACCAGGGATACCTCCTCCGTGAAGCCGATCAGCCGGAAGTTGCTCGTGTGCACCTTGAGTAAGAGCGCTGTCTCCTCGGTGATCGCCCGCTCATAGTCGGCCAGGCGTGTCTTGTTGGTCGTCCCGACCTCGACCAGGCGCGCCCCGCTCCGGGCCAGGACGTCAGGGATGCGGAAGGCGCCTCCGATCTCCACGAGCTGCCCCCGGGAGACGACGACCTCCCTCCCCGCCGCCAGCGTGCTCAGGACCAGGAGGACCGCCGCGGCGTTGTTGTTCACCACCAGCCCCGCTTCGGCGCCGGTGAGCTGGGCGAGCAGTTCCGCCACGTGGGCGTGGCGCGACCCCCGCTCCCCGGTGGCGAGGTCGAACTCCAGGTTGCTGTAGCCCTCGCTGACCTCGGCGAGCAGCTTCTTAGCCGCGCGGGCCAGGACGGCCCGCCCGAGGTTGGTGTGAAGGACTATCCCGGTGGCGTTGACCACCCGGCGCAGGTTGTGGGCGCTCAAACGCTCCTCTAGCCGGCTCAGGAGCAGCTCGTCCCAGACCTCCAGACTTTCGGGGACCGCCCCTCCGCCTGCCGCCCGTTTCCGCACCTCGTCGGTGAGGTCGCGCAGCGCCAGGACCACTTCTTCCCGCGACCACCGCTCCGCCGCCACCTGCACCGCTGGTCGCGCCAGCAGCCGGTTCATCGCCGGGATCCGGGTAAGCTTCTCTTCCCCCATCCGCCACCTCCTCCCCTCGTCGGAGCCGCCGCCGGGTCTACGACTCGAGGCGCCTAAGCCACGACCACCGCCCGCTCGCCCCGCTCTCGGACCTCGCCGATCACGGCCGCCGCCTCGCCGCCCGTCCCCTGCCGGATGACCGCCAGCAGGTCCGCCGCCCGGTCGGCCGGGACAGCAATCAGGAGCCCGCCCGAGGTCTCAGGTCCGCAGAAGATCAATTCGTTCAGCTTCCCGCCGGCCATGCTCGCCCGGTGGAGGGCGTGCTCCCGGTTGTTGTGGGCGCCTGCCGGGATAAGCCCCAGCGCCGCCGTCTCCCGCACCCCGGGCAGCAACGGCACCGCCCCACCCTCGATGGCCAACGTCACCCCGCTGGCCTCGGCCATCTCCAGGGCGTGCCCCACCAGGCCGAAACCGGTGATGTCGGTGGCCGCCCTGACCCCGGCCTGCGACATGGCCCGGGCGGCGTCCCGGTTGAGGGCGCTCATCACTCGGATCGCCTCCGCCACCGCCGCCGGGTTCGCCGCCCCGCCCTTGATGGCCGTGGCGATGATCCCTGTGCCCAAAGGCTTCGTCAGGATCAGCCGGTCTCCCGGCCGGGCCGCGGCGTTGGTCACCAGCCTTGCCGGATCGATCAACCCCGTCACGGCCAGTCCATACTTCGGCTCGTCGTCCTGAACGGTGTGGCCGCCCACCAACACCGCCCCGGCCTCGGCGATTTTCTCCGCCCCGCCCCGCAGGATCTCCCGGAGGAGGCCCCGGTCCCCATGGCACGGGAAGCAGACGATGTTCAGGCAGGTCAACGGCTCCCCGCCCATGGCGTACACGTCCGACAGAGCGTTGGCGGCAGCGATCGCCCCAAAGGCGTACGGATCGTCCACGATCGGCGTAAAGAAGTCCACCGTCTGGATGAGCGCCTGGCGCTCCCCGATCGCGAAGACCCCGGCGTCGTCCGCCGTACTGAAGCCAACCAGAAGCCGCGGATCGGCGGTCTGCGGCAGCCCGGCCAGCACCTGCACCAGGTCCCCCGGCGCGAACTTGGCCGCTCAGCCGGACTTCGTAGCCATCTCCGTGAGCCGCAGTTTCCGCCGGGCCTCGGTCCCCGCCACCTCCAGGTCCCGCATGCCGTCACCGCTTTCCTTTACCATTACGCCCGCTTATACCAGTCATCGTGCCCGTTTTACCATGCCTATTTTTCCACACGCCGACCGGTCACCCCTGCCCCAAAGAGATCGAACGGGACCTGCGAACATTGCGGGCGGATCGGTCGTTTAATCATGGTGAGAACAAACGGAGGCGCCACGCCGTAGGCGCCGGATGGAGGTTCAGGGCAATGCGAAGGTTACTGGCAGTCTCAGTGATGGCGGCGGTTCTCGTCCTTGGCCGGGGCTCGGCCACCCTGGCGGCGGAAGGTTCGTTTCCGGCGCCGTCGTACCGGACGAAGCACGTGATCGTGGCCGTCATGGACGGGGTGCGGTGGAGCGAGACCTTCGGGGATCCGCAGCACCGCTACGTGCCTCGCATGTGGAAAGAACTCGTTCCCCAGGGCACACTCTACACGAATTTCTACAACCGCGGTGTGACCGTGACCCGCCAGGGGCACTCCACGATCGCCTCCGGAACCTACCAGGTGGTGCCGAATGGGGGGCCGCGCCTCACCCGGCCTACCTTCTTCGACTATTTCCGAGAAGAGACGGGGGCCCCGGCCGAGAAGGCGTGGGTCATCTTCGGCAAAGGCGCCTACAGCTTCGCCCCGTGGAGTTCCTTCCCTGCATACCTGGACAAGTACGCCCCGCGGGCCGTGCTCGGAGTTGGCGAAGGGAGTTCCGCGGATGACCATGAGGTCTTCGCCAAGGCCGTGGAAGTGATGAAACAGTACAAGCCAAACCTCATGTTTTTGAACTTCGGCTACACGGATCACATTGGCCACCGGGGAACCTTCGCCGAATACACGCAGGCGATTGCTGAAGTGGACGCCCTCTTCGCCGACCTTTGGCAGGCCATCCAGGCGGATCCCGAATACCGGGACTCGACCACCCTCATCCTCACGAACGACCACGGCCGCCACGACGACGCCCATGGGGGCTTCCACGGTCACGGGGACGGCGATGAGGGCTGCCGGCACGTCTTCCTCCTCCTGCTCGGACCCGATGCGAAGCAGGGCGCAGTGATTGCGGAGCCGGCTGAACAGGTTGACATTGCCCCGACCGTCGGAGAACTGCTGGGCTTCCAGACGCCGCTCGCCGAGGGCCGGGTGCTGGCCGAAAGCTTCCGCTCCTACCTGGGCCTGAATCAAAAGGCCGCCCGGACGGCGACGGAGAAGCAGGCCGTGCGGACGGCGCAGCTCGCTGCGCGGGACCTCGGCCGGGTGGTCTCCCATCACACCCTGCAAGACCTCGGTCTGGCCAGCCTTTCACCGGGTCCCGGCCCAGTCATTCTCTTCCGGGGTCTGCTCGCCCAGGCCAGAGCCTCTCAGCGGCCGGAGGGCCAGCTCGCCTTCCAGGCGGTCAGGGACTGGCTCGACCGAACCAAGGAGGCGAAAGGGAAAGCTCAGCTCTACCGGGCGCTGGTGGCCCTCGACGCCTCCCGGGATTACCTGAAGGACGCAGACTTTGTCTCCACCGACTGGAGTGATGAGGTGGATCGGGCGTTCCTGGTGGACCTCCTCGCCCGGGCAGGCGCGGTGGAGCGCCTCGGCCAAGCCATCGCCTCTCTCGCCAAGGAACCGGCGCGACCCCAGCCGGGCTCCGCACCGACTCCGCACGAACCAGCGCTGGTCCTCTACGCTCTCTCCGACGCTCTCCAGGAGCTCGAAAGCGCCGGGCTAGCCGCCAGGTCCGGCCTGCAGGCGACGGTGGCGGAGCTGCGCAGAGCGGCCCTCCTCCGGTACTATCGGGCCGTGCAGGACCAGATTGAACCGGGCGGTCTATGGGAGGACCCGGTGGATTCGGTGCTCTATCTGGCGGCGGCGAAGCGCCTGGAGGCGGCCGGCCTCTTCCGCGGTTTCCGGGCCGAAAAGAGGCTCGGGAAGGGTAAGGCGCAGGAGGAAAAGGCGGCCGTGCCAGCAGCGGTGAGGGACCTCCCAGCTACGGCGATCAAGGCTTGGACCAAAGGCGACGCCCCGGCCAAGGAGGCGGTCCTGCGTCGCCGCATGGCCTCCCGCATCTGGGAAGCCCATCGCTACCTGGCCTTCAGCCGGGAACTCACCCGCTACCTGGTGGACACCGAAGGTAAGGTGAGGGGAGACGATCCAATCCTGGCCGCCGGAGCGTTCCTCGCCCTCTAAGTCTCGGCCGGTAACGCAAAACCCCGCTGCACCTTGCGGCAGCAACGGGGTCGCTGAACTCTCTGGCGGGGGTACGTGGGGATTGAACCCACCCCGGACAGGATCACTGCCCGACACTGGTTTTGAAGACCAGGAGGCCCACCAGGGCCCATCTACCCCCACCGACATTGTAGCGGACACTTCTGGCCTGTGCAATGCCCACCTTTTGGGGTGGGGCGGGACAGTGGCCCCGGTCCGACATGTGATCATATGATGGCGAGCGTGGAGGTGAACACCATGGTTCACGTGTTGCCGCCCCTGCCCTACCCCTATGACGCCCTGGAGCCGTACATCGACGAACAAACCTTGCGCATCCACCACGACAAGCATCATCAAAGCTACGTCGACGGCCTAAACAAAGCCGACTCCTCCTTGGCGGAGGCCCGGGCTGCCGACGACTGGGCGCTGATCAAGCACTGGGAAAGAGAGCTGGCCTTTCACGGTTCCGGCCATCTGCTCCATTCGCTATACTGGGAGAACATGAGTCCGCAGGGCGGCGGCCGACCCAGCGGGCGCCTCCTGCACGCGCTGGTGCGGGATTTCGGCGATTTCGGCCGCTTCCAGGCTCAGTTCACCGCGGCCGCGGTCGCCGTGGAGGCGTCGGGCTGGACGCTCCTCGCCTGGAATCCGTCGTTCGCCCGGCTCGACCTCCTGCAGGTGGAGAAGCACCAGGACCTCACGGTCTGGGGGGTTATCCCGCTCCTCGTCGTGGACGTCTGGGAACACGCCTACTACCTCAAGTACCAGAACCGCCGGGCCGACTACGTCAAGGCGTGGTGGAACGTGGTCAACTGGGAGGACGTGGCCCGGCGTCTGGTCGTCGCGCAGGGCTGGTCCGCCTAGGGCCGGGGTTGGCGGTCCACCAGCTCGGATGTCGCCCGGACGCCGCCTACTGCGCCACCTCCGGGTCCCGGGTGTAGCCCCGCTCGGCGGCGATCTGATCCAGAGGCTGCGACTCCAGATCGGCCAGGAAGAGATCGATCCCCTGCTCGTCCTGGCCCCGCTGGTCGGCCACCTTGAGGTAACCCTTGCACTTGTCGCAGACGTGCAGTTGGTACCCTGGCACCTCCGCGGCCTCAAGCTCGACCAGTTGAGCGTGGTCCTCGTTCCCGCAGTGCACGCACTGGAGGCGCCGGATTTGCCACTCCCAGTCGCAGAGCGGGCAGACGAGCATCCGCTCCCCCTCCTTGGCCAGGCGACCGAAGGTTCCCTTCTGGCCACAGACCGGGCACCGGACGTCCCGCCACCAGTCGCGCTTGAGGTATTTCCCGAGGCTGGTCGCGTACCGCCGGAAGAACGGGCGCACCGACATCATCACGAGGTAGGCAAAAAGCTTCGGGTCGACCCCTTGCCCTTCGGCCATCTGGATCAGGCCCGAGAGGTCCTCGGCAAAGAACAGCCGGACAATCTGCTCGTAGTCCCACACCGTCCGCGCGATAGTCGCGGCCTCCTCCGACCGCCCCTGCTGGTGGCGCCAGAAGACGTTCAGGACCCGGTCGAAGGCCTGCCCGAAAGCGGCGGGGTCCACTGGAACCTCTTCCAGGACGGCGAGAGGCGCCCCGCCCTTGGCGTTGATCTCCACCTCCGGTTCGCTCACCGTGAGTTTCACCCGGGGTAGACCGGCTTCGATCGCCCGCAGCTCCTTCACCAACTCCCGGTAGTAGGCCAAGGTCGGTCCGAGCTCCGGCTCCCGCTGTTCTAGACGGTCAATTTGCGCGTTGAGTCTCTCCAGGTCCATCGGTCTCCTCCTTCTTGTCACGACGGAGAAGAGGCCCGGGAACATAGCTTCACCGGGCCTCCAGGTCCCTGTGGCGTCAGACCACCGTTATCCCTTCGTGGCCACCTTCCTGAACCACTTGCCGTAGTGCTCCTTGGCGAACTCGGCGTCAGCCCAGCCGGTCGTAATCCCCTCGAGGGCGGCCCGCATCTTCGGATGAGCCACCGACAGGAAGATATGGACGCAGAGCATGGAGCACATTCCCAGGAAGGCCAGGTCATGCACCGGGTAAGCCAGCCGCACGAGCCAGGTCGGGAAAGACGTCGGCCACCACATGATGATTCCGGAGAGGGTCAGCCCAATGCCGGTAAAGAGGGTCAACAGGGAGTTGAACTTCTCGCCGGCGTTGAACTTCGGCGCTTCGGGGATGTCCGCCTTCCGTCCCAGGATCTCCGGGAAGTAGCCCATCATGAGCTTGATGTCGTCTTTGTCCCAGTGGAACATCTCCTGGAACCACTCCTTGGCCCCTCTCGGCGAGAAGATGACCAGGAGCGGCAGGGAGACCAGAGCGTACGGCACCGCGAAGACCCGGTGCAACACGCGGGTCACACCCACCCCGCCGAGGAGGCTGGCCAGCCAGCCGGCGCCACCGGGAGCGAACAGAACCAGGCCCGTGATCAGCAGGGCGAAGAAGCTGATCGTATGGACCCAGTGGGCGGCTACCTCTACCGGATCAAACCGATAGATCTTGCCGTTTCTGAGGGTTCCGATCTTGGGCTGCGCCATTGGCTATTTCACCCCTTCCGCGTGGTGAGGCGTCTCCTTGGCCGGCATCACATAGTTGAAGAAGAGGCCGGCCAGGATGACCAGAAGTCCTCCGCCCACCGCCAACTCCCCGACCGGCCGGGCGAAGTACTTCCAGAAACGGACCTGCCACGGTACGACGGCCGAAACCGGCAGACCGTAGTAACCCGGGTGCTCGGTCAGGACGTACAGCACGGTCCCGCCGACTTCGGTCTCACCGTAGATCCTGGCCTCCGGGAACGCCGGCTTGAGTTGCTCAACTCGCTCCTTGGCCAGGGCCAGCAGTTCCTCCCGCTCGCCGAACTTGATCGCACCGGTCGGGCAGGTCTTGGCGCAGGCCGGGATCAAGCCGTTCTGGACCCGGTCAGCGCACATGTTGCACTTGGACGACTTCTTCTGCCAGATGCCGACGCCTTTCTGGCTGTAGTCGAGCTGGGGAACGCCAAAGGGGCAGTTCTGCACGCAGTAGCCGCACCCGACGCACTTCTCCTGGTCGAGGTAGACCGCCCCTTCGGGTGTCCGGGAGATGGCGTCGACCGGGCAGACCATCATGCAGGTGGCCTCGGCGCAGTGCATGCACTGCCGCTTGCCGAAGAGCCACTTGACCGCGCCGTCGTCCAGCGCGACCTCCTGCATCTTGACCATTGTGTAGGTCTGATGTGCGAAGTCGGTCTTCGTCTGGTACGTCCCGTTGAAGGGCAGGAACTCGAACTTCTCACCCTTCAAGTCGCCCTTGATGTTCGCCGGGAGGTCGTTCCACTGCTTGCAGGCCGACTCGCAGCCGCGGCACCCCATGCACTTGGAGGTATCGATGTACAGCGTCTTGCCCATTACTCTACACCCCCTTGACGTCCACGAGGAACGTCTTGTACTCGGGGATCATGGTGTTTCCGTCCCCGATGTGCGGTGTGAGCTTGTTCGCCGTTTCGCCCTTGGCGATGGCGGCGAATCCGTAGTGCCACGGCAGGCCGACGCAGTGGATCTTCCGCCCGTCGACCTCGAGCGGCTTCCACCGCTTGGTGATCATGGCGTAGACCTCGATCTCGCCCCGGGCCGAGCTGACCAGGACCTTCTGCCCCTGCTTGATGCCCTTCTCGGCCGCCAATTCCTCGCCGATCTCGACGAACATGTACGGCTGGAGTTCAGCCAGCCAGGGCTGGTTCCGGGTGAGGTTGCCGGTCTGGTAGTGCTCGGAGAGCCGGAAGGTCGTGCAGATGATCGGGAATTTGTCCGGAGTGCCCTGCTTGTCGGGCTCCCAGACCTTCACGACCGGGTTGAGCTGCACCGACGAGAAGGCGTTCTTCACCGGGCTCTCCCACGGCTCGTAGTGCTCGGGGAAGGGACCCTCGGCCATGCCGCTGTCGGCGTAGAGACCGCCCTTGCCCAGCACCTGCATGATGAAGGGCGCCGCCGCCGTCTTGTCGGGCGTCAGGAACTTGTTGAAGTCGGGTACGTCGTACCCGGTGAACGCTCCCGGGGGCGAATCCGGCTTGGCCGGGTCGCCCGGAGCCGCCGGATCCCACCACATGACCTTCTTGTCCTCGCTCCACGGCTTCCCGGCGGGATCGGCCGAGCAGCGGTTGTAGAGGATGCGGCGGTTGACCGGCCAGGAGTAGGCCCAACCTGGGAAGATGCCCTTGGCCTTTTCCGCCGGGTCGCGGTCCGCGGCGCGGTACTTGTTCTCGTCCGGGAACATGCCGCAGTAGATCCAGCAGCCGCTGGTTGTGGTCCCATCGTCCTTTAGGTTGGCGAAGGTGCCCAACAGCTTGCCCGTCGTGAGGTCGCGCCCGTTGATCTCCTTCGCCACCGCCTCGGGCGTGATGGGATCGCCGTAGTCCCAGGTCAGGTTCAGGATGCCCTGGTCCTTGGCGGCCTTCGAGCCCTTGTACTGGTCCCGGATCTTCTTGAAGAGCTCGTACATGATGTCGAGGTCGGGTTTGGAGTCGCCCATCGGCTCGACGGCCTTCCAGCGGTACTGGGTCATGCGGGCCGAATTGGAGATGGTGCCCGACTTCTCGATGGAGGAGCAGGCCGGCAGGAAGAAGACCTCGGTCTTGATGTCGGCTGGGTTGACCCCGGGCCGCTTCCAGAACTGGGCCGTCTCGCTCTCGAACAGGTCGACGCAGACGTACCAGTCGAGGTTCTCCATCGCCTTGGCTTCCTTGAGGGCGTTCGGCCCGCCGACGAGCGGATTCTGGCCCCAGCTCCACAGACCCTTGATCGCCCCGTTGTACATGGCTTCGAATAGGGCGATGTGGGAGTAGTTCTTCTTCGGGTCCTTCTTCGGCAGCCAGTGGTAGCCGAACTCGTTCTCCTTGGTCGCCGCATCGCCCCACCAGGCCTTGAGCATCGAGACGACCCACTTCGGAGTGTTCGTCTTGAACCCGCCCTTGGGCGTCTCCTTCTTGAGGTACGCCTCGAGGGTGGCGTGGTCGGCGTTGGCGTTCGGGGCGTTGAGGTAGCCCGGCAGCAGTTGGAAGAGCAGGGCATAGTCGGTTGAGCCCTGCACGTTCGACTCGCCGCGCATCGCCGCGATGCCGCCGCCCGGCACGCCGATGTTGCCCAGCAGGAGTTGAACTATGGCGTAGGAGCGGACGTTCTGGGAGCCGACGGTGTGCTGCGTCGTGCCCATGGCGTACAGGATCACGCCGGACTTGTCGGGCTTCCCGGTCGCCGCGTACGCCTGGTAAACCTCTTCCAGCTTCTCCTTCGGCGTGCCGCACACCCGGCTGACCGTGTCCAGGTCATACCGGGAGTAGTGCTTCTTGAGAAGCTGGAAGACGCAACGCGGGTGCGTCAACGTCGGGTCGGTCTTCGCCAAGGGCGGCTTGCCCTCTTCCACCGGCTCCATCTCGAAGCCCCACTTCTTGGCGTCGTACTTGCGGGTCTTCGGATCGTAGCCGGAGAAGAGGCCGTCCTTGAAGTCGTAGTCCGCGCCGACAATGAACGCGGCGTCGGTGTAGTTCAGGACGTAGTCCCTCCAGTACAAGTTGTTCTGGAGGATGTAGTTGATCATGCCGCCCATGAAGGCGATGTCCGTGCCGGAACGCATGGAGGCGTAGATGTCCGCCTTGGAGGCGCTCCGGGTGAACCGCGGGTCGACCACGATGATCTTGGCTCCCCGCTCGTCCCGCGCCTTCGTCAACCACTTGAAGGACAGCGGATGGTTCTCGGCGGGGTTGGAGCCGATGATCAATGCGCAGTCGGTTTCTTTGAGGTCAGTCCAGCCATTCGTCATGGCTCCCCGACCGAATGATGGCCCAAGACCGGCCACCGTGGGGGAGTGTCATATCCGGGCCTGGTGTTCCATGTAGACAATGCCGAGCGCCCTGTTCATCTTGGCGAGCAGGTAGCACTCTTCATTGTCCAAGGAGGCTCCGCCCAGGCTTGCGATCGCCTCAGTCCGGTTTGCGATGTACGACTTGGCCGGATCCTTCTCGTCCGGCTGGGTCTCGATGAAGGAAGCGTCACGCGTCTTCTTGACGTTCTCCGCGATCCGCTCCAGAGCCCACTCCCAGTCCTTCTCCTCCCAGTTCGCCGCGCCAGGGGCCCGATAGAGGACTTTGGTGACCCGCCGGGGGTTGCCAAAGACCTGCGAGAGCGCCGCCCCCTTGCTGCAGAGCGAGCCCTGGTTCTGCGGGTTGTCCGGGTCGCCTTCGAGTTGCATGACCTTCCCGTCCCGAACGTAGACGAGCTGGCCGCACCCAACTCCGCAGTACGGGCAAATGGTCGGGGAAACCTTGGCTTCCCGAATCTTGAAGGCCCGCACCTTCGCCTCAACCGGAGCCGCGAATCCGAGCTGGCTCAGGGCGGCAGAAGCGGCGGTGACTCCAGAGAGCTTGAGGAAATCCCGTCTGGTTACCCTCATGCCTTTCTCTTCAACTCCTTCCTCTCGCAAACGTAAGATGAAAGACAGGACCTTTCCCCCCCCCGCGCTCACCTCCCGTATCCCCAAAACCCGGTGGGGCATCGCCGGCAAAAAGAGCCGGAAATGCCCCCATTTTCGCAATGCGAAGGTTTATGTACAACGTTTAGCCCCGTCTTCCTCCTGCAAGTTGTCGAAATGTTTGTGAATTACGACACGAAAACCGGCTCCCGTCAATCTCTCCCACCACCCTTTGGCGCCCGCACCCGTAGGATGAGGCGACCCAGATTCCGAAGGGAGAGTGATTCCTATGCCGTTGGTCTACGTGGCGCTCGGAGACTCGGTAGCCGCCGGTTACCGGGCCGCACCGGGCCATGACTACGTTGCCCAGCTCCACCGCTATCTTCGCCGGGCCGATCCAGGCTGGCGCCTTCTCCGCCTGGCCAGGCCGGGGGCCACCACGGCCGACCTCTACGGCCAGGTCCGCCGTGCCCTGGCGGCCAGACCCGACCTGATCACCGTGAACATTGGGGGGAACGACCTCCGCCGCGCCTATCCCGACCCCCTGCGGGTTCTCCCCGTCAGCATGCACCATCTGGATTGGGCGTTGGGGACGCTCCGCCGCCGCTCCCGCGCTCGCGTCTTTGTGGCGGACGTGTATAACCCTGTTCCACCCGGCAGCCGCCTTCACGAACCAGCCGCCCGGTGGATCGGCGCCTTCAACCGCGAACTGGGGCGGGTAGTGGCGCGCCACCGCTGCGTCTACGTCCCCATCGGCGAAGCGCTTGCCCACTCCGGCGGACAGGCGATCGCCTCCGACGGGCTCCACCCTTCAACCGCCGGCCACTCGGTGATTGCGGCCGCCTTCCTCGGGGCAGGTTTGTCCCGGATGGCGCGCTTGACCCGGTGAAAGGAGGCAGCGGAAGGATAGAGAATTATCGCTTGTCCGGCCGGAGGAGGGAGGAGGGGGGAGGGGGGACGGGGTGCATGATCCATCCGGCTGAGGATCCGGTCCTCCGGGGAAAACCATAGTAGGAGGAGAGGGCCGGCGACGAGCAGCCCTCGCCCGTTGGCCCATTCCTGCAACGAGGTGATTCCCTCACAGTGTTGCACAACCTGGTCAGCACCTTGACCCAGGCCCTCCTTGGCGCGGTCGACACGCTGGGCTATTTTGGCGTCTTTTGCGCCCTTCTCCTGGAAGGTTGCTGGTTCCCGATCTCCAGCGAGGCGGTCGTCCTGGCCGCCGGCTATTTGGCGCTGCAAGGCAGGTTGACCGTGGTCGGGGTGGCCCTCTCGGCGGCGGTCGGTTTCGCCCTGGGCTCGCTGGTCCCTTACGCCATAGCGCGCACCAAGGGGCGGTCGTTCATCGTCCGGTACAGCCGCTACGTCGGGGTCAGCAAGCGGGCGGTGGAGCGTGCGGAACAGTGGTTCGCCCGGCGCGGACTACCCCTCCTGGCCTTCGCCCGCCTCTTTCCCATGCTGCGGGCGGCCATATCGGTCCCGGCCGGCCTGGCGCCGGTGCCCGTCGGCCGCTACCTCGCCGTCACCCTCGCCGGTTACTTGCCTTGGGGCCTCCTGGTCGCCGAGGCTGGACGCCAGCTGAATGTCCACTGGGAAGACCTTTCCGGCCTTGTCCGGCAAGCCGACCAGTTATTCTTCGGAGTGACTCTGCTGATCGGGCTCGGGATCTGGCTCTGGCTCCGTCGCTTGAACTAAGAGGCTGTCCCCTTGGCTTCGGGACAGCCTCGTTCCGTTCAACCTGGACTTGCCGAATTCTAATGCACCCGGCGTTTTCCGACCTTCAGGACCAGCTTGGCGAGCGTTTCCTTTTCGGATTCGTCGGCCACGTCCCATATCTCCTTCATCAGGGCCTCCTCCGGGGTATCCGGCCGGACAAACTTACCCATCAGGTTGCCGATGCTGATCATGCCCTTGACCATCTGCTCGTCGCTGACTCCATGTTTGAGTCCGTCCCGGATGACCTCCGAGACCTCCTGCGGAAAGGCCCCCAAATCGACGTCGGTACCCACTCGCACACCTCCCAAAGCTCTTTAATCCCGCACCGGTAGTGTGCGACCCCCCAGGGGGATTTATTCTGAAGGAAGCCCTACAGGCGCCTAGACGTCATCCCGGCTGGCGAGCTGAGCGACGGCCACCACCCGGTCTCCCTCGTCGAGCCTGATGATGCGCACCCCCTGGGTGTCCCGGCCCATGATGGAGATAGACTGGACCGGCACCCTGATGATGATTCCCGCGGCGGTGGTCAGCATCAGGTCGTAGTCGGCCCGGACCATCCTCACCCCGACGATTGGTCCGTTCTTTTCCGTCACCCGCAAGGTCTTGATGCCCTTGCCGCCCCGGGACTGCTCCCGGTACTCGGCGATGGGGGTGCGCTTGCCGTAACCGTTCTCCGTGACCACCAGGACATCGGCGTTGGGCCGGACCACGTCCATACCCTCCACCACGTCGTCCTTGACCAGGCTGATCCCTTTCACCCCGTGGGCGGTCCGCCCCATCGGGCGCACCTCTTCCTCGCTGAAACGGATGGAGAGGCCCCCTCGGGTTACCATCAGAATCTCCTCGCGGCCGCTGGTGAGGCGCACCCCGACCAGCTCGTCGCCTTCTTCCAAGGTGAGGGCGATCAGGCCGCCGGCCCTGATGTTGTCGAACTCGGCCAGCGGGGTCTTTTTCACGGTTCCCCGGCGGGTAGCCATGAAAAGGTACTTGTCCGGATCGAACTCCTTCACCGGAATGACGGCGGTGATCTGCTCTCCCCGGCTGACCTGGAGCAGGTTCACGATGGCGGTCCCTCTGGCCTGGCGGGAGGCCTCCGGGATCTGGTGGCCCCGCAGGTGGTAGACCTTGCCGCGGTTGGTGAAGAAGAGGACGTGGGTGTGGGTGGTGGTGATGAAGAGGTTCTCCACGAAATCCTCTTCCTTGGTCGTCGCCCCGGTGATTCCCCGGCCGCCCCGGTTCTGCGCCCGGTACGTGTCGGCCGGCATCCGCTTGATGTACCCGTGATTGCTCAAGGTGACCACGATCGACTCCTCGGCGATCAGGTCCTCCACGTCGATGTCCTTGGCCGCCGCCCCGATTTGGGTCCGGCGAGGATCGGCGTACTTCTCCTTGATCTGCAGGCTCTCCTCCCGGATGACGCCGTCAATCTTGTGCGGATCGGCCAGGAGTTCCTTGAGATAGGAGATCCGCTTCTGCAGCTCCTGATATTCCTCCTCGATTTTCTCCCGCTCCAGGGCGGTCAGGCGGCGAAGGCGCATGTCGAGGATGGCGACCGCTTGTTTCTCCGAGAGGCCGAATTTGCTCATCAGACCCTGCTTGGCCGCTTCGTCGTCCTTGGCCTGGCGGATGGTCTGGATGACTTCATCCAGGTGCTGGAGAGCAATGCGCAGGCCTTCGAGGATGTGGGCCCGCTCCTCCGCCTTGGCCAACTCGAACCGGGTCCTCCGAGTAATGACCTGCCGCTGGAACTCGAGGTACTCCCGGAGGACCTCCTTGAGATTCATGATCTGCGGCCGCCCGTTGACCAGCGCTAGCATGATCACACCGAAGCTCGACTGCATCTGGGTGTGCTTGTGCAGCTGGTTCAGGACCACGTGGGGGTTGGCGTCCCGGCGCAGTTCGATTACGATCCGCATGCCCGTCCGGTCTGACTCGTCCCGGAGGTCCGAGATGCCGTCGATCTTCTTCTCCCGCACCAAAGCGGCAACGTCCTCGATCAAGCTGGCCTTGTTCACCATGTATGGCAGCTCGGTCACGACGATCCGCGCCTTGCCGGCCGAGGTGGTCTCGATGGCGGACCTGGCTCGCACCCGGATGGTCCCCCGCCCGGTCTCGTAGGCTTCCTTGACCCCGTCCCGGCCCAGGATCAGGCCACCAGTCGGGAAGTCCGGTCCCTTGACGTGACGCATCAGGTCCTTGACCGTCGCCTCCGGGTTGTCGATCAGCGCCACCAGACCGTCGATGACCTCGCCGAGGTTATGCGGCGGGATGTTGGTCGCCATCCCCACCGCGATCCCCGCCGCTCCGTTGACGAGCAGGTTCGGGAAGCGAGAGGGCAGAACCGCCGGCTGCTCCAGCGTCTCGTCGAAGTTGGGGACGAAGTCCACCGTGTCCTTGTCGAGGTCGCGCAGCATCTCCATGGCGATCTTCGAGAGGCGCGCCTCGGTGTACCGCATCGCCGCCGGGGGGTCCCCGTCCACGCTGCCGAAGTTTCCGTGGCCGTCCACCAGGAGGTAGCGGTAGGAAAAGTCCTGCGCCATACGCACCATGGCGTCGTAGATGGCGGCGTCGCCGTGGGGATGATACTTGCCCATGACCTCACCCACGATGCGGGCCGACTTCTTGTGCGGCTTGTCGGGGTCCAGGTTGAGTTCGGACATCCCGTAGAGGATCCGGCGCTGGACTGGTTTAAGCCCGTCGCGCACGTCCGGCAGCGCCCGTTCCACGATGACGGACATGGCGTAGTCGAGGTAGGACCGTTTCATCTCCTCCTCGACCTGGACCGGCAAAACCTTGCCTTCGGTGTATTCGCCCACGTTACAGCCTCCCAAAGCCGTCGACTCGCGGACCCGATTCGATCCGTAACGGAGGTTGATTCGGCGGTCCACTCCTCCTACCCTGCTGGGAAGGGGATTTCGTCCCCGCCTCGGCGCGGTGGCGAAAATCAGTACCGATTACCCAATTCCCCCTTCCACTGAGGCGAATACCCTACAACGGGACAGGTAAGCGTCCCGGAGATAAAGTCGGGGCGGAAGCCGCTCCTGATCCTGCAGAAGGAGGTTACCAAGCATGTCTGAGTGCTTCTTCTCATTCGAGAACATCGGCTTCCTGGTCTTCCTCCTGATCCTGGCTCTGATCGGCATTGCTTTCCTCGAGCACTGACGGACACCGGGACACCGATGAATCGGTGAACATCGACAACCTTGAAAGGAGGAGCAACAATGGACGAGGGATTTGCGCGTCCGATGTTGGACATCGGCGACATCGGCTTCCTGGTTTTCTTGCTGATTCTGGCCCTGCTCGGGATCGCCTTCATCCAGAACTGAGGCGGAACGGGCGCTGAGGCGTCGAAAGGAGGATGTGGAGATGGGCGAATGCGCTCCGATGAGAGAATGCAGGAGGTTCTTCGACTTCGAGAACATCGGCTTCCTGGTTTTCTTGCTGATTCTGGCCCTGCTCGGGATCGCCTTCTTCGGACGCAGCATGATGTGAGCAAGAGCTGCAAGACCGGATGTCCGCTGTGTGGCGACAGAGAGGCACGGGGGGGCAGCGCTCCCCCCCGTGCCTCTCCTCCCGTTCATGCTCTACACTCCGCCACCCAGTTCCCGAAGCAGCTTGCGGTACTCGTCGAGGGTGATTTCCCCCTTGGCCAGCCGGCGGTCGAGGATCTGCTTCGGCGTCTCCGCCGGCTCGGGCGGCGCCGTTCCCGGGCCGTACCGGTAGGAGCCGCACCCGCTGCCACCCCAGCGGAAGAGCCCGCATCCGCACCTGCCGAAAAGGAGAACCGCTGCGGCCAAAAGCAGCCAGAAAAGGAAACTGCCCATGTGCGCTCACTCTCCTAGACGTCCAGGTTGACCACCTCGTGGGCGTGCTCCTGGATGAAGTCGCGCCGCGGCTCCACCTTCTCCCCCATGAGGGTCGTGAAGATCTCGTCGGCGAGCACCGCATCCTCTATCTGCAGTCGCTTCAGCGTCCGAGTCTGCGGATTCATGGTCGTCTCCCACAGTTGCTCGGCATCCATCTCGCCGAGACCCTTGTACCGCTGGACGACGATTCCCTGGCGGCCGACCCGTTCGAGCAGGGCGTCCAACTCCCGGTCTGACCAGGCATAATAGTGGTCCTTCCCCTTCTTCGCCATGTAGAGGGGGGGTAGCGCCACGTAGATGTGACCCAGCTCCACCAACGGCGTCATGTGCCGGTAGAAGAACGTCAAGAGCAGCGTCCGGATGTGTGCGCCGTCCACGTCCGCGTCCGTCATTAGGATGATCCGGTGGTAACGGAGTTTCTCCAGGTCGAAGTCGTCGCCGATGCCCGTGCCGAGAGCCGTAATCATCGCTCGAATCTCGGCGTTGGCCAGAATCTTGTCCAGCCGGGCCTTCTCGACGTTCAGAATCTTGCCCCGGAGCGGCATGATGGCTTGGTGCATCCGGTCCCGGGCCTGCTTGGCCGTCCCCCCGGCAGAGTCCCCCTCCACCAGATACAATTCGCAGAGGCTCGGGTCGGTCAGGACGCAATCGGCCAGCTTGCCGGGGAGGGCCGAAACCTCAAGGGCGTTCTTCCGACGGGTCAGCTCTCGCGCCTTGCGCGCCGCCTCCCGGGCCCGTGCTGCCAGGACTGCCTTCTCGACAATCTTCTTCGCCGCGGCGGGGTGCTCCTCAAGGAAGGTGCTGAGCCCCTCCACCACCACCGCCTCGACGATCCCCTTCATCTCGGAGTTGCCCAGCTTACCCTTGGTCTGCCCCTCGAACTGGGGTTCCCGCAGCTTAACCGAGAGGACCGCTGTCAGCCCCTCCCGGACGTCCTCGCCCGATAGGTTCTGCTCGTTCTCTTTGAGGATCCCCTTGCTCCGGGCGTAATCGTTGAGGCAGCGGGTGAGCGCCGAGCGGAAGCCGGAGAGGTGGGTGCCCCCGTCGTGCGTGTTGATGTTGTTGGCGTAGGAAAAGACCGTCTCCAGGTACCCGTCGTTATACTGAAGGGCGAACTCGACGTGAGACCCCTCCACCGCCCGGGCGAAGTAGGCGATCTCCTTGTGGAGCGGATCCTTGTTCCGGTTCAGGTGCTCAACAAAGGATACGATGCCCCCCTCATACTCGAAGGCCTGCTCTTTGCCGATCTTCTCCTCCCGGAGTACGAGCCGGACCCCGGCGTTCAGAAACGCCAACTCGCGCAGCCGGTGCATTAAGGTCTCCCACGAGAATTCGAGGGTTTCGAAGATCTGCGGGTCGGCCTTGAAGGTGGTCTTGGTGCCGGTCTCGTCGGATCTGCCGACCACCTCGAGGTCGGTCACGGGCTTTCCCCGCTCGTAGCGTTGGCGATAGACCTTTCCATCCCGCCGCACCTCAACCTCGCACCACTCGGAGAGGGCGTTCACCACCGAGACGCCCACCCCGTGGAGGCCGCCGGAGACCTTGTAAGCCTGATTGTCGAACTTCCCTCCGGCGTGAAGGACAGTCATCGCCACCTCCACCCCGGGTCGGCCGAGCTTCGGATGGATGTCTACCGGGATGCCTCGCCCGTTGTCCTGCACGGTTACGCTGTTGTCCGGGTGGACGGTTACCTCGATGTGGTCGCAAAACCCAGCCAAGGCCTCGTCGATGGAGTTATCCACGACTTCGTAGACTAGATGGTGAAGGCCCCGCTCGTCGGTGGAGCCGATGTACATGCCCGGCCGACGCCGGACCGCCTCCAACCCTTCAAGAACCTGGATTTGCCCTGCGTCGTAGGTTGCGTCAGGGTTGCCATTGGCGCCGCGGTCGAGTGCCATGCCTGAGTTTCTTCCCCCTAGCTATCCTTGGCCAATTCCTCGAGGTACTCGGAAATGTTCTCCGCCCGCTTCTTCAGCGTGACGGACGAGATTTGCGAAAGGTAGACCCGGTTGCTGGTGAGCACGAAGGACTTCGGCCGCCCACCGGAGACGTCTATCAAGAACCCTTCGTCCTTGGCAGTCTGCAGGAACTCCTCGGCCGCCCGGGACTGGGTCGCCAGCTCACGATCGAAAATGGCAACCACTTCCCGTAGGGGCACCACCGCGTCTCCCCCTAGGTGCAGGAACATGTTTCATACCCCCCGCTAGTCTTCCTCGTCCGAGGGCTCGGCCTCCGACAAGGTTTCTCCCCCCGAAGCGATTTTCCCTTGTCTGACCACGAAGACCTGCGCCACCCCGCCGAGGCCCGGGGGAAGAGCTCGGGGCGAGGCTGTAGTCACGAAGACCTGCGTCCGCTCACCGGCCGCCTCAAGGAGGAACCTGCGCCTGCCCTCATCCAACTCGGACATCACGTCATCCAGCAAGAGCAGGGGGTACTCGCCGGTTTCCTGGCGCATGAACTCGATCTCGCTGAGCTTCAAAGCGAGCGCCGCGGTTCGTTGCTGCCCTTGTGAGGCGAAGGAGCGGGCCTCCGCACCGTCGACCTCCAGGAGCAAGTCGTCCCGGTGGGGGCCGAGGAGCGTCATGCCCCGCCGCAGCTCCAGCGGGCGCACCCGCTCCAGCTCGCCGGCGAGACGTTCCCGAAAGGCTTCGGCGGTCCACTCATCCTTCTCTTCCCCCGCCTCGGTCCGGGTCGCCGCCGGTCCAGCAGCCGCCAGATAAGCAAGGCGCAGCCCCTCTCGTCCGGCGGTGATTCGCCGATGGGCCTCCGCGGCCAGCCGGGAGAGGCTTCGGACCGTCCGCGCTCGTTTGGCCTGAAGGCGCGCCCCAAGCGCCACCAGCTGCTCGTCCCACACGGACAGCTGGTCCAACGGCGCCGCTGGCCACTGCCGCAACAGGTTGTTGCGCTGGACAAGGACCTGCTGGTAGTCCACGAGATCCTGCCGATATGCCGGGTCAATCTGGGCCAACTCCAAGTCGAGAAAGCGGCGGCGGTGGACCGGCCCGCCTTTAACCAGTTGCAGGTCCTCTGGCGAGAAAATGACTGCCATCAGGTACCCGAAGAGTTCGGAGAGGCGGCGGACGTCGGTCCCGTTGACCCGGACCCGTTTCCGACCGTCCACCTGGTATGAGACTTCCAAAGATACCTCGCCGTAGGACCGCCGCACGAGTCCCCGTACCGCAAAGCCGCCCTCTCCCCAGCGGACCATTGCCGCATCGGAGGCGCCCCGATAGGAGCGCCCGGTGGCGAGGAGATAGACTGCCTCGAGGAGGTTGCTCTTCCCCTGGGCATTCAATCCGACCAGCAGGTTGAGCCGGCCGTGCGGGGCAATTTCCTGTTCCTTGTAGTTGCGGAAGTTGGCCAGGCGGAGCGCCAGAAGTTGCACGCTTACTCCTCTCCCGAGGCCACGCGGAATTGCTCGCCGCCCGCCTCCACCACGTCGCCCGGATAGAGCTTGCGCCCCCGTCGCGTCTCAAGCTCTCCGTTGACCCGAACCTTCCCGGCGGCCACGAGCTCCTTGGCCCCGCCACCCGTCCCGGTCATGCCCGCCCACTTCAGGAACTGGTCGAGTTCGATATGAGGGGTATGAATGACCACCCGTTTCATTTACCGCAGCATCACCGGCATGACCACGTAGGTGTACTGATCGCCGGTGTCCCCGTTGACTGGCCTGACAAGCCCCGGGCTGTGGCGGCCGGTCAGCTCCAAGGTGACCCGCTCGGCCTCCAACACCCGCAGCACGTCGATGATAAACCGTGTGTTGAAGGCAATTTCGCAGTCTTCGCCCACGATATTGGCCGTGATCTGCTCCTCCGATTGTCCTACCTCGGGCACGTACGCGGACAGCGCCACGGAGTCCCCACTGATGCTGGCTTTCATGATGCTCGGCCCGTCCTTCGCGAGAAGCGCCGCCCGTTCGGCCGCCCCCAGAAAAGCCTCCCGGTCCAGTTCGACGCGGGTCTTGAACGACCGCGGGATGACCTGCTGGTAACTGGGGAACTGCCCCTCGATTAGGCGGGAGATGAAGCGGCTTTCGGGCAGGCTGAAGACGACGTGGTTGCCGCTGAGGATGACCCGGACCGGCGTCTCTCCACTCGGCTCAAGCAGTCGGGACAACTCGGCCAGGCACTTCGTCGGGACGATCGCCTGGGCCTGTTGAATCTGATTGGGCGAAGTGGTCTCCGCCAGGGCGAGGCGGGACGTGTCCGTGGCGACCATCCTCACCTGCTCACCGTTTACCTCCAACAGCACGCCAGTGAGGAAGGGCCGGCTTTCATCGGCTGCCACGGCGAAGGACGTTTCCCGGATCATCTTGCGGAGCGTTTTCTGGTCCACGTCCCAGATCTTCTCCGCGTCGGTCTCTGGGAGGGTCGGAAAGTCGGCCGGCGCCATGGTGTGCAAGCTGTACCGGGCGGCCCCGCTTCTGATCTCAGCCTGGCCGCGCACCTCATCCACCCGAACGTCGAGCGAGAGTTCGGGCAGTTTCCGCACGATGTCGGTGAGGTAGCGGGCGTCCAGCACGGTGCTGCCGTTCTCTCCCACCTGGACGGGAACGAAACACTCGATTCCCACTTCCAAGTCGGTGGCTACTAGCCGCAGCCGATCTTGACCGGCCTCCAAAAGAATTCCGGACAGAATCGGCAGGGTGGTCTTGCCGGGCACGGCCCGTTGGACAATCTGCAGCCCCTGGAGGAAGGTTTCCCGCGGGCAAGTGAACTTCATCGCACATCGCCTGTCCCGCAGAGGGAACAGGCTGTCACCCCTTTCTCCCAGTATGACTTAGTAAGGCAAGAGAAACCAGTCAGAGTCATAGTAGTTCCTCAGGATAAGTGGATAACCGGGGAGACGGCCGCCCGGAAGCTGGTGCCACGCTGTGGACAAGGCCGGGAAAAGAATGACCGTCCATCCCCAGAATCCCCGACAAGTTCAGTGTCGGATCGCCAATCCCCAGGAGGGAACGATTCTCCCCAACCTGTCCCCCGGAAATCCCCAAGGTTATCAACCCTCCTGCAACCGCTGGACGATGGTCTCCAGACACTGCTGGAGAGCCGGGTCCTGCTTGCTCGCCTCTTGAATTTTCTCGTAGGCGTGGATCACGGTGGTGTGATCCCGTCCCCCAAAGGCTTCACCGATTCTTGGTAAAGAGAGATCGGTGAGTTCCCGCGCCAGGAACATCGCCACTTGGCGAGGGTAAGCCACTTGCCGGGTCCGGCGCCTGGCCTTCATGTCCTCCAGTCCCAGGCCGAAGTACTCTGCCACGACCTCCTGGATGCGCTCGACGGTGATGGCCTTCTGCTTGCTCGCTGGAAGGATGTCTTTCAGCGCCTCCGTCGCCAGACTCAGGGTAACCGGCTGGGAAGTCAGGGAGGAGTAGGCGATGACCCGAATGAGAGCCCCCTCTAGCTCCCGGATATTGGAGTGAATCTGCTTGGCGAGGTAGACCATCACCTCGTGGGGCAGATCCAGGTTCTCTGAGGACGCCTTCTTCCGCAGGATGGCGATGCGGGTCTCCAGGTCGGGCGCCTGGATATCAGTGATCAATCCGCACTCGAACCGGGAGCGGAGGCGGTCTTCGAGGGTAGGAATCTCCCGGGGCGGGCGATCGCTGGACAGGACGATCTGTTTCTGCGCCTCGTAGAGGGCGTTGAAAGTGTGGAAAAACTCCTCCTGTGTCCGCTCCTTCCCGGCCAGAAATTGTATGTCATCGACCAGGAGGACGTCGATGTTGCGGTACTTATTGCGGAATTCGACCGTGCGGTCGTCGCGGATGGCGTTGATGAGGTCGTTGGTGAACCTCTCCGAGGTCACGTACACAACCTTCGAGAAGGGATAGAGCGTCTGGACATAGTGGCCGATGGCGTGCATCAGGTGCGTCTTGCCCAGACCCACGCCGCCATAAATGAACAAAGGATTATAAGCCTTGGCCGGGGCTTCGGCCACGGCCAGCGCCGCCGCATGGGCGAAACGGTTGGAGTTGCCGACGACGAACGTGTCGAAGGTGTACTTCGGATTGAGCGGAGAGCCCTGCTCGGAGCGGCGGGAGGGGTCGTCGACCACCGGCCGGGCCGGGGCGGACGGCGAGGAGGCGGCGGGGAGGGGGTCAGGAAGGACAAACTCGGTTTTCCACTCCTCGCCGACGACCGTCGACAGCGACTGCTCAAGCAGCGACTGGTACCGGCTCTGCAGCCACTCCCGGACCATCTCGTTCGGGACGGAGACCAGAAGCGTGTTCCCGCGCAGACCAACCGCCCGCGTCTCCACCAACCAAGTGTCGAAACTCGGGCGAGGCACCTGTGTGGCGACGAGATCCAGCGTTTGCTGCCAGATCTTGCTGAGTTGTTCCAAGGGTCACCCTCCCACCAGGGCCTATCGCTTAGAGATGGCTGCCAGCACGTCCGCGCCCCGGGAGGAGAGCCGGCGTTTCCCTCCGGGTAGAGCGTCAAGGAGGCCGGCGCGCTCTAACGCCACCAACTCGCGGTGGGCCGACGCTAGGCTCAAACCGGCTTCGGCCGCGGCCGTACTCGGTCCTACCTCCGCAAGAACGGTAAAGAGGCGAAGCAGCCGCTCTTGACGGGGCGTCAAAACCCGACCGCCCTCCCCTGCCGGGATGGCGGCCGGATCGCCCGGAGAGTTCTTGACCCGGTGCTTCTGACGTCGCGGCCGTTGCGTATATTCATCCTTGGGGGAGGCAGTTCCTTCCTGGCTCACAGGAGGAACGCCGGGAAGAGGTTCGTGCTGGGGGACGAGAAGTGAAACCACCGTTCCCCCGCCAAGGTTCTCCTCGATCCGGAGGGAGCCGCCGATTGCTCGAAGGCTTTCTTGGGCGACCGGGAGGCCGGAGCCGACCCCGCGGATGTACCGGCGGAGGGCCTGAGAGGCGGTGGTGAACCCGGGCCGGAGGGCGCTGGCCTTGTCGGGGATGCCCGGACCATGGTCAGAGACGACCACGCTCCCGTCGGACAGGACGGTCACCACGACATCCCGAAAGGAGGCGTGAAGGAGGTTCTCGATGATCTCCCGCAGGGCAAGCAGCGGAATGACGCCGCCCCGCTCCTGGCTGGCGTGGAGAGCCTTCTTGCAGAGCGTATCGATGAGGGAAAGGCAGTCGTCCGCGGTCAGGACGGTCACCTGAGGTAGGGCATCCGCCGCCTGATAGAAAGCCAGGCGCGCCTCATACGGCCCTGCCGGGAGTCGTTCAGAATGGCCGGACGGTTGGCTGTGGTGAAAAGCACGCCACCAGCGGAACATTCTCACCCCTCCATGGGTCGGATAAGGCTCCAAAGCCAGTCCAGGCTCGGAACCCCGGCCATGCTATCCACAGTGTTATTAACAGGTTGTGCATAAGCGCTTCTGGTGCCTGCGCGGGATCCGATTTCCACTATAGCAGCGCAGTTTTTCGGAAACAAGGGTTGAAAAGAGAGGTCTGGATTCTCTTTCTTGACAGGAATGCAAGGGGCTGTCTATAATCTTCGTGTTATTCACTGTAGAAGGAGCGGGTGGCGGGATGGAGCGCACGTACCAGCCGAATCGACTGCACCGGAAGAAAACACACGGTTTCCTCAAGCGCATGTCCACCCGGGCCGGGGCGGCGGTCATCCGGCGTCGGAGGGCCAAGGGGCGCAAGGTGCTGACGGCCTAGGGCGACGGACCAGTGAGGGAGGTCCCGAAGGGGGCCTCTTTTTTCATCAGCGTGGTGCAGGGAGAGCATGACGAAGAGGGGTCCCCGGAAAAAGCTAACTGGAGTGGAACGGCTCCGCGGGTCAAGCGATTTCCGAAAGACGTATCAGGCGACCCACGGCGTGGCCGACCGCCACCTGGTCGTCTACGCCCGCCCGAACGGACTCGCCGTATCGCGCGTCGGGTTCGCGGTGGGGCGGAAGGTTGGCAAGGCGGTGACGAGGAATCGTCTCCGGCGGCGCCTGCGGGAGGCGCTTCGCCTGCAATCGGGGGAGCTGCCGCCCGGTTGGGACTGGGTGGTGGTAGCCCGGGGGGCGGCGTCGGGCGCCACCTTCGCCGAGTTGCAGGCCAGCCTTACCAAGCTGATTGGACGGGCAGCCGGAAGATGGAGCGACCGGGGTCCCGGGGACCAGACGGAATCCGGAGGAAACAATGGCGGTCGGGGAGAAAATAAGTAACGTTTTGGGGATCATCGTGGTCGGGGCGATAAGGCTTTACCAACGGAGCGTCTCGCCTTTGTTGCCGCGCCACTGCCGCTACTACCCAACCTGTTCGCAGTATGCCGCGGAAGCGATCGGGAGGCATGGGATCTGGCGGGGAGGGTACCTGTCGGTCCGACGGCTGCTGCGTTGTCATCCGGGTTGTCCAGGCGGTTATGATCCGGTGCCGGAAGCGACAGGGCGAGCGAAGGAGGATGCGCCGTGGGGTTGTTGACGCAGGGATTCGTGCAGTTGCTGCAGTTTCTCCACTCCTTTACCGGCAACTACGGGTGGGCCATCGTGATCCTGACCGTGTTCATCCAGCTGGCACTCTATCCGCTGACCGCCAGCCAGATGAAAGCGGCCGCCGACCTTAAGCGGATCAACCCCAAGTTGAAGGAGATCCAGGAGAAATACCGGGATAAGCCGGAGGAGTTGCAGCGCCGGCTGATGGAGCTGTATCGGGAGCACAAGGTGAACCCGTTTGGCGGATGTCTTCCCCTCTTGCTGCAACTGCCGATCCTTTGGGCCCTCTTCGCCGGGCTGAGCAACTTCCCGTACCGGGGTACCCCGGCCTTTCTGTGGGTAAGCGATTTGGGGAAGCCCGATCCCTGGATTCTGCCGATCCTGAGCGGCCTGACCACCTATCTGCAGATGTCCATGGGCCCGCTCGATCCGTCGCAGAGGGCGATGGTTGTGGTCATGCCGATCTTCATGGCGTGGATCACCCGCAGGTTCGCTGCCGGGTTGGCGCTCTACTGGGTGGTCGGAAACGTGGTGCGGATGGCTCAGCAGTGGTGGATGAATCGTCGGCTCGAGCGGGAAGAGGCGGAACGGGAAACGCGTTAAGGGGGCATGCGTGCGGTGGACGAGATTACAATCAGCGGGCGGACGGTGGAGGAAGCGATCGAAGCCGGGCTTGACGCTTTGGGAGCCGAGCGGGCGGAGGTCGACGTGGAGGTCGTTGATGAGGGCGTAAAAGGTATCCTGGGGCTGTTGGGAACGCGCCTGGCCCGGGTGCGGGTGCGCCGGAAGAAAGCGTTGCGGGAGGACGAGGGCCGGCGGGGGAATGCCCCGGCCGAACGGGCTGAGGTGGACAGGCCCGCCCGGGCGCGGCGGAAGGAGCAGGGCGAAGGGATCCGAGCGGAGCGGCCGGCGCCGGACGCTCCGCGGCCGACGACAGTGTATCGCCCGGCCACTCCACAGCAAGTGGAGCGGGCCAGGACGTTCTTGGCCAATGTCTGTCGGTTCCTGGGGGTGGAGGCGGAGATTACGGCGGCCGAGGTGGACGGGGCCACCCGGCTGGCGGTCGGAGGCGAGCGGATGGGGACCCTGATCGGACGGCGGGGCCAGACCTTGGACGCCCTTCAATACCTGACGGGTCTGGTAGCGAATCGGGAGAGCAAGGCGCCCGCCCGGTTTGTGGTGGACGTCGAAGGGTACCGGGACCGGCGGGAGGCGACGCTCCGCCGGCTGGCCGAGCAGACGGCCAACAGGGTCAAGGTCCGGGGCCACCGGGTCGTGTTGGAGCCGATGAGCCCGCAGGAACGGCGGGTAATCCACCTGGCGCTGGCCGAGGACCCCGAAATCGTTACCTACAGCGAGGGGGAAGAGCCGCGCCGGCGGGTGGTCGTGGCCCTGCGGGAAGAGGCGGGCAAGCGGGAGGAGTGAAAGGGTTGACGCGGGCGCGGCCGGGGAGGGAGAGAACCCCGGCCGTTTTCCTTTTCACGCCCTTTTCAGATTGCAGCTTTCGCTGACGGCGTTTCACTTTTCGGTGGAAAGGAGGGTGCAATGCGGTGCGGGAAGAGACCATCGCCGCCGTCGCGACACCGCCCGGAGAAGGAGCGGTGGGAGTAATCCGGCTAAGCGGTGACCAGGCGGTCGCGATCGCCGGCCGGGTTTTCCGTTCGCTCCATGGGACAAAGGGGCTTGACGAGGTAGGCAATCGCAGGTTGGTTCATGGCGTAGCGGTAGAGCCCGGCCGCGGCCGGGTCTTGGACGAGGTGCTGGTGGCCGTCGCCCGCGGACCCCACAGCTACACCGGGGAGGATGTGGTCGAGTTCTTTTGCCACGGCGGCCAAGTGGTCGTAGCCGAGGTGTTGCAGGCTCTGCTGGAGGCGGGGGCGAGGCTGGCTGGGCCGGGCGAGTTCACGCTGCGGGCCTTTCTCAATGGGCGGATGGACCTTTCCCAGGCCGAGGCGGTGATCGACGTGGTGCGGGCTCGCAGCGCCGAGGCACTGGAGTGCGCCGTCCAAGGACTGCTGGGAGCGCTGGGGAGGCGCGTTCGTGGCCTCACGGACCGGCTGGTGGGAGTCCTGGCCCACCTGGAGGCGGCGCTGGACTTTCCTGACGAGGAGATTCCGCCGGTGGTGTGGGCGGAGGTGGCGGACGGCCTGGCGGGAGTCCGGGGGGAGATCAGGGCTCTGCTGACGGGGGCCAAGCGGGGAAGGCTTTACCGGGAAGGGCTCCGGGTGGTGCTGGTGGGGCGGCCGAACGTGGGGAAGTCGAGTCTGCTCAACGCGATGGTGGGGCGGGAGCGGGCGATCGTGACTGAGATTCCGGGGACTACCAGGGACGTGCTGGAAGAGAGCGTGGTGCTGCGGGGGGTGCCGGTCTGCCTGGTGGATACGGCGGGGTTGCACCCGGCCAGGGATCCGGTGGAGGAGGAAGGGGTCCGGCGGGCCCGGGCGGCGGCGCGAGAAGCGGCAGTGGCTGTGCTGGTGTTGGACGGGAGCGAGCCTCTGCGTGCGGAGGACCGGGAAGCGGCCGCAGGGTTGCTGGGCGGCCTAGCAGCGGTAGTGGCGTTGAACAAGGCCGACCGGGAACGGGTCGTGAGTGAAGGGGAAGCCGCGGCGCTGCTGCCCGGGCGGCACGTGGTGCGGGTCTCGGCCCGCACAGGCGAAGGGTTGCCGGCGCTGGAGGAAGCAATCGTGGCCGCTGCCGGGGTGCACGGGATTCCCGGAGGGGAAGCCGGTGCGGAGGCCCGGCCGGGCTGGGAGGGGCGGCAAGACGTCCTGGTAACCCGGGCGCGCCACGAAGAGGCGCTGCGCCGGGCCGACCACGAGCTGGTAGGCGCGCTGAAGGAAGTGCGGCGGCGGACAGGTGAGGAGCTTGTGGCGGTTCGCATCCGCCGGGCGCTTCAGGCCCTGGGGGAGATCACCGGGGAGAGTGTGGACGACGACGTGCTAAAGGCGATCTTCGCTTCTTTCTGCATCGGGAAGTAGGTGGGCGCGACGAGAAGGTACGACGTGATCGTGGTCGGATCTGGACACGCCGGGGCCGAGGCAGGGCTGGCGGCGGCCCGCCTGGGTTGCACGACGGCAGTGGTCGCCCTGAACCTCGGGCGGACAGGCTTTATGCCCTGTAACCCGTCGCTCGGCGGGCCGGGGAAAGGGCAGTTGGTGAGGGAGATCGCCGCCCTTGGAGGGGAGATGGGGAGGAACGCCGATCGGTTCGCCCTGCAGGCGCGGGTGGTGAACACCGGAAAAGGGGCGGCGGTCCGGACGATCCGCGTGATCTGCGACAAGGAGGCCTACGGCGCGGGGCTCCGGGACACCATGGGGCAAACGCCGGGCCTTACCTTGATAGAGGGCGCGGTGGGAGAGATCGTGGCGGAAGGGGGCCAGGTGGTTGGCCTGCGGCTGGAGGACGGGCGGGAACTGGCGGCCCGGTCGGTGGTGATCACGGCGGGGACCTACCTGGCCGCTCGGGTATTCATCGGAGACCGTTCCCGGGCTGCCGGGCCGGCGGGAGAGCGGCCGGCGGAAGCCCTCGCCGCTTTCCTGCGGGCCGCTGGTTTCCGCCTGCAGCGCTTCAAGACCGGCACCTCCCCCCGCCTGAACCCCCGGACGGTGGCGGTGGACCGGCTGACGGTTCAGCCGGACGAGGGGCCGGAGGTCCGCTTTTCCCTGGCGCCGGTGGCCCGGGAGGTGCCCTCGCGGCCCGCCTGGCTCACGCACACGACGCCGAAGACGGTGCGCCTGGTCCAGGAAAACCTGACGCGGGCGGCGATGTTTAGTGGGGCCATCACCGGACGGGGGCCGCGGTACTGCCCTTCCATCGAGGCAAAGGTGGTCTGGTTCCCGGGACGGACTCAGCACCCCCTCTTTGTTGAGCCGGAAGCGGCGGAGGGGGGTGAGTTCTACCTGGCCGGCCTCTCGACGAGCCTGCCTGAGGAGATTCAGGTGGCCGTCGTGCGGAGCATCCCCGGGTTGGAGGAGGCGGAGATCACCGCCCCGGGCTACGCCATCGAGTACGACTGCCTTGATCCCCGTGAGCTGACCCTCACCTTGGAGAGCAAGCGGATCGCGGGGCTTTTCTTTGCCGGTCAGGTCAACGGGACCTCCGGGTATGAGGAGGCGGGGGGGCAGGGGCTGCTGGCCGGGATCAACGCCGCCCGCCGGGCGATGGGAGAGGCGGGGATAGTCTTGCGGCGCGACCAGGCGTATCTGGGGGTGCTCGTCGACGACTTGGTGACGAAGGGGACGGACGAGCCCTACCGGATGCTCACTTCCCGGGTGGAGCACCGCCTCTTGGTGCGCCACGATAACGCCGACCTGCGGCTGGTGCCGGTCGGCCGGGACCTAGGCTTGGTGGACAAGGCGACCGCGGAGGCGGTGGAAGCCAAACGAGCCGCGGTGGCCAGGGAGATCAAGCGGCTCCGCCAGGGGGGGCGCCATTCCCGCTGGCGCCGGCTGGCCGACCCGACGGCGTCCTGGGAGGCGGTGACGGCAGGGGACCCCGACCGGCCCGATTTGAGTGCGGAGGAGATCTACCAGGTGGAAGTGGCCGCTCGGTACGAGGGCTACCTGGCCCAGGAGGAGCGGCTGGCGGAACGGATGCGGCGATGGGAGGAACGGACGCTACCCGTGAATCTCAGGTACGACGCGGTGCCGGGGTTGAGCCGGGAGGGGCAGGAGCGCCTGGAGGCGGTGCGACCGCAGACGCTCGGACAAGCGAGGCGAGTTCCGGGGGTTTCGCCGGCGGACCTCGTGTCGTTAGTGGCCTGGCTGGAGCGGTGGCGGCGACGTGAGGGAGGTCGAGGAGATGGCCGAGGGGAGGTCAAGGGTGGGCAAGGGTTGGCAGGGGGCGCTGGTCGAAGGACTGACTGCTCTGGGACTGAGGCTCCGCAGTGAGGAGGAAGACCGGTTCGCCGCCTATCTGGCCTTCTTGCGAGAGGAGAACGAGCGCCTCAATCTGACCTCCATCGTGGAACCAGAGGAAGTGGCGCTGAAGCACTTCGTCGATTCGGCGACGGTCTTGCGGGCCGTCGCACCGGCCGAGGGGGAGCGCTTGGTCGACGTGGGAAGTGGCGCCGGATTCCCAGGCGTTCCGCTGGCCATCTTTCGTCCGGATCTGCGGGTGACGCTGATCGAGGCCAGCCAAAAGAAGGCGGCTTTCCTGGGGCGCCTGCGAGACCAACTGGGACTCGGCAACGTGGAGGTGCTGGCCGTCCGGGCGGAGGAGGCGGGGCGGCAGGCGGCTCATCGCGAGCAGCACGGGGTGGCGGTGGCCCGCGCCGTAGCTCCTTTGGCAGTCTTGTGGGAGTATCTCCTGCCCCTGGTCCGGGTCGGGGGCTTGGCGGTGGCTCAAAAGGGGCCCGGGGTGGCAGAGGAGTTGGTCGCCGCGGGGCGGGCTGTGGGGCTATTGGGCGGCGGCGAACAGATGATCCATGGCTTCACTTTGCCGCGTGCCGCGGGGGAGCGCCAGATTGTGGTGGTCAGGAAGGTGAACCCAACGCCAGAGCAATACCCCCGCCGGCCTGGCGTACCAGCCAAGAAGCCGCTATAGCCGGGGGGGCGGAAAAGAACGCGGCCCAGCCGGCAGGGGAAGGCCGGCGGCGGCTAGAAACTAGAACCCTTGATGACGGCTGGTCCAACCTCTGTTTCACGTGAAACAAGGACGGCGTGAGGTCGCTCGGGAGCCGGTTCCCAGCGCGGCTCGGCGGGAGAGAATCGGAGGCCAAAAGGGGGGGAGCGGCAGTGAGCAAAGTCATGGCCGTGGTCAACCAGAAGGGCGGCGTCGGCAAGAGTACGACGGCGGTGAACCTGGCAGCCTGCCTGGCCGCCCGGCGCAAGCGGGTGCTGCTGATCGATGTCGATCCGCAGGGTAACGCCACGAGCGGAGTCGGCGTGGACAAGGGCAAGCTGGCCGGAAGTGTCTACGACGTGCTCATCGCGGAGCGCCCGTTGGCCGAAGTGGTAGTCCGAACGGAGATTCCCCGGCTGGAAGTGGTCCCGGCGACGATCGACCTGGCGGGGGCGGAGATCGAACTCGTGGCCATGATGAGCCGCGAGTACCGGTTGCGGAACGCCCTGGCCGACCTCCGGGAGGCTTACGACTACGTGATCCTGGACTGCCCGCCGTCGCTGGGCCTGCTGACGGTGAACGCCCTGACGGCCGCAGACGAGGCCTTGGTGCCCATCCAATGCGAGTACTATGCCCTCGAGGGCCTGAGCCAACTGCTCAACACCATCAATCTGGTGAAGAAGCACCTCAACCCGCAGCTGAAGCTGGAGGGGGTAGTCATGACCATGTTCGACGCCCGGACGAACCTTTCCGAGCAGGTGATTGCCGAGGTGCGGAAGCATTTCGGCGAGAAAGTCTTCCGCACCGTGATTCCCCGCAACATCCGGTTGAGCGAGGCGCCAGGGTATGGGAAGCCCATCACTCTTTACGACAAAAACTCCAGGGGCGCCCAGGCCTACCGCGAGCTGACCCGGGAGGTGCTGGCCCGTGGCTAGACAGGCGCTGGGCCGCGGCTTGGGGGCGCTCATCCCGCAGGCTGGAACGGAGCAGGGCGAGGTGCGGCGGCTGGCGGTGACGGACATCGTACCGGGGCCAGTCCAGCCGCGGCACGGGTTCGACGAGGAACACCTCGCTGAGCTGGCAGAGTCCATTCGCCAGCACGGGGTGGTGCAACCTTTGCTGGTGAGGCCGCGGGGCGACCGCTTCGAATTGATAGCTGGGGAGCGGCGGTGGCGGGCCGCCCAGCTGGCCGGGCTTTCCGAAGTGCCGGCGATGGTCCGGGAGTTGGAGGACGGCGACGCCCTCAAGATCGCCCTGGTGGAGAACTTGCAGCGGGAAGACCTGAACCCGCTGGAGGAGGCCGAGGCCTACAACCGGCTGGTTCAGGAGTTTCACATGACTCAGGAGGAGGTTGCCGCCGCGGTGGGCAAGAGCCGTCCGGCGGTGGCCAATACCCTGCGGCTGCTCCAATTGGCGCCCCCGATTCAACAGGCGATCTCCCGGGGGGAGCTGTCCGCGGGACATGGCCGGACGTTGGTAGGGGTGGGGGAAGCCCGGGCGCAGCTGTCTCTCTTCCACCAGGCAGTGGCGCGCCGCCTGACCGTGCGGGAGCTGGAGAGACTGGTGGAGCAGTGGCGAACCGGCACCAAGGGGAAGCGCAGGGAACGGCAGGCCCTGCCGAATCCGGAGGTGGCGGCGCTGGAGGAGGAACTCCGGCGGGCGCTGGGGACGCGGGTCCACCTGCGGCCGGGTCGCAAGGTTGGTCACCTCGACATAGAATTCTACGGACCCGACGAATTGGAAAGGATTCTGGAGCGGTTGGGGGTTCGCCGGGCAGTGTGGAGGGGCATACGGTGATCTACCTGGATAACGCTTCGACGTCCTGGCCCAAGCCGGAGACGGTCTACCGGACGATGATGCGCTTCGCCCGACACACGGGGGCTAGTCCAGGACGGGGCAGCTACGAAAAAGCCTTGGAGGCGGCCCGGGTCGTTATGGAGACGCGCTCCGACCTGGCCAAGCTTCTTGGGGTCAAGGAACCGGAGCGCCTGGTTTTCACTCACAACGCCACGGAGGCCCTGAACATCGCCATTCTGGGCAGCCTCAAGCCTGGCGACACCGTCCTGGTGAGCGACATCGAGCATAACGCCGTCATGCGCCCCCTCAATGCGGTCCGCAGGGAATGGGACCTCAGAATCGTTGAGGTGGGGACCGATGACGAGGGCCGGGTTGACCTGGACAAGTTGCGGCGGGCTCTGGAAGACTGGCCGAAGGCACGGTTGCTCATCACTTGTTACGCCTCCAATGTCATCGGGACTATCCAACCGGTGGCAGAGATCGGGCGTCTGGCCCGGGCCGCCGGGGTGACTTACCTGGTCGACGCGGCGCAAGCCGTGGGACATCTGCCAATCGACTTGAGCGCCTTGCCGGTCGACTTGTTCGCCTTCTCCGGCCACAAGGGCTTGATGGGTCCGCCCGGCACCGGCGGCCTGTACGTGGGTCCGGGGCAGATGCCGGAGCCGCGCATTTACGGCGGCACGGGCAGCAAGTCGGAGGATACTCACCAACCCTACTTCCTGCCGGATTACTACGAGAGCGGAACGATCAACGGTTGGGGCATCGCCGGGCTCGGGGCAGGTGTGCGTTGGGTGCGGAAGCAAAAGGTCGAACGCATCCGTCAGCACGAATTGGCTCTCGTTCAACGGTTGATTGACGGCATCTCCGAGGTCTTTGACCTCGTTGTCCATGGCCCGAAGGACATCAACCAACGGGTGGGACTGGTCACAATCACCGTCGGTTACCTGCCGGGCGCCGACGCCGCCTACATCCTCGACCGGGCCCACCAGATCGCCTGCCGGGGCGGGTTGCACTGCAATCCCCAGGCCCATCACCGCATTGGGTCGCTCCCGTACGGAGCGGTCCGGTTTAGCCCAGGGCCCTTCACCACGGAAGAGGAGATCGATCGAACGGTCAAGGCGCTGATCCAACTGGCCGCCGAAGCGCGGGTCGCGCAGGTGTACTTCTAGCATGGAAGCTGAGCATCTTCGCCGATTGTTGGAAAGAGTCCGGACTGGGGAGTTGGCCGTCGACGAGGCATTCGCCGCTCTGCGTCACTTTCCAACTGCCAACCTGGGTTATGCCCGGCTGGACACGCACCGGAGCCTTCGCACGGGGTTTCCCGAGGTCATTTTCTGCGAGCGGAAAGAACCGGACCAAGTCGTCGCCATTTTCGGCCGTCTCCTGGCGGAAGGCGGTTCTGTCCTGGCCACTCGTGTCTCTCCGGAGCTCGGAGAGCGACTGACCCGGCAGTACCCTGAGGCCGTTCATCATCGGCAGGCCCGGATCGTGGCGGTTCGCCGGGGGGGGCAGCGGGCCTCGGGCAAGATTCTAGTCATTACCGCCGGGACGGCCGACATCCCGGTCGCGGAGGAGGCGGCCGTCACGGCGGAAACCATGGGCCACCTGGTGGAGCGGCTGTACGACGTCGGGGTGGCCGGCCTCCACCGGCTCTTGGAGCGGCAGCACCTCCTCTACGAGGCCCGGGTCTTGGTGGTGGTGGCCGGGATGGACGGGGCCCTGGCCAGCGTGGTTGCCGGCCTAGTGGACAAGCCGGTGGTGGCCGTCCCGACCAGCGTCGGCTATGGAGCCAGCTTCCACGGACTCGCGGCGCTCCTTTCCATGCTCAACTCCTGCGCGGCCGGGGTGGCGGTGGTCAACATCGACAACGGCTTCGGGGCCGGCTGGCTGGCCGCCAAGATCAACGAACTTGGCGAGTCCTCGGCGGAAGGAGGGAGCGGCAATGCCTGAACCACTGCGCCGAGTGGCCTATCTCGACGCCGGAGCCGGTCTGGCGGGCGACATGTTCCTCGGGGCGGCCCTCGACGCCGGGCTGAATCCCGCTGTTCTGGAAGAGATGATCGCTTCCCTCGGGCTGCCGGGGGTGCGCCTGCGGAGCGAACGCGTCTTCCGGCAAGGTGTCGCAGCCGTCCACGTAAGAGTCGAGGAGAGCCCGGAGCGACAGCGGGCAGGAGACCATGGGCCTCTCCGGCGGCTCCCAGAGGTGCTGCGCCTCTTGGAGCGGGCACGGCTGCCGGAAGAGGTGGCGGTGGCTGCCGCGAGAGCCTTCCGGCGGCTGGCGGAGGTCGAGGGGCGCATCCATGGGTGTCCTGCGGAAGAGGTCCATTTTCACGAGGTGGGGGCAGTCGACTCCCTCGTTGACGTCACGGGCGCCTTTGTGGCGGTTCATACCCTCGGCCTGACGGAGATCTACGCCTCGCCAGTGCCGCTCGGATCAGGGATGGTGGAGACCGCCCATGGCCGGCTGCCGGTTCCGGCCCCCGCCACCCTTGCCCTACTGGAGGGGTGGCCTGTGCTCCCCGGAGGCCCTGCCGGTGAAGTGATCACGCCGACGGGTGCCCTGATCCTTCGCCAGTTGGCCGGCGAGTGGCGGCCTTGCCCGCCCCTGCGCCTATTGGCAGTTGGGTGCGGTGCCGGAAGCCGGGACGAGCCGGACAGGGCCAACGTGACCCGCCTGCTTGTCGGAGAGAGCGCGGCCGCAGCGAAGGGGTCTGACGAGCCGCAGCCCGCTCTGCAACCGCTGCTGGGCGGGGTGGCAGACGAGGAGGTCGTCGTCTTCGAGGCGAATGTGGACGACATGACCCCCGAGTGGTGTGGCCATCTGATCGAGGCGCTGATGCTTGCGGGAGCCCTGGACGCTGCGGTCTCTCCGCTCCACATGAAGAAGGGACGCCCCGGTTGGGCGGTCACCGCAGTAGCAGCCCCGGACGCCGCTGAGCGGGTGGCCCGTGTTTTCCTCAAGGAGAGCACGACGCTGGGGCTCCGCTACCGCCGCCAGCGTCGGGTTTGCCTGGGACGGCGTTTTCAAGAGGTAGAGGTGGCGGGCCAGCGAATCAGAATCAAGGTGGGACTCCTTGGGGAAGAGCGCCTCAACCTGTCGCCAGAGTATGAGGACTGCCGGCGGGCTGCTGCGGCCACCGGACTGCCGCTGAAGGAAGTGTACGCCCTGGCGCAAGCGGAGGCGCGCCGCCCAGAACACGCCAAGCCGAGCAACGGGAGTGAAGAGTGTTGAATCTTCTCCGCGAACTGAACTTTTGGGCCGCCGAGCATGCCGGAGCGCTGACTTTCGCCCTGGTGGGCCTGCTGCTCATCGTGGCGGTCATCTTTCTTCGCCTGAACGCCCGCCTCCAGAAGCTCATCCGGCGATACAGCGACCTCATGCGGGGAGTAGACCAAGCGAACCTGGAGGCTCTCCTCGTGCAGCAGGTCGAGTCGCTCCGGCAGCAAGAGGCTCGTCTGGCCGAGCTGACCAAGGTCTGCGAACACCTGACCGTCCAAGCGAACGGGTGCCTGCAACGGGTGGGGCTGGTCCGCTATAACGCCTTCGACGGCGTTGGTGGCAACCAAAGCTTTTCCCTCGCCATGCTGGACGCCAATGGGAACGGCTTTGTGGTAAGCAGCCTTTTCGGGCGTTCCGAATCGACCATCTACTGCAAGGCGGTGGAGAAAGGTCAGCCGACGCTGGTTGCCTCGGAGGAAGAGGAGGAGGCCATCCGCCAGGCGATGGCCGACCGGAAGGTCGAATAGTGCTCCCCGCCGCCGGGGACACTCCCTACTGCTGCCGAAGCGGAGAGGGAGGGACGGGTTATGGACGGGCGGCGGATTGTGGCGGTCGCTACGGAGCTAGGGAACGTCCGGAGCCAACTGGAGGCCCGCGGCTTTACCGTGGTGGACCTGGAGGGCGCCGATCTCAAGCAGGTGGATGCCGTGGTGGTGAGCGGGGTCAGCGACAACCTCACCGGGATTCAGAACATCGAGACTGAGGCCCCGGTCATCGGCGCCAGCGGACGCGGCGCGGCCGAAGTGGCAAGCGACGTGGAAGAGCGGCTCGAGCTTCGTTGAGCGCCGACTCCCCACAGGCGCAGTGGCCATTCACATGTTCAAAGGGCGAGGTTGCCCCGAACCCGCGTGTTCGGAACAACCTCGCTTCATTTCCTCGCTGGACGCGGCAGCTACCTGGGACAAGCTGTCGTAGAGGCTGTCGGCGATGATGTCAGCCATCTTCATGACTAGCGCCAGCCGGGTATTCTGCAACACCAGGTACTCCATGAACCCCCCAACGTTGACGACCCCGATCACATGCATCTGGCCAACCGGGGGCAGGTTCTTGTTCACTCCGGTGCCGGGGCGGAGCGGCCCGGACTTCACACTGATGCAGCCGACGTGATCGGTCTTGCCGAGACAGGCGTCGATGGCCACGATAAACGGATTGCGATGCGACCGGACGATTCGCTCCAGGTTGTCGCTGAGGTTGGCGGCGTGGACCGGGTTCTCCAAGGTGCCATAGACCGCAAAAGGCCGGCCGGAGCGGTTGGCGAGTTTGGAGCCGGTTAACGGCCCAAGGGCATCGCCGGTGGACCGGTCGGTTCCAATGCAGAGGACCACGATCTCCCGGTCTGAGGTATACCCGCAGTCGACCAGAAAGCGCATCAGCCCCAAAGACAGAAGCTGGCGGGCATAGGGATCCTCGGCGTGGACTCGGTCTGCCTGAGGCAGGCGGAGTGTGCGCGGGGCCGGGAAGGCAAGTTCAAGCACGTCTGCTGGGACACCTCCTAAGAAGCGCGACCGGTAGCCAGTATATGGAGGAAAGAGGGTCCGTATGCGCATCTCTGCCAATGCCCAGCCATAAACGTGTGACGGGTGATGTTGATGCACGGGTGGATAACACAGCTCGCCCCGGCGGCGGGGGCGGTCGGGGCGGGATTCGCCTCGGGGCGGGAGGCGGCCGCCTTTTTTGCCCCCTACGGCGGGTGGGGCTTGGTCGCGATCCCCCTGGTAGTCCTCTTGGTGGGGCAGGCGGCCTCCCGGCCACCCCGCCCTCTTCCGGCGCCCCTCCGGTCCGTCGGGCTCCTGCTGCTCTGGACCACCTTGGCGGCGACCCTGGCGGCGGGAGGGGAGATCCTCAGCCACCTGGCGGGCTGGTCGGCACCGGTCGGCGCCGCGGGGCTGGGGGTGCTGGCGGCAGTCCTTCCCGGGCAGGCCGGGACCCGCCGAACGCAAGCGGTAACGGTACTTCTGCTGGCCGGGGCTATCCTGCTGGTCGGGGGGGCAGCCGGGGCGCGACCGGGGAGCGGCGCGGCGAAGGCTGATCGTTGGGCCGCCTTGCCGGGGATCGCGAACGTCGAGGCAGCCCCTTGGCCGGAAGCGCTGGCGATTCTGGCGCCCGTAGGCGCTTTTCGACGAGAAAGCGGGGGGGCGCTTCCGCCGCCGCTAGCGGCGACCCTAGCCGCCGTCCTGTACGCTTCGTACACCTCCGCCCTGGTGGCCGGAGGGATGCCGGACGAACCGCGGGGCGGCGGCGCCTGGCCGGCTGCCGCCCTGATCGGCGCCCTGTTGGCGGTGATGGTCATAGCTCTCCACCGCTCCCCTGTGGTCAGGGAGGCCGCCCTGCCCATGTTGGCGCTGGCCGCCGACCAAGGAGCCCGGTTTGCGAAGGCGTACGCCTACCTGCTCGGGGCTGCGGCCGCCAACGCTGCCGTGGCGAATGCCCGGGCGCTCGGGGATTCTCTGGCGGGGTTGCTTGGCGGACCGACGATGGCTCGATGGGTGGCGGTTCTGCTGGCCTGGGCCGCCTCGGCGCTGGGGTTCGCCCGCCTGGTGGGGACGGTCTATCCCCTTCTCGGGTGGGCCTGGCTGCCGGCTCTGCTCGGACAAGGGCGCCCTTGCACCCCGCACAAGCAGGGAATATAATTGATCTGCCAGGCACTGCCATGGCACGAAGGTGGATTGGTGAACCAAATGTCCAGAACGCCCGCCCCTCAACCGGCCCCCGCTTCCACGCCGCCCTGGCGGCCTGCCTTTCCGCCCCTGCTGGGGGTGGTGTTGGCGGCTGGCTTGGCCGGGTTTGGGTGGGCCGTAACCCGCGAGCTTATCCTGCCGGGTGTGACCGTCGAAGGGGTTCGCCTTGGCGGCCGGACACGGGCGCAGGCGGAAGAACTGATCCGCAGCCGACTCGTTCCTCTCCTCCGCCAACCTGTCCATCTCAAGCATGGCTCCGGGGAAGAGGCACTCAGGCTGGACCGGATCGGTCTGACGCTCGATGTCCCCGCCACGCTTGAGGCGGCCTATGCCCCCGGCCACCGGGGACCTCTGGGGCAGCGGGTCAAGGCCTGGCTGGGCGCTGGCCGAGCCGCGACACCGGTTCGGGCGGTCCTCCGCTGGGACCAGCAGGCCTTTGACGTCTGGTTGGCCGATCTGCGGAAGCGCCACGCCGAACCTGCGGTAGAGGTGGGGTGGCGTCCGTTGCCCAACGGGTCGGTGGAGGTTACCCCGTCGGCGCTCGGGAGAGATGTCTCGGAGCGGGAACTCCGGCAGCGGCTACAGGCAGCAGCCTTCGCTCCCTCGAACCGGCGCACAGTCGAGCTGCCCCTGTATACGGTTCACCCCCGGCGGACCATGGAAGAGGCCGTGGCGCTCGACATCCGTGAGGTGGTAGCCCGCTACCGGACCTACTTTAACCAGCGCGACCAGAACCGGACGGCAAACGTGCGGCTGGCGGCGGCAGCCGTGGACCAGACTGTGCTGCAGCCAGGGGAGGTGTTCTCCTTCAATCGGGCCGTGGGGCCCCGGCTCCCCGCTTCTGGCTACCGGGAGGCTCCGGTCGTAGTCAAGGGGCGCCTGGTGCCGGGAGTCGGCGGAGGAGTCTGCCAGGTGTCAAGTACCCTCTATAACGCCGCCCTTCTGGGAAACTTGGACGTGTTGACACGCCACCGCCACTCCATCCCCTCAGCCTACGTGCCGCCGGGGAGGGACGCCACCGTGGCCTACGACTACTTCGACCTGCAGTTCCGCAACACGTACGATTGGCCGGTGGTCATTGACACGGAGGTCGGGTCGGGGTGGCTGGAGGCTCGGATACTGGGCCGTCGCCGGCCGGGTGAGCGGGTCGAGGTGGAGACCGAGATCGTCGAAAGCTATGCACCGACGGCGGAGGAGGTGCCTGACCCCCTCCTCCCGAGGGGCCAACGGGTGCAGGTGACTAAAGGCTCGCCCGGCTACCGGGTGAAGGTCTGGCGCGTCCTTTACCGGGATGATGTCGTAGTGGAACGGCGCCTTCTCTCTGATGACCGCTACCAGCCGCTGCAGGGACTGGTCAAGGTCGGCACCGGTCCCCTCCCCGCCACTCAGCCTGCGTTGCCTCGACAGCGCTAATACTCCTCGTTCGACGCTCCCACGGAGGGGCAGGTCTGCTCACTGCAGACGAAGCCGCACCGCGGGCAAGCCGCCTGCGTTCGCCCTTCTTTACCGAACATATGGCCGCACCGAGCGCACTTGAAAGCCTCCTCGGCGTTATCCGGCAGTCTCTGCATCGCGATTCTCCTTTCCGCAGGTCAGTATTCCCGTTTCCGATTGGGCCCTTCCTCTCACCAGACCTTTTCGCCTATGACGTCCGGGGGTGGCGCAACTTAGGATGGTACCGAAAGAAACCTCTCGCACAGAAAGGAAAGGGCGATGGAACATGCATGGCTATCACATTTTCCACCGTCGGTACTGGCCGGTGTTACAACGCCTGCCTGACCCGCCGCCCCGCCTGATCCCCCGGCTGCGCTCCCTGGGTTATCCGCCGAGAGAGGTCTGGGTTTGCGCGTACCGGTACCTCGACCGGCTGCGGGCTCGCTGGCGGTTGTAGGAAGGGGGGAACAAAGATGTCGTGGGCGCCGTGGTGGGTCTTCTTGCTTGGGCTTGGTTTGTTGGGCACGACCACCTTCTGGTGGTGACCCGCCGGAACGAGGTGGTAGCGGGAAGAGGCTCTAGACCCCTTCCCGCTTCTCCTGGAAAGAGGTTGGACATGGCGGAACAGGGTCTTTCGTATCATGAGGTCCAGGCGGTGGTGGGGGCCAGCAGCGCCCACCCGGGCGGCTTTGCCGCCACTTTGAGGTTTCTCGACCGGCTCGGGCCCTCAGCTGGATGGCGGGTATTGGAGTGCGGCTGCGGTACGGGACGGACGGCCTGTCACTTGGCCCGCCAAGGGATGCAGGTGACGGCGGTCGACCGCAACCCCGTGATGCTCGCCAAGGCCCGGCGGCGGGGTGAAATGGAAGGGGTGAAGGTGGAGTGGGTCGCCGCCGACGCCAAAGCCCTACCCTTCGACGATGGCCAGTTCGACTTGGTGCTGGTTGAATCGGTCACCGTCTTCAACTCCATCCCGGAAGTGCTGCAGGAGTATCGGCGGGTCCTGGCACCGGGCGGGAGGGTGGCCGACCTTGAGATGGCCGCCGGTCCTGGACTCCCGCCGGAGGGTCGGACCGAGCTTCTCCGCTTCTACGGCGCCTCCGACTTGCCGACCGCCGAAGGCTGGCGAGAGGCCTACGCCGCCGCCGGGTTTGACCCGGTGGTGTTGTGGGGTCCCCATCCGATCGACCTGCGCGACCCTCAGCGAAACCAGACCCGCTACCCCGACCCCTTTGATCTGAGTGAGCCGGGGGCCAAGGATGACCCTCAAGTCACGGCCGTGATTTGGGAGAACCTTCTGCTCATGGCTCTGTACCAGCGAAAACTAGGCTACGTTGGGGTGATTGCGGAGCGGCCGCCCAGCGGTCAACTTTCCGCCCACTGAGAGGAAATGGCGTCCCCCAGAGGGAATCTATTCCAGGGTGATCCAGGGAGGGAGCGCTGAGGCTGACCGTGGGGGAGGAGGCGGGGACCGATGGGCTGGCGGTGCCCTCCGAGGCGGGGAATCGGCTTCCACCTGGTGTTGGCCCTGTATTGGTTTTCCCTCAACTATCACTGGGGCGCCCTGCTTAACGTGGTCGTTCCCTTTGACGTGCTGCACTTTGTCCCGGAGACGGCAAAGGGCCGGTTCCTCGGCGTGGCGTTGGCGCTCGGGGCGTTTGTGGCGATGGTGGTCCAGCCGGTGGCCGGGGCGCTGAGCGACGCCTTCGGTTCCCGGTGGGGGCGGCGGCGTCCCTTCCTCCTCGCCGGCACGCTAGGTACCATGGCGGGCCTCCTCTGCATGGCGGGAGCGACCGCCTTTTCCCTTTTTGTGGCGGCTTACGTTCTGGTTCAGCTCTCCTGCAACCTGGCCATCGCCGGATACCAGGGGCTGATGCCCGATGTGGTGGCGGAAGAGGAGCGGGGGCGGGCTTCCGGATATATGGGCCTGATGACGGCCGCCGGGAGCCTGTGCGGCATCGGCCTGGCCTCCTGGGCGATGAACAGCGGCGCACGGGTTCCTTTCTACTGGTCGATCAGCGTCGTCCTGTTCCTCGGGGCCTTGATCACTTGGTGGGGGGTTCACGAGGAACCCTCCGCCCGCCGGCCTCTCCGTTTTCGGGAGTTCTGGCAGAATTTCTGGGTGGATCCCCGGCACTACCCTGACTTCGCCTGGCTCTTTCTCACTCGTTTTCTCGTTTATCTTGGATTCTACACCATCATGAACTTCATGCTCTACTACCTGCGGGACGCGATTGTGCCGCAAGCGGTGAGCCTACCCGTTCTTGGCACGGTGAATTACCTGGGGGCTCAGACGGCGATTGGGGCGGTCGTCTTGGTCGGGACGGCGGCTGCCAGCCTCGTGGCAGGCAGCCTATCTGATCGGATGGGGCGGAAACCACTGGTCACGGGGGCCGCCTCGGCCATGGCCTTGGGCGCCCTGGTGTTGGTCCTTCGGCCACCCCTCCCGCTGGTGCTCGGGGTCGGGCTGGTCTTCGGGGCCGGTTATGGCGCCTATCTCAGCGTCGAGTGGGCCCTGGCCACCGACTGCCTGCCCTCGGCGGAGGAGGCCGGACGGTACCTCGGCCTGTGGGGCATCGCCATGACCCTGCCCCAGGTGATCGGGCCGCTTCTGGGCGGAAACATCCTGGACCTGGCTGCTCAGACGGCGCCCGGGGCAGGGTACGCCGCCCTCTTCAGCACCGCGCTGCTATACCTGGGAGCCGGAGCGGTGACCGTCAACCGGGTGCGACGGGGCGGCAAGCCGGTAGTAGCGCCGGAGGGGAGGCGAGGCAATGGGGCGCGTAGTGAAGGTGGCCGCGGCTAACCTGGGCGTCGCCCGGCTATGGCGCCATGAGCCTGGAACCAACCGGTCCGAGCGACCGGCGGTCGAGGCTCGGGCGGAGCTTTTGGAGCTGGCCGATCAGGCGGCCGCGGAAGGGGCGGAGTTGCTCCTCTTCCCGGCGCTCTCCGGGATGCTCCTGACCCCTGAAGGGGTCAAGGCCGTCCGCACCTGGGCAGAGGGGCGGGCGCTCAAGGTGGAGCCAGCCGTGGCAGAGGGCTGGGTGGAGGCGGCTACCGGGTTTACGGCTGACCTCGCCCGCCGGCGCCGCCTGTATGTGGCAGTGAGCTTATTGCAGGTGGAGGCAGAAGGGGGCTTTCGCCACGAGGCGGCGGTCTACGGGCCAGACGGAACGCTCCTGGGCAGGCAGGCGCAAACCCACGCCTTCCGCCGAGAGGCCGCCGCCGGTCTCCGGCCGTCCTGCGGCCTCTCGGTGATCGAAACACGCCTGGGACGCCTGGGGCTGGTGATCGGGTCGGACGCCTGGTACCCGGAGGTGAGCCGGATCCTCGCTCTCTCCGGGGCGGAAATCCTACTCTTCCCGGAAGCGGTCCGGAGCCCCTATCCTTTGTGGCGCCAAGTGGCCGGGGCCTGGCAGGAGGTCCAGCAGAACCAAGTCTTCGGCCTGGAGAGTGGGTTGGCAGGCTGGGGATTCGTCGGCCGGGCCGCCGTTTTCGGCCCGTGTGAGTTGACTCCCGGCCAAACCGGCCAGCTGGCCGGGGTCGGCCCGGCCTACAGCACCGTGGACAACCTCCGACCCTTTGCCGCCGACAGCAAGGCTCTGCACGAGAAGGGTCTGGCCGTGGCGGCGCTCGACTTCGACCGGCTGGCGGAGGTTCAGCGGAAGTACCCGATCCTGACCATGTTGAACCCTGACGCCTATCAGGCGTACTTCCCAGCGGTCTATGAAGCTTCCTCAAGGGAGGGTGGCACGCCGTGAACCTTCGTCCCTGGTTGACGCGGCTGCTGGTCGGAAGCGTCAGGGGAGTGCTCTGGAAGCGGTCGCAACCAGCGGCCATCCGGCGCTTCCTCCAGCGCCGAACCCTCCGGCCAAGCTCCAACTGCGCCACCCTTCCAGCGCCAAAGGTCCGCGTGGCGCTGGTTCAGACCTCTCTCTTCCTCGCCTCTTCGGCGGAGGCTTACGCAGACCGGATGCTCCGCTTGGTGCAAGCGGCCGTGGACCAAGGGGCTCAATTGGTGGTCTTTCCCGAGGATAACGCTACCTCCCTGGTTGGCCTGGTCCCGGGGATCGAGCGCCTGGCCTCCTCCGTCAACCTCACCACGAGCGACGACGCGACCGCCGCGCCAGGGGACGGCGCCGATGGCCTCGGCGCGGACTTCAAGATTGCCGATCTCTTCCGCCTGCTCACCCCGGCCACCCGGCGGGTCTTCGAGACGACCTTCTCCGAGCTGGCCCGGGCTCTTGGGGTGTACATCATCCCTGGCAGCGCCGTTCTGGCGGAACCCGACGGGAAGGTTCGGAACATCGCCTACTTGTTCGGACCTCACGGCGAGTTGATCGGCCGCCAGCCCAAGGTCCACCTCCTGCCGATGGAGGCGGAGTGGGGCCTTTCCCCGGGCGACCGGTTCTCTGTCTTCGCCACCCCGCTGGGGCGGATCGCTCTGCCAGTTTGCATGGATATGACCTACTTCGAGACTTTTCGGATCCTCTCCCTGCTCGGAGCCGAGATCGTGGCGGTGCCGTCGGCCAACCCCGAGCCGTGGAACCTTTGGTTGGTCCTGCGTGGCCTCTGGCCCAGGGTCCAGGAAGCGGAGGTCTACGGCCTGATCGCCAGCGCCGTCGGGAGTTTCCTGGGGCTTGAGTTTACCGGGCGGAGCAGCGCCTTTGCTCCGATGGAGCTTACCCCCGACGGGACCGGCGTGGTGGCTCAGGCTGGCGGGGTCACGACGGAGGAGATCGTGGTGGCCGACCTGGACATGGATGCGCTCCGCCGCTACCGGCAGTTCTCCGAGGTGCGGGCCGGCTTCAACCGGAAGCTTTATCGGGCCTACCTGCCGACCGTCTATCGGCTGAGCCAGGTGGAGCGGCCATGAGGAGGGTTCCGCCTGCCGCCTGTCTGGCTGGGACGGTGCTCCTGGCGACCGGCTTTTTGCTGGGGGGGCAACCTGCCTGGGCGGAGTCAACCGACCCCTCAGGGGCGGCGGTGGTGACCTATACTTCCGGCGAGGTCTCGGTGGATGAGGCCGGCGAGTACACCATCACGCCCTCCTCGTCGCTGGGCATCCAGTTCAGTCGCCAAGGAAAGCCGCCCTTGCCGGGTCTCCCCGGGGTCGGATACGAGGGCTATCTCTCCTTGGGCAGCAGCCCCGCAACCAAAGCCGGCCTCACCCTCGAGCTGGACTGGGAGCCTCCGCGGGGTATCCTGGCCGGGCGACGGTATTCGCTGAACACTTCCCTCAGCCGGCGTTGGCCCGACGGGCCCGGCTGTCTCCCCGAAGAAGCCTGGGAGGTGGACGCCGTGGCCAAGGAGAAGGGCTTGGGGGCAGCCTCGCTGGAGGCCGGGGGGCGGACCGGCGCCCATCTGAACCGGCTGGCGGGGAGCGACTACTGGGAGTCGGCGGCCTACCTTGCCACCCGCTTCGCCCTGGACGGGGAGCCGGGCGGGGTGGAGTGGATAGAGCCCGCTTGGCTGCGCGACTTCGCGTCGCTCCTGACGCCCCCGCCGGAACCGGGGGCGGAGGAGCGAGGGGACCTGCCTTACTGGTACGAGTCGGCGGCCCTCCCGGGCCTGCCGCCCCTACCTCCGCCGAAACCCTTCGCTACCGCCGCCGAACCCCGCCTGGCGCGGCTCGTCGTCACCACGCGCCACGCCCAAACCTGGCGCACCTACGCCGGAAACTCGCCCGACAGTTGGGAGGCCGGGGAGACGCGTCTTAACGTCCGAGAGGAGCTGACGTGGGGGGAGGTGGCAGCCACCTTCACCAACACCGTGAAGCTCTATCCGGCCGACTCGGCCCGGACCTATCGCCTGGCCGAAGGGGAACTGGAGGTGAAAGGACTGATTGGTCCCGGGCGCGGGCTCGTGGCGACCTCCTTCCGCCAGCGCATCCCCTGGACGGGCACCTCGGAGGCCTACCGGCAGGGTGGGGTGAGCCTTGGCTACGCCCTCCCTGGTACCCAGGTCGACTGGCGGTTCAGCGGCGAGTGGCGGCAGCGCCGGTACGAGACTCAGCCAGAGGATGACTACAGCCGAACCTCCCTCGAAGCCGAGGTCTCCTGGCCGGCCGTCTTGAAGACGGGCGGACCGGCCGCCTCCGCTGCCATCGCCGCCACGGAGGAGCGTCCCTTGGGCTGCACCAGACCCACCGAGTATCGGCTACGGCTCCGCCTCCGCGGGGAATTGCCCGTCAGATCCGGCCAGACCCTCTCCGCTGGCTTGGCCTGGGAACGTGACCTCTCCGCCGCACCCGGCGGTGCGCTCGTTTCCGGCTCCACCGAGACACTGTTTTGCCTCTCCTGGAAGTGGCCGTTCTGAAACCGCCGCTGGAGTCATACACCTCCACCCTCCCGGGCATACCAATGCTGACAAGCCGGAGCGGGAGGGATGACGGTTGGAGGCGTACCTTGGGATCGACGTCGGGTCGGTCAGCACCAACCTGGCCCTGGTGGATGAAGAAGGGCGGGCGCTGGAGACATTGTACCTCAGGACGCAAGGGAAGCCGGTTCAGGTTGTCCAGGAAGGGCTCCGTCTCCTGGAACAGGCGATTCCGGCTGACCTCCGGATCGCTGGGGCCGGCTCGACCGGGAGCGCCCGCCAGCTAGTCGGGGTGGTGATCGGGGCCGACGTGGTCAAGAACGAGATCACCGCCCACGCAGTCGCCGCCCTCCATCTCGCTCCCGATGTCCGAACGGTCTTCGAGATCGGCGGGCAGGACTCGAAGATCATCATCTTGCGGGACGGGATTGTGGTGGACTTCGCCATGAACACCGTCTGCGCCGCCGGGACAGGCTCCTTCCTCGACCACCAGGCGACCCGCCTAGGGATTCCGATCGAGCGGTTCGGAGACCTGGCCCTGGTGGCGCGCAACCCGGTGCGGATCGCCGGCCGCTGCGGGGTTTTCGCTGAGTCGGACATGATCCACAAGCAGCAGGAGGGGCACCGGCTGGAGGACATCGTTGCCGGCCTCTGCGAAGCCCTGGTGCGCAACTACCTGAACAACGTGGGCAAGGGGAAGGATATCCGCCCGCCCGTTTACTTCCAGGGCGGGGTGGCGGCCAATACCGGAATCCGCTGGGCCTTCGAGAGGGCGCTGGGGTACCCGGTGATCGTTCCCGAGCACCACAAAGTGATGGGGGCCATCGGGGCGGCGCTCCTGGCCCGAGAGGCGATGGCCCGGGAGCGCCGCCAAACCTCTTTCCGTGGCTGGGCGGTGAGCGAAGTCGAGTGCACCACCGGAAGCTTCGAATGTCAGGGCTGCCCCAACCGGTGCGAGGTAGTGCAGGTATGGCTTGCCCGGGAGATCATCGCCCGGTGGGGGGACCGGTGCGGGAAATGGAGCGAGCTGCCGGTCGTCCTGCCGGCTGGATGATACCGGCAGCCTCCTTTTTGCAGTGAGAAAAGGGATTGGTTGAACCGACGCCGAAACATGCCTCGGCAATCAGGGGAGGAGAGCGAGCGCATGAAGGCGGAGATGAAGATTTTTGCGGGCACCTCCGTGCCGGAGCTGGCCGAAGAGGTTGCTCGTGTCTTTGGCGCCAATCTGGGCAAGGTCAACATCAAGCGGTTTTCCTGTGGCGAAATCTATGTGCGTTTTGCGGAAACGGTTCGGGGTGACGACGTCTATGTCGTTCAATCGGTCTGCCCCCCGGTCAACGAGAACCTGGTAGAACTGCTGCTACTGATCGATGCGCTGAAGCGGGCCTCAGCCGGCCGGATCAACGCTGTAATCCCGCATTACGGCTATGCCCGTCAGGAGCGGAAGGAAGCCCCCCGGGAACCCATCTCCGCCCGCATGATCGCCGATGTCCTTCAGACAGTGGGTGTGCACCGCGTCATTACCATCGACCTTCATGCCCCAGCCATCCAAGGTTTCTTCAACATTCCGGTGGACCATTTGACCGCGCTGCCGCTGATCGCGGACTATTTCCGGAAGAAGCGACTAGAGGACGCCGTGGTGGCGGCCCTCGACGCAGGCGGGATTAAGACGGCAGAGAAGCTGGCCAGCCGGTTGAATCTGCCCCTGGTGGCGATGTACAAACGGCACCCGGCCCATAACGTGGCCGAAGTCACGCATGTGATCGGCGACGTGGCGGGCAAGGTTCCGATTATCATGGAAGACATGATCGACACCGGTGGGACGCTGGTCGAAGGCGTGAAGGCACTGCTGGAACATGGGGCCAAACCAGAGATACACGTCGCCGCCACCCACCCGGTCTTCTCCGGGCCGATCGCGGAGCGCCTGGCCCATCCGGCGATCAAGGAAGTGGTGGTGACCAACACCATCCCGATCTCTCCGGACAAGAGACTTCCCAAGGTCACCGTGATCTCCATCGCCCCGCTAGTGGCGGCGGCCATCAGCCGGGTCCACGAGGAAACCTCGGTCAGCGAACTCTTTGTGTGAGAAGCGTAACAGGATTTTAACGAAGCCTTAACCCGGCGGCAACGCCGGGTTCGTTTCTACCTAGTAAGCTGAGAGTGAGAGGCGCAAGAAGCTGACAGGAGGTAGAAACGTGAAAGCGATGAAGCAGGCCTTTTCCCTGGCGGCCCTCACCGTGCTGGTCCTTGTCGTTGCCTTGCTCCTATCCCTGAACCGCGGCATGGTCGGCCGGGCCCGGGCGGAAACCCTTTCCGGCACCTTGATCATCGCCGGGTCCACCTCGGTTCAGCCGTTGGCGGAAGTCCTGGCTGAGGAGTTCATGGCCAAGCACCCACGGGTCCGCATTCTGGTCCAGGGGGGCGGTTCTTCCGCCGGTATCGCCGCGGCAAAAAGCGGGGCGGCCCAGATCGGCACCAGTTCGCGGGAATTGAAGCCGGAGGAGCGGGGTCTTCACGCGGTGCAGATCGCCCTGGACGGGATCGCTGTCATCGTCCATCCGAGCAACCCCGTGACCAACCTGTCGCTGGAGCAGCTCCGAAGAATCTATGCTGGAGAAGTACGCAACTGGAAAGAGGTCGGCGGACCGGCCGGGGAGATCATGGTGGTAACCCGAGAGGCGGGGTCCGGAACGCGGGGAGCCTTCGAGGAACTCGTGATGAAGGGAAAGGCGATCTCAGGCAAGGCGATCGTCCAAGGATCAACCGGGGCAGTGCGGAGCAGCGTCGCCCAGGCCAGGGGCGCCGTAGGGTATGTGTCGCTGGGTGCCCTCGACGGGACGGTCAAAACGGTCTCGCTCGACGGGGTCCGGCCTACCGGGGCAAACGTCAAAAAGAAGGTCTACAAGCTGGCCCGCCCCTTCCTCTTCCTGACCAAGTCTGCCCCGACAGGGCTTTCAAAGGCCTTCATCGACTTCGTCCTAAGCAAAGAGGGGCAGCAGGTGGTGGCCGAGGAGTTCATCCCTGTCAAGTAGCCGACGAGCCCATGCGGCACCTACGTGGCAGCCGCATGGGCTCATCGAGCGTTAGCGGAACCTGCTGGCCCCGCCCGTTTACCGGGAAAAGATGTGGTTTCCGATCTGCGTGAGGATGGGCCGGCTCCAGACGAAGGCGTTTGCGGTCTTCGCCGGAGCGAAGAAGAACAGTGCCCCTCCGCTGGGGTCCCAGCCCTCCAGAGCGGCCCGGGCCGCGGCATATGCCGACTGCGTGGGCGGGTTCCAGAACCACCCGTTCGAGACCGGCTCGAAGGCGTCCGGTTCAAAAATCACCCCTCGGACCGAGCTCGGGAACCTACCCGACTGGATTCGGTTGATGACCACGGCCGCCACGGCCACTTTCCCGGCGTAGGGTTCGTTGCCCGCCTCCGCCTGTACCAGGTGGGCCAACAGGTCAAGGTCCCCCGGGCGCAAGGCGATCCGGTGATTCCGGCCAGGGGACGGCTGAGCTGGTCGAGCCCGCCGGAGCGGGATGGAAGGTGCCAGGGCAACGGAAGCCGCCTTGCCACTGCTCAAAGACTCCCCGTCCGCCGCGCGCGGGAAGTCCGCCACGGGGACTTGCAGGTCCCGATGAGAGCGCATGCCCGTTTCAGGCCCGCCCGGATAGCTGAGGGCCAGGGCGGGGGCACCCAGGGTGGCAGCCAGGATGAAGCCGGCAAAGAAGCCGACCGTACCCCGCCACAGCGGGTGTTCGGTGAAGAGCATAAGCAACCTCCTTTCGCCCGTTGTAAAGCCGCCGGCGCTATCCGCCGGCCCAGCCATTATAACCGTCCACGCTTTCGTTGTCACTGGGGACCGGTGCTTCTCCAGGGGCTGGTTCCCAGCCGGGCAGGGCAGGGCGTCCGAAAGGAATAGGCAGGGGCGGAAAGAATACAATTACACGGGCTTGCGGGGCAGCAGCGGGGGGTACGACCGCATGTTTGACGAGGGTCAGGCCGTGCCGCGGCAGCGGGCGGCGGTCTTGGTCCTATGTACTCTGCTTGCCGCTGTGGGGCTGGGGGTTTGGGTTTACCTGGCGACCCGTTTCTACGCCGAGGCGCCGATTGTCGCTTTCGGACCGGCCGCACCCCAGATGGAGCGCCTCACCGCGTCCCTCGTTGCCTATTTCGCCGTCGGCGCGCTGCTTCTGTTCCTGACCGCTTGGCTGGGTTGGCTGGCTGGGCGGGAGGTCTTGCGCGGCCGGAGGAAGCGGGAGGCCGAACGCCTGCTTGAGAATTGACTTGCACACTCATACCACCGCTTCTGACGGAAGCGACACCCCAGCCGACCTGGTGCGCAAAGCGGGGCGTCAAGGGCTTGTGGCGGTGGCCGTCACCGATCACGATACCGTGGACGGGCTGGAGGAAGCCCTCGCTGCTGGCGAAGCAGCTCACGCGCCAGAAGTCATCCCCGGAATCGAGCTGACCACGGACACCACCCGCTGCGAAGTGCACATCTTGGGGCTTTATCTCCGCCATCCTCACCAACCGCTTCTGGCGCGGCTGGACAAAGTCCGGGAGGCGCGCCTTGCCCGGGCCAGGGAGATGGTGCGCAAACTGCAGGATCGGGGGATTCCGCTCGCCTGGGAGACGGTCTGGGAAACCGCTTCCGCCCGCGGGTTCATCGGGCGGAACCAGATCCTCCGGGCCATGAAAGAGAGAGGGTTGATCTCGCCGGATCGCCTTCGTGAGGCCTTCGACTACTACTTCAGCAAGGGCGGGCTCGCCTACGTTCCTCACTCCTATCTGACGCCAGAGGAAGCCATCCGACTCATCCTGGACGCCGGGGGCGTACCGGTCCTGGCCCACCCGGGGCGCCTGATGGGAGGCGCAACGCCGGACGCGGATTTGATCGCCGGCCTGACCGAAGAGGGATTGAGGGGAATCGAGGCGTACTATCCGACTCATGATGCCGGGGAGACAGCCCGCTTTCTCCAGTTGGCAGAGCGGCTGGACCTGATTCCGACGGGCGGAACGGACTACCATGGATGCTACGGGGCGGCCGGGGTGGCGCTGGGCAGCTGCAGCCCGCCCCTCTCGACCCTTGCCCGGTTGCACGAGGTAGCGGCGGGGATCCGCCGCGCTCAAAGAGGGGATTGACAATGCCAGACAATCGGCTTTACCGTTCCCGGGAGGACCGGGTGATTGCTGGGGTCTGCGGCGGACTGGCCGAGTATTTCAACGTGGATGCCAACCTGATCCGCCTGGCCTGGGCGCTGATCTCATTCCCGGGAGCCATTGGGCTCCCGCTCTACCTCCTGGCCTGGATCCTGGTCCCGGAGTCTCCAGTCCAGTGGAGCGAGCGCCCAGCCTCCGCAACGACGGGGCCGTCTGCGCCACGCGAGACTGCATCGGCCTCGACCCGGCGCACCCGATGGGTGGGGGCACTCCTCCTCATCCTGGGGAGCATCTTCCTGCTCGACAACCTGGTGCCCTGGTTTCACCTGGGACGCCTCTGGCCGGTGGCGCTGATCGTAGTGGGTGCGGCGCTCCTGGCCCGGGGTCGGCGAGGCTAGATTAGGCCCGACGGGTACTTGGGAACGGTGGGACTGCCGGGATTGCTGAGAAAGGGGGCGCTGCCGTGAGAGCAACAGAGCGTTGGCTCTTTGCGGTGTTGGGGATTTTCTCGGTCTATGCACTGGTCAGTGGCCAGTTCGCCTGGCGGGAGATACGCCAAGTGCGCACCGAACTCCGCCGCCTGGGGGAAGAGGTGGCGGTATTGAAGGAGCGCCAGGAGTCTTTGGGCGAGGAGATCGAGGGGTTCGGAACCCCCGTCACGCTCTATTTCTTTAAGGAGACGGGAACGGCCCTGCAGCTCGGGACGGAGAAGCGGCGCCTCTTCGGATCTGACCTGCCGCAGCTCGCCCTGATCGAACTGGTTCGAGGCCCTTCGCCGGGCAGTGCCCTCCGTCCCGTGATGCCCCGGGACACCATTGTCAACTCGGTCAAGATCCGAGGGGGGGTAGCCTACGCCGATCTGGGAGGCGCGGTAACCAGGCTCAACGTGGGCAGCGAAGGCGAGGCCCTGGTGGTGGCAGCCATCGTCAACACCCTGACCCAGTTCCCCGGAGTCAACCGAGTTCAGATCCTGGTCAACGGGGCCCGGGTCGAGTCGCTCGCCGGCCATGTCGACGTCTCGGCCCCCCTTGCCCGCAACGAAACCGTCGTTGCCCGGTAGCCCCCAGCCTTTCCCTCTGCGGGAAGGTATACCACAGCAGGAATCACTCGTCCCTAAACGAAATTATTCCCGGTGCAAAAAATACTGTGCACAAGAAAGGGGAGCACTCGGATGAAGCGGACCATTCTGTCGCTCCTGGTCTGCGCCCTGGTTCTCAGCCTGACCGGCGGTGTGGCAGCCGCCCCCAAGTACAAGATCGCCATGGTCACCGACATCGGCGGCCTGGGCGACCAGTCCTTCAACGACGCCGCCTATCGTGGACTGCAGCGGGCGGGGAAGGAGCTGGGCATGGAGATCAAGGTGGTCGAGTCCAAGAAGATGGATGACTACGAAACCAACCTCTCCAACCTGGCGGATCAGAAGTACGATGAGGTCTGGGCGATCGGTTTCCTGATGGCCGACGCTCTGAAGAACGTGGCCAAGCGGTATCCCAACACCAGGTTCGGGATTATCGACGCGGTGGTGGATGCGCCGAATGTCATGTCCGTCGTTTTCAAGGAGGAAGAAGGTTCCTTCCTCCAGGGCGTCCTGGCCGCCAAGATGACCAAGACCAACGTCATCGGCTACATCGGCGGAATGGAGTTCCCGCTGATCATCAAGTTCGAGTCCGGGTTCATCGCCGGTGTCAAGGCGGTCAACCCGAAAGCCAGGGTTCTGGTGGGCTACACGGGCAAGTTCGATGACCCCGGGAAGGGCAAAGAGTTGGCGATGACTCAGTTCAGCCAGGGAGCGGACATCATCTACCATGCCTCTGGCGCCTGCGGCATTGGGGTGATCGAGGCGGCCAAGGAGAAGAAGCTTTACGCCATCGGGGTCGACTCTGACCAATCCCACCTGGCGCCGGCGGCAGTCATTTCCTCGATGCTGAAGAGGGTTGACAACGGGGTGTTCATGGGCGCCAAGGCCCTTGCGGAGGGCAAGTGGAAGGCCGGCACGGTGGTTCTCGGCTTGAAGGAGGACGGCGTGGGCTCGGGGTTCGGCATCGACCGCTTCCCGAAGGAAGGCGTCAAGATTCCGACCGCTGTCCGGAGACTGCACGACAAGGCCGTCCAACTCATCAAGGCGGGCAAGCTGGTCGTCCCGCAGACCCGCGAAGAGTTGGCCAAGTTCAAGTTCTCGCTGTAGCCGCAACCCGATCATAGGCGTTCGCTGCTAGGTGCGAGGGTCATTCGGACCTTCGCACCTAGCTGTCTGATGGCGGAGGTGAGCCTGTGGAACCGATAGTACGCCTGCGGGGTATCACCAAACGATTCCCCGGCGTCTTGGCCAACGACGGCATCGACCTCGACATCATGCCCGGAACGGTGCACGCCCTACTGGGGGAGAACGGGGCCGGCAAGACGACACTGATGAACATCCTCTACGGGCTGTACCAACCGGACGAAGGGGAGATTTTCATCCGCGGCGAGCGGGTGAGGGTGACCGACCCCAACGTGGCCATTCGGCACGGCATCGGCATGGTCCACCAACACTTCATGCTCATCCCACCCTTCACCGTGGCGGAGAACATCGTCCTCGGGAAAGAGCCGCGGCGAGGGTTGAACCTGGACCTGAAGCGGGCAGTCAAGGCCGTGGAGGAGCTGTCCGCCCGCTATGGGCTGAAAGTGGACCCGTGGAGCCGGGTAGAGAGTATCTCGGTCGGGATGCAGCAGCGAGTGGAGATTCTGAAGGCCCTTTACCGAGGGGCAGAAGTGCTCATCCTGGACGAGCCGACGGCGGTGCTCACACCACAGGAGGTCCGGGAGCTGAAGATGATCGTCGATTCCCTGGCGGCTCAGGGCAAAGCGATCATCTTCATCACTCACAAGCTGAAGGAAATCATGGAGATGGCCCAGGTGGTGACGGTCATCCGGCGGGGGCGGGTGATCAAGACTCTGCCGACAGCTGGGACCAATCCGCGGGAACTGGCGAGCCTGATGGTGGGGCGAGAGGTCATTCTGGAGGTTCGGAAGGCCCCCGCCCAGCTGGGCGAGGAGGCGCTGCGGATTGAGGGCCTGACCGCCAACAACAACCGGCGGCTGCCGGCGTTGCGGGGCGTTGACCTGGAGGTTCGACGGGGCGAGATCTTGGGCATCGCCGGGGTCGACGGCAACGGGCAAACTGAACTGGTCGAGGTCCTGACGGGACTACGCCCAGCGACTGGCGGGCGGGTCTTGCTCAAGGGTCGGGAGGTCACGCGGCTCCGGACCCGGCCGCGGCTCAGAGCAGGCTTGGGCCACATCCCCGAAGACCGGCAGAAAAGAGGCCTCGTCCTGGACTTCTCAGTGGCGGAAAACCTCATCCTGGCCACCTACGACCGTTCTCCCTTCGCCGCGGGGATCGAGCTGAACCAGAAAGCGATTCGGAAGCACGCTGAACGACTGGTCGAGGAGTTCGACGTCAGGACGCCCGATGTTGAAACGCCGGTGCGGTCGCTGTCCGGCGGCAACCAGCAGAAAGTCATCGTAGCCCGGGAGATTGACCAAGATCCGGACGTGCTGATTGCCGCCCAGCCCACCCGGGGGCTGGATGTCGGCGCCATCGAGTTCGTTCACGAGCGGCTGGTGGCGGAACGGGACCGGGGGAAGGCAGTGCTCCTTGTCTCGTTCGAACTGGACGAGATCCTCTCTCTGGCCGACCGCGTTGCCGTCATGTACGAGGGCCGGATTGTGGCGGTGCTGCCGGCCGCAGAGGCGAACGAAGAGATCTTGGGCCTGCTCATGAGCGGGGCGGCCAAGTCCGTAGAAGAGGCCCGCGCCGCTGCGGAAGGAGGCAACCGCCTTGGCTGAAGACAAGCAGACGACGTTCCGCCCGTTCCGTCTCGAGGGCCTGGAAAGGCTCTGGATCGCCTTCGTGGCGGTGATGTTGGCGCTCTTCCTGGGCGCCGGCTTCATCCTCTGGGCTGGCAAGTCCCCGCTCATCGGATATCAAGCGCTCTGGCAGGGGTCCTTCGGAAGCATCCAAAACTTCGGGGAACTGTTGGTCTCCATGACACCGGTCGTCTTCACCGGCCTCTCGATCGCCGTCGCCTACCGGGCTGGTCTCTTCAACATCGGGGCGGAGGGGCAGTACATCGTTGGGATGGTCGGCGCCGCTTGGGCCGGGGCCGCCGAGTTCTTCACCGGCTGGCCGATGTGGGCCCACTTGCCGGTGGCGCTCTTGGTCGGCTTTTTGGCCGGAGCTGGCTGGGCCGCTGTGCCTGGCCTGCTCAAGGCCTATCGGGGAGTCCACGAGGTCATCAACACCATCATGATGAACTGGATCGCCCTCTACTTCAGCCACTACCTGGTCATGGGGCCGCTCATGGCCAACCCATACTCGCCCCAGACCAAGGATATCCTTCCCTCCGCCATGCTTTGGCGGTTCCTCCCGCCCTCCCGGGCCAACCTGGGTATCGTCCTGGCGCTGCTGGTGGCGGTCGGGGTTTGGTACTTCATATGGAAGACCACTTTGGGCTACAGCATCCGAGCGGTTGGCTTCAACCCTTCGGCAGCCGAGTACGCCGGCATCCCGGTGGGCCGGAACCTGGTCTTGGCGATGGTCGTCTCGGGCGGCCTGGCCGGCCTCGGCGGGGCCGTGCAAGTTCTGGGCGTGCATCTGAAGTTCTACGATATCTTCTCCTTCATCAACGACGGATTCGACGGGATCGCCGTCGCTCTCCTCGGGAACAACCACCCGCTAGGCGTCGTCGGCGCGGCGCTGCTCTTCGGCATTTTCCGCCGGGGAGCCCAACTGATGCAGTCCATGGCGGACATTCCCAAGGAAATCATTGGTATCGTGACGGCGGTGGTCATCATCCTGGTGGCGGGCGACCAAATCATCCGGAGGATGACCGGGTGGGCGATCCGCCGGCGGACAGACCGCCGGGAGAAGGCGGTGAAAGCTCATGTCTGAGTTTTGGGGCTCGCTCGGCCTGCTCTTCCAGGTCGGCCTCTTCGTTTCGGCCCTCCGCGCCGCCACGCCGCTCGTCTTCGCGGCCCTGGGGGGTGTCTTTTCCGAGCGGTCCGGCGTGGTCAACATCGCCCTTGAGGGGATCATGCTGGTCGGGGCCTTCACGGCGATGCTCGGTTCCTACTTCTTCCATAGTCCGTGGGTGGGTGTGCTCATCGCCATAGCCTCCGGCATGGGGTTCGCCTTGCTGTTCGGGGTCATCGTAATCCGGTACCGGGCTGACCAAGTGGTGACGGGTGTGGCCTTCAACATGCTCGCTCTGGGACTCACGGGGTTCCTCTTGCGGCTGATCTTCCACCACGCTGGCCAGTCGCCGATGGTGGAGAAGCTGCCGGACTGGGTGATCCCCTTCAATCGGATCCCGGGGCTCTCTCAGGTCCCGGCGCTGCAGAGCTTTGTGGATAAGTGGATCCAGCCAGTCCTGGGCCAGCACACGCCCCCAGTGTATCTAGCCGTGGCGGCAGCTGTCCTGGCGCACTATGTCCTTTTCCGCACACCCTTTGGACTGCGACTGCGGGCGGTCGGGGAACACCCGCGCGCGGCGGATACCGTCGGGGTCAACGTTTATGCCATGCGCTACGCCGCGGTGGCCATCTCGGGGGCTTTGGCCGGACTTGGCGGGGTCACCCTGTCGCTTGGCCTGCTTTCCTCCTTCATCGAGAACATGACCTCTGGCCGGGGTTTCATCGCCCTGGCGGCGATGATCTTCGGCAAATGGACGCCGCTTGGGTCACTCGGCGCCTGCCTGCTTTTCGGGTTCTTCGACGCTCTGCAGATGCTGGCGCAGACCCTCGGCTTCCAGGTGCCGCGGGAGCTCTTCCTCGCCCTGCCGTATCTTCTGACCATGGCGGTGCTGGCAGGGGTTATTGGGCGAGCTGCCCCGCCGGCCGCCGACGGGAAGCCCTACGATAAGAGCCACGCCTAGCGACAGGAAATTGACCCACTGGTGGCGAAGTCATCCCGGCTGGAGGAATGGCGGATGGCTGCCGCAGGGGTTGCGCGGTGGTGGAATAAGCTACGGGCGCTGGGAAAGTCTGCAGAGGCGTTGATGACGACCGCCCAGCGCCTGGCCACTACCCGCGGCCGCTGGGAGGAAGCGATCCGCCTCGCCCGACTGGCCGTCAACAGGGATCCCCGCAACGCCAAGCTTCACCACGCCCTGGGTGAACTCCTCTACCAGGCTGGTCAGCGGGTTCTGGCTGCGGAAGCGTACGCAGCCGCTGTCACGGTGGACCCTTCCTATGCCCCTGCCTACCGGGCCTACGTTGCCGTCCGTCAGGAGGAGCGCCAACTGGATCAAGCCCGGAGATTTCTGACTTCGGTGGCGGCGAGGGCGAGGGAGGACCCCACGCCCCTGAACTACGTAGGGGTGGTAGATTATCTGAGCGGACGGACGACCGAGGCGATGGAAATATGGCAGTCGATCGTCCAGCGCTATCCGACCTTCGGTCCGGCCCACTCGAACCTGGGTGTCGCCTACCAACAGCAGGGTAAGATCGACCAGGCTCTCCTGGAGTACAAGCTGGCGATAGAACTTGACCCACCCGGGGCGATCGGCGCCTACAACAACATCGCCGAAATCTACATGAACCGCGGGGAGCTGGAAGAGGCCATCCAGTACTTCAACCTGGCGATTGAACTCGACCCTGCGCAAAGCGCCATTCCGCTGGCCAATCTCGGTCACTGCTACACGTGCCTGGGACGGCGGGAAGAGGCGCTGCGGGCCTACGAGGAGAGCTTGAAGAAGAACCCCGGGATGGCCAACCAGGACGTGCGCCTGGAGGTGCTGACGGCCTTGGCCAAACTCTACATCGAGCTTCACCGGCTGGAAGAGGCCCGGGCTGCCTGCGAGGCGGCGCTGGAGCGGGCGCCCCACAGCATGGACGCCTTGGCTACACTTGGCGAGATCCAGTTCCAGCAGGGGGAGTATGGCGCCGCCATTGAGACTTTTCGCAAGGCCCTCGCCGTCAACCCCATGACCCTGCGCAACCTGATGGTCCACCGCCTCATGGCCTTGGCCTACTACAAGATGGGCCACTTCGACAAGGCAGCAGCCGAATACAAGCGAGCCAACACCTGGCACCCCGACAGCATCTTCGGAACCGGGCAACTGGCGGGGGGATCCGCCGTCAGCCCCGAAAAGACCGTGGCCACTTGTCGGGCGAAGCTTGCCGAGCACCCTGACGATCCCGACCTCCACCAGAAGATGGCCGAGGCACTGTTCCAGATGGGTTGCCTGGAGGAATCCATCGACGAATACAGGGCAGCCCTGGAGGGGCGCCCCGACGACCTTGAGCTGCTCTGCCGGTTGGGCATCGCCTATTACGCCGACGACCAGTACCTACCGGCTGTGACCTGCTTCTCGCGGGCGGCTGAACGGAATCCGATGTACGCTCCGGCCCACCTTGGCCTGGGCCTGATCCATCTGCTCCGGGGCTCCGTGGAAGCCGCCATCGCGAAGATGAAGTGGGCGATCACCATTGATCCTCAGTCGGCCGGGGCCTACAACCTTCTGGGTAACGCTTACGGGCAGCAGGGCGAGCTGGAGCGGGCAGCAGAGGCCTATCGCAAGGCAGTCGAGCTGCAGCCGGCGTACGCCCAGGCACGGAACAACCTTGGCCTGACCTACCTCGAACTTGGCCAGCCCAAGGAGGCGATCGAGCAGTTCCGTCAGGCGCTTCAGATTTTCCCGGACTACGTACCGGCCCTTTGCAACCTCGGCCGGGCTCACTTGGCCCTCGGAGACGCGGAGGCAGCCCGGTCGGCCTGGGAAGAAGCGCTCGCGATCAACCCGCATAATCCGGTGGCTCAGAACCTCCTGGCGGAAGCGCCAGACAAGGTGCCGGCTGCGGCGGCGAGGGAGGAGGTGGCCGGCGATGGCCGGAAAACGTAAGGGGCTGACGCCCCGTACGTGGGTCCATCTGTTGCTCTTCTATGCCACTCTGGCGTTCCTCGCTTGGCGAGGGCCGAGCTTCGAGAATTCCATACTCTCTGTCAGCATTGTGCCCATCGTGATAGTGGCCCTGGCGGGCGGCGTTCAGCAGGCCCTGATCCAGGCGGTCATCGCGACTGTCCTGATTTGGGTATTGGGTGCACTCCATCCCTTTCGGGTTTGGGTGAACGTGGCAATTGTCCAAACCGCGCTCTGTTGGGCCACCGCAGTGATCACGGGCTTGGCCCAGGGCCGTTTCCAGGCTGATCTCCGCCAGCGCGCGGATGCGGTCGAGGAGGCGGAAGAGCAGGTCAAGGCGTTGCAGCGCAAGGTGGGCCAGTTGAACGCTGAACTCAACAAAAGCATCTTCGATATCCTGGCTGTCTACGAGTTCACCACGGTCCTTGGCAGTACGCTTCATCTCAACGAGATCTTCAACATGATGGTCGACACCATCATGCGGGTAGTTCGGTATGACGCCTGCTACCTGGCGTTGGTGGATGAGCGGGGCCGATTTGAAATCAAAGTTGCCCGGGCTTTCACCGAGGAACAGCTCGATCAGTTCACCCAGACTCGCCTCGGGGAAGGAATCATCGGGCGCGTGGTGCAGAGCGCCCAGCCGTTGATCGTGCCGGACCTGGGGAATTACGCTTGGTGCGAGGCGTATCGGGATACTCCCTACCGTTCCATGCTCTCGCTGCCGTTGGTCATCCAGGGCGGGGCGATCGGAGTGCTCAACCTGTTCAAGAAGGAAGTCAACGCCTTCACCCAGGACGACCTACGGGTGCTGTTCATCGTTGCCAACCAGTGCGCCTTCGCCGTCCAGAACGGAAAGCTCTACGAAGAGATGGCCCGGCTCGCCATTACCGACGGCCTGACCGGTCTCTACAACCACCGTTACTTTTGCTCCTGCATCGAGGAGGCGGTGGACCGAGCCAATCGGACGGGGCGGCCAGCCTCCATGATCATGGTGGATGCCGACGAGTTCAAGGCGGTCAACGACAAGTACGGCCACCAGCGGGGCGATCTTGTCCTGCAGCAGATAGCCCATCTGATCCAGCAGAGTGTCCGGGAAAGCGACTTGGTGGCCCGGTACGGGGGCGAGGAGTTCGCCGTCATTCTGCCGGACACCGGTCCCCGGGAGGCCATGGCGGTGGCCCGCCGCATCCACCAGGCGGTGGCGGACCACGATTTCGACGGTCTCCGCCTGACAGTCAGCGTGGGAGTGGCGACCTACCCCTCGCCTAACATTCAGACCAAGGATGAGCTGATCAGCATGGCTGACGAGTACGCCTACCGGGCCAAGGAATCAGGCCGCAACCGCATCTGTTGCGAGGAGGCCATATGATGACCTTTCCCCGGCCGGACGGCCGCTCTCTCCCGGCGTTTTTGGGTCGCGGGACGGCGGCCATCCTGACCCTCGCTGCTCCAAGCGCAGCGAAGCAGCCTGTACAGGGTGATCCGGCGGCCACCGCGGAAGCCGGTCTCGATGCGCAGGCCAGTCGGCTCTGGCAGGAACTCTTCCGGCGTTTAGAGAGCGGGGAGACCAGGCTGTACGAAGAGGATCTGAAGAGCACTTTAGCTGCCTTGCCGGCCGACTTGGCAAGATCCTTCCAGGCCCTCCGCCAGGCAGGCCTGGTCGATTGGGAAGGACCGTACCTGTATCTCCAATGTCCGTCGAGCAACCGGGCGGCGCAGGCCGAAGCCTCCCCCCCAGCCGCCGCCGAAGAGGTTGCCTTAAAGAAAGTGTGGGCTGCCATCGAGTGGGCGACTGGCAAGGCGGTCAATCCTTTAGAGGAGAACCGCATCCGAGAATGGGTGTCCATCCTGGGGTGCAAGGACGTGCTCGATGAAATTGGGCTCTGCCGGGAGCGGGGTCCTTGCCAATACAGACAGATAAGCTTGGCTTTGGACAGGGCTTGCCGCCGCCGCCGGCAGATGAGCCAGTTTGGCCCGCTCAACGGTCATGGCGTCCTCTCGATCGGCGGGGCGAAACCGCCCACAGAAAGTGAAGCGACGACCGCGGTTGCCAACGCTCGAGCCTACGACCCGGTCCAGCCCGAGCTGGTCGAGAGATGGGTGGCGGCCCACCCGGAGCTTTATGACGATTGCCCGCCGGGACCTCCGCCATCGTCCACCGGAGGCCGGCCGGCCTCTTGGGCCAGCGCTTACGATCCGCTGCCGCCGGAAGCGCTCCGCCGCTGGGCGGAAGCCTTTCCAGCCGAGTACGAGGCATACCGCCGAGAGTATGTCCGCTTGGCCGAGAAGGCCAAGAGTGGGCCCTTTCGGCGGCGCCAGCCCCGCATCCGTTGAGGAGGACTGAGTCGTGGCCAAGCGCCAGCTGTCGGTAACCAAAGACGCAGTGACGAACGCGGTTCCCTGTGACCTCGAAGGGGAGCGGCGCATCCTCGGCATCCTGATTCGCCACCCGAAGAGCGTCGATTCGTGCATCGACCGCCTGCGGGACCACCACTTTTACGACGCCGCCCACCGGATCATCTTCCGAGTGATCCAGCGGCTGTACCAAGAGAGCGGTCGGATCTCCTACACCCAGGTTTATAACGTCTTGACGCGGGAGAACCTCTTGCCTAACCCGAAGGAGATCCTTCTCGCCTTGACGGAGTCCTTCGTTTCCCGAGCAGAACTAGAGCCCAGCGTCGAGTCGGTCCTGGAGACACACGCCCGCCGGCGGTTGCTCGAGGCGGCCCAGACCCTGGAGGAGATGATCTACCGGGAGTCCGACTTGTCCACCGCCGCCCTCCAAGCCCGGGCGCAGGAGCTGATTTTCGCTGCCACCCGAACCGAGGAGGGGGTTGATGACGTCAAGCCGCTCGGCGAGGTGCTGCTCCGCGTCCACGCCCGTCTTGAGGAACGGAAAGAGGGTAAGCTCGACTCGTTCGGCCTGCCCGTGATGTACCAACCGATCGATGGCATCACGGCGGGATTCAAGAAAAAGGATCTGATCATCCTGGCCGGCCGGCCTTCCATGGGCAAGACCAGCCTGGCCTTGAACATGGCGGTCAACGTCGCCCGACGGAAGAAGCCGGTCTTGATCTTCTCCCTCGAGATGGACGACGAGCAAATCGGGGATCGGCTGGTGCTGGGCGAATGCTTCCGACTGCGTAAACCAAACGGCGAGTATGAGGTGACGGCGCAGGACTACGCTGTTCCGGTCAAGCTCGCCGACGAGCAGTTCGAGAAGATCGGCTCCATCTTCAACGACCTCTATTCGCTGCCCATCTACCTGGTGGACAAACGAGGCCTGTCGGTCTCGGACATCAAGGCCAAGGCGCGTAAGGTGGCGGCGGAGTTGGGCAATGAAGGTCGGAGCCTAGCCCTCATCATCATCGACTACCTCCAGTTGATCCAGCCGCCGGTGGAAACCAACAAGAACTGGGCTTTGGTGGTGGGGGAGATCGTCCGGGAGATCCGCGACCTCGCCGGCGAGTTGGACTTGCCGATCATCCTGCTTTCTCAGCTCAACCGCAGCGTGGAGCAGCGTCCAGACCGGCGGCCGCAACTCTCCGATCTGCGGGATTCGGGTAACATTGAGGAGTTTGCCGATGTGGTCATGTTCATCTACCGCCGTGAGTACTACTTTCGTGACGAGCCCGACGCCCGAGGGAAGGCGGAGGTGATCGTGGCCAAGAACCGCAAGGGACCCACCGCCACTGCTACCCTGACTTTTGTCCCCGAGTTTACTCGCTTCGTCGACCTGGCCCGGGAGGAGCAAGGCTGATGGCAGTTTACGACCGGGATGCGCGGGTGCGGATCCTTCTAGCCGACGCCTACGACACCTTGGCCCGGCGGGGGATCATAACGTGGGAGCAGGCTGAGGCAGCTAAGGAGCTGGTGGATCGGCTCGAGGATTTTACCCCCGAGGATTTGGAGAGACGTCTGGGGGAGTTGTTCCCTCCCCGACCAACGGAGGCACAGGGGCTGGGACCGGGAGGGGTAGGGACGACTCCATGATCGCTTACCGCCTCGGCGACGCCCTCTACTTGAACCTGACGAACCGCTGCACCAACGACTGCACCTTCTGCCTGCGCCGAAACCGACAGGGCCTTGCCGGGCAGGGACTGTGGCTGGAGGCCGAACCGACGGCGGACGAGGTTCTGAGGGCGATCGGCGATCCCCGCCCTTACCGGGAGGTCGTCTTCTGCGGGTTTGGCGAGCCACTGCTCCGCCTGGACGCGGTGCGGGAGGTGGCGGCCGAATTGCGCCGGAAATACCCGGGGGTGCGGGTCAGAGTTGACACGAACGGCCTGGCGAACCTGGTTTACGGGCGGAACGTCCTGCCGGAGCTGGCCGGATTGATCGACGCCATATCGATCAGCTTGAACGCCTCAACGGCCGAAGAGTACGACCGGCTCTGCCGGCCCGCTCTGGAGGGGGCTTTCGCGGCGGTTCTCGAGTTCGCCCGGGAGGCGGTCAAGTTCGTTCCCGAGGTGACCCTGACGGCGGTTGACCTGCCAGGAGTCGACCTGGGGGCTTGCCGCCAGGTGGCCGAGGGCCTAGGCGCCCGGTTCCGGGTCCGCCGGTTCATTCGTGAGGACGAGGGGGTGTGAGGAAGATGACGGTGCAGACAGACGACCGCGTCAGGCTTGAGAGATTACTGGAGGGTAAGACTATCGCCGCAGCCGATCTCCGGCAGGGAACGGTCCGCCTCGCCTTCACTGACGGGACCCGCTTCGAGCGGCGCAAGACCTTTGAAGGGGAGATTGTGGCAACCCTTTTTTCCGCGGAGGGGACGACCATCGTCACCGCCCGAATCTAGCGGGGTGTATCTTTAGACCCAGACCGAGCAAGGAGCTCAATTCGGCTTGAGGTAGACTCTCGGGCGATGAGCGGCGGTGAGCAAGAACCCTCTCCGATCTTCATACGATATCCATGTCCAGGGTACGATGAAAGTTTTCCGCCATCTGCGGTATACTATTACACACCAGAAAACCTGTCCCAATCTGTCCCCAAGGAGTTGATGGGATGGTCCGCACCATTCCGGAACCCGGGGGTCAAAAGGGGCGGACGGTTGCTCCCTACGCAACCCCTGCTCTCAAGCCAGCGGGTCCGAAGTGGCAGGCCAGGTTGGTAGTACTCGTATCCATTCTCCTACTGCTCTTCGCCAGTTTGGCCTATGCCTTCACGCGCAAGGAGGTCCAGCTCACAGTGGATGGGGAGACCCGTCGGGTCGTCACCCACCGCCGGCTGGTGCGCACCCTCTTGAGTTCCCAGGGCATTCGCTTGGGCCCCGCGGATGAGGTCATTCCCTCCCTGGCCAGCCCGTTAAAGCAGAAAATGAAAGTGGTCATCCACCGCGCGGTGCCTGTCACGGTGCAGGTGGACGGGCAAACGCTCCGCCTCCTCACGCCCAAACAGACGGTCCGCGAGGCCCTCCTGGCGGCTGGCGTGGCCGTCGGAAAACACGACCGGCTCGAACCTTCGGCCGAGGCGCCGGTAACGGCAGGCGACAAGATCGTCGTCCACCGGGTCGAGAGAAAAGAGGTCCGCCAACTGGTGGAGCTTCCTTTTGCCGTCCTCCGCCGCCAGGATCCTGACCTTGAGCGAGGCCAAGAGCGCGTGGTCAGAGCCGGCAGCAAAGGACTCAAGGAACGGACGATCCGGGTGATCACCGAGGACGGGAAGGTAATCGCCAGGTCGCTGGTTGCCGAAAGAGTCGTGCGGGAGCCCCAACCGCAGCTCGTGGCGGTGGGAACGAAGAAGGTTGTCCGAACGCTCCGGACTTCGCGCGGCGACTACCGGTACGTCGAGCGGCGAGTCATGATTGCCACGGCTTACGACCCCGGCCCCCGTTCGATCGGCCCACGCGCGACCGGGCATACGTATCTCGGCTTGAAGGCCGGGTATGGTATCGCCGCGGTGGACCCGCGGGTGATCCCGCTTCGCTCACGCTTGTACATACCCGGCTACGGGGAGGCCCTGGCCGGCGACATCGGCGGGGCAATCAAGGGCAACCGAATCGACCTCTGCTTCGACACATATGAGGAAGCTATCCGTTTCGGAAAGCGCAAGGTCGAAGTCTACGTCCTTGAGTAGGCTTGAGCCACCTTGGCCGGAGGGGACGCCCAAGCTGTTCCGCCCGAGCGTGGTGGCGCAGCTCTTGGGGCGCGCCGGCCTTACCCCGCGCCATCGGCTGGGACAGAACTTCCTGGTTGATCAGAACATCCTCGAGAAGATCATCCAGGCGGCGGAGCTCACCCCCTCCGACACCGTCCTGGAGGTGGGGCCGGGTCTTGGTACACTCACCGCGGCCCTGGCAGCCCGAGCTGGACAGGTGGTGGCGATCGAGCTCGACCGGTTTCTCTTCGTGCTGCTCCAGCGGAACGTGGGCCACCTGCCAAACGTCCGCCTGATCCGGGGGGATATCCGGGATTACCGGGTCGAGGAGCTGCTCCCGCCGGAGATCGCGGAGTACAAAGTGGTGGCCAACCTCCCCTACTACATCACTAGCGCGGTCTTGCTCAAGTTCCTGACCACTCCCCGTCCTTGGAGCCGGCTCGTTTTCATGGTTCAGCAGGAGGTTGCCCGACGCTTGGTGGCCAAGCCGGGAAACAAGCTTTATGGGTCCCTTACCGTCTTCCTCCAGTTCACCGCCGAGGCCAAGATCGCTCTCAATGTCTCGAAGAAGGCTTTCTATCCGGTTCCTGAGGTGGACTCCGCGCTCGTGGTGCTGATCCCTCGGCCAAGTCCCTTGCCACCTGGCCCGGTCCGTGACCTCTTCTTCCGGATCGTTCGGGCCGCCTTCGGGCAGCGCCGGAAGACGCTGGCCAACGCCTTGGAGGGCGGGGGCTTCGCCGCGGTCGACGTGGCCGCGGCCTTGAGTGCCGCCGGTGTGGATGGAAATCGCCGCGGGGAGACCCTTACCCTGGACGAGTTTGTGACGCTGGCCCGCTGCCTCGCGGCCCAAATCTTGCCGCTTCCCGGCATTTGAGAGTCCCTGGCAAATCCGCTATAATGGTGACGTGAGCAGTCGACTGGAATACGTGAGCCCAACCAGAGGGAAGCTCACGTTCGAACAATTGTTTAGAGACCTGATGGCCTACGTGTGTCAGGAGCCGGAGGCGCATTACCGCTTGATCGTCGGCACCGACTCGCAGGTCCGGGACGAAACCACCTTCGTGACCGCCATCATTATCCACCGGGCAGGAAAGGGCGCCCGTTACTATTACTCCCGGGAACGCTCCCGCTATACCAGGAGCCTTCGCCAACGGATCTTCTACGAAACAGCCAAGAGCCTTGAGATCGCCGGCAAGCTGGCGGCCAAGCTGGCGGAGAACGGGCACTCCGACCTGGATATCGAGATCCATCTGGATGTCGGGGAGAACGGACCGAGCCGGGATCTGATCCGCGAAGTGGTGGGCATGGTCACCGGAAGCGGTTTCGAGGCACTCATCAAGCCGAATTCGTACGGCGCTTCCAAGGTTGCTGACAAGTATACCAAGTAAGAAGCCGCCTTCTCTGGCCTTTCATAGAATGGGGGTCAGGGAAAGGGGGCGGGCTCATGACCGAAGACTTTCACTTGGTGATCAACGGACGTCAGGCTTGGTCGCGGGTGGCGCCGCGGCTCAATGGTGAAACGGTCATGATCCCCCTCCGAGTCGTGGTGGAGAGTTGCGGGGGAATCGTCGAATACCTGCCTGGTTCCCCCTCGGGCGCAGTGGCGTCGCTGGACGGCCGTCGGAGCGAGCTTAGCGTAGGGAGTGTGGAAGCCCGCGTCGCTTCCCGTCCAGTGTCCCTCCCCGTTCCCCCCGCTATCGTCGACGATACGCTGCTGGTTCCGGCGGAGGCGCTGCGTCCACTCGGGATCGCAGTAGAGGTCTATGACTCAGCCCGCGCCTGCCTTTGCGCCTCTCGCAACTCACGCTTGGCCGGGCGGCGCATCTTTCTCGATCCCGGCCACGGGGGCAGTGATCCGGGGGCGATCGGGTCCCGTGGCATGCGGGAGGCGCGCATGACTTTGGATGTGGCCCAGAAGTGTGTCAGACTCCTGACGCTGGCTGGCGCGACGCCGTTCTTGAGCCGGACCACCGACCGGAGCGTCTCCCTGGCCACCCGCGTCACGACCGCCCAATCCTGCCGCGCCCAGGCGTTCCTTTCTATTCACGGCAATTCGTTCAGCGAGCCTTGGGCTCACGGCACGGAAACCTACTATTTCGAATTCCGGGAGAGCCAGAGACTAGCCGCGTTGGTGCAGCAGGAGCTGGTTAGCGAGCTCGGACTGACTGATCGGGGGGTCAAGGAAGCCTCCTTTTATGTCCTTCGCCACGCCCGTATGCCGGCCTGCCTGGCCGAGCTGGCCTTTCTCTCCAACCCCCAAGAGGAGGAGCTTCTGTCCGACCCCTGGTTCCGGCTGAAGGCGGCCATGGCGCTCTTTAGAGGCCTCCGGGGTTTCGTGGAGAGCGGAGCCGGTGGCCAGCGCTAAGCCATACTCTTCCGCTCCTGTGGACAAGCTAAGTCAGGCCAAGAAACCTGGGAAGGCGACCATCGCGAGAGGTGGTGTGGTTGCCCAAGGGGTTGGTACGGAACAACGTGCTTGACTTGATTCGCGAAGACTTGGGTTCATACGTCGGCAAGCGGATCATCGTAAAGGCTCATCGCGGCCGCCGCAAAGTCGACGAAGTCGAAGGCATCCTTGAGCGCACCTATCCCCGGCTGTTCGTCGTGCTTCCGCTGGGTCGTATGTCTTTCAGCCGGCACACCTATACCTACTCTGATGTGCTGACAGCCAGTATCGAGGTGGTGTACAACGGGTCCCGGATAGGCTACACACAGTAGCATGGAAGATCGCTAAGAGGTTCAGGGTCTGGCAGGCGGGGTCGCCCGCCTGCAACGAGAGTTGACGTCCACTGGACGCAAGTCGGGTTGCTGACCTACTCGGAGGCGAGCCAGAGCCTGATGATACGTTAGCGATCTTCCGCAGTCTAGAGTATCCAGGAAGGTCACGGAATAAACACGGACCGGCCACCTTTCCGCTGGGAAATCAGACCAGTCCGTTTTTCGCCGGCTGCACTCGTTTAAGGGTCAGGACTTGATGTTCATGGCCGCGTCGAGTTGATCGACACAGGAGCGAACGATCCGCTCGTTGTCCTCGGCGGTGATAACGCGGTCCAGGAGCTTGCTTGTGGCGAAGACAGTGAGATTTGCAATCTCGCTTCTGATATCCGTTAAGACCTTCTCTTTCTCTTTCTGGATGTCTGCTCTGGCCCGCTGGAAGATCTTCAAGGCCTCCTGCTCAGCCTGCGCGATCATCTCGCGCTTCAACTCCTCAGCTTGCCTGGAGGCTTGGGCCAACAGGTTGTCCGCGTCCTGCTTGGCGTTGGCCAACATCCGCTGGTACTCAGCCAGAGTATTTTCGGCCTCTTTTTTGGTTGCGGCTGCCTGAGCCAGGGAATTCTCGATGAAGGACTCGCGCCGGGCCAAGATATCCGAGACCGGCTTAAACAGCGCCTTGTAGAGCAAGTAAAGGACTATGCCAACGTTCAGAGCTTGAAAGATAAAGGTTGGAATGTGAAAGGGAGAGATACCACCGCCTTCAGCCGCCATTTCCGTGCCCCCCTCCTGCCGGAAAGTACGTACTAGAGGCGCCGGAGATGGTTGCCGGGGAAGCCCCCGGCAACCTGGCGCCCCGTCCTATTTGATCTTGGTCCACATCAAGATCGCCATAACGAAGGTAAAGAGAGTCAGAGCTTCCATCATGGCCAGCGCCAGGAGAAGCGTCGTCCGGATATCGCCGGCCACCTCGGGCTGACGGGACATCCCCTCCATGGCCTTTCCGGTCGCAAAAGCCTGACCCAAGGCCGAAGAAATCGCCACCAGGGCGAGGGTGATTCCGACCGGTAAGAGAGTAAGTGCCAGGTTCGCCATCATTCTCCCCCCTTTCCAAGGCAACAACCGAAACTCAATGGCCCTTGAGAATACCGGTGAGATAACTGGTGGTCAGCAAGGTGAAGACGAATGCTTGAACCAAGCCCATCAGCGCGCCAAGGATCATGACTGGGGTCGGGAGGAACAGTGGTGCCAGGATAAAGAGCACCGTGACCACCATCTTCTCCCCGAACATGTTCCCAAACAACCGGATGGCCAAAGTGAAGGGCTTCATCAACTCCTCGATGACGGTCAGGGGCGCCATAATGGGGGAGGGTGAGGCGTAGTGGTGGAGATAGTGCTTCAGCCCCTTCTTCCGCGCCCCAAGGGTGTGAACGGTCAGGATAGAAAAGGCTCCTAGGCCGAAGGTGGTCGAAAAGTCAGTCACTGGAGGAAGCATGTTGGGGATCACCCAGGACAGGTTGAGCGTCATCACGGCGACGAAGATGCCCCCGATGAACCAAAGGTACTTGCGCCCCTCCCGGCCGAAGGCCGGCTCGAGGATACCGTAGATGAACTCAACGAGCATCTCCAGGACAGACTGGAGCTTCCCCGGCTTTTCGACGGAGAGGCGCCGGGTGGCAAGAAAGGCGAAAACCACCACGATGGCCCAGATGAGCCAGGTGTTGACGACAGTCGTCGTGAGCCAAGGGATACCGAAAACCGGTTTTCGGTCGAAGTGGGCGAGGATGTTTGCAAGCTCATGCATCTTCTCTGGAGTCATGAAATTCATCCGTGCCCTCACTCCCTTTTTCTACCAGGATTCTGTCCTTTCCGTATCCTGGCCTTCCTGAAATAAAGCCGTCTCAGGTTCATCGCCCGCTGATAAACCGGGGAGACCTCTTCATGCTCGACGAAGTCGGCTTCCTTCATGCTCGTCAACATCTCGAACAGGCTTCTGAAAGAGATTGCCGTTCCCAGCACGATTCCCAGCACCAAGAAGAGCGGCAACGTCTTGAGCCTGTGGTCAAGCCAATTACCAACCCACGCCCCGCCACCTACGGCAAAGACCAGCGTGAAGCCGAAGGACAGAGCGACGTTCCCGTACTTCGCGTATAGGAAGAGGTTGTTCTTGTCGCGGGCCACCTTGCACCTTCCCTTCGTCGGCCCGTCCAACGCGCTGAAAGCAGAAAGTAGTGTTGTTTTATTCGCCTTACCCAGACCGATTCCTCCTGAACATCTGCTCGCTCGGGAAGATTTTCTTGACAAACCATGTGCCGGGTGAGAGAGGGAGTTCCTTTGTTCGCCCTGCTTGGTCAGCCCGCTCCTTGACGGGGGAGGGTGATTCTGTTAATCTGGTCGTGTCCAAGAGGGGTGATGGCGATGCCGGCGGTCGTCGTAGTGGGCACCCAGTGGGGTGATGAAGGTAAAGGGAAAGTGACCGACCTTCTCGCCTCCGAGGCCGATCTGGTCGTCCGGTATGCCGGCGGGAGCAACGCCGGCCATACGGTCATCATCCACGGGGAGCTCTTCAAGCTTCAGCAGATTCCCTCCGGCATTCTTTCGCCGGGGACGACCTGCCTGATCGGGAACGGCGTCGTACTGGACCCGAAAGGGTTGCTCCGGGAAGCCGAGGGGTTGCGAGGCCGCGGGGTCAGCCTGGCGGGGCTGCGCATCAGCGACCGGGCTCAAGTAGTGATGCCGTGGCATCTCCTCCTCGACGAACTGGAGGAACGGGAGCGGAAGCCTGGACACAAGATTGGCACGACCGGCCGGGGGATCGGGCCCTGCTATGTCGACAAGGTGGCCCGCCAGGGTATCAGAGTGATCGACCTGATGGATCGGGAGGCGCTGGCCAATCGACTGGATGCCGTTCTTCCCGCCAAGAACAAGCTGCTGCAGAGAGTCTACGACCATCCTGGCTTCGACCGGGAGTCGGTTCTGGCCGAATACCTGGAGTACGCCGAGCAGCTTCGACCCCACGTAACAGATGGCTCAGCGCTGGTGCACCGGGCGCTGGACCAAGAGCAGAGGGTTCTGTTCGAGGGCGCCCAGGGGGCTCTACTGGACCTGGACCACGGCACGTACCCCTTTGTCACCTCCTCGTCCACCATCGCTGGTGGAGCGTGTACCGGCACTGGCGTCGGACCAGGAAGTATCGACCGGGTGGTGGGGGTGGCCAAGGCGTATACCAGCCGGGTCGGGGAAGGGCCGTTCGTGACAGAGTTGAAGGATGCGACGGGCGATTTGATCCGGGAGAGGGGACACGAGTACGGGACGGTCACCGGACGGCCGCGGCGGGTAGGCTGGTTCGACGCCGTGATGGTGCGCCACGCCGTGCGGGTAAATGGGGTGGATCTGCTAGCGGTGATGTCCCTGGATGTTCTGGCTGGGCTGCCGGCGCTCCGCATCTGCACTGCCTACCGTTACCGTAGCGCCGTCCTCAACGAGTACCCCGCCGACTCGCGGATCCTTGCCGAGTGTGAGCCGGTCTACGAAGAGTCGCCGGGGTGGGACGGCGACCTGGCCGGCTGCCGGAGCCTTGATGAACTGCCGGAGAACGCTCGGCGCTACCTCAGCCGTCTCTCCGAGCTGTCGGGGGTTCCGATCGGCTTGGTTTCCCTTGGGCGAGAGCGCAACGAGACACTGCTGCTTTCGCCCGTTTGGAGGTTTCGAGACGGTTGGTCCTGTTGACAGGAGAGAGCGGCACAGGGTACAATTAAATGGTTCTGTGCGAGCCATTAGCTCAGCTGGTAGAGCACCGGACTTTTAATCCGGGTGTCCCGGGTTCGATTCCCGGATGGCTCACCATTCTTGCCCCCATCGTCTAGAGGCCTAGGACACCGGCCCTTCAAGCCGGCGGCACGGGTTCGAATCCCGTTGGGGGTACCAGTCTCCTAGCTCTGCGCTCAGGCCTGGAGCGCAGGTCGAGGCGGTTGACGGATGCTGCCTCGGGTGCTATAATGACTGCCGTTCCGATCTTCTGGTCGCATAGCTCAGTCGGTTAGAGCGCTACGCTCACATCGTAGAGGTCCTTGGTTCGAATCCAAGTGCGACCACCACTTGTCAGAAAAGCCCGCCAGTATCGGCGGGCTTTGTGCTTAGAAGGAAATTCCCCTGTCCTGTCAAACTACCAGTTTTGGATACGCCTTGGAACAGGGCCTTCCGCAACGGAGGGATCATTCATGGCTCTGGAGACGTTGCGAGCTATACGCCAGGCCGAAGAAGCCGCCCGGCGCGCCGTTGAAGAAGCGCGGCAGGAGGCGGCTGAGCTAGTCCAGAGTGCGCAACGAGAGGCGGCCCGCCGGATCGACGAGGCCCGGGGGGAGGCGCAAGGGGAGGCCCGGAGGATGCTCCAGGCAGCTGAGGCCGAACGGGTCCGGCGCCGGGAGGAGGCGGCAGCCGAGGCCGGGCGGCAAGCCCAGGCGCTCCGGCTCGAGGCCGAAGGGCGGCTAGCCCAGGCGGCGGCGCTGGTGGTGGAGAGGATCGTGCATCGTCATGGCCGTCGTTGAAATGCGCCGGGTGACTATCCTCGGTCACCAGTCGCTGCGCGACGCTGTCCTGCATGAACTGCAAAACCTGGGCACGGTGCAGGTTGAGGACGTCCGAGTGGCACTCCAGTCAGAGGAACGGGAGGTGCTTTTCGGAGCTGGGGGAGAACTGGGGACAGGGACCGAGCGGACGGGGCTGGCTGGTGAACCTGGCGCCGGAGACCGGCGGAAGGCTGCGGAATTGGACGGCCAGGCGGCGCAGGTGCGCTTTGCTCTGAACCTGTTGGATCGTTTCTTTCGTCCACGGAAAGGCATCATCGAAACCTTCGCCGGGATCCGCTTTCCGCTGTCGGAGCGGGAGTACCGGGAGCGGGCGCAGGCGACCTCCCGGGTGGCCGAGCTGGTGGCCCGGGCCAAGGACCTGGACGCACAGTTGAGCAGCCTCCAGGCCCGGGAGGGCGAACTGCGGGCGTGCCTCGCCTTGCTCCGCCCCTGGAGCGGGCTGGACATCCCCCGCGAGGACCTGCACGACACGCGCCTTTTCCGACTCCTCACCGGACGGTTTGGCCTCCGGGGGAGCGAGAGCCTGGCAGAGGAGCTGGCGGCGGTTTCCCCGTCGGCCGGTTACGAGGTGGTCAGCCAGACCCGGGACGCCCTGAACGTTCTTTTCTATTATCTCAAAGCTCAGGAGGATGAGGTCCTGTCCGTAGCCCGCCGTCACGATTGGACAGCGGTTGCGCTGCCCGAGTTCAGCGGCACCGTGGCAGCCGAGGTAGACCGGCTGGAGGCTGCTTTGGCGGAGGTTCCCACCGAGCGACAGCGGCTGGTCGGCGAGGTGGAAAAACTCCTGGCCGAGCGCCTTACCCTCTTCGCCCGCCATGAACACCTCACCAACGAATTGGCCAAAGAGGAGGCGAAGGACCGGTTGGGCTACACCGGACGCCTCTTCGTCCTCCGCGGCTGGAGTAGAGCTCGCGACCTGGGCCGGCTGAAAAAGGCCTTGGAGCGCCTCTCTCCGGCGCTGGTCCTCGAAGCGGAGGCCCCAGCTCCGGGCGAGCCTTACCCGGTGGACTTGGAAAACCCTCCAATCATTCGCCCCTTCGAGGTGGTGACCCGTGTCGCAGGGTTGCCGGCGCCGGGAGCCCTCGACCCCAGCCCGTATCTGGCCCCGTTCTTCTTCATCTTTTTCGGGCTGATGCTGGGCGACGCGGGGTACGGGCTGCTGATGATTGCCGCCGGGTTGTGGCTCGTCCGGCGGGCCAAGGCGGTCGGGCTGGGGCGGCAGCTTCTTTATCTCCTCTCGCTCTGTGGGATCGCCACCTTCCTGGCCGGCGTCCTCACCGGTTCGTGGTTTGGAAACCTGTTCGGCATCCGGCCGCTCTGGTTCGACCCGCTGAAGGACCCCCTAAAGATGCTCATCGTCTCGGTCGCCCTGGGCGTCGTGCAGCTTTTTACGGCGTTGGTCATCAAGGCATACGACAACGTGCGCCGCGGGAACGCACTGGATGCCATCTACGACCAGGTGTTCTGGCTGGTCTTCCTGAGCGGGTTGGTGGGGATGCTGCTGAGCGCGGCGGGAGGCTTCCCGGTCCTGGCCAAGCCAGCGAGGTATGTGGCGCTCAGCGGGGCGGTAGCGCTCGTCCTGACGCAGGGCCGGACCAAGAAGAACATCCTGGCCCGCCTCGGCGCTGGGCTGCTCTCGCTCTACGGGGTGAGCAGCTATATGTCCGACGTCCTCTCCTACTCCCGGTTGCTGGCCCTGGGGCTCTCCGGGACGGTCATCGCCATGGTCCTGAACTACGGGGCCAATCTGGCCAAGGGGATCCCGCTGGTGGGATGGGCACTCATGGTAGTCATCCTCGTGGGAGGGCACATCTTCGACCTGCTGATTAGCGCGGTCGGGGCGTACGTGCATGCCAGCCGGCTGCAGTACGTCGAGTTCTTCACCAAGTTCTTCGAATCCGGAGGCAAACCGTTCAGACCGTTGTCGGAAGGTCATCGCTACCTCTACCTCGAGGCAGAGGCGGCGCCTTCCAAGGAAAGATAAGGAGGTTTCAAACATGGAAGGGATCGGCACCATTCTCGCATTCTTCGGCGCGGCGCTGGCGATCATCCTGCCCGGCATCGGGTCCGGTGCCGGAGTCGGTTGGGTCGGGCAGGCGTCCTCGGGCGTGGTGGCGGAGGACCCGGACAAGTTCGGTCAGACGCTGCTCCTCCAGGCGCTCCCGGGAACCCAGGGCATTTACGGTTTCCTCTCTGCCTTCATGATCATGCTCAAGATCGGAGTCTTGGGCGGCAAGCTCGTCCCGGTTTCCCTGGGCACAGGGGTTCTCCTACTTATCGCCTCCCTCCCGGTGGCCTTCAACTGCTGGCTGACCGCTTATTACCAGGCCCGAACCTCGATGGCCTCGGTGAACATCGTGGCGAAGCGCCCGGAGGAAGTCGGTAAGGCGCTGATCTTTCCAGCGATGGTCGAGACCTACGCCGTCCTTTCGTTCCTGGGAAGCCTGCTCCTGATCTTCGGCATCCCGGTCAAGTAGGGCGGGGGAGGGCACGATGTCCAACCTCGAACGGTTGAGGGAGACCCTGGCTAGGGAGGCGGCCGAGGAGGCAGCGGAGATTCGCGCTGAGGCAGAGCGGCGGGCCGAGGAGATTAGGGCCGAGGCGGAGGCGAAGGCTGAGCGGCTCATGGCCGAGGCGCGGGCCGCGGCTCAGCAGGAGATCGAGCGGCGGCAGCGGCAGTTGGAGGCTGAGGTCAAGCTGCTCCGCCGGCAGACGCTGCTGGCCACCAAGGCGGAGCTGGTCCGCCAGGTTATGGCAGAGGCCCTCCGGAAGCTGACCGACCTTCCGGAGGCAGAGTACCGGGAGCTGATCCTTCACTTGATCGCCGGAAGCACTCCTCGGGGACGGGTGACAGTCGTCCTCAACCGGCGGGACCGGGAGCGGTTCGGTGAGGGGTTCGTGAAGAAGAACTCCAGGGAGTTGGCGGCTGGCGGGATCCAGGCGGAGCTGGTCTTGTCACCAGAACCGGCAGAGTTCGCCGGGGGGGTCAAACTGGTCGGGCCGGACTTCGAGGTGGACTGCTCGTTCGAGCGCCTGCTGGAGTTGGTGGCGGACGAGGTCGAACCGGAAGTGGCCAAGGTGCTCTTTGGCTAGCGGGACGGGAGGTAAGCCGTGAGCCGCGACGACATGCGTTTTGCCCATGCGGCGGCCCGGGTCCGGGTGCTCGAAATGAGGCTGCTTGACCGCGGGCGGATAGAGCGGCTGCTGGACGCGGCCGACGCGGGGGAGGTCCTTCACCTCCTGGCCGAGACCGAGTACGGGTCGGCGGTAGCGGGCTTGAACGATCCGGCCGACTACGAGCAGGTGCTCACGTCCGAATTGCAGCGGGTCTACGCCCTGGTGAAGTCGTTCTCCCCTGAACCGCGCCTCCTCGAGGCCTGGGCGGTCCGGCACACCTTTCACAACCTGAAGGCGTTGGTGAAGGCGGCGCTGCGCGGCGAACGGGTGGAGGAGACGGCGCTCTCCCCCTTGGCTACAGTGAGCCGGGAGAGGCTCGAATACGCGGTGGCGAAGGCCACCGGACAGGCCACGGGACCAGACCGGGGAGTCAGCACGCCCGGCCTGCCGGAGGTGCCTTCGGTTCCGCCGGCGGTCCGGGTTGGGGGAATGGTCGGAGAGGCGGTCTCAGGCCCGGCAGTCGAGTCCTTCGTGGACCGGGCGGCGGAGGCGGCGGTGGCGGCGTACCGGGTGTTTGGTGGTCCAGAGGAGATCGATCAGACGATCGATCGAGTCTACCAGGAATACTTGCTGGCTTTGGCCAGCGTTCCCGGGGCGGAATTCCTTCGGGGCTGGGTAGAGCGGTGGGCTGATCTGGTTAACCTCCGGACCTTCCTCCGGTTCGCTCTAGCCGGCCGGGATCCTCAGATCTTGATAAGGGCGCTCCTGCCGGGTGGGACGATTCCGCTGGACCGTCTGGGGGCGGCCTTCCGCCGCGCCGACGATGCCTCAGGGAAGTTGACAGCTCTCCAGGCGCTGGCGGCGGGGACGCCATACGCTGGTTTGGTGGCCGAGGGCGTCCGCCGCTTCGAGGCCGAAGGGCTGCTCCACGAATTTGAACGCTTGATGGACCTGCACCTCCTGGAGTACCTGCGCCGGGCCAAGGGCGAGACCTTCGGGCTGGCCCCGGTCTGGGCCTACCTGATGGCCAAGGAGCAGGAGGTGCGACTGCTCCGCCTGATCCTTGTCGGGAAGAGGGCGGGGCTGTCGGGAGAGCGGTTGAGGGAGCGCATGTCCAATGTCTACGCCTAGAATCGCCGTCCTGGGTGACCGAGCTTCCGTCCTCGGTTTCAAGGTGCTCGGCTTCGACGCTGTGGTGGCCGAAGAGGCGGAGACGGCCCGGACGGCCTTTCGCCGGCTGGTGCAGGAGGACTACGCCGTGATCTACGTGGTGGAAGCGACTGCCGCCGGGATCATGGAGGCCATTGAGGAGTTTTCCGACCGGCCCCTGCCCGCCATCGTCCTGATCCCGGGAAGCCGGGGAAGCCTTGGCCTGGGGTTGGCCAAGATGAAGCGGGCGTTGGAGAAGGCGGTCGGCGCCGACATTCTCTTCGGGAAAGAGGGATAAGCGTGGCGGGAAGGATCGTCAAGGTCTCCGGCCCTCTGGTGGTTGCCGACGGCTTACCGGAAGCCCGGATGTATGACGTGGTCCGGGTGAGCGAGAAAGGCCTGATCGGCGAGATCATTGAGGTTCGGGGCGAGCGGACCAGCATTCAGGTATATGAAGAGACTGCCGGTCTGGGCCCGGGGGAGCCGGTAACCACCACCGGGGAGCCGCTCTCGGTTGAACTGGCCCCCGGTCTGATTGAAGCCATCTTTGACGGTATCCAACGCCCCCTGAACGTAATCCGGGAACGGCACGGCGACCGCATTTTGCGCGGCGTGAACGCCGCGCCGTTGAGCCGGGAGAAGCGGTGGGCGTTTGTGCCCCGGGCGAAGGTGGGCGACCAGGTGGTGCCTGGCGACATTCTCGGCACCGTTCAGGAGACGGCGATCGTCGAACACCGCATCCTGGTTCCCCCGGGTGTCGAGGGTAAGGTAGTCGAGATCAAGGCCGGTGAGTTTACCATCACCGAGCCAGTCGCCCTGCTTGAGCGGCCCGACGGAACCAAAGTCGAGGTGTCGATGCTCCAGCGGTGGCCTGTGCGGCGAGGACGCCCGGTGGCCGAGAAACTGCCGCCGACCGAACCCATGCTCACCGGGCAGCGGATCATCGACACCTTCTTCCCCGTGGCCAAGGGCGGGACCGCCTGCGTCCCGGGACCCTTCGGCTCCGGCAAAACGGTCGTCCAGCACCAGTTGGCCAAGTGGGCCGACGCCGACATCATCGTCTACGTGGGGTGCGGCGAGCGGGGGAACGAGATGACCGACGTCCTGATGGAGTTCCCCGAGTTGAAGGACCCAAAGTCAGGCGAGCCCTTGATGAAGCGGACGGTGCTCATCGCCAACACCTCTGACATGCCGGTGGCGGCCCGGGAGGCCTCGATTTACACCGGTATCACGATCGCCGAATACTTCCGGGACATGGGCTACTCAGTGGCCCTGATGGCTGATTCCACCTCTCGCTGGGCGGAGGCGCTCCGGGAGATGTCCGGGCGGCTGGAGGAGATGCCGGGCGAGGAAGGATACCCGGCTTATCTGGGCTCTCGCTTGGCCGAGTTCTATGAGCGGGCCGGGAAGGCGAAGGTCCTCGGCCGCGAGGGGCGGATCGGGGCGCTGACGGTGGTCGGGGCGGTCTCGCCGCCGGGCGGCGATCTCTCCGAGCCGGTTACTCAGAACACGCTGCGGGTGGTCAAGGTCTTCTGGGGCCTCGACGCCAACCTGGCCTACCGGCGCCACTTTCCAGCCATCAACTGGCTCCTCAGTTACTCGCTCTACCTGGAACAGATCGACTCCTTCCTCCGGGAGCGGTATGGCGAAGAGGCGATCGGGCTCCGGCAGGAGGCCATGGCTCTCCTGCAGGAGGAGTCCTCGCTGGAAGAGATCGTCCGGTTGGTCGGGGTGGATGCCCTTTCGGCTGCCGACCGGCTGACCCTGGAGGCGGCCCGCTCCGTCCGAGAGGATTTCCTCCACCAGAACGCCTTCCACGAGGTTGACACCTACACCTCGCTCGACAAGCAGATCCGGTTGCTGGACGTGGTGCTGGCCTGGTATCGGGAGTCGCGGAAGGCCCTGGCGGACGGCGCGGAGCTCGACAACCTACTTAAGCTGCCGGTTCGGGAGGCCATCGCCCGCGCCAAGTACCTGCCGGAAGGGGACGCTGAAGCCTTCGCTCGCCTGAAAGCGGAGATCGCGGCCCAGGTAGCGCAGGCCAAAGAGGGGGGCGAGGCAGTTGCTTAAAGAGTACCGGACGGTCCGGGAGGTCGCCGGACCGCTGATGCTGGTCGAAGGGGTAGAAGGAGCCAAGTACGGCGAACTCGTCGAGATTCAAGGCCGCGAGGGAGACCAGCGGCGCGGGCGGGTACTGGAAGTCTCCGGCGACAAAGCGCTGGTTCAGCTCTTCGAAGGGTCGGCTGGGTTGAACCTGGGTGAGGCGAAGGTTCGCTTCCTCGGGCGCGGGATCGAGCTGGCGGTCGCCCCCGATATCCTTGGCGGCGTCTACGACGGGCTGGGACGGCCCCGGGGAAACACTCCCCGTCTTGTGGCTGAAGGGCGACTGGACATCAATGGAGCGCCGATCAACCCATGGGCCCGGGACTACCCAAACGAGTTCATCCAGACCGGAATCTCGACCATCGACGGCCTCAACACCCTAGTCCGAGGGCAGAAGCTGCCGATCTTCTCCGGCTCGGGTCTCCCCCACTCGCAACTGGCGGCGCAGATCGCCCGGCAGGCGAAGGTCTTGGGGGCCGAGGAGAAGTTCGCGGTGGTCTTCGGGGCGATGGGGATCACCTTTGAGGAGGCCAACTTCTTTATCGAGGACTTCCGGGCAGCCGGGTCTCTCGAGCGGTCGGTGCTCTTCATCAACCTGGCCAACGACCCGGCGATCGAGCGGATCGCCACGCCCCGGATGGCTTTGACCTGCGCTGAGTACCTGGCCTACGACCTCGACATGCACGTGCTGGTGATCCTCACCGACATGACCAACTACTGCGAGGCACTCCGGGAGGTTTCAGCGGCCCGCAAAGAGGTGCCCGGGCGGCGGGGCTATCCCGGCTATCTTTACACCGACCTGGCCACGATTTACGAGCGGGCTGGCCGGATCAAGGGGCGGAAGGGGTCGATCACCCAGATCCCCATCCTTACCATGCCGGAGGACGATCTGACCCACCCCATCCCTGACCTGACGGGGTACATCACGGAGGGGCAGATCATTCTCAGCCGGGATTTGCACCGGAAGGGCATCTATCCGCCGGTCGACGTCCTGCCTTCCCTGTCCCGCCTTAAGGACAAAGGCATCGGGGCGAACAAGACCCGGGAGGACCATGCCGATACCATGAACCAGCTCTACGCGGCGTACGCCCGGGGCAAAGAGGCCAAGGAACTGGCGGTGATCCTGGGCGAGGCGGCGCTGACCGAGACCGACAAGCTCTATGCCAAGTTCGCGGACGCCTTCGAAGACCGTTACGTCCGGCAAGGACCCCGGGAGGATCGGTCCATCCAGCAGACGCTGGATTTGGGGTGGGAACTGCTGGCGATGCTGCCGCGGTCGGAGCTCAAGCGGATCCGGGACGAGTTCCTGGCCAAGTTCCTTCCGACCCCGGCCGACTCGACGGCGGCGCAATAATAAGAGTCCGGACAGCGGATAAGGAGAAGCCTCGCATGGAATTGCGGGTCAACCCCAATCGAATGCAGCTCTTGCGGCTCAAGACGCGCCTTCGGACAGCGCGGCGGGGCCACAAGATGCTGAAAGACAAACGGGACGAGCTGATGCGCCGTTTCCTCGACTTGGTGCGACAAAACAAGGAGCTGCGCCAGCGGGTTGAAGAGCGGTTGGGGCAGGCCACCGGCCAGCTCTTGATGGCTGCGGCCTCTGCCTCGCCGGCGGTGATCGAAGAGGCTTTGGCCTTCCCGAAGCAGCGGCTTGACCTGACGGTGAACAAGGACAACCTCATGGGAGTCCGGGTGGCGCGGTTCGATTTCTCCTGGGGCGACGGGGCCGGTGGCGGGGAAGACCTCTACCCCTACGGACCCGCCCACACCCCGGCTGACCTGGACGCCGCCATCAAGACGCTGAGTGAGAGCCTGCCTGACCTCCTCCGGTTGGCGGAGGTGGAAAAGGCGGCAGAACTCTTGGCGGTGGAGGTGGAGAAGACCCGGCGCCGGGTAAACGCCCTGGAGTACGTCCTCATCCCGAAACTGGAGGAGACGATCAAGTACATCACGATGAAGCTGGACGAGGCGGAGCGGGGCAACCTGACCCGGCTCATGAAGATCAAGTCGATGGTACACCGGGCGTAGGAGCCCACTCTTGTTTCTGAGGGAAGAATCGCCGCCGGACGTGACCACGAAACCTAGCCGAAGAGGCTGCCCAATGAATCATGGGCTGGCCTCTTTCTTTGTGCGCCCTTCCTGAAGGCCCCCCTTATTCCAGCAAAACCCTCGCTTCCCGCGGCCGCGATGGTCCCACACTATTGCCAGCGGACGGCCGCAGGAGAGATGGAAGGGGGCTTTCCTTTGACCAAGGACACGCCGCTCGTCAAGGACTGGTTGCTGCTCGGAATGGCCGCCGGTATGGCGGCCTCGGTGGCCAAGTCGCTCGTCAATTACGGGCTGTCCAGAGCCCGCGTACCCACCATCCGGCACGGCACCCTGGCTGGCAACATCGTGATGGGGAAGCGGGAAAGACTGGGGGGATTCCTTCCAGCGGGGGCGCCGCGCACCTCGGGCGAGCTGGCGGCCGGCTACCTGGCGGACACCATCGTCGGGGCGGCCTTCGGGGCGGCGCTCTCCTACGTCTATGCCAAGACTCCGCCCGGCAACGAGACGGTCAAGGGAGTACTCGGCGGAGCGGCCATGGGAGCGATGACGCTGGCGCTGGGCAACCAACTAAAAGTCAAGGGCTTTCGCAATCTATCCCCGGGACAAGTTACCTCGATGCTGGCGACCAGCGCCCTTTTCGGGGGCCTGGAGGGGTGGGTGATCGGCCGGTACGGGGCCAAGCTCGCACCGCAATCCCACCCGGTCCTGGTCAAAAACGTCTCCAACCGGGAGTACGAGGAGGGGCGGCTGGCGCTCAGCAGACCCTCGGCGTCCGGGAGGGTGGCGGCGGCCCACTTGCGCCGTCCCGGCGGGCCGGCGCCCGCCGTCCCGCCGCGGCCTCTGGACTCCGGCCTGGCCCCGACGCTCGACTGAGAAGTGGTGCGGGCAGTGACGCCGGAGGCCGTGGCCTATGTGTGGCTTGGCGTCTACGTTCTCTGGACCGCGGTCTTCGCCCTCCTCGCCGTGGTGATGGCGCGACTCCTGCGGCCCAACCGGCCTTCCCCGGTGAAGCTGGCCACCTATGAGTCTGGACTGTTGACCAAAGGCGAAACCTGGGTCCGGTTCAAGATTGGCTACTACCAGTACGCCCTGGCCTTCGTCATCTTCGACCTGGAGACCCTCTTCCTTTACCCCTGGGCGGTGGCCTTCCGCTCGCTCGGGGGCTTCGCCGCCTGGGAGGCGCTGCTGTTCGTCGTGACCCTGTTGCTCGGGTTGGGCTACGCCTGGCGGGAAGGGGCGCTGGAGTGGAAATAGGGAACATCCGCTTCACCACCCTGGACAACCTGGTGAGGTGGGCTCGCTCCTCCTCTCTCTGGCCGCTCACCTTCGGCCCCGCCTGCTGCGCTATCGAAATGATGGGCGCCAGCATGGCCAGGTCAGACCTTGACCGGTTGGGGGTCTTCTTTCGCCCGTCACCCCGCCAGGCCGACGTGATGATCGTGGCGGGGACCATCACCCAGAAGATGGTTCCGGTCTTGAAGCGGCTGTACGAGCAGATGGCGGAACCCAAGTACGTTATCGCCATGGGGAGCTGCGCCATCGGGGGTGGACCCTTTGCCGAGTCATACTCCGTCCTCCGCGGGGTGGACGAGGTGCTCCCGGTGGATGTCTACGTTCCGGGTTGCCCTCCCCGCCCCGAGGGACTCATCTACGGGATCATGAAGCTGCAGGAGGCTATCCGCCGGGGCGAGACCAGGGGGGAGAAACGGTGAACCGGCCGACTGCGACCCGCGACGCCGCGGCCAAGCGGGAAGCCCTCTTGACAACCTTTCCGGGGTTAGTGATGGAGGAGCGACAGGGAGTGCTCACGGTGGACGCCCCAGCCGGTCGGGCGCTGGAGATCCTCCGTCACCTCAAGGAAGCCCCTCCGCCCTGGGGTCTGAACCAACTCACCGACCTGACGGCGGTGGACTATCCTGACCAGGAGAGCATCGCCGTCCTCTATCGCCTCAGCCGGGTGCCGGAGTACGATACTGCGGTGGTCCGGGTCATGATCCCCCGCACCCACCCCGAACTCCCCAGCGCAGTCAGCCTCTGGGCCAACGCAGACTGGCTGGAGCGGGAGGTTTTCGACCTGTTCGGAGTGGTCTTCGCCGGCCACCCCAACCTCCGCCGCATCCTAACCTGGGACGACTTTCAGGGCCACCCCCTGCGGAAGACGTTCTGGGAGATGGCTGTGGAATTGCCGGAGACCGTCGAGGAGCGGGGGGAGGAGCTGACGATCAACGTCGGCCCGCAGCATCCCTCGACTCACGGCGTTTTCCGCTTCAAGGTGCGCCTCGACGGGGAGACGATCGTCGAGGTGGAGCCGGTCATCGGCTACGTTCACCGGGGGATGGAGAAGCTTCTGGAGTCCCGGACCTGGCACCAGATTATCCCGTACACCGACCGCTTCGACTACCTGGCCTCCATGTTCAACAACCAGGCCTATGCCATGGCGGTGGAGCGGCTGGCCGGGATCGCGGTCCCGGAGCGGGCCGAGTACCTGCGGGTCATCGCCTGCGAGTTGAACCGGATCGCCTCGCACCTCGTGGCGGTCGGCGCCTACGGCCTGGATGTCGGGGCTCTCACCCCCATCCTGTATACCTTCCGGGAACGGGAGAAGATTTACGACCTGATGGAGATGCTCTGCGGGGCACGGCTGTTGTATGCGTACATGCGGATCGGCGGGGTGGGGTATGACGTGCCGGAGGAATTCTGGGACCGTCTGAACGCTTTCCTGGCTGAGCTGCCCCGGCGGATCGACGAGTACGAGGACTTGCTAACCACGAACGAAATCTTCCTCGCCCGAACCCGGGGAGTGGGCGTCCTCACCGGCGCACACGCCACGAACCACGGCGTCACCGGGCCCAACCTGCGGGCCAGCGGGGTTCCGTACGACCTGCGAAAGGCCGACCCCTACTCCGCCTACGCCGCCTTCGACTTCGCCGTGGTGACCGGCCAGCGGGGCGATTCCTACGACCGATACCTGGTCCGGATCCAAGAGATGCGGGAAAGCCTGAAAATCCTGGAGCAGGCGGCTCAGGCATGCCCCCGGGAGGGGCCGGTTCTGGCCAAGGTCCCGAAGGTCCTGAAACCGCCGGCGGGCGAGGCCTACGCCCATGTCGAGTCGCCTCGGGGCGAGGTCGGCTGTCACCTCGTCTCCGACGGGTCCACCATGCCCTACCGGTTCCGCTGGCGGGCACCCTCCTTCCACCACCTCTCCGTCCTCCGGGAGCTGGTCAAGGGGGCTAAGATCGCCGACTTGATCGCCGTCTTCGGCTCCATCGACATCGTCGGGGCGGAGGTGGATCGCTGATGACCGGGGGGTGGGTTCGGGTCATGCTTCATGCTTCAGCGGCGAGCCTTGTCCTGCTGGGTTTGATCTCGGGGATGGTCCTCTTTTTGGTCTACCTGGAGCGACGAATCCTGGGGCGGTTCCAAGCCCGTATCGGCCCCAACCGGGTCGGCCCCTGGGGGCTTCTCCAGACCACCGCCGACGCCGTCAAGCTTCTCACGAAGGAGGACATCATCCCCTCCGAGGCCGACCGGATTCTGTTCGTTCTGGCGCCGCTGGTCGTCTTTTTCGGCACGGCGATGGCTTTCGCTGTCATCCCGGCCGGCCCCCGGCTGGTGCTGACGGATTTCGGGGTGGGGGTGCTCTTCGTGGTGGCGATGGGGTCTTTGGCCATGCTCGGCTACCTTATGGCCGGCTGGGCCTCCCACAGCAAATACTCGCTCCTCGGCGGGATGCGGGCGGTGGCTCAGCTTGTCAGCTACGAGCTGCCGTTGACCCTGGCCCTGCTCGGGGTGGTGATCCTGGCTGGTTCCCTGTCCACCACGCGGATCGTCGAGGCTCAGCGCCATGGCTGGTTCATCCTGCTCCAGCCGCTCGGCTTCTTCATTTACTTCACGGCCGGCCTGGCAGAAATCAACCGCTCCCCCTTTGACCTGCCGGAAGGCGAGTCGGAACTGATCGGCGGCTATCACACGGAGTATTCCGGCATGCGCTGGGCTCTGTTCTTTCTGGCCGAATACGCCGGGGTCTTTTCCCTCTCCGCCCTCGCAGTCACCTTTTACCTGGGGGGGTGGCTGGGGCCGTGGTTGCCGGGTCCGGTGTGGTTCCTGGGCAAGACCTTCACCCTGGTCTTCGTGATCATCTGGCTCCGGGGGACGTGGCTTCGCCCCCGCCTGGACCAGTTGATGGACTTTTCCTGGAAGGTCCTCCTGCCGCTCGCGATGCTGAATCTGGGGCTCACGGCGGCGGAGGTCTACCTCTTGCGCTGGATGGGAGTGGCGTGAGCGTGGAGGGAATTCGCCGTGGCTAGAGGCAGGGGTTTGGCCAAGGGGCTCCGGCGGACGCTGCAAACCTTCTTCACCCGGCCGGTGACGGTCGAGTACCCGACGGTCAGGCCGGAGATCCACCCGCGCTATCGGGGCTCCTTTGCCTTCGACCCGGAGAACTGCCTTGCCTGCGAACTCTGCGCCCGGGCCTGCCCGAACAAGGTCATTGCCCTGCGCTGGGAAAAGGGGGAGGCGCCCGGCAAGCGGCGCCTCACCGAGTACCGGATGGAGCCGGGGACTTGCCTTTTTTGCGGCCTGTGTGCCGAAGCCTGCCCAACTAGGGCACTGACCATGACACCCCACTTCGAACTGGCGACCAGACAGCGGAGCGAGGCGGGGATGGTGGATTATCGCCGGGTAACCGAGGGTTTGCCGCGCGGCGAGGCCGAGGATCCGCAGCCGGAGACGCGAAGGGAGGATGGCACATGACGGGGGTCTTCTTGGTCCTGGCGACGTTCACGTCCCTCTCGGCGACCGGCGTGTTGGCGTTGCCGAACGTCTTCCACGCCGCGCTTTGCTTCGCCCTGACCTTCCTCTTCCTCGGTGGAATCTATCTGACGTTAGGGGCGGAGTTCCTGGCGGTGATCCAGATTCTTATCTACGCCGGGGCGATCGGTGTGATCATCGCCTTGGCGGTGATGCTGACCCCGCCGGACATCGGCCACTCCAACCTATCGAACCGGCAGCGCCTCTGGGCCGGAGCGGTCGCCCTGCTCGCCTTGGGCCTCTTGTCGGCCGGTCTTGTCGGGGCGGGGTGGCTGACCCCCGGGCCCCTCCGGGCGACCAGCACCGCCACCCTCGGCGAACTGATGCTGACCCGCTACGTCGTACCCTTCGAAGTGGCCGGGTTCATCCTTCTGGTGGCTCTCATCGCCGCTCTCACCGCGGCCAAGGGGGCGATAAAACCGTGAGTCCACCGCTTCACCATTACCTCGTCCTGGCGGCTATCCTCTTCTGCCTCGGCCTCTACGGCGTCCTGGCCAAGCGGAATGCCATCGTGGCTCTGATGTCGGTCGAACTCATGTTGGCCGGGGTGAACCTCAACCTGGTGGCCTTCGACCGCTACCTCGGCTCCCGCTACGAGGGACCCCACTACCTGGGCCAGATCTTCGCCCTATTCACGCTGAGCGTGGCGGCGGCCGAGGCCGCAGTCGGCCTGGCGCTGATCATCGCCCTGGCCCGGCGCCGCAAATCGGTGGACCTGTCGGACTTTACCGACCTGTCGGGATAGGGAGGACGCATGAGTACGACCGTCAGAGTGGCCCTGCTCGTTGCCCTGCCCGGGCTGGTCTCCGCCTTGGCCGGCCTTTTGTTCCGCCGCCGGCCGGGGCTGGCGGCCGGCTTGACGATGGCTGTCACCGCCTGGGCGCTGGTAGACGCCGTCCGCCTCTTCCTGGTTGCGCAGGCGCTCGACGGGGAACTGGCCGCCTCGTACCCTTGGGTCGTGGCAGGGCAGGTCAGACTGGAGATCGGCTTCGCGGTAAACACCCTGAGCGGGGCGATGCTGGTGGTGGTGGCAGCCATCAGCCTGCTGGTCCAGGTCTACTCGACCGCCTACCTCAAGGGGGATCCCGGGTACAGTCGGTACTATGCCTACCTCTCGCTCTTTGCCGCCGCCATGTTCGGCCTGGTCCTCTCCCCCAACCTGTTCCAGATGTACGTTTTTTATGAGCTGGTCGGGTTGGCCTCGTTCCTGCTGATCGGCTTCTGGTACGAGGAGCCGGGACCGGTGGCGGCCTCCCGGAAGGCTTTCGTCACGACCCGCCTGGGTGACTTCGGGCTCCTTCTGGGGATTCTTCTGCTCTACTGGCACGCCCGGACGCTGGACTTCGCCCGGCTGGCCGACCTGGCGCCAGAACTCGACCCGACGGTCCTGCGCCTCTCCTCCTTACTGATCTTCGCCGGAGCGGCCGGCAAGTCGGCCCAGTTCCCGCTCCACGTCTGGCTGCCCGACGCCATGGCCGGGCCCACCCCGGTTTCGGCCCTCATTCACGCCGCCACCATGGTGGCCGCCGGGGTCTTCCTGGTCGCCCGGGCCTACCCGCTCTTCGCCGCCGCCGGGCGGCTGCCGCTGGCCGCGGTGGCCACCATCGGCACCACAACCTCGCTCCTCGGGGCGACGGCCGCCGTGGCGCAGGACGACTTCAAACGGATCCTGGCTTACTCGACCATCTCCCAGCTCGGCCTGATGATGCTGGGCCTGGGGGCTGGCGGGCCGCAGGCGGCCGTCTTCCACCTCGTCACCCACGCCTTCTTCAAGGCCCTGCTCTTCTTGGGCGCGGGGGCCGTCATCTACCGCTACCACCATGAGCAGGACATTTGGCGGATGGGTGGCCTTGCCCGGCAGATGCCCCTCACTGCCCTCGCCTTCGCCGTCGGGGCGCTGGCCTTGGCTGGTGTTCCGCCGTTCTCCGGCTTCTACAGCAAGGACGCCATCCTCTTGCTTGTCCTGGAGCGGGCCGCCCATTCCCGGCTGTATTCCCTTTTGCTTCTGGCAGGCCTGGCCGTCTCCGCTCTGACCGCCTTCTACCTGGCCCGCCTCTTCTTCCTCGTCTTCACCGGCCGTTCGGACCCCAGGGCGGAGCCGTCGGACCACGCTGCTGCTCAGGCGGGGCAGTCCGTCCGTGAAGCGCCGCCGGCCATGACAGGGCCCTTGCTCATCCTCGCCGTCCCCGCCGCCGCCCTGGGCTACCTGGGACAGCGGGCCTGGTTCGGGGAGGAACGGGCCAGCCGCGCCCTCGCCACCGGGACCGTCCTGTTGGCCTTGGCCGGCATTGGCAGCGCCTGGCTGCTCTACGGGCGCCGCCGCCCGGCGAGGGACCCGCTGGCGGACGCTCTCGGCCCGGTTCATCGCCTGCTCCGCTCCGGCTACTACCTGGACGAGTTCTATACCCGGCTCGGTGACTACCTCGTCCGGGGGCTGGCGGCGGCCCTCCACTGGTTCGACCGGACCGTGGTAGACGGGATGGTAAACGGGGTGGCCGCGGCCATCGTGATCTCCGGCCGGACGGTCCGGCGGATCCAGGGGGGCTGGGTCCAGCGATACCTCCTGTACCTGGCGGCCGCTGTCTTTCTGGCCCTGGTGGGCTGGCTCTGGAGCGGCTCCCAGCTCCCTGGTCCGGGAGGGACGATCAGATGGTGACCGCGGTCGTCCTCGCCCCGTTGGCCGGGGCGGCCATGCTCCTCTTCGTCCCCGCCCACCGACGCCTTCTGCTCCGGGTGGTCGCCGCCCTGGCCGCCGGCCTTTCCCTGGCGCTGACGGTTTGCCTGAACCTTCTTTACGACCAGCGGCTGGTCGGACTCCAGTTTCTGATCCGCTACCGCTGGATCCCCCTCCTCGGCGCCTTCTACCAGGTGGGAGTGGACGGGCTCTCGCTCGCGATGGTGCTCCTCACTGCCCTCGTCCTGTTCGCCGGGGTCTTTGCCTCCTGGCGGCTGGCCGAGCGGGACAAGGAGTTCTTCATCCTGCTTTTGGTCCTGGCCACGGGCGTTTTCGGGGTCTTCGTCGCGTTCGACCTCCTCCTTTTCCTGGTCTTCTATGAACTGGCCGTTATACCGATGTACCTGCTCATCGCCGTATGGGGTTCCACCCGCAAGGAATACGCCGCCTATAAACTGACGCTCTACCTGCTTGCTGGCTCGGTGTTGCTCATTCTGGGGGTTACGCTGCTCTACTTTGCCACGGGACTAACGACCTTCGACCTCCTCGCCATCTCCCGGCTCCGCTTCGATCCCGCCCTGCAGCAGCGCCTCTTCCCCTTTTTCTTCCTGGGCTTTGCCGTGCTCGTGCCGATGTGGCCCTTTCACACCTGGTCGCCCGACGGCCACGTGGCGGCTCCGACCGCCGTCTCCATGCTCCACGCTGGCGTGCTCATGAAACTGGGAGCTTACGGAATCATCCGGGTGGCGCTTCCCCTCTTCCCGGAGGCCGCCCGGGCCTGGGCGTCAGCCATCGCCGCCCTCTGCACCGTGAACATCCTGTACGGGGCCTACGTCGCCCTGGCCCAGAAGGATCTCAAGTACGTCATCGGCTACTCCTCGGTCAGCCACATGGGCTACGTCCTGCTCGGGATCGCCTCCTACACGGCGGTGGGGCTGTCGGGTGCCATCTTCCAAATGTTCTCCCACGGCCTCATGACGGGCCTCTTCTTCGCCCTGATCGGCCATGTCTACGGCCAGACCCACACCCGGGAGATCGCCGCCCTCGGCGGCCTCGCCCGCACCATGCCCACCGCCACGGCCGCCTTCACCCTCGCCGCGCTGAGTTCGCTCGGCCTGCCGGGCCTTTCCTCCTTCGTGGCGGAGGCGCTGGTCTTCTTCGGCGCCTTCCGCCGCTTCCCGGCGCTGGCTGTCTTCGGCATCGCCGCCATCGTGGTCACCGCCTCCTACCTGCTGCGCCTTACCCAACAGGTCTTCTTCGGTAAGCCTCAGGAGCGGTACGCCGGGACCGCCGATCTTCGGGGAGTGGATCTGGTGGCGATTGTGCTGCTCGTCGCCGCGCTGGTCGGGTTCGGCCTGGTTCCACAGGTACTCGTCGGGCTGATCAACACCAGCGTCCAGCCGCTGATCGCCCGGATGGGAGGGCTGCCTTGATGTACGCCCGCTATCTGGCTTCCGAGCTGGTCTTGGGTGGGGCGGGCCTTCTGCTTCTGCTTCTCAAGGTGGCCGGCCGGCCGCTCCGGGTTTCTGGCGCCACCGCCCTTACGGCGTTTTCCTTGCTTGTCGCGGAATGGTCACTCTGGCCGCTGCGCGGCGAAAACCTGTCCCTCTTGGGCGGAACAGTCCTCCTCGACCCCTTGGCCTTCTACTTCAAGACCCTGCTCCTCGGCACAGCGCTGCTTACCGTCATTGGGGCGGCGGGGTGGACCAGGCGTCATCCGGAGACCGTCCCCGACTTCCACGCCCTGCTCTTGCTCGAGACGGCGGCCCTAATGCTGATGGTCTCGGCGGGCGAACTGCTCTCGCTCTACCTGGCCCTCGAGGCCTCGGTCAGCATCTTCTTCGCCCTGGCCGTCCTCCAGCCGGGGCGGCCGACAGCCTTGGAGGCGACGCTCAAATACGTCCTGGTGGCCGGCGTCTCGGCGGCTTTCCTCCTCTACGGCATGAGCTTCCTGTACGGCTTCACCGGCACGACCAACCTGGAGGAGATCGGGGTGAGGTTCGGCTCGCTCCCCTGGACACCGCTCCTCCTCTTGGCCGGTCTTCTGGTTCTGACCGGGTTTGGCTTCAAGCTGGCGGTCGTGCCGTTCCACTTCTGGTCGCCCGACGTCTACCAGGCCGCACCGACCCCGGTTACGGCTTACCTGGCGGTGGCCTCCAAAGCGGCCGGGCTCGGGGTGACCGTCCGCTTCTTCGCCACCGCCCTTTCCGCCCTGACTCCCGCCTGGTCCTCCGCCTTTGCCGGGGTGGCGGCGGCGACGGTCGTTTTCGGGAACCTGGCAGCTATACCCCAGACCGACCTGAAACGCCTTCTGGCCTACTCAAGCATCGCCCAGTCGGGCTACCTCTTCCTAGGCCTGGCGGCGCTGAGCGCGCCCGGCTTCTCTGCCGCCCTGTTCTACGCTGCCCTCTACACCGCTTCCAACCTTGCCGCCTTCTTCGTGGTCATAGCCTGGGAGGAGGCCGCCGGGCAGACCGACCTGGCTGCCTTCGCGGGCCTTGCCCGACGGGCGCCCTTCCTCGCAGCCGCCCTGCTCGTCGCCCTGCTGTCGCTCGGGGGCCTCCCGCCGCTGGCCGGCTTCATCGGGAAACTGACGCTCTTCTTGGCCGTTGTGCACGCCGGACAGTTCTGGCTGGCTTTTATCGCGGTCACCATGAGCGTCGTCTCCGTCTACTACTACCTCAATGTCGTCCGGGTGATGTACGTCGAGCCAGAACCTGCCTCTGCCGCCACCCCGGCCAGGGTCGCTCCCACCACCCTCCTGGCAATCGCCCTCACCGTCCTGGGAACGCTACTCCTGGGCGTCTATCCAGCCTGGTTGCTGCGGGCTGCCGACTGGGCGACGCGCCTCTTTTGGGGATAAACATCAATGCCAGGAGGTTTGACGTGAGGGACGAGCTGCGCACCCTGATCTCTCTCTCGCTCTCCCGGGACGGCTTCCGCCAGATCCTGAGAGGCTCCCTCTTCCAGGCAGAGGTTCTCTTCACCCAAGCGCTTGGGCTGGATGATGACAATGCCTACGCCCGGCTCGGACTGGCCGAGGTGACAGCCTGCCGAGAGCAGTTGGCGGCGGCCCTTCCCAAGTACCGGGAGGCGATTGAGCGGGCCCGCCCGGAGGACCGGGTGCAGTTTTTGGAGGCGTTCGTGGCGGCGCTTGTCCGGGCGGCGGTCAAGGCCCGGGAAAAGGGGGACGACCGGCAGGCGGAGCGCTACTTCCGCCAGGCCCTCCTTCTGACCTCCAACGATACCCTCAGGCTTGCCTGCCACGAAGCCTTGGCGGGCATCTGCGCCGACGCCGGAAAGAAGGAGGCGGCCGCCTGGCACTTTTCCCAGGCCATCTCCGACCTTCCCCTAGACGGCCCAGACCCCACTCTGGATCGCTAACTCTCCGCACCCCGACCGTGCCGGCGACCACGCTCCTGTTTGCGGGACAAGTATTTTTTCACAGCCCTGACTTGCTGGGAGGAAAGTTGGGAGTCTTGTCGAATGCAAAGTTGGCAGTCTTGTCGAATACAAGGAAGACAAAGCCACAAGAGCCATACTTGACCTCAACACGCGTATACTAATTCTGACGGGGGGGTGGTTGTAGAGCATGCCGAGAAGATGCCTACTCTGCGGCAAACCCGAACCCGCTGAACCCTTGGAACCGGGAGAGGAGAGGCCGCGCGGGCGTGGCAGACGCAACAAGCGCCCTTACGTCTGCGAGATGTGCAAGGCCAAAGTTCAGTACGAAGCAAAGGAAGGCCAAAAGCTGCCGAAACCGATGTAATTCCACTTGGGGTGGTTTTTCTGTAGAAGACCTGCTAGTGCGCTAGCAGGTCTTCTGTCCGAAGGGGGTAGTTTGAGGAGGTCCGTGAAGGCATTCACAAGCTAGGAGGAGGGGTAGCAGTGGGGGATGCTCAAGAGCAGGCCAAGCGGGGAGCGCCGGGGCAAACGGCTCGGGTGGTAACGGCCGGCGAGATCAGCGCCCAGCTTAAACAGGACGCCGTCGCCAAGCTCCGGAGGCTGGCCGGCGAGAACGTCGAGGTGTCCTTTGAGGTGGACCCGGCTATCCTCGGCGGGATGGTGGTCCACCTGCCCGACCGGACGATTGACATGAGCCTGGCAGGGCGGTTCCGGACGTACGGCCGGGCTGTCCAGGAGATTATCGGTAACCACCTTGAGGCCCTAGAGGGCTGGGCCAGGGCCGGCGAAGCGCAGGCGGCCGGGGCCGCGGTATCAGCGGCCGGAAAGGAGTAGTGCAGAATGGAGAACTGGCGGCGCCACATTGCTAAAGCCGAGGGCTTCCGCGCGGCAGTCCCGGAGGCGACCGAGGTGCGCCCGCTTTTCCGGTCCGACCTGCGGGTGATCGTCAAGAGCATCGAACCACTTTCTCCAGAGATCGTCAGACTGATCGCAGACAAGGTGAGGCGGGCCTACCAGCGGGAGGTTCTGGTTGAGGTGGAGCTAGATCCGTCGCTGCTGGGCGGAATGATCGTGATGATCGGTCACCGGGTGATTGACATGAGCCTGGCGACCCACCTTCGGAGGATGTCTTCTCGCATCGCCGAGCGCCTGGAAGGCGTGGTCAAGGAGCTCGACCAGTCCTGGGACGACCGCCTCACTGCCCGGATGGAGGAGTTCGTGGCTGACCTACGGCGGCGGGCCTTCACCTCGCCGGCCGTCGAGAACGCTGCGGACGCCCAAAAGGCCGACCCGGGCCCAGCCCTCGAACCTGCCGAGATCCTGGTGGCCGCACCGGCGTCCGGTTGACGCCTTACCAGGGCGGTAGTATAATTAGGACTCGACAGCCCGGCCATCCGGGCGCTTTATCACAGAAGCCGATGTAGCTCAGCAGGTAGAGCAGCTCACTCGTAATGAGCAGGTCGTCGGTTCGAGTCCGACCATCGGCTCCAAAAAGATGCAGGTACGGCGGTTGCGAACGCATCGCCGTCCTTTCTTTTTCCCCGAAGTGGTCACAGATTGGTCACGACCCGTTTTGGAGGAACAGCGTCTCCAGGGCTTCGGCGGCTCTCTTTTGCATCCCGGCGAGCAGATGCCCGTACACGTCCAGAGTGAACGCTGCCGACGAGTGGCCCAGGCGGCGGCTGACTGTCATGATGTCGGCTCCGGCCTTGATGAGCATCGAGGCGTGGGTATGCCTCAACTGATGGAAGTGTATCTCCAGGCCCGCCCTCCTGGCCAGTTCCCGGAATCGGCTGGAGACAGTGGGAGGGTTCAACGGTTCACCGTTCTCTTGGCAGCAGACCAGGTCGTACCCGCTCCAGCCGTTGCCCGACTTCAGCCGCCACTGCGCTTGCTGCGCCTTCTGGCGTTTGAGCGCGTCGATGACTTTCGCTGTGATGTCGATGGAGCGCCGACTGTTCTTGGTTTTCGGTTGTCCGAACTCTGGCGTGCCGGCCTTGCGCTGGATCGAGGTCTGCCGCACCCGAATGACCCCACGCTTGAAGTCGATGTCCTGCCAGGTGAGCCCCAGGATCTCTCCGAGTCGCATCCCGGTGTGGACGGCGAGGAACGTGGGTAGATACAGGTAAGTCCCCTCCAGGGCTTCTAGCAGAGCACCCACTTGCCGTTCGTCCAGGACTTGAAGCTCCTCCCTCTTCGGGCGAGGGGCCCTGATCCCTGCCGCCGGGTTGCGGGTCAGCATCCCCCATCGGACTGCTTGGTCCAGGGCCGTCTTGAGGACCCGGTACTCATACTGGACAGACGCGGCCGACAGCTCCCGGCCTGCGGTGACCTTGTTGTCCTTACGGCCTCCACGCAGTTCCTGGCTCAGGAACTCCTGGATTTGGAGCGGCTGGAGCTTGCTCAGCTGGATATGCCCCAGCCCTGGAACCAGGTGCAGCATCACAACGCTCTCATAGTGACGCTGGGTGCTCGGCTTCAAGTCGGCCTTATGGGTTTCCAACCAGCGCCGCAGGTACTCGCCTACCGTCAGCTTCCCGGGGTCCGAGAAGACGCCGTTCTCCATTTCGTTCAGAATTCGGACCAGTTCCTTTTCGGCTTCCGCCTGTTTCAGAAAGCCCGAGAACCTTTTCTGGCGTCTCTTTCCGGTTACCGGATCCCGTGGCAGGTCGACCACTATGCTGTACCGCTTCCCTCGTTTCACTATGTGCCCGCGCATCTGTTCCTCCTCCTTTTCTCCAGAAGATGGTGGGAGGAGACCACGTGTTTCGGCCTCCTCCGCTCTGTAACCAAAGACTCGCCTAGCTCAGGCAGGTCGCGGACGTCTGCCGCTAGCCCATTCGTAGAACGGCTCGTCCGGCACCCGGATGGCTCGTCCGATGCGTATCACCGGGAACGGCGCGTTCCGTGCCAGCTCGTAGGCCGCTGACCGGCTGATGCTCAGGAACGATGCCACATCGGTCACTGGGAGCATCCTCATGCATATCCCTCCCCCTTTTCGGCTTTATTGGGACACGGGTCAGAGGGCCTCGTGCTGCCGACTTCTCTCGCCAACCGTTGGTCCACGCGCCGGAGGCGGATGGCTAGAGGGTGTCGGGCGTCGGCTCCTTGACCGTGCGTCTTTAGTGGGGCGAGGTCGTCGTTGTGGCCCGCGGGCCTTATGGGACCCCACCCACTCCGTTTGGGCCTAGGGCTGGCACGTCACCGTCTCGTAGTACCTCTGCCACCCCGTGATGGAAGCCGCCGACCCTGCCGCCTTGAGCTCCTCCAGTCGTTGCCGTGCCTTGGCTGACGCCCTGACCCGACACTTCCTGGTTCCCATTCCCTTCTTGTAGGGACGGTCCACGGTCAACCCTAGAAACTCCACCTTCTGGTGGTGCAAGTTGACCGGCTTCAGGGGCCGTTTCTCACTCGGCTCCAGGCCCAGATCCGCCAGCGCCGACTTCACCAGCCCGATCGCTGTCCTTGCCCGATGAAGGTCAGGACAGAGAATGATCAGGTCGTCTGCGTATATCACCCACCGTCCGGGATGCCTACTCTTAACCAACCTCTTGTCGAGGTCGGAGAGGTAGACGTTCAGTAGGAAGGGCGATATCGGCGCTCCTTGCGGTATCCCTTGAGGGGCGTCACGCCTCCCGCTCAGGACGATCTGCCTGATGAGGGTGAGTACCCGGGGATCACTGATTCTTTTCTTCAGCCGCCTGAACAGTCGTTCCAGGTTCACGCTGTCGAAGCAGGCCCGTATATCGACACAGACCGCCCAAAAGAGGTCCTGAGCGACGAGGTCCGCCACTGCACGGATGGCAGTCTTGACCCCGCGTCCTTTCCTGAACCCGTGGAGGCTGTCGGGGAGGTCGATCAAGGGCTCAATGACCTCCAACAAGGCGACCTGCACCACTTTGTCCTCGAACGAAGGTGCCTTGAGTAACCTCACTCCGCCGCCGGCTTTGGGGATTTCCTTCACCTGCGGCGGTTTCGGCCGGTAGCTTCCCTCCCGCAGCTCCTTGGCCAGCCGTTCGGCCAGCGCAGCGTCCGACTCCAGCGGTGGCTTCGAGGCCTGGACTGGGTGGCGATGCTTTCGGCAGCGTTGCCTCACTCTTCGGATCGCGGCCTCCAACCGCTCCACTCTGCAGAGCTCCTGGTACAGCAGGCTCAACCCTCCGTTGTTCCGTAGCCGTTTGCTGGGTGGTTTTGCATTCGCAAGGAAGGGTTTTCCTCCCTCCCCGGCGAACTAAGCATAGCACACTGTTGCGAATCATGCAACTAGAATTTGGCCAGAAGGTCGACGAGGTGGAACAATAATGCCGAAGCCTAGTTCAGAGCCTATGGGGGCCGTCATTCGCCGGATCAGGGAAGCGCGGGGAATCACGCAAGCGGAACTGAGCCGCAAGCTTGGGGTGGCCAAGTCGACGATTTCGCGGTTGGAGACAGACACGAAGGATACGGTCACGCTTCAGACGCTTAAGGATGTGGCTAGGGCGCTGGAAGTTCCCCTCTCCGTGTTGTTGCGGGAGTACGCCGGTGAGGAGCCGGTCTTCCACTCTATGCAGGTCGAGGGCTCCTATTCGTCAATCCCCAGAATCTTGCGAGCAATGTTTGGGCCGACCAACGAGTACTACTTAACCCGCATGGACGACGACGGGCGTGAATTGACGAGACTTCTCGGCGTGATCGTTCACGAGTATTTCAGGGCGAAGAGTGCCAAGGGAAAGGGCGACGCAGGTGTCTTTTTCTGAATCGGGGCGCGCAGGGTCACATCATGCCGGCCTGCTTGAAGCTGAAGAAGGTTCCGTCTCCCAGGACGACGTGGTCGAGGACTTCAATCCCCAAGAGCTTTCCCGCTTCGGCGAGTCGCCTAGTCAGAGCGATGTCTTCCTGGCTGGGGGAAGGGTTGCCTGAGGGGTGGTTGTGGGCCAAGATCACGGCGGCACAGCTTCGTTTGACGGCCTCACGGAACAGTTCCCTCGGGTGAACCAGGCTTGCGTTCAGCGTGCCGAGTGAGACCGTGAGCACCTGGATGACCTGATGCTTCGTGTTCAGGAGCACGCACTTGAACGCTTCCTGGGGGAGGTGGCGCATTTGAGGTGTAAGGAGCGCGGCTACATCGGTCGGGCCGGAAACCGTGATTCTGTTGGCTGGCGGTGCGGTGAGGAACCTCTTGGCCAGCTCGATTATGGCTCGGAGGCGGATGGCCCTGACCGGCCCAACGCCTGGCACCGCCATGAGTTCTTCCACCGATGCGTCGAACAGGTCGCGGAGGGTTGGGAAGCTGTTCAGTAAGCTTGTGGCCGCGTCGCTTCCACTTCGGCCCTCTCTGAGCGTCAAACCGAGCAGCGTCCTGACCTCCATGGTCGAGAAATCCGTGTACTGACTAGCCGATTCGTACGCTTTCATCTTGTTCTCCTCCTTTAACATGGAGAGCGGGCAGGCCAGATGCCTACCCGCTCCCGTTGCCCTGGGACTCGTTGACGTGGGAAAACCGTCTCTCGGTGATAGCCCGAATCCACCTCCTCATACCCGCCCTGGGGAGACCCTGGGGCTCGGAAAGGCTTTTCCTTCCTTTCCACTGGTCCAGGATCCGCTCAGCAAAAAAGTCGAGTTTTGGCCGCCTATAGGCGATCGGAGGTGACGGATCCAATTACCCTCCCCGCGGGGAAGAGGAACTCGCCAGGTGGAAATGTAGACCAACCGACAGCGATTTTGGCTGCTACAGGCCGTGTTGTTCTATAGAGGAGGCTTCTACCAGGGAGGATTTAAGGGTTCGCTTGACAGAATGGCTGGTTTACGCGGTAATATCTAGCTGGAAACGCCTGGTTGCGGTGGGAAGAGCGTGCCATAACGAGGCGCAGCCAAAAAAGCGGGGCGGCGTGAGAGGAGCTGGAAACCCCAGGGCGAAATGTAGAGAAAAGGTATAGCGATTTAGCGCTGCGGCAACCCGATCCACGCATATGTCTTTCCGAAGAGGGATTGCCCGAGAGATGTCCATAACAGCCTTCCACGCCAAGTATTACGCTCACGAGCTCACCAAGCGCTGCGCCTCCGATAGCGTGGAAAAGCTGGCTCCAGTGCTCGCCGATGCCCAGGTCGACTTGAATCCCCACCAGATTGAGGCAGCGCTTTTCGCTTTCCGCAACCCCTTCTCGAAGGGTGCCATTTTGGCTGATGAGGTGGGACTCGGAAAGACCATCGAAGCCGGCTTGTTGCTCGCCCAGAAGTGGGCCGAGCGGAAACGCCGGCTCCTCGTGATTGTGCCGGCTAACCTGCGCAAGCAGTGGGCTCAGGAACTGGCCGACAAATTCTACCTGCCCTCGGTGATTCTCGAAGCCCGCAGCTTCAACGAGAACATCCGGGCAGGCAATCTGAACCCCTTCGAGCAGGAGACCATCGTCATCTGCTCGTACCAGTTCGCACGGACCAAGGAGCCTTACCTTCGACAGACGCCGTGGGATTTGGTTGTCGTCGACGAAGCGCATCGCCTGCGCAACGTCTACAAGAACACGAGCAAGATCGCCCAAGCGATCAAGCAGGCCGTGGCCCCCTATCCGAAGGTACTGCTTACGGCCACGCCATTGCAGAATTCGCTGCTGGAGCTCTACGGGTTGGTGAGCATCATCGATGAGCACGCGTTCGGTGATCTCAAGAGTTTCCGCGCCCGTTTTGCCCGCCTCGGCAACGATGCGGATTTCACCGAACTCAAGGAGCGGCTCAAGCCCCTCTGCAAACGCACGCTGCGGCGGCAGGTGCTGGAGTACGTCAAGTTTACCAATCGTCTCGCCTTGGTGCAGGAGTTTGTGCCCTCCGAGCGCGAGCAGCAGCTCTACGACATGGTCTCCGGCTACCTTCAGAAACCCACGCTTTACGCCCTCCCCGCGAGTCAACGCCAGCTCATGACGTTGATCTTGCGGAAACTGCTCGCCTCGTCCACCTACGCCATCTCAGGCACGCTCGAAGGGCTCTTGAATCGTCTCGAAGCGGCGGAAGCAGCCGCTGCGGCCGTCGAGGCCCCGCCGGAGGAACTGGCGCAGGACTGGGAGCAACTCGACGAGCTGGCCGACGAGTGGGAGGGTGACGACCCAGAGCCGGTCAATCCCCAGCGGAGGATCTTGACCCCCGAGCAATTGGCGGAAATGCGGCACGAAATGGACGAGCTCCGACGGTTCCTGGCCCTCGCCAAATCGATCAGCCGGGACTCGAAGGGCGAGGCGCTGCTCACCGCCTTGCGGCGAGGTTTTGCCGCCGCCGCCGAAGCGCAGGTGCGCCAAGGCGAAGCGACCCTTCAGCAAAAGGCGGTCATCTTCACCGAATCTCGCCGCACCCAGGAATACCTCTTCCGCCTGCTGGAGCAGACCGAGTTCGCTGGTAAGGTCGTGCTCTTCAATGGGACAAACAACGACCCCACTTCCAAGGCCATCTACCAACAGTGGTTGAGGCGGCATGCCGGCACCGACCGGATCACGGGTTCGCCCAGTGCGGACATGCGGGCCGCGCTGGTGGAACACTTCCGGGATAACGCATCTATCCTCATCGCCACCGAAGCGGCGGGCGAGGGAGTCAACCTCCAGTTCTGCAACCTGGTGGTCAACTACGACTTGCCCTGGAACCCACAGCGGATCGAGCAGCGCATCGGCCGCTGCCATCGCTATGGTCAGAAGTTCGACGTAGTAGTGGTCAACTTTCTGAATAAGAGCAATGCCGCTGACCAACGGGTCTATCAACTGCTCGACGAGAAGTTTCGCCTGTTCAGCGGCGTCTTCGGAGCCAGCGACGAGGTGCTGGGAGCAGTCGAGTCAGGCGTCGATTTCGAGAAACGGATCGCAGCCATCTACCAGCAGTGCCGCACGCCAGAACAGATCCAGTTCGAGTTCGACCAGCTTCAGCGAGAACTGGAAGCCCAGATCGTTGAGGGCCAACGCGAGGCCCGGGAGAAGCTGCTCGACAACTTTGACCAGGAAGTCGTCGAGAAGGTGCGCATCCAGAGCCAGGACGCCCTCGACCGCTTCAACGAACGGCTCTGGCTGCTTACCCGCTACGTTCTGGCAGATTATGCGCGCTTCGACGATCACGGCCACGGCTTCATCCTCCAGACGAACCCGTTCGCAGGTGAGGCCATCCACCCGGGCCCTTACCGTATGGCCAAAGGGGTTGAGGATGCCAACACGTACCGCGTCGGGCATCCGCTGGCTCAACACGTGCTGGAGTTGGGCAAAAGGCTCATCACTCCGCCAGCAGAACTGGTGTTCGACTATACTGGCAGCGGCAAGAACATCGCCATCCTGGAACCCATACTCGGCCGGGACGGCTGGCTAGCGTGCACCCGCCTGAGCATGAGCGCACTGGAAACTGAGGACCGGCTGGTCTTTGCCGGAATCACTGATGATGGTATTTTGCTCGACGAAGCGCAATGTCGCCGCTTCTTTGACCTTCCGGCATCCCAGGGCAACCTCTGTACTCCGCCGGCGCTGGTCTTGGCCGCTGTGAACGAATCCCTGGCTCGTCGCCGCCAAGAGTTGCTGGAGGAGATCGGCACACGGAACAGCAGGTGGTTCGACACCGAAATGGAAAAGCTCGACCGGTGGGCCGAAGACCGGCGTGCCTCCCTCAAGGCCGAACTGACTGAGCTGGACGAAGCGCTGAAAGAGGCCAGGAAGGGCGCACGGTTGGCCCCCACGCTCCCCGAGAAGTTGGAGCGGCAACGCGCCATACGTGTGCTCGACAGCAAACGTGACGAAGCCTGGCGCGCTTACGATGCGGCTAGCCGCGAGATCGACCGGCAGAAAGACGCCTTGCTGGACGAGATCAGCCGTCGACTGGAACAGCGCATCGAGGACGAGCCGCTCTTTGTTCTGCGGTGGAGTCTGGTTTAGGCGGTTCGAGCCTAAGGGCATGGCGACACACGATGACAAAACGTGCTGATAAAATGGCGATTTGAGGCGATTCGGAAGACGGAGGGGACGCTCAAATGACCTGCCAACCCGAGAAACTCGACTTGCGTTCGCTGGACATTGCCGCAGAGAAGCGCAAAGAACTTCTGCGCCTCTTCCCGGAGATCCGCACGGAAGGTGGCCAGATCGACTTCGACCGTCTCAAGCTTGCCCTGGGTGAAGCGGTCGACGTGGGCAAGGAACGCTACGGCCTGAACTGGCCGGGCAAGGCCGACTGTTTCAAGACCATCCAGGCGCCGAGCCTCGGCACCCTGCTCCCCTGCCCAGAGGAGAGTGTGAACTTCGATACCACCGAGAATCTGATCATCGAGGGTGACAATCTCGAAGTGCTGAAGCTCCTGCAGAAGTCCTACCTGGGCAAGGTCAAGATGATCTACATCGACCCGCCTTACAATACGGGGAACGACTTCATCTACCCCGACAACTACACTGAGTCTTTGCAGACCTACCTGGAGTACACCGGCCAGGTCGACGCCCAAGGGAAGAAGTTCAGCACCAACACCGACACCGACGGCCGCTTCCACTCGAAGTGGCTGAACATGATGTACCCCCGGTTGTATTTGGCAAGAAACCTGCTGCGGGAAGATGGGGTAATCTTCGTCAGCATTGATGACCATGAAGTGGACAACTTGCGCAAGGTCTGCAGTGAGGTGTTTGGCGAGGAGAATTTCATCGCGCAGATTGTATGGCAGAAGAAGCAATCGCCCCAGAATGACGCCACGAATCTGTCTGATATGCACGACTATATAGCGGTCTATGCCAGGCGGGCCAAGACCTACAAGAATGATCCCGAGGGTTGGCAAAGAAACCTTCTGCCGAGAGCGCACGAACAAGATCAGCGATATGCCAATCCCGATAATGATCCTAGAGGCCCGTGGACTTCGGTCGACTATACCTGCAACAAATCAGCTGATGAACGACCTAACCTTTATTACCCAATCCGCAATCCGCATACCGGTAGGGTAGTCTGGCCAAGCAAGCAGAGAGTGTGGGGTTTTGAGCCCTCGGTAACCGAGAAAAACCTCGCGGAGAACCGTTTGTGGTGGGGAGCGTCAGGAGACGCGATGCCTCGGCTTAAGAAGTTTCTTTCCGAGGTACAGGAGGGATTGGTCCCCTCCACTTGGTGGACGAGGCAGGACGCAGGGGACAATCAGGAATCCAGTCGGGAATTGAGGGGGCTCTTCCCGGACAGCGCCGACATTTTCGATACGCCCAAACCTGTACGGCTCATCGAGAGAATGCTCCGGATAGCCACGGTGGCCGATGAGGGTGACATCGTCCTCGACTTCTTCGCCGGCTCTGGGACCACCGCTCAAGCCGTGCTTGAGCTGAATAAGCAGGACGGCGGTAACCGCAAGTTCATCCTGGTCCAGCTTCCCGAGCCGACGGGCCGCCAGGACTACCCGACCATCGCCGACCTCTGCAAGGAGCGCGTCCGGCGGGTTATCAAGAAGCTAAACGACGAAGATGCCGCCAAGTCGCCAAGCCTGTTTGACGAAAACGGGCCGAAGCAGGATCGGGGCTTCCGGGTCTTCAAGCTGGCCGAGTCCAACTTCAAGCCTTGGAACGCCGACATCCCCCACGACGCTGAGGCGCTCGCTCAGCAGCTCGAACTCCACATCGACCACCTGCGCGAGGGGCGCACGCCGGAGGACATCCTGTACGAGATCCTGCTCAAGAGCGGCTTCCCGCTCACTGCTCCGGTGGAAAAGCTCCAACTGGCAGGAAAGACCGTCTACAGCGTCGCGGACGGTGCGCTCTTCGTCTGCCTGGAACGCGGACTAACGCTGGAACTGATCCGTGCCATGGCCGAGCGTAAACCGGAGCGCGTCGTCTGTCTAGACGAGGGCTTCGCCGCCAACGATCAGCTCAAAGCCAACGCCGTGCAAATCTTCAAAACCAGGGGCGTCACCAGCTTCAAGACCGTGTAAGGGGGGCGGTGACGGATGAAGATTCAGTTCGACGCCAACCAGCAGTTCCAACTCGACGCCGTGGCTGCAGTCGCCGACCTCTTCGACGGCCAGCCGCAGGGTGCGCCTGAGTATGCGGTGATCAACCTTGGCAGCATGGAGGGGCTGTTCGGGGGACAGGACAGGACCGAGCTGGGTGTAGGAAACCGGCTCCTGCTGGACGAGGAGAAACTGCGCCAGAACACCCGTACGGTACAGGCCCGCAACGACATTGAAGTGGCCGACCCCGAGGCGCCCTTGGAGGCGTGGGAACTGTTTGATGTGGCGGCGAACCAAGCCCGCCGCTGCCCGCATTTCTCGGTGGAGATGGAGACCGGCTGCGGCAAGACGTATGTCTACCTGCGCACGATCTTCGAACTGTCGAGACGGTACGGGTTTCAAAAGTTCATTATCGTGGTGCCCAGCGTGGCCATCCGGGAGGGTGTACTGAAAAACATCGAGCTCACTGCTGACCATTTTCGCGCCCTCTACAACAACCCGCCCATCGAGCACTTCGTGTACGACGCCAAACGGATCAACCGCTTGCGGCAGTTCGCTACGAGTAATACGCTCCAGGTCATGATCATCAACATTGACGCCTTCCGCAAGAACTTCACCGGCACCGAGGAGGAGCGGAAGAGCAACGTCATCTACAAGGAGAGCGACAGACTCTCCGGGCGCCAGCCCATCGAATTCGTGCAGGCGGCACGGCCCATCGTCGTTATCGACGAGCCGCAGAGCGTGGACTCTACCGACAAGGCTCAGGAGGCCATCAAGGCGCTCAACCCGCTTTGCACGCTGCGTTACTCCGCCACCCACCGCAATCCGTACAACTTGGTCTACCGGCTCGACCCGGTACGCGCCTTCGAGCTAAGGCTCGTGAAGCAGATCGTGGTGGCCAGTGCCACGGCCGAGGGTGCGGCCAATGACGCTTTCGTGCGGGCGGAGCAGATCGACTACCAGAACGGCATCAAGGCCAAGCTGCGCATCCACGTACAGGCGCCAAACGGCCCCAAAGAGAAATTTGTTACGGTCAAGCAGGGCGCCGACCTCTACGTGCTCTCAAACGAGCGGGCCAGTTACCGCGATGGCTTCGAGGTGGCCGAGATCAACGCCGAGCCGGGGAACGAGTTCATCCGGTTCTCCAACGGACGCACCCTGCGGCTGGGAGAGGAGATGGGCGGCCTACGCGAGGACGTTTGGCGCGCCCAGATCAAGCACACCATCAAACGGCACCTGGAGAAGGAGCTGCAAGTTCGGGGTCGTGGTATCAAGGTGCTCACGCTCTTCTTCATCGACCGGGTGGCCAACTACCGCGATTACGACGAAGCCGGCCGACCGATGCCAGGCAAGTTTGCCAAGGCCTTCGAAGAAGAGCTGGCGGTGTTGGCCAAGGATGAGCGATACCAGGAGTTGACTTGGCTCCGGGAGCCGGTTGAGAAGCTCCACAACGGCTATTTCGCCCAGGACAGGAAGGGCGTGTTCAAGGACACCCGCGGCGACACCCAGGCGGACGACGAGGTCTACAACCTGATCATGAGGGACAAAGAGCGTTTACTCTCCCTGGATGAGCCGCTGCGCTTCATCTTCAGTCATTCGGCACTGCGCGAGGGCTGGGACAACCCCAACGTCTTCCAGATTTGCACACTCAACGAAACGAAGAGCGCCATCAAGAAGCGACAGGAAATCGGCCGAGGGCTGCGCCTGCCCGTGGACCAAAATGGGTTGCGAGTTTTCGATGAGTCAGTGAACAAGCTCTACGTCATGGCGAACGAGAGCTACGAGGAGTTCGCCCGGGCGCTCCAGACCGAGTACGAGGAAGACTGCGGAGTAACCTTTGGCAAGGTGCCGCTCACTGCGCTCGCCAAGTTGACGCGGGTGGTCGACGGCGAGGAAAGACCTATCGGGCGACCTGCTGCTGAGGCTATTCGAGATGCTTTGGTAGCGCAAAAACTGCTGGATGCAGACGGACGAATTCAGCCGGCTTTTGACCCCAAACGCAAGGATTTCAAACTGGAGCTGCCCGAAGAACAACGTGATCTTGCCCCGGCAGTCATCGACCTGCTCTCCAGCTACCAGATCGAACGCCACATCCGGCGGGAGCGGGACGATCGCCCGAACCGGCTCAAGAAAGAAGTCGTCCTGAGTCCCGAATTCCAGGCTCTTTGGGAACGCATCAAGCCCAGGACTACCTACCGGGTAGAGTTCGAGACGGACACCCTGGTCCGCAACGCCGTGGCGGCCATCAAGCGCATGGAGCGGATCGAGCCGCCTCGGATTCGCGTGACCGCAGGGCGACTCGACATCGAACGGGGCGGGGTCACTGCCGCCGCGGTGAGCGTGGCGGAGGAACGGGCGGAGTATGGCGGTCCCGTCCCTGACCTGCTCGCCTACCTCCAAAATGAAACTGAGCTAACCCGTTCGACGCTCGTACGCGTCCTGAAGGAGTCTGGCCGCCTAGGGGAGTTTTTCGACAACCCCCAACGGTTCATGGATGCCGTGGCTTCCATTCTCAAGCACGAGTTGCACCGGCTCGTGGTGGATGGGATCAAGTACGAGCGCATCACTGGGACCGGCCCCGAAGCAGAATGGGAGATGCTGCTCTTCAAGAACGAAGAGCTGATCAACTACCTGACAGCTCTGCAGGTAAAGAAGTCAGTGTACGAGTACGTCGTGTACGAGTCCGAAGTGGAGCGGGAGTTTGCCCGGCGGCTCGACGAGCGGGAAGACATCAAGCTCTTCGTGAAGCTGCCCGATTGGTTTAAGGTCGAGACACCTGTGGGTGAGTACAACCCGGACTGGGCCATCCTCAAGCACGATGGTCAGGCGGTGTATCTGGTACGCGAAACCAAGGGCACGCGCGACTTCCTCAAGTTGCGCTCCACCGAAGCCGACAAAGTGCAGTGCGGGAAGAGGCACTTCGAGGCGCTGGGAGTGCCCTTTGACGTGGTCGTGACGGCGGACGAGGTGTGAGCGGCCACAATCCTCGCTCGGAGGGAGTCATCGGACTCTACCATCAGCGGCCGCGCCGGGGAAGCTCTGAGGAACACCGTGCCTCCGGGAACATACCCAAAGGAGTGCGAGCGACCGATTGACATGAGAGTCTCACCAGCTTGGCATCGCACGGGATCGGTGAGTGGCGTGTTGGCGAATGGAATGTGGGTGGTGAGGCGTCCTTGTGGCTGCGTTCGGAACGGTGGTAAACAACTTGAGGAGGAGGAGGAACTGAATAATGCCCAACTACGTGTGCAAAGTCCAAGTCCATGGTCTCTTTCACCGATACGGAATCGACGTCTCCTTTCGGCCAGGCATCAATGTGCTCTACGGGAGAAACGGGAGCGGCAAGACGACCCTTCTTCACATACTTGCCAACGTCCTTAATGAGTCATATGAGAGGTTTGCTGAGCTCCCCTTCGACCGTATCGAGGTCACCACCACAGAGAATGGTACGCTGCGAATACGACGAGGGCGTGGGCACGGAGCGAAGCTCGTAGTTGAGCAAGATGGAAAGCTCGTCATTGACGAATCCATTGAGGAAATCCGGCGCAGGGATTATTTAGGGTCGACTCTCGAAAGGTCCGATCGCTCCCGCACCGTTTCGACTCCTTCTCACGCATACTTTCCCGCGTTCCGAACCGCGATTGAGGCCTGGGCGGAGTCTTCGTCAGAAGAATCTCGCCCCCCATACCCGTCTTATCTGTCCTGGAGAGCTGCGAACGGGATGGATAGAACTCGTTTACGCCGCCGAGATTTGAGAATGACAGCATTTGCTCGCCGGCTATTCGGGCCTTTCGTCCCCACAATTGACTACCCATCACCGCTTGAGATTCAGGAGGAGTTGAGTGCCAAAGCCCGAGTGCAGGCCTATGATGTCGCGAGCCACAGTCAGCGTATCCTCTCTGACGCATTTATTGGAGCAATTGGTGCGTTACCTCAGCCAAAGACTCCTGAAGAGCAGACAGATCCCGAGACTATCCTGACCCAGATAAGGGCTCTGCTAGAGGAATTGGATCAAGTTGACCTGGCAGGGGGCTCACAACCCGCTGCTGATCACGCAAACGACCTTTATCCGCACATTCGTGAGATGCTGCCCATGCTTAATTCCGAGAAACTGTCTGATACAGCAGCTCGGGTACTACTGGTTTTCAAGGAGTCTCTGGAACGGCAAATCGAGTTGCGGAGACAGGCTTTTGCCACGATCAGCAAATACATTGAGGCGGTAAATGAGTTTCTGGAGCAGAAGCAGCTTACTTTGAGTCGTGATAGATTTCAGGCCGTGCTGGAGTTTGATAAAGGAGGAACCAAGCCGCTCAACGTCCTCTCCTCGGGTGAACGCCAAATCGTCACCATGCTTTACGCTGCAACCTACCTTAGCCAGCGGGGGAACGTCGTTCTCATAGATGAGCCTGAGATCTCTCTTCATGTTGACTGGCAGAGGCGGCTTTTGCCCAAGATGGCCGAACAACTCGGAGAGCGGCAGGTCATCGTGTGCACCCACTCCCCCGAGATAGGAGCCGACTATGAAGAGGCAATCCAGGAGATGGAGACCATTCCTGAAACGGACTTGTCTCCGGAACCGGACGAGGAGGCGTAGAAAGATGACTGAAAAGTGCCCTGGCCACCAACACTCGTTTGCCGGATACAGAAATGCTCTTCGAATGACCAGACAGCGGACCATCCTTGTGGAAGGGCCCGATGATAAGCGGGCGCTGCTACGGCTACTGGAGACGTTCGTGCCGGACAAATCCATAAGGAGGTCGGTGACCATCGATACTGCCGAGATATTGATGTCACCAAGTCGGCCGCTTGGGAACCGAGAGAAAGTGGAGGAGTTCTGCCTTCACGAATGTGGGCAAGAATTCGTAGGAAAACTAGTCGGATTTGTGGACCGTGAATTTCGAGGGTTTTCCACTCATCCTTCAATAGCAGATGATGTTTCGGATCACTACGTAAACGGCTACTTAGTCTGGTCCAGGGGTCACTCGCTCGAAAACTACTATTTTGACTTCGGGACTCTGAGAGAACCGCTCAGAACGTTTTCGGTTACGGTCTTCTTTGACGAGGCTCTGGCGAGGTTTGAACACGCATTCGAGTCTTGCCTTCGGCTCGCGTGTGCCTCTAGTCTGGCTGCCCACGAGGCGAATCGCGTGAAAGCCGTTAAAGCCTCGATTGACTGGAAAGCCCTGAACCTGCGGCAGAATGAAATTGAGTTGAATGCACCGGCGTGGAGGGACAACATGGTGAGCCGTCTCAATCTGACCACACAACAGGCCGACTTCTTGGTTGAGAGCTACCAGCGATGGAGTGCGGCTGTTGCCACAACGGATCCTTCGCTTATCCGGTGGTTGTGCCATGGTCACATTGGTCTTTCAGTCCTGTGGGCAGGGTACGCGAGATGCGTCTATGAAGTGACCGGTCAGGACGAAGGCGAGACTGCTCGGGTGCTTGGAGCGGAGGAAAGTGTTAGGTTTAATGCTTGCGCCGAGTCGTGGACCAGGAGGGCTTTGCATGATGGGGTTCCTGCACCGTTGATCCTTCTTGAGATGTTGGGGCTTAAGGCTTCATAGGCGTAGGGGTTGGAGGGCGCGGCCACTGTCTCCGCGGAGCAAAGAAATCCTGGTGACCTGGTCACCTTCTGGGGACACCTCGTAGCAGGCAGCGTGGATGACGATGGCTGTTATCTGCTGAGGGTGGGTTGACCTTTTGAGCATCAAGAGCGATTGGTCACGAATTGGTCACGAACTCTGCACAAACCAGCCGGACGCGGTGGTACTAGGCGCACAGGAAACACCTGCTACAAGGGCTCGGAAGGACTGGGTGACACTCCGGGATACCAACTCACGGACCTCGTAATGAGCAGGTCGTCGGTTCGAGTCCGACCATCGGCTCCAGGATTGATGGGGGTTTCGGAGAGGGACGACTTCTCCGGAACCCTGTTTTTGCAGATGCTGCAACCAGAGCCTCCGTGAGCGCTGGCTGCAAGATGGACCGGTGAGAAAGAGAAAAAGAGAAAGCGGTGGCACCCTGAAGTGTATTCGGTCGGTTTGAAGGGGGGGATTTTGGGAGGGTTGTTGCCTAGAAGCTAGGGCGAGGTACCACCGCTGTCGGACGATTGTTCCAAAAGCATCATAACATGGTTGACCAACCAAGACAATCCGAAATACTCTTATGGACTGAGCTTTGGCGCAAAAGGCGCCTTATAACCTGAGCATAGAGAGTTCGGCTGGCCGGTAGCGGAGGATGCGGGTGGAGTTCAGCACCGCCAGGAGCGACACGCCCATATCGGCGAAGACGGCTGTCCAGATGCCGGATATGCCGGATGCCCCCAGGACCATGAAGACGACCTTGATCCCCAGCGAGAAAACGATGTTCTGGAGGACGATCCGCCTCGTCTGCCGGGCGATCTTCACCGCCATCGGCACCTTGGCAAGCTGGTCGTCCATGATTACGACGTCCGCCGCTTCGATCGCCGCGTCCGAGCCCAGGGCGCCCATGGCGATTCCGACGTCCGCCCGGGTTAAGACCGGCGCGTCGTTTATCCCGTCGCCCACGAAGGCCACCATGCGGTTAGCGGGGCTTTCGGCGAGCGCCTCCATCCTGGCCACCTTGTCACCCGGCAGGAGCCCCGGCCAGACGTCATCGAGGCCCAATGCTTGACCGACCTCTTGGGCGGCGCTCTCCTCGTCTCCGGTCAGCAGGGCGAGCCGCCGTACTCCCAGCCGGCGGAGGTCGGTTGCCGCCTCTCGAGCGCCCGGCTTGATCTGGTCGGCGATGACGATATACCCGTAGTAAACTCCGTCGGCTGCCACGTGAATGACGGTTCCCGGAACGTCGCACGCCGCCTCGTCATGGGCGATCCCTTCCCGATGCAGGAAGCGGTCGTTGCCGGCGACAATGAGGCGGCCGTTGGCGCGGCCTTTTACCCCATACCCCGGCACCTCCTGGTACTCAGTGAGCTGGCTCGTCTCCGTTGGGTGGCCAGCAGCGGCCAGAATCGAGGCGGCGATGGGGTGGGACGAGGCGACCTCGAGCTGGGCGGCCATCTGCAGCACCTCGGCCTCTGTCCGTCCGTTGTGGGGGCGAATCGACCTCACTTGGAAGGTGCCTTCCGTGAGCGTTCCTGTCTTGTCGAAGACAACGGCGCGGAGCCGCGCCAGGACGTCCAGGAAGTTGGCTCCCTTGACGAGGATGCCGTGGCGGGATGCCGCTCCGATGCCGCCGAAGTACCCAAGCGGAACGGAGATCACCAGGGCGCAGGGGCAGGAGATGACAAGGAGCACCAGCGCCCGATAGACCCAGGTGGAGAAGGTCGCCCCCGGCACGACCAGCGGCGGGACGAAGGCGACGGCGGCGGCCAGCCCCACCACGCCGGGGGTGTAGTAGCGGGAGAAGGTGGTGATGAACCGCTCCGTCTGCGCCTTGCGGCCGGCCGCTCCTTCGACTAGCTGCAGGATGCGGGAGATGGCCGACTCGCTGGCCGGCTTCCCGACCTTCACCGTCAAGAGGCCGCTGGTACTGACCATGCCGGCCAGCACCTGGTCACCCCTGCGGACCCGCCGGGGGACTGATTCCCCAGTCAGGGCCGAGGTGTCGAGAAACGACTCCCCGTCCACCACCTCGCCATCCAGCGGGAGGCGGTCGCCCGGCTGCACGACGATCAGTTCGCCGACCCGCACTTCCTCCGGGCGGACCATTTCCGCCCGCTCCCCGCGCCGGACCCGGGCCTGCTCCGGGCGGATGCTGACGAGCGCCGAGATCGAGCGGCGGGAGCGGTTGACGGCGAACTCCTGCATGGCCTCACCGAGCGAGTAGAGCAACATAACCGTGACAGCCTCGGGAAGCTGGTGGATGGCGAGCGCCCCAAGGGTGGCGATGGTCATGAGCGAATGCTCGTCGAAGACCTCGCCCTTCACCAGATTGCGGAGGGCTGTCCGGAGGACTTCCTGCCCGACCAGCAGGTAGGCGCTTCCAAACAGGAGGTACTCCAGGAGCGGCCAGCCGGCGGCGTGGAAGGTCTCCTCGAAGGCGACGCCAACCACCATGAGCAGGGCCGAGGCGACGAGGCGGGCGACCGCCCGGCGCTGTTCGACGAAAAACTCCCTCACTGCGCTGCGCCAGCTTCCCGGTTGGGCGGCGCCTGGCATCTCCCGTTTGGTGAGCGGGACCACTTCGACCCCGGGCTCGACGGTAGAAATGACGCTCCGGGCTTTCTCAAAGAAGGTTGGGTCGAGCTCGACCGTGGACGTGGCGAAGCTGACCTGGGACTCCTCTAGGCCTTCGGAGGACCGGAGGGCTGCCTCGATCTTGGCGGCGCAGTTGGCACAGTCGAGCCCTTTCAGCAGGTAGCGCTGAGTCTGTCCCATCGGTTGATCCTCCCTGACTGTCTTGCCTTCTTTGCGGTCTTACCGCTCTTCCTCATAATGCTCCTGGGCGACTCTGATCAAGTCGGTGATGTGCTCGTCGGCCAGTGAGTAGTAGACCATCTTGCCTTCCCGCCGGTATTTGACCAGCCGCATGGTCTTGAGGAGGCGCAGGTGATGCGAGACCGCCGGCAAGCTCATCTCCAGCGTTTCCGCCAGGTCGCAGACGCAAAGCTCATCCAAGGAAAGCAGATACAGGATCTTGGTTCGCACCTCGTCGGCGAGCGCCGCAAAAAGCTCAGACAGACCCGCCACCTCGACGAGGCGAGTCTTGAGGGGGTCAATCTTGTCGACGTGGGGCGAATAGCATCCGCAGAGATCTTGAGAGCTTCTTGCGCCGGGCATCGAGAGTCACTCCTCTAAACACTTAAGCAACTGTTTAATTATAATCCTATACATTGGGGCGCGGGCTGTCAAGGAAAGGTGCCACCTACCCATCACGTCAGCTTGGATCGAGCCTATCAAACCTCGAACTGGACCCGCACGACCTTCCCGATGATTCTCACCTGACGCCGGGAAACCACCGCTGGCCGTAAGGTGGGATTCTCCGGTTGTAGCAGCCATTTCCCGTCCGTCCGATAGAGGCGCCGCAGCGCCGCTTCTGCCTCGCCTTCCACGAGCACCACGGCGATATCCCCGCTCTCCACTGTCTCCTGCTGCCGGACCAGAACCAAGTCGCCTCCGTGAATGCGGGCGCCGATCATGTCGTCACTTTTGACGCGAAGGAAGAAGTGCTGTCCGCCCTCGATGTCCTCGACCGGAACGCTTGCCTGCCCTTCCAGGTTGTCGGCCGCAAACAACGGCTCGCCGGCTCGAATTGTCCCCACCACGGGGATGCAGGCCGTGTGGCTGAGGGGAGCCGTGCTGGCTGTGGGGTAGGCTGGGGAGTGTTCGGCTGTCTGCCAGGGTTCGTCCCGCCCCAACAGGTAGTCCAGGCTGACCCCGAAGTAGTCAGCCAACCTTTGCGCAGCCGACATTCCGGGGTTTCGATGGCCCGCTTCCCAAGAGGCGAGGGTGTTGCGCGAGATCCCCAAAACCTCGGCCAACTCTTTCTGCCGCAAGTGGCGAGACTCCCGTAGCTCCTTAAGTCGTTTCCCCAAGGCAGCCATGGCGTCCGTCCTTTCTCTTCCTGACCAGAATTCTATAGCAGAATGTTGCGGACGGCAACACATGTTGCCTGAGGCAAACAGACGCCTGGGACCTCTTGACTAGTTGCATCATGCAACATAGAATGGCAGTGAAGGTTATTCCTGGGTTTCGCGGAGGAGGTAAACCTTTGCGCAAGGCGTTGATCGAGGCGCGGCGGAGAGCGGGCCTTTCCCAAAAGGAAGTGGCCGCTGCGGTCGGCGTTTCCCGTTCATTCTACACGCTTGTGGAGCGCGGGAGCCGGAATCCGTCATTGCCGGTGGCGTTGCGCATCGCCCGTTTCTTCGATACGGATACCAAGGACCTGTTTGGCCCACCAACCCCACCAGGCGGGCTGAGAAGGGGGTGAGGTGGACCATGGCCAGGAAAGACATTGAGCGGTTGCGGCAGAAACTCAACCGGCTCCTGGATCGGCAGGACAAGCTGAACGACCCGGAAGTGGTTCGGCTCGCGCTGCAGTTGGACCGGCTGATTCTCGAAGAAATGAGACGGGGGCTGGCGGAGGACGAAAGCCCGGAGGGTCCCGCACTGGATGGCAATGAGCCGCATTGAGGGCGGGTGGCTTGCAGAGAAGAACCGGAAGAGGCTGTCCCAAAAGTGACATGGGACGGCCTCATTTCTATTTGGGGTCTTCGCGCCGGCGGCAAAAGCTGGTACAATGGAACCATGAGAGGAAAGAGCGGGAAGATCACCTTCAAACCGT
>JBLNCL010000023.1:0-4741 GCA_050260635.1 Betaproteobacteria bacterium
TGGCCCGGCCGGACCCGGTACTCGGCCCGGCAGTAGCGAAGCGCTGCAGATCGAAGATCCACATTCCGCTTTCCCTCCCCACAAGCCAGCCCATTATATGACTTCCGCCGCTGGCTGGGGCCTGACCCGCCGGTAAAGGAAAGGAGAAGCTGGACTCGGCGAGAAAAGGAAGCCAAGTCGGTTTCGGTCGAGTTCACATGAGTCAGGATGAGCGAGGTTTCAAGCGGTTTTTCCGCCTTTGGCGACGCCCCAGGCGGCGAGAGGTCGAAGCGTTCATCACCTGGGCGCGTGAGCGCGCCGTCATACTAAAAGACCGAGTACCGCCTTCTCTTGCTGCGGTATCTGTTCTCCCGAGGGTGGCGGTTCGTAGGCGAGGGGCTGGGGCGGTCCGATGGTATACGCATCGACCGGTACATCGAGACGGGGGAGACGAGTCCTTTCTTGCTCGCGTGGCCGCCTATGGGCACCAAGGGGCGCTGAGGACTGATCGCGACGATCGGCCGACAGGTATCCTGAATGACACGTGGGAAAGATACCCGGCGGCGGCATTCGCCGCAGAGCAGACTCGACTCGCCAAGGCCCTGCGCGACCTAAGCCTGAGCCGCCCACCGGGGACCAAGCGAATCCACTTCTTCGGCTTCGATATCGACGCCCTGGCGGGAGGTGGATACGAAGACCTGGCGGAGCTGCTGCATCCGGTGCAGGACGCCCCGCCGGTTGCCGAGATCCGGGCCCTGTTGGCGCGCCTCCCGGGGGAGACGGTCGCGCAAAGAGATGGACCGGTTGACCCATGTCCTGGCAGTCATGGCCGCTCGCCAGCTTGAGCTGGAGCAAGCGCTTGGGGAGGAACGCTATGCACAGCTTCGGCAGTGGACCATCACTCTGCGTGACAGCCTGGACTTTGTGCGCCTGGCCCACTCGGCAACCAGTTGGACGATGCTGAACAAGGCGATGGCTACTCGCGAGGTAGCGATGCATCGTCATGTCCAGCAGATCTTAGCGGCGATGGCGCCCGACGACAAGCTCGTGCTGATGGGCCACAACCGGCATCTCGCGAAGAACAGCGCGCTCATCAGGAGCGCTGGCGGGTCTCCCCCTGGCGGAAGGCGGGTCCCCTCCGTTGGCACCTTCGTCAACCGCTTGCTGCCTGGTCAAGTCTTCTCGATCTGGATGCTGCACGACCACGGGGCTAGTTCCCAACCGTTTTCCTGGCTCAGCAGCGAATACGTCAGTATACCCGGCAGCCTGAATCAGGTTCTCACGCAAGTGGGGGAGGTCTACCTTTTGCTCACCGCCCCGACCGACCCAAGTGCTCGCTTGCTGGCGACCGAAGTGGCAGTGGCCGGAATCTACAACGCCACCTATCGCACGACACTGGCTGACCAAGCAGATGCGATCTTCTTCGCCCGCAAGGTCAACCCGCTGGTACGGTTATCTGACGGAGGAGCTTGACTCCCTGTCACGAAAAGAGCACAGGGAAGCGGTCACGCCTGCAGGGATGGCGCGCCCGTCCGCTGGAGGGGATGGCAGCAATGATTCTCGCCCGGGGGGATGAGGGACTCACCCGCTTCTTCCTTGTGACGTTCGCCTTGTCTTGGGGGGTCTGGGGCCTCGCCTACCTGCGTCAGGAGGGTGTCTGGCCGAGCGGACCTGCCGTCTCCTTTCTGGCGACGCTGGGTGGCTTCGGGTTGAGGGGCGCATCCAAGCTCGGCTCGTCTTCGCAGGGTACGTCGTCTACACGGTCCTGCTCACGTTCCTCTACACCGCGCTGCACCTTGGGACCGGAGGCAGTCTCCTCGCCGCGGTGCTGTTTCACACCACGGGGAACTCATCGCACCCATCCTCACCTCGTTCACGGGGGGAGCCGCGCTCCTTCTCGTGCTGTCCGCCGTGACCGCGGTGGTGGTGGCAAAATCCCGCCTGAGAACTACGGCACAGTGTCAAGCCCCACAGATGGAGGGGGCGGGGGCGGAAACGGGACAAAAGGGAAGGGGATAGCTACCCGGGGAAACAGATCCCCTTTGTTCCGCTGATGATTGTGTGGCTCGTGGCCGGACGGAATTGGCGTCCAGGAGTTGGAGCCGCGGTGGGCATAGCCAGATGGTGAGGGGTCATTCTGTGACAAGCCAGTACGCATTTAGCTTTACGGCGCCGCTGATGGTCTCGCTCGGAATACACCAACTGCTTTTTGTTGACTTCTACGCGAGTCTGTATAGGAGATGGGGGCGCGCTGCAACGGGCTGGATGACGCCCACAGGAGAGGCGATGTTCTACGGAGCAGTCTCGCTCTTGGCTGGTGCCGTACTCATTCTGATAGGACGCGAGTGGGGCAGTCTGAGCGTTGCCATCGTGGGATCGATAGTCCTGGCATCCCTGAAATATCTGGCTCCTGAAGCTTGGAGGAAGGTTCTTCCGCTTGGAACGCTAATCCCTATTGTCGCCGGTCTCTTGGTGGCACTGGCAACTAGATAGTGGGCCGTTTCGCCGAACCCCTGGATAACGGGACATTCCAGTACATTGGCTTAACTGTGAAACGACGGTGAGTTCGAAATGGCTCTCGTGGTCGAGGACGGAATCGTTCATGGCAAAGGGCTTACAGCGTGGAAGGACATCGCACGCATTAGGATGGTCCGCGATGAAGTGGGGCCACAGTTGACCATTCCGCGGGTCATCCGGGTGAAGAGCAAGGAGTTTAGAGGAAGCATTTATCTCAGTCGCGCCCGGGCCAACCAGATTTGGGAGATCGTCTGTAGGAACATGGACCCGGACAGGATCGAGATTGTCACAATATCGTCGGCCGACCTAGCCCTCTTCGCATTTGGGACGCCGATTATCGATTGGCTGCTCGGACCGTTAGGGGTAACACTCGTCGTCTTGGGATACTTGATTGCCAGACGTAAGCCAGTCAAGCGATTCACGTGGGTCGATTACGGACTTCTGCTCCAAGTGGTGACCGGGGCATTACGGATTCTGTTGTCGATACTATGGTCCGTATGAGCCATTGGTTCCTTTCCTCGCCGGGGGGTCCGTCCTGCATAACCCCCCCGGGAAAACGGGCAGGTTAGGCACGGTATTACGGACTCTGCCCGAGAGGAGAGTCGCGGTTGACGCTGGCCCGCCTTCTTGGTTCGGCCCCGAGCCTGCCGCTCTGGGCGTTCATCGTTCGCTCGGTGCTGATCTACGGGGCGCTGATCCTCTTCACCCGGCTTTCAGGGCGGCGCGAGGTAGCCAGACTCGACGCCTACAGCTTCATCGTGGCCATCACCGTGGGGTCGCTCGCCAGCCCGCCCCTGGCGGACCCGCGCTCGTCTGTCCTGGTTGCCCTGGGGGTCATCGGCGTTTTCTACACTCTTCACCTGCTTCTTTTCTTCTTGGAGCAGTCCTCTCCACTCCTGGCCAAGTTGGTGGGGGACGAACCCCTGGTGCTGGTCGAGAACGGCAAGGTGGTCGAGGACAACCTGATGAAGGCGCACTACAACATGGATAACCTCCAGATGCAGCTACGGCTGAAAGGGGCCTTCAGCCCCGGTGACGTGGAGTTCGCCATCCTGGAGCCGTCCGGCGACATGTCGGTCATCCTGAAGTCCCAGGCTCGCCCTGCCACTCCGGCCGATCTCGGGCTCAAGCCCCCAGCGAAGGGTTGGCCGGTCACTCTGATCGCTGACGGCCAGATCAACGAAGAGAACCTGCGGATGATCGGGCGGGACGAGCAGTGGATCCGGGACGTGCTCCGGGCCAAGGGTATCACCGACCTCAAAGACGTGCTTTACCTGGCTATCGATCAGCAGGGGAACATCTACGCCGACTTCATCCGGCCGAGCCAGTTCAAATACCTGAAGTGAGGAGAGGAGCATGAATCTACTGGGCAGCCAACCGACCCTGCCGTTTTGGGCGATGCTCGTCCGGGCCGCCCTGATCTACTTTGTCCTGCTCATCGCCGTCCGGATTACCGGCAAGGAGCAGATCTCCGCCCTGACCCCGTATGACTTCATGATTTCGATCCTTTTCGGGTCGCTGGCTGCCCATCCGCTCATCTCCAGCGTTTTTTCCGTCTGGCCCACCGCGGTCTCCCTGGCTACCCTGGCTGTTCTGAACGTCGCCCTCTCCATGGGCACGCTGAAGAGCCGGCGCCTCCACCGCCTCATCGGGGGGTCGCCGATTGTCCTGGTGGACCAGGGGAAGGTGGTCAAAAAGGGACTTCGGGAGGCCTTCTGGGGGGTGGATGATCTGCTGTCCAAACTCCGGGTGAAGGGCTACCCAAACCTGGCTGACGTGGAGTTCGCCATCCTGGAAGCCAACGGCGAGGTGTCGGTCATCCCCAAGCCGGACAAGGCGCCGCTCACCCCGGCCGACCTGCATGTCCCGACCAACTACGAAGGCGTGCCGGTGGTGCTCATCGAAAACGGCCGGGTCCTCTACGAGAACCTGGCCAAGGTTGGACTCGACTATACCTGGCTCTCCACCCAGCTCCGGAATTTCAACATACACCGCCCGAACCAGGTCTACCTCGCCAGCCTCGACACGGAGGGGAAGCTCTTCCTCCAGACCCAGCGCTCGGCGGACGAGCAGCCCTCCCGCCCCGGGCAGCCGTTCTAGCCGCCCCCGCTGTCCGGAACCAGGATAATCTCGCCCGGCACGAGCAAGGACGGTTTGTGCAGCTCATTCAGGTCAGCCAGCAGCCGAGCCGTGGTGCCGAAACGCCGGGCAATCCGGTGGAGGGTATCGCCTGGCTGCACCACGT
>JBLNCL010000024.1:0-38913 GCA_050260635.1 Betaproteobacteria bacterium
CCCAGGGGAGTTCGGCGCCGCGACTGCCCCCCGGGAGCCCCTTGGGCGGGAAGCAGGGAGCAAGCCGGACTCCCCTGGGCCGCCTATTACGCACCAGCTTCAAAAGCGCAAAGACAGCTCAGCCGAGGCCTGATGGCTACCCTGGGCCGGGGAAGGCCGGGTTCCGAAGTTGATCAAGGTATAACTGGCCTGCAGGGCGGTGTCGTTGTTCAAACGGTAGCCCAGGCCGACGGTGGTGCGAACCTGCGGGCCGTCGGCAGCGTCGTGGTCCAGCCTCAACCCGGCCGAAAGATCGGTCCGAGAGTCGAGACGAACGGTGAGTCCGGCGTCCGTCCGGGTGCTGGTCAACGAGCTGCCCTGGCGAGTCACTTCATACCCGGCCTTCAGCACCGTCCCCCCGTTCAAGGAAACCTGCCCGCCGACACCCATGGTTTGCGCGGTCGAGTTGACCGAAGCACCCGCCAGGCGGTCCACGTCGACCAGCCGGTAGTGGGCCGAGACGTCGAGCCGCTCCGGGACGAGCGGAACGGTGGCCACCAGATCCACCGCTGGCTGCGGCTCGTCCGTTGCCGCTCCTTCCTGGCCGGAGAGTACTTCCTCGGGCGGGACCAGCCTTCCGGCGAGGCGGACCCCTGCCACCTCCGCCAGCTCGGCCGAGTCTGGCTGGCTCTCCTGGGCCGGAAGACTCACCTCAGGCACGGCGAGGCGCGGCCAGAAAGTCTGGCCGGTCGGCCGGTGGGCGACCAACTCGCCCCCTGTCGCCCCCTCGACCGGGATCACCCGGTAACGCTCAGCCAACTCTGCCACCCGGGAGTAGAGACTGGGGGCGGAGCGGATCAACGTCGGCTCGCCGGAGAGGAGAAGGTGGGAGGAGGCGGGCTTCAACCCGGGCAGGCCCGAGACGGCGTTCAACGCCACCGCCGACAGACCACGGGCGGCCGCCAGGGCCGGCATCGCCCAGCCGGCCAGAGCGAGGAAACCGGCGAGGATCGCGGTCGCAACCCAAGCCTTGCCTTTCCCCCGCATCTCCTCTCCCCCTTTCCGGAAAAATGGAGGCGGGAAGTCGCTTGAGTAACCTTGTTTCCTCAAACGCCCTTCCCGCCGGCTAGCCACTGGCCGAAGCCCATCCTCTGGTGCGATGCTTATTGCAGATGTGCTGCGACGAAGCTGCGTTCCCTGGTGTCTGGCGTGGTACGTCTGTGCTGTGTGTGCCAGTGACCGATGTCTTGAGCTGCTACTTCGCCATCCCCCCGCCCTTCTCCTGCCCCTTCCGGCCGGTAATGGCTGGCCGATCAGGGACGTCTTTCCGGATGCAGTTCCAGCCGGACCTGGAGCGGTCCCGCGGCCGACCAAGTGTCCGCCTGGGCCACCGCCTGAACCGTCACCATGCCGGTGTGGGTCCGGATTTCGTTGATCGTCTCCGGAATCTCCGTCCAGTTGGTGGTCCGCCCCACCGTCCCTTCGGCCGTGGTCACCATCCCCTGTTGGATGGCCCGCTCGTTGACGTCAGAGAGCAAGGCCAGAACCTCCAGGAGCATCTGGTCCGGCGAGAGCGAGCTGTCGATCCGGCGGGAGGCGATCACCTCGTCCTTCCGGAAGATGCGCTGGTTCCGGAAGAGCTGGAAGTAGATCGGGACCGGATTGCCAACCAAGGTGTTGGTGTAGGAGATGGCCCTCACCACGACCTGGTCATTCGTCCCGGCGATGAGCTCCGCCGCCTGGTTGAAGTGTTCCGGCACCACCTGAAGGGCGGTCTCTTTTCCTTCGATTTTCGCCCCGCGTTTCCGGGCCGCTTCGTTGGCCGGGCCGTTCAGGAAGGCCAGAAGATCCTTCTTCACCGCCTCCACCGGCCGGCCCCCCTTGATGACCGTGGAGAGGACGATCTCGTCGGCCCGGTAGGCCACGTTGCCGAAGAAGAGGTCGGTGCGGAGGTTGGCGATCTCCGCCTCGAGCTTCCCTTTCTCCTGGGTCAGACTCTCGACCTGCTTGGTGAGGTCGTCCACCGCCTTGGCGAGCGGCGCCGCCAGTTCCTTCAACCGGTCGACCCGGGCCTTTTCGAACCCATAGTCGTTGATGACCTGCGTGTACTGGTCCTGAATCTGCACCAACTGGTTCTTGACCTTCTTCAGCGCTTCATCCACCGCGCTCCGCTGCTTCAGCACCGCCTGGAACTGCTGGTTGAGAGCGTCGTACTCCGCCGTCCGGGTGGCGATCTCCGTCTCCAGCTCACGGGCCCGCCGCTGCTTCTCGGCCACTTCGGCGTCCTTCAGGCGCAGCTCTACCTGGTTCCGGGCGAGCGTCTCCTGGAGCTGCTTCATCGAGAAGAGCGCCGTCCGCACGTCGGCGGAAACGACCGCCATGATCGCCAGGGTGCTGGCGACGATCAGGATGCCGGTCACCACGGTGATGACGATCGAGGTGTAACGGGGGCGCAGGCCGAACAGGGTGAGCCGCTTTCGACCCACCTTTCGCCCGATCATGTCCCCCAGCCAGGCGATCACCCCCCCGGTGACCACCAGCACCAGGATCAAGAGTATCCCGTACAATCCCGCTCCCCCTTCGGTTGGTCGTCCGTCACTTCCGGGCCCGGATCACAAGCATAAGGCCCACCGCCGCCAGAAGTACAATGGGAGCGAAGGCCGCCACCGCCGGCGGCACGCTGCCCCCCAGCCCCAGGGCGGTGAAGAGCGTCATCACGACGTAGTAGGCGAAGATGATGATCACCGCCAGCCCGAAACCCACAGAGGTCGCCCGGCGGTGGTGCTGGATCCCCAGCGGCACCCCCACCCAGGCGAAGACCAGGCTCACCAAGGGCGTGGCAAAACGCAGGTAATACTGGACCGAGAAGTCCCTGTAGCGGTCGTGGGCCCGCCCGAGCAGGGCCATCTGCTGGCGAAGCTCCGCCATGGTCATCGTCTCGGGGCTCTTTTGGGCTTTCGGTATGTCCTCCGGCCGCTCCTTGAGCCCCACCCGCTGCTTGCCGCCCCGGAAAACCACCTCGGTCACCTGTCCCCGCCCGTCCGGTCCCGCGAAGACGTAGGTCTTGCCGTTGCGGAAGTACCACCCGTCGTCTTCCCAGACCAAGGCCTCGGCCGTGGTCTGGCGGAAGGGCTCCCCGTCCCGCCATTCGAGCATCGCCACATTATGCATGGTGGCCGTCGCGTGGTCGAAGTCGGTGGCGTAGATGAACCTGGTCAGCCGCTCGCCCTCGAAGTCGCGCAGCATCACGTTCTTGGTGACCCGGGGCAGTTCCCCTCCGTTGATCTCTTCGATCATCACCCGCTGCGCTTCGCCATTGGCCCACGGCACGAGCCGCTCGTTCATCCCCAGAGTCAAGACGACCACCAGCCCGCCGATCAACAAGACCGGCCCCATCATCCGGTAGAAACTGACCCCGCCGGCTCGCATCGCCACCAGTTCGCAGGTCGCAGAGAGGCGGGAAAGCCCCAGGAGGGTTCCCATGAGGACCGCCATCGGGAAGGTCCAGACCATGATTTGCGGCAGCTTGAGAAGAAGGACGCGGACCGTCGCCCCTACCGGCGCCCCGTTGGAGACTAGGCTGGCCAGGTTGACCAGCTCCCCGGCAACGAAGAGCGTGGTGAAGGCAGCCACCCCCAGCAGCAGCGGCCCGGCGACCTGGGTGAAGATGTAGTTGTCCAGCGTCCGCCAGCGCCACACTGGGCTGCCCGGTGCCGGTGCGGTTCTCGTCCTCATAGCGAAAACTTCTCCCCCAGGTAAACCTGGCGGGCCTGAGGATTTGCGGCGATCGAACGGGCGTCGCCGGAGGCCAGGATCCGCCCCTGATGGAGGATGTAGGCCCGGTCGGTGATGGCCAGCGTCTCCCGAACGTTATGGTCGGTGATCAGGACGCCCAACCCCTTGCCTCTCAGGTAGGCGATGATGCCTTGGATATCGGCCACGGCGATCGGATCCACCCCGGTGAACGGCTCGTCCAGCAAGAGAAAGGACGGCGAGGTGGCCAACGCCCGGGCGATCTCGGTCCGGCGCCGCTCCCCCCCGGAGAGCACCCCGCCCCGCACCTTTCTCAGCGCCTTTAGGTTGAACTCCTCGAGCAACCCCTCCAGGCGCTCCCGGCGTTCCGCCTCGGTCAGGGGCATCACCTCGAGCACCGCCCGTATGTTCTCCTCCACCGTCAGCTTGCGGAAAACAGATGGCTCCTGCGCCAGGTAGCCGATCCCGAGCCGGGCCCGGCGGTACATGGGTAGCCGGGTGATGTCCCGCCCGCCGAGAGTGATCCGCCCCCCCTCCGGCGGTTCAAGGCCGACGATCATGTAGAAGGTCGTGGTCTTGCCGGCGCCGTTCGGCCCGAGCAGCCCGACCACCTCGCCCGACTGGACCGTGAGAGAAACCTGGTCCACCACCCGCCGCCGGCGGTACGTCTTCACCAGGTTCTCCGCCACCAAGGCCACGCCGCTACTCCCCCTTCAGCCCGACCTGTTCCGCCGGGACACTCACCCGGGATCCTCCCCGGGCCATGACCTTCTGCTCCGCCAGGAGGAAGACGATCTCCGTTCCTTGCAGCACGCTGCCCTCCGAGCACACTTCGGGCTCCCCGCTCAGCACCACCTGCCGCTCCTTGCCTTGATAAACGGCCGTCGCCGCAGTGGCCACGGCCTTCCCGGCGACAAGCCGCACCGCTCCCTCAGCCCGGGCCGTCCGGGCTTTCAGATCGGCGGTCAGAGTCCGGGCGGTCAGCACGAACTGGTCGGGTTCCGTCTGCTCCAGCCGGACCCCGCCCTCCAGCCTAGCCTGGCCTGTCTCCTCGGCATACTCCAGGCGGTCGCCGCGGAGGGAGAGCTTCCCGCTGATTAGGGTGGCCGGAGCTCCAGGCTTGCCCGTCACCACGCTCACCCGCCGGTTCACGTCATATTCGACCGTCTCGCCGGAGAGTTCAACCCTCTCCCCAGCTGGCGCGCTGACCGCGGCTCCGGCCGAGGCCAGAGCCATGAGCAGCGCCCCCAGCAAGAGCCAGGACCACTTCTTCCGCATCGTGCATCCCCCGCCCATCATTCCTGGTTCCCGGGAAACCCTTCGCTTCGGGAGAGGCGCACCCCGCCCACGGCCCAGACGCGCTTCAAGGCCAAATCCCCACGTATCTCCTGCGCCCGCAGCACGGTCGTCCCGCGGGTGAAGACCACCTGACCGCCGGGAGGCCCGGTCGCCCGGAACTCCGGCCGCCCCGCCTCCCAGCGCAGCGTCTCCGCCTCCAGCGAACCCCCGTTGGTGGCGAAGAGCTTCACCTTGCCGCTCAAGACCAGCGCCCGCGCGCCCGGTTCGAGGTGGCCCGCCGAGGCGGTGAGGCTGGTCACCGTGGCGTCGGGATTGTGGTATACCGCCTCAATCCCGTCCAGCCAGACCTCACCGGTCTCGGTGGCCGTTTCCGCCCTGGCCAGGGTCAGCTCCCACGCCACCTGGCCGGTGCGGGGGTCGATAACCTTGAGACGGGTACCTTGAAACTCGAAGCCGGGCGCCATCTCCGCCGTGGAGCGGGGGGCAGCCCGGCGCTGGACCGGCCGGCGCGGGCGAGCCGAATCGGCCTGGACCAGATACCAGAGCGCAGTCAGGGCCAGCGCCACGCCGAGAGCCAGAAGCCAGGGAAGCGCCCGCCGCCCGGAGAGCCTCACAGCCTCACCTACCCGCCAGTTTGACGTTCGGCACCATTATAACACACGCCTTTCGCCGACGGCCTAGCAAACTCTTCTTCGCCTACAGGGAAAAGCTAAGCGAAAGCGAAAAGCAGACGCTGTAAACGCAGTGGAGACGAGGCTTGAGAAGGTGGACCTGATGGAAGCGAGTGTCGTCATCCCCACCTACAACCGGCGGGACTTGCTTCGGCGATGCCTCTTGTCCCTTTTTGACCAAACAGCTCCCGGCGACCGGTATGAAATCGTGGTGGTGGACGACGGGTCCACCGACGGAACGGGGGAACTGGTGAAGGAGCTGGCGAAGCAGGCGGCCTGCCACGTCGAGTACCGCCCGCAACCCAACCTGGGCCGGGCCCGGGCGCGCAACGCCGGCATCCTGGCCGCCCGCGGCCGGATCATCATCTTCTTGGACAGCGACATGGTGGTGGATGAGGGTTTCATCGCCGCCCACCTGGACTGCCACCGGACACCGGGGCGGATCGCCCACGGGCAGGTGATCAACACCCCGGACTTCAGCGACCCCCGCAAGGCCCAACCCAAGCTCACCGATTACTCCCGGGCCTTCTTCGCCACCGGCAACGTCTCGCTCGAACGGGCGAAGCTTCTGGAAGCGGGGCTTTTCTCCGAGGCGTTCACTGAGTACGGCTGGGAGGACCTGGAGTTGGGAACCCGCCTGCGCGCACTGGGGCTGGTGGCAGTCCGCTGCCCAAAGGCTCGGAGCTGGCACTACCTCCCCCGCCTGACCTTCGCTCAGGTCCCCTCGATTGTCCAACGGGAGAAAGAACGAGGCCACATGGCCGTCCTCTACTATCGGATGCACCCCGAGTGGCGGGTCAAGCTCGCCACTCTGCTCACACCCGTCTTTTTTGGGCTGGACCGGCTTCTCTCCCTCGGGCACTGGCCTGAGCATCCAGCTACGCTGCGGCTCCTCGCCCGCCTCGACCGGCCAGCCACCCACCTCCTCTTCCGGGCCATTACCGCCCTCGTTCGTAACCACGCCTACGCTGAAGGGTTGCGGGAAGGCCTGCGGCAGAACAATGGACCTGAAATCGGACCTAGTTCTGGTTCCACGGACTGACGGATTGCCGAAACGAGACTGCTCCGGTACAATTCTAATCAAGCCCTTCCGAGTGAGGAGGGATTGTGTGGCGAATCCAGTGGAAATCCCCCATCTCGACAAAGTCGTGTCTACTCTGGTAGCGGCTGCCGAGCCGACGAAAATCGTCTTGTTCGGCTCACATGCGCGTGGCGAAGCCGAACCGGACAGTGATATCGACTTGCTGGTGGTCACGGACAGGTTTCAGTCGAGGCGTGGAGAAATGGTTCGGCTTCGCCGGGCAGTCAGGCAGTTTCGACTACCGATCGACGTTGTGGTCGTGTCCAGCGACGAGGTGACGCGGTTCGGTGACACTCCCGGGCATGTCCTCTACCCGGCCCTGCGAGAAGGGAGATTGCTCTATGAGCGCAGGGGACGCTAATCGAAAGTTGGCCCACTCATATCTGGTCAAGGCTGACCAAGATCTGTCTGCCTTGCGCTATCTCGCCGGCATCACCGACGTGGCCGACGAGATTGTTGGTTTTCATGCCCAGCAATGTGTCGAAAAGGCCCTCAAAGCCCTACTCATCTGGAAAGGGATCCCGTTTCGGAGAACTCACGACTTGGCAGAGTTGCTCGACCTACTCATTGACCATAACATCCCTCTCCCGGAAGAGATCCAGGATGTGGACTTCCTTAACCCGTTTGCCGTAGAGTTTCGCTACGCGATCTTCCTCAGTGAGGAGCCCCCCATCGACCGGACCGCCGTCTTGCGGTCCGCCGAGGCAGTGCGTAACTGGGTACGTTCGCTGATTGGCGAATGTTAAGCGAAGCTCTGCGCCAGGCTCCGCCGGCGTGACGGGCGGCAAACCCGGCCTGCCGCCTCTGGCTGCCGCCCTGCTTCCGCACAGATGCTGTCTGTCCCCCCCGCAGGGGGCGCCCCCCGTGAAACCTCCCGCTCCGCCCAATACGTGAACAGGGCGCAGAGCGGCAGAGACAGGAAACAGAATCCCAGCCACCCAAGGATTGCCTCACCAACGATCGACAACATGACCTCCACCTGCTTTCTCTTGCGACGATCCGGTTTTGTGAAATATTTCACTAATCTTGCCATAATTGATTCGCCTTGACCGACTGCGCCTCCAGACGACTGCAGGCCCGCTCCGCCGATTCCCGATCCCGGCTCCGCAACTGTTCCATGGCTGACCCCCTTCCAGCCCTCATCTTGCTCCCTCATCTCGCTGCGATTACAGTCTAACATGGTTTGTGAAACCTGTCACTATCTTTTTCCGCAGCTTCCTCCCCTTTCCCGCTCCCAGACGGCCAGAATCCTCTCCGCCATCCGGTCAGTCGCTCCCGGTTCGCCCATCCGTTCCCGTCCGGCGGCTGCCCGGCGGACCCGTTCCGCCTCGTCAGCCAGCAGGCGCCGGACCGTCTCGGCCACCTGGTCCGGCTCCCGTTCGACCAGCGCCACCGCCTCGCCCAGCAGTCGCTTCTGGGCAGCGGCGAAGCGCGGCGTGAACTGGGCGCCCCGCCCCGGAAAGGTGACTACCGGCCGGCCCAAACCGGCTGCCTGCTCGTTGGCGGTCCCGGCCAGGCCTACCACGACCTCGCTGGCCAGTACCACGTCGCCGAATCGCCCCTGGACCAGGGTCAGGACGGGACGGGCCCCCAGAGTGTCAGATCCGCCCGGCAACGGTCTTCGCCGCCCCTCCCCGTCCAGCAGAAGCGCCTCCCCGCCGGCGGCGCGAATGGCTTCGGCCGCCCGAAGCGGGTCGAGGCCCGGAGCAAGGGCGACCGAAAAGGCCAGGGTCCCCTCGACCAGGCTGGACAGGCGGACGGCCACTGCGGTGAGGTCCTCCAGGTTGAGGTAGGCCTCCTGGCGGCTGCCGGGGAGGAAGGCGACCACCCGGTCGGCCGGACCAAACAACGGGCGCAGGTCTGCTCCCGAGACGTCCAGGCAATCCATCATGGCGTTGCCTACGTACTCAGCGGGGACCCCCTGGGCGGCAAGGTTGTTGGCGGTGAGGGCGTCACGGGGGAAGACCTTCCGGCATCCCCGCATCAGCGCCACCTCTACGGCGAAATGGGGAGCGATGTAGTCGGACTTGGCCGTCGGAAGGAAGACGGTGGGCCGGCGAGCCTGCCGCCGGGCCAGGTACAGCACAAGGATGTCCCCCACCGCCACCGCCAACTCCGTCTCCGGGCTGAGCCGGCGGACCTCCGCCATCTGCCCCCCGAGCAAGGGCAGCAGCCCGGCCCGGAGGTCGGCCAGGGCATTGGCAAGGGAGTTGCGGGTGAACCCGCCGCTCGGCAGAGTCCGGCGGGGGCCCACCAGCGGGATGCCAGCCGCGGTGTAGGGTTTCCCCTCGCCGACCACCGCCAGCGCCTTGACCACGGCCTCTGGCGCAGCCTTTTGGACCTTGGCCGCCAGGGTGGCGCCGATTAGGTCCTCGCCGTGGCCGTTGCTGAGAAAGAGAATCACGACCGAACCACTTCGCCTGGACGCAGGATTGAGCCGGCCGCCACTTCCGCCGCCGCCTCGACGACGCAGGTGTCGGAGAGGATACTCCCCTCCCCCACCATGGCCCCCGGTTCGATGCGGCATCCCTGCCCGATCACCGATTGGGAGACCCGACAGCCCCTTTCCAGCACAGCGTCGCCCCAGATGACACTCGCCTCGACCACGGCGCCCTCCCCGACCACCGCGCCGGGACCCAGCACCACGTCACCCAGCAGCCTGGCACGGGCAGCGATCCGGGCGCCGTCGCCCACCACCACCCGGCCCTGGATCAGCGCCTGGGGAGAGACCTTGGCCCCTTGCCCGAGCACCAGCGGATGATCTTCCCGGGGCAGGGCGACCCCTGGCGTGTAGAGCCGGACCGCCCCCTGGAGGACATCCTGGTGGGCCAGGCGGTACTGCTTGAGGGTCCCCACGTCGCACCAGTAACCATCCATGCGGTAGCCATAAAACGGCTTCCCTTCCTCGACCAGCCGGGGGAAGAGCTGTTTGCCGAAGTCGTAGAATTCGCCAGTCGGGATCAGGTCGAGAATCTCCCGCTGGAAAAGGTAAATGCCGGTGTTGGCCAAAAGCGAGAGCGCCTCGTGGGGTTCCGGCTTCTCCTGAAACCCGGTGATCCGGCCGGTGCGGTCGGTGACGACGACGCCGAAGTGGCGCGGATCCGGCACCGGGCGGAGGGCGATGGTGGCCAGCGCCTGCCGCTCCCGGTGGAAGGCTAGAAACGAAGTCAAATCAATGTCAGTCAGGGCGTCGCCGGCAATGACCAGGAAGGTGTCGGAGAAGAACTCGGCCACTCTCTTCACCCCTCCGGCCGTCCCGAGGAGCTCCTTTTCCCGGGAGTAGGTGAGACTCATCCCGAAGCGGCGGCCGTCCCCGAAGTAGTCGAGGATGCTGTCCGGCCGGTACCAAAGGTTGGCGACCACCTCGCCGACCCCGTGATGGGCCAGCAAGGCCAGGATGTGTTCCATCGCCGGGCGGTTCACAATCGGCACCATCGGCTTGGGCAGGTTAGCCGTCAGGGGATCGAGGCGCGACCCGACGCCGGCCGCCAGGATCATCGCCCTAACCCCCCGAAGCCCCCCAGAACGCTCCGCTCTGACTCCGTCTACCTTCACCAACTCACTCTCCTTTTCCCTGCGACTCGCCGGCCGGCGGGCAGCTCGGCCCTTGGCCGGCGTCAAAACGGCGGGCAATCTCTTTCGCCACCAGTGCGGCCAGGCGCCGGGCGGCTCCCGGCTCGCCCATCGTCCGGCGGAGCGTCTCGGAGATCGCCATCCGGCGGCCCGGATCGGCGAGCAACCCCGCCGCCTCCCGGGCTACGCCCTCCGGATCGATGTCGCCCCTCAATTCCGGCACGACGTACGCCTGGGCCAGCCGGTTCGGCCAGGCCGCGTAGGGCATCCGGGTCGCCAGCCGGGGCAGAATTCTGCGCTTTAGGGTCTTGCCGAGTTTGGGCAGGTTGCCGATGAGGCCAGCCAACCCCTCCAGCGGGATGCGCTCGGGATGGTTCAGGGGCAGGGCGACGACCATCGGCACCCTGAGGTAGCCCAGCTCGGCCGTATTCGTTCCGGGAATGGTCAGTGCCAGGTCGGCTGCGGCCATCAGGTCGAACCGGCCTCCCCGGCGAATGAGGATCCTCGTTCCGCTCTCCGTTACAATCTGCCCGACCCGGTCCTCGTCCCCGCCGGCGTCCGGGATGAACCGGGCGGAGGCGCCAAGCTCCGCCGCCAAGGGGCCCTGGAGTGCCCCGGCGAGCTGCCGGGCCTCGGCGAACGGGGAGAGGCCTAAGACGAAGACCGCCTCCGGCCGATAGTCCCGCAAAAGGTCGGCCGCCCGGACGAGGAACGGGGTCATCAGCTCAACCTCGGCGGGACGGCTGCCGGGCAGGAGGAGGATTAGGTCCTGGCCGACCGCCCCCAGCTCCTCCCGGACCGCGGCCGGCTGGCGCCGCGGACGAACGGCATCCAGCATGAGATTGCCGACGACCACCACCTTCTCTTCCGGAACCCCCTTGCTGAGGAGCTTTTCCCGGATCGCCGGATAAGGTACGGCAAAGCGGGCGAAGGCCTCGGTCCAGTTCACGAAACCCTCGGTGTAGGCGATGGCTGGGTAACCCAAGCGCTTCCGGAGGAGCACGGCGTTGGTCAATTCGCCGCCCAGGAAGAGGACGGCCCCCCGCCGCCCTGGGGCAAACCCGGGCGGCCGAATGCCGAGCAAGGCATAACGAAGGAACTCCGCCGGGCCATAGGTGGCGTCGACCCCGGGCAGGGCCGCCACCACCTGGCGTTCGCACCCGCTGGCAAAGGTGCAGGGTGGAATGAAAACCGTGACCCGGGCGCCAGGGATGGCTGTCTTGAGGGCCGGCACCGTCGGAGTCACCCAGCCGGCCACCTCGCCGGGGCTGTTGGCAGTCAGAATAAGGTCGCACAGGTCAGCCATGATGCTGGCTCTTTCCCCGCACCTCCTCGGCGGCCTCCAAGACGATCTGCGCCGCCCGCCGGGCCGCCCCCGGCTCTCCCAGCTGCTTGACCAGGGTCAGGAGGCGCTGCCTGGTTTCTTCCCGGCGCTTTGGATCCTGCAGGTAACCGGAGACCGCTTCCGCCAGGCGCTCGGGCGTCAGATCACCCTGAACCAGCTCCGGGACGACCTCCTCCCCCGCCAGGATGTTCGGCAAGGCGTAGTGGCGCAGTTTCACCAACCGGCGGGCGACCTGGTAGGTGAACGGGCTGACCCGGTAGACCATGACCATCGGTGTGCCGAACAAAGCCGTCTCCAGGGTCGCTGTCCCGGAGGCCACCATCACCACGTCGGCCGCCTGCATTACGTCGTGGGCGGTGGGCGAGAGGCTGACCGGCAAGCCCGCGTCGGCCACCAGGCCGGCCACCCGGTCCCGGTCCACCGTCGGGGCGAGGCCCAGCGCCCAGCGTAGCCCGGGAAAGCGGTCGGCGAGAAGCCGTCCGGCGGTCAGCATCACCGGCAAGAGAGATTCGATCTCCTGCCCCCGGCTCCCCGGCAGGAGGCCGACCAGCAACTCCTCCGGGCCGACGCCAAAAGCGGTGCGGGCCTCCTCCCGGCTCCCGGAGGTCCGGACTTCGTCGAGGAGCGGGTGCCCGACAAACACCACGTCTGCCCCGGCCTCTCGGTAAAGTTCCGCTTCGAAGGGAAAGATGGAGGCGACCCGGGTGCAACTCCGGGCCACCTTCCGAGCCCGTGCCCGCCCCCAGGCCCAGGCGGCGGGAGGGATGTAGTACACGGCAGGAATGCCGAGGCGCCGGGCGTAGGCGGCCACCCCCAGGTTAAACCCGCCGAAATCGATCAACGTCAGGGCGTCGGGGCGCTCCCGCTGCAGGCTCCGCTTCACCTCGCCCTGCCACCGCCGGAAGAGCGGCAGCCGGCGGAGCGCCTCCCCGAAACCGATGAGCGAGTGCCGGGTGGGGTCGAAGAGGAGACGGACCCCTGCCGCCGCCATTCGTTCCCCGCCGATGCCGAAGAGTTCAATGCCCGGGCGAAGCCGGCCGAGCTCGCGGGCGAGGGCCGCGCCGTGAAGGTCGCCCGAGGCCTCGCCGGCCAAGAGCATGACCTTCATACCCCCACCACCGCGAGGCCTGCCTCCCCAGCCAGCCGCGCCATCTCTGCCCGGTCGACCACGAAGGTCGCTCCCGCCTCCACCGCCAGACAGGTGATGCCCGAGGCGGCCATGACCGCCAGGGTCTCCGGCCCGATGGTGGGAACGTCGAATCGCGGATCCTGCTGCGGCTTGGCCACCTTCACCGCGGTTGCCCCGCCCCGGCCCAGTTCGCCACCGCGCCGGAGGCAGGCGTCGGTCCCCTCGATCGCCTCGACCGCCAGGACGGCCCGCTCCTTGACCACCACCGTTTGTCCCAGGTCCAAGCCGGCGATTTCCTTCGCCCGGGCAAAGCCGTAGCGCAGGTCGGCCCACTCCCGTTCGGTCGGCAGCCGGCCGGCGATCAACCCGGCCGGCGCCAAAAGGTAGGCCAAGTACTCGTCCTGGCGGAGCACCGTCACCCCAACCTTCGCCAACTCGTCGACGACTGCCAAAAGCAGCGTGTCGTCGTTCCAATCGGCTACCCGGGCCAAAAGCTGCGCCATTCGCCCATCGGGGGCGAACTCCTGGAAGAGCAATTCCTTGGTGACCTTCCCGGCCAGCAGCGCCCGGCCGACCCCCTCCATCTGCAGGAGGGAGCAAAGCCGCGCCAGTTCCCCCAGGGATACCCGGTGAAAGGACGCCGCCTCCTCGGCCAGAGCGGGTTCGACGTTTTCCACCAGGGCCACCGCCACCGGCTCCTCGCCCCGGCGCCGCCCCTCCCGGACGGCCTCCACCGGAAGCGCCCCCCGGCCGGCCAGGACCGCCAGCCTCCCGTTACCCTCCACGGCCATCCTCCCTTGACGCGAAACGGGCACTCGGCCAGCGCTCTGGCGTAGTGCCCGCGGTGACCCCTCCGTTATTCTTCACGGAAGGAAGTTTTTCCTTTCCCGGCCCTTCTACCGGCAGATGCCCCGCTCGGCGCTCCGGATGAACCGGATGAAGTGGTCGATCTCGGGGTACCCCTCGAGCTGGTTCTCCATCTGCTCGATGGCTTGCGTCACGTTGAGGTCGGACCGGTAGAGAATCTTGTACGCCCGCTTGATCTCCTCCCGCACCTCCTGCGGGACACCCTTCCGGCGGAGCCCGACCACATTGATCCCGACTACCCGGGCCGGATGCCCGTCCACCGTGACGAAGGGCGGAACGTCTTTGACCACTTTGGTGCAGGCGCCGATCATGGCCATGCGGCCGACCTTGGTGAACTGGTGGATGCCGGAGAGGCCGCCGATCGTCACGTGGTCCTCGATCACCACGTGGCCGCCCAGGGCTGCCCCGTTCACGATCACGCAATGGCTGCCAACCTGGCAGTCGTGGTCGATGTGGGCGTAGGTCATCACCAGGTTGTCGTTGCCGAGGCGCGTCTCCCCGCCGCCGCCTTCCGTCCCCCGGGTAATGGTGGCGTACTCCCGGATCAGGTTGTTGTCGCCGATGACCAGGTAGCTCTTTTCACCCTGGAACTTCAAGTCCTGCGGCTCGATGCCGAGCTGGGCCCCGGCGTAGATCCGGTTGTTGCGGCCGATCGTCGTCCAGCCATCGATTACGACGTGGGGGCCGATGACCGTCCCCTCACCGATCTGCACGTTCTCCCCGATGATGGAGTAGGGACCGATCTCGACGTTTGCGTCAATGACCGCTCCCGGGTGAACGATCGCCGTTGGATGGATCTTCCGGCTGATCGGAATCACCTTGGTTTCAGGTTTCAACGTAGGATTCCTCCCCCACCGCGTTTCATGCTTCTCTCTCTAAAACTCTCTAATGAGGTTAATCCGACGTCAGGCCGCAAATCTGACCACCCCGGCCCGGCCAGGATGGCATTTGAATCCATCTCTCGGTCGATGTAGCCGAACGACGAACCACAAATCCCTACCTATCTGCCTTTTTCGCGTCGATAGGCATGCCGGCAAACATCAGTTCCGCTTCGGCCACCAGGACCCCGTCCACGGTCGCCCGTCCCGTGGCCTTGGCGACCCCCGCCTTGGCCCGTCCCAGCTCGACCTCGATCACGAGCTGGTCTCCCGGAACCACCGGCCGGCGGAACCGGGCCCGGTCGATGCCGGCCAGGACCGGCACCCGTCCCTCCAGTTCACCGGCCGCCAGGGAGGCGGCCCCGGCCACCTGGGCCATTGCCTCCAGGATCAGGACCCCCGGCATCAGCGGGCGGCCAGGGTAGTGTCCCGGGAAGTGCGGCTCGTTTACGGTCACGTTTTTTAGGCCTCTCGCCCGCACCCCCGGTTCCACTTCCAAGAGCCGGTCGACCATCAGAAACGGGTAACGGTGCGGCAGGATGGCCATGAGTTCACCGATTTCCACCGCAGGGCACCTCCTCGTCCAGTCTGGCCGCCTGAAGAAGGGCTTCCGCCAGGGCGGCGTTGAGGGCGTGACCTGACCGCAAACCGATCACATGCGCCTTGACCGGCGGAATCAGGGCCAGGTCACCAAAGAGGTCCAGCAGCTTGTGCCGGGCCACCTCGTTGGGAAAGCGGAGAGGGCCGACGTAACCCTCCTCCCCGATCACCACGGCACACTCCAGACTCCCACCGAGGGCCAGCCCCTGGGCGCGCATCCGTTCGATGTCGGCCAGGAAGCCGATGGTTCGGGCCGGCGCCAGCTCGGCCCGGAAGTCGTCCCGGTCCGGGGTGAATTCGGCCAGCTGCACCCCGACTGTTGGGTGGGGGTGGGCGAAGATGTAGGTAAGACGCGGCTCCTCGGCGGGAATGGCCACCAAGACCGCGTCCTCGTGGCTCACGCTGACCGGACAGTCGAGAGTCAGCAGGGAAACCTCCCCTTCCTGCGGCACTATCCCCGCCTCCGCCAAAAGGCCAGCAAAGGCTGCGGCGCTCCCGTCACCCATCGGAACCTCGGGGCCGTCCAGGCGGAGCAGGGCGTTGGTAACGCCGAGCCCGCGCAGGGCAGCCAACAAATGTTCCACCGTGGCCACCGTGACCCCGGGTTCCCCTTCCAGGGCGGTGCAGAGAGGTGAGCGGCGCACGGCGGCGACGCTCACCGGAATCTCCGGCTCCCCTGGCAGGTCGGTCCGGACGAACCGGAGGCCTGTGCCGGGTGGCGCCGGCGCCACCTCCAGGCGAACCGGTTTCCCGTTGTGCAAGCCGATTCCGGCCAGCTCGGCCGGGCGGGCTACGGTGGCCTGGCATAGGCCATGGTCAAGCATGGATCGGTCGACCTCCCCTTGGCGCCTGCGCCGCCTCGGCCCCCCGCGGCGGGCGCGACACGGTTCCTGCATTCGCCCCAGCCGCGGGAATTCCTTTCCTTCCCTTGACCTCGACCGACAAGCCCTGCAAACCTTCAAGGAGCCTCCGGTACTTCTCGCCCATGAGCGAAGCCGGGGCGGTGAAGACCTGCGCCGGTGGCCCGTCCTCGACGATCCGGCCGTGGTCCATAAGGACGACTCGGTCGGCAGCCCGCAGGGCGAAGGAGAGTTCGTGAGTGACGACGACCATCGTCCGCTCCCCGTCCCGCACCAGTTCCTCCATCACCTCGAGAACCTCTCTGACCAGGAGTGGGTCGAGGGCGGCCGTCGGCTCGTCCCACAGCATCAAAGCCGGAGAGAGGGCCAAGGCCCGGGCGATTCCCACCCGCTGCTGCTCCCCGCCCGAGAGCTGAGCCGGGCGGCGGTCTGCCTTGGCCGCCAAGCCGACGCGGGCCAGCGCCTGGTCGGCTGCGGTGAGCGCCTCCTCCACCGGTCGTCCGGCCGCCACCAGCCCCAAGGCGGTATTCTGACGGGCGGTCAGCCGCCGGACCAGGTTGGAATGTTGGAAGACGAAGCCGATCCGGCGGCGCGCCGCGGCCAACTCGGCCGGACTCAGACTCAGGAGGTTTTGCCCCTGGAACCATACCTCCCCGCCGTCGGGCTCCAGCAGCCGGTTGAGGCAGCGGATTAGGGTCGACTTGCCGCAGCCGCTCGGCCCCATGACCACCACGGTCTGGCCCGGCGGGACAACCAAGTCCACTCCATCCAGAGCCACCGTCTCGCCGTAGCGCTTGCGCAGCCCTCTCACCTCGAGCACGGGTTCCCTCTTCACTCACTCACCTCTTCCTTCCCGCCGGCCCCGGAGCGGCCAGGGGGAAAATCAGCGCCCGCCGGTTGAGCAGGTGGAGCAGCCCGGGACGCCCCTCGGGGATCACGATCTCCCGCAGGATTCGGGCGTAGCTCAACCCCAACGCCTGGCCCGCCTCCAACTCACCCACCTCCACCGGCGCCAACCGCCCGGCCAGGCCGGCGGTCGCGAGGCCCAGCGCTCCCCCGAGGCCCGCCACGGAAGGCCAGCCGAAGAAGGGCAGCCGGGCGCCAGAAAGGACGAAGCTCGTCAAGAGCAGGGCGGCTCCGACCCCCGCCCCGTAAGCCCAGGCCGCGCCGGCCCTCCACCACCGAGGTAGCCGCCCCGACCGCCAACTGGTCCGCAGGGCTGAAATAACCAGGGCGTGGTCCAGCATCAAGACGAGCGCCACCAGCGCCACGGCCACCAGCCCCGCCACCGTGGTGCGAACCCTCCCCAAGACCCGCAAGAGCAGTCCTCGCAAGTCCATCTTCAGGGATCCGGCTGGCGAGACGGTAAGCGAAACCCGCTCCCCGGCCGTCTGCCGGACCTCAGCCTTGACCTCCTTCAGCGGCAGCCTGGCCGGCACCAAGAGCTGAAGGCGTTGACCGGGAATAATCTCCCCGCCGATGTAGCGCTCGATCAACCGGACGGAGCGGCCGAGCTCCTCATCCTTCAAGTTGGGCAGGGAGTCCTTGACATAGCGCACCTGGCGCGTCACAGACCCCACATCAATCTGGGCGATCGCTTCCATGCGGCGGGAGATGCCCTCCAGGTCCGCTTTCATGGCCTCGACGTCAATAGCCCGCATGGTTTCGAGGGTCCGGCCCGTAGCGGTGCTGAGGTCCTGAACCAGCTTCCTGACGTCTCCGGCGTTCTGGGCCAGCAGCCCGAGGTTGCCGACCTGCAGCGCCAGGTTTTGCGCCTGAGCCCGCCATTTCAGCAGCATCACCGTCACCGGGTTGATCTGCCCGATGATTTGCGACAAGAGATCGGTCTGCCGGTGAGTCTCGTCCGCCAGGTTGGTCATGCTCTCCTGGGTTGCGGCGCCGCCGTTTTCCGTCGGCTGTGCGGCAGACGCGGCCAGATCCATGGCCGCCTTCGCCTCGGCCACCCCGCTCATCTTGCCGAGCAGGTCGTCCAGACCGGCCACGGCTTGGTTCAGAAAGAGCACCAGGCTGTCGGTGTTGACCTTGCCCAAACCGTCGAGCGGACCGGAGAGGCCCCGCTGGACTTGCGCCAGCGCCGTTTGCGCCCGGTCGATCTGATCCAGGGTCTGCTGGTAGGAAGCGAGCGTCGACTGGACCCTGGCCGCCGTGGCGACCGCATGCTTGGCCACCACCTGTAACTGGTCGAGCAGCTTCAAGCCTTCGTCCATGCTTGCGCTCAGGGCGTAGCGTTGGTTGTGGATGGTCGCCGACCCTACCAGCTCGCCCACCCGGTTGCCGGGTTTCACCAGGTACGCCCGGCCAGCCGGGAAGACCGCGGCCGCGGCTTCCTTTTGGGTGGGCGACTTCGCCGCAGTCTGGGGGGTGGGGTCACCCTGCACCGTCACGCCATGGGCCACGTTCCCTTCGATCCCCGTGACCATCACCCGCAGGGCGGTCGGCCCGAAGCGGCCGCCGGGGGTGGGCAGTTGGTCACCGATGACCAGCTCGTCCCGAGGCTTCAGGGTGACGTTCGGGTTAAGCTTCACGCTCACGTCCGAGGCGTAGCTCAGGAGAAAGCGCCGCATCTCGGTGAGCGAAGCCTGGAAAGAGCGGAAATCGTCCCCTGGGTCGCGCCGCGTCACGTCCAGCGCCCCTCCCCCGAACTTGCGGTTTACCGCCGTCGCCAGGCGTTCGCCGGCCTCACGCAGGTCCCGGACTTCGTAACCCATCGGAAAGCGGACCTCAATCAGCCGGTACTGCTTGAGCAGGTCCGCTGCCGCCTTCTCCACGTCCTCTGCCCGGTGGCGCCGGTCGACGGCCACGACCAGGTCCTGGCCGTCGGCAAAGGCGAACTCCACGCCCGGCAGACGCTCCAACCGGTCGAGAAAGAAGCGGATCGCCCCCGGGGCCACCCCGTCTACTACCACACTGGGGGTCACCAGCACGGTGTGGCCGGAGAAACCCGGCAGGCTGGCGAAGGAGGAGTTGATCCCTTCCATCACCGTCCGGGTCCTCATCTTGGCGGGCAGGTCGACCAGGAAGCTGGCCTGCCCGGCAATGGTCAGGCCGGGCTTGAACTTGGCGCCCGGGAACGCCTTCGGCAGGTATGCGGCGAGCTGCCGGGCGGCTTGCTCCCGGGCATCGGCCCGGACATGCAGCATGAAATCGTACTCGCCGACGCCCCCGATCAGACCAGCGACGGTGCTGTTGAAGTAGGCGTTGACCGCCCAGGCCGCACAAGCTGAGAGCAGGGACACGGCAGCCACCGTGACCAGGAACAACCGCCCCAGGTCGCGCCAGAAGCCGTCCTGTAACGGCGCCAAACCTTCTGCAAGCCAGGTACGCAAGGTCGTCCTCCCTCGTCCGCCTGCGCACCATTATAGCATCGGCCGGGCCCCGTTCGGCCCGGCAAATGGCGTGGAGAAAACCAAACCCTTCCTCGGCCGGCTACAGCAGGAACTCGGCCTCGACCGGGCCCTCCACTTCCACCACGTCCCGGTCCAGGTCGATGATGATGCGCTCGCCCCGGATGGTCTTGCCGTCCTTCTCCGTGACCTCGACCCCGCCCTCCAGGACCACCCGCGACTCCTTGTCCCGGTACTCCACTCTCCGGGCGGTGGCAACCCGGTCCTGCTCCGTCAGGCTCACGTTTCCAGTGGCGGTCATCGCCCGGCTGCGGGAGTCGTAGTCCAGGCGGTCGGCGGCGAGGACCAACTTGTCGCCCTGGTTCGGGTCCTTGTCCTGCTTGGCCAACCTGACGCCGGTTTCGAGGACGTACTTCTCCTCGTCGAACCAGGCGGAGAACCTGTCCCCGGTGATGGTCAAGTCCTCCTGGACCAGCTTGGCGCCGCCGCTCAGGGTGGCGAACTTCTTCTTTGTGTCGTAGACGATCTCCCCGGCCCAGAGCCGCACTTCGCCCTGCACCACTTCGATTGTTCCTTTGATGGTCACCAGGTCTTTCCCGAACTTGAAGGTCCGGTTCTCTCGCACGAAGATGCGCAGCTCCTTGGCGGCCGCCGCGGCCACCTCGCCCTGTCCGGGCGACTTCGCCGCGTTCTGGGCGGCGCTCCCCGCCGTCAGCGTCAGAATCGCCACCAAACCAAGGGCCACTGCCTTCCCCCTCACCTGCGTTCACCCTCCCTTCCCGGCCCTGGGCCCCCGTTGCCCCCCAGCCCTGGCCATACGACTTGCCGCCCGTTCTCGCCCGTCGGGATGCTGAGCTCCGCCGGGCCTTCGATCTCCCAAGAGGCCTCGGCAAGCGAGTAGGTGATCGTCTCCCCTGCAAGACGCTCCCCGCCCTCCTTGACCAGCCTTACCTCACCGGCAGCTGTCAAGGACTGGGCCTGGACATCCAGGGCGAATCGGTTGGCCCGGAACCAGACTCCCTCAATCTTGGCTTCTATCGGCCGGTTGCTGGTCGCCTGCCCGGTCGAGGGATTCCACTGCAGCTCCTCGGTGCGCAACAGATCGCCGTTGGCTCGGGAAACGACGACGTTCCCCCGCAGGGAGAAGCTGTTCTCTTCCGGATAGTAAACGCCTCCGTCCGCCACGACGTAGAGGTACGGGCGTCCCGCGCGGTAGACCACCCCCCGCCGGACGAGGTAGAAGTCGACCCGCCGTCCGTCCCGGGGCGCCTTTACCGTGGCCACCTCCAATTCCCACTCCTTCTTCCCCTGGTTCCGCCCGACCAGGCGGATGTCCCGGAAGTGGAAACCCGCTTGCTCGTGCCGGTTCGCCCCGTCCGGAGACTCCTGCCCCACCGGGGCGCCGGGCGCCCGCCCGAGAAGGGCCGCCGCCACGGCCAGGAGCACCACGGCGCCGCCAAACCAGGGCGAGGCGAAAACCCGCCGCCACATCAGCGGGGCACCCCCATGATGGTCTGCCCGGGGCTTAAAAGGTCGCCCAAGGACTGCGAATCGAACATCAGCCTCTCCTCGCTGGCGCCGAAGCGGAAGAGCTGGAAGGGCAGGGCGTTGATCCGCCACTCGAACCATACCTCCCGCCGGACGTCGTCGTAGCGCAACCGCACCTCCTGGCAGTGAAGGTCCCGCGCCAATGTCGCCTCGAACCGGGTGAACCGGTTCAGGAACCCGTCGTAACTCAGGGTCAGCTCAGCCCGCCACCGGGCGCTCAGCGGCCAGACCACCTGGGTGTCGAATCGTTCGAGGCGGCTGCTCCCAAGGTCGGCGGCGGCGCCCAGCTTCAAGAGGTGCGCCTCGTCCACCTCGTAGGAGTAGACGCCCGCGGCGCGCCGCCAATTCCCGGTGTTCGGATCGTAACTGACTAGACCGGTGGCCGAGAAGCGGGGCCGGGACAGGGTCGCCCGGCCGACCAGCTCCTGGAAGTAGCCGGTCAGCAGGTCGTAGCTCGTGCCCACGTCGGCGTTCAACCCACCCGCCGTGTAGCTCAGGTTGCCGCCTATGGTCTCGGCCGGGCTGATCCCGGTCGAGACAAAAGGGTTGACACCCAGCCGGTCCTGCCAGTTGTAGCGAAGGGTGGCCGCCACCGGCGTCGAGGGCCGGTAAGTCAACCCAAGCCCGGTCGCCGCCCCGAGGGTGTAGTCCCCGTTCTGGTAGTAGGTTGTGCTGCCGGAGCCGGTGAAGCTGGTCGTCACCCGGGGACCCAAAGGGTATGAGAGCCCGGTCAGCCGACCGGTCAGGGCGCCCATGGTCAGGGCGTAGCCGTCCGGGTGATAAACGGAGATCTCTTCGTAGCGCGAAAGGCTGGCGGAGAAGTTCAACGGCAGCGGCTTCCCTCGGTAGGTCAAGGCGCGGCTCTCGAGGGCCACCTCGGGCAGGCGGCTGTAGCGGCTCCAGGGTGGCGGGGTCTCCCCCTCAGCCACCGGTGGCGGGGTGAACTGCTGCTGGGCCGAGAGGCGCAGAGTGAAGTCGGGGAAGGCCTTGGCCACCTGGGTCTGGTAGCCCAGGTTGTCATACGGCGTCCGGCCGGCTTGCTGAAAGCGGGTGGCGCTGGCGCCAAACCGCCAGTCCCACTCTCCAGGCAGCCGCTGCGCCGTGTTGAAGCTCACCCGCGCGTCCTTCAGGTCGGTTTGGGAGAGAACCCCGCTTTCCCCCTCCCCCGCCGGGAGGGTCTGGCTGACCGTAAGGCGATAGCTGGCGCTCAGGTCGGTCAGGCCGGCCGTGGACTGCTGCGTCACCTGTACCGTGGCGCCGGCCGCCTCCTGTTTCTGGGTGTCGGAGAGGTACCTCTCCTCGTAGTTGCCGCGCCAGGCGCTCTTCCAGGCCGGCCCGAGCTGCTGGCGGTGATCCACCCCGAGGTAAACCTCCTCATCGTGGTGCTCCCGGTTCCCTTTGAGGTAGAGGTACCACCACCCCGACCCGTCCCATGGTTTGGCCCCCTGGAGATAATCGTGCTTGAGGCCTAACCCCATCCCTTTCTTCTGGTACCAGTCCAGGAAGTAAGCCCCGTAAGACGCCGCGTTCCGATAGTAGTTGTAGGTGGTCTTGATAAACCAGCCATCGGATTGGGAGTAGCCGAGGCGAGGCAGCTCGAACTGGTTCTCCTTCCTGAGCGGGATGATCAGGTAAGGCAGGGTGAAGAGCTTCACCTTCCCCTCGAAACCGGAGACCTGGCGGGCCTCAAGCCGGTCGTCCAGGTAGATCGTGATCTCCTTGGCTTCCAGGTGGTAGTGAGGCTGGGCCAGGTCGCAGGTCGTGAGGCTGGAGCGAACGAGGCGGAGCGTATCCTTGCTGCTTTCCATGAAGCTGCCCTGGACAATCACCTCGCCCTTAAGGTCCTCGACCTGGTAGGTGGTGGCGACGCCGTAAAAGGTCCCCTCTTCCTGCTTCAGGTCATAGACCGCAGAGCCGGCTTCGAGGCGGTCGTCCCCCTTCTGGTAGCGGACGTGCCCCTCCGCCCGAACCAGGTCGGACTTGAGATCCACCTGGAGAACGTCTGCCTCCAGGATCGTCTGCCGGTAGGCCAGCCGGACGTTCCCCTCGGCGATCAGCAATTGGGCATCCGCCTCGAAGCGCAGCATCCGCTCCGCCTTGAGTTGCACCACGTCATCCGGGGAGGCCGGGGCGGCTCCTCCTGCCTCCGCCAGCCCCAACAGGACCGCCAGGGAAAGCACCAGACCGCCTGCCGCACGCCCTCCCCGTCCACTCGACCAGCGCCGGCTGTTCCCGACCATGATCAAACCTGCTCCAATCGGGCGAAAAGGAAAAGGCCTACCAGGCCAAAGGCTAGACTGGGCAGCCAGGCCGCAGCCAGGGGTTGGAGTAGCCCGTTCACCCCCAGCGAGCGGCAGAGTGGCGCCACCACGTAGTAGGTGAGGACCAGGGCCATCGCTCCGCCGGTTCCCAGCACGGGGGAGGAGCGGGGCCGTCGCAACACCCACAACGCCAGCGGTATTCCGAGCAGGCTGAAAAAGAAACTGGCTAAAGGCTGGACCAGCTTCAGATGGTAGTCCACCAGAAGAGACCGGACGTCCACCCCGCCCTGCCCAAAGAGGCGGATGTTGGCCCGCAACTCGGCCCGGCTCATCTCCTGGGTGGTTTTCTGGTTCCCGAAGAACTGTTCGACTCCGTCATCCACTTGCAGGTCGAGACTCCCGAAGCGGGTCTCCCGGGTAACAAAGCCCTCCCGGTCCATTTCCCGCCGGATCCCGTCCTCCAGGTGCCAGACACCTTTCCCGTAGCGGGCCACTCGGGCAGTGATCATCTCTGGGTAAGGGGCGCTCCCCGGCCTGAAGACCATAACGTCTTCCATGCGCAGATTGGTCCGATCGAACCGGCGCAGGTAATAGACGGTGTCGTCCTGACCCCGGAAGAAGACCCCTTCTCGGACCTCGGGCAAGACTTCCTGGAAGACCAGGCGCCGGACGATGTTCTCCGCGGCGTGGTTGGCTTGCGGCACCACCGCCTCGTTCACCGCGTAGGAAGCCCCCGAGAGCGCCAGGGTAAAGGTGAGAAGGGGCGCCACTACCCGTTCGAAGCTGAGACCGCTGACCGACATGATCACCAGTTCTGAGTCGCGGGCCAGACGATACAGGGTGAGCAGGGCTCCCGCCAGGACAGCCACCGGCACCGCCTGGACCACGAGGCCCGGCAGGCGGTACCCAATCAGGCGGAGGATGACCCCGGCCGCCACGCGCTTCACGATGAGCCAGTCGGCGAGAGTGAAAAGGAAGTCGGAGAGCATCAGGACCGTCACCGCCAACAGGGCCAGGGCGAAGGGGCCGACAAACTCCCGAAGGAGGTAGCGGTCGAAGAGGAGGAAGCGCCGCCACTTGGTCGTGAGCGGCTGCCCCGAACTCACCACCGGGCGGTCACACCGGTCGACCATCCGTAAACCGCCCCCGCGAGGGCAGCGGCGCGGTAGGTCAGGTTCCCCCGGCGAAAGGCCACCTCAGCCCGCCAGGACGGTCCGGCTTGGGTATTCGCGGTGACGTCCCGCCCCTCCAGGGACAGGCTTAGCTGCGGGCTCACCCGGCGGCCGGCGGACAACTGCAGGCTCATTGGGAGGACATCGGAGTGGCCGCCGTCCGACGGGAGGACGGTGTCGAAGACGTCCTGGAGGGCCACCCCCACCCAGGTGCGGTCATCGGCCAGCCAGATCGCCCCCAGGTCGAGACCGGGGCCGCTCCGGGGCGCCGTCGCGCCCAGGGCGTCCACCCAATACTGACGCCGTTCCAGACGGACCGTCGCCCCTGCGGCCAAGCGCGGCCGCCACCGCCGCGCCCAACTGTAGGCGTACGACCTCGCTTCGTCGGTCGCCCCGCTCACCCAGGTCCGGGAATAGGTTAAGACCAGCGACGCCGCTCCCCGGCCGGTGTCGGGGACGGCATAGCCGGCCGAATAGCTTGCTTCAGATGAATTGGCGAAAAGGGCGGCAGTCAGGCTGGCTTGCCCGGCCTCCTTGGGGTCCAGCCAAGCCACGGCCGCCGGGTTGGCCCCAGGGATGGCCGCCCATTCCGGTCCAGGCGCCGACCAGGCCGGAAAACACAACGCTCCGGCAGCCAGAAGCACACCACCCAGGAAGACGGCGAACGATGGCCGACGCATAGCCCCACCCCCGCGAGGTTTCGGTCCTATTTGCTTTCGTCGGGGGAAGGCTCATTTCCTGCCCTGGGGGCCTTTGCCGGTCGGTCCAGAACCTTCTCCGCCCTGCTCTCCCTGGATGATCTCTTCCAGGTGGGCGAGGCGGCGCCGGAGGTCGCGCAACTCCCGCAAGGCTTCCGGCAGGCGGTAGAGGGCCGCCTTGGCTCTCATCTCCTCGGTGTGGGGGCGGGCCGGGATGCCCGAGACGACCGACCCGGGCGGCAGGTCGGCAGCCACAACCGCGCAGGCCATCACGACGCTGCCCGCGCCAACCGTGAAGTGGCCAGCGACGCCGGACCTGCCCGCCATGGTGCAGCCGCTCTCAAGCCGCGAGGAACCGGCCAGCCCCACCTGGGCCACGATAAGGCAATCCTCGCCGATCTGGACGTTGTGACCCACCTGAATCAGGTTGTCCAGCTTGGTGCCACGGCCGACGCGGGTTTGGCCGCAGGTCGCCCGGTCGATGGTGACGTTGGCCCCGATCTCGACGTCGTCCTCGATCACCACCGTTCCGATGTGGGGGACCTTGCGGTGGCGGCCGCCGACGGTCACGAAGCCGAACCCGTCGCTCCCCACCACCGCGCCGGGGTGGATCAGCACCTTTCGGCCGATCTGGACTCGCTCCCGGACCACGACGTTGGCGTGGAGGACCGAGTCATCCCCGATGACGCTGTCGGCACCGACGTACACTCCTGGGTAAAGGATCACCCGGTCACCCAGGCGGACCCTCTCCTCCACCACTGCCCCTGCGCCAATCGAAACGTCCCGCCCCAAAACGGCGGTGGGATGGACTACAGCCTGCGGATGAACGCCCGGCGCCGGCCGGTAATCGGGAGCAAAAGCTTCCAGCAGCGTCGCGAAGGCCAGGCGAGGGTTCTCGACCAGAATAACCGTCCGCTTGGCCAGCGCCGCTTCCTCCAGCCGCTCCCCGGCCGCAGCGGCCAGGACGAGGACTCCGGCCGCCCCAGCCAATCCCTCCTCCGAACGCGAAAGATCAGCGAACGTCACGTCCGCTGGTCCCGCCTCCTCCAAACCGGCAATGCCGGTCACGGTGCGGTCGGGGTCGCCCCGGAGTTCCCCTTTGATCAAGCGGGCCAACTCGCCGGCCGTCCACTCCCTCAGCTTCGCCATCGCTCTCACCTCATCAGGGCCCTCGTCACCGCGCCGGTCAGGTCCACTTCGCCTGCCGGCCGCTCAGCCGCGGTCGCCACCAGGCGGGGCACTCCAAGCCCGTGCTCCCGCGCCACCAGCGCCGCCACCCGGCGGACGTCCGCCATAATCTTCGCCTGCAAGGCATTCCGCCGAAGCTGCAGTGGCGTCGGTGAGTCGGCTGCCGCAGAGCCTGCGCTGGATCTGCGGCCAGCCCCCTCCCCGGAGCCGGGAAGGACGGCCGCCGGGCCTCCCCCGCCTACCTCCTGGAGCCGCCGTTCCAACTCGGCTTCGAGCCTCTGCCGGACCGCCTCTGCCTTCTGGGCCGCGTCCTCCGCCTGTTTAGCGGAGTACGCCTGGAGATCGCTCTTCGCCTGCTCCTCCGTCTCCCGGGCGAAGGCCGCGAGCTCCCGCTCCATGCTCTTCTGGGCGGCCTCAATCTCCTGCTGGATACTGGCTTGAAGCTGGCTCAGTTCCCGCTGCAAGGAATCAGCCCGGGCAGCCGCCGCTGGGTCTTTGCCCTTCAACCCCAACTGGAGTTGGAGACTGAGCAGCCGGGCTTCGCGCTGGCGGCGGATCTGCTCGACGCGCTGCTCCAGGGCGGCCTTCAGTTGCCCGCGCTTCACCCCGACCCGCTCGTCCACCTGGGCCGCCAGCACCGCCCGGCGTTCGGCCACCTTCCGTTCGGCCTCGCCAAGCAACCGGGTCTGCTCCGCCTCCCACTGGCGGCGGTAAGCCGTTTGGAGAGCCGTCCTGGTCTTCTCCCGCCCGCCCCCTTGAGCTTCTTCTATGGCGGCGACCACCTGGCGGACGCTGGTCCCCAAGTCAGCCCCCGCCTCCCGGGCAATAGCCGCTTCGCCCGACCGCTCCGCCGCAAGGCTCTGCTGCTCCCGTTCGACTTCGGCCGTGAGCGCAGTCAACTCCGCCCAGGCTGGGTGAGCCGCCATGGCCGCCGTCAGGACGACGTACCCTCTGGTGCCGGTTCGCCAGTCCCTGTCTCCGGCGGCCGCAACCAGTGTAGGATCAGCGCCGCCGCTGGACGCGCCCCACCAACCCCGGCCGGCGACCGTCATGGCCAGGAAGCCGGTGAGGAAGGCCCCCCCGAGCACTATCACATTGACTAGATTCTTCCTGGACGCCACTGCCCAGCCCCTATCCTTGAGCGGACGGCGGTTACTTCTGTACCTTGCCGCCGCCAGCGCGGATCACGGCGTCGGTGATATCGATGCCGCCGTACAGAACACTTTGCTTCTCCAGCACCACGGTGAGTCCCTGCTTCTTGGCCACGTCGCCGGTGACCCGCACCACCTTGGCGAGCGCGGCGGAAACCAGGGTTTCCTTCTTCCGGTCAAGCTTCGCCTGGTACTCCTGGAAGAGTTTGATCTTCTCCTGCTGCGACAGTGCGGAGGAGTTGCGGTCATACTCCTTCTGCATGGCCGCGGTTTCCGTTTCCAGCTGCTGGCGCATCGCCTTCATGTCCGGAAACTCGTTGGCCACCCGGCTCGTATCCACGTATCCCACCGTCGAGAGACGGTCGGCATGAGCCAGCGACCAGCCGGCCAACCCAGCCACGGCCGCCACTCCCACCAATGCGATGGCCAAGACCACCGGGAACTTGAACGGAGTCCGCAGGTGCAATTGGTGTTCCCCCTTATTAAAATGGCTGCATGGAAAGGTAAGGAATCAAGTTCATTGTATCGAACCGCTCTGGGCGAGGCAATGTCAAGAAATCCTCCCGTTAGCGGGTTCCCCCAGCCTTCACAAGTTCCCGACCAGTGAGAGCCACATGGCCCCACCCGTCCCAACGACCAGTTCCACGGTCAGGTTTTCGTTGGCCGCCACGCCGTAATACGCCTGCCAATTGTCGCTTGCGAGGTTCCGCTCCAGGCCCCACCGCTGGAAGGAGGAGATCCTCTTCTGGAGACGGAGCGTCTGCCCGCCGCCCAGATTCCAGAGATAGGATAGTTGCCCTCCCCAGTCGACCGGAACACCGATCCCCAGTTGGGCGGTGGTCTTCAGGCCAGTCAACAGCATTTGGCTGCCTACCAGCAGTTCACCTGGGCCGAGCGACCGCCCTCCGATCAACCGAAGCTCCGGGCCGGGAGCCGCGCTGCCGGCGTTGACGACGGCTTCCAACCGAAACCGCCAGACCGTGGACTCGATCCCCACCTCCAGCACCGTATGGACGTCCGGGGTCAGTCGAGTCCTGACCTTCAGCCCCCACCCGGCGATCGAGGGGGCCCCGTCTATGCGTCGCTCGACCTCCTGCTGGATCAGATCCCGATAGGCCTCCAGGAAGGCCACTGGAAGGCCGATCATGATCGTCGCCTGAGCGTTCAACTCCTCGCTCAGCTGGCGCAAGGCCACGGCGGGAATAGTGTCTGAGGCAAGCCGGGCGTCCACTCGGCGGACCCGTTCTCCCTGAGGCACCAGCCGGACGGCGACGGTGGTGACCTCACCCATTTCGAGCTGCGTCTCAACCTTGAATCCCGGAAGAAGCCGCTGCAGCTCCTGTTCGAGCAAGGGCTCCAGGGCGAACCTCGCCCAGGAGAAAGCCTGTACCGGCAGGCCTCCCAACAGTTCTTGGCCCGCCCGATCCAGGGCCGGCAGCGCCTCCCTGAGCAGCGGTTGCAGTGCTGGATCGATACCTTCGACCGCCAGCCTGGTATAGACCTCTCGGATGACCGGCCCTACCGGAGCCACGGACAGTCTGACCTCGGTCGTCTCCCCCGGCACGACAGCTACGCCGGTCGTCTCGTACCCGGTCAAGACCCGGTCGAAGACCTCCGCCACCACCTTTTCCACCGCTGGGCGAAGCCGGGTCACCGTTTCGATCTCCTGCCCCTGAAGCGCTTTGGCCGCCACCGCTGCCAAGGCCTCGCGGATGCGCTGCGCCACTGCTTCGGGCAGGGGACTCGTCAGCTCGACTTTGACCTCGCGGACTGTGCCGGCGGGCGCCGGCCCGTCGGCTGCGACCCTCTCTGCCGTGGCGCCCGCGGCGGCCAGAGCCAGAACCGCTGCCAAGATTATGGTCCGCAGCGGCCGCCCCCTACTCACGCTATCCCTCCACCGGTACTGTCTGCCGATGCCGAGGCGGCCCCGAGGAACCGAGGCCGCACTCTTGGCAAAGGCATCAAGGTGTCGCGCGGTTCTGTCAGAAGGTCTGGCCCAAGCTGAAGTAGGTCTTGCCACCTTCACGCCCCACGCCGTAGTCGATGCGCATCACTCCGACCGGAGTGTCGACCCGCAGGCCCACGCCGTAGCCCGTCTTGACCTTGTCGAGTGCCACCGTCTCGTACTGCTCCCAGGCATCGCCGGCATCGGCGAAGAGAACCCCGGTCAGGTTCTTGGCCAACTGGAACCGGTATTCAGCGTTGAGCACCAGATACTTGTCGCCCGAGAAGGAGTTGTTCTCATAGCCGCGGATGGTGTCGGCACCACCCAGCAGGAACCGTTCGAGCACCGGCTTCTGCCCCTGGTAATCGAGGTAGCCCGCCGCCAGGCGGAGCGCCACCACCTGGCCGGATTTGCCGGCCTTCCAGTACTGGGCGAGATCGGTATTGTACTTGGTGAAGGTGTAGTCTGAACCCAGCATCGTGCCGGCCCACTCGACCGACAGCTCCCGCCGCCCGCCTTGCGACGGCTTAAGGATGAAGTCCCGGGTATCGTTCACGATGCGGGTGGTAACGGACCGGTTCTTGCCGGCGCTGCCGGGAACGATGTCCCCCGCCCGATAGGTCGCCCCGTCCTCGGCGTAGGCGCGCTGGGCGTCCTCGATCTTCAGCGTGGCGTAGACCCGCGTGTCCTCGGACAGCGGACGGCCCACCGTGACCTCACCGCCTCGTTCGTGGTCGTTATAGGTTGTCGGGGTCCCGCTGTCGATCAGGTCCAACGTCCGCTGGGTGTCATAGAGCCGGAAACCGAGCGAGGTCCGGTTCTGATCCAGGTACGGCTCGAAGAAACCCAGGTCGTACGTGGTTCGGCGCTGGCCGAACTCCCACTTGACGTTCACCCGTTGTCCCCGGCCGAAGAAGTTCTCGTCGGCCACCTCGATGTAGCCCAGGAGTCCGTCGCTGGAGGAGTAGGCCGCGCCGAAGGAGGCCTGGCCGGTCTTCCGTTCTTTGACCTCGATGGTCAGGTCGGCCACATCAGGGTCCTTGGTCTCGACGAATTTCCGCCCCACCTCGTCAAAGAACCCGAGGTTGAGGACGCGCCGGAGCGACTTCTCCAACTCCTTCAGATTGAGCACGTCGCCGGGCTTGATGGTCAGCTCTCTCCGGATGACGTGTTCCTTCGTCTTCTGGTTGCCGGCGATCTCGATCTTCCCGACGCGGGTTTCGGCCAAGTGGATCTTGATCCGTCCGTCTTCATCCACCGCCACGTCGGTGATGCGCAGAGGGATGCCGAAATCCTTCACCGACCGCTCCAACAGGGCACGGAGCCCTTCCTGGAGCTTCTTCCCATTGATCAGCTCGCCCGGCTTGAGCCCGATCGAGTCCTTCAGCGGCTCCGCCGGGACATCGGGAGCCCCTGTAAGGACGATCTCCTTCAGCTTCGGGTTTTCGATGACCTCGAAGATCACCGTCACCCCGCCCTCCGTGGGAGCGAAGCGGGCCGAGACGTTGAAGAAGTACCCCAGATCCATAATGGCCTGGAGATCCTGCCGGACGGCCTCCTCCGTGGCTGTCTCGCCTATCTTGGTCGCCTTGACCACCGCCAGGATCACGTCGCTCTTGATCTCGCGGTTGCCTTCGATCTTGATGCCCTTCACCAACGAGTTCGCCGCCTGGGCGACGCCCGCCAGGACGCTCCCGGCCAAGACGAGGGCGAGAAGGAGCATGACGGCCACTGCGGAACCGGAAACTGACCAACGTTTCTTCACTGCGCTGCCTCCTTAGGGTGCGTTCAAGAGTGCGTTGAGGTCAAGGACGCCTAGTCAATGAGCGTTCAGCGATCTGCACCAGCTCCGCCAGGTCCAGGGGGAGAGGGGTACCCCCTCCCTCCCCGGCGATCGCCGGGTCGGGCGCCGGGGGAGCAGGAGAGGGAAACGGAACAGAAACAGAGGGGACCGTCGGCGCTGGGACCGGTGGCGGAGCTGGTCTGGAAGACTCTGCTGTCCTGGAAGACTCCGCTGTCTCAACGGCCGAGACCGGCTCAGCCACGGTCGAGACCAGAGCGGCCTGAACTTCGGTCGCTCCGCCCGTCGCAAGAGGGGCTTTGGCCGTCTCCCGAGGCTGCTCGGCCGGCGCCGGCTGGGACTGCGGGGTCTGAACCGTCCGGGTTACGGTTACCGGCGGCGAAACCGGGTTGGGCGCCTGAAACGCCATCTGTCCGATGCTCCCGGGCGCTGCCCCCGGTAGGGTCGGCAGATGGACCGCGGCCGGGGAGGACGGTCTGGCGGGCCGGAGCAGGCTGGCCCCTCCAAGGGCCACCGCCAGGGCGAGGCCAGCCGCCAGAGCTACTCCGGCCGGACGCCGGCCCTGCTTCCCGGGCGACGGGAAGTGGATCAGCCGCATGGCCCGCCGGCTTTCCGCCCAGGCCTTCCTCACCTCCGCCTCGACCAGGCTGAGGGAGAGCTCGCCCTGGACTGACTCGTGACGCTGGAACTCGTGTTCAGCTTTGGCCAACCAGTGCCGGGCGAAGCGGAGGTGGTTCAAGACCGACTGCACGCCGGACATACTCCTTTCCTCCTCAGTGCGAAGCCCGGAATTCCCTGGCGACCCGGGACAGCATCCCCCGCAGTCGCCGGATAGCACGCTTTTCCAGCCGATGGAGGTAGGAGACGCTGATCGACAGCTCCTCCGCCACCCGGCCCGGCTCTCGGTCTTGAAGATAAACGGCGGAGACCACCCGCTGCTCCTTGCTGGGTAAGCGGGCGACCGCCCCCCGCAGAACCCGGCGCACGTCGCCGGCCTCGGCTTGGGCGACCGGATCTGATTCCTCCTCCGCCCCCGCTGCGGCCGCCAGTTCCTGAAGGCCCGTCTCATCCAGCGAGACGTCGCTCCGGCAGGCCTTCTGCCGGGCGAAGTAGTCAAGCATCCGCCCGCGAATGCGATGCTGGGCAAAGGAAGGGAATGGCACGCCGCGCTGGGGGTCAAACGCCTCCACCGCCTCAAGTAGACCGACTGTTCCCTCCTGGACCAGGTCCATGGCGTTCTCCGACCTGGCGCCAAGGGACAGCGCAATGCGGACCACCAGGACCTGGTACCCCTCGATCAACCGGTAGCGGCTGTCCGGGTCTCCAGTACTCTTGTAGGTCCGCCACAGCGCCGCCTCTTCTTCGGCTGACAGCGGCGCCCGGCTGTTCAGGTAGCGAAGGTATTCTTCCAGCATTGCCTCCGGGTTCTCCTGCGCAAGGTCCTGGGGTGACTTCGACTCGTGGAATAGCAAATCCTTCCCCCGTGGGGTCGTCAATTGGTGGGGTGCTTGGCAGGATGCGGGGTCGGGTCCAACTTCGCCCGGCCTAGAACCGGTGACGTGCCTCCAAGCCCAGTTTCATCTCGCCCCGGTTGTCGTAGGAGGTCGTAAAGGTCAGACCTGGCAGAATTCGGTATTCCAGGCCGATGCTTTCCCAAGGGTCCACCTCCATGGTCCGGGTGTAGGTCAGGTATACGTTCTCCACCAGGTACTTTCCCAGATGGAGCTGGAGGTTCTTCTCCTGGAAGCGGGGCGCCAGCGAGAACTGGTCGAGTTGCAGGGCGTCGGCCACCGCCACCTCTATGCCGGCAAAGAGCCGCTGGGAAAGTTGCTGCTCGGCCAGGCGGAAGAGTTCGCTCTGCTTCCCGTTTCCCTGGCCGCCGCCCAGGATCCGGTTCACATCTCCCGGCAATCCCAACGCTGCCAGAATCTCCGCCTGACTGAGCGGCGGATCCGAGGACAGGTTGAGCGCCAGGTTTTCGGTGGGCCCGGTGACCTGGAGTCTTATCTTCAATTGCTCTGCCTCGGCCGGGTTCGCCTCCGGCGCCGCTTGAGAGGGCGACACAACGGTCTCCGCCGTCACGTCCAGGGTCGGCAGGATGCCGCGATAGGCGGCGAAAACGGCCTGGCCCCGCGTAACCTGGAAGGGGGTGTTGAGGTAGACGATGGTTCCCCGGCTGGCCTCGGCCTCACCCGTAAAAGCCGGCCGGCTCAGACTGCCGCGCAGGGCGAGCGTCCCGTAAGCCCTCACGTCCACGTTGCGGTCGACGGTCATCACCCGCATGTCCTCCTGGCTCGTAACGGTCAAGTCGAGCTTCGGGTCCCAGGTGATCTTCCGGGGATCAGCCTTTACCCCCAGCGTGAGGGTGGATCGCCGCAGGACGGCCCGGCCGCCAACTACCGCTTGGGCCAGCGGACCGCGCACGGTCAGGTCAGCATCCAGCCAGGCTTCGAAGGGGGCGCTCCGATAGTGGACGTCCCGCCCGCTCAGGGCGAGGTCCAGCTCCTGCACGGAAAGGCCGGCCAGGGTAACCTGCCCGCTGAGCTGCGCCTCACCTTCGCCGTAGAATCCGGTCAACCGGGTGGCCCGTACCACCCCGGGAGCTAGCTCGATCCGGCCCCGGAGGCCATGGATCTCCCCACCGAGGGCGGGATGGTTGACGGTAACCCCATCGGCCACGACCTCACCGGCCACCTGCGGAGCCTCCGCGGGTCCCGTTACACGAACCGAGAGCGATCCCGGCCCAGAGAGGTGGAGCCCCGGCAAGATGAAGGAGAGAACCCCCATGTCCCCCTGGGCCATCTCCACCCGCAGGTCCCATGCCCTCTCCGGCGCCTTCACGCCCAAAGCCGCCAAGCGGGCGGCCGGGACCGGCCAGGTGCCGGAAGCGGTCAAGCGCCGCTCGCCGCTCGCCACCACCACCTCTTCCAGGTTGATGGCGCCATCGGCGTAGGCAACCCGGCCCCGCACGTCATTGAGGGCCATCCCGTTCACCCTCGCCTCTCCAACCGCCACGGCAAGGCTGACCCGAGGATCGTCTGCGGTGCCTTTCAGGACGAGGTCAGCATCAACTCGCCCGGCCACCTCCGTTGATCTGCTGTCCTTTCTTCCCAGGAGGGTCATGAGTTGCTGAATGTTCATCCGGTGGAGGCGCGCCTCCATGTCCAGCGACCGCCCAATCCGGCCCAAGGCTACCAGGAGCCCCTCGCCCTCCACCTCGCCCAACCGCAACCGGTTGATCGTCACTTCGCCGTCCTTGAGCGACAAGTCCACGTCGCCGGCCAGGCGAAGCCCTTCCAGGCTGACCTCCTCTGTCTCGGCCAGCAGACGAGCGGAAGGGTTGCGTACGCCGCCCCAAACGTGCAGCACGCCTGTGGCCTGGCCGGCGATCCGATAGGGCAGCCGGATCGTGGCCAGGCTCAGCAGATCCTCCAAGTCCGCCTGGTCTAGGCGGAACCGCAAATCAAGCCGGGCCTCCCGGGGCTCGAGGTCACCGGTCACGAAGTACCGCCCACGGCCCCGCTCCACCTCAATCTTTTGCAGGGTTAGCTTTCCATCCTGGTAGCGCAGGGTGCCGGCCAGGGAATCCACCGCATAACCCCGGTAGGCTACGCCAGTCCCGGTGACCTCCCCCTCCAGCGCCAGATGGCGTAGGTGGCCACGGAGTATCCCGCGGAAGGATCCGGTACCCCGCCACGCCCCCTCCTCCCGGCCGGGAAGCGGCAGCCGACCCAGGTCCAGGTGGTCGGCCGCCACGCGAAGGTCCAATTCGCCGCCAACCAGACGGCCCTGTCCGGCGACGGTCACGCCTTCGCCTTCCGCTTCCAGGCGTTCGAACTCCAGTACGCCGCCCGAGTAGGCAAACTGTGCGGCCGCTGCGGTATAAGGGAACCCCGCCACCTTCCCGCTGGCCAGGGCCACCTGGCCGGTCACCAGGGCAGTCCGCGCCGGGCCGCGCAGGGTGAACGTCCCGTTCGCTGTCCCGGTTAGGTCGACCTCGACACCGGCTAGGCCCAGGACCGTCTTGGCCGGCAAAGCCTCAACGGCCAGCGAGAGATTGAGGAGATAGTCCGAACGGAGGCCAACCGTCCCGCTGGCCCTCAGCATCCCTCCGTCCCGATGGACCGCCAATTCCTCCAGAAGAAACTGTTGCGGAGTAAGCCTGAAGCGGCCCCGCCCGTCGGTGAAGTCCTGCTCGCGGAAGGACAGGGAGGAAAGGGTGAACTCCCCGGACAGCTCTGGCTGATCCGCACGTCCTCCGAGTTCTGCGAGGACGTCGGCCGTCCCGTCCAGTGGCAGTCCTTGCACATGCCGGGCAACTGTCGCCAGCTTGAGTCCTTGGCCGCTGATCGTTCCGGAAAGCCGCCCGTCAGCCGTCCGTCGCCCGTAGCCGGAGAGGCGACCACTCGCCAAGGAGGCGGTGAAGTAATCCACCGACACCTCACCCCGGTTGATGGTGAAACCGGCCTCGGCTGAGGTCAGCCGTTCCTCTCCCACCTGTCCCTCGCTGACCGCCAAGGTGCCCATGACTGACAGCTTGTCCCAGGCCAGACCCTCGCCGGTCCCGGCGATGAGCGCACTCACACGTCCTTCGACCGCCATTGGCAGGGATAACCCCGCGACTCGCGCCAGGACGGCCGCGTCAAACTGACTGGCCCGCCCCGAGAAGGCATAGCTCATCTCGCCTGCGCCCAGGCCGCTGAGGGTGGCGCTGGCTTCCAACCGGCCTCCGGCTGCCACCGCGGCGAGCCGCTTGAGGTTCAGGCGTCCTTTGGCGTATGCCCCTTCCGCCTGTACGCTCTCGAGTGGGAGATCCCCCCATTCGGCACCCAGCAGGGCCAACTTGCCGCGGACTGCTGGGTGAGCCAGAACGCCCTCCAATTCTAGGGTTCCGCTTACTCTCCCCCCGACCAATGGCTGAAGCTGGGCGGCAACCTTGGTGGGGGCGAGCGAGCGCACCTCCTCCGAGGGCACCCCTTCCAGGTCTAGGCGCAGCGATCCATGCGGCTGCCGCCAGTCGCGGACCTCGCCGCGGACGCTCACCTGTCCCCCGGCGATCCGGGCGGTGAGGCGGTTGGTCCGCAGTCCATCACCGGCGAACTCCACTGTCCCGTTGAGGTCAGAAATGGGGAGGTTCCCGCCAGGAACAGCGACTGAAACTCCGTTCAGCCTGAGAAAACCGGAAACCAGCGGCGCACGCCACTCACCCCGGGCGGTCAGGTCGAGCGTAGCCCGCCCGTCCAGGGCCACCCCTTTCAGCGAAACCGGCAGCGCTTTGGTCAGCGCCCGCAAAGACGCGTTTTCCCCGCTCAATCTGACGTCCAGTTCCGGGTCGCTCAGGCCAGTTACTCTGCCCTGGGCTGTCCAACGGGTTTCCATGAAGACGAAGCTCAGATCAGAAAGCCGCACTGTCTCGCCCTGGAGCGTGAGCCGCCCGACCACCTCGGAAAACGCTCCCTCGATGGCCGGATGGCGCCACTCGGCGCCGTGTACCACCACCTCGGCTGAGGCGAGGCGAGGCTTTGCCCGTTCGAGCAGAAGGGAGACTCGAAGGTCGCCCCGGCCCTTCCGGAACTCCCCGAAGCGGTCGGCCCCTGGCAGAAACTGCTGGACCCGGGCCAACTCGATTCCGGTCAGGGCCAATTCGGCTCGACTGGGGGCCGTTCCCCCAAGCCTCGCCGTGACCGAAATCCTGCTGTCAGGCCAGAGGTCCGTTCGTCCGTCCAGCTTAACCCGGGTCCCTTTCGGCCCGGCGCTCACCGTGCCGTTCACTGCGGTCCAGCGGAACCCGCTCCCCTCCGCCTCTTTCAGCCCGCCACCCGGATTGGCCAGAAGGGAAGGATGCCACCCCTGAACCGTCACTTCTCCCTCGCGAATCAACAGCTCGCCCTGCCAGCCTTCCCCAGTCTCGGTCGGACGAAGGTACCGGGAGAGGTTCCAGGTCCCGTCCGCCCCACGAGACACCTGAAGCCGCGGCCGGACCAGCTCCACCCGGCTGACCAGGGCCGAAAGGCGCCCCCGCTGCGCCGCCCAAGACCAAAGGCTGAGACGAATCGCCACCTGGTCGGCCGCCAGAAGCGTCCGGCCAGATTGCTCCCGGGCTTCCAGCCCGTCTACCACCAACACTCCGAAGGGGGCCGGGCGGAGTCTTCCCAGGGAAACTCGGAGCCCGGTCTGGCGTTCCAACGTCCGCTCCACTGCCCACCGGAGCGGGGCAATGTCCGGCTTCTTGATCAGGAACAGAAGATAGGAAGAGGCGGCTGCCGCCAACAGGCCGACCGCAGCCAACAGACAGAGGGCCATCAAGTTGCGTCGGGTCAAAACCCTGACCGCCACGCGCCATCCTCCTAGGAGCAGAACCCGTGCCGTTATCCTTCGACGGGCGAGAATACCGTTCCTTCCCTGTAGCGCTTGGCGGCGGGGCGCAAATGGTGTCAGGAAAGGGAATTATGGACAGGCGGGCTCAAGGCTCTCGCCGCGGTCTCTCCCAGTGCGGGGCGGGTGGCGGCTTGATGGGCGGCTCCGGCGTTCCCCCCGGCCCTACCTCGATCTCCACGGCGGCTTCGCCGAGGACCACGTACGGCAGGGCCCGGCGAGCCTTGGGGTTGCGACGCTCCTGGTGGTTGGCCGGCGCAGCCGGTGCCTTGCCTGGCCGCCGGACGGCTGGGTGCCCCTCTGGCATGGCAAGTTCCGGGGAAGACTGCGCCGGGCTTTCTTCGCCCTCCGACTCCGCCGGTTGGACCAACTCCGCCACCAGTTCGTTGTTTCGCTCGCGCCGGACGAATTGGTCGAGCATAGCCTCGAAGCTTTCGGCGTTGGTCTTCGGCTCAGAGACTTTCCCTGGACCCTTGGCCGGCTTCTCCGGATTGGGTGCATGTCCGTCTTCTTCAGGCGGCGTCCCTTCCTCTACCTGCTCCTCCTCACTCGCTGCGGCGGTCCCGCCGCGCACCACCACTTGGAACCGGCCGGTCGGGTAATCCGACGGCACCGTCAAAGAGATCCGCTCCCACCGTACCTCTCCCCGGTAAGGCCGGATCAACACTTCGATCTCTGCCGCTTCCCCAGGCTTCAGCGGGCGTTCCTGCACCAGCCGGGCTCTCTCGATTACCCCGGTCCGGCGCTCCTCGCCCACCCGGGCGGAGAGTTCCACTTGGCGCAAGTTCACGCGGCGGAACGGATTGCCCATCACCAGCGCCGTCCCCGTCACCAAGTCGCGCAAGGCAGCCGCTCCAATGTCAGCCGGGTGATAGAAGACGTTCTCCCTGGTGACAGCGCCCCCGGGCAGGCCATCACCCCGCAGGGTCAGGCGCACCTCGGCGGTCCCCCGCCCGATGCGGCTGAGGCCCCGGTCCATCGCCTGCAGGGCCGCCAAAGCCACCAGGTCATTGGCCAGCGTCTCGTCGGGCACCACCGTGGCCGTGAAATCCGTCTTTTCCCGCCGGTCCTGATCCTGCACCGTCACCTTGACCTCAATCCCCGAAGCTTGCGCGCCCAGCTTCCCCGCCACCCCCGCCGGCCGGTCCTCCAGAAGGGTTCCCACGAACTGCCGGGGCGCACCCAGTTTAAAGGGCGCTTCCTGGCTTCTGACCGTCTGGTAGATCTCCGCCAGGCTCACCGGCAATTGTACCCGGCCCTTGTTGAGGAAAGGGTGGCCGAAGCCGACAAAGTACTCGCTGTCAGTATACGTGACCGTCCCGATCGCGGTCACCGAGATGTCCCCCGTTACTAAGGCCGCACCGAAGGCGCTCC
>JBLNCL010000025.1:0-10605 GCA_050260635.1 Betaproteobacteria bacterium
CATGGCAGGCGAGGCAGAGCTTGCTGGAACCATTGGGCTGGCCAGTGGTGCCCTGGATGGTGGAGGAGGTGTAGATGGCGTAGGTGCCGGAATAGGTGGTATGGCCCCAGAGCGGGACGGCCGGGCTGGCGTTGTGCGGGATGTGGCAGAAGACGCAGACTCTGGTCTCGCTGGCGGCTTTGATGGTCCCCGGACCATTGATGGAGAGATTATGCCTGGTCGTCCAGACGCCGGCCTGAGCGGGAGCGACCAAGAGAACAAGAGGGCCCAGGGCGGCCAGGAGGGTCAGGGCGAGATTAGCCTTGCCCCGTTCGACCAAGCCCTCTGTGTGCCGGACCATCTTTCATCCCTCCCCTTCTTCTCAGGCATGCGAGTGACTCATTTGAGGTGACAGGTGCAGCAGAGGGCGCTGCCCCCATTCGAGGTCACCAGGAAAGGCGGACTGCCAGCGCCATGCGGGTTGTGGCAACTCGCGCACTCCACCCGGCCGTCGATGAGGCGCACTCCGTTGGGGAAGCGCCCGTCCGCCGGCGCAGGAACCAGATCGGGCGCGAAACGGTATGGCACCCCGACCGGGTGGCTGGTCTGCGGTCCGTTCGAGCCTGAAGCAGAGGTCAGGTCGGCAAACTGCCCCTGGCCGAAGGTCATCAAGGCCGATTCCGGCTCCGGCGCCTTCTTGGCCACGTTGGCGATGGCGTCGATGGCGACCGCCCCGTCGTGGCAGGTCAGGCAGACGCTCGAAGACTGCCCGAGAGCGGCCGCGGTGGTGGGCAGCTGGCCTCCCTTGCCGGGACTTCCAATGGCATACGACTGCAGCGGCTGGTGGGGATTCCAGAGCGGCGCCGTGGCTGGCGCGGAGGTGTGGGGCGTGTGGCAGTAGGGACAAGATCGCCGGTCCTCGACCGCGCCTCCGGTCTGTTCCCGTCCGGCCGGTCCGGCAGAGAGGTCGTGGACCGAGCCGACCAGGGAGGCGGCCCAGGCGCTGCCGGCAAAGCCCACCACCGACAACACCGCCATCCAGAATACCCGCCCCGTCTTAGTCAACGTCAGGACCTCCTTTCACCGGCCAAACCTGCCTACTTGAGGTGGCAGGTGTAGCAGAGAGCGCTGTTGTTGTCCGAAGTCTCCTTCACTGCCGCTCACCCGCGCGGCCAAGGAATTGAAAAACCTGAATCCGACGGTTGGCCGAATCGGCGACGTAGATGCGGTCCCGCTCGTCGATGGCCAAACCGGCAGGCAACCAAAAGCGACCTTCCTTTTCGCCCAGCCCGCCGAAACTCATCAGGAGGCGGCCGAGGCGCTCGAAGATCTGCACGTTGTCGAAGAGGGCGTCGGCCACGTAGATGTTGCCCTCCGAATCGACTCCGATCCCCTTGGGGCGAGGGAGGTCCCCCGGCCCGTCGCCCATCTGGCCGAAGAGCCCCACGAACTCCCCGTCGGCGTTGAAGACCTGAACTCGGAAGTTCATCGTGTCGACGATGTAGACGATGCCGCTGCGCACCGCAACCTGGACGGGCAGGTTGAACTCGCCGGGTTGGGTCCCGAGGCGGCCGAACCGCCGGATCTCTTTGAGCGTGGAGGTGGAGAAGACAACGACCTCGTTGCGCACCGTGTCGACGACATACAGCCGGTGGCGGGGGCGATCCACGGCCAGCCCGGTTGGCCGCCCGAACTTCTTTTCGCCCAGGACGGAGAGGAGCTTTCCGGCGGGGGAAAAGACGTAGACGGCGTTGCGCACCGAATCGGAGACGAATACCCGCCCGTCTTCCTCGACAGCCACCCCGATCGGCGAAGGAAGGGGCAGCTTCGAAGTGCTCCGGACAAAGGGGGAAAAGGTCTGCCCAGCGAAATCGGCCACCCAGACCGTCTGCGCCTGGGTGTCGGTGATGTACAGCCGGTCTCGGTAAACCCCAAGCCCGTACGGCGAGCGCAGTGCCCATTCTTCCTGATAGCCGACGAGCAGCCGCTTCAGCTTCTCCCAGAGGGTCCGCTTCGAACGGGGGAAGTCCCGCTCCGAGCGAAACTGCCTAACGTAAGCGATCCGGGCATTGGGCGGAGGAGCAGGCCAGTAGAGGGCGGGCTTGGTGGCGGGGGCCGCCCCGGCGGCGGAGGCCAGCCAGAGCCCGAGTGCGGCCAGGGCGAGCGAAGCCGCCCGGCTTCCTCTCCTCCAGCCCTTCTGCCTTGCTTGACCCATCCTCAGACCATCCTGTTGCACGTCGTTCACCCCTGCCAAGATACCCATTACCCTAGAAGCGGCGGATTACGGTGGCGTACAGGCGGTGGCTGGTGAAGCGATCAAAGGTGCGGATTCGGAATTCGTAGCCGGCGGTCAGGTCCAGTTGGCCCTGCTGCCACACGTACTTCACATCCAGGGCACACTTCGTATCGTTCTGCACCACCCGGTTGTACTCGCCCCGCCCCTCCAGCTCGAAGCGCATGAAGGGGCTCAACTGATACACGGTCCGCAGGCGGCCGGCCGTAAGCCCCTGGGTTTGCCGCCCGTTGACTAGACCCATTTGGTCGGCCACCTCCACCTGGAGGTGGGTCTTTTCGTTTACGCCCCACAGCCGGCTGGCCTTGGTGTCGAAGTAGTGACCGGTGAGGTCGGGGTAGAACTCAGAGCGGTACGACTCCGAGAGGACCCACTGGCGGAGGGTGGTGGAGGCGCGGGCATTCAGCACCTTCCGGTCCCGGCCGACGGTGGCGCCGGCGCCGAGCTCGTAGGCCGGCCGCTTCAACGTCCCCTGAAACCCCACCTCGGACCGGGCGTTGGCGTAGTCGAGTCCCTCCAGGCCTGGGCCTTTGGTCCCTGGTACGGTGGTATTGAACGTTAGCCCCGACTCCACGAAGGCGCCCCGCTCCAGCTCCCGGCTGGCCAGGAAGCTGAGCTGATGAGTGAGTTCGGCGTAGTTGGTTTCGGGGAGGACGTAGTGGTAGTGAACCCAGACGTCGATAAGCTGCCCAGCCGCCTCATTCTGAGGGTAGTTGGGGTCGTTCTTCTTCTGCTCATCGGTCGGCCGCCAGGCGATGTAGGTGAGCGTGCCGACCTGGTAGATGTAGCAGTAAGGTTTCCAATTCTTGATTCCGCTCTCATTTGTCACTTCGATCGTGTTGATATCGATGTATGGGTTGGCCAACACTTCCGCGTATCCGTTGGTGGGGAGGGAATGCTTTTCATCATAGACCAGAAACTCCCTGTCAGGGCCGGCGAAGGCCTGGGAGACGCTCAGCATGTTCTGGGCGCCTAGCTTGTACCCGCGCCACTCACCCCGATAGCCCAGCCCGCCGGCGGCCCGGTAAACATAGTTCTCGCTGCTTGGGAGCAGGTTGCGGGTCGCCCCCAGGTTCCCCTGGACGCTCCAACGGTCGGAAAGATCCTGGTTCAGAGAGACGCCCGCCCGGTACATGGTGGACTCGGCACCTTCGGCCAGGCGCCGGGTGACCTCGAAGTCTTCGGTGGAACGGAACCGGGGAGTCCAGTTGGCCTGGAGGTTGCCCGTAAAGGTGACCTTCTGCTCCTCCGTCGGCACCATGGTCTGCCACCCGATCAAGCCCAGCGTGAGCTTCCCCCGCTTGTTCAGAACGGACTGGCTGCCCGACAATTCGGCGGTCTGATAGCGGGAGTCGCTGGTGCCCAGGGCGTCTTCGGTGTTGACGGCCCGGTAGCGGAGGGCAAGGCTGTCGACGGAGGGGAGGCGCAGCGAGGACTCGGCGGAGAGGTATTGGATGTGCTTGTCCTCCGTGAGGGCGCCGCTCTCTGGTCCACCAACCTTGGAAGCCAAGACATCGGAGACCTCGTAGCGGACGCTGGCCGCCAGCCGCGAACCGGCCAGGCAGGCGTAGGCCGCCCCGCCGACGGTGTCCCGGGCGTAGTCCTGATAATCCTGTTCAAACTCTTCCTGCCGGGAGCGGCCGCTCCCGCCAAAGGTCAACATATGCTCGCGCAGAAAATCGAGCGTCACTCCCGAATCTAGGTTGCGCAGCCCGGCGTTGCCGGTGTTCCCGCTGCGCAAGGCGAAGAGGGTGTCCGCCGTCAGCGAGAGAAACCGCGGATGCAAGACGTACGAGGAGAGGCGGAGGCGGGCCTGCTGCTCTAGGCTCTGCTGGTGCGTGCTGAGCTCGCCGGCCTGCTCCTGATACGCCTCGGGGATCCAGGCGAGGTGGCCGGAGAGGCTGTCCACCCCGAACAGACGCCACTCGGCCGCCCGGGCACCGGCCGGCCAGACGGCGAGTACCATGGTGCCGGCCAGCACGATGCGCCGCAGTGAATCTGCCCCTCGCCTCCTCCGCATAAAAAGCCGGATACCCCCTCGCTCGACTTTGCGGAAAGAACGGCGGGGCGGGCGGTGTTACCCGCCCCGCCAGGTGCGCTCCGGCGCGAGCCGGAGCGCCAGTCAGGCCTCTTGAGCCTACTTCTTGTGGCACTCGAGGCAGAGAGCGCTGCCGGTGTTGCTGCGACGCAGGAATGGTGGATTGTCGTTGTTGTGAACACTGTGGCAGGAAGCGCACTCCACCTTCTTCGGCGTGTTTCCGAACAGGACGACATTGGTCAAGCTGCTAATCGTGTTCATGTCCGCAGTTTCCTTGTACTCGATGGCAATCGGGTGAGTGGTGCTGAGGTCGGTCCCCAGCTTGGTGTTTGCGGCGATCAACTTGCCCGTAGCGTCCACAGTGGGGCCGGCCGTGAAGGCTGGGTCCTCGCCACGCACCATGCTGCCACTCGGATAGTTGTTGACCACTGACCCCAGGGAGATCGTCCCATCGTGGCAGCTCAGGCAAAGCACCGAGATGTTGGTACTGCTGCCGCTAATAGTGTCTCTTTGTCCATCGAGCGTGGTGGAGCTATAGGTGGTGTAGTTTGCGGCCGAGTTGGTCCGGTTCCAGAGTGGTACCGCCTTGGCAGCATTGTGCGGCGTGTGGCAGAAGACGCAGATCTCGTCCTCATTGCTCGACTTGGTGGCTGCTGTGCTCGTGATGGATAGGTCGTGCTTCGTATTCTTGATGTTGCCCACCGTGGCCAGAGCGGCGCCGGAGGCCAGCGCCACCACCAGCAGTGCCACTGCCAGCATGGTTAGCATGCGTTTCATCTCGTTTCACCTCCTTTCCCTGTCCCTCTTGCTTCTTCTCTACGCTAAACCCCGAAGGGGTCCAGCCCTCCTTAATTGCCGCCCAGGAACTGGAACATCTGGACCCGGGCATTGAGCCGGTCCGCGACATAGATCCGGTTCTGGCCGTCGATGAAGATCCCGGCGGGGGAGTTGAACTGTCCCGCCTCCCGGCCGGCCTGACCCACCCAGAGGAGCAGTTGCCCCTTTTGGTCAAAGATCTGGAAGTTGTTGAAGGCGGCGTCCACCACGTACACGTGGCCTTCACTGTCCAGGGCGATCCCCCGCGAGCGGGCCATCATCCCCGGGCTGTCGCCGAGTTCGCCGAAGGACCGGACAAACTTGCCGTCCTTGTCGAAGACCTGGACCCGGAAGTTCATCGTGTCCGAGACGAAGAGCTGGCCGGTCTTCTGGTCGACCCAGAGGTTGGTGGGGAAGTTGAACTGGCCAGGATCGCGGCCGCGCTGGCCGATGCTCCCGAGGGGGCTTCCGTCGGAGGCGCGGTACTTGAGGATCTTGTGGAGCTGCGCGTCAAGGACGTAGAGGATGTCCCGCGACCGGTCCACCCCCACCGCCGAGGGGCTGTCGAACTCGCCAGGTTTGCTCCCCAGGACGTAGAGAATTCGGCCGTCGGGTGCGAACTTGAAGACCTTGGCGAGCTTGGTGTCAGAGACGAAGATGGAGTCATCCTGCCCGATGGCGATTCCCACCGGTCCGGCCAGGGTGGTCGTGCCGGTCCGGCCCAGATAGTACGCCTTGCGGGCCTTCTGGTCGAAGACGGTGACGGTACCAAAGCCGTAGTCCGTCACGTAGAGGCGCCCCTTGGAGTCCACCGCCACCCCGTAGGGGAGCTTGAGCTGGACCTCGGCCGAGTTGCGCCCAAGGACGAACCGGCGCAGCTGGACGACGAAGCCGGAGGTCACGTCATCGCTGGAGCTGAGAGTCCCCAGGTACTTGATGCGCGCCTTTTCCGGCGGCGGCGGCCAGACGAGGTCCACCGGCGCCTTTTTCTTCGCTGCCCAAACCGGTAATGTTCCGGCCAGGACGATCGCGACGGCCAGCGCGAGCACGTTCAGTTTGCGGAGCAGTCCGGTATTCACCTTGGTTGTTCCTCCCCGAATCACATGTTGTGGCACATTTTGCAAACGTCCTCTTGCACCAGCAGCCGCCGGTTGCCCGTTCCGTGCGGGTTGTGGCACCTGACGCACTGCAGCTGGCTCTGCTTCACCCCGCCCCGGGCGAGGAAGTGGTGGGGGGCGTAGCCGGGGTGGCAGGAGAGGCAGAGCTGGTTGCCGGGGTAGCGGGTCAGCTTGGGGTAGTCCGAGGCGTGGGGGAGGTGGCAGCCCAGGCAGGGGCTCTGCTCCTCCCCGCGGCGGAACCGGACGATCTTGGCATGTCCGCTGGCCTCGAACTTCTCCTTGAACTGTCCGTGGCAGAGATAGCAGAAGACCCGCCCTTGGGCGAGCAGCAGCCCCTTCAAGACCTTGGGCGCTCCCTCGGGAGTTAAGTCCTCTTCCTCCTCTGCCAAGTCGCCTTCGGGCGGGGTACCGAAACCAACGATATGTGCGCCGTGGCAGGCCTTGCAGTTCTTCTCCGCCACAGGCTTGTGGACGACTCTCTTCGTAAAGTCGCGCTTGTCGCCACCGCTCAGATTCGCGAGGGCGCTGCCCTCCTTTCGGTGCGGGTCGTGGCAGGACACGCAGGGCTGCTTGGCGATAGCCGCTGCCGTCTCGCCCGAGGCCTGGTGTTTCACCTCGCGGTGGCAGCTCCGGCAGAGCGCATCCCCGGCCTGCCGGAGGAGGTAGTGATCCGCTCCCTCGGCGTAGTGGTGAGGGCTGTGACAAGAGGTGCAGTTGACCTTGGCGGCCGCGTGCTTGCTTTCTTGCCAGGCTTTCCGGTCGAGCGCCGCTTTGGGCTGGAAGACCGGCGACCGGCCTTTGGCGGCCGGTTGGGTCCAGTGGCAACGGCCGCAGCGGTCGGGGGAGTTCGCTACGGTGACGGCCGAGGGGTGAAGCAGGCTTGGGGTGTGACACTCCTGGCAGCGGAAGCCGCCCTTGACCTGGCGTCCGGCTGTCTCGTGAGGCGATCCGACCCACGAAGCCTGGATTTGGTCGTGGCAGGGGGAGCAAGGCGCGGCGGCCTGCGTCGCTTCGGGGGCGAGCAGGGCCGCGCCGAACAGACCCGCCAGCAGCCCGAGGGCTACCCGGAAGGCCATGACTCCTCTTGGACGGAAGGTCTGCCGGTCCTTCACTCCCGCCCCCCCCTGGCCTCCAACCCGCATTCAGTGCAAGAAAAAAACCTGTTCCCATCCGCCTGTGGAACAGGTCTTGGCGCAGTAATCCGGCGGAAAAGGGCCCCTTCTATTGGCTTCGGTCTTCGGCAGCACGGCCATCATAGCCCCTTTTCGGAACCGTAGATCCGGTGCTTTGCGCCGCCTCCCTTTCGAGAGGGTTGCCCTTTCGGACCACTAATCTATTGACACTTGTATTGTATTCTCATTGTAGGACAATTATCCCAGGATGTCAACTGCTGTGGCCTTTGGCAAGACCTGCTGAGGGGGTTGGAGAGCGCATGAGCGGAAAGAAGGCCGTGGAAGTTTTGAACCGGGGGCTTCACTGGGCGGTCGCCTTCGGGCTGGTGGCGGTGGCGGTCGCCGTCTTCGTGCAGGCGGTCTGGACCGGCCTCACAGAGATCGGTCACGACTTCATGGGCACCATCCTGCGGGTAGTGAACGACCTCCTGTTCGTCGTGATCGTCCTGGAGGTCCTGAGTACTGTCACCTCCCACTTCGAACACCGGGACTTCGCCCTGAAGCCGTTCCTGATTGTCGGCACCATCTCGGTGGTTCGGCACCTGCTGGTGGTGGGGGCCCGCATGTCCATGCTGGGCGAGGGGCCGGCGGTCCAGTTTCAGCACTACGTTATGGAACTGGTGATCAACGGAGTCCTGACGCTGGTTCTAGTCGTGGCATACTGGGTCACCAGCCTAATCGAAAAAGACGCCCCGCTGCGCTGAGCGGCGGGCGAACGGCGCCTGCGGCCAGGAATTCAGGCCAGCAAGCCATGGAAGATGATCTGCTTGATCTGGGGTGCGATGCGCCGCCATTCGATCTCCTCGCCAAGCACCACGTAGTCGAGGGCGAGCATCGTCACGGCGCCGAAGATCGTGTGGAGGGCGAGTTCGGGATCGACCTCCGCCAGGGTGCCCTCGGCCTGGCCCTGGCGGATGAAGTCCGTCAAGGTGGCGACGTACTCGTCGTGCAGCTTGCGTAGTTGCTTGCGCCAGCGGAACTCCGGCCCTTCGCTGAGGAGCAGCCGACAAAAGTCGGTTTCGTCCCGCACGAACTCCACGTGGGCGTCGATCAGGCGTTCGAGGCGGCGGCGGGTGTCCTCCGGACGGGCGACGGCCGACCTGACCCGCTGCAAAAGCTGCGCAAAGCCCTCCTCCACGAGGCTCAGGAACAGGTCTTTCTTGCTGCCGAAGTGATAGTAGACTGTCCCCTTGGCAATCCCGGCGCGGGCGACAATCTCGTCGATGGTGGCCCGCTCGTATCCCCGGGTGGCGAAGACCTTCATGGCCGCCCGGTAGATGGTTTCTTTCACTTCTCCGCCTCCCGCCGCCATGCTTGGCACGGCCTATGCGATCGTGGTCAGGGAATTCGCCTTGGCGGCCGGCGAATCCTGCGCCCCTCCGGCCAGGCGGTCGGCTATCCGACCCCACTCCTCTGCGTAGGGGTCGAGTTTGGCGGCGAGCTCTGCCGGCGGAGCCAGGTGCAACTGCGTCTGGTGGGCGCCGGACTCGGCGACCATCTCCGGCAAGGCGCGCGGGTTATCCAACAGCGGGCAGGGGCGGAGGAGATTGTGCTGGAAGGGCTGCCGCTGCTGATAGGCCCGGAAGAGGGGTGAAGCCAACGCTTCCTCCAGCGAGCAGTCTTTGATGTTGTGCGTCGCGTGGTGAATGAACGCGCAGGGCTCGACGTCCCCAGCGGCGTTGATGTGGAGGTAGCGCTTGCCGCCGGCGATGCAGCCTCCCGAGGCCGCCCCGTCGTTCCAGAAGTCGGCCAGAAAGATGGGCTTGCTCTGGCGGAAGCGGCGCACTGCCTCGAACATTTCCGCCCGCTGGGTCGGGGTGGCCATCAGGTCGAGATCCACGTCGGCGCCGATTGGGATGTAGGTGAAGAACCAGCCGAAGCGGCACCCTTTCTCCACCATCCGGTCGATGAAGGCGTCGCTCGCCAGTTCGGAGACGTTGCGCCGGGTGTAGGTGGCGGAGAAGCCGAAGGGGACACCCTCCGCACGTAACAGATCCATGGCGTGGAGAACCTTGTCGTATACGCCTTTCCCCCGCCGTGCGTCGGTGGTCTCCCGGGAGCCTTCCAGGCTGAAGGCGAAAACCATGTTTCCGACCTCGGCGGCGGCTGCGGCGAACTTCTCATCCATCAGGGTCCCGTTGGTGAAGGCGTGGAAGACCATGTCCGGATTCTCGCGGGCCAGGGTCAGCAGATCGGCTTTGCGGACGAGTGGCTCGCCACCGGAAAGCACGATGAAGTGGATCCCGAGCGGTCGGGCTTCGGCGAGCACGCGGCGGAGCAGATCGAGTTCCAGGTCGTCGGTGCGGCTGTAGTCGCCGGCCCAACAGCCGTTGCAGCGCAGGTTGCACCGGGAGGTCGGGTCAACGAGTAGGGCGAAGGGAACGCTCACCCCGAGCCGCTGACCGGCCTCAAGCTGTTTGGGGCAGCCGAAGAACGCCGCCTTGACGAAGAAGTTGACGCCGAGACGCTCGGTGACGTTGGGTCGGGTCTCCTTCAGCATGGTGAGGGCCAGCCGGCGCCAGTTGCTGTCCGGGTCTTCCAGCACCCGCCGGACCGCCCGGACGTTTTCTTTGTGGTTGGGTTGGACCGCCAGGCGTTCCGCCCAGCTCAAGAGGCGTGACAGGTTGCGCTCGGGATCCTTGGCCGCGTAGCGCAGGATGCCGCGGACGATTTCCTCGCCTACAAACTCGGCAGTCGAGGTCATGCTTCTTACCTCCCCCAGAACTGTTTGTTTTGGTCTCTTTGCACTGACCAGTCAGTTAAACCATAGCGCTGCTCCACTCCGCCGTCAAGAGGCCAATGGCGGAGACTGCGCGTGGCAAGGCGAGGACCGTGGAACCCCCCCGTGGCGCTCTTTGCGCGAGCCGGGGGGACGGCGCGATCATTTGTACTGACCGGTCAATCTGGGCCGGTGCCAGCGGTCGGCCTCGGCGCGCGCCCGGGCTGCCGCCGAAGAAGAGGGAGGAGTGGGAGCGATGGCCTGGATGATGCTTTTCGGAGCGCTGACCTTTGTCTTCGGAGTGGATCTGGTGATTGTCCTGCTCTATGCCTTAACCCAGCGGTGACCAGCCAGGTGGCTGCTCCGAAAGCCAGTTCCGCCTTCGGGGCAGCCACCCTGCTTTTGACCCACGACCGACCTCAGCTTGCCCCACCCTCGCGTCATCTCCCCCCGCCACACCGTGCACTCTG
>JBLNCL010000026.1:0-46696 GCA_050260635.1 Betaproteobacteria bacterium
CGCTATCGTGGGCGGCGGGCCCCGCCCCCCTTTCCAAAACCGGCCGCGCCGGGTGGCCGGCCGGCTCCAACGAACCCAGAGCCGCGGGCCGGCCAGCCGGCCGAACCCGCGTCCGAACCGCCGGCTGAAGCGCCAGTCGTTCCGGCGGCTGAGGAGCCGCCATCGGAACCGGAGACTCCACCCGAGCCGGCGCCACCACCAGAATCTCCACCAGAATCTGTTCTGTAAGTCCTCGGAACCTCCGCTCTTGGCAGGGCGTTCTTTTCTGGGAGACAGCATCGCTGTTTCACGGAACGACACTGCTAGATTAGCGGAGGTGTATGGTGTGTCGAGGCGGGAGCAAAAGCGGGAAAGGGTTCTCGGTGGCGGGGGAGGGAACAAGGCTACGCCGAAGTGGGTCTTCCCGACGCTCTTTTTGCTGGCGATCGCCGGACTGGTGGCGGTCGGAGTGGTACAGAATGCCCCGCAGCCGGCCGGGCCACCGGTTGCGGGGGCGCGGGTCGGGGCGGTCGACTACCAGAAGGGGGCCCGGGTTGAGCAAATCCCGATCCAGGTCGCCCAGGCTGGCGGGAAGATCGAGATTCCCTTATCGGAGGTCAAGAGCATGCGGCTGGTGGGCTTCACCTACACCGGGCCGGGGAAAAGCCTGCCGCTGCTCGCCTACATCGCCCCCTCCGGCCGGGTCGTGACGGCGGTCTCGATGTGCGAGCCGTGCAACTCGACGACTTTCCACCTCGAAGGCGACGAGTTGGTCTGCAACACCTGCGGGACCCGCTGGGAGCTGGAGACCCTGCGGGGGACCGCCGGGGGCTGCCAGAATTACCCGCCGGATCCCTTCCCCAACACGCTCTCCGGGGAGACTATCATCGTCCAGGAGGCTTCGGTCGCCAACTGGCAGCCGCGAGTCTAGGGAGGGCGAGACAATGCGCTTGACCGACATCGCCCTGGCCAACCTGCGCCGCCGGAGGGCCCGGGCCCTTTTCTCCGTCGCCGGGTTGCTGCTGGGGACCGCCACCATGGTGGCCCTGACCAGCATAACCGCAGCGATGAAGGCCGATCTCGCCGTCAAGCTTGACCAGTACGGGGCGAACATCGTGGTTACACCCCGGACCAACGGCCTGGCGCTGAGCTACGGCGGGGTCACGGTGGGCGGGGTCACCTACGACGTGAAGGACCTGCCGGCGGACGCCGCCGACCGGATCCGGACGATCAAGAACAGGGAGAGCATCTCAACCGTGGCCCCCAAGCTTTTGGGGGCTGTACGAGTGGAGGGGGCCGCTCAGCCGGTGCTCCTGGTGGGGGTGGACTTCCCGTCTGAATTTCGGATGAAGAAGTGGTGGGAGGTGACGGGGAGCAGGCCAGCCCAACCCAACGAAGTCATCCTGGGCGCAACTCTGGCCCAGAAACTGGGTAAGAGGCCCGGTGATGGATTGACGCTCAACGGGGAGTCCTTCCGGGTGTCAGGGGTCTTGCACGAACTGGGGGGCCAGGAGGACGGACTGGTCTTCGGTGATCTGAAGGTGGCGCAACGGTTGCTCAGGCAGCCGGACCGGATCAGCCTGATCGAAGTCAGCGCCCTCTGTAGCACCTGCCCGATCGAAGAGATCGTCGCCCAAATCAACGGGGCGCTCCCGACGGCCCGGGCGGTCGCCCTCAAGCAGGCGGTCCGGAATCGGGAGGAGACGGTCAACCGCCTCAACCGCTTTTCTGTGGCGGTCGGGGCGGTGGTCCTGCTCATCGGAACGCTGGTGGTGCTGACCACCATGATGTCCTCGGTCAACGAACGGACCCGCGAGATCGGGATCTTCCGGGCGGTTGGCTTCCGCCGGCGCCACATTGTCCGTCTAATCTTAATGGAGTCATTGGTGATCAGCCTGAGCGGGGGGATTTTCGGATACATTGCCGGGATTCTGGTGGCTCGGTTGGCGGCGCCGCTCATGGCGGGGGGACAAGTACCCATCGGCTGGAACCCGCTGCTCGGCTTGGCCGCCGTGGCGTCCGCCGCGGTGGTGGGGTTGGCGGCCAGCGCCTATCCGGCCCACCGGGCGGCCCAGCTCGATCCGGCAGAAGCCCTGCGCTTCATCTAGGAGGAGCGAGTCATGAGCCTTATTGAATTGACCGGCGTCACCAAGACGTACACGGTGGGCGGGGTCTCCTTCCCGGCCCTGTGCGGGGTCGATTTGAAGATTGAGGAAGGGGAGTTCGTCGCCCTCATGGGACCCTCCGGCTCGGGGAAATCCACCCTCCTTTCGGTTCTGGCTGGCCTGACGCCGCCCAGCGAGGGGCGAGTGGTGGTGGACGGGATTGAGGTCCAGGAACTGGATCCGGACCGCCTGGCGGCCTTCCGCTCAGAGTACGTAGGGATCGTCTTTCAGCAGTTCCAACTGATTCCCTACCTCACGGCACTGCAGAATACCATGCTCCCCCTTTCGGTCACTGGACTCTCCGGGAGCGAGCAGGTCCGGCTGGCGACTGAGGCCCTGACCAGGGTCGGGCTTGGGGAAAAGCTGGATCGTTTGCCCAATCAGCTTTCCGGCGGCGAGCAGGAACGGGTGGCGATTGCCCGGGCGGTGGTAAACGCCCCCCCGATCCTTCTGGCGGACGAGCCCACGGGAGCCCTCGACACGAAGACCGGCCAGGAGATCATGGGCCTGTTTGCAAAGCTTCACGCCGAGGGACAGACCATCATCATGGTCACCCACAATCCCGAGAACGGGCGGCAGGCCGAGCGCGCAATTGTCATCCGCGACGGGCGGCTAGGCTAGTTCGGGAATGGATGGGAGCGGTCAAAAAACTCGTACCCAATGGAGGAATGTGTCCGAGCCCAGCGAACATCTACGGGTATAAGATGGGTATGGGCTGCCTTCCGTCGGGGCGGCGGAGAAGCGGTCCATCCTGTCTGACAAGGCGCACTGAAATGGTGCGTTGAGAAGGAGGAGAAGTGTTTCGATGAAGCGCTGGCTAAGCCTTCTGGTGGCGATGGTCATGCTGCTCTCCCTGGCGGCGGTTCCCGCGCTGGCGGCGCCGGCCCCCAAGGCTCAGCAGATTCTTCGGCACCCCAACGGGACCGAGCCCGAGACCATCGACCCGGCCATGTCGACCGGCATTCCCGAGGCCAACATTGAGCTTGCAGTGTTTGAGGGCCTGACCCGTATTGGCTCGAACGACCAGATCGTTCCGGGTGTCGCCTACAAGTGGGAAGTCTCCAAGGATGGGAAGGTATACACCTTCCACCTCCGGAAGTCCAAGTGGTCCAACGGGGACCCCGTGACTGCTCACGACTTCGCGTACGCCTGGACGCGGGCTCTGCGCCCCGAGACCGCGGCCGAGTACGCTTACCAGCTCTTCTACATCAAGAACGCCGAAGAGTTCAACGCCGGCAAGATCAAGGACCCCTCCCAGTTGGGCATCAAGGTGATCGATGACTACACCCTCCAGGTCACCCTCAAGGCCCCGACGCCGTTCTTCACCTTCCTGACCGGTTTCCCGACGCTGATGCCGGTCCACAAGAAGTTCGTCGAGGCCGACCCGAAGGGTTGGTTCACCAAGCCCGAGACCTACATCGGCAACGGGCCCTTCAAGCTTGACAAGTGGGAACACAACAGCAAGCTGGAGCTGGTGAAGAACCCGCTCTACTGGGACGCCAAGCACGTGAAGCTCGAGAGGATCGTCCTCAGCCTCGTAGACTCGAATACCACGCAGGAGGCCATGTTTGAGACCAACCAGCTCGACGTCCTGGATGACATCCCCCTGCCTTCTCTCGACCGGTGGAAGAAGGACAAGGGCTACGAGGTAACCCCGTACCTCGGCACCTACTACTACATCATCAACTGCAACAAGATCAAGGATAAGCGGGTCCGTCAGGCCCTCTACCTGGCCATCGACCGGGAGACCCTGGTGGAGAAGATCCTCAAGGGTGGCCAGAAACCGGCCTACGCCTTCACCCCGAACGGGTTCCCCGACCCGGCGAAGAAGGGCGGCGACTTCCGCACCATCGGCGGCAACTTCTTGACCACCGGCGACTTCAAGAAGGACGTCGAGAAGGCCAAGAAGCTCCTGGCTGAGGCCGGCCACGCGGACGGCAAAGGCCTTTCGGTGGAGATTCTCTACAACACGAGCGAGTCGCACAAGCGGATCGCCGAGTTCATCCAGCAGCAGTGGAAGACCCACCTGGGAATCGACAACGTGAAGATCACCAACCAGGAGTGGAAGGTCTACCTCGACACCCGGGACACGGACAACTTCGACGTGGCTCGGGCCGGCTGGATCGCGGACTACGTCCACCCGCTGACGTTCATGGACATGCACGTCACGGGCGGCGGCAACAACGACTCCAAGTGGGGCAACAAGAAGTACGACGAGCTGATCGACTTCGCCAAGAACACGGCGGATCAGAAGGCGGCCTTCAAGGCCATGCATGAGGCCGAAGCAATCATGATGGACGAGATGCCGGTCATTCCGCTGTACTTCTACACCGAACTCCACGTCTTCAAGCCGTGGGTCAAGAACCTGACCATTTCCTCCCTCGGCTTCTGGAACTTCAAGGAAGCGTGGATCGAGAAGCACTAGGGGTGACTGCTGACGCAGTCCAACCAGGGGGTATGCCACGGGCGACCGGGGCATACCCCCGCATCCTGATTACCGATGGCTGCCACTATTCTCAATGCCCTCGCCAGCCGGCCCTCGGGCCAGGAGGTGACAGAGTTTGCTACGCTACGTAATGCGGCGCCTGTTGTCAATCATCCTCACGCTCTGGGTGATCGCGACCGGCACTTTCGTCCTGATGCATGCCATCCCGGGCGGGCCGTTCACCACGGAGAAACAGCTCCCCCCGGAGATCATGAAGAACATCGAGGAGCGCTACCACCTGAACGACCCGCTGTGGAAGCAGTACGTGGACCACATGAAAAACCTGCTCAGGGGAGACCTCGGGCCGTCCTACAAGTATGAGGGGCGCACCGTGAACGACATCATCCGGGAGGGCTTCCCCGTCTCCGCTCAACTGGGAGGGCTGGCCGTCCTGGCTGCCTTGCTCCTGGGCATACCGTTGGGGATTATTGCCGCCTTAAACCGCGGCAAGCTGGTGGACAACTTCGTCATGGTGTTGGGGACCATCGGGTACTCAGTTCCCAGCTTCATCATGGCGACTCTGCTAATGCTCATCTTCTCCGTCTGGCTTGGATGGCTGCCGGCGGCGATGTGGGGAACGCCGCAACAGGCCATCATGCCGACCATCTGCCTCATGTTTTTGCCGATGGCTTTCATTGCCCGCATGACCCGCTCCTCGATGATTGAGGTGCTTGAACAGGACTACATCCGGACCGCCCGGGCCAAGGGGTTGTCCGAGAGGGCCGTTATCTATAGACATGCCCTGAAAAACGCCATCATGCCGGTTGCCTCCTGGGTGGGGCCGTTGGCCGCCGGCCTGCTCACCGGGACGTTCGTGGTCGAGTTCATCTTTGCCATCCCGGGGCTTGGCCGTTACTTTACCACCAGCATCTATAACCGTGACTACACGACCATCATGGGGACGACGATCTTCTATTCGGTGTGGCTCGTGTTGTTCAACCTTATCGTAGACATCCTCTACGGTTTCCTCGATCCCCGGATCAAGTACGTCGAGGAGAGGGGCTGATGGCGATGGAACTGGCACCCGAACTCTTCCAGCCGGTTGACCAGCAACTGCAGGCGGACGCCGCCATCGTCCGTCCCAGCGCCACTTACTGGCAGGATGCCTGGCGCCGGCTCAAGCAGAACCGGGGAGCGATGATCGGGTTATGGATCGTGCTCTTCCTTTTCGCGGCGGCGATCATCGGACCCTATCTCTCCCCGTACAGCTACGAAGAGCAGGACTACGCGCTCATGGACCAGCCACCGAGCTGGGCCCACCCCTTTGGTACAGATGGCCTGGGGAGGGACCAGTTAGTCCGGGTCCTATACGGGGCGCGGATCTCGCTTAGCATCGGCCTCTTTGCCAGTTTGATCTGCCTGACGATCGGTGTTCTCTACGGTGGCGTCTCTGCCTTGATCGGCGGCCGGACCGACGAGATCATGATGCGGATAGCCGAGATCCTTTACGCCATCCCCTTGCTCTTGTATGTGATCCTGTTCATGGTTGTGCTGCAGCCGGGACTGAAGAACATCCTGCTCGCCATCGGGCTGGTGTACTGGATCAACATGGCCCGCATCGTGCGGGGCCAGATCTTGAGCCTTAAGGAGCAGGACTACGTCTTGGCCGCCCGGACCATTGGCGCCGGCAAGTGGCGGATCCTGCTCCGCCACCTGATCCCCAACACCATGGGACCGATCATTGTGGCGATGACCCTGGAGATCCCGCAGGCGATCTTTACGGAGGCCTTCCTCTCCTTCATCGGCCTGGGCGTGGCCGCTCCCATGGCGAGTTGGGGGACCCTCGCTTCTGAGGGGTTACAGTCTATCAGGGACTATCCGCACGAGTTGGTCTTCCCGGCGCTGGCCATCTGTATCACCATGCTGGCCTTCAACCTGCTGGGTGACGGTCTCCGGGACGCGCTCGACCCCCGGATGCGGCGGTAGGGAGGAGGATGATCATGAACGAAACGCTACTCGTCGTCAAGAATCTGAGAACCTCCTTCTTTACCCACGTCGGCGAGGTCAAGGCGGTCGATGGGATTGACTTCGAAGTGGGCAAGGGCGAGGCGGTGGCGCTGGTCGGCGAGTCAGGGTGCGGTAAGAGCGTGACGGCCCTGTCCATCATGCGACTCCTGTCCCACCCGGGCAAGATTGTCGGGGGATCGGTCGAGTTCGAGGGGCGCAGTCTGGTGGATCTCCCCGACCGCGAGATGCACAAGATCCGGGGCAACGAGATCAGCATGGTCTTCCAGGACCCCATGACCTCCCTCAATCCGGTGTTGACCATCAGGCAACAACTTTCCGAGACGCTCATGCTTCACCAGGGCATGAACCGGCGGCAGGCCGGGGAGCGCGCGGTGGAACTGCTGCGAATGGTGGGCATTCCCTCGCCGGAGCGGCGGGTGAGCCAGTACCCCCACCAGTTTTCCGGCGGAATGCGCCAGCGGGTCATGATCGCCATGGCCCTCTCCTGCAACCCGAAGCTCCTGATCGCTGACGAGCCGACGACGGCGCTCGACGTGACCATCCAGGCGCAGATCCTGGAGCTGATGAAGGAACTCAAACAGAAGCTCAACACCTCCATTATCCTGATCACGCACGACCTCGGGGTGGTGGCGGGCCTCTGCAGCCGGGTCATCGTAATGTACGCCGGGAAGATCGTCGAGCAGGGAAGTCTGCGGGAGATTTTCTACCATCCGCAGCATCCCTACACCTGGGGCCTGCTCAAGTCGGTGCCGCGGCTGCACGATACGGAGAAGAGGCGGCTTATGCCGATCGTCGGGCAGCCACCTGACCTGCTCAAGCCGCCTTCCGGCTGTCGCTTCCATCCTCGCTGCGCCTACGCCATGGGGGTCTGCCTGAAGGAGCAGCCGCCCCACTTCGAGGTGGAGGGCGAGGGTGACCACCAGGCAGCTTGCTGGTTGCTGCACCCGCAGGCTGCGCCTCAGCTCTCCCGAATTTCGCCGGAAAGGGCGGTGGCACGGTGATGGCAGCCGAGGCATTGGTTGAAGTCCGGGGGCTGGTCAAGCATTTCCCGATGTCCACCGGCTTCGTGGTAAAGAAGAAGGCAGTCCTCAAGGCGGTCGACGGCATCAGCTTTACCATCGGGCGGGGCGAGACTCTGGGCCTGGTAGGGGAGAGCGGCTGTGGCAAGACGACCGCCGGGCGCACGATGCTCCGCCTCTACGAGCCGACAGCCGGGGAGATGCTGTTTGAGGGGAAGGACGTCTTCAAGATGAACGACGCCGAGCTGTTGGAGGCCCGGCGCCACGTGCAAATGATCTTCCAGGATCCCTACTCCTCGCTCAACCCCCGCATGACCGTGGGCGACATCATCGGAGAACCGCTGGACATCCACCGGTTGGCGACCGGCAAGGAACGGATGGAGCGAATCTATGAACTCCTTTCTCTGGTGCGGCTCAGCAAAGAGCACGCCGGACGCTTCCCGCACGAGTTCTCGGGTGGCCAGCGACAGCGGATCGGCTTCGCCCGAGCGCTGGCGGTCCAACCGTCCTTCATCGTTTGTGACGAGCCGATCTCTGCCCTGGACGTCTCGATCCAGGCCCAGATGGTCAACATGCTCCAGGAAATGCAGGAGAAGCTCGGCCTGACCTACCTCTTCATCGCCCACGACCTCTCGATGGTCAAGCACATCTCCAACCGGGTAGCCGTGATGTACCTGGGGAAGATCGTGGAGTTGGCCGAATCGGTGGAGCTGTACAAGAACCCGCTTCACCCGTACACGCAAGCGCTGCTCTCGGCCATCCCCATCCCCGACCCGGACGTGGAGGCGCAGCGGCAGCGGATCATCCTGGAGGGCGACGTGCCGAGCCCCATCAACCCGCCTTCGGGGTGCCACTTCCGGACGCGGTGCCGGCACGCCATGCCGATCTGCGCCGAGAAGGAGCCGGAGTTTCGCGAACAGGCCCCCGGCCACCACGCCGCCTGCTGGCTGCTGGGGCAAGGATAGGCGAGGACTAGACCGAATCAGAGTGCGAGGCCGTCCCGGAGGCGTTCCGGGGCGGCCTTTTCCACTAGGCGCACTGGAAGCGTGCGGTCTCCTTTCATTCGACCAAGCTGCTCAGCCTCGCGCAACCTAGCCACGCTACAGGGCAGAAGAGGGTGGGACTCCTTTTCGGGATTTCGTGCCGCTCTGTTCGCAGGAAATGTTGTTATAGCTGGTGGGATGGGGCTTGTGGGTGGGGGATGGGCGGGGTATGATGAGATCGCTGGCAACTTGTGGTATGGGTTGGGAGCGAAGTGCGGGTGGCAGGGGAGTGGCCGAGGGCGCCGAGGGCGCAGGGGATGGAGTGGGTCGGTAAAAGGTTGGCCGAGGAGGGGGGAGATGGGGGAGAGGGCTGGCCGGCGGCGATCGCCCTGTTCCGGCCAGCGTTGGTGAGCGCGGAAGAGGCGGCGGAGCGGGACGCCGAGCTGTTCCGGCGCAAGGAGGGCGGGCTGAAGTGCCCCCGCTGTGGGGCCGGGCCAGCCGAGGTGAGGCGGTGGGGGAGGTTTATGGGTCGGCAGAGGTACCGGTGCCGAGGGTGTGGCAGGACCTTCACGCCGATGACGGGGACTCCGCAGGCATACTCGAAGCACCAGGAGAAGTGGGAAGAACTAGGACGGTGCCTGGCGGAGATGCTCACGGTGCGGCAGACAGCGGAGCGATTGAGGATCGCTCCATCGACCGCCTTCCGGTGGCGGCACCGGGTGCTGGCGGCGTTGGCGGGGGAGCCGCGGCCGGTGTTGCGAGGGATTGTGGGGGTGGTGGAGGCCTACTACCCGGAGTGCCACAAGGGGGAGCGGAAGCTGCCCCGCCTGGCTCGGCGGAGGGAGATGGACTACACGTTCCTCCTGCGGAGGGAGGCGGTGTGCGTGATCCTGGCGAGGGACCGCGAGGGGCGGGGGCTGGTGGAGCCGGGGTGCCGGGGGGTGCCGCGCGGGTGGCGGTGGAGCACCGGGAGGTGAAGGACCTAAGCCACGGGTGGATTCAGGAAGGGGTAAAGCGCGGGTGGTGGAAGCTTGACCCCAGCCTCGAGGTGTACAACATCGAGGCCGCAGCGGCGTGGCGGCGGAAGCTGCTCGAGTGGTTAGCGGGATTCCGGGGGGTGGGGGTGAAGTACCTCCCCAATTACCTGGCGTGGTTCAGACACCAGCCAGAACAACAATTCCTGAGAACAGAGCAACACGAAGTCGGGAAGTGGGTTGAAGACACGGCGCGAGGGGGCGGCAGGAATGGGAATCCGGAAAATGAGCACCTGGAAGGTCTTGCTCCACAACCTGGCGGCCCGGAACATCGAGGCCTTCGTGGCGAAGGACGAGAGCGAGGCCAGAGAGCGGATCCTGAACCTGATCCCGTCGGATGCGACCGTCGGCTTCGGGAACTCCCAGACCCTGAAGAAGCTGGGGCTGGCGGAGGCGCTGGCCGAACGAGGGAACGCCGTGTACGACAAGACGGCCGCCCGGAGTCCGGAGGAAGCCAGGGCGCTGAAGCGACAGTCCTTGTTGGCCGACTGGTTCGTGGCGGGTATTAACGCCCTGTCGGAAGAGGGGCACATCGTGAACATCGACCACAGCGGCAACCGGGTGGCAGGGATGCTCTACGGACCGGACCATGTTGTCTTGGTCGCCGGCCGGAACAAGGTGGTGCCAAAGCTGGAAGAGGCGATCCAGCGGGCCAGGGAGGTGGCGGCGCCCCAGAACGCCAAGCGGGCGGGCCTGCACCCGCCGTGTCTGGAGGCGGGCCACTGCGTGGATTGCCGGTCCGCCGACCGGGTGTGCAACTCGCTGGTGGTGATAGAGGGGCAGATCGACCCGGAACGCATGAAGGTTATCATCATCGACGAGGACCTGGGCTTCTGAACCGGGTGTCCCCGTGGACCGGACGCTACCGGGAGAGAACATATGTTCGGCAAAAATGGAGACACGGGCGCTTTCCCGTGATATAATCGAGAAGGGCGGCCCGCCGGGGCCACCCTAACCGGCCGGGAGGCGCACCATGCCCAGCTTCAAGCTGATCTCAGAATTCACCCCGCAGGGCGACCAACCCCAGGCCATTGAACGGCTGGTGGAGGGGCTGGCGCGGGGGTATCGCCACCAGACGCTGCTCGGAGCGACCGGGACAGGGAAGACGTATGTGATGGGGAAGATCATCGAGGCGGCCCAGCGGCCGGCCCTGGTGATCGCCCATAACAAGACCCTGGCGGCCCAGTTGGCCAGTGAGTTTCGGGAGTTCTTCCCCGAGAATGCCGTCCACTACTTTGTGAGCTACTACGACTACTACCAGCCCGAGGCCTACGTGCCGCAGACTGACACCTATATCGAGAAGGACGCTTCGATCAACGACGAGATCGACCGGTTGCGCCACGCTGCCACCTCGTCCCTCTTCGAACGGCGGGACGTGATCATCGTCGCCTCGGTCTCGTGCATCTACGGCTTGGGGTCGCCCGAGGACTACGTCGGCATGACCCTTTCGCTGAAACACGGCGACTTTCGGGACCGAGACAAGGTTCTGCGTAAGCTGGTCGGCATTCAATACCAACGGAACGACGTGGGCTTTACCCGGGGAACCTTCCGGGTGCGGGGGGACGTGCTGGAGATCATCCCGGTCTACGGCGAGACGGTGCTCAGGGTCGAGTTCTTCGGGGACGAGGTGGACCGGATCGTCGAGGTGGACCCGGTGACTGGCGAGCTTTTGGGGCAGCGGGAGAGCGTCACCATCTACCCGGCCTCGCACTATGTCACCTCGGAGGAGAAGCTAAAGCGGGCGGTTGCCTCCATCGAGGAGGAATTGGAGGAGCGGCTCAGGGAGCTGCGATCGGCGGGGAAGCTGCTGGAGGCGCAGCGGCTGGAGCAGCGGACTCGCTACGACCTGGAGATGCTCAAGGAAGTCGGGTACTGCAACGGCGTCGAGAACTACTCCCGCCACCTGGACGGGCGGTCAGCGGGCGATCCCCCGGCGACGCTCCTCGACTATTTCCCTGACGACTTCGTGCTCTTTGTGGACGAGTCCCACCAGACCATCCCCCAGATCGGGGGGATGTTTAACGGGGACCGGTCCCGCAAGGAAACCCTGGTGGAGTACGGGTTCCGGCTGCCGTCAGCCCTCGACAACCGGCCGCTGACCTTTGCGGAGTTCGAACAGCGGGTGGGGCAGGCGATCTATGTGTCGGCGACTCCCGGGCCGTACGAACGGAAACACTCGCAGCAGATCGTGGAACAAATCATCCGTCCGACCGGGCTGGTCGACCCCGAGGTGGTGGTCCGGCCGGTCAAAGGGCAGGTGGATGACCTGCTCGGCGAGATCCGGGAGCGGGTGGCGCTGGGCGACCGGGTCCTGGTGACGACGCTCACCAAGAAGATGGCGGAGGATCTCACCGATTACCTGGCTGACGTGGGTATCCGGGTGCGCTACCTCCACTCCGACATCGCCGCCCTGGAACGGGTGGAGATCCTGCGGGGGCTGCGGCTGGGCGAGTTTGACGTCCTGGTTGGGATCAACCTCCTCCGCGAGGGGCTCGATCTGCCCGAGGTGTCGCTGGTGGCGATCCTCGACGCCGACAAGGAGGGGTTCCTCCGCTCGACTACCTCGCTCATCCAGACCTTCGGCCGGGCGGCCCGGAACGTCCGGGGCAAGGTAATCCTCTACGCCGAGCAGGTGACGGACTCCATGCGGGAAGCGATCGAGGAGACGGAGCGGCGCCGCCGAATCCAGATGGAGTACAACCGGAAGCATGGCATAACGCCAGAGACTATCCGCAAGGAGGTCCGAGACATCGTTCAAGCGACCCGGGCGGCGGAGGAACGGGAGAAGTACCGGCCCGTTCGGGAGCAGGCGGCAGAGATGAACGCCAAACAGTTGGCGGCGTTCATCAAGCGGCTGGAAAAAGAGATGCGCGAAGCAGCGAAAAAGCTCGAGTTCGAGCGGGCCGCCGAACTGCGGGACCAGATCGCCGACCTCCGGGCGGAGTTGGCGTACGCCGAGTGATATAACGGCGGCAGTCGGACGGAGGTCCGAGGAAGAGCAGGAGATGTTCACGTGAACAAGGACAGGATCATCGTCAAGGGGGCGCGCCAGCACAACCTGAAGAACATCACCGTCGAGATCCCCCGGGACAAGCTGGTGGTCATCACCGGGCTCTCCGGCTCGGGTAAGTCGTCGCTGGCCTTCGACACCATCTACGCCGAGGGTCAGCGGCGCTACGTCGAGTCGCTGTCCGCCTACGCCCGCCAATTTCTGGGGCAGATGGACAAACCCGAGGTGGACTTCATCGAGGGGCTCTCCCCGGCCATCGCCATCGACCAAAAGAGCACGAGCCGGAACCCCCGCTCGACGGTGGGCACAGTGACCGAGATCTACGACTACCTTCGGCTCTTGTACGCCCGGATCGGGGTGCCCCACTGCCCGCAGTGCGGCCGGCCGGTGACCCGCCAGACGGTGGACCAGATCGTGGACCAGATTCTGGCTCGGCCGGAGGGGACACGGATCCAGATCCTGGGTCCGGTGGTTCAGGGGCGCAAGGGCGAATACCGGAAGGTCCTGGAGGAGATCCGCCGGGAGGGGTTCGTCCGGGTTCGGGTGGACGGGACGGTCCGGGAGGTCACCGAAGAGATCGAGCTGGAAAAGAACAAGAAGCATACCATCGAGGTGGTGGTGGATCGGCTGGTCCTCCGGGCGGAGCTTCGGCCGCGCCTCGCCGACTCGCTCGAGACGGCCCTCCGGCTCGGCGATGGATTGGTGACGGTGGACGTGGTGGGCGAGGGGGACCTGGTCTTCTCCGAGCGGCTGGCCTGCCCGGTCTGCGGCGTCTCCCTGCCGGACCTGGCGCCCCGCATGTTCTCCTTCAACAGTCCCTACGGAGCTTGCCCCAATTGCGACGGGCTGGGAGTCAAGATCGAGGTCGATCCGGCGCTCGTCCTCGATGAGCGACGGACGTTGAGGACCGGGGCGGTGCTGCCCTGGAGCGATACCTCCTCCCAGTGGCACTGGGGGATGCTCGAAGGGTTGCTTGCCCGGCACAAGCTCGACGCTGAGCTGCCGCTCGGGAAGTGGCCGGAGAGAGCCCGGCAGGAACTGCTCTACGGGACGGCGGGGGAACCCGTCCGCTTCTGGTACGAGAACCGGCGGGGCGAGGGGCACTGGTTCGAGCGGCCCTTTGAAGGGGTGATCCCGGAGCTGACGCGCCACTACCGGGAGACCTCCTCCGAGTGGGTCCGGGGGGAGATTGAGAAGTTCATGGCGGAACGGCCCTGCACGGTCTGCGGCGGGGCCCGGCTGCGGCCGGAGAGTCTGGCGGTGACGGTCGGCGGACGGAACATCTACGAATTCACCCGGCTGTCGGTGGGCGAGGCCATGGTGGCGCTGGACGACCTCAACCTCTCCCCACGGGAGGAACTCATCGCCCATCAGGTCTTGAAGGAGATCCGGGCCCGCCTCGGTTTTCTGATGAACGTCGGACTGGACTACCTGACCCTCGATCGGCAGGCGGGGACGCTCTCCGGCGGAGAGGCCCAGCGCATCCGGCTGGCGACCCAGATCGGGTCGGGGCTGGTGGGTGTTCTCTATATCCTCGACGAGCCTTCCATCGGCCTCCACCAGCGGGATAACCGCCGGCTTCTCAACACGCTGAAAGGGCTGCGGGATCTGGGGAACACCCTGCTTGTGGTGGAGCACGACGAGGAGACGATGCGGGAGGCCGACTGGATCATCGACATGGGACCGGGAGCAGGGACCCACGGCGGGGAACTGGTGGCCTGCGGGACGGTGGCGGACATCTGCCGGGAGCCGCGGTCGGTTACCGGCCAGTACCTGTCGGGGCGCAAGTCAATCCCCGTGCCAGTGGTCCGCCGGACGCCCAACGGCAAGCACCTCGAAATCAAGGGGGCCCGAGAGCACAACCTTAAAGGGATCGACGTCCGGATTCCGCTTGGGGTCTTCGTCTGCGTGACGGGGGTCTCCGGGTCGGGCAAATCCACGCTGGTGAACGAAATCCTCTACCAGCGGCTGGCCCACGACTTGAACGGGGCGGCGACCAGGCCCGGGGAGCACGACGCCATCCTTGGGATCGAGTACCTGGACAAGGTGATCAACATCGACCAGTCACCGATCGGCCGAACCCCCCGCTCCAATCCAGCGACCTACACCGGCGCCTTCGACTTGATCCGGGAGATCTTCGCCCAGACCCCGGAGGCCCGGATGCGGGGTTACACCCCGGGCCGCTTCTCCTTCAACGTCAAGGGAGGACGGTGCGAATCCTGCCAGGGCGACGGGGTGGTCAAGATCGAGATGCACTTTTTGCCCGACGTCTATGTCCCCTGCGAGGTCTGCGGCGGGAAGCGGTATAACCGGGAGACACTGGAGGTCCACTACAAGGGAAAGAACATCGCCGACGTCCTGGAGATGCGGGTCGAGGAGGCGCTGGAGTTCTTCCAGAACCACCCCCGCCTCCGGCGAAAGCTGCAGACGCTGAACGACGTCGGCCTCGGTTACATCAAGCTGGGCCAACCCGCCACTGAGCTCTCGGGGGGCGAGGCCCAACGGATAAAGCTGGCCGCAGAATTGTCACGCCGGTCCAACGGGCGGACGCTCTACATCCTGGATGAGCCGACCACCGGCCTCCACTTCGCCGACACTGCGAAACTGCTCGAAGTCCTGCAGCGGTTGGTGGACGCGGGCGACACGGTGTTGGTGATCGAGCACAACCTGGACGTGATCAAGACGGCGGACTACTTGATCGACCTTGGTCCCGAGGGCGGTGAGCGCGGCGGCCGGGTGGTGGCCTGCGGGACGCCCGAGGAAGTGGCGATGCATCCCGCCTCGTTTACCGGCGAGTTCCTGCTGCCCCTGCTTCAGCGGGACAAGGTGGCGGAGGCGACGTGAGCGGGGGACGGGCGAATGAAGAGCGCCTCGCCCGTCTACGGGAGATGGTCGGGCGCGTCCCCGCCAAGCCCGGCGTTTACCTGATGAAGGATGCTTACGGACGGGTGATCTACGTCGGGAAGGCGGCCGTCCTGCCCCACCGGCTCCGCCAGTACTTCCAGGCGCCGCACCGGCACACGCCAAGGACCCGGGCCATGGTCGCACAGGTGGCCGACTTCGAGTACATTGTGACTGATAACGCCGTCGAGGCACTGATCCTCGAGGCCAATCTGATCAAGGAGCATGCCCCCCGGTACAACGTCCGGCTCAAGGACGACAAGGCCTACCCCTTCATCAAGGTCGCTCTCGACGAGCCTTTTTCCTCCTTCCAAGTCGTCCGGCGGCGAGCGAGGGACGGGGCCCGCTACTTCGGCCCCTACGCCGACGTGGGGGCAATGCGGGAAACGCTGTCCCTCCTGCGCCGTTTCTTTCCGGTCCGCTCTTGCCGGAAGCCCTTGCCGGGGAAGGCGCCCGAACGTCCCTGCCTCAATTATCATCTAGGCCGGTGCCTCGGGCCTTGCACGGGGGAGGTGGACCCGGACGAGTACCGGCGGGCGGTGGAGGAGGCCTGCCTCTTCCTCGAAGGGCGCCACGATCGCCTGGTTCCAGAGTTGAAGCGGCGCATGGCGGAGGCCGCGGCGGCCCTGCAGTTTGAGCGGGCGGCCCGGTTGCGGGACCAGATCAACGTCCTGGAGCGGGTGAAGGAGCGGCAAAAGGTCGTCGCCGGTTCCTCGGTGGAACAGGACCTGGTCGCCTTGGCCCGAAGCGAGGGCGAGGGGGGGCGGTCCCTGGCGGTAGTCCAGATCTTCCAGGTGCGCCGGGGGAAGCTGGTCGGACGGTCCCACTTCCTCCTTGAGGAGGGTCTGGAGCGGGAGCCGGGGGAAATCCTGGCTTCGTTTCTTGCCCAGTACTACGTGGAGGCCGACTCGGTACCCCGGGAGGTGTTGGTCGGGGAGGAACTGCCGGAGCCGGAGGTGTTGGCGGCCTACCTTGCGGAACGGCGGGGCGGGCCGGTGTCGGTTCGGGTGCCGCAGCGGGGCAACGCCCGGCAACTCATTTTGATGGTCCGGGAAAACGCCGAGGCCGCCTTAACCGAGGAAGTGGCCCGTCTGGCCGGCGAGGAGACGCTGCGGGAGGGCGCGGCGGCGGCGCTGGCCCAGGCGCTTGGGTTGCCGGGCCCGCCGCGGCGGATCGAATGCTACGACATTTCCCACACCCAAGGGACGGAGACGGTCGGGTCCCTGGTCGTCTTCGAGGACGGGCGGCCCAAGCCCAACGAATACCGGCGGTTCCGAATCCACACGGTGGACGGCCCGGACGACTTCAAGAGCCTGCGGGAGGTGATTCGCCGCCGCTTCCAGAGGGCGCGCCGGGAGGCGGAGGAGGGAAAGGAGCGGTTTGCCCGGCGCCCCGACCTGATCGTGGTGGATGGCGGGAAGGGACAGCTCAGCTCGGTCCGAGAGGAGATGCGGCTGTTGGGGGTGGACGACATCCCGACGGTAGGGCTGGCCAAAGAGGAGGAGCACCTCTTCCGGGTAGGGCAGAGCGAGCCGGTCGTTCTGCCCCCAGGATCGCCCGCCCTCCACCTGGTGCAACATCTGCGCGACGAGGCCCACCGCTTCGCCGTCTCCTACCACCGGAGACTTCGCGAGAAACGATCCCGCGGCTCGGTCCTGGACGAGGTGGCAGGGGTCGGGCCGCGGCGGAAGCGTGAGTTGCTCCGCCGCTTTGGTTCGGTGGCTGGACTGCGCCGGGCGGGGATCGACGAGCTGGCCTCCGTGCCGGGGATCACTCGGGCGTTAGCGGAGGAGATTTGGCGGGCGCTCCACCCTGAGGCGCAGGGCGAAGGCTGATTGGCCGTCAAAGGAACAAACTGGCGCGGGCGGGTTGTGGCGGCGGCTGGGAAAATGGTATAATCACCCGGGAACATCAGCCTGAAACTCTCCACTTGGGGGAGGAGCGCCGCTGTGACAGATTGTGCGCAGGGTCAACCCGGCAGCCGGCTGACCGAGTTCAAAGCTCTGGCCACCAACCGCAGCTTTGTCGCTCTCTGGGTCGGGCAGAGCGTCTCCTGGGTCGGGAACGCTTTTCACCGTATCAGCCTACTCTTCCTACTGATGGAGGGTTTGCCCGAGGCGCAGCGCCACGTTCCTCTCCTGCTCCTGATGCTCTTCTACGCCGCAGCCCATCTGTTGATTGGACCGTTTGCCGGGGTCTTTGTCGACCGGTGGAACCGCAAGACCGTGATGATCGTCGCCGACCTGGCCCGGGCGGTGCTGGTCTTCCTGATCCCCTTCGTTTCGGGCAGGCCCTGGCTGTACGCCCTGAGCTTTCTGGTGACCGCGGCCTCGCTCTTTTTCGAACCGGCCCGCCACTCGTCGCTGCCCAATGCGGTGCCGGAGAGACAGCTCTACCTTGCCAATTCCGTCCTCAATGCCAGCGAGTCCGGGGCCGAGGTGGTCGGCCTCCTGGGCGGAGGAGCGCTGGTCGGGCTCCTCGGTTACCGCTTTGCCTTCTTCTTCGACAGCTGCACCTTCCTCTTCTCGGCCGCAGCCATCGGCCTCATGACGATCAAAGGAGGAGAAACTCGGTCGCATGGTTCCTGGCAGGAGCAGGTGGGGGGGGTCGTGCGCGACTTGCGGCAGGGATTGGCCTACGCCCGCAACCGGGTGGACATCCGCGCCCTGTTTGGCCTTTTCTTTCTCATGGCGACGGCGCTGGGTTCCATCAACTACCTCCTGGCCGACTTCGTGAAGAGCGGGCTCAAGCTGGGACCGGAGGCCTACGCCCTGATCGATGGAGCGGTCGTGGCCGGCTTCTCGGTGGGCAGCGTGGTGGTGACGCTCAGCCGCCCGGACCACAACCGGATTGCCATGCTGGGGCTTGGTCTCTTCGGGATGGGGGCGGGGAACATGATCCTGGCGGCCGGCGGCCGCTTGTCCCTCGCCGTGTTCGGCGGGCTCATCGGCGGCCTCTTCAACCCGGTTTACTACGTCGCCTCCCGGACCTACATGCAGGAGACGGTGCCGAACGAGGTCCTGGGGAGGGTCTTCAGCCTGCAGTTCCTCGTCATGCAGGTGGGCTTCGTGGCCTCGGTGGGCCTGGCTGCGCTCTGCGTGCCCTGGTTGGGCGTCCGCTCGTGGCTCTTCTGGTCCAGCACGGCGCTGGCGCTGGTCGGCGGGCTCACCCGGGTCGGCGTCCTGGGGCGCCTCCGCCGGGGCGAACTGGTGATTCAGGCATGATCCGCCTGGTGGCGCTCGATCTGGACGATACCCTCCTCGCCCCCGACCTGACCATCCCTGAGGCTTCCCGCATTGCCGTTCGCCGTGCCTACGAGCAGGGCGTGGCGGTTGTCGTCGCCACGGGACGGATGTTCCGCTCTGCCCTGCCCTATGCCGAGCAGTTGGGGCTTCACCTGCCGCTGGTCACCTACAACGGGGCGCTGGTCAAGACAGCGGGCACAGGTGAGGTGCTGAGCCACACGCCCGTGCCTCGGGAGCAGGCCATTGCGGTTGCGGAGCGATGCGCTGCCGAGGGCCTGGACTTAAACGTCTACCTGGACGACGATCTCTTCGTCGCCCGGCGGACCCCAGCGGTCGAATACTACGAGACCATTGCCGGCCTGACGGCCCGGGCCGTGGGTGATCTAGGCCGCTTCCTGCGGGAGGCGGCCGGCGACCCGACCAAGCTCCTGATCCTGGCTGAACCGGAGGAGACGGAGGCCCTTGCCAGGAGGCTGGGGGAGCTCTACCGCGGGACGCTGAACGTCATGCGCTCCCGGCCGCGGTTTATCGAGATCGTGCGGCAGGGCGTGGACAAGTGGGAGGGGCTGCTGGCCGTGGCCGAACGGCTGGGGATCGGCCCCGCGGAAATCATGGCCATGGGCGACAGCGCCAACGACCGGGAGATGATCCGGCGGGCCGGCCTGGGCGTCACCGTTCCCCACGCGCCAGGTTTTCTCCGCGCCGAAGCCGACTACGTCACCGGCGCCGACCACGGCCTTGGGGTCGCCGAGGCGATCGAGCGATTTGTGCTCAACCAAGCGGTCTAGATTGCCAGCGCCAAGCTGACGGCGGCCAGGAGGCCCAGCGCTCCGCCGAAGTAGAAGGGAGCGGGGGCCCCGAAGAAGTTCCAGAGCAGGCCGGCCAACTGGCTGGCGGGGTAGAGGCCAATCCCGACCAGGGTGGCGTGGAGGCCGATCATCGTGGCTCGGAGGTTGGCGGGAGCGACGTCGGCCACGAGCGCCTTCTCGACGCCTTCGGTCAGCCCGATGTAGATGCCGTAGGCGGCGAAGAGCCACCACAGCGCTGCCGGCGTTTTGACCAGGGCGAACCCCAGGTAGACCAGGCCATAGAAGGCGTAACCCGTGACGAGTAGGGTCTTCCGGCCGAGACGGTCGGAGAGGGCGCCGGCGGGCACAGAGACGATGGCGTAAACCAGATTGTACGCCAGATACATCGCCAGGGTAACCACCACCGGCCTCGCGACGTTGTGCGCCCCGAGCACGTCCTTCGCCCGGAGGAGCAAGAACATGTTGGAAGAGTTCCCCAGGGTGAAGAGGAGAGTGATGATGAGGAACGCTTTCAGCCGCCGGTCCAGGGCCGACCACTGGAAGGAGAGCCTCTTGGCGAGGGACTTTCCGTCGGGGCGGGCTTCCCGAACCAGAAAGAGGACGGCGACGCCGAGGGCCGCTGGGACGAGCGACCAGAGAAAGACGCGCCGGAACGAGGCGGGATCCGCCTGGTTCAGGTGGTTGAGCAGGGAGATGGCCAGGCCGGTGCCGACCACGGCACCGGCGGTATCCATCGCCCGATGCAACCCGAAGGTGAAGCCGCGCCGGCAGGGGTCGCAGGACTCGGCGATGATGGCGTCCCGGGGGGCGGTGCGGATCCCCTTGCCGAATCGATCGATGAGCCGTCCCACGAAGACCAGCGGCCAGGCCGAGGAGACGGCGATGAACAGCTTGCCGAGGGGGCTGCCGGCGTACCCGGCGATGGCCAGGGGCTTGCGGCGCCGGAAGCGGTCGGCGATGTACCCGGAGAAGACCTTGAGCAAGCTGGCGGTGGACTCGGCCAGCCCTTCGATGAGGCCGAGCACCGCTGGCCCCGCTCCGATCGCAGACAGATACAGCGGCATTAGCGGGTAGACCATCTCGCTGGAGGCGTCGGTCAGCAAGCTGACCAGGCCTAGCACGATCACGTTGAACATGTTTCATTCCTCCCCCTGTTCGAAGACCCGCCGGGCAAACTCTTCGTAGGCCTGCTGGCATTCGGCCAGGCGGGCCAGCGCCCGTTCCCGACCGGGCGCCCCGAACCGGTCGCGGGCCGCGACCTTCTTCAGCCAGCGGGTGAGCTTCTCCAAATCCTCCTCGATCTCTTCCAGCTCCCCGAAGGTGAACTTGCCGGCCCGGGTTTCTTTGGCCACCTCAGCCAGGAAGTGCTCGCCCTGTTCACAGACTTCGGCGTACTCCTGGTCCCGGAACCGGTTGAACTGCGCCACCAAGGCGGTTTCCCGCTCCGGGTCGGGGAGCGCGGCCCGGAAGAGGGTCGCCTCTCCGCCCAGCCCGGTGATCCGTTCTGCCAGCTGGGCGAAGGCAGCTTCGCTGGCAGAATCGGCGGGGAGCAGGCAGACCCCGTTCTGGAGATAGACCGCCCCCAACTTTTTGACCTCCCGCCAGACGGCCACCCGGCCTTTGCTTGGCTCGGAAGGAAGCCGGTATACCAGGAGCAGCCAATCCACCGAGGGCCCCCCAATGATGTAACGTTCGCTACAAGTGTAACGCTGGTTACACCATAATGTCAAGCCGGATCAGGGAGGTGGTCCCGGACCAGGGAGGCGCCGCCAGCCATGCCGGAAGTTGCTGGCAGGGCCAGACAGGAAAGCGGGCCGGGGAACAGAAGTAGTCTGGCAGGAGGCGGACCAGGCCGGGGCGGCTCCTTCTTTCAGACCCCGTCAGTTTACATAATCGCAGACATCGCCCTTGCTCTCTGCACCGGACGCACCAGCGAATCAAGGGGGAAATGCAGCAATGAAAAGAGTCTCCGTCGCACTAGTGTTCGCCTTGATCTTCGCCGCAGTCACCCCGGCCATGGCCGCTCCCGCCGTAGTCCTGACGGGGGACCTGGAGACCAGGTTCACGGCTCGGAAGGGCTCTGTCACCAATGAATCCTTCCTGACCTTGCAGGCGGGGCTGCAGGGCGGGACGGACAGAACTAAGGCAGTGGTGATCTTGGCGCCCTGGATCAAGCCGGACCCGGTCTACGCTCAGAAGTGGGTCGACCCCGCCGATCCCAGCAAGGGAACGACCGAGGAGTACATCCCCTCCAACGCCACGAGCGTCAGCTTCGCTGACCCGCTGGAGATCCCCGGCAATCCGGTCGGTGAGTCCTTCGAGCGCGGGAGCCTGTTCACGCAGGACTTCGCCAACATGATCCGGGCCATGTACCTCCAGACGACCGGCGCCTTCTGGAACGGCGGGCCGGAGGCGACGACGACCATTGGCACCATCGGGATCAAGGAGAGTCCATTCGTGGGCGATCTCGGCAGCCGGCAAGGGATCAAGGTTGAAGGCCTCAAGCTCGGGCTCCTCGGGGTTGAGGCTTTCTACGCCCCGGCCGGCGGCTTCTCCCGGACCCTCTATTTCAACGAGGACTACCAGAACCCGCTGACCCGGGTGAAGAACGTCGACTCCGTCATGGGTGGACAGCTCATCGCCCGGTTCTCCCAAGTCAGCCTGGGGGCGAACATCGTTCGGTCGGTCGTCACCGGTGAGGAAAAGCCGGAGATGACGTTCACTGCCGCTTGGTTGCCCCGGGCCGACCTGGCGCTCGACGGGTACGTGATTCGAGACCGCAACGAACAGCACGTCGTGCGGGTCAACGGGGCTTACGCCGTGGACCCGAACCTGACCCTCACAGCTTCCTATCGGCAGGCCGACGAAGGGGTCAATCCCCTATACCCGACCCGCTACGACGCCAACGGCGACGGCGTCCTGACTGCTGACGAGTGGGTCGATTCGGTGAACAACCGTAAGTTCGCCGCATTCGATAATCGGACCGGCCCTGCAGTGGGAGCGGACTTGCGGATGGCCGGGCTCCACGTCAATGGCTCCTACGACTGGGCGACGACCTCGACTGATCCGAGCCATGCGGCGCGGGTGGCAGTCGACACGACCCTGGCAGGGTTTAAGCTTGCTGGCGCGGTCAAGTACGTCGGGGGCCGCCTCGATCAGGCCCAGTGGAGCGCCGAGCGCGACATCGACCTGGCCGGCCTGAAGATCCACGGTGCCTACATCGGGGAACGCTACTCCAGCCAGATCGCCAGCCACGAAGTCCGGGCCGGGGCCAGCCTCGACCTGTTCTCGCCCGTCAAGGGCCTGACCCTGGACGCCCGGTACAAGATCTTTCAGGAGCCAAAGGGGATGGCCGAGCTGACCGATGAGTTTGAGGCCAACGCCCGGTACCAGGCGCCGAACGGCATGACTTTCGGCATCCGCTACCTGGTGGACCAAGTCTATACTGACGGCGATCTTGCCTTCACGTCCGGCCTGCGGGTCGTTTTCTGAGGTCCGCTGGACTTGGCTGCCCACCTGCAGGCAGAGGCCGCCCCGCAAGCGCGAGGCGGCCTCTTTCCCGTTAGGCAGGAATGGCAGGCCAGTGAGGAGAACTTCCGCGGCACGGGCGCCGGTCCAGGTGCCGGACATACTACCGGCAAGCGACGGGCGGACTGGACGGCCGGCCCGGTGGACAAAGGGGTGTTGCGGGATGAGCAAGTTGGACAACTTGGAGTATCTGGCGAGCGCTGACCCGACGGGGATGGGACAATGGGTGGCAGAACTACCCGAGCAGTGCGAGGAGGCTTTCCGAATCGGGCAGGAGGCACCGTTGCCGCAGACCGCCGGGGTGAAGCAGGTAGTGGTGATCGGGATCGGGGGCTCGGCCATCGGCGCCGATCTGTTGCGGGGGTACACGGAGGGCGAGCTCAAGGTTCCCTTCCTGGTGAGCCGGAACTACCGCCTCCCGGGTTTCGTGGACCGGGAGACGCTCGTGATCGCCTTGAGTTACTCGGGGAACACCGAAGAGACTCTTTCCGCCTACGCTGAGGCCCGGGAACGGGGGGCGACGATGTTTGCCATCACCTCCGGCGGGGAGCTTGAGCGGCGGGCGAAGGCCGACGGGGTGCCGTTCTGCCTGATCCCGGCCGGGTTTTCGCCCCGGGCGGCCCTGGGGTACTCGTTCGTCCCGCTCCTGGCGGTTCTGGCGCGGCTTGGACTGATTCGAGACCGGGCGGAGGACTTGGCCGAGGCAATCCGGGTGATGCGCGACCAGCGGGCTGAAGTGGGACAGCAGACGCCGACCGCCGACAACCCGGCCAAGCAGTTGGCCGAACGCCTCTATGGGAAGTTCCCCTTCGTTTATGGCGCTTCCCCCTGGAGCTCGGTAGTGGCCTACCGCTGGAAGAGTCAGATGAACGAGAACGGCAAAAGCATCGCCCATTCCAACGCCCTCCCGGAGCTGAACCACAACGAGACGGTCGGCTGGGAGCATCCGAGTAGCCTGACCGCCCAGGTTGAGGTGGTGCTCTTGCGGGACCGGGAGGACCATCCCAAGGTGCAGCGCCGGTTCGAGGTGACCAGCACCATCATGCGGCCCCATGTTAGCGGGATCAGCGAAGTCTGGTCGCGTGGCAACTCGGTCCTGGCCCGGCTCTTCTCCCTGCTTTACCACGGAGACTTCACCAGCTACTACCTGGCGCTCCTGAACGGGGTCGACCCGACGCCGGTGAAGGTAATCGACTACCTAAAGGGTGAACTGGCGAAGGTATGACCATCGCCATCGGGCTGGACCTGGGGGGCACGAAGATCGCCGCCGGGGTGGTCTCCCCGGACGGCCGGGTGGTGGCGAGCGCCGTCCGCCCGACACCCGCCGGAAAAGAAGCCTCCGCCGTGCTGGAGGCGCTGGAGGAGGCAGCCCGGCAGGTGGCGGGTGAGGCTGGGGTCGGGCCGGACGAGCGGGTGGCCGTGGGGCTGGCGTGCCCTGGGCCGCTCGACCCGGCCACGGGGGTGGTGTGCAATGCCCCCAACCTGGGCTGGCGGGATGTGCCGGTCCGGGAATTGCTGGCCGCCCGCCTGCCCTGGCCCTGCGTGGTGCTGAACGACGCTGACGCCGCAGCATTGGGGGAGGCGACCTTCGGCGCTGGTCGGGGGGCGGCGCTCATGCTATACCTTACGATCAGTACCGGGATCGGTGGGGGGATCGTCTGGCGGGGACGACCCCTGAGCGGCGCTCACGGGGTGGCCGGAGAATTTGGCCATCAGGTGATCGACCCTGACGGTCCGCCTTGTCGCTGTGGCCGGCGGGGATGCCTCGAGGCGCTGGCCTCTGGCACTGCCATGGCCCGCCGGGCGGCGGAACGGCTGCAACAGGGGGAACCCTCGGCGCTCCGCAAACTGGCCCACGGCGACCCGGCAAAGGTCACGGCGGTCTTGGTGGGGGAGGCGGCAGCGCTCGGTGACGACCTAGCCTCCGACGTAGTCGCCGAGACGGCTCGCTACCTTGGGATTGGGGTGGCAAACCTCGTAGCGGCCTTCGACCCTGACCGGGTGGTGATTGGCGGCGGGTTGGCCAACCTGGGGGAGCGGCTCCTCGACCCGGTCCGGCAAACCGTGCGCCGGGAGGTCCTGCCGCCCGCCGGTGAGCGGGTGGAGATCGTCCGGGCAACCCTGGGTGGATTTTCCGGCGTGGTGGGGGCAGCCTGGACGGCCCGGGAGGCGGTGTCACGGCCCTGAATCCAGCGTGGGGATAAGCAGGAAAAGCCCTCCCGGCTGGGGAACCAATCGCATCGTCGTACGCATCCGCACGGTCCTGTGATCGCTATCCGACGGAGGGGGAGGAAGCGCTTGACCGAGGTGGCCCGGTATCGCCAAGAGGCCGTGGACACTCTTGCTCTAATCCAGGAACACCTGGCGGAACCGCTCGCCTTGATGGAGGAGCGAATGCGCCAGGTGGTATTGGGTGGAGAGGAGTCGACCCGGCAGTTGCTGGCCGGGAGCTTGCGCCAGGGTGGCAAGCGGATCCGGCCGATCCTGGTCTTCCTGGCGGGCGAGGCAACCGGGCTCCCCGCCGTTGAGGCGGTTGACGTGGCGGCCGCCGCAGAGTTGATCCATACTGCCAGTCTTCTTCATGACGATGTCGTCGACCGTGCCGCCACCCGACGGGGGCAGCCGACGCTCCACAGCGTATGGGGAAACCGGCTGGCGGTGTTGGGCGGCGATTTCATCCTGGCCCAGGCTCTCCAACTCCTGCTGGGCACCGGGGACATCCAGCTGCTTAACAGCATGATCGCGACCGTGGCGGCCATGGGCGAGGGCGAGATCCTGCAGATCTTCCACCTGTTCGACGTACATACCACCGAAGCAGACTACCTGGACCGCATTCGCCGGAAGACGGCGGTTCTCATGGCTTGCTCGTCCGAGATGGGGGCGCAGTTGGCCGGGGCTCCGCCGGCGGTGGTGCAGGCGCTGCGCACCTATGGGATGGCCGTTGGTATGGCCTTCCAGGTGGTGGACGACCTCCTCGATTATGTTGGAGACCAGGCGATGGTAGGCAAGCCGGTTGCTAGCGATCTCCTGAGCGGGAATCTTACCTTGCCGGTAATCCATACCCTGCGCGTCGCCGAGGGTGAACTGCTCCGGCAGTGGATAGAGCAGCGTGAACTGACACCAAAACAGGTTGAGCACGTCGTGGAGGTGGTCCGCCGGAACGGTTCCCTGACTTACGCCTATGGGGTAGCTGAAGGCTTCGTCCGCGAAGCGCAGGCGGTGTTGGCCAACCTTCCTGCCACCCCGGCCCGGGACTGGCTCGACGCTCTGGCGACGTACCTGCTCGGCCGGGAATCCTAGCAGACGCCTGCGGGAGGATTCCTTCCCGACCACCAAGAATTAGCATCACAAGGAGGCGAGACCTGTGAAGGGAAAGCTGCCGGCGCTTGTGCTTCCGCTGATAGCGTCATTTGTGTTGGCCCTGGGCGGAGTCATCCTCCCGGTGTCGGCTGAAAGTGAAGATGACCTCCGGTTCGACCAGGTGATGTCCATAAAGGACCTTTCTGGCGGCGAGGCCCTTAAGCGGCCAATGAGCGTGGTCGTGGACGGGTTGGGACGGATCATCGTCAACGACCTGTCCGACCAGATTCACGTCTTCGACCAGAGCGGCAAGCACCTCTTCTCTTTCGGAAAGAAGGGGAAGAGGGACGGACAGTTCCGGGATACCTACGGGCTGGCGGTGGACGCCCAAAACCGCATCTACGTCTCAGATACCGGCAACTACCGGGTCCAGGTCTTCGACAAGGACGGCAACTTCCTCGCCAAGTTCGGGAGCAAGGGTGAGGGAGACGATCAGTTCCTCCGTCCGGGCAGCTTGGCCATCAAGGACAAGACAATCTACGTAGTGGACGTTGAGGCCCACCGGGTCTCCGCCTGGAGCCTTGATGGACAGCACCTGTTCAACTTCGGGGAGAAGGGGACCAAGGAAGGACAATTCATGTACCCCCAGGGCATCGCTGTGGGACCGGACGGCTCGGTCTACGTGGTCGACGGGCTCAACTTCCGGGTCGAGATCTTCGATGACAAGGGCGAGTACTCTGACAAGTTCGGAAAGCAGGGTGACACCGAGGGGACCTTCTCCCGGCCGAAAGGCGTCGCCGTTGACGCAGAGGAGCAGGTCTTCGTGGTGGATGGCCTGCTGAACCTCGTCCAGGTGGTGGATAACGTCGGCGAGTACCTGGGCAAGATCGGCGGCGACAGCGAGACCCCGCTTTTCGCCCAGCCGTACGGGATCTGGGTCGACAAGCAGGGCAAGGTCTACGTTGCCGACCGAGGCAACGACGAGATCAAGGTGTTTACTCCCGCAACCACGGGAAAGAAATAGGGGTTCGCGGGAGAGAGATATGTTCGATTGGAAACAACATGAGGGGTAGGAGGGTAAGAGGATGAAAAGGGTCTTGTTGCGGCTGGCAGCAGTGACGGTAGCGTTGCTCATGGCGGTCCCGGCGCTGGCTGCGGAGAGTACCACCCCGGCGGCGCCTCAGGGGAAGGTTCAGGAGGGGCCAAAGGGTCACCCGGCGGGCTGCTCAAGCTGCCACGTGGCTCACGACGCACAAGGCGCCCGCTTGTGGCCTTATGCGCCAAACGCCAAGACGGAAAAGGGTACTCCGCTGTCGACGGGTTCGGCACTTTGCTATAGCTGCCATGACGGCACAATCACCGCACTGGGCGCCAGTTTCTTCGACAAGGACGGGTCCACCCATCCGATCGACGTGAAACCGAGTCCGCGGTGCCAAATCCCGAAGGAGTTCCCGCTGGACGACCAGGGGCGGATTACCTGCGCCTCGTGCCACGACCCGCACAACAAGAAGGGCGCCATCAAGAACTATCTCCGGATGCCCGCCGACGACGGCAGCCTCTGCGTCGCCTGTCATGTCAACAACTAAGGCCTGACTGGAGAGCGCAGACAAGAGGAAGATTACAGGCGAATCCGACGCCGGTTCAGCGCAGGCCGCTGCTGGTAGCCGGATTCGTCCATTTCTCGGCGGCTTGCGCTGAGGGCTGCAAAAAATGGCGACAGAGGAGGAATTTCCTCCCGGGAGACGAATAAACGTTTCCGTACAGTTGTGGCGCGTTTTGGGAAGTGAGGGAGCAGAAGGAATGGCTAAGATCAAGGTGCAGGGGTCGGTCGTCTTGGCGATATTGGTGCTCCTCGCTGCGGCCAGTTATGCCGGAATCTGGTTGTCGGAGCAAAACTTCTTCTGCGGAAGCTGCCACGAGATGAAGCCCTACTTCAACACCTGGCAGGTGTCGAGCCACGGCCCGGAGAGAGCCAAGGATCCCAAACACCCACAGGGCGTCGGCTGCCACGCCTGCCATTCCTGGCCCGGAGTTGGCGGGTTCGTCAAGACGAAGTGGGTGGGCCTGATCGAGCTCTGGAAGCACATCACCAAGGACTATAAGACCCCGATCCAGGGTGAGCCCGTGGAGGAGCGGTGCGTCGAGTGCCACGACACCAGCAAGATCAATGAAACGAAGACCCACAAGATCCCGCACAAGAAGCACGAGGAAATGGGCAAGAAATGCATGGATTGCCACGCCGGCCTGGTTCACGGGCATAACGGCGAGGGCGAGGTCAAGCCGACTCACGAAGCCTGCCAGCAGTGCCACGACACGAATGACCAGAACACCTGTACCAGTTGCCACAAGTGGTGAGGTGGCTGACAGAGTCCGCAGAGGGCCGTTGGGCGCAGGCCGGACGGCCCCTCTTTTTTGAATCGGCAGTTGCCGGCAGTGGCGGTAATTGGCGGGAAGGGCCTGCCCCTAAAGGAAAGTGGGACGGGCGTATGGAAGGATAGGACATGCGTTTTCTGGCTATCGGCCTGAACCACAAGACGGCGCCGGTCGAGGTACGCGAACGGCTCAGCATAAGCGGCGAACACCGGCTTGAGGCACTGCGGGAGCTGGTTGCCCGCCCAACGTTGGACGAGGTGGCGATCCTCTCCACCTGCAACCGGACGGAGATCTACGCCATCGGACCGGAGGTGGCGCCCTGCGAGGCGGACTTGGTTGCCTTCCTCCAGGCGCAGCTGGAGCCGGCCGATTACCCGCTGGAACCCTATCTCTACCGTCGGGTGGGGCTGGAAGCGGTCCAGCACCTGTTTCGGGTCGTCTCCGGCCTCGACTCGATGGTCCTGGGCGAGGCGCAGATCCTGGGCCAAGTCAAGGATGCGCTCCACGCCGCCCTCAACGCGAATTCCATCGGTGTGAACCTGGGGAAGGTCTTTCGGCAGGCGGTGGAGGTGGGTAAGCGGGTCCGGACCGAAACCGGGATCGGGCAGAACGCCGTCTCGGTGAGCTACGCCGCAGTCGAGCTGGCCCGACACATCTTCGGGGAGTTGACCGGCAAAGCGGTCTTGATCATCGGCGCCGGCGAGACTGGCGAGTTGACCGCCCGAACCCTGGCAGCCCATGGCGCCAACGCCATCCTGGTTGCCAACCGAACCTATGAGCGGGCGGTCGAGCTGGCGGCCAAATTCAATGGCGAGGCCTTCTCCTTCGACGATCTTCCCGAATGCCTGGTCCGGACGGATATCGTCATCAGCTCGACCGGGGCGCCCCACGTCGTTCTCGACGTCGATCTCGTCCGCCAGGCGATGCGTCGGCGCCGCCAACGGCCACTCTTCCTGATCGACATTGCCGTTCCCCGGGATATCCAGCCGCAGGTCAACGACCTGGAAAACGTCTACCTTTACGACATCGATGACCTCCAAATGGTGGTCGAGCGCAACCTGGCCAAGCGCGAGCAGGAGATCGAGCGGGTCGAGCGGATCATTGCCGAGGAAACGGCTGCATTCTCGCAGTGGTGGGCGGAGCGGCAGATGGTGCCGATGATCAAGGCGCTCAAAGCCTACGGCGACGAGATTCGGGAACGGGAGTTGGAACGGCTCTTCCGCCGGCTCCCGCACCTCTCCGAACGCGACCGGGAACTGATCCGGGCTTCCGCCCGGGTCATCGTCAACCGGTTGCTCCACCAGCCGGTGATCGGGCTGAAGGAAGCTTCGGAGGAGGCCGGCCGGGGAGCGCTGTACGTTGACGTCTTGCGCAAGCTATTCGGTTTGAAGCTGGAGGAACACGCGGCAGCCTCGGTTCCTCGCCAACCGAGAGGGTGAGAAGTGATGCTGACTTGGTCCGAAGCTGCTTATCGGTTGGCCGTGGTCCTGCTTGGGATCGCTTTTCTAACCAACTTCGGGACGCTCTTCGCCCGGCGGTCGGCCCACACCCTTCTCGGAACGCTGGGCTCGCACGGCAGTTGGTTCCTGCTCACGGTCAGCCTCGTCCTGCGCGCCCTCGTCCGCGGCAACGTCCCGATCCACAGCGAGTTCGAGGCGGTGGCGCTCTTTATCTGGACCAGCCTCAGCGCTTTCGTTCTGTTGGAGCGGCGGCTTAAGTGGTCGGCGATGAACGTTGTCTTCCTCTTCTTGGCCTTGGGGGGGCTGTTCTACAGCCTTGGCCTACCGCGTGACCTCACCCCGACCTTGCCAGCGCTCCGGTCGCAGTGGCTGGCGGTCCACGTGGCGCTCAACTTTGCCGCCTATGCCGCCCTGACGCTGGCCTTCGTTACCGGGCTGCTCTACCTCGGGCAGGAGTGGCAGCTCAAGCGGAAACGTTTCACCTTTTTCTACAGCCTGCTGCCGCCCCTCGACCGGCTGGAGGCGATGCTTCACACCCTGCTCCGGTGGGGCTTTCCCCTGCTTACGCTGGGGATCGTGGCGGGATCCTTCTACGCCCGGATGATCTGGGGATACTTCTGGGATTGGAGAAACGCCAAGCTGGTCTGGTCCCTCGTGTTGTGGCTGATTTACGCCGGGTACTTTGCCGTCCATGAGTTGGCCGGGTGGCGGGGGCGGCGGGCGGTGCTCTGGACGGTGGTGGGCTTTCTGGCCCTGCTGGTCAACTACGGGATTAGCCTGATGGTGAGGACCCCTCACTCGTTCCTGCAGAACTTCATCCGGTAGGGAAAGGCGGTGGAGGATGAGCCGGTTTTACCCCGTCATGCTCGACCTGGCCGGCGTGGATTGCCTGGTGGTCGGCGGCGGCCGGGTGGCGGAGCGCAAGGTCGAAGGGTTGCTCAGTGTGGGCGCTCGAGTGACCGTAATCGCCCCGCGAGCTACCGATGGCCTGGCCGAGTTGGCCCGGGCGGGAAAGATCCAGCACGAGCGGCGTCCGTTTGCGTCCGGCGACACCGCAGGGTACAAGCTGGTGATTGCCGCCACCGACGATGCCCGGCTGAACGCCGAGGTGGCGGGAGAGGCGAGGCGGCGGGGACTTCTGGCCAATGTGGTGGACTGCGCTCCGGAGTCAAACTTCATCGTCCCGGCGGTCGTTCGCCGGGGGGAGCTGGTGATCGCCGTCTCGACGGGAGGTTCCAGCCCGGCCCAGGCCCGTCGGATCAGGGAACAACTGGAGGGCGAGTTTGGGCCGGAGTGGGGTCCCTACCTTGCGCTCCTGGACGAGTTGCGGCCGCAGGTGATCGCCACCTTCCCGCCGGGGCCGGGACGGGAGGCCATCTTCCAGCGGCTGGCGGCCAGCCGGGTGAGAGAGAGGTTGGCCTGCCGGGATAGGGATGGGGTTCAGGCGGAAATCAGGGGCTGCCTCGGCGAGGACGGGGAACGCCTGGCAGAGCAGGTGGCGACGGCGGTTTCCCGAGCCCTGGCCCTGCTCGAGGGAGTGGCGAAGTCTTCTGCCCAAGACGGAGAGCGGGATGCAGCGAAGGAGGACGAAGCGCAGGGTGGCTGAACAACCGATCGAGGTGAAAGTGGGGACGCGCGAGAGCAGGCTCGCCCTCTGGCAGACCGAATGGGTGGTTGGAGAGCTGTCGAAGGCCTACCCGGAGCGTGAGTTCGCCTACGTGTGGATCAAGACGAAGGGGGACAAAATCCTGGACTCGCCGCTGGCCAGGATCGGCGACCGAGGGCTCTTCGTCAAGGAGATCGAAGAGGCATTGCTCGCCCGGGAGGTGGACCTAGCCGTCCACTCGATGAAGGACGTCCCGACCGAGATCCGCGCCGGTTTGACCATCGCAGCGGTCACCGGCCGGGCCGATCCCCGGGATTGCCTGCTCTCCCGGCGGTATCGATCCTTTGCCGAACTGCCGGAGGGGGCGAGGATCGGCACCAGTAGTCTCCGGCGGGTGGCTCAACTCAAAGCCAGCCGCCCCGACTTGGAGTTCGTCTCCATCCGGGGCAACCTGGACACCCGGCTTAGAAAGCTTGACACGATGGACCTCGAGGCTATCGTTCTGGCGGCGGCGGGGCTCGAGCGGCTCGGCTGGACCGAGCTGGTAGTAGAGCGACTCCCGCCGGACTTGTGCCTGCCGGCGGTGGGACAGGGTGCGCTGGGGATTGAAACCCGGGCGGAGGACGGCGAAACCCATGCGCTGGTGCAGGTCCTGGCCGACCCGGTGACGACCGCCTGTGTAGCGGCAGAGCGGGCCTTTCTGGCGGAACTCGAGGGTGGCTGCCAGGTGCCCATTGGGGCTCTGGCGGAGCTGGACGGCGGGGCACTGCGGCTCCGGGGGGCAGTGGCGAGCCTCGATGGCTCCCGGCTCGTCCGGGGGGAGCGGCGGGGTCCGCTAAACCAGCCGCAGGAGCTTGGGCGGACGCTGGGCAAGGAGTTGTTGGCCCGGGGTGGACGGGAGATTCTGGCGGCTATCCGGGCGGAGGGGAAGAGCGAGGCGTGAAGCAGGGAAAGGTCTATCTGATTGGCGCCGGGCCAGGCGACCCGGGGCTTCTCACCCTTAAGGGCAAGGCTTGCCTTGAGGCGGCCGACGCCGTGGTCTATGACCGGCTGGCCAGCAACCGGCTCCTGGGCTACGCCAAGCCCGAGGCGGAGATGGTGTACGTCGGCAAGGAGGCGAGCCGCCACGCCATGAAACAGGAGGAGATCAACAGCCTCCTGGTCACGTTGGCCCGGGAGGGCAAAGTGGTGGCACGGCTGAAAGGAGGCGACCCCTTCGTCTTCGGGCGAGGGGGGGAGGAGGCGGAGACGCTCCGAGAGGCGGGAATCGAGTTTGAGGTGGTCCCCGGGGTGACCTCGGCCATCGCGGCTCCGGCGTACGCCGGCATTCCGGTGACCCACCGAGGCGTGGCTTCCTCCTTTGCGGTGATCACGGGGCACGAGGACCCGCAAAAGGCGGTTTCGGCCATCAATTGGGAGAAACTGGCTACGGCCGCCGACACGCTGGTCTTCCTGATGGGTATGGAGAACCTGCCGGCCATCGTCGAGCGGCTCCTGGCCCACGGTCGACCGGCCGGGACCCCTGTGGCGCTGGTCCGCTGGGGGACGACAGTCGACCAGGAGGTGCTCACCGGGACACTCGGCGATATCGTGGAGCGGGCCAAGGCGGAGAACTTTGGCTCGCCGGCGGTAATCCTGGTAGGCGAGGTGGTCAAGCTCCGGCCCAGGCTCTCTTGGTTCGAACAAAAACCGCTCTTTGGCCGGCGGGTGGTCGTCACCCGGGCTCGGGCGCAGGCCAGCAAGCTCAGCGAGCGGTTGGCCGAGCTGGGGGCAGAGCCCTGGGAGTTCCCGACGATTCGGGTGGTGCCGCCCGCAGACGAGGTGCCGCTCCGGCAGGCGGCCCGGCAGGTCGGGGCATATGATTGGACCGTCTTCACCAGCGCCAACGGGGTGGAAGCCTTTTTCAGCGCTCTCCGGGCGGAGGGCGGGGATGCCCGGAGCTTTGGCTCGACCAGGGTGGCGGCCATCGGAAGCGAGACGGCGGAGGCTTTGTCCCGGCAGGGGATCCGGGCCGACGCCGTGCCGGAGGAGTTCAAGGCCGAGGGCCTGTTGAACGTTTTGCCGGCCGACTTGCGGGGGACCCGGATCCTCCTTGCCCGGGCGGCCGAGGCGCGGGAGGTCCTCCCGATGGAGCTGCGCCGGCGGGGGGCCGAGGTGGAAGAGGTGGTCGCCTACCGGACGGTGGCGGGGGAGGGTGCCGAACGGGTGGACCAGCTCAGGCAGCTCCTGCGGGACGGCGAAATCGACGCCGTGACCTTAACTTCCTCCTCGACGGTGAAGAACCTCCTGACCCTGCTGGGCGGGGAGACCGAGGACGGCCAGAGTGAGGTGCGACGCCTCCTTTCCGGCGTCGCCCTGGCCTCCATCGGGCCAATCACCACCAAGACGGCCCGGGACCTAGGGTTGGACATCCAGGTTGAGGCGGCGGAGTACACGATTGCCGGACTGGTGGAAGCGCTGGTCGGGCACTTTCAACGGCTGACGGGCGTTTAGCAATCAATATCCCTTTTTCTGGTTTGCGGGGCGGACTCGACGACATCTTGAAGCAAGGGAGAATGGCGATGATTGGATGCACGAAGCTTCTCTGCGGGACGGCGACGGTTTCCGAGGCGCTGAATTACGGGCGGGACACCCGGAAACTGCCCCCGCACCTCCTTCAATTCTCGACGGAGAACCGGCCGCTGGTGGTCTGGAATACCACCAACCGCTGCAATCTCAAGTGCAAGCACTGCTACATCGGGGCCGAGGACCGGGTCTACGAGGGCGAACTGACCAACGCCGAGGCCAAGGCGTTCATCGCCGATCTGGGTGAGATGCAGGTCCCGGTCCTGCTCTTCTCCGGTGGGGAACCGCTGGTCCGCTCCGACCTGTACGAACTGGGTGCCTTCGCCGCCGAGCGGGGCCTCCGCCCGGTGATCTCGACCAACGGCACCCTCATCACACCCGAAGCGGCGAAGAAGATCAAGGAGGCCGGCTTCCAGTACGTCGGCGTTTCGATTGATGGGGCGCCGGAGACGCACGACGGGTTCCGGGGTATCCGGGGTGCCTTCGAGCGGGCGGTGGAAGGCATCCGGAACTCCCTCGCCGCCGGGAACAAGACGGGCATCCGCTTCACCATCAACCGCTACAACTACAAGGACCTGGAGGCTGTTCTCAACCTGGTCGAGAAAGAGAAGATTCCTCGTTTCTGCATGTATCATCTGGTTTATGCCGGGCGGGGCCGGGAGATGGTCGACTTCGACACCACCCTCGAGGAGAAGCGGGCCACCATTGAGCTGCTCATCCGGAAGACCCTCGACTTTAGGAAGCGGGGCGTCGAGGCGGAGATTCTGACCACGGACAACCATGCCGACGGCGCTTACCTCTATCGGTATGTTCAAGAACACTTTCCCGAGCGGGCGGAGGAGGTCTGGCAGCTGCTCAAGATGCACGGCGGCTGCTCGGCAGGGACCAAGATGTCCAACGTCGACCCGCGGGGCAACGTCCACGCCTGCCAGTTCTGGGGTCACCGGACGCTCGGCAACATCCGGGAACGGAAGTTCAGCGAGATCTGGCGGGACACCCAGGACGAGTTCAGGAACCTCATGCGGAACAAGGCGGCTCATGTCAAGGGGCGCTGCGCGGAGTGCAAGTATAAGGAGGTCTGCGGCGGGTGCCGCATCCGGGCTGAGGTGGTCCACGACGATACCTGGGCGGAAGATCCTGCTTGCTACCTGACGGATGAGGAGATCGGGCGGCTGGCCATGGCGGCCGGCTTGAAATAGGAGGCGCCGCACTGACCGCGGTGTGACAGGAGGGAAGGAGACCTATGGGCTTTCCGGTGGTTCGAGGACGGCGGTTACGGCAGTCGGCGGGTTTGCGCCGGATGGTGGCGGAGACTGCGCTTGATCCGGGCGATTTCGTCTACCCGCTTTTTGTCCGCTCCGGACGGGGGCTGAAGGAAGAAATAGGCTCAATGCCGGGCGTCTTTCGCTTCAGCCCGGAGCTAGCGGTCGAGGAGGCGGCGGAGGCCCATGACCGGGGAGTGCCGGCGGTCATCCTCTTTGGCATTCCCGACTATAAGGACGATGTCGGTTCCTCGGGCTGGCAGGAGGACGGACCGGTCCAACTGGCCATCCGTGCCTTGAAGAAGGCCTTGCCGGAGTTGGTGGTTCTGACCGATGTCTGCCTCTGCGACTACAGCGACCACGGGCACTGCGGTGTCGTTGAGGGCGGCCGGATCCTAAACGACCCGACCCTTCCGCTCTTGGCCAATATCGCGCTGTCGCATGCCCGGGCCGGGGCGGACGGGGTTGCGCCGTCCGACATGATGGACGGGCGGGTGGCGGCCATTCGGCAGACGCTGGATAAGGAAGGCTTTACCGACAGGCTGATCATGTCCTATGCGGCCAAGTACGCCTCCGCCATGTACGGCCCCTTCCGGGAGGCGGCGCAGTCGGCTCCCAGTTTCGGCGACCGGCGGAGCTACCAGATGGACCCGCCCAACGTCCGGGAGGCGCTTCGGGAGGTCGAGGAGGACCTGGCCGAGGGGGCCGACCTGGTCATGGTGAAGCCGGCCCTGGCCTACCTTGATGTGATTCGGCAGGTGAAGGACCGCTTCCTGGCGCCGGTGGTGGCCTACAACGTAAGCGGGGAATACGCCATGGTCAAGGCGGCCGCCCGCCAGGGCTGGCTCGACGAGCGCCGGGTGACGCTCGAAATCCTGCTCGCCATGAAACGAGCAGGAGCCGACTTGATCATCACCTACCACGCCAAGGACGCCGCCCGGTGGCTGGCTGAGGGTTAGAGGAGGATTTGGAGCGGTGAACATCATCTCCTGGAACACGACCCGCGCCTGCAACCTCAAGTGTAAGCACTGCTATCGGGATGCCGGCGCGGCGGATCAGAACGAGCTCACCACGGCAGAGGGACTGAAGCTGCTCGAGGAGATAGCCCGGGCCGGTTTCAAGATCATGGTCTTCTCCGGCGGGGAGCCGCTGCTCCGCCCGGACATCTTCGACCTGGTAGCCAAGGCGGCTCAGCTCGGACTGCGCCCAGTCTTCGGGACCAACGGCACTCTGCTCACGCCCGCGATCGCCCGGGAGCTGAAGAAGGCCGGGGCGGTGCGGCTCGGCATCTCCGTTCACTCGCCGGATCCGGAGTTTCACGACTGGTTCCACCAGGTGCCCGGGTCCTGGCAGGGAGCCATTGATGGAGTCCGCTGTGCCAGGGAGGCAGGACTGGAGGTCCAGCTCCACACCACCGTCACCGAGCCCAACTACGAGCGGGTCGAGGAGATCACCGATCTCGCCGTGAAGCTCGGCTGCCAGGCGCACCACGTTTTCTTCCTCGTGCCGACCGGCCGGGGGAAGGACCTGGAGAGCGAGATGCTGAACGCCATCCACTATGAGCGGTTGCTCCACCGGATCCTCGATAAGCAGCGCGAGGTGGAGATCGAGCTCAAGCCGACCTGCGCCCCGCAGTTCATGCGCATCGCCCGGATGAAGAACATTCCCATGCGGTTCACCAGGGGGTGCCTGGCGGGGACCAACTACTGCGTCATCATCCCCAACGGGGAGGTCAACCCCTGCCCGTATCTCTACCTGAAGGTTGGCAACGTCCGGGAGCAGCCGTTCGACGAAATGTGGGCCACCAACCCGGTCTTCCTGAAGCTCCGGACGATGGACTTCGGCGGCCGGTGCGGGAGCTGCGACCACAAGGACGTCTGCGGCGGCTGCCGGGCCCGGGCGTTCTACGCCACCGGCGGCGATTACATGGCCGAGGACCCGTGGTGCCTCTATCGGAAGGCGACCCCCGTCAAGGAGATGGCTGGGTGATGGGTGAAGCGGGGACGACGGCGGTTGCGCTGACGCCGGAGGAGCGGCGGCTTCTGGACGTGGCGCAGAGCCGTTTTCCGCTGGTGGTCGAGCCCTTTGCGGCCCTGGCGACCGAGATCGGCTGGGCGGAGAACGAGGTGCGGGCCCGCTTCCAGGCGTGGCTCGACAGTGGCCTGGTCCGCCGGCTGGGAGCGGTCTTCGACTCCCGCCGTCTGGGTTACCAGAGCACCTTGTTGGCGGCGGGCGTCCCGGCCGGGCAGGTCGAAGCGGTCGCCGCCGAGATCAACGCCTGGCCGGGCGTTACCCACAACTACCTGCGGGACGACGCCGGGACCGGCTATAACCTTTGGTTCACCCTGACCGTCGGCCCAGGCCGGAGCCTGGCTGACGAGGTCGGGGCCATCGCCTGCCGAATAGGGTTGGGGAATCTGATCGTTCTTTCGGCCACCCGGATGTTCAAGATAAAAGTGGAATTCCCGCTGGATGACCCGGCGAGACTGAGCGGACAGAGCGGAGCAGCGGCTGCCGAGAGGGAAAAGAGAAACCCGCCCCTGGCGACCGACGCACCAGCCGTCCTGACTGACGAGGAGTGGCGGGTGGTCCGGGCCTTCACCGCCGATTTGCCCATCATTCCCAGGCCCTTCAAGCCGCTTGGGCGGAAGGCGGGCGTCTCCGAGGAGCGGGCGCTCCTGCTCCTTTCGTCGTTGCGCCGGCGAGGCGTCATCCGGCGGTTCGGCGCCACGCTGAAGCATTTCATCGTTGGTTATCCCGCCAACGCCATGAGCGTCTGGCGGGTGAAGGAGGCGGACGAGGAGCGGGTCGGCCAGATCTTGGCCCGTTCGCCCTGGGTCAGCCACTGCTATGCCCGCTCCACCCGCCCTGAGTGGCCGTACAACCTCTTCGCCATGCTGCATGCCCCTACCCGGATAGCCTGCCGGGAGGAGGCGGCGCGGTTGGCGGCGGAGGCCGGCGTGCCGACGGAGAATTACCGGCTGCTCTTCACGGAACGGGAGTTCAAGAAGGAAAGACTGTGGTATGGAGGGGAACGGGAATGAGCGGCGAGTGGTGGATCCCTGTCTCGGAGCAGCTGTTCGCAGAGGCCCGGGAGGTCATTCCCGGCGGCGTGAACAGCCCGGTCCGGGCGTTCCGAGCCGTTGGCGGCCAGCCGGTCTTCATCGAGCGGGCGTCTGGGGCGTATCTTTGGGATGCCGACGGGAACCGTTACGTGGATTACGTTGGCTCCTGGGGGCCGATGATTCTCGGTCACACCCACCCGCAGGTGGTCGCCTCCCTCCGCAAGGCGGTGGAGCGGGGCACCTCGTTCGGCGCTCCGACGCGGCTCGAAACGCGCCTGGCCCGCCTTATCCAAGAGGCCATGCCCTCGATTGAGCTGGTGCGGATGGTCAACTCCGGCACCGAGGCGACCATGAGCGCCCTCCGCCTGGCCAGGGCGTACACCGGGCGGCCGAAGATCGTCAAGTTCGCCGGCTGCTACCACGGTCACGCCGACGCCCTCCTCATCCGAGCCGGCTCAGGGGCCCTGACGATGGGGGTTCCGGACAGCCCGGGCGTTCCGCCTTCTGTCGCCGGCGACACGATCGTCCTCCCCTACAACGACCTGGGAGCGGTCGAGGAAACCCTCCGGCAGGTCGGGTCGGAGGTGGCGGCGGTAATCGTCGAGCCGGTGGCTGGGAATATGGGTTGCGTTCCGCCGGCTCCGGGCTATCTCGAAGGATTGCGCCGGCTTACCCAGGAGCACGGCGTCGTCCTCATTTTCGACGAGGTGATGACGGGCTTCCGGGTGGCTTACGGCGGCGCCCAGGGCCGCTACGGGGTGGTCCCCGACCTGACCTGCCTCGGCAAGATCATCGGCGGGGGGCTGCCGGTCGGAGCCTATGGCGGGCGGCGCGAGATCATGTCCCAGGTCAGTCCGGCCGGTCCAGTCTACCAGGCCGGGACTCTCTCCGGCAACCCGCTGGCGATGACGGCCGGGGTAGTCACCCTGGAGGTTCTGCGGGATGCCGCACCCTACAGCGAACTGGAGGCCCGGGCGGAGCGGCTGGGGCAAGTGCTTAAGGAAGCGGCCCGGGCGGTCGGGGTTCCGGTCCAGCTCAACCGGGTAGGCTCGATGTTTACCCTATTCTTCGCCGATCAGCCGGTGACCGACTTCGCCTCCGCCACGGCCGCTGACACCGAAGCTTTTGCCACCTTCTTCCGAGGGATGCTCCGGCGGGGGATCTACCTGCCTCCGTCCCAGTTCGAGGCGGCCTTTCTCTCGACCGCCCACCGCGACGACGACCTGGAGGTTACCCTGGCTGCCAGCCGGGAGGCGCTGGCGGAGGTGGCGGCGGCGCGCGCCCCCGCCGGGCGATGACCCGGCGTCGCTTCCTCACCCCTCTCGACGCCCTCCTTTGCTTGGCCATGCTGGTGGCCGGGGGCGCTGGCCTCTGGTTTCTGAAGGGAACACCGGGCCAGGCGGCCGGGCGCGGCCGGTGGGCCAGGGTGGAGGTGGATGGCCGGCTGGTGGCGAGGCTGCCCCTCGACGGCTCGCACCAGGAGTGGGTGCAGGGGCGGTGGGGCAGGGTGCTCCTGGAGACGAGCGCCGGCCGCATCCGGGTCAAGGACGAGGATCCTCTCTGCCCCCGGCGCATCTGCCTCTCCACCGGCTGGGTGAGCCGGACGGGCGCGGTGATCGTCTGCGTCCCCAACCATCTGGTGGTCCGGGTCGAGGAGGATGCTCAAGCCGGAGAGGAGCAAGGTTACGATGCGGTCGCCCAGTGAAACCAGTGAAACCGGGCGACCTTTGCCTTCCCGGCCGTCGCTGTCCCGTCTCGCCATGCTCCTGGCGCTGGGAATCGTTCTCTACCTGGTCGAGGGGCTCTTCTTCGGGCCGCTCCCGGTGCCGGGGGCCAAACTGGGCCTCGCCAACATCGTAACCCTGCTGGCGCTTCTTGCCTACGGTTGGCGCTGGGCCTTCCTCCTCGCCGTCCTCCGGGTGACGCTGGGCAGTCTCCTCTCTGGAGCCTTCTTCTCGCTCGGGTTCATGCTGGCCCTCTCCGGGGCCACGGCCGCGACGCTCGTCATGGCGGGAGGCCGCCGGCTGGCCGGGGAACGCCTCAGCCCAGTGGGGGTCAGCGTCCTGGGGGCGCTGAGCCACAACCTGGCCCAACTCGCCGTCTTCGCCCTTTGGGCTCGCCACGCCGGGGTTTTCTACTACCTGCCCCCGCTGCTCCTCCTCGCCGTACCGACGGGCCTCTTGACTGGCCTGGCGGGGGCGTATCTCTGGCAGCGCTGGCCGGAACTGGACCGCTAGCCCGCACCTGGGCGGTTTGACACGCATATCCAACGGCAGATATAATTAAGCTATCCTCGGGCCGGCAGGCCCACCAGCCTAAATCCGGAGGGCGTCCGATGAGCGAACTCCGACGGATTAATGTCTGCTTGCCCGGGGCGATGCTGCTGCAGGTGGACGCGGCGGTGCGGCGGGAGAAACGGAACCGCTCGGCCTGGATCAGGTCTGCGCTCCGTCTCTATCTCCGGGTCCGCCAGCGGCGGGAGCTGGCCGAGACAATGCGGCGGGGCTACTCCGAGATGGGAGAGGAGAACCTTCTGCTCTCCGAGTTCAGTCCGGAGGAGGCTGCCGAATGGGCCGCCTACGAGGCCTTCCTCGAGGGTGATGCCGGTGCGGGTGCGTAGGGGTGAGATCTACTACGCTGACCTCAATCCGGTGACCGGTTCGGAGCAGGGAGGCCTGCGGCCGGTGTTGGTGCTCCAGAACGACGTGGGTAACGAGTACAGCCCGACCACGATCGTCGCCGCCATCACCTCCCGTATCCACAAAGCCCGCCTGCCGACTCACGTGGTCGTGCCCAAGGGCAGCCTGGCGAAGGACTCGGTGATTTTGTTGGAGCAACTGCGCACCGTGGACAAGCGGCGCCTCCGCCGGAAGGTAGCCACGCTGGACCGCTTACACATGGAGGAGGTCAACGAGGCTCTAGGGATCAGCCTGGGGCTCGTGTTGTAGCGCCCGACCGGAGGGGCCCGGGAGGGCGCTTTTCTTCTGTCAAGGGGGAGGAAGATGCGTTATCGGATCGTGGTAAACCCGGCGGCCGGCCGGGGAGCGGCGGGGAAGCGCTGGCCGCGGGTCGCGGCGGAGCTGGACCGGCTGGGAGTGGACTACGAAGCCTACTTCACCACCGGGCCCGGGGACGCCACGAGGGTGGCGGCGCGAGCGGGCGACGAGGGATTCGATGCCGTTGTGGCAGCCGGGGGAGACGGGACCTTGTCCGAGACGGTCAACGGCCTAGTTGGCACAGGGCAGCCCCTGGGGGTATTGCCTATGGGGTCGGGCAACGACTTTGCCCGCACTGCCGGCCTCGACCTGGACCCGGTAGCTGCGGCGCGTCTTCTGGCCCGCCCGGTCTTGCGCTCCCTGGACCTCGGGCGGGTGGATGGACGGTTTTTCATCAACGCCGCCTCGGCAGGAATGGACGGCGAAATCGCCCGTCTGATGAACGAGGACCTGCGGTGGCTGCGGGGAACTCCGGCGTACGTCGTGGCGACCTTCTCCACCCTCATGCGGTTTCGCCCGGCCCGGATCGTGCTGGAGCTGGACGGAGAAGAGCGCGAGCTCCTCGCGACGCTCGTGGCGGTGGGCAACGGGCGCTACTACGGCGGGGGGATGATGATCACCCCTCGGGCTGAGCTGGACGACGGGTTGTTCGAGGTCTGCGTCCTGGGGCCGATGGGTCGCCTTGAGTTCGTGCGGGCCTTTCCCTTGGTCTTCCGGGGGGAGCACCTCTCCCATCCGAAGATCACCATGTATCGAGCCAGACGGGTTGCGCTCCGGATGGCGGAGGGCGAGCCGTTCACCGTACAGGCGGACGGGGAGATCATTGGGCGTCTGCCCCAGGAGTTCGTGGTCGAGCCGGCCGCCTTGTCGCTTTTGGCGGGGCCGGGCAGGGAGTGAACGCCGTGTGGGAGACTACCACGTGTGACGCCGCCGGGACGGAGCGTCTCGGGGAGATGCTGGGAGGCTTGGTCGGGCCGGGCGACGTGGTACTGCTCTCGGGCGACCTGGGGGCAGGGAAGACGACCTTCACCCGGGGGCTGACGCGAGGAGCGGGGGTGGTGGAGCCCGTCACCAGCCCCACCTTCACCCTGCTGCACGAGTACCAAGGAAGGTTGCCGGTTTACCACTTCGACCTTTACCGCTGGCCGGAGGAGGAGGACTTGGCCGAGCTGGGGCTGCCCGAATACCTGTATGGCGACGGGGTGACGGTGGTGGAGTGGGCTGACCGGCTCGGCCGCTGGACGCCGGAGTCGCACCTGGCCGTGGAACTGCTCTTCGCTCCGGCCGGTCGACTCCTCACCGTGCGCGGGGCGGGGGAGCGGGGCGACGCCTTGTCAGAGGCGTTCAGGCAGGCGGCGGGGGGTGAGCCGGAATGCTGATTCTGGCCCTGGACAGTTCGACGAAGCTGGGAAGTGTGGCTCTGGTCCGGGACGGGGCGCCAGTGGCGGAGTATACGCTGTCCGTCCAGCGCACCCACGCCGAGCGGCTGCTCCCGGCAGTAGCGCAGGTGTTGGCAGGAGCCGGACGCTCTCCGGCGGACCTGGACGCCGTGGCGGTGACGACGGGGCCGGGTTCCTTCACGGGACTCCGGATCGCCCTGGCCACGGCCAAGGGTTTGGCCTGCGCCCTGAACCGGCCGGCGGTGGGGATCAGCACCCTGGAGGCCATGGCCTACGGGGTCGCCGGGTGGGCCGACTTCGTCTGCCCCTTGCTGGATGCCCGGCGGGGGGAGGCATACGCTGCCGTTTATCGAACCTTGCCCGCAGGAGGTGTCCAGCGGGCCTCGGACTATCTGGCCCTACCGGTCCCGGACATTCTCGACCGCCTGGAAGAGGCGGCGCAGGAGGGACGGGTGGCCGTGGTTGGCGATGCCGTGCCGCTTCACGCTGCCTTGCTGCGGGAACGGCTGGGAGAACGGGGGGTCTTCCCCGGGGAGGCCGTGGCGGCGCTGCGGGCTTCCTGGGTCGGAGCCTTGGCCGAGGAGCGGCTGTCGCGGGGGGAGCCCGATCCACTGGAGAGACTGGTTCCGCTCTACGTGCGGCCACCCGAGGCGGAGGTGCGGTGGGCAGAGAAGCACGGAAAGGCAGGCGAGTCGGCGTGTTGCTGATTGAACCAATGGAGGTGGGAGACGTCGAGGAGGTGCTCGCCATCGAGCAGGCCTCCTTCCCGACGCCCTGGTCTCGGCTGGCCTTCCTCTCCGAGCTTCTGGAGAACGAGCGGGCGGTTTACCTGGTGGCCCGGGAGGAAGGCAAGGTGATCGGCTACGCCGGAATGTGGCGCATCCTCGACGAGGGCCACATCACCAACCTGGCCGTGCATCCCGACGCCCGCCGGCGGGGAGTCGGACGCCGCCTGCTCGACGCCCTGTGCAACCTGGCTGTCGCCCGGGGCCTCCGCCGCTTGACGCTGGAGGTCCGCGTCTCCAACGTGGCCGCCCAGCATCTCTACGAGTCCTTCGGTTTCCTTCCCGCGGGGGTGCGCCCGGGTTACTACCAGGATAACAACGAGGACGCCCTGATCATGTGGCGGGACCTGCCAGACCCCCGGCCCGGCCAAGCAGTCACTGAGCCGGGGGAGGAAGGGACGGGGGCATGAGTCTCGGGCGAGCTGACACGACCGGTGAGTTCCCGGCCAACGGGCTGGTCCTGGGCATCGAAACCAGTTGCGACGAATCGGCCGCGGCCGTGGTGGCCGGCGGGCGGACGCTCTTGAGCAACGCCATCGCCTCGCAGGTGGCTGTCCACCGCAAGTTCGGCGGGGTCGTCCCGGAGGTCGCCTCTCGGAAACACCTCGAGACGATTCTCGGGGTGGTTGATTCCGCTTTGGCGGAGGCCGGGGTGGGACTGGGAGAGCTCGACGGCGTGGCGGTCACCTACGGACCAGGCCTGGTGGGAAGCCTTTTGGTGGGCGTATCGACCGCCAAGGCGCTGGCGCTGGCCAAGGGGCTACCGCTGGTTGGGGTCAACCATGTGGAGGCCCACATCTATGCCAACTTTCTGAGCGACCCTGACCTGGAGCCGCCCCTGATTTGCCTCACCGTCTCCGGGGGCCACACCGCCCTCTTCCACCTGCCACAGTACGGGCGCTATCTTCTCCTGGGGCGAACGCGGGACGACGCGGCGGGAGAGGCGCTGGACAAGGTCGCCCGGGTGCTGGGGCTCGGTTACCCGGGGGGACCGGCGTTGGAGAGGCTGGCCGAGGGAGGGGATCCGGCAGCCGTACCGCTCCCCCGCGGTCTGGCGGGTGAGGAGACACTCGATTTCAGCTTCAGCGGCCTCAAGACGGCCGCCTTGGGTTATCTCAATGCCGTCCGCCAGCGGGAGGGAGGCGTCCCGCCGGAGGTGGCCCGGGACCTGGCCGCCAGCCTGCAGTGGGCGGTGGTGGACATCCTCGCGGGGCGGGCCGTGGCGGCGGCAGAACGGGTCGGCGTCCGGACGCTCATCGTCTCCGGCGGGGTGGCGGCCAACCGGAGTCTTCGGGCGGAGCTCCGGCGCCGCGGCGAAGCGGCCGGGCTTTCGGTCCGCTTTCCCCCGCCCTCCCTGTGTACCGACAACGCCGCCATGGTAGCCTGCGCCGGCTACTACCGCCTGCGGCGCGGCGAGCGGGCCGGGCTGGACTTGAACGCCGTGCCCAATCTTCCCTTGGGAGCAGAGGAATGATTACCCATCCGTCGAATCCTCTGGCATAAGGAAACATCGCAAAGGAGGAGACAGAGTGATGAGACCACGGAGGAGCATGATCGCGGTTCTAGTGCTGTTCCTGGTCAGCTCAGTCGGCGGAGCGGCTTCGGCGGCCATCACGCTCCCCGTGGTCACCCCGGCTGACCTGGGCGCGCGGGCGATGGGGATGGGCGGGGCGTACGTGGCTCTGGCCGACGACGCCAGCGCGGTCTACTGGAATCCGGCCGGATTGGCCGAGGTGAAGTGGGTCTCGGTAACGCCGGTGGTGGGGATCGCCACCTCGGGGTACCAGTCGCTCAAGGACTTCGCCGACCTGATGGAGACCAAGGTCAACTACACCGACCTCAACATCCCGACGAAGGACTTCAACCTGGGGGCCAGCGCCAGCGGCCTGGCGGGGATCGTCACCAAGCGCTTCGGCGTGAGCTATATGCCATCGGCCTCCGTCTCGTTCGGCTACGACTTCGACGAACCGGCGCCCCACTCGAACACCGCGATCCAGGCGAGGGCCACGGTCTACCAGGACACGGTCCTCTCCGCCGCCCTACCCTTGGCCAAGGCGCCGTTCAACCTGGCGGGGCTAAACGTCGGGGCCAACCTCAAGTTCATCAAGGGCGAGTACTACTCGGCCGACGCCAAGCTCGTCGAGAATCAGAAGCCTGAACTGACCCTGGGCGCCACCGGGAACGGGGTCGCCCTCGACGTAGGCGCCCAGGCGCAAGTCTCGGAGCGGCTCCGCCTCGGCCTGGTGGCCCGGGACGTGTACCGCAGAGTGGACTGGAGCGCGGCCGACCATCCGGAGGACGGGCGGCCCACGATCCAGGCCGGCGTGGCCTTCAAGGCGCCGCTCGGCCTGACCCTGGCGGCGGACGTGGAGAACGGCCGGTTTGACGGGAAGGACGTGACCCGCTGGCGGTTCGGGCTGGAAGAGTCGCTCTTTGGCGTCCTGGCGGTGCGGGGCGGCTACCGCACCAACCCCGAGGGCAAGCCCACCCTCTCGGTGGGGGTGGGCGCCGGAATCGGCCGCTGGCTGAGGCTGGAGGCAGCGCTCGCCTCAGACCTGGCGGACCGGGCGGAAGGGGTCCTCACCGGGATCCTCCAGTTCTAGCGTGCGAAAGGTCGACGTCGTCTTCACCCCGGGGCAGCTCGGGGAAGAGCAAATGACCGGCGCGGTCGTGGGGGCCCTCGACCTGTTGGGGGCCACCACCCCTGCCGGTTCGGCGCAGGCCCACCGGGCCCGGGCGCTCCACCCCCGGGCCCACC
>JBLNCL010000027.1:0-37825 GCA_050260635.1 Betaproteobacteria bacterium
GTACCACCCCGGCCGGGTTGCGGGGCGGCCTCCGCCCCGGGTTGCCGGGCCTCCGCCCGGGCAGTGCTGTCACTCGATTCACTGCTTGTCCCTCCCTTGTGTTTGGAGGGTCCATCTGCTATACTGATCTCAGCAGATGTCCCTCTGATTCGGCCCTGGCCCGCCTCCTAAGCCGCCTGGGCCGTTTCCTTTTCCGTCACTTGCTCCTGCTCCAAAGCCTCCCGGAGCATCATCGCCACGCTCTCTTCGCACTCCCGGCAGACCTTGCCCTCATCGGGGCGTAGGTCTTGTCCGCAGCACTCACAGCGATCAATCTTGCTCACTTTTCCCACGGCTCTCCCTCCCTCTTGCCCCCTCGCCGTGAGCCGTGTATACTGATGGCGAGAGGCGTTAGTCTCTTCCTTGCCGCCCGGGTTCGCTTAGCTCGCCGCCCGGGCCGCTTCGTTTGTGGGCCTCACCACAGCACCGGTTGTCTCCCCCTCTCGCTGCGGCACCCCGAGCACCGCGGCGAGCTGCCACCGGCTGATGACCACCCGCTGACCCAACCGCAGGGCGGGAAACTCTCCGCGCCTCACCGCCTCGTAGACCGTGCTGGCAGCTACGCCGAGGTAGCGCGCCGCATCCTGGACCTTCATGATCTCCGGCAACTCGTCAAACGTCGGCCTTTTCCGGGGCCGCCCCGGCTTTCCAGCTGCCACTCCGCTCACCCCTCAACGCTTGTCTCCCGCCCACGCCGCCGCTCCTCCGCCTCCTCGACTACGCCCGGGTGGCGCTCGGTCGCTGAGGCTACGAAATCGTCCAGCGCCTCCCGGGCCTCCATCGCCTCGACTACGCAGTCGATCAGGGCGTCATGGGCCAGACCGGCCACCTCGGGGCCAATCTCCCGGATGCGCTTGCCCAGCCTTGCGATAGCCTCCGGCACGTCGTCGCACTCGTCGACCGCGGCCAGGGCGGCCTCGCCAAGGCCGGGGGCAGGGCACTTCTCCACGGCGGCCTGGCTGTCAGCAGCCGGCTCCTCGCCGCGGCGAATGGTGTATCGCTCGCCGTCGCACTCTACCACCAGCGAGCCAAACAGCTCGGCGCAGGCGAGAGCGGAGGGGAAAGATACATTCGCCGCACCGGTCTCGATTCGGGAGTAGTGAACGCGGGTGACCGCCAGTTTGCCGGCCATCTCCTGTTGCGTCAGCCCGGCGGCCCGACGCCTTTCTCTCAGGTCCACCGGGACAATGCGTCCGTCATTCACAGCGAGCACCCCCGTTCTGGCTCAAATGTAACATTCGCTGCGTCAATTGGCAAAGATAGTCATAGGCGACTGTAACAAATGGCGTTCAATATACGCCGCTTTTCTCGGTATCGCGCCGACTTGCAACATGTTTTGTGTCATTCATTGCGACATATCCCGTGGATTGAAGATGTAACAATTCTGGTCTATAGTCGGGTTGGAGAATTGTGGGAGGATGCCATGGACGGGAACGTGGGTCGGCTGATACGGGAGTTGCGGAAACGGCAAGGATGGTCCCAGGAAGAGTTAGCTCATAAAGTGGGGCTGACTCGACAGCAGATATATCGTATCGAAGTGGGTGAAACGGGAACCAAGCTCAGCACCCTGAAAAAGCTGGCCGAGGTGCTGGGCGTTCCGGCTTCCGAGTTCCTTGATGCCGATGACCGCCTGCCGCCTCTTCCCCCCGGCGCCATCCCCGTCGGCGAGATGATCCCCATCCCGATCATCGGAACGATCCGGGCTGGAGAACCGATTCTGGCCGTCCAGAATATCGAGGGGTATTGCCCGGTCACGGCGGACGAGGTGGCTGGTGGAGAGCATTTCTTTCTGCGGGTCAAGGGCGACAGCATGATCGGCGCCCGGATACAGGAGGGGGACCTTGTTCTGGTCAGGCGGCAGGCGGACGTGGATGACGGGGACATAGCTGTGGTTATGGTCAACGATGAGGAGGCCACAATCAAACGAGTCTACCGCGAGAACGGGAAATGGCTGTTGAAACCGGAAAACCCGGCCATGCGGCCCTTTGTTGTGGACAAGCGCGACGTGCAGATCATCGGCAAGGTAGTGCAGATCAGGATACAGCTCGGCTAGAGGGGGGGGCAGGTCGTAGCCGGGCGAGTTTAACAGTCATTAGGGGGGTCGCTAATGCGAGTCTTGATGATGATGGTCATTGCGATACTGGCGGCGTGTCTTATCGTTGCGGCTCCGGCGATGGCCGAGGAGGAAGGCCTCTACGTGATCGGTGGAATAAACCAGCCGGTTCAGGTCCGGGTACCGCATCTCGTTCCAATAGGCGGCAAGGTCGTCTGGGGTGGGGCCATAGGGAACAAAGCTGCGTCCGCTGGTCAGACGGGCGGATTCGAGGTATTCTACCTCGGCTATGATCCGGCGAGAGGACTGGTGCATCTCCGTTCTCATTGGGTCTGGGGAGGCCCAAATAAGGTCCTGGCCTCTGCCTTCGTAGCTCTGGCTACCGGCAATAGAACCAACGAAGGCTCCCAGGACTTGCTGATCCCATTGCGCGAGGATGGCATGCCGACCACGTTCACGCTATGCTTCGCGCCCGTGATGACCGTACCCGACAACTACCCGGTCATTGACTTGACGATCAACGGCGTGGACGACCACATGCGGTTGGTCATGGGCGAGCCAGCCAATCTGCTCTTCGCCCCGCCGGAATGACGCATCAGCCATGAAGGGCACCATCATCTCCCGCGCCAAAGGCTCCTACACCATCGTCATCGACCTGCCGCGGGGCGCCGATGGCAAGCGCCGCCAGAAGTGGATTACCGTCCGGGGGACGAAGCGCGAGGCCGAGGCGAAGCTCGCTGAGATTCTGCATGAGCTCAACGGCGGGGGGTATGTCGAACCGGCGAAGATCACGCTAGGCGACTTCCTCGACCGATGGCTTGAGGACTATGCCCAGCAGGCGCTCCGGCCCAATACCCTGGCCGTCTACAAGGCCGCCATTGAGAACCGGGTCAAACCCTGGCTGGGGCATATCCCCCTGGCGAAGCTGACGCCGTTGGACCTCCAGCAATATTATTCCCGGGCGCTCACGGAGAAGCGCCTGGATGAGGAGGGCAAGCCCACGGGCGCGCCGCTGTCGCCCGCCAGCGTCCGCAAGCACCACACGATGCTGCATCGGGCGCTGGGGCATGCGGTGAAGTGGGGGCTCGTCCCGCGCAATGTGGCCGACGCGGTGGATCCGCCGGCCGTCGAGCGACCAGAGATTCGCCCGTTGACCGCCGATGAGGTCCTGCGGCTACTGGAAGCCGCCAAGCGCACCGGCCGGTATGCTCTCTATCTGGCCGCCGTGACCACCGGTCTCCGGCGCGGGGAACTCTTGGGCCTCCGCTGGGAGGACGTGGACCTGGAGGCCGGCACGGTTTCCGTGCAGCGATCGCTGAAGGGCGCCGGCATGGGGGCAACCAAGACCCGGGGCAGCGTCCGCCAGGTTGCCCTATCCCCCTCGCTTGTCAAGGCGCTCCGGGAGCACCGGGACGCCCAAGACGAGGAAAGACAGCTATGGGGTCCGGCTTGGAAGGAGCATGGGCTGGTCTTCCCGGCCGCCGGAGGCGGACCAATTAGCCCGCGGAATCTCGTCCGGCAATTCAAAAGCCTCCTCAAACAGGCTGGCCTACCTCCGTCCATTCGCTTCCAGGACCTGCGTCACACCCACGCCACGCTACTCCTGAAGCAAGGCGTCCATCCCAAGGTAGTGCAGGAACGGCTTGGTCATCTCAGCATCACGACGACCATGAATGTGTATTCCCACCTCCTCCCCACGATGCAGCAGGAGGCTGCCGCCCGGCTGGATGAGGCACTGTTCAAGCCGCCAGAAAACCCCTCGAAATAGCAAGCCCGCAAGCAGGCGTTTTGCAGACGTGTTAGCAAGCGGTTAGCAGGACACGCCGCGGTCATGAAAACAGGGAGGCCTTGCAGCCTCCCTAGCTTGGATTTCTTGGAGCCCACGGCCAGAATCGAACTGGCGACCCCATCCTTACCATGGATGTGCTCTGCCGACTGAGCTACGTGGGCCGGTGACGCACTTCATTATACCAGAATGCTCCGGGCTGTCAACTGCAACAACCGGCCGGGTGCGTCTAGAGCGCCCACCGCCAGGGGATCCAGCCGGACACCCGGACCAGCAGGTTGAAGAAGACCAATACCCCCATGGTGATCAGCAGGTAACCGGAGATCCGGCGCACCTGCCCGGACCAGGCGAGGAGGGCCGGCAGTCTCTCCCGGAAGCGCCCAAGGAAAATGGCAGCGGCGAGGAAGGGCAGCGCCAAGCCGAGCGAGTACACAGATAGGAGCGCAACCCCCGTACGGACGCTCCCCTGAGCGCTGGCCAGCGCCAGGATGCCTCCGAGCGCCGGCCCAACGCAGGGCTGCCACCCGGCACTGAAGCTCACCCCGAGGAGGAGCGGCCGCCACCAAGCGTCCCCCCGCCCGACGGCGGGGGGAGAGTTCATAAGCATGTGCCCCCGCTCCAGGAAACCCAGCCGCAGGAGCTCCGCCAGGTGGAGCCCGAAGAGCACGAGCAGAAGGCCGGCGGCCTCCCGCAGGATCACCCGGTGGACCAGGAGGAGCTGACCCAGCGCCGTCGCGGTGGCCCCCAACGCAACAAAGACCGCGGTGAAGCCAAGGGTGAACAGGATGGCCTGGCGGACCAGGAACCCCGTCTCCGCCCCCACCGTCCCCGACCGGCGCTGCCCAGCCAGGTACGTCAGGTAGACCGGGACCATTGGCAGGCAACAGGGAGCAAAGAACGAGAGCAGCCCGGCGGCAAAAGCCCCCAAGAAGGAAAGCCCCTCCGTCATCGAAGGAGCCCCTCAAGGCGGGTGCGGAGGCCCGGACCGTCCAGCGCGCCCACCACTTTGTCCCGGATGATCCCGTCGGGGCCGATGAAATAACTGGTAGGCAACCCCTGCACCAAGTATCGCTGGGTCACTGCTCCTTCCCCGTCAAGGAGCACCGGCACCCTGGCGCCGATCCTGTCCAAATAGGCCTTGACAGTCGCCGCCGGCTCACCGCTGTTCACCGCCAGGAAGACGACTTTCCGGCCGGCCCCGTATTCCTTGTACGCCTGTTCGATCGCCGGGAACTCCGCCTGGCAGTAGGTGCACCAGGTGGCCCAGAAATTGATGAACACGGGCTTGCCGCGCAACTTCGAGAGTCTCACCTTTTTCCCGGAAAGGTCGGTCAACTGGAAGTCGGGAGCCGGGTTGCCGACCGACGGAAGGCTGGCGCCGGCCACTGTTCCGACCCGGGCGGGCGATCTGGTGGCAGTCGTCTGGTACCACAGACCAGCCGCCACGAGAGCAGCAAGTGCGACCCCAAACCACAAGATGACTCGGCGTTGCTGCGTGACCACGCTCTTTCCTCCCAGCTCAAATCGCGGATTACTAAAAAAGGCCGTGCCCTAGACACGGCCTGGAATTATGGTTGCGGGGGCAGGATTCGAACCTGCGACCTCCGGGTTATGAGCCCGACGAGCTGCCAGCTGCTCCACCCCGCGACGTTCTTGGAGCGGGTGAAGGGAGTCGAACCCTCGTAACAAGCTTGGAAGGCTTGCACTCTACCGTTGAGTTACACCCGCACTCTCGCTGAGAGCAACGCTTATTATAGCAACCGCCACTCCGGATGTCAACAGCGGGCGCGGTTCAAACAGCGCGGCAGGCCCGTCTTGCCGGCCTGCCGCTTAAACCTGGAGCTGGCGATGGGACTCGAACCCGCAACCTGCTGATTACAAATCAGCTGCTCTACCGATTGAGCTACGCCAGCGGATGTGCTTCCTGGGTAAAGTTAGTATACCACCCCACCAAAGGCGGCGTCAAACGGAGCAAGCCCGGGCGGACGGCCCTAGGCACGGGCCTCCTGGCCGTTACGCTTCTCAAGGTAGCGTTCGAGCTTACGCTTCACCCGCTGCAGGGCGTTGTCGATGGACTTCACGTGGCGGTTGAGGTCCTCAGCGATCTCCTGATAGGACTTCCCTTCCAGGTAAAACATGAGCACCTGCCACTCGAGGTCAGAGAGGAACTCGCCCATCTTCGACTCGATGTCCACGTAATTCTCGCGGTTGATGATGAGTTCCTCCGGGTCCGTCACCCGTACACCCGAGAGAATGTCGAGCAACGTCCGGTCTGACTCCTCATCGTAGATCGGCTTGTTGAGCGAGACGTACGAGTTTAGCGGCATATGCTTCTGCCGGGTCGCCGTCTTGATGGCCGTAATGATCTGCCTGGTTATGCAGAGCTCGGCGAAGGCGCGGAACGAGGCCAGCTTGTCCGACCGGAAGTCACGAATCGCCTTGTACAGGCCGATCATCCCTTCCTGGATGATGTCCTCGCGGTCCGCCCCGATAAGAAAATAGGACCTAGCCTTGGCCCGCACGAAATTCTTGTACTTGTTGATCAGGAATTCCAGGGCGATGTCGTCGTTTCTACGGGCGTGTTCGACGACCTCTTCGTCGCTCATGTCCTCGTAATCCCGGTATAAACGCTTGATGGCCTGAGACGCTCCCACCGTGTCGCCTCCCCCCGATAGTGCGGCCACCCGAAGGACGCGCGACGGGCTACCGCGGTGACCTCCCAGGATCCGTAGCGGTGTAAATCTGCGCTTGCCGGCTGGAAATGTGAACGGGATGCTGCATGATCAGCGGGGACCTCGCCCGGTCCGCCGGACAACCCAAGAGCGGCAACCCGCCGGCCTTCGGACCATCCGGCTAAAGTCAGCCTCATTATACATCACGAGGTGTGGACAAGTCAACGCTGGGCGGACTCAGCGGAACATGGCTGGATGGGCGGTCCGAGCCGGGTGAGACGGCCTTTTCCGGAGGTGAGGTGAGAGGTGGGCCAACCTTCACCCGTCGGCGGCGTGGGGGATAGTAGTCTTCGGAGACCACCTCGGAGGCCACCGGCCGGCCGCTTCGGAGGTAAAGCCGGTAGAGCCTGACCCGATAGCCGGGGCGGGCCTCCTCCACCACCCGTCGCTCCCCCTCCCGCAGGGCAGGATCCACCTCTACCACCTCAGGTCCAGGTTCCACCGGGACAAGCGGACTTGACGCCAGTCGCACCTCGGGAGAGTCCTCTCTCTGTCCGCAAAAGGCGACCGTCAGGGTATCCCACCCTACCGCCGTGGCAACGACCACTGGACGGTTCCGGGTGTTCCGCACTTTCAGGTCGACCAGGCCGTAGTAAACGGTGGCATCGCGTCCGGGCGGCACGTACCCCAACGGTTGGGAGTGGGCGGTTCGCTCCGGCACTTCCAGCCCGGCCAGGAGAGCGGCGTTATACAGGGTGGAAGAAACCTGGCAGACTCCCCCGCCGATTCCGACCACGAACCGTTCCCGGAGGATTTCGGGGGCCGGGCGGTACCCCCGGGCCGCCGTTCGCGGTCCCACCACCAGGTTGAAAGAAAGCACCTCGCCTGGCCGAAGCAGCGTCCCGTCCAGCGCCTCAGCGGCAAGGCGGATGTTGTGGACCCGGTTCTGGTCGTTCGGCTCGAACCGGGTGGTGTACTTGGCCAAGAGCTGCCGCACGCCTGCCTTGCGCAGGGCCGCCAGGGTGACGCGAGGCTTGATGGGGCGCACCACCAGGGCCACCCGCCGCTCCCGTGGCGAGTACAGGGCAGTCTGGAGCAGGCGGCAAGACTCCGTTAGGGCAACCTCGCGGCCTGGGACCTCCGGCGTCAGGATCCCGTTCGCCGGATCAAAGCGGGCGTTCTTGGGAAGCTGTCCCACCTCGGCAGAGATGGCCGCCAGAAACTTCTCCAGAGGCGCCCGCGCGCCCCGCAGGACTGGCTCGATCTCCACCCCGGAAGTGACTAGGCGGCATAGAAGGCGCAAGCGCTCCCCCAACTGGCCGCGGCGGCCCACCCGGTAGGCCCGGTTCACCGTCGCCTCGACGTCCAAGCCGAGGCCAAAATTGCGGGGATGGAGGGTCAGGGTCCGGCCGGGAATAGTGAGGCTGACCGGACGCTGGACCACCTCCCGGTCGTACTGCCGAAGCAACGATCGGGCCTGTGCCCGGCTCAGGCCGCTCACCGGCAGCCCAGCGACGCTGACCCCTGGCATGATCCTCCCCCCGCCCGACACCAAAAAAGCGGCCGCCCCGGCCACCCCGCCGACGAGGCCGGCCAGTATGGCCAGGGCGGGGAAGAGGATGATGCTGGTGCGCCTCGGCCTCGGCACCTGCCCAACCCCCCGGGCGGGGGCCGCTCGCCCTCACTGCAAGCCAGCCCTTTGCCGCATGACTTCGTATAACAGTACCGCCGCTGCCACCCCAGCGTTCAGCGAGTTGACCTTCCCCCGCATCGGCAGGCGGACCAGAAAGTCGCACCTTTCCCGAACCAGCCGGCTCAGGCCCTTTCCCTCCCCACCGACGACCACCGCCAGCGGCCCGCTCAGGTGGGCCTCGGTGAACTCCTGCTCAGCGTCCTGGTCTGCCCCGACCACCCACAATCCGGCCTCTTTCAGCCGGGCCAGCGCATTGACCAGGTTGGTCACCCGGGCCACCGGAACGTACTCCACCGCCCCAGCCGAGGTCTTGGCCACCGTGGCGGTCAGGCCGACGTTGCGGTGCTTGGGGATGACCACGCCGTGGGCCCCTACCGCGTCGGCCGTCCGCAGAATGGAGCCCAGGTTATGGGGATCCTCCAGGGAGTCCACGACGATGACCAGCGGCTCTTCCCCACTCTCTCCGGCCCGGCGCAGGAGGTCGTCCAACTCGACGTACTCCTTGGCGGCGGCGTAGGCCACCACACCTTGGTGCCCGGGCCCAGCCAGCCGCTCCAGACGCTCCCGCTCCACCAACTGAACTGGGATTCCCTTCTCCCGGGCGCCGGCCATGATCGCGAGGAGCGTCCCGCTCCGCCCGCCCTTCGCGACCAGCAGGCGGGTGATGGGATGACCCGCCCGCATCGCCTCCAGTACCGGATTTCGCCCCACCAAGAGCCCTGCTGGCTCGCCAGGCGGTCCTGCGCTGCGCCCCCCCGCTTTGTCCGACGAGCCTGGCCTTACCTTGCCTGGCTTTCCCGGTACCTCCGGCCTGCCGGCCCTCGCTCGTCCCCCTGGCCATTTGCCAGCCCCGGGCGATATCTTTCCCGCTTTTAGCAAAAGTCACACCCCCCCGGCGGCCTCGGCCTTAGCCTTAGCGAGCCTCCCGCAGGTCATGCGCCCCTCTCGGCAGACCCCCCGGGTGACACAGGCCGGCCCGGCCAGGCGGAACAAGTGAGGCGCCACCTTCCGGACCTCGGCCAGCATCGCCTCGGCCAACTGCCGAATCTCCCACTGGGCGCGGGTGCAGCAGCGGAGTTCGAAGAAGTTTCTCAGGCTTCGGGCGTTCATGGTGATGACGATCTTGGTCTCACAGGCGTTGGGCAGGACGTACCGGGCGTCCTCGCGGGGCACAAGCTCAGCCAGCCGGCCATACGCCTCCCGCAGGTCAGCCATGGTCCGTTCGAACAACTCCCGCCCCTCCGGTGACTGGGCGATGGAAGGGGGCATGACATAGTCGAACCGGTCCTCCCGGACGTACCGCTGGGACTGCTGAGAATACGAGGCGATGCGGTGCCGAACCAATTGGTGGCTGAGCGCCCGGCTGACCCCCTCGACGGCGAAGGTGAAGGTGGCGTGTTCGGTGGGAGACTCGTGCCCTGCTTCCGCCAGCTTGTCCAGGAACTCGCCGACCTCCGCGTCGGCCAGGCCCTCCAAGAGTTCGGCCGCCCCAACCGGGGAATAGCAGAGCCGGGCGGCAGCGGCCACCACCCGCTCGGGATCAGGGGTATGGGCGATAAGGGAGACTTTCATGGGCAACCTCCGCTCGACCGTCGTCGGTCCTCACTCGTTTGGCTGTTGCTGCCAGGCCTGGTTGAGCAGATCTTCCAGGCGTCCCTGGCGGCCGTTTAGGTAAAGGTATCCTAGCAGCGCCTCGAAGGCGGTGGCGTGGCGATAATCCTGCACTGGGACGCCGCGGGGGGCGGGGCCGGACTTGGCGTTCCGGGCCCGGCGTACCACCTCTTCCTCCTCCTGGGTTAGGCAGTCTGCCAGTCGGCGCAAGAAGGCTGCCTGGGCGGAAGCCCGGACCAGCGCCACCGCCTCCCGGTGGAGATCGGCCATCCTCCCTGGCCCTTGGCGCACGAGCCGCTCCCGCACCCAAAGCTCAAAGACAGCGTCACCCACATAGGCCAGGGCCAGCGGCGAGGGAGGACCATTCATTGCGGCTCTTCCCACTTCCAGCGGACGCCATGGGGGGTATCCTCCAGGACGACGCCAAGGCCCTTGAGCTCGTCCCGGATGCGGTCCGCCACAGCCCAGTCCTTCGCCGCCCGGGCCTCCTGGCGCCGGGCAATCAATTCCTCTATGTGCGCTTTGTCGATCGCCTTCTCCGCCTGCGCCCTCTCCCTCCCACTCGCCTGATCACCGCCGAGCCGGAGTCGGGCCTCTTCGCTCTCCCCGGGGAACACCCGCAGGACGTCGTCGAACTCGGCGAAGGCCTCGTGGACCTCCCTCAGGGCGGCTGAGAGGTCACCCGTCAGCTGGAAACCACGGTCGTTCACCTCGCGGTTTACCTGGGACGCAAGGCTGTGCAAGGCGGCCAGGGCCAGGGCAGTGTTCAGGTCGTCGTCCATGGCTGCGGTGAACTCCCGGCGGGCAGAGGCCGCCGCCTGGCGCAGGCGCTCGGCGGCGGAGCGGCTGGCCTCGTCCTCGCTACCCTGGGCTGGCCGGCCAAGCAGGTCCTCCATCACCCGGACCACCTGGACCAACCGGCGGCGGGCCTGGTCGGCCGCCTTAAGCTCGTCCTGGCTGTAAGTCAGGGGGCTGCGGTAGTGGGCAGAAATCAGGAAATAGCGAATGGTCCTGGGCTCCCAGACCGTCAGGATGTCGCGGACGGCCAGGGTGTTCCCGAGCGACTTCGACATCTTCTCCTCGGCCACGTTGAGCATCCCGTTGTGAACCCAGAACCGGGCGACCGGTTGGCCGGTAAAGGCCTCAGACTGCGCAACCTCGTTTTCGTGGTGGGGGAAAACCAAGTCCAGCCCTCCGCCGTGGATGTCGAAGGCCGCCCCGAGGTACTTATAAGACATGGCGGAGCATTCGATGTGCCACCCGGGGCGACCGGGCCCCCAGGGGCTGTCCCAGGCCGGTTCGCCGGGCTTGGCGGCCTTCCACAGGGCGAAGTCCATGGGGTGGCGCTTCAGGGCATTCACCTCGATCCGGGCCCCCGCTTCCATCTCCGCGATGCTTCGCCCGGAGAGCTTGCCGTAGCCGGGGAAGCTCTCCACGGCGTAGAAAACGTCACCGCCTGCGGGATAGGCGTGACCCTTCTCCACCAAGCCCTGGATGAAGCCGATAATGGTGTCTATCTCGGTCGAGACCCGGGGGTGAAAGTCGGCCGGGGCGACTCCCAGCCTGGCCATCCCTTCGTGGTAGTCGTCGATGAAGCGCTGGGCCACCTTCCAAGCCGGCTGACCTTCCTGGATCGCCCGGTTGATGATCTTGTCGTCCACATCGGTGAAGTTCTGGACAAACCTGACCCGGTACCCACAGTGGGTGAAATAGCGGCGGAAGACGTCCCAGAGGACCGAAACGCGGGCATGGCCCAGGTGGGTGTAGGCGTAGGGCGTCACCCCACAGACGTAGATCGATACCTCACCGGGCCGGCGAGACACGAATTCCCGCTTCGCCCGGGTCAAGGTGTCGTACAGTTGGATGCTCATGCCGTTTCCCCCTGTTTCTCCCCCGGCGCTGCATGTCCTTGGTCGCGGCGGAGTCGCCGCACCTCCTCCTCAAGCGCCTCGACCTGGTTCTCCAAGTGCTCCACCGTCCGCAAGAGGCACTTCAGCATCTCGGCTTCAGGGTCGGGGACGTTGCCGTGATCCAGTTCCGTTCCGACCCGTACCCCGTTTTGGACGACCACCCGGCCCGGGACACCAACCACGGTGGTGTTGGGGGGAACCTCCCGGAGGACCACCGATCCGGCGCCGATCTTCACGTTGTCCCCCACCTTGAACCCACCGAGAACCTTCGCCCCGGCAGAGATGACCACGTTGTTGCCGATGGTCGGGTGGCGCTTGCCTTTCTCCTTGCCGGTTCCCCCCAGGACCGCCCCTTGGTAGATAGTCACGTTGTCGCCGACCTCCGCCGTCTCCCCGATCACCACGCCCATCCCGTGGTCGATGAAGACCCCCCGGCCGATCTTCGCCCCGGGGTGAATCTCAATCCCGGTCAGTTGTCGCCCGAGGTGGGAGACGAGCCGGCCGAGGAAGTAGAACCGCCGCACCCAAAGCCAGTGGGCAAGGCGGTGGATGAGCAAGGCATGGAACCCGGGATACAGGAAGATGACCTCCCAGATGCTGCGGGCGGCCGGATCCCGCTCGAAGACCGCTCTGATGTCCCGCTTGAGGCCGTCGAACACTGCTTCACCCCCGAGAAACGAGCCGGCCGCCCCGAGCGCAAGGCTCCAGAGGCGGCCGAGCCGCGGTTCCACTCTGGTTGGGCCGGATGACCCATCTCGCAGCGCTGTAACGGGCGCTCCCGGGGCCGCCTACTCACGGCGGCGCGAGCCTCGCCCCGCTTCAGCACCCGGCTCACGAGCGCACTTCACCGCCTGCGGAACCTAGGGCGCTTTCAGCCTGTGGCGCCCCTCTCTGGCTGGTCCGGTTGACGGCTACTCTGCCCGATCTTCGCTCACAACCTGATTATAAGCGCCAAGCCGGGCGAGGGTCAACTCCTTGCCCAGCAGCCACAGCACAACCGGGAGTTCCGGACCGGAGGAACGTCCGGTCAACGCCGCCCTCAAGGGCCGGAAGACCTTGCCCACCCCCCAGCCAAGTTCGGAGGGAAGGCGATGGAGGACCACGGAGAGTCGCTCCGGCTGCCACTCCTCCTCGGGCACCAACCGGAGAATCGCCTCGGCTCGCGCCAGCACCGTCGGGACGTCCGCGCCAAGCAATAGCTGCGCCGCCTCGCCCTCCGGCACGAGGCGCCGGGCTCGGAGGTATGGCTGGAGTTCCCGTGCCAGGGCAGCCAGGGTGGAAACCTCTCCCCGGAAAACCTGCATCGCACGGCGCAGCCGCTCCCGCTCCTCCTCAGCGCCGATTAGGGGAGCGCCGCACGCTTCCAGGAAGGGGCACAGGCGCAACCAGAGGTCGTCTGCACCCAACTGGCGCAGGTACTCTCGGTTCAACCAGGCAAGCCGCTCCCGGTCGAAAACGGCGGCCGACTTGCCGACCCGGTCCAGCGTGAAGGCCTCCACCAGCTCCTGCTTGCTCAGGAACTCGCGGCCGGAGGGGGCGGACCACCCGAGGAGGGCGAGGTAGTTGAGGAGCGCTTCGGGCAGGTACCCCTCGTCGCGGTATTGGCGGAGGGTGGTCGCCTGTTCCCGCTTGGAGAGCTTTCGGTGGCCGGGTCCCAGAAGCATGGGAAGGTGGGCGAAGGCGGGGACGGGCGCCCCCAACGCCTCAAAGAGCAAGACCTGGCGGGGGGTGTTGGAGAGGTGCTCCTCTGCCCTGATCACGTGAGTGATGGCCATGGTCCAGTCATCCACGACCACGGCGAAGTTGTAGAGCGGGACGCCGTTGGGCCGCACCAGCAGGAAGTCGTCCAGGTCCCGGGTGTGGAAGGTGGTCGGCCCGTGGATCAAATCCTGGATGACGATTTCCCGCTCCTCGTCCGGCAGGCGGAACCGGAGCGCCGGCTGGCGTCCCGCGGCGGCCAGTTCCTGGCGCCGGCGGGCGGCCTCTGCCCGGGATAACCTGCGGCACCGCCCGTCGTACCTGGGCGGCTCCCCTCGCGCCAAGGCGGCCGCTCGACGTTCGGCCAGCTCCTCGGGGGTGCAGAAGCAGTGGTAGGCGTGACCGGCCTCCAGCAGACGGGCAGCCGCCCGGGCGTAGTGGTCGCCGCGCTCCGACTGCCGGTAGGGGCCGTAGGCGCCGCCGAGGTCTGGCCCCTCATCCCAGTCCAAACCGAGCCAGCGCAAATCCTCCAGGATCGCCTCCTCCGCTCCGGGAATCAGCCGCTCCAGATCGGTGTCTTCGAAGCGGACGAGGAAGGTACCCCCAGCATTCCGGGCAAAGAGCCAGGCGAAGAGGGCAGTGTGGACGTTGCCGAGGTGGAGGTGGCCCGTCGGGCTGGGAGCGAAGCGGGTGCGCACCTGGTGAAACTGGAGGGAACCCATCGCCGACTCCTCAGATCGTGCTGTAGCCGACCGCCAACTGCTCTGGGCCATCGGCCAGGGCGTGCCCGAAGCGGCCGAAGATGGCCACCGACACCCGCCCCTCGCCCCGCACGGCAGAGACCTTGAAGCCTCCGCCCAGCCCAGGGTTGATCAGGGCCAACTGCATGTAGGCATCCCGGACAGCATTGGAAACCCCGATCTTTTCCCGGGCCTCCTCAGAAATCACCCCGCGGGCGATGGCGGCCGTGATGGTAGACTCCCGGAGTTTCACGGCGAGCTTCTCCGGGGAGGCCCCCACCTGAGTGATGGCCGCCCGGTAGCCGTAACCCTGGATCTTCTCAAGCCAGTAGTGCTCGTATTCCCGGGAGCGGGTCATCGCCAAGTAGATGGCTGAGCTCTCGATGGTCAGCCGAACCCGGTCGTCGTCCCGCTGGTAGCCCCGAAGGATGTCCCGGGAGGTCAAAAGCCCCACCAGTTGCCCCTCCTGGTTGATGACGGGCAGTCCGTCGATGTCGTTCTCCAAGAGCAACCGGCCGGCTTCCCGGATCACAGCGGACTCCTGCACCTGGACCACGTTGGGCGACATCACCGTCTCCACCAACGCCTCGGGGTGGGGGGCCTTGAAGAGGTCGCTGTCGGTAACGATACCGATAATGCGCCCCTCCTCCATCACCACCAGACGGCTCTGCCGGTTGTCCAGCATCAGCCGGCGCGCCTCTGCGATCGTCGCCCGCCGGCTGACGACCGCCGGATAAGTCTGCATCATGTCTCTAACCAGCATTTACTTACTCTCCCTCCAATGCTGCCAGCAGGCACACCGCCTGGGCGGAAATGCCCTCTCCCCGGCCGATGAAGCCCAGACCCTCGGTCGTGGTGGCTTTGATGCTCACGGCCTCCGGAGGACACCCCAAGACTGCTGCGAGCCGCTCCCGCATGACCGGCAGGTACGGGGCGAGCCGAGGCCGCTCCGCCGCCACGACCGCATCTACGTTGGCCAACCGGAGCCCCCGCTCCTTGATTTTCTGTACAACCTCCCGAACCAGCTCCAGGCTGTCGGCGCCAGCGTAAGCGGGATCGGTATCCGGAAAGAGCTGCCCGATGTCCCCCAACCCCGCCGCTCCGAGCAGGGCATCCATGACGGCGTGGGCCAGAACGTCCGCGTCGGAGTGGCCCAGGAGTCCCCGCTCGTAGGGGATGGCAACGCCACCCAGAACGAGCGGCCGCCCCTCCACCAGGCGGTGGACATCGTACCCAAACCCAACCTTCATCGCCCTCTGCCCCTCTTCTCCGGTCCGTCTGCCCGCCAGAGTCGCCTCGGCAAACGCCAAGTCTTCGGGGGTGGTGAGCTTGAGATTGGCAAAGGAGTCCCGGACCATCCAGACCGGCGCACCTAGCCGTTCGACCAGGGAACAGTCATCCGTCGCCGCGGTGATCCCGCTTCTGCGGGCCTCTGCATGGGCCTGCCGAAGCAATTCCACCGGGAAGACCTGCGGCGTGTGGACCGCCCAGAGCAAATGGCGGGGCGGGGTTTCCACGATCCGCCCGTCTTCCCCGACCACTTTTATTGTGTCCTTGACGGGAACCCCCACTCCCACGCCGGCTCCCCGGCCCTTTTGCGCCAGCAGCGCCAGCGCCGCCCGGACCGTCTCCGCCTCGACCAGCGGGCGGGCAGCGTCATGGACCACCACCGTGTCCACCTCGGGCGAAAGCGCCGCCAGCCCGGCCGCCACTGACTCCTGCCGTTCGGCCCCCCCGGGGACCACCGCTTTGACCTTGGCAAAGCCCCCTGCCGCCAGCCTCGCCCTGGCTGTCTCGACCTCCCCCGGCGCCACCACGACCACGATCTCGGCCAGCTCCTCGACCGCCGATAGCCGCTCCAGCGTCCAGAAAATGACCGGCTTTCCGGCCAGCAACAGGAACGCCTTGTTCACGTTGCCCATTCGCGTTCCCCGCCCGGCCGCCGGTACGACTGCCCCCGCGCGCACGCCCGTCTCCCCCGGTCTACGCACCGCTGCGAGGCCGACCGAAGATCATCCGCCCCGCCGCCGTCTGGATCACGCTGGTCACCACGACGTCAACCGCCTCGCCAATGTGCTTCCGTCCACCCTCAATGACCACCATGGTCCCGTCCGGCAGGTAGGCCACGCCCTGCCCGGGTTCCTTCCCCTCGCGCAGGACCTGGAGGTTCGCCAACTCCTCGCCCGGAAGCGCCACCGGTTTCAGGGCGTTGGCCAGGTCGTTGAAGTTCAGAATGGGAATCCCTTGTACGGCGCAGACTTTGTTCAGATTGTAGTCGTTGGTCACCACGGTCCCGCCAATTGCCCTGGCCAAACGGACGATCTGTTCGTCCACCTCGTCAACCCCCGGCCAGTGGCGCTCATCCACCTGGACGTCGCGGTTCAGCTCCTGGCGGACCTGTTCGAGCAGTTCCAGCCCCCGCCGGCCGCGGGCCCGCCGCAGCGGGTCAGCAGAATCAGCGACATGCTGGAGTTCGGCCAGGACACCGTTAGGCACCACCAGCCGCCCCTCGACGACCCCCGTCTGGAGTACGTCGAAGAGCCGCCCGTCCAGGATCACGCTGGTATCCAGGACCTTCGGCCTCGCCAGGTCGACCCCGGCCCGGCGCCCGGGCCGCCCTGCCTGGGGCGCGCCCGGCAGCAGGTCTGAGAACTCCCGGCTCTTCCGGGTGGCCACCACCAAGCCCACGTAGCCAAATATGGCCGTCACCAGGCTGGGTAGGTAAGGGCCGATGATGGGCAACTGGCGAGGGAGCGGAAAGGTCAAGAGGATCCCGATCAGGAGGGCTGTGATCAGCCCGACCGCCCCGACCATCAATTCCACGGCCGAGGCTCGTTCGAGCATCGAAAAACCGCTCAGGACGGCATAGCCGATGGCCTGAAAGAGGAGCCAAACGAAAAAAAGCCCGCCCAGGGCGCCCAGGACGACCGCGATCAGGACCCTCACCCCTGCGGGCAACCAGGCCAGGCGCTCGGAGGTGAGGTAGCCAAGGGCGGCAAAGGAGCCCGTGACGGCTCCCAGGGTGAGAAAAGCATAACGTAGCAGCCGGTCGGTCAAGACGTCACCTCCGCTAGCTCGACGCCGCTTCGGCGAGCACGCGGTCGACCATTGACCGGACTTGCTCTTCGTTCGAGTTCATCGCCAGGACGATCTCGCTGACCAGGATCTGACGGGAGCTCTCGAGCATCTTTCGCTCCCCGGTGGACAAGCCCTTCTCGTGGTCACGCAGGGTGAGGTTTCGGACCACCTCGGCCACCTCGTAGATGTCGCCGCTCTTGATCTTCTCCATGTTGGCCCGGTACCGCCGGTTCCAGTTGGTGGACATCTTGGTCTGCTCGCCGCGCAGGACCTCCAGGACGCGCTCGACCGCCGAAGGGTCGATTACCCGACGCAAGCCGACCTCCTTCACGCTGCGCATCGGAATCATGACTCGCATATCCCCGATGGGGAGTTTCATGATATAGTACTTTTGGCGCTCGCCGAGAACCTCCCGCTCCTCGATGGCCTCAATGACGCCGGCGCCATGCATCGGGTAGACCACCCGGTCACCGATCTTGAACATGGTCCCCTCGGCCCCCGTTTCAGGGTAGACCTATAAACTGACTAAACTTTATTTTACCAGTCGAAACCATCTGTGTCAATGAACCATCAGGCGCCTCCACAGGCGCCTCAACGCCTTGACAAGGCCTTTTCCAGGCTCCTATAATGAGCACAGGAAGCGGGAGGGGAGTGAGCAGCCGTGCCAGGACTGGACTATGCCCAGTTCCAGAAGACCGTTGCGGAATGCCTGATCCGCCACCGCAGCGTCCTCGATGTCACCAGCAAGCTTCAGGAAGCCACAGCCCGCGTCAACCGGGCGATCGCCAAGTCAGTCACCACCTGCGGCTGTGTGAAGGTCAACGCCAGCCGTCAGTGCTGCCCGGCCAACATCACCTTCGGGGAACTCCGCGAATTCATGCAAAACCATCTGGAAGGGCAGCTCTGCGAGAACTGCCGCGAAGTGATCGAAACCGAAATCGGCATGGCCCTTTTCTATCTGGCCGCTCTGTGCGAACTCTTCAACCTCAACCTCTCCGATATCGTGGGTCAGGAACAGACCCGCCTCTCTACCCTGGGTCCCTATACCCTCGCCTGACGCCGGCTGCGCCAATCCTCAACCAGCGCTACACGTGGCGATCGATCAAGGTCTGCTCCCTCAACCGACGTAGCCCTTCCTTGATGGCCCTAGCCCTTACCTCTCCGATCCCCTCGACCTGGTCCAACTGGTCAATGGAGGCCTCGAGGATCTTGGGCAGCGTGCCGAAGGCCGCCACCAGGTTGTCGATGACCGGGAACGGCAGCCGGGGAATCTTGGTCAGGATGCGGTATCCCCGCGGAGTCACCAGGCTCTCCAGGGCGTTCATGCCGCCGCTATGCCCCACAGCCCGGAGGATGAGCGTGAGGTCCAGCAGGTCCTCACTGCTCCAGCCGAGCATCTGTTCCCAGACCTCCTCCGGTTTGGGCTGCCCCTCGCCCCGCAAATAGTCTCGGATTACCAGGAGCCCCTCATCTTCGATGTCCACCAGCAACTCGTCCAGCTGCATGGAGACCAGGCGGCCCTCGGAACCCAATTCAGCGATGTACCGTTCGATTTCGCCCGCAATGCGGGCCACCATCTGGGTCCGTTGGAGGGCGGTGGCCACATCGAAGGCGGTCGCCAAGTCCTCGAACTCCAGCGCGGTCAGGTTGGTCAAGACTTGCTCCAGAACGCTCTTGTACTTCTCCAGGGTCTGCAAGGCCTGGTTGGCCTTGGCGAGGATAACGCCGATATCCTGCAAGACGTACTTAGCCGGTCCCTGGTAGAGTGTGATGACGTTCCGCCGCTGCGAGATGGCGACCACCAATTCTCCGGTTTGGATCGCCACCCGCTGGGCGGTCCGGTGGCGGGTGCCGGTCTCGAGCGAGGGGATAAGCGGGTCGGGGTTCAGGTGAGTGTTGGCCAAGAGTATCCGCCGGGCGTCCCGGGACACGATGATCGCCCCGTCCATCTTGGCCAGTTCGTACAGAGTAGCCGGGTTCAGCTCGCCGTCGATCCGGAACCCCCCGTCACACAGCTTCAAGACGTCCTCGGAGTCACCGACCACGATCAGCGCCCCCGTCCGGGCCCGAAGGATATTCTCCAGCCCCTCGTAGAGCATCGTACCCGGCGCCAAGAGGCGCAGGCTCCGCATCAGACGCGTTTCCGGCGTTTTCTCCTCTCGTATCATCCGCTGTCCCTCCCCCGGCTTCCCGCCAGCCGTCAGCGGCCCGCGCACGCCGCCAGCGCTTCCGACACTCCCTTGACCGGCGTAACCGCCAACCCCTGGGGAACCCGCAGCCCTTCCCGGTTGGCCGCCGGGATGATGGCTCTTGTGAAGCCTAGCTTGGCTGCCTCGTTCAGGCGGTACTCCAGGCGGCCCACGCTCCGGACCTCGCCGGCCAGCCCGACCTCCCCCACCACCACCGTGTCCGGCCCCACCGGCGCATTGCGGAGGCTCGAGGCCACCGCCACCGCCAGACCCAAATCGGCGCCCGGCTCCTGCAAGCGAACCCCGCCCACCACGTTTACATACACGTCCTGGGTCGCCAGGTTCAGCCCGGCCCGTTGCTCGAGCACGGCCAGGATAATCGCCACCCGGTTATAGTCGGCCCCCGTGACCAGGCGCCGGGGCGTCCCCATGAAGTTGGTTGCCCCGACCAGGGCCTGTACCTCCACCAGCACCGGTCGAGTCCCCTCCACCGCCGGCACCACGACTGACCCGGCGGCCTTGGGCGGCCGTTCGGCCAGGAAAAACCGGGAAGGGTTTTCCACCCCCACCAGGCCCGCCTCAGTCATCTCGAAGATGCCGACCTCGTGGGTCGGCCCGAACCGGTTCTTCACCGCCCGCAAGAGGCGAAAACTGGTGTGGCGCTCACCCTCGAAATAGAGCACCGTGTCCACAATATGCTCCAAGACCCGCGGCCCGGCCAGTTCCCCGCTCTTGGTGACGTGCCCGACGAGCAGAACTGGAACCCTCGCCGTCTTGGCCCAGCGAAGCAAGGCCGCTGCGCACTCCCGGACCTGAGTGACACTGCCGGGCGCCGCCGGGAGGTCGGGATGGAATACCGTCTGGATCGAGTCCAGCGCCACGGCCCGGGGTTGGACCTGGCTCAACGCCCCCTCGATAACCCCAAGGTCCGTCTCGGCCAGAAAGAGCAAATCCCCCGCCACCGCCCCCAGCCGCTCGGCCCGGAGTCGCACCTGCTGCGCCGACTCCTCCCCCGACACGTACAATACCGGGCCGAGCCTGTCCGCCAGCCGGTTCATCACCTGGAGCAAGAGCGTGGACTTGCCGATGCCGGGGTCACCGCCGATCAGCACCACGGCGCCGGCCACGACCCCTCCTCCGAGCACCCGGTCGAATTCGTCCAGTCCGGTGGGGGTGCGATCCTCCGGCGCCGCCATCGCCTCGGCCAACCGTAACGGACGGCCCTCCCCGCTCTTGCCCAGTAAGCTCAGGGAGCGGGTGGTTCCCCCGGCAGGCTGCGGGGAGGTCCGTTCCTCGACGAAGGCGTTCCAGGCAGAGCAGGCCGGGCACCGCCCCAGCCACTTGGGCGATTCGTGACCGCACTCCTGGCACACGAAGACCGCCTTGCTCTTGCCCATGGGCGCCCTCCTTTTCCCCAGCTACCATATTTTATCATCGGCGCAAAGGCCTGGCAAGGCAACCGCCACCAAAAGGGCTGCCCCGGGCACGGGGGCAGCCTCGACCGGTCCTTTCTCCGGCCACTCATACCGCGGCGCGAGGACCCTACGACGTCGCCGGCGCAGCGGTGCGGAAGACCACTCGGTCGTTCTCGGCGTCCACCAAGACCGCGTCGCCCGGCTTGAACCGGCCCTGAAGCACCTCCTCGGCCAGCGGATTCTCGACCAGGTGCTCGATTGCCCGTCGGAGTGGGCGGGCACCGTACTCCGGGTCAAACCCCTTCTTGGCCAGGAGATCCCGGGCCGCCTCGCTGATCGTGACCTGCAACCCCGTGTCCTTGAGACGCTTGAGGAACTGGTCGATCATGATGTTCACGATTCGCTTGATCTCGTCCTCCGTCAGGGTGTGGAAGACGATGACTTCGTCCACCCGGTTTAGGAACTCCGGCCGGAAAGTCTTCTTCAGCTCCTCCAGGACGTGGTCTTTCATCTCCTCGTACGACTGGAGTTCGCCCTTCGGGCCGGTGGTCCGGAAGCCCAGGGCGGTCCGCTTCAACTCCCGGGCTCCCACGTTCGAGGTCATGATCAGGATCGTGTTGCGGAAGTCTACCGTTCGGCCCTTGCCATCGGTCAACCGGCCGTCCTCCAGGACCTGGAGCAGGACGTTGAAGACCTCTGGGTGAGCCTTTTCCACCTCGTCGAAGAGTACCACCGAGTATGGCTTGCGGCGAACCTTCTCGGTCAACTGGCCACCCTCGTCATAGCCGACGTAGCCCGGCGGGGCGCCGATCAGGCGCGCCACCGTGTGCCGCTCCTGGTATTCGGACATGTCGAGCCGGATCATGGCGTCCTCGTCGCCGAACATGGCCTCGGCCAGGGCCCGGGCTAGTTCCGTCTTGCCGACGCCGGTGGGACCCAAGAAGATGAAGGAGCCGATCGGCCGCTTGGGGTCCTTAAGCCCCGCCCTGGCTCGCCGGATCGCCTTGGCCACCGCGGCGATCGCCTCGTCCTGACCGATGACCCGTTCGTGAAGGATCTCCTCGAGGTGGAGTAGCCGCTGCCCCTCCTCCTCGGCCAGCTTCTTCACCGGAATCCCGGTCCAACTCGAGACGATGTCGGCGATGTCGTCCGGCCCAACTTGCCCGATCTCCTGGCTCTTCTTCCGCTCCCACTCCTCTTTGTTCCGCTTCAGCTCCTCCTGCAGTCTCTGTTCCTCGTCCCGGAGCTTCGCCGCCCGCTCGAACTCCTCGTTCTTGATCGCCGCTTCTTTCTCGGCGTGCGCCTCTTCGATCTTCTGTTCGATCTGTTTCAGCTCCTCCGGCGGAACCAGCGCCTTGAGGCGGACCCGGCTGGAGGCCTCGTCAATCAGGTCGATCGCCTTGTCGGGCAGGAAGCGGTCGGTGACGTACCGGTCGGAGAGCTTGACCGCCGCCTGCAGGGCTTCGTCGGAGATCTTCACCCGGTGATGCGCCTCGTAGCGATCGCGCAGCCCCTCCAGAATCGCCAGCGTCTCCTCGACCGTCGGTTCGTCGACCATGACCGGCTGGAACCTGCGCTCCAGGGCTGGGTCCTTCTCCACGTGCTTGCGGTACTCGTCCAGCGTGGTGGCGCCGATGGTCTGGAGCTCGCCCCGGGCCAGGGCCGGCTTCAGGATGTTGGAGGCGTCGATCGCCCCTTCCGCCGCCCCAGCGCCGATGATCGTGTGCATTTCATCCACGAAGAGGATCACGTCGCCCGAGCTGCGGATCTCGTCCATCACCTTCTTCAGGCGCTCCTCGAACTCGCCCCGGAACTTGGACCCGGCGACCAGCGCCCCCATGTCCAGGGTCACGACCCGCTTGCCGAGCAGCACCTCCGGCACGTCGCCGTTGGTGATCTTCTGCGCCAGCCCCTCGACAATGGCGGTCTTGCCCACGCCGGGCTCCCCGATCAGGACCGGGTTGTTCTTCGTCCTGCGGGAGAGAACCTGAATGACCCGCTCGATCTCCTTCGCCCGGCCGATCACCGGATCCAACTTGCCCTGGCGGGCCAACTCGGTCAGGTCCCGGCCGAACTGGTCAAGCGTCGGGGTGGTGGTCTTGCGCTTCTGTCCCCCGATTGGCGTGCCGGCCGGCTTGGCGCTCTTGGGACCCCCGCCGTACATCGCTCCCAGGAGCTGCAAGACCTCCTCCCGCACCCGGCCCAGGTCAGCTCCCAGGTTCTTGAGGACCTGGGCGGCCACGCCCTCGTCCTCCCGCAGAAGTCCCAGCAGGATGTGTTCGGTGCCGATGTAGGAATGGCCCAGCTCCCTGGCCTCGTCTACCGCCAGTTCCATCACCCGCTTGGCCCGGGGGGTGAAGTTGATCTTACCCGCCCCGGTTGCGTCCCCTGGGCCGATGACGTTCTCGACCTGCTCCCGGATCTGTTCGAGCGACAGCCCCAGATTCTGCAAGGCGCGGGCGGCAACGCCCTCGCCCTCCCGGACGAGCCCCAGGAGGATGTGCTCGGTGCCCACGTAATTGTGGCCCAACCGGCGGGCCTCTTCCTGGGACAGGATGATCACCCGCTCGGCGCGCTCGGTGAATCTGCCAAACATAGTCTCAGTCTCACCTCATGTTCTTTACTTCTCTTCGCAAACTCAGGTCATGACGGCTTCGCCGATGACCTCGCGAATCAGCGTCGCCCGTTCCACATCGCGTTCCTCCGCTGCAAGCTCTCGGCCGACGATCAGTTGGAGAATGGCCGGCCGGATGGCCACACACAGGGCATTGACCGTTCGCAGCTCGAGTTTCTTGATCAGCCCGGCATCCACCCCCAACCGGACGTCCGAGAGGAGCTGAAGGGCTTCCTGGGTGTCGAGCCGGCGGGCATTGGAGAGGATGCCGTAGGCGCGGTGGACCCGATCGTCCACCTGGAGCTGCGCCTGCTCCAACAGCGCCTGCCGGGCCGCCCGCTCCTGCTCGATGACCTGCCGCGTCACCGCCGTCAGGTGGCGGACGATGTCTTCTTCGGAATGGCCCAGCGTCACCTGGTTGGAGACCTGAAAGATGTTACCGGCCGCGGCTGTGCCTTCGCCGAAGAGGCCCCGGACGACCAAGCCCAGCTTGGCGGCGGCCCCGACCACCCGGGGCAGTTGATTCGTCAAGGCCAGGGCGGGCAGGTGGACCATCGCCGAGGCCCGCAACCCCGTCCCGACGTTGGTCGGACAGGCGGTAAGGTACCCCCAACGTCTGGAGAATGCCAGGTTGAGACGCTTGGCCAGGTGGTCGTCGATCTCGGAAGCGATCTGCCAAGACCGTTCCAGATCGAGCCCAGCCAGGATCACCTGAATGCGCAGGTGGTCCTCCTCGTTGACCATGATCGAAACCGTCTCGTCCGGCGACAGGACGACCGCCTTGCCTTCCCCCTGCTCGGCGTGGGCTGGGCTGATCAGGTGGCGCTCCACGAGCGCTGCCTTCTCCAGGGGCGGCACCTTCTCCAGCGGGATGAAGGTCAAGCGGCCCCGGGGGGACTCGCCGGCCGTCGCCTCCTGCACCAGCCGCCGTACCTCGTCAAGCGTCTCCGCCTTGGCAAAGCGGGGAAAAGGCTGGTCACAAAGGTTGCGGGCAAGGCGGACCCGGCTGGAGATGACCACATCCGGCTCGGGTCCGCTCTGCCTCAACCAAGCGGACAGGTACGCTTCCAGAGGCTTCCGCCCATCACCTGCCATGGTCCTGTTCCTCCTTTTCCAGCCGCCGGATCTCATCCCGCAGTTCGGCCGCCCGCTCGTACTCCTCCCGGGCGATGGCCGCCTTGAGCTCGTCCCGCAGTCGTTCGAGCCGGGACTGTGGCGCGGAAGCCCCCAACCCGGCCGGCTGGTCGACTTGGGCCGCCTTTGCGCCGGTCCGGCGCGGCTTCGAGCGCTCCTGCCCTGGCACCTTCCCAACGTGTTCGGTGCCGCCCTGAACCCGCCGGAAAAGCCCCTCCAGGTAGGGTTCAAACTCCTCGTAACAGTGGGAACAGGCAAATTGCCCCACCTGACGGAAGTCGTCGTAGGTCAAGCCACAGTTGCGGCATTGGGGAGCCGAGGGGCTCTGCTTGGCCGGGGCAAAACCCAGCTCGGTGTTGAGCAGCCCGGCCAGGAAGTTGGTGAAGGTGAACTGGGGCTCCATCACCACCCCCAATTGCCCCGTCTCCGCCGCACACTGCTGACAGAGGTGGAGTTCGCTCTTCTCCCCGTTGACGATCCGCGTCAGGAAAAAGGTGGCCGGCCGTTCCTTGCATCGCTCGCACAGCATGGCTCAATCCCCCTCGCCCGAGTCTTCGTCGACCAGCAACACGCAGAGAATCGCCCGCAAAAGCATGGCCCGCAAGAGGTCCCCCACGGGAGCAGCAATCGAGCGGGTTTCCTGAGCGATGGCCCGGCGGATGAGGCCAGCCTCCTGGGGGCTCAAGAGACCTGCTTCGGAGAGGCGTGCCAACAGATGATCCACCTCCCGGGGGCTCAACCGGTCCCCGATCTGGTCTCGGACGGCACAGGCCAGGTCCGGTCGGTCCACCTGGAGCCTCCTGATACGGATGTAGCCTCCCCCGCCCCGGCGGCTTTCTACGAGGAAGCCCCGCTCCACCGTAAAGCGAGTCTCCAGGACATAGTTTATCTGGGAAGGGGCGCAGCCGAACCGCTCCGCCAACTCGTGCCGGCGCAACTCCACCGCCGACTGGTCTCCCCGCTCGAACAAGTCCCTGATATATCGTTCGATTAATTCGGACAGGCTGGGCATGCCGTTTTACCTGACCTTACCTGACTTTTTGACTATATTATACCACCAAGGAAACGAATTACAAGCGCTAAAGTACTTCGTAGAGGCCGCACTTCAGATACTGCGTCTCGGGGACGCCGACCAGGATAGGATGGTCCGGAGACTGGCCCCGCCACTCCCGTAACCGGAGGCGGCGATGGGCATCCGTCGCAGCGTCCGCCACCACCTCGCGGAAGAGGGCCTCATCCAGGTGGTGGGAGCAGGAGCAGGTGACGAGGATACCCCCCGGTCCCAAAAGCTTGAGGCCGCGGAGGTTGATTTCCTTGTAGCCCCGGAGCGCCGCTTCAACCGTGTGCTTGCTCTTGGTGAAGGCGGGAGGATCGAGGATGACCAGGTCGAAGCGCTCGCCGTCCTGGTCGGCCTGGCGCAGCAAGTCAAACCCGTTGGCGGTGCGACACCGGATAGCCTCTGCGAAGCCGTTGGCCTTGGCGTTGCGCTCTGCCAGAGCCACCGCCTCCCCGGAGATGTCCGACGCCCAAACCTCGGCCGCCCCGTAAGCAGCCGCGTGGACGGCAAAACTGCCGGTGTAGCAGAACGGGTCGAGCACCCGGGCACCCGGCTGGACGTAGCCGGCGAGCGCCCGGCGATTCAGCTTGTGGTCGAAGAAATAGCCGGTCTTCTGCCCTCCGGCGAGGTCAACCCAAAACCACAGGTCGTTCTCCCGGATTCGCAGTTCGGTAGGACACTCGCCGTAAACCACCCGCTGGTAGAGTGGGAGGCCCTCCAGCCGTCTGACCGGGGCGTCGTTCCGGGAGAGGATTCCGGCCGGCGCAACCAGCTCCGCCAATAGTTCGCTGAGCATCGGCTGGCGGACATCCATGCCGAGGGTAAGGGTCTGAAGGACCAGGCAATCCTCGAACCGGTCGACGATCAGGCCGGGCAGGCCGTCCCCCTCCCCGAAGACCAGCCGGCAGGAGGTGGCGCCCGGCAGGACGGTCTGGCGCAGCGACAGCGCCTTCGCCAGGCGCCTGCGGAAGAACTCCCGGTCCACCGGCTCATCCCCCTCGGTCAGGCGGCGGACGATGATCTGCGAAGCGGGGTTATAGTAACCCTGGCCGAGGAAGTGACCAGCGCTGTTCCGAAGAGCGACGATTTCTCCCGGCGCAGGCTTCCCCTCGACCCGCTCCACCTCGCCGGCGTAGACCCACGCGTGGCCAGACCGGAGCCGCTGGTCTCGCCCCCGCTTCAAGACAACGATTCCGGAGAAGGAAGCCCGCCCGCTCACCGGGCCACCTCCACCGGCGATAAAGCCTCCCGGGACGGGGATTTCCCCTCCCGCCGCAGAATCTCGCGAGCCACTACCACGCCGGAAGCCGAAGCTTGGACCAGCCCCCGGGTGACGCCGGCCCCGTCCCCGACGGCAAAGAGGTTGGCGATGCGGGTCTCGAGGGAGGGGGAAAGCTCGAGACGGGAGGAGTAGAACTTGACCTCCACCCCGTAAAGAAGGGTGTACCGGCCATAGACCCCGGGCGCCAGGGCATCCAGCGCCTTGAGCATCTCGAGGATCCCAACGAGGTGCCGGTAAGGAAAGACGAGCGAAAGATCGCCCGGAGTGGCATCCATGAGGGTCGGGCGGACCAGCCCCTTGGCTATCTTTTCCGGCGTCGAGCGGTGCCCTTCGACCAGGTCTCCCAGACGCTGGACCAAGACGCCCCCGCCGAGGAGGTTGGCCAGCGAGGCGATGTACTTGCCGTAGGTGATCGGCTCGCGGAAGGGCTCGGTGAAGGTCTTCGAGACGAGCACGGCGAAGTTGGTGTTTTCTGTGCGCTGCTCGGCATGGGTATGGCCGTTCACCGTCACGATCCCCGCGCCATTCTCACCATCGTAATGCTCAGACGTAACGAAACCGTGGGGACACATGCAGAAGGTCCGCACCCGGTCGTCGAAGGATTTGGAGTAGTAGATGAACTTGGACTCCCAGGCCACGTCGGTCAGGGGGGCCACCACCGCCGCTGGCAGCTCGACCCGGACGCCAAGGTCCACAGGGTTGATGGCGAGGGAGAGCCCGAGCGATTGCGCCTGGCGGGCCAGCCACTCCGCCCCTTCCCGGCCGGGCGCCACGATCACGTACCGCCCTTGGACGACCTTTCCGTCAGTGGTCTCCACGCCGGCGATCCGGCCATCCGCCACCAACAGGCGCTGAGCCCCGGTGCGGGTCTGGATATCCACCCGGTCTTTCAGATGGTCGTACATGCGGGAGAGGATCTCCCCCGTCCGTCCAGTCCCCAGATGACGGATACGGCTGGGCACGAACCGCAGCTCCGCCAGGGTGGCGCGGCGGGCGATTTCCCGCATCCGTTCCTCGTCAGTGCCGTGGACCTCCTTTGGGCCGCCGTATTCCACATAGAGCTGGTCCACGTAGCGGATGAGCTCCTCCAGCCGGCCCAGCCCCACATAATCACCGAGGTTCCCGCCGATTTCCGGGGAAAGGGTGAGCTTGCCGTCCGAGAATGCCCCCGCTCCACCCCAACCCGACACCATCGAACAGGGGTTGCAGCTCTTGCAGGTGACACCCCGCTCGTTGCCCGGGCAGGTCCGTCCGGACAGCGCCGGCCCTTTCTCCAGGACCGCCACCGAGAGCCCCGTTCCCGCCAGTTCGAGGGCGGCGAAGATCCCGGCAGGCCCCGCCCCCACGATGACCACGTCGTAGCTCCCAGTCATGGAGCCGCCCCTCTCTGCCCAATAGTATGCTCAAAGACACCGCTCATGGCCGGCAAACAGGGAATCCGGTCCATTATGCCGAAGGTACCCTGGCAAATCCCGAGGAGGTCAGGCAGCGTGGGCACCTACCGGACGGTCGCCAGGCCGGCCACCGCCGAGCTAAAGCTCGAAAAGTCGCGGTTCATCAGCTATGCCGCCCCCACCTTGAACGCGGCAGAGGCCCAGGCGATGATCTCCCGCCTCCGCCAGGAGCATCGCCAGGCAACTCACGTCTGCTTCGCCTACCGGGTCGGCGATGAGCCACAGACCGTCACCTGCTTCGCCGACCACGGCGAGCCGGCCGGGACAGCGGGCAAGCCCATTTTGGGTGCCATCCTGCGCCGCGACCTGACCGACGTGACGGTGGTGGTCGTCCGTTACTTCGGCGGCAAGAAGCTGGGCGTGCGCGGCTTGATCCAGGCCTACGGTCAGGCGGCGGAGGAAGCGCTGGAGGCCGCCGGGATCAGCGTCCAGCAGCGGATGCAGACCCTCCGAGTGGCCTGTTCCTATGCGCAATTGCCGGCCGTCGCCCACCTCGCCCGGCAAACTGGCGGCCAAGCCGGCGCCCCCGAGTATGACGCCCGGCGGGTGACAGTCGAGGTCCGGGTGCCACTCGAGGCCCTGCCAGCCTTCCGCACTGCCGTCGCCGCCCTGGGGGCGGAACTAGGTGAGTGACCGCCCGCCGTGCGACGCCGGCAAAACTGCCTGGACCAACTCCTCCGCCACTTCACCCACCGGCACCACCCGGTCGGCACACCCCTCCTCGATGACTGAGCGCGGCATTCCGTAGACGACACAGGTGGACTGGTCCTCGGCGATCACCCATCCGCCGGCGCGCTTGATCAGTCTAGCCCCGCGGGTCCCGTCGCTTCCCATGCCCGTCAGCACTGCCGCCACGGTTCCGCTTCCGTAAACCTCGGCCACCGATTCGAACAGGGCGTCGACTGAGGGACGGAGCGAGGCGATCGGCGGGTCCTGGCCCAGTGCGATCTCGCCCCGGGGAGTGACCCGCAGATGATAGGCGCCGGGAGCGATGTAAACCGTTCCCGGGAGGACCGGCTCGCCGTCTTCCGCCTCCTTCACGCGCACGGAACTGGCCGCATCAAGCCGCTGGGCGAGGGTGCGGGTGAAGCCGGCTGGCATGTGCTGAACGACCAGCACTCCGACTGGCAGGTCGGAGGGCAGGCGCGGGATTACCTCTTGCAGGGCTTTGGGGCCACCGGTCGAGGTGCCGATGGCGATGACGCGCGCCCTGGCCTCCCCTTGGCTGCCCCTGGAGGTTACCGCCGGCCGTAGGTGTGTCGCTGCCCCCGCCCGGCTCAGATTCGCCCGAGCCGCCACCTTCACCTTGGCGATCAGTTCCTCCTGCCAGGACCCGCCCACCTGGGCCAGCCCCGGCTTGCACAGGAAGTCGACCGCCCCCTCCTGAAGGGCCTGGATGGTCTCCTCCGCCCCTTCCGTGGTCAGGCTGGAAAGCATCACGACAGGAGTCGGGATCTCCCGCATGATCTGCCGGAGCGCTCCCAAACCATCCAGCTCCGGCATGTTGACGTCCAGCGTGACCACATCAGGGCGGAGGGCCTTGACTTTGGCGACGGCGTCGCGTCCGTCCCGTGCCACCCCGGCCACGCGCAGGCTGGGATCGCGGCCCAGGACCTCCCCAATGATGCGTCGGAAGAAAGCCGAATCGTCGACGACGAGTACTCTGAGTGGCGGCTCCACGCTTGATTCTCCTCGGTCAAGCGCCGACCTTTAGCGATGTATGCCCCGTCGCTTCAGACCGGAGCAGGCTGAGCACGTCCAGAATCAGCGCCACCTTACCATCGCCAAGAATAGTCGCCCCGGCAAAGCCGCGAACGTCGGAGAAGAGAGAGTCGAGCGACTTGATCACGATCTCCTGCTGCCCGAGGAGGTGATCGACCACCAAACCCAGCCGGCGGCCCCCGCTCTTGACTACCACCACATCGAGCTCGCCCTCCCCCCCGCCGGCGTCAGGAGTGGCAAAGAGCGTTCCCAGCCGGATCACCGGGATCACCTGGCCCCGGAAGAGGAGGTACTCTGCGTGCTGAATAGGCTTCAAGGCATTCTGGGCGACCTTGATGATCTCCTCGATGTTCTCGAGGGGCAGGGCATAGACCTCCCGCTGGCCGAGTTGGACCAGGAGGGCCTGGATAATGGCCAGGGTCAGCGGTAGCTTGATGATGAAGCGCGACCCCATCCCTGGTTTGGACTGCAGTTCGACTGTGCCGTTGAGCGACTGGATCTTGGTGGTCACCACGTCCAGGCCGACCCCGCGACCGGAGATGTCGGTCACCTTCTCCGCCGTGCTGAAACCGGATCGGAAGAGCAGGGAATAGGCCTCGTGGTCGCTCATCTGCGCCGCTTCCTCGGCCGTGATGAGGCCCTTCTCGATCGCCTTGGCTTTGACCTTGGCCGGGTCCACCCCCATGCCGTCGTCCGAGACCTCGACCACCACCTGGTTCCCCTCGTGGCGGGCCGTGATGCGCACCTCGCCGGCCGGATTCTTGCCCTTGGCCTGGCGGACTTCCGGCGGCTCAATCCCGTGGTCGACGGCATTCCGGAGAAGATGGACGAGGGGGTCGCCAATCTCGTCGACCACCGTCCGGTCAAGCTCGGTCTCGTGGCCCTCAATCACCAGGTTAATTTCCTTGCCCAGCTCCCGGGCGAGGTCCCGCACCATGCGGGGAAAGCGGTTGAAAACCTGGTCGATCGGGACCATGCGGGCCTTCATGACCAACCCCTGCAGGTCGGTGGTGATGCGGGCGAGCTCCTCGATGGTCTCGCCTAGCATCGGCACTTTGTTTTGCGTTCCAATCTGTGTCAGGCGGCTCCGATTGATGACCAGCTCTCCCACCAAGTTCATGAGGCTGTCGAGTTTTTCGATGTCCACCCGCACCGTCGGGCGGACGGCCTGGTGGGTCCCGGTGGACGTCAGCTTGGCCGCCAACGCCTCGCCCTGCGTGGCCGGCTTTGCCGACGCGGAGGCGGCCGCGGAAGCCTCCTGGCCCACCGGAGCGGCTACTGGTTCAGCCGCCTGCTCTTGCGGAGCGGCCCCTTCCTTCGTGGCCTGGGCCACCCTCGGCAACTCATAGGGGACCACCAGGGCCCGGGAGATCTCCGACACCGAGCGAATCAGGTTCAGGACTTCCTCGCCCATCAGACGGCTGGCGTAGACCAAGCCGAAAACCCGGGCAAACTTGTCCTCTTCCAGCGCCTCGACGGGCGGCTGGACGTGAAAGACCCTGCCTTGGTCCTCCAGGTTGCGTACGACCAGGTAGGCTCGGGCCGACTTGAGGATGCATTGCTCATCCAACTCGACGGTGACCTGGTACAGCCGGTAGGCGGTCGCCTGGGCCTCCGCCAAGGCGGCCAGTTCCTCGTCTGTGAGCTCAAGGGCCGGCCCCACCAACCCCCGGTCGCCCCATCCTCCTAGGCCGTCGTCGCTGCTGCCGGCCGGCTGGTCAGGGGTCGCGGCTTCTGGCGCTTTGGCTGGCGGCGACGGAGCCGGCGAAGGCATCGGTCGGGCCGTGGCGGTCGTCTTCCCGCCTCCCCCGGCCAGACCCTGCAACTCCTTGATGAGGGTCGAGGGATCGAGAGCGACATCCTGCCCGGCCGCCACGGCGTTGGTGAACCCTTCCAAGACGTCCAGACAGCGGAAGAGCACATCCATGGACTCGGGTTTCACCTCGAGCTGCTTCTGCCGGAATTTGTCCAAGACACTTTCCATGGCGTGCGTCAGCTCGGCTACCGCTGAGAAGCCCATCGTCGCTGACATGCCCTTGAGGGTATGCGCAGCCCGGAAGATCCGCTCGATCACTGCGGAGTCCTTCGGGTTTGTTTCCAGGGCCAACAGCCCCTCATTCATCGCCTGGAGGTGTTCCCGGGCCTCGTCTAGGAAGATACCCAGGTACTGAGACATATCCATGCTCAGCCCACCTGCCTTTCTGCGTCGACCGGCTCATCGCCGGCCTGCCCGAGGACGCGGTCCAGGTTGAGCCAGGTCAGCAGCCGGTCGCCAACCTTCACGATCCCCTCCACCAGATCCTGGGCGACGCTGCCCATCATCACGGAGGCCGGTTCGATGTTCGCCCGCTCCACCAGCGTCGTCTCGGAGACCCCGTCGACCAGCAACCCCACCACGTGCTCCCCGACCTTGACCACGATCAGCCGGGAGGTCTCACTCACCTCGGTTGCGCCCAAGGAAAGGCGTTGATTCAGGTCGATGGCCGGCAGGATCTTGCCCCGCAGGTTGAAGACTCCAAGAATGAAGGAGGGCGCCCGGGGTACCCGGGTGATTTCGGAGACGTTGATGATCTCCTGCACCTGATCGATGGTTACGGCATACTCCGCTCCGCGCAAATGAAACACGACCAGTTGGACGCTCTCCATCCCTCAGCCTCCTCCGTGACCGGCTGACCGGGCAACCGGACAGATTCCACTGACGGCTGTTTTCGGCAAAATTAGGGCAAATCCTTTAGGACCTGAAGCAGGGCGGTAAGATTGAGGGCAGCATGGGCGATGACGCCCGCCGTCAGCGAGCGGCGCCATTCGTATAGCAGGGACAAGAGCAGGCCGATCAGGAAGACGGGGAGGAACTGGACGGTGTAGCGGTGGATCAGAGCAAAGAGCAGAGCAGCAAAAACCACCGCCCGCAGAGTGCCCAGGCGCTCTCGGAAGACCTCCTGGAGGAAGCCGCGAAAGAACACCTCTTCCGCCAGGGGGGCCAGGAACACGAGAATGCTGGCGAAGACTGGCGCCAGCGGGCGGACTTGCCCCACCAGTCCAGCAAGAGCGGCGTTCTCCTCCGCCAGGAGACGGGCCACCTCCGAGGCCGGCCAAAGGAGCTGAAATCCCCGCAGGGAAAGCCACATCGCTGCTTCCTGAATCAGATAGAGAGGGACAAAGAAGAGTAGACCCAAGCCAGCTTCCTGGACCAACCGCTTTCCCGTCAAGCCGATCCGCTCCCAGGATCGACCGTATCCCCACTTGACTGAGGCCAGTGTGAGCCAGAGCAGCCCAGTTTCCTGTGCAGCCAGAGCGGCAAGGGTCAGGGGGCCGTCGCCCATCGGCCCGAAGAGGTGGAGCTTCGCCCCGGCGTGCATGAAACTGACGGCAAGGAGCGGCAAGGCCAGGAAGGATAGGAGAAGGATTATGATGACGTCCAACCCGAACCACTCCCGGCCACTGCGCTCCGGCCCCGCGGCGGGGCCGGTTACGCCGGCGCGATCAGGCAGAGTAGTTGGGGGCTTCCTTGGTGATCTGAACATCATGGGGATGGGACTCCCGAAGGGCGGCTCCGGTTATCCGGATGAATTTGGTCAACGTCTGCAGCTCGGCAATGGTCCGGACGCCGCAGTAACCCATACCTGCCCGGAGCCCGCCGATAAGCTGGAAGACGGTGTCGGCAAGAGGTCCCTTGTACGGAACCCGGCCCTCGATCCCTTCCGGGACGAGCTTGGACTCGTTTTCCTGGAAGTAGCGGTCCCGGGAGCCGGCCTTCATCGCCCCAATGGAGCCCATGCCCCGGTAAACCTTGTAGCTGCGTCCCTGGTAGATCTCGGTCTCGCCGGGACTCTCCTCCGTCCCGGCGAACAGGTTCCCGATCATCACCACGTCAGCCCCCGCAGCGATGGCCTTGACCACGTCGCCGGAGAACTTGATCCCGCCGTCAGCAATCACGGTGATTCCGTGCCGGTGGGCCTCCTCGGCGCAATCCAGAACCGCCGTGATCTGCGGAACGCCAATACCGGCAACCACCCTGGTGGTGCAGATGGACCCCGGTCCAATTCCCACCTTGACGCAGTCCGCCCCGGCGGCGATCAGGTCCCGGGTGGCCGCCGCGGTGGCGACATTGCCGCCCACCACGGCCACCTGCGGGTATTCCGACTTGATGGCGGCGATAGTATCGAGGACCCGCCGGGAGTGCCCATGGGCCGTGTCAACCACCAAGACGTCCACCCCGGCCGCCACCAGGGCCGCTGCGCGGTCCTTCCGGTCAGCCCCCACCCCAACGGCTGCCGCCGCCAAAAGCCGGCCCTTCTCGTCCTTGGCAGCGTTCGGGTACTTCCTGGCCTTCTCGATATCTTTGATCGTGATGAGTCCCTTGAGGTTTCCGTGCTCGTCGACTAGCGGCAGCTTTTCAATGCGGTGCTGGTGAAGGATGCGCTTGGCCTCTTCGAGGGTCGTCCCGACCGGAGCAGTGACCAGGTTCTCCCTGGTCATCACGTTGCCAATCGGCTGGTCGAAGTTTTCTTCAAACTTGAGGTCGCGATTGGTGAGGATGCCGACCAGCCGCCCGCCGTTCCGAACGATCGGCACCCCGGAAATGTGATATCGCTCCATGATCTCCAGCGCATCCCGGAGCGAGTTCTCCGGATGAAGGAAAACGGGATCGACGATGATCCCGCTCTCTGACCGCTTTACCTTGTCCACTTCCAGGGCCTGCGATTCGATGTCGAAATTCTTGTGAATGACGCCGATACCGCCCTCACGGGCCATAGCGATAGCCATCCGGGCGTCCGTCACGGTATCCATGGCGGAGCTGGCCAGCGGAACGTTCAGGGCGATCTTCCGCGTCAGCCTGGTCCGGACGTCCACCTCCTGCGGCAAGACTTCCGACCGGGCCGGGACCAGCAACACGTCGTCGAAGGTCAGTCCCTCACCGATGATCCTCTCCTGCGCCGCCACGCCCTTTTTCCTCCCTGCTGGAGCGCCGTATACCGTATACGGGCCCGTGATTTTCCCTATCATAGCAGAATCATCGGGGCTCGTCAACGGAGCGAACTAGTTCGCCCGCCGGCTCCGGAACGACCTTGTGCCCTACTCCAAGGTGAAGCGGGCTGTCACCCGGGCCTGCACTTTCAGATCCCCCGCCTGGATCGGTGTGGAGGCTTGAGGTGCCGCACCCTTCAAGGTGGTCCGCTCATAGAGAACTGGCGGCCCGACCTCGGCACCCTCGGCAGCGACGATCACCCTTCCCAGCTTGGCCCCGAGCGCCTCGGCGATGACCTCCGCCTTTCTTCGCGCCTCAGTGGCTGCCTGGCGCAGCGCTTCGAGCTTCGCCCGTCCGGGATCAAGGGCGGAGAAGCTCACGTCGTCCACGTTGTTTGCCCCGGCCGCGACCGCTCCGTCGATTACTGCACCGACCTTGTCCAAATCCGTCAGGGTAACCGTGATCCGGTTGCTCACCCGGTAGCCGATCAGTCGGTCGATCTTGGTCTTCTCGTCATATACCCGTACTGGGTAGACGTTGAAGTTCGTGCTGGCGATCATCTGCCGGGCGACCCCCAGACTGACCAGACGCTGGACCACCGCCGTGCTCCGGCGGGCGTTCTCCTGATGTGCCTCCACCACCGACTTGGCCTGGGTCTCGATCCCCAGCGCCACGTGAGCCACGTCAGGGCGGAGGGTGACTTCCCCTTCTCCGGTGACCAGAAGCTCGTTGTTCAGCGGTTCTTCCGCCATCGCGGCGGGCGCCACCAAGAGAAGCGCGACCCACACCAGCCCCGCCAGCGCCGCCCGTTGCCACTTGCTGTAGCCCATACGCAACCTTCCTTCCATACCGGATGCTGGTTCCTTTCTTCGCAGCCCACGGCGGTTTCCCTGCCATCCCGGGGCCGGTGACCGGCCGTGGGCGAAAGGCATATGATGGGGCATGCCCGGCTCGACCGGGAGGAGGGGGTTGTGGCGGTGATCACCATCCATGTCGTCCAGCCCGGGGATACGCTCTGGGCGATTGCTCAACGCCAGGGGGTACCCCTGGAGACGTTGATCGCGGCCAACGCCCTGCCCGACCCGAATCAGCTGGTGGTGGGGCAGGCGATCATCATCCCGTCGCGGGTCGTCCCGCGAACCTACACGGTGCAGCCGGGAGATACTCTGTACGCCATCGCCCGGAGGTTCGGCACGACCATCAGCGCCCTGGTGGCGACGAACCGGATCGTCAACCCGAACCTCATCTATCCGGGCCAGGTCCTGACCATCCCGTCAGCGGAGCCGCCCATATCGGAGATCAGCGTCAACGGGTATGTCTTCCCCTTGAGTCGGACCAGGGCAGCAGCTCTGTACAGCCGGGTCGGCGACCTGCTCACCTACACCTGCATCTTCTCTTTGGCCGTTGACGGGAGGGGCGGGCTGACTCCGCCGGGCGACATCTCGCCGATCGTGAGCGAGGCGCGGGCCCGAGGGGTCGCCCCGCTGATCACCCTGACCAACTTCTCGTCCGAAGCCGGTACCTTCACTTCCGAGCTCGCCCACGCCGTGCTGGCCGATGCGGGAGTCCGGGACCGCACCATCGAGAATCTGATGGGTTACCTGCGCGGCTCGGGCCTGGTCGGAGTGAACGTGGACTTCGAGAACATGTTTCCGGAGGACCGACCCCTCTACAACGAGTTCGTCAGGATCCTCACTGACCGGCTCCATGCCGAGAGCTACCTCTCGACCGCGGCCGTCGCCCCCAAACCGGCCGACCTGCCCACTCTGCCCTGGATCGGAGCCTTCGATTACGCCGCTCTCGGCGCCCTGGTCGACTGGATGGTCATCATGACCTACGAATGGGGTTGGATCGGCGGGCCGCCGATGGCTATCGCCCCGGCCAATCAGGTCCGCCGGGCGCTAACCTACGCCGTCTCGCAGATCCCCCGGGAGAAGATCCTGCAGGGCATCCCGCTCTACGGCTACGACTGGACGCTTCCGGACACCCCGGAAAACCTGGCGGTTCATCGGACCCACCAAGAGGCGCTCAGCATCGCCGTCGCCCGGGGCGCCAACATCGAGTACGACCCGGTGGCCGAAGCGCCCGTCCTCCGCTACACCGACGAGGCGGGGGTCGCCCACGAACTCTGGTTTGAGGACGCCCGGTCGCTGTTGGCGCTCTTCGCTATCAACCGGGAATTCGGCCTCTTGGGGATCAGTTTCTGGCACCTTCTGGAGGATTGGCCAGCCGCCTTCACGGTGCTCCGGGAGACCTTCGCCGTGCGGAAACGGCTCGATCTGCTCGCAACACAGGTCTGAGTCAGGCCAGTGCACCTGCCCGGTTCGGCTGGCTCCGCTTCCTGCTGGCCCCGAGGGCTCCCGGACAGTCGCGGCACCGAACCAGGCAGGCGCACCGGCTGAGTGCATAGCATGAATGAAAAAGAGGCTGTCCCGCATGGGGCAGCCTCGTAAACCTTCTGGTGCGCCTAGCAGGAATCGAACCTGCGCACCCGGCTCCGGAGGCCGGTGCTCTATCCGCTGAGCTATAGGCGCACGCCTCAAGTGCGTCGTTAATTATACCTCAGCGCGGCCCGGATTGCAAGGCGTCGCGATCACTCAGCTATTATCTTACCGAAGGGACTCCGGCTCACTCAGAACGAAATCTTACCGAAGGGACGTGCCGTGAGAATGTCACTCAAGAGCCGCAAAGAGTACCTTCAGATCGCCC
>JBLNCL010000028.1:0-33908 GCA_050260635.1 Betaproteobacteria bacterium
GCTTACTACGATGGCTGCCTCTCGCTGCCCTTGTACCCTGCCATGACCGATCCGGACGTCGAACGAGTCATCGAAGAAGTGCGCTGTGCGGTCATGGAGGTGTGACTCGTGAGGATAAGGCGGGCGGTTCCAGAAGACGCAGGCCTCCTTTTCGAGTGGCGGAACGACCCAGTGACCCGGGCCAACAGCCACCACACGGCGCCGATCGAGTGGCTGGAACACGAACGCTGGTTCACCGCGGCCATGGGTAATCCAGCCTGCCAGCTGTACGTCGCCGAGCAAGACGGGCAGCCGGTTGGAACGGTCCGCGCCGAGCGGGCGGACGACGGATCGTTCGTGCTCTCGTGGACGGTAGCCCCCCACGCTCGGGGCAAAGGTGTGGGGAAGGAGATGGTCGCACTGCTCGCCCGCCAGCTCCCAGGCGTCCTACGGGCTGAAATAAAGGCTGGCAACGCGGCGTCCATGCGGATTGCGGAGGCGGCTGGCTTGACGTTCGATGGCGAGCGGGATGGGGTGACGTACTGGTCCCGCAAGACCGCGGTCAGGGGTGCGGAGTCCGGAAAGACGGTGGCTGTGATCCAAGCCAGGGTAGGTTCCACTCGTCTGCCGGGGAAGGTTCTCAGGCCGCTGGGTGGCCGGCCGATGGTGTTGGTGGTAGTCGAGCGCGTCCGCTCCGCCACCCTCGTGGACCAAGTCGTCGTGGCCACGTCAACCGACCCCGCAGACGACGCACTGGCAGACCTGCTTGTCGAGCAGGGCGTCGCGACGTTTCGCGGACCGTCCGAGGACGTGCTGGCACGGTACCACGAGGCGGTTCAGGGCCTGTCGCCGGCGGTGGTGGTACGCGTGACCGCCGATTGCCCGCTGAGCGAGCCGTCGGTGATCGACCGAGTAGTACGGGAACGCGCCTCGACCGGCGCGGACTATGCCAGCAATACACTGAAGAGAACGTACCCGCGCGGTGCAGACGTGGAGGTTTTCACTTACCAAGCGCTGGACGAAGCGGCGCGAGAGGCTCGGAGACCGGAAGAGCGGGAGCACGTGACTCCGTTCATCTGGTCACAGCCCCACCGCTATCGCTTGACCAACGTCGAGGCAGAACCGGAACTGCACCGCCCGGAACTGCGGTTGACTGTGGACACCGAGGAGGACTACATGCTCGTCGCAGGGATCTTCGAGGAGTTGACGGGATCGCCTACCCTGCGCGAGGCGATTGCCCTGCTTGATCGGAAGCCTTGGCTGACCTACATCAACCGGCATGTTGAGCAGAAAAGGCAGTTTCTTAGCGGCGATACTCGCCGTGACGCTGCCGGAGAGTGCTTTGAGGCGGCCCGGTTGGCTGTCCGCCAGGACTTGTGGCGCCCGGCTTGGTGGCTTGCCAAGCAGGCGTTGGTACTCCTGGCGGAAGAGCGCCAGACCGGTGCTCTCGCAGAGCCGCTCTTGCCGGAAAGCGCTGACCAGGGGTTCAAGTTGAGAGTGACTGCTTTGCTGGAGGAGGTAGAGAAGCGCCTCCGGCAGTGAACGGCGGTTTCTTGGAGGGGAACCCGTGAAGGCCTTCTTCTATGCGGACGCCGGGGCCCGGACGGGTTTGGGCCATTTCCGGCGCTCGGTTGCGTTGGCCAGGCGTCTGACCGAAAGCCTTTCGGTCTGCTTTGCCATTCAGGAGAGGGCGCTGGCTGAGCGATTGGGAGAGGTACGCCCGGTGCTGATCCGGGACCCGGGCCTGGACTGGGGCAGTCTGGAGGCCGCCCTGGAACGCCACAAGCCTGACCTGTTGGTGTTGGACTCGTATCGGTTGGACAGTGCCGTATTGGCACGCTTGCGGCGACACGCGCTGACAATGGCGTTGATTGCAGACCTTCCGGGCGACTACTCGCTGGCGGATGTAGTGGTCGACCCGACGGGTGCCGCAACGGAGGACGGTGGCACTCCAGGCGGACCGCTGTGTCTCTCCGGTCCGAGCTTTGCTCTCCTAGGCCCGGAGTTCGGCGGCCACTTCAAGCGTACCATTCGGCCAAGGGTGCGGACTATCCTGGTCACCGTAGGGGGGAGCGATCCTCGGACCGTAACTCCGGCGCTGGTTGAGGAGGCCGACGCAGTGCTGGCCGGGAGAGGGCGAATCATCGTTGTCCTGGGCCCGTTTTTTGCCCAAACGGCAGAGGTCCGCAGGATTGCTGCACAGGCCGCCACCCGCGTTGATCTGGCAGACAACCCGGCAGACCTGTGTGGGCTCATGGCGGCGAGTGACCTGGCCGTAACGGGTGGGGGGCAAACCCTCTTCGAGCTGGCCGCCATGGGTCTACCAGCGGTGGCGATCGAGATAGCCGAGAACCAGAGAAAGAACATCGACACCTTCGTGGCGGCCGGAGCCGTGGTCAGTGCTGGCCCGGCGTCTGGCGGTTCCTTGAGGGTGTGGCTGAGGCAAGCGCTGGCTGAGTTGGCTGGTGATGCCAGACGGCGCCTGGCCATGTCCGAGGCGGGCCGCGCCGTCGTGGACGGCCGTGGGACGGAGAGGGTAGCCAGGGTGCTCGTTGAGTTGCTGAAGGAGGGGCGTCGGGAATGGTGAAGCCAATCAGGATCGGAGACCGGCTGATCGGACCAGGACAGCCCTGCTTTATTATTGCTGAGGCAGGCAGCAACCATGACGGCCGACTGGAGCAGGCGAAGGATCTCATCCGGTGGGCCGCACAAGCGAAAGCCGATGCGGTCAAGTTCCAGGTTTTTCGCGCCCGGCGGCTGTATCCGCAGAGTGCCGGAACGAGCAGGTACTTGAGGATAGCCCGGCCGATTCATGAGGTGATCGCTGAATTGGAGATGCCCTATGAGTGGATCCCAGAACTGGCTGAGGAGTGCCGGAAACACGGGATTGAGTTCCTCTGCTCGGTCTTCGACCGGGAGGGGGTAGACCTCCTGGACCCGTACGTCCGCGCCTTTAAAGTCGCTTCGTACGAGTTGAGCGACATCCCGCTGGTCAGGTATGTGGCGGGCAAGGGCAAGCCGGTGATTCTCTCTACCGGGGCTGCGGACCTGTCTGAGGTTGAAGAGACCGTGGCGGAGATGCGCGCCACCGGGAATGATCAGTTGGCGCTTCTGCAGTGCACGGCTTCCTATCCGGCGCCTCTCGCCACACTGCACCTCCGGGCGATGAAGTGCTTGCAGGAACGATTCGACGTACCGGTGGGCCTCTCTGACCACTCGCGCGATCCCCTGGTCGGGCCGCTGACTGCGGTTGGCGCCGGAGCGCAGATTCTGGAGAAGCACTTCACCCTCAGCAACGACCTACCCGGGCCTGACCATCGCTTTGCCGTCGAACCGGCAGAGTTGGTCTTGATGGTACAGAAGGTGCGGGATGCTGAGCTAGCCTTGGGGCAAGAGGTCAAGGCAATCGATCCGGTGGAGCAGGAGCTGAGGGACTTCACGCGCCGAGGCGTCTTCACGGTGCGAGCGGTGGCGGAGGGTGAGCATCTGACCGAAGACAACATTGCCGTCATGAGGTGCGGCAGTCTGCCGGTGGGTCTCCCACCCAAGCGGTATCCTGGCCTCCTGGGCAAGGTTGCCACGCGGGACCTGCCTGCCGAAACGCCTATCCGGGAGGGGGATTTTCGCTGACCCCCCGGGCAGGGGTGGGAAGGCGGTTATGCTCTGCCTCGATTCGCCGATCTTCTGAATGAGGAGAAGACCGATGGACGACCAGATTCCACAGTATTATGGGTTTTCTCGCCCCGAGGTTCAGGCTTTGGTGCCGACAACGGCTCGCCGGGTGCTTGATGTCGGGTGTGCGGCGGGACTGCTTGGAGAAGCGCTCAAGGCGCGTGGCGTCGAGGAAGTTTATGGAATAGAGTGTGACCCACGCATTGCCGCTCACGCGGCCAAGCGTTTGGACAAGGTCATCGTCGGCGACGTCGAAGCGCTGCCCGAAGACCTTCCAGCCAACTATTTCGACTGCATCGTCTTGGCCGATGTGCTAGAACACCTGCGCAATCCTCAGGCGGTCTTGGAGAAGTTGCGCGCCAGCCTGACCGAAGACGGCTTGATCGTCGCCAGCATTCCAAATGTGGGGCATTGGTCAGTGCTTCGAGGGCTTCTAGAGGGACGATGGCAGTACGAAAACGCCGGGATCCTGGACCGGACCCACCTGCGATTCTTCACCCGCCAGACGATCCTCCACCTGTTCAACGAAGCCGGCTTCAAAGTTGAGAGCGTGCAAGGTGTCACGGTCGCCGGCGAAACAATTCCGTCGGCTCTCGTGGAGGCGTTGAGAGCGAGCGGTTTGGCCGTGGCACGTCTGCAGGAGGAGTCAAGGGTCTATCAGTATTTGATCACCGCCCGCGCGCGCAAACCGAAACTGACGAGTATAGTGATTCTCACGCACAACGGGATTGAGTACACCAAGCAATGTGTAGACAGCATTCGCCAGTATACCAGCGAACCGTACGAGCTGATTTTTGTGGATAACGGCTCAACGGACGGTACGATCGAGTATTTAGAGGGCTTGGAGGGCGTCACGCTGATCCAGAACCCCATTAATCTGGGATTCGCCGCAGGCTGCAACCAAGGGATGAGTGTCGCCAGGGGCGAATACATTATGCTTCTCAACAACGATACGATAGTGACGCCAGGTTGGCTGACGCGCCTGATTACGCGAGTAGAGTCGGATCCGGCAGTCGGGATGGTCGGCCCCCGCTCGAACTACGTGGCTGGTCCGCAACTCATCCGCCCCGTTCCCTACGGAGAAGATCTCTCCCAATTGCCGGCGTATGCCACGAGTCTCTCACAGGAAAACGCTGGCCTCAGCTCTCCTGTCTTGCGGCTGGTCGGATTCTGCCTTCTTATGAAGCGGGCCGTCATTGACATGATTGGTGGTCTTGACGAGCGCTTCGGCTTGGGCAACTATGAAGACGATGATTTCTGCATTCGGGCTTGGGCCGCCGGATTCCGTCTTCTGATCTGCCACGACGTGTTTGTCCACCATTTCGGCAGTCGCACCTTTGCGGGTGAAAGATTGGATTACGTCGGCATGATTCGCAGGAATTGGGATAAGTTCAAAGCCAAGTGGGGACTGCCGCAGGATCGACCTCCTGAGGCGGGGTACAGGGTGGATGAGGTTTTGTTACGACCATTCAGTACGGCCACGCACTACTGTCCCTTGAGCAAGACTGACGAACAGATGGCGACGTATCTCGACAAGGCCTATCCCAGGCGAGGTTTCAGCTTGCTGGCGATGCTCGATTGGCCGAACGTGCAGGGGCCTTTCCCACTCGTCATGGATGCGTACTTGGCGGCTTTTCGGCCTGAGGACGACGTGACGCTCGTGATCCTGGCTGAAACGCGTACGGCAAGCGAACTCCAGTCGGCGGCGGCGTGGCTGGAGGATACCATCAGACGGGCTGGTCTGGAGCCGGAGAACGCCCCGGACATACTCCTAAGCCCAACTCCGGAGTCTCCTCGGGAACGGCTGGCCCTGTATCAGGCAGTCCAGGCATATCTGCCGAGTGGCGAGACCGGAGAGGAGACAAACCGCCGAGAGTTATCAGCGTGCGGTTGCCAGGTGGTAGAAGATATCGCCTCGGTGGCGTTGCGGCGGCTTGCTTCCTCCGCTTAAGTCTTCGCTGACCCAGAACGATAACAAGAGCAGAGGAACGGCCACCTTGTGGCACGGAGGTCGACGAACATGGATGTTCAAGCTGTGATGAAGCCGCCGGTGGCGACGCCGTCCGGTCCTGTCCCGGGGCAGCCGGGCGGGGGCGGAGTCGAATCGGCGAAGGCTCAGGCGGCTCAGGCCAAGGGGGCTGAGCAGACCGTCAAGGCCCGGGCCGACGCCTTGGCGATGGCTTTGGAGCAAGGCAAGATTGACCGAGACCAGCTCGAGTCGGTCCTGGAGAAGCTCAACATCTTTCTCAATGCCCTGCAGGTCCAAGCGAAATTCACCATTCACGAAGGCACCGGACAGATCCTGGTCCGGGTGGTCAATACTGAGACCGGCAAGGTGATCAGGGAGATCCCGCCCCAGCGCATCTTGGACATGGTGGCCAAGATGATGGAGCTGGTCGGCCTCCTGCTCGACGAGCGGGCGTAGGGAGGGTGAGATGAGATGAGCAGCCTCTTGCGTATCGGCGGGATAAGCACGGGGCTCGACACACAGAGCATCATCGACGCCCTCATCGAGGTGGAGCGGCGGCCCCAGGTGATCATGCAGCGCAACCAGCAGATTCTCACCTGGAAGAAGGAGTACTGGAGCGAAATCAACACCAAGCTCCTGGCTGTCAAGACGGCGGTGGCCAACCTCCTGGACCGGGAGAAGCTCCTGGCCAAGAAGACCACCTCCAGCGATGACAAGGTTCTGACCGCTACGGCCAACGGAAGCGCCGCCAGCGGACAGTACACGATCGCCGTGACGAGCCTCGCCACTGAGACGGTACTCCGGAGCGGTTCCGGGGCGTTAGGACTTGGCCTCGGCGGCAAGGTCGACGTGGGGCAGGCGGTCAACTCCGACGCTTCCAAGCTGGGGGTCAAGGTGAACTCCGGGACGTTCACCATCAACGGCGTGACCTTCACCATCAAGTCTGGCGATTACCTCGGCACCGGCAACACCACCGATCCGCTGGACATCATCGGCAAGATCAACGCCCAAAGCGGCACCACCGGGGTCACGGCCAGCTACGACGCCGCAACCGACAAGCTGGTCCTGACGACCTCGAACGGTACGCTGAACCTGGGGGCGGCTGGGGACACGAGCAACTTCCTGAGCGCCACGGGCCTACTCACCGCGCCGCTGGAGGGCGGGACCACCAAGCGCAGCGTCGTCCACCTGGGACGGATCAACCCCGACCAGCCCCTGGCAGCGGCCAACTTCGGTACGCCGCTGACCGACGACGGCACCGGCCACGGCGTCTTCAAGATCAACGGGGTCGAGATCGCCTACGATGTCAATACCGACACCCTGAACAAGCTGATCACCCGGATCAACAACTCGGCGGCCAATGTCATCGCCGCCTACGACCCGACCACCGACCGGCTGGTGCTCCGCTCGAAGGCCACCGGGACGATCAGCATCACGGTGGAAGAGATCGCCGGCAAAGGCAACTTCCTCACCGCAGCAGGCCTGACCGCCGCTGCTGGCGCCACGCAGACGCTCGGCTCCAACGCCGTCTTCACGGTGAGCGGCCTAAACAACGATCAGCCGATCACCAGGACCACCAACTCGGTGAGCGACGTGATCTCCGGCGTGACGCTCAATTTGAAGGACGATCCGGGCACGCCGGTCACGCTCACGGTGGAACAGGACGTCGAGGCGGCCAAGGGCGTCATCAAAGACTTCGTGGCGAAGTACAACGACGCTATCTCGCTGATCAACACCCGGCTTAGCGAGAAGAAGGTCACCGGCAAGGACTGGGACAAGATGACCGACGCTGAGCGCAAGTCGGGTATCATGCGAGGAGAGAATGCTCTGTCCGACCTGCGTTTTCGACTGGCAAGCATGGTCACGGCGCCGGTCCCGGGGGCACCTGCCCTGATGGACGCCTTGACCGACCTGGGGATCAAGTCGGGTGTCACGACGGGCAATGCCAGCGTCTCGACGGGGCAGAACGGCGCCCTGGTCCTCGATGAGGCCAAGCTGGACGAGGTGCTGAAGAACACCCCGGAGCTGGTGGCCGACCTCTTCTTCAAGGACGCGGATGCCGACGGCCGGGTCGATAAGGACGCCAACGGGGTTCCGACGGAGCGGGGCGTGGCGGCGCAGCTCGACTACTATCTGGCGCAGCTCACCGACACCAAGTCGGTCCTGCGGGGGAGCGTGAGCGTCAAGGCTGGCGTGGTGCCGCGCCAGCAGGACGTCCTGAGCAGGATGATTGACGACCTGCAGGAGCAGATCGACGCCTTCGACCAGCGCATGGAGCAGAGGGAGGCCGACCTCGTCCGGCAGTTTACCCTGATGGAGCAGATGGTGGCCCAGTTCCAGGCGCAGTCCGCCTGGCTGACCCAGCAGATAGGCAAGTTGTAGGCGTAAGGGAAATGTTGGGAAGGTCCTAGCGGAAGCGGAAGAGTCTCGGGAGAGGGGACCACGGTATGATGGATCTTCAGGAAAGATACCTTCAGGTGCAGGTGCAGACGGCCACGCCGGAGATGCTCATCACCATGCTATATGACGGGCTGATCCGGTTCCTGCGTCAGGCCAAGGCCAACCTGACCAGCCGAAAGATACCGGAGGCCAACTATTTCCTGATCCGGGCGGAGAATATCGTCGCCGAACTCAACAACTCGCTGGACATGAGCCGGCAGCCGGTGGCGGATAGCCTGCGCAACCTCTATGAGTACATGCTCCGCCGTATGGTGGAGGCCAACGTGAAGAAGGACGCGGCCATCGTCGACGAGGTGCTTGGCATGGTCCAGCAGCTTCGGGAGACCTGGGTCGAGGCGGTCAAGCAGGTTAATGGGAGTCTCCACCAGATTGGTGGCGCCCAGAGGGTGTAGGGCTGTGTTGGCAGCGGTGCATGCGGAGATCTTGCGTACCCTGACCGAAGCCCGGGCATCCTACGCCCATCCCGTCAATTCGGAGCAGGTGGCCCGGGTCCTGAACCTGACGCCGAGTTACGTGCGTGAGCAGGTCCAGGTGTTGCGGTCCCTGGCTTTAGTCGACGTCCGGCGAGGACGGGGCGGAGGGTACTTTCTTCGGACCCGCCCGGCGCCGCCGCCGGTTGGCCAGCAGTACGCCGGCTGGGCGTGAAGGGTGAAGACGATGGAAACGCTCGCCCTGGCCGACGTTGTGGTGGCCGGATACGAGAAAGAGGCGGCGCTCTATCGCAGGTTCCTGGCGGTAGCGCAAGCGATTGAAAAGCGCCTGGTGGCGGGTGAGGTGGAGCGGGCTCAAGGCCTCTTGGCCGACCAGGCGGAGTTGACCTCGGCGATCGACCAGTGCAACGAGGCGATCGAACCGCTTCGGCGCCAGTTGGCCGCCTGCTACGGGCATCCGGACCTGTCCATGGGGCTTCTTTCCACCTTGAGCCAAGCGCCGCCTCCGCTGGCGAGGGCCGGTGAGGCCATGCGGCAGGTGGCCGAGCTCATCAAACATCTGGCGGCTGCCTTCGACCGGAACCAGCGGCTCTTGCGGGAACGCCTGGGGGCTGTCCGCTCGGAGCAAGCCGCTTTGAGCCGTGGCCGATCCGCTGTCGAGGCATATCGGGCGATAGCCCCAACCGACCCGCGGTTTGTCGATCGGCGGAGCTAGACCAGAGACTGGCATAGTCACCCGCCTCGCGAAACCCCCTTGCGCTTTATGCAAGGGGGTGTATAATTATGCTCATGACAGGGCGGCTTTCAGGGCCTGGAAGCGCCCGTACTGAGGCGAGGAGGATTGAGAAAGTGAGAAGGTTGCTTGTTCTGTTTCTGGCCATGGCCCTGTGTACCGGGATGACCGGAGCCGCCCTGGCGGCCGGCAAGGTGCTCAAAGTCGGCTCTGACGTGGCTTATCCGCCGTTCGAGTATGCCAATGAAAAAACCAAGGACTACGAGGGTTTTGACATCGAGTTCATCAGCGCCATCGGCAAGTACCTCGGCTACAGCAAGGTCGAGATCGTCAACACAGCCTGGGACGGTCTAATCCCTGGCCTCCTGAACGGCAACTACGACTGCATCATCTCTGCCATGACCATCACCGAAGAGCGGGCGAAGAGCGTGGACTTCTCCGCTCCCTATTTCGAGGCGGGACAGGCAGTGGTGGTCCGAAAGAGCGACAACTCCATCAAGAAGAAAGATGACCTCAAGGGCAAGGTGGTCTCGGTCCAGCTCGGGACGACCGGTGACTTCGCCGTGACGGAGATGAAGGGCGTGAAGAGGGTTGCCCGTTTCAACTCTTCGCCCGAGGCGCTTCAGGAGGTCCTGAACGGAGGAGCCGACGCCGCGGTGGTGGATGATCTGGTGGCGATCGAGTTCGTCACGAAGAATCCGGATAAGGCTAAGGTGGCGGTGAAGAAGTTCACGGTGGAGTTTTACGGCATTGCCATCAAGAAGGGCAACAAGGCTCTGCTGGCGGACATCAACAAGGCTATCGCCGCTCTCAAGAAGAACGGAACCTACGACAAGCTACACCAGAAGTGGTTTGGGGATTACTGAACCCACCAGAGCGGCCGGATACTGCATACAAGGCACCTCAGCGCAGGAATTGCATCTGCAGCGTGGAATGTAGAGGTTGTCCCTGAGCACGGGACAACCTTTTTCTACGCTTCAGCTCGCCGGTTGCGCCGCCCGGCCAGAGGCGTAATCGGCTATACGGGAGGCCTCCCATCGTGGCACCGCTTACCGCACCCGGCTTCTGGACCAGGATACTCGACAACCCAGGATTCAATCTGCGGGTCATCGCCGACCACCTGCCGATGTTGCTCGAAGGGGCCTTGCTGACGGTGAAGTTAACGACCGTGGCGGTTTTCTTCGGCATCATCATCGGGACCTTCGCCGGGATGGCCCGGCTTTCCCGTCATACTACCACCCGCAAATTCGCCGGCTTGTACGTTGACTTTATCCGTGGGACGCCGCTCCTGGTCCAAATCTTCCTGGTGTACATGGGTATCCCGCAGGTCGTCCAGTTCCTGGGCGGCTGGCTGCTGAACCGCCCCGACTACGTCTTCGTCATCCCGGCTCCCATCGCCGGCATGATCGCCATGTCGATTAACTCCGGCGCCTATGTGGCGGAGATCGTTCGGGCCGGGATCCAGTCGATCGACAAGGGGCAGACGGAGGCCGCCCTGTCGCTCGGGCTTACCAACGCTCAGAAGATGCGTTACATCATCCTTCCTCAGGCCTTCCGACGGATCATTCCCCCGCTCGGCAACGAGTTCATTGCGATGCTGAAGGATTCGTCCCTCGTTTCCGCCATCTCACTGGAAGAGCTGGTGAGGCGGGGGCAGATGGTGATTACCCGAACCTTCCGGCCGTTCGAGATCTGGATCGCGGTCGCCCTCATCTACCTCGTCATGACGGTGGCCATCTCTCGGCTCGTGCACTGGAGCGAAAAGAAGCTGAAGGTGGGCGAAACCCTGTGATCAAGGTCGTAGATCTGCACAAGAAATTCGGCACTCTCCATGTCCTGAAAGGCCTGACCAACCACGTGGACGCTGGAGAAGTCGTCGTGGTCATCGGGCCGTCCGGTTCAGGCAAGTCTACCTTCCTGCGCTGCTTGAACCGGCTTGAGGAGCCGACCAGCGGGGAGATCTTCATCGAGGGGGTGAGGGTGACCGACGACCCCAAGACCCTGCGGGCGATCCGCGAAGAGGTCGGAATGGTCTTCCAGCGGTTCAATCTCTTCCCCCACATGAGTGTGTTGCACAACATCACGTTGGCGCCCATCAAGGTCCGCGGCCTCACCACGGCAGAGGCGGAGGAACGGGCTTATGCCTTGCTCGACCGGATCGGGCTGCGGGACAAGGCGACCGCCTATCCGGATCAGCTCTCCGGCGGGCAGCAGCAACGGGTGGCGATCGCCCGGGCACTGGCCATGCAGCCGAAGATCATGCTCTTCGACGAGCCGACCTCGGCGTTGGACCCGGAGATGATCGGGGAGGTCCTGGATGTGATGAAAGGCCTGGCCCGGGACGGAATGACGATGGTCGTGGTGACCCACGAGATGGGCTTTGCCCGGGAGGTGGCCGATCGGGTGATCTTCATGGACGAGGGCCAAATCGTGGAGGAGAATACTCCAGACGAGCTATTCACCAATCCCCAGAACGAACGGACCAGGGCGTTTCTCAGCAAGATTCTCTAGGGCTCTCGGGACAGGAGCGCTTTCGGGACAGCTCAGCCAAGAGAATTCCGCCGATAATCAGCGCCCCGCCCAGCCAGGTGCGGGGCGTCTGCACTTCCCCGAGCAACAGATAGGCAAACACCGCCGCGAACACCGGCTCCAGGTTGAAGATGATGGCCGTCCTGGTGGGGGCGGTGTGGCGCTGGGCCCAGGCCTGCATGACGTTGGCTCCGACGGTGGCGAAGACGGCGAGGAAGCCGAGGCTCGCCCAGACGGAAGCAGGCACCGCTGCAGGCAGGGGTTCCAGCGCCAGGCCCAGCCCGGCACAGAGGAGCCCAGCGACGCCCACCTGCACCGTGGCGTATCGCCAGGGATCCACCTGCGCTGCCCAGTGGCCCATCAGGATGATGTGAAGAGCGAAGAAGCCGGCGCAAAGTAGCACCAGGAAGTCTCCCAAGGAGGGCAGGCCCAACGAGACGGAATGGCTGGCCGAGAGAACCGCAAGCCCGGCGAAGGACAGGAGGGAGCCAGCGATCTCCGCCGGTTCCGGGCGAAGGCGCAGCAGCAAGGCGGAAAAGAGCGGTACGAGGACCACGGAGATCCCGGTGATGAAGGCAGCCTTGGCGGCCGTGGTGAGGCGCAGGCCGAGGGTCTGGGTAATGAAGCCGGCGGCAAAGACCAGCCCGGTGACTAGCCCCGCTCGCCACTCGGTCTGCGTCAAGCGGCGCAGCCGAAAGAACCCCACGACTGTCAGCACGGCAAAGGCGAAGAGAAAGCGCAGCGCCAGGAAGAGCAAGGGCGGCATAGCCGCGACCCCCTGCTTGGTGAGGGGGAAGGTGATCCCCCAGATGAGGGTGATCAGGACCAGGACGAGATCGCTCACACGGATGTTCATGGCTTGTTGTTTTGGCTGCTTTGACCCCAATCCCTGCTCAGGTGGCAAGGCTGTCCACTGCTGCTGCTCTTTGACAGAAATGTCTTGCGTTTGCCCTGGGCCGGCGCTATAATCAAGCTGGTGTTCTTGTGTGGCCCACTATCCTAGTTCTGGACGTTCGCTGGCTGTGACCCGCAGACAGAGACAGTGGTTTGGGCAGGCGAAAGTGGGGGCGAAAGACAAGCTGGCCAGCAAGGGACCACATTCCGGATGGAAAAAGCGAGGGGATCCAGTTAGATGGCTTTTGTTGACAAGACCCTGGTTTGCAAGGATTGCGGCGCGGAGTTCGTCTTCACCGCAGGGGAGCAGGAGTTTTACGCTGAGAAAGGCTTCGAAAACGAACCCAGCCGGTGCCGCGAATGCCGTGCTGCCCGGAAGCGTCAGCGCGACGGCCTGGGGTCGGGCACCCGCGAGATGTTCGACGCTGTCTGCGCCGACTGCGGGCAGCCGACGCAGGTTCCTTTCAAGCCCAGGGAAGACCGGCCGGTGTACTGCAGGGAGTGCTTTGAGGCGCGTCGCGCCTAACCAACTAATCCACCGACAGATGGCAAGCGTGGCTCAGCGCCACGCTTTTTTTCGGCTTCGCTGCCGATTGGCAGGATTTCCCCACGCCTGGGGGAGAATATACTTTCGACATAATTCGACATGAGGGGCGGAGGTAACGAAATGCAGATCGTGCTCAAGGGCAAGAACGTCGAGATAACCCCAGCGCTACGGGCGTATGCCGAGAAGAAGGTCGGTAAACTGGAGAAGTACTTCGATCAGGCTCCGGTAACCGCCCAGGTGATGATGCGCCTAGAACGCGAGCTGCAGATCGTTGAGGTCACCCTCCAGGTCGACGCCCTCCTCCTGCGCGGGGAGGAGCGGACAGGGGACATGTATGCCTCGATCGACGGAGTGCTGGAGAAGCTGGAGCGGCAGATCAAGAAGTACAAGACTCGCATCAACCGCAAGTTGCGGACGGAAGCGGGGACCCGGCCGCAGGAGGCCAGGCCCCCTGTTTCGCCGGAGGAACCGGAGGCGGAGCTGCCTGGGCAGATCATCCGGACGAAGCGCTTTCCCATCAAGCCGATGTCGGTCGCGGAGGCAGTCATGCAAATGGACCTGCTCGGCCACGACTTCTTCGTCTTTCGCAACAGCACGAGCGAGGAGATCAACGTGGTCTATCGCCGAACTGACGGGAATTTCGGCCTGATTGAGCCGGACTGACCATCAGCAGGGATTTTTTTCCTAGAGGCGAAGAATGGCAGGGAGTGCCAAACGGCGCACGGAGGTGGGCGACGATGGCCGATGAGTGGACGGTCCAAGACCTGCAAAGGGCGCTGGAACAAGTCAAGGGCGTGCTGTCCGCCCGGCTGGTCCTTGGCGAGCACGGTGAACTGGAAGAGGTCCACGTCCTGGCGAAGAAAACAAGAAGCGCCCGCCAAATCGTGCGTGACGTGGAGGCCATCTGCGCCACCCAATTCGGAGAAGGGGTTGACCGGCGGCGTATCAGCGTCGCCCAACTCGAAAACGCGGACCGGGAAGACGACTCGTCCCTCATCCGTTTGAGTCCTCATTCGGTGCAAGTGAACAATGTCGGGTTCGAGCTTGAGGTCAAGGTCGAATTGATCTCCGATGAGGGGGACATCTACACCGGGGTCGCCACGGGCGCCCAGTCCACTGCCAATCGGCTGCGGCTGGTGGCCATGGCGGCCGTTTTCGCGATCGAGGAGTACTTGGGCGAAGTATGCAATTTCGTTCTGGACGATGTCGTGTCGTTTGAGGTGAGCCGGTTCACCGGGGTGCTCGTCGGGATGACGTTGGTTACCCCGGAAGGAGAGGAGGAGTTGATCGGATCCTCCCTGGTGCGGCGCGATGTGGGTGAGGCGGTGGTCAAGGCCGTGTTGAATGCGATCAACCGGCGCCTTCTGTATGTGACCAGCGCCGAGGCTGACCAGGCCGACGAGGAGGAAGAGGAAGAAGAGGAGGCAATTCCTTAGGGTTGCAGTGTTGAACCGACGGCCCAATTCTACTACTCGCTGCACTGCACTTTGACAGTACGCAGAGATCCCCGAGATGAGATGTCACCCGATGCCTGCAGCCCACCTGGGCTGGCCTCCGGTTGAGAGGCCCAGTTAAGAGAAACTGGAAGAGGCATTTGGAGTCGTAGTAGGGGGTACGAAAGTGAAGATCCTGCGTGCGCTTATCGCGCTGGCGACCCTGGTTCTGGCCGGGGGTGCTGTATTTCGTTTCTAGTCCTATCTGCCGTCGGTTCAACTTTAAAGGAGAGGCGAGGGCAGTGATCAACCGTCCCCCAAGACAGAGTGGCTTGCCCGCATTACCGTTCATACTTGGCATTGCCGTTCTTTTGACGGCCCTCAGACTATTGGCTACCACAGTTAGCATAAGGAGCCTGGCAGAAAACGCAGGGAGTCTTTTCTTCTTCTTTGTGCTTTACGCAACTGCAGAGGTCCTTTATGTGAAACTTCCTAAAGGTGGAGGAGTATCTGTCGGTTTGGCCATAATCCTGGCTTGCGCTGCAATTCATGGTCCAGGCCCCACTGCTTTGGTATCAGGGCTAGGAATGTTGGCCGCGCTAGTCTTCGGATCGCCAAAGGCTGGTTGGATCAGATATCTCGGCAACTTTGGTCAAGTTGCTCTGTCGACATTCGCCGCGGGGTGGATGTTTCAGACCGCGGGTGGAAGCTTGGAAGGGGTGAGCTTTGGCCGAAACGCACTTGCATTTTTCCTTGCCAGCTTGGTATTCTTCGTTGTCAACGTGACGCTGGTCATTGCTTTCCTTTCGTCACTTAGTCGGCAGCCGATCAAGACGTTTTGGCCGGACATTAGGCACAATTTGGCGAGCTATTTTGCCCTCGTACCGCTAGGAATTCTGGTGGCATTAATTCATAAGAATTACGGCATTGGCGGTTCCGCACTGTTCTTTGGCCCACTTCTCTTGGCACGGTACTCGTTCTTGAGATACCTGAGCACACGTGATGCAGGTATGAAAGTTGGCCAGGCCTTCGCCGCAGCCTTAGAAGCGAAGGACTCGTACACGAAGGGACATTCCGATCGCGTCGCCGGCTATGCGGAACAGGTGGCCAGAATGCTTAAACTATCTGAAGATGACGTGGAGACTATTAAGTTTGCCGCTGCTCTGCATGATATCGGTAAGATTGGGGTCAGCGAATGGCTGCTGAACAAGCCGGGAGAACTGACTAGTGCCGAGCTTGAGGAGATTCGCGAACATGCCAGCCTTGGTGCCGAGATGTTGGAGAAGGTTGATTTCTTGAGCGGAGTATCTGACATCATCAGGTACCACCACGAATGGTTTGACGGCTCCAACGGTTATCCGCGACAGCGGAAAGGGGCGACGATTCCTTTGGGTGCGCGCATACTGATGGTCTGTGATTCCTACGATGCTATGACCAGTGATCGCCCTTATCGTCAGAGTCTTGATCAGGCAGCGGCCGTGGAGGAATTGAAGAAGGGCTCGGGAACTCAATTCGACCCGCAGGTGCTTCAAGCTTTCTTCAAGGTCTTGGCGACCGGGTATAAGCCCACCGATGATGGCGGTAAGCAATCATGTTGATTGTTGCGTTGATTAGTTCAGTGCTCTTGGGCTTCATCAGAGGGGGGAGTCTGAAGCCTATTGCCCAACTAGAGATGAAAGGATTATGGTTCTACATTCTTGCCATATTGCTGCAAGGCTTAGTACTCACCGGGGTCATACCGCCGAGTCTCTCGGCAGGGCTAGCTTATTCAGTCTCGTTCTTGCTTCTGCTAATGGGTTCTTTCCTAGATCGACACGTCCATGGCATGCAGTGGATCATGCTTGGCTTGTTCTTAAACGGACTGGTCGTTGCAGCCAACGGGGGCAAAATGCCAGTCATGGTTCCTGAAGCTTCCTTGCCCCACGACGCCCAAGCACTGACGCACTCACCCTTGACAGAACTGACGCGTATGGGTTTCTTGAGTGATGTTATACGCTTCCCTCTCTTTGGTGAACACTACTTACTTTTGAGCGCGGGCGATTTGCTCATATCACTGGGGGTATTTGCGGCTATTCAGAAACTCATGGTTTCCCGGCCCGGGGAGGAATAGGACGGAGGGAACAGCACCATGAAGGAACCGCCGGGAAGGAGCAGGGCTACGTGGGCAATAACCGGCGAATACGTGCGGTTTGTCGGGCTCATGGTCTTGATTGCAGCTCCGATGCTGATCTCATCCGCGCTTCACTATCGTGAGTTTGACTTTCGCTTCGCTTTTTTCTCCACCTTGTTGATCATCGGTGATTTGTTCGAGTTAGCACTGCCGGCTGGCTTCGCTAGCTATACGTTGAGCTCCGTTCCGGCCTTTTCCGCCCTTCTCCTTTTCAGTAGAGAGTTTTGCATTGCCGCCATGGCAATAAGCGGCGTTGTGGAAGGCTTGGTTCACCGCAAGCAGTGGCCCCGGATTCTGTTTAACGTTGCAGAGAGTACGATTTCCCTCGCGTTGGCCTGGACGGTTTACTGGTCGCTGGGGAAGCAGCAGGTGCCACTCCTTTCACCAAACGGGCTGGTATTTGCGCTTGTGACGTGGATTGTCTACTATGCGAGCAACGTTACTATTGTCACTTTGTCATACCGACGGGTACGAAAAGCCAGGTGGAGCGAGCTATTACACGACTTGTCGGTTCCGTTGCTTCCGGTGCCGCCAATTGCTGGAGTCATTGGGATTACATTAGCGGCTGCGTACCAGGCCGGTGGAGTGGCGACATTCGTGCTGTTCCTGGGGCTTGTGAGTATTGCCTATGTGGCATTGTTGACTAGCTCCGTGAGAGCAAAGAACATAGACCTCTCGACCCGATATGAGGATACGCAGGCGTACCTGCGGGATCTGGTGGCGGGGATGCTGAATGGGGTCCTGGCGGTTGACGCAGAGAAGAGGGTAGCGATGGTCAACCGGTCGGCGGAGGAACTGCTTGGTGTGTCAAGGGGGGAACTGCTGGGGCGGGAGGTCGGTGAGGTGCCCGAACTGGCTGGGACCGAATTGCCGGCGATGCTTGGTGAGGCTCTCGAATCTGGCGTCGGAATTCAGGCCCGGGAGTTGGATTGGCGGTTGGCGGGGGAACAGGCCGCCGTCGTGGTATGCTCGGTCTCCGTGTTGCGGGATGCGAGCGGAAAGCCGTCGGGAGCGGTGGCGGTGTTGCAGGACGTGACGGAGCAGAAAGACATCGAACGGCGGTTGAGCCACCTGGACCGACTGGCGCTGATGGGGGAGTTCGCCGCCGGGGTGGTCCACGAGATCAACAATCCCCTCGCGCTCATAACCATGGCGCTGGACAACGCCAAGCACGCCGCAGAGGCTGGGGGAACGGCGGAGGTGAGCGACAGCCTGGAGTTAGCCGGGCGCAACCTGGTCAGGCTGGAGAAGCTTTCCCACCGCCTCCTTTCATTTTCCCGCCCGGTACCGGTGGATGTTGCCCTGGTGGATCTGGGCGACACGCTGAACGAGGTGCTGAATATCGTAGGCCCTCAGGCTCGGGCGGTCCGGGTCAGGCTTGCCCGGGAGGTTCCCCGGGGCTTGGCGCTGCTGGCCGACGAGTTGGCCTTGGAGCAAATCTTTCTCAACCTGGCGGCCAACGCCATTCAGGCGATGCCGGAGGGTGGAACGCTGAGCGTTTCGGCCGGTCGGGTGAGGGCCCGGATGCGGGACGTCGTGGCGGGTCGGGTGGCGGTGGGACAGGGAACCGCTCCGAGCGGGGCGCATGCGGTGCGCGTCCTGGGACAGCCGGTGGGCTCCGACCTGCCCGAGGAGGAGCGCGTTTTCGTTTGGGTTCAGTTCAGCGACACCGGCGTGGGCATGCTGCCCAGCGCCGTGCAAAGGCTCGGGCAGAGTTTCTTCACCACCAAAGAGAAGGGGACGGGGTTGGGGATCGCCATCGTCTGCAAGATCCTGGCGCAGTACCGCGGTGTGATGGAGGTCTGGAGCAAGACAGGCTCCGGGACCACTTTCCGCCTCTGGTTCCCCGAACTAAACGCCGAAGAGTTGTCTTTGTCAGAGGTCGGACGGGCGGCAGCCGGAGTGGTCAAAGAGACCGCCAGCTCCGCCGCCTGTGGCGAGGGTCCGCTGAGCGGATGGACCGGGCTCAGCGCCGATCTGCCCGAGTCCACTGCGGCGCCGGAGGAGCCGCGCCCCTGCGAGAAGTAACAACCCGTCAATGGCTTATCCGTTCTCCCAACGGCTATGGTATAATACTCTAGTATCCATGCTGGCCGGTACCGGTAGGGGGTGCAGGCGTGTTCGGCCTGTTGCGCAATGTTTTCAACAGCAACGAGAAAGAGATAAGGCGTCTGCGGTCGGTGGTGGAGCGGATCAACGCTCTGGAGGACCAGGTGAGGCCACTCACCAACGACGAGTTGCGGGCCAAGACGGACGACTTCCGGCGCCGGTTGGCGAACGGCGAGACGCTGGATCAGTTGCTGCCAGAGGCTTTCGCAGTGGTGCGGGAGGCGGGGCGGCGCACGCTGAACCAGCGCCACTATGACGTGCAGCTGATGGGTGGAATTGTTCTCCACGAGGGCAATATCGCCGAGATGAAGACGGGCGAGGGGAAAACCCTGGCTGCCACCGCGCCGGTGTATCTGAACGCTCTCACCGGACGCGGGGTCCACGTGGTGACGGTCAACGACTACTTGGCCCGGCGCGACGCCGAGTGGATGGGGGCGATCTACAAGTTCCTCGGGTTGTCGGTGGGCGTGATTACGCATGAACTGGACTTTTGGCAGCGGAAACAGGCCTATGCGGCGGATGTGACCTACGGGACGAACAACGAGTTCGGCTTCGATTACCTCCGGGACAACATGGCGATGCATCCGGACGAGATGGTCCAGCGGGAACTCCACTTCGCTATCGTGGACGAGGTGGACTCGATCTTGATCGATGAGGCCCGGACGCCGCTCATCATCTCCGGCCAGGCGGACCAGCCCACGGAGCTCTACTACACGGTAGCCAGCATCATCCGGAAACTCAAGCCGGAGGAGGACTATACCGTCGACGAGAAAGCGCACACCGCCACCCTGACCGAACAGGGGATGGACAAGGTTCAGAAGGCGCTCAAGGTCGACCTGTACGACGACGAGAACATCGAGCTGAACCACCACGTTCAGGCGGCGCTCAAGGCGCATACCTTGTACAAGCGAGACGTGAACTACATCGTCAAGAATGGCGAGGTCATCATCGTCGACGAGTTCACGGGGCGCCTCATGCCCGGCCGGCGGTGGAGCGACGGAATCCACCAGGCGGTTGAGGCCAAGGAAGGCGTCCAAATCCAGCGGGAATCGAAGACCCTGGCCACGATCACCTTCCAAAACTTCTTCCGTCTCTACAAGAAGCTGGCCGGGATGACCGGGACGGCGGAGACGGAGGCGGCGGAGTTTCGGAAGATCTACGGGTTGGACGTGGTGGTCATTCCGACCAACAAGCCGATGATCCGGGTTGACCATCCCGATGTAGTGTACAAGACGGAGAAGGCCAAGCTCGAAGCGGTGATCGAGGAGATCAAGGAGTGCCACGCGAAGGGCCAGCCGGTCTTGGTCGGCACCCGGTCGATCGAGCTGTCGGAGCGGGTCGGGGCTATGCTCAGCCAGGCCGGGATCAAGCACTTCGAGATCCTAAACGCCAAGAACCACGAGCGTGAGGCGGATATTATCGCCCAGGCCGGCAAGTTTGGGGCGGTCACGATCGCCACCAACATGGCCGGGCGCGGGACGGATATCCTGCTGGGCGGGAACCCCGAGTATGCTGCCAAGCGGCGGTTGAAGCAAGAGGGCTACACGCACGAACAGATCCTGGCGGCCACGGACGTGGGGCCGGGCCAAGTGGAGCTTGAGCCCGAGGTGGCCAGAGTCAGAGAAAAATACCTCCAGTACCTGGCCGCCGAGCAGGCAGTGGCGGAGAAGGAGAAGGAAAAGGTGGTGGCGGCCGGGGGCCTCCACATCCTCGGAACGGAGCGCCATGAGTCCCGCAGGATTGACAACCAGCTGCGGGGCCGGTCGGGGCGGCAGGGGGACCCGGGGTCGTCCCGGTTTTACGTCTCGATGCAGGATGAGTTGATGCGCCTCTTCGGCGGGGAGCGGGTTACGGCCATCATGGAGCGTCTGGGCTGGGAGGACGATCTGCCGATCGAGGCCAACATCATCGCCCGGCAGATCGAGAACGCCCAGAAGCGGGTGGAAGCCCACAACTTCGATATCCGCAAGCACGTCCTGGAGTATGACGACGTGTTGAACCAGCAGCGCCACGCCATCTATGACATGCGCCGCCGGGCCCTGCTGAAGGAGGACCTGACCGAGGACATCGAGGGCATCCTGACCCACGTGGCCGAGGCGGCCCTGGCGATCTACGCCGGGGAGAAGATCTATCCAGAAGAGTGGGACCGGGTGGGGCTGGCGGAGCACCTGAACCAGGTCCTGGCCCTGCCGGAACCGTTCCGGGTCGAGGAGTTCGAGACCCGGGACCGGAACGAACTGCGGGAGACGGTGCTGGATCGGCTGAAAGGCGCCTGGGCGCGGCGCCTGGCCGAGGTGGGCCCCGCCATGATGAACGCAGTGGCCCGGTGGGTCCTGCTCCAGATCATCGATCGGCGGTGGCAGGATCACCTGACCATGATGGATGACCTACAGGAAGGGATCGGGCTGGTCGCCTACGGGCAGCGGGAGCCACTGCTCGAATACCGGATTCGGGCGGGTGAGATGTTTAAGGAGATGCTGGACGGGATCCAGGAGGAGGTCGCCCAGTATCTTTTCCGCCTCCAGGTTGCGGCCGAGCCGCCGCCGGAGCGGCGGACGGTCCGGAATATCCAGACCAACCGGCAGAACGACGGGACGGTGGACGGGACGCGCCCGGTCCACCGGGAGAAAGTTGGACGGAACGACCCGTGCCCCTGCGGGAGCGGGAAGAAGTACAAAAAGTGCTGCCTTGGGACGGGGAAGTACGAGTGACGACAAGGTCCCAGCCAATGGGGAGACAGGAGTGAACGCCGTGCTGTTGGAGGAGCTGAAGGGTCCGGTTGAGGCCTTGGTGGCAAAGGTTGGGGAAATGAGGAATTACCTTTGACCTGGACCGGAAGCGGGCCAGGATAGAGGAATTGCAGGGCGCCATGGCCGCCCCGGGCTTCTGGGACGACCCTCCGGCCGCCCAGAAAGTGATGCAGGAGGTCTCTGGCCTCCAGGGGGTTCTGGAGAACTGGGCCAAGCTGGAACAGGCGGTGGAGGACCTAAAGGTTCTCTACGAGTTGGCGGCGGAAGCCGGCGACGAGGGGGAGGCAGCGGAGATCGAGCGGACGCTGGACCGCCTCACCAAGGAGGTGGAGCGGCGGGAGCTTGACCTGCTCCTGGACGGGGAATACGACAATCACAACGCCATCCTGGCCATCCACCCCGGGGCGGGGGGCACCGAGGCGCAGGACTGGGCCGAGATGCTCCTCCGGATGTACACCCGGTGGGCCGAGGGGCGCGGCTACAAGGTGCAGGTGTTGGATCTCCTGCCGGGGGACGAGGCCGGCATCAAGAGCGTCACGCTGTCGGTCGAGGGTCCGAACGCCTACGGCTATCTCAAAGCCGAGAAGGGCGTTCACCGGCTGGTGCGCATCTCTCCCTTTGACCAGGCGGCCCGGCGCCATACCTCCTTCGCCTCGGTGGAGGTTCTTCCGCAAATCGAAGATGAGCACGAGGTCGAGATCGACCCGCAGGACCTGAAGATCGACACCTTCCGCTCCGGCGGCGCGGGCGGGCAGCATGTCAACAAGACCGAGTCAGCCATCCGCATCACCCACCTGCCGACCGGAATCGTGGTCACTTGCCAGAACGAGCGGTCCCAGTTCTCCAACCGGGACACGGCGATGAGGATCCTCCAGGCCCGCCTCCTCGAACGGAAGCTGGCTGAGCAGCAGGAAAAGCTGGCCGAGCTACGTGGGGAACACGGCGACATCGCCTGGGGCAACCAGATCCGTTCCTACGTCTTCTGCCCGTACACCATGGTCAAGGACCACCGCACCAATCACGAGACGGGGAACGTGGAGGCGGTCATGGACGGGGAGCTGGACCCGTTCATCGATGCCTACCTTCGCCAGCGGAAACAAGGGAAGGTATGATGAGGCGCTGTGGCGGTCGCGTTGCGCTTTTGGTCAGGCTGGGCGCGGCCGCCGGGCTGGTGCTCCTCGTGTGGCTGGCCGGGGACGTGGTGATGCCGCTGGTGGCGGCCCGGTTGGTGGCGGCCGAGCTGGCCGGCCGGACGGCGGCGGGTACTGTTCAGGTGAAAGTTGAGACCAGGCCGGGGTGGCGCTTACTCTTGGGGGAGGTCTCCTATCTCCATTTGGATCTTCGGGATGCTCGGTTCGGGCAGTTGCCGGTGAGTGCGTTCGTGCTGGACGCTCATGACTTGGCGATGGATCCGGGGAAGCTCTGGCGCCGGGGGGGAATCAGCCTGCGCCGGCACGGGCCGCTGCGAGCCACGCTTCGGCTGACCGAGGCGGACCTCAACCGGTATCTGTGGGCGACGGCAGACCAGGAGAGACTCTTCCGGCTGACCCTTGGCCGGGGGACGGCGGCGGCCGAGGGGTCGCTCTCGCTTCTGGGACAGCGGATTCCGCTCCGCCTCAAGGGACGTTTTCTGGTCGAGCCGCCCTTGACTCTGCGCTACGTTCCGGAGGAGTTCTTCCTGGCTCAGGTCCAGGTGCCCCGGGCGTTGCTGGAAAACGTGGTGGCCAGAGTCTTCGCGGTGCGGATTCGGGTGGGGGACCTTCCGGTCCCGGTGAGGCTGACAGATGTCCGGGTGGAGCCCGGGCGGCTCTTCCTCTTCGCCAGCGCAGAAGATAGAGTGGACGGTGGAGGGCGGATCTGATGGGTTCCAACGGGGGGCACAAGCGTTTTGGGCTGCCGCGATGGCTGCTGGCGTTGCTGGTGGCGACGGGGCTGGCGACGGCCGGGTGGGTGGTTGTCCAGCGCCTGGAGCTTGAGCGGGCCAACCGCAGCGTTGAGCTGGTGCTCGACTACCCGGAGGCCGCCCGGCTCGCGCAGGCGGTCGGGAAGCCGGTCCGGTATGTGCTGGCGGAGTTCCGGGCGGCCGGAATTACGACGTTGGCGGTCAACGAGTACACGGTCGCGGATTACCTGAGGGGCGGGAACGTAGTCGCCGTAGCTGGGCGGGACCTGGTGGCCGACCAGGCTTTGGGGAAGCCACTTCCGCCGGTTCTAGCTGAACTGCTGCGCCAAGGCCGCTTCCAGCCGGGCTCAGTTTACTTCGTGGCGGCCAACCTGGCGTCGGCGCGTGAGTTCGAGGCGGCTCTGGACCGGCGGTTCGAGGCGGGGACAGTGCACCGACGGGTGGTGGCCGGCCGGGTGATATGGGAGATCGCTCGGGAGTATGAGTGGCTGCTCGGGCAGAACCTCGGCCTGGCGCCGGATCAGTTGCGTTTGGCGGCCCGGTTGGGCCTTCTGGTGGCGCCCCGCTGGTCCAATCTGTACCCGGAGCTCACTCCGGAACGGGTGCGGACCCTTGGCGCCCAGCTTCCGAGAGGCCTGGGGTCGGTGACGATCTTCTCCGGCAAGCAAATTCTCGGCTATCCGGGGCTGCTTGGGGCGACGGCGGCGCTGCTCGAACGGGGCGGGCTGCACTTCGGACTGATCGAGTTTGCCGATCAGGACGGGGAGGAGGAACTGGCGAAGCGCCTCGACTACCGGATTGTCCGGGTCCACAGCATCACCCCGGAAGAGATGCGGAAGATACGTCCTGAGGTAGCGGCCGCCAGAGATCTGCGGGCGGTCCGGGAACGAGGTATCCGAGCCATCTACCTGCGGCCATTCCTTACGTCGGCGCAGGTCGGGCAGGAGGAGTCGTCGCTCGCCTTTAACCTGGAGTACCTCAGGGACTTGCGCCGGGGGCTTGTGGCGGCTGGATTCAGCGCCGGGCGGGCAGAACCGCTCGGCCACCTGCCGGCCCCGTCGTGGGCACTGGCCCTGCTCGCCTTGGGCACCTTGGCCGGCGGGGTTCTCCTCCTGCGCCGGTACGTTGAGGCTGGCTGGGCGGTGGAGGCGGGAATCATGGGGCTGGGTGCCTTGGTGGCGCTGGCTGGCGCTCGGGCGGGCTACGGCTTGGTGGTCCGGCAACTCATGGCCCTGGGGTCGGCCATCGTCTGGTCCACGCTGGGAGTTCTGGCGGGGCGGGACTTCCTGCGCCGAGGCGACACGGCAGGTTGGATCCGGGTAGTGGTGGCTTTTCTCACGGCGACAGCCTGTTCGCTGGTGGGAGCCGCCCTGGTGGTGGGGCTGCTGGGAGAGAATCGCTTCCTGGTGGCGGTCGCCCGGTTCGCCGGGGTCAAACTCCTTCACGTGGTGCCGCTGCTCTTGGTCTGGTTCGCCCTGGCCCGGGAGCGGCTCTCCCCGGCGGACGGGGGAAGAGGGTCGGATTCCGGCCTGCGCGGCTGGCGCCGGCTCTGGGGCGACCTGCGGCGCGTCTTGGCGGGTCCGGTGACCTGGGAACAAGCGTGGCTGGTCCTGCTGGGGGCCGGAGCGCTGGCCTTTTACTTGCTTCGCACGGGGACCTACATCAACGTGCCAGTCCCGGGCTGGGAGCGGGCGGCCCGCCAAACGCTGGAGGAGTGGCTGGTGGTCCGACCGCGGACCAAGGAGTTCTTGCTGGGGCATCCGGCACTGGTGGTTGCCCTGTTCCTGGAGGTGCAAGGGCTGGCTGGCGCCCGGCTGTGGCCCCTCTACGTGGCGGGTGCGATCGGCCAGTTGTCCCTGGTTGACACCTTCTCGCACCTTCACACGCCGCTTTCGGTGTCCGCCGTCCGCACTTTGCTCGGTCTACTGCTGGGGGTCGCGGTGGGGCTTTTGGCCTACACCGCTTGGCAGGTGGTGGCGAAAGCCTGGCTCCGAACCGGCCGGCGGGCAGGGCCGGCGGACGGAGAGGAGGGCGACTAGTGGCCCGGGTGGTGGTGTCGGGATACTACGGCTTTGGCAATGCCGGCGACGAGGCAGTGCTGGCGGCCATCGCCCAGGCGCTGCGGCGGCACGACCCCGGGGGGGAGATCGTCGTTGTTTCCGCTGATCCCGAAGAAACCGAGAGGGTCCACGGCGTCAAGGCGATAAGCCGGGCCAACCTGGGGGCGGTCCAGGGGGCGCTAAGCCGGGCGGATCTCCTGCTCAGCGGCGGGGGGAGCCTTCTGCAGGACATCACCAGCCTGCGGAGCCTCGTTTACTACCTGGGGGTCATGGCGTTAGCGCAGTGGCGAGGGGTGCCGGTCTTTTTTTATGCACAGGGAGTGGGGCCGCTCCGCCGGCCGCTGGCCCGCTGGCTGGTGCGCCGAGTGGCGCAGGGGGTGGCGGGGATTACCGTTCGCGACGAGGCTTCGGCGGAGCTGTTGCGTCAGATCGGAGTCAGACGGCCCCCGATCCACGTGACCGCTGACCCCGTCTTTGCCTTCGTTCCGGACGGGGTAGGGATGGAGGCAGCGACGGCGGCGCCAGAGGGAGAGAAACCGGTTTTCGGGTTCGCCTTCCGCCCCTGGCGGGGAGAGGAAACCTGGCAGCCAGCGGTGGCGCAAGCGGCGGGGGAGTTGGCCCGGCGGTACGGGGCCGAGATTCGGTGGCTTTCCTTCCACCCGGACCGTGATCTCGCCGTCTCCCGAGCGCTCCAGGCAGAATGTCCTGCACCGTCCGTGGTGGTGGAGCCCGGGCAGACTCCTGCGGAGGTCTTCGCCCAGGTAGCCCAGTGTCACCTGGTCGTGGCGGCGCGACTCCATGCCCTGATTATCGGGGCGGTCGCTGGTCGGCCGGTGGTGGGGGTGAGCTACGATCCCAAGGTTGAGGCCCTGGTGGCGCAGTTGGGGCAGGCGCCGGCGGGGCGTCTACCCGGGATAACGGCCGAGGAGCTGGCGACGGCGGCCGCGAAGGCCTGGGAGGGGCGAGAGGAAGCCGTGGCGAGACTGGCCCCCCGGGTGGCGGTTCTGCGGGAGCGGGCCGAGCAGACGGCGGAGCTGGCGCTGGCTTGTGCGCGTCAGCCGCAGCCGCCGGTTGATCCGGTGCGGGCGACTGCGCCGAGGGCGCAGGAGAACCGAGTTTCCGTGCTGGGGATAAGGGTAGACCCTGTGACCCTGCCGGAGGCGGTGCAGCGGATAGGGGAGTGGATCAGGGGGGCTCGACCGGACGGCGCCGGGCGAACCAGGCAGGTGGTCACGCTGAACCCGGAGATGGTCATGGCGGCCCGCCGCCATCCCGAGCTGGCAGCGATCATCGGAGAGGCGGATCTGGTGACGGCCGACGGCGTGGGTGTGGTCTGGGCGGCGCGCCGCTTGGGGCGCCACTTGCCTGGGCGAGTGACTGGGATCGACTTGGTCGAGGGGCTGTTGGCGGTCGGCGCAGAGGCGGGCTGGCGGTTCTACTTCCTCGGAGCGGCGCCTGGAGTGGCCGAGGAGGCGGCCCGGAGGGCAGCGGAGCGACACCAGGGGTTGCGGGTGGTCGGGACACATCATGGGTATTTCCCGGCCGACGAGGCGGAGCGGGTAGCCCGGGCCGTGGCTGCGGCGGAACCAGACATACTGCTGGTGGCGCTGGGCAGTCCGGCCCAGGAGGAATTCATCGCCCGGGGGCGGGAATATTTGGGGGCGGGGGTGGCCATCGGGGTCGGGGGGACCCTGGACGTTCTGGCGGAGCGCACTCGCCGGGCTCCGGGCTGGCTGCGCCGCCTTGGCCTGGAGTGGCTTTACCGGATCGTCGGGAATCCCCGCCGGTGGCGGCGGGCCTTGGTGTTGCCCGCCTTTGTTCTGGCTGTCCTGCGTCAGCCGCGGGGGTGAGGAGGAGAGCAGCGATGCCTCAGAAACGCTTCTGGCTCTACGACTACCTGGCCATCTTGGTCGGCGCGATCGTGGCCGCCCTGGCCCTTGACCTCTTCCTGGTTCCGAACAAGATCGCCGCCGGCGGGGTGTCGGGGCTGGCCACCGTCATCTTCCACATGTTCGGATTCAAGGTCGGCTTGGTGATGCTGGTCATCAACATCCCGCTCTTCCTCTTGAGCCTCAAGATGATGGGACCATCCTTCCTGACGCGCACCCTCTTCGGCTTGGTCGCCCTCTCTTTCGCCACCGACCTGCTAGACTTTCTGCGCCCGCTCACCCAGAACGCCCTGCTCGCCTCTCTCTACGGGGGTGTCCTGTCTGGGTTGGGGATTGGGATCACCCTCAAGTGGGGCGGCTCGACGGGCGGGACCGACCTGGCGGCAATGCTCCTCCACCGGTGGCTCAAGACCAGCGTCGGCCAGGCCCTTCTCTTCATCGACTTCATCATTATTCTCTTCGCTGGGGTGGTTTTCCATAGCGCTGAGTTGGCGATGTATGCCATCATCGCTCTCTTCATCACCTCGTACGGGATCGACCTGGTCCAGGAGGGGATGCCCTATGCTCGGGCGGCCTACATCATCTCTGACCGGGCGGAAGAGATCGCCCAGGCGGTCCTCCACGGGATGGGCCGGGGGGTTACCCAGCTGCGCGGCCGCGGCGCCTATACCGGGGCGGACCGAACCGTGCTCTTCGTCATTGTCGCCCGAGGAGAGATTGCACAGTTAAAAGAGCTGGTCCGGGAGGCCGACCCCCGTGCCTTCGTGGTCATCAGCGATGCTCACGAGGTGCTCGGCGAGGGCTTCAAGGCGATGTAGGAATTTGCCGTCCTTGCTCGAATTGTCAGGGGGACAAGCCTGAAGTATAATTGAAAGGGCTTGTACTAGGTCGTTTGAGGCTCGGGGAGGAACGCGGATGATCCAGCTCTATAACCTCTCCAAGACCTACCCCAACGGGGTCGTGGCCCTCACTGACGTCACTCTGCACATCCGGAAAGGCGAGTTCGTCTTCTTGGTCGGACCGAGCGGCGCGGGCAAGTCCTCCCTGATGAAGCTGGTCATCCGGCAGGAGTTGCCCACCAGCGGTCAGGTCCTGGTTGCCGGGCGCAACGTCAGCCGGCTCCGGCGACACGAAGTGCCCTATCTCCGCCGGCGGGTCGGCTTCGTCTTTCAGGATTTCAAGCTGCTTCCCGACCGGACGGTACGGGAGAACGTGGCCTTTGCCTTGGAGGTTACGGAGGCTTCGCATGTCGAGGCTCGCCGCCGGGTTCCGGCCGTCCTCGAACTGGTGGGGCTCTCGGACAAGGCCGATGTTTATCCCCACGAACTCTCCGGAGGTCAGCAGCAGCGGGTCTCCATCGCCCGGGCGATCGTCAACAACCCCTTGGTGCTTCTGGCCGACGAGCCAACCGGCAACCTCGATCCTGAAACCTCCTTCGGGATCATGGAACTCCTCGCCGAGATCAACCGGCGCGGCACGACCGTGGTGATGGCGACCCACAACCGGGAGATCGTGGACCGAATGCGCCGACGAGTGATTGCGATCGAAAACGGCCGGGTCGTCCGGGACGAAGAGAAAGGGACGTATACCAATGAAGGTTAGCACGATCTACCGGGCGGCCCTCCAGGGCGCGATCAACCTGCGGCGCAACCGGCAGATGGCGCTGGCGGCGTTCTTCATCACCATCCTGTCCCTTATCATTCTCGGTTTCGCCTTGCTTGCCATCAACAACCTGAACTTCATGGCGGACACCTGGGCCCACCGCGTCACGATCCGCGTCTTCCTGACGGACGACCTGAGCCCCACCCAGCAGGCCTACCTGGCGCAGCGGTTGAGGCGGATGGAGGCGGTCCGGGCAGCGAACTTCATTTCCCGGGACCAGGCGCTCGAACGGCTCAAGAAACAGTTCTCCGATCGGCAGGACATCCTCGAGATCGTGACGGACAATCCCCTGCCCGACTCGTTCGAGGTCGAGGTGAGGGAACCAGCGAAGATCGCCGCGGTGGCGGCCGAGATTAGCCGACTGCCCGGAGTGGAGAAGGTCAACTACGGAAAGAACTACGTGGATCCGTTCCTCGCCCTGACCAGGACGATCTGGATCATCACCGCCATTGCCGCAGTCTTCCTGGGGATGGGGACGCTCTTCATTATCACCAACGCCATTCGCCTCACGCTCTACGCCCGGCGTCGGGAGATCGAGATCATGAAGCTGGTGGGGGCGACCGACTGGTTCATCCGTTTGCCCTTCGTCTTCGAGGGGGTCATCGTGGGGGTCGGCGGGGCGGCACTAGCCACGCTGGCGGTGGATCAGACGTACCTGGCCATTTACGCCAAAGCCATCCGGTTTCTGCCGTTCGTCCCCCTGCTCGCCCGGGAGGTGGCTATTCCGCAGATCTCGCTCGTATTGATGCTTTCCGGACTGGCCGTGGGAATCGTGGGCAGCCTCATCTCCCTCAAGCGATACCTCTGCGTTTAAAGAAAGGACGTCGCCGTTGACTCTTCACCGCCGGTTGGTCAGTACAATCAGGAACCGGGCCTGGACGTTCGCCATAGCCTTGTTCCTGTTGGTCGCGGTAGGATTGGGCGCCTTGCCTCCGCCGGTGGGCGCCGCGGGAGAAGAAGCTCAGCTAAACAAGGTTCGGAGCAAGATCAACGAGACTCAGGCCAAGCTCAAACAGAAGCGGCAGCAGGAGAAGTCGCTCCTGCGCGAACTCCAAACTACTGAGCAGGAGCTTGAGGCGGCACAAGGGAAACTCGCTCGGATCGAGCGGGAACTTCGCGCCACGTCTGCCCGGGTGGCTGAACTGCAGCAGAAACTGGTGATGGCTCAGGCTAACCTGAAGGCCGCCGAGAAGGACCTCTCTGGTCATTATGATCGGTTCGCTCGCCGCCTGCGGGCGATCTACGAGGCCGGCCCCTTGAACTACCTCGAGATCGTCTTCACCGCCCAAAGCTTCTCCGACCTCATGGTCAGGTTCGAATTGATGCGGCGACTTCTCGCCTCGGACGTGGAGCTTGTCAACCAGGTCCGGGAATACAAGGCGCGGGTGGAAGCGGAGAAGGAGCGCATCCAGAAGACCAAAAAGGAATTGGAACTCCGCCAGGCAGAGATAGCCGCCTTGCAGAAGGAGACTGTCGCCGAGACCAACCGGATCAAGGCCAAGGTTCGGGAACGGGCGGCGATGCTGCGCAAGATCGAGAGCGAGAGGAAGGCATACGAGGCCGCTCTGGACGAATGGGAAGCCGAGGCACGCCGGATCGAGTCCTTCATCCGCGGACAGCAGAAGCGCAGCCCGTCGACCTCGCAGGTGGCGCCTAAAGGCATGTACTGGCCGGTCCGGGGGCAGATCACCTCCGATTTCGGCTGGCGGGTTCATCCCATCTTCAGGAGCCGGCGGTTCCATTCGGGGCTGGACATCGCAGCGGCCTACGGGGTACCGGTGACGGCGGCGGCGGGGGGGACGGTCATCCTCTCCGGCTGGGTCGGCGGCTATGGGAAGACGGTGATCATAGACCACGGCGGAGGGATTTCCACCCTCTACGGCCACAACTCGTCCCTCCTGGTGAAAGTAGGGGAGACTGTCCGGGCGGGGCAGACGATCGCCAAGGTGGGCAGCACCGGCTACTCGACCGGACCTCACGTCCACTTCGAAGTCCGGAAGGACGGAGAGACGGTTGACCCCCGGGCCTGGCTGCGCTAGCGCATAGCGGTGCGGCGTGAGGCATAGAGTTTAGGCGTGGTTCACGAGAGGACTGAGCTGGACATGCACAAACGCTTGATCGTAGCTGCAGTGGCACTGTCGCTGCTGCTTGGCGCAGCGGTCTTCGGCTTCCCGGGGCGGATGGCCGATGCGGCCTCCGGAGATCGGGAGAGCTTACGCACCCTGCTCGAGGTCGTGGCCTTGGTCAAAGGGAACTATGTGGATGAGGTCCCTCTCTCCGCACTGCTCGGGAACTATGCTCGCCGCGGCTCGATTCAAGGGATGCTTCAAGCCACGCTCAAGGACCCGTACAGCCGGTATTTGACGCCCTCAGCCTACAACGAGATGAAGATCGACAACGCTGGCGAGTTTGGCGGGATCGGTATCTACCTGGGGATGAGCGAGAACGAAGAACTCCTTGTCATCGCCCCGATCGACGGCACACCGGCGGCGCGGGCCAACGTGAAGGCGGGCGACCGGATTGTTGAAATCGACGGACGCTCCACGGTGAACATGAGCGCCGACGAGGCGGCCAGCCTGATGCGGGGTCCGAAGGGGACGACGGTGACGGTGGTGGTCGAACGCGGAAGGGAGCGGGTTCGCCAGACCTTCCGCTTGGTGCGGGACATCATCAAGGTACCGAGCGTCCAGTCAAAGATGCTTCCCGATCGACTGGGATATGTTCGGATCGCCTCCTTCGCCAGCACGACCGCCGACGACTTCGACCAAAACCTGAAGAAGCTTGAGGCGCAGGGGATGCGCGGGCTCATTCTCGACCTCCGGTTCAATCCGGGTGGGTTGCTCAACGCCGCGGTCGATGTCCTCAATAAACTGATCGGCGAAGGCCCGCTGGTCCACGTCGTCGGACGGACCTCCGCCAAGCAGACCTTCTACGCCCGGCCGAGCAAGGTGCACCCCAATTACCCGGTGGTGGTGTTGATCAACGGGGGGAGCGCCAGCGCCGCCGAGATCGTCGCGGGGGCGCTGCAGGACTCGAGACGGGGAATCGTCCTGGGAACAAAGAGCTTCGGGAAGGGCTCAGTCCAGACCATCTACCCACTCCGCGACGGTTCCGCCCTCTCGCTCACCACGCAGAAGTGGCTGACTGCCGCTGGCCATTCCATCAGCCAGCGGGGGATCATTCCCGACCTCGTGGTCAAGAACCCGGGGGACGATGAAATGGAAGCGGAACTGGAACGAATCCGCCAGGGGAAGCCGGAGGAGAAGGGCGAGCCGGCAAAGGCCAAAGAGCGCAAGGATCCTTTGGAGCAGGCGGAGACTGGCGCAGAGTTCCATGACCGGCAGCTGGAAAAGGCGCAGGAGTTCCTGAAGCAGCAGTTGGCGGCAACCCAGGGTCGCGATGCAGCGTAAGGTTACTCTCCGGGGGTCCCTCCTTGCCTTGGCGGCAGCGATCGGTCTGGCGGTCACCGGGTGCGCCGTTCCGGTCCTCAGCCGCCAGGCCGATCTCACTCCCGCGGTGGATCGGGTGGAGCGCGCCATCGGAGCGGCTCTCCTGCGACAGGGGGTCGCCCTGGCCGAGGTACGGACCGGAGTTCAGGCTGAGACGGTCCATTCCCGTTCTCCCAACGCCCGGTGGACCCATCGTTCCTACACCATTGTCGCCCATCCCACCTTCCGCCAGCTCAAACCATCCGACTATGCGGCGGCCGTACGCGAAGGCGTCCGGCGGGCCGGGGCGCGGGCCAGGGAAGACTGCCGCCTGTCTCCCCGCGGCGCCGTGGAGACGGTTCGTTTCGCCGTGCTGGTTCCGGTGAGGATTGGGAGGCAGCGGCTGACCATTGACGCCTTGGCCATCACCATCGTCCCACCCGACACCCCGCCGGCGGATGAGGGCGTTGACGCTTCACCGAGCAGGGCGGAAGCTGAACCGGAGTCGGAGGGGTCGCCCAGGGTCGCCCTCATCATTGATGACTGGGGCTACGAACAGCCCTTCGCCTCAGAGTTCTTCGCCTTACCGGTGCCCCTGACCATGGCGGTCCTCCCCCACCGGCCGGCCAGCGAGCGGTTGGCCCGGGAGGGCCACGAGCGCGGCTGGGAGGTCCTCGTCCACCTGCCGCTCGAGCCGGAGTCGCCCAGGGAGGCGGAGGCCGGCATGATAAGGGTTGCCATGAGCGACGGCGCAGTCCGCCGGGCGGTGGCAGAGGCCTTGGCCGCGGTTCCCTATGCGGTGGGCGTCAACAACCACAAAGGCTCCCGCGCCACTCGCGATCGCCGGGTTGTGAACGCCATGCTGGACGAGGTCTCCGCTCGTCGCTTCTTCCTGGTGGACAGCCGGACTTCGCCAGCCTCGGTGGTTGGGGAGATGGCCCGGGAGCGCGGCCTGGCCTACGGGGAGAACCTCCTCTTTCTCGATGGGCGTTCTGACCCGGACTATATCCGCCACATGTTGAGGATCGTAGCCCAAGCAGCCGAACGGAACGGCTACGCCATTGGGATCGGACATGTCCGGGAGGCAACCCTAGCCGCCCTCCGGGCCGAGTTGCCCCTCCTGCTCCAACGGGGGGTGGCCTTTGTCCCCGTCGGACAGCTTGTTCGGCCGGACTTTCGCTATCGTTGGCGGCGGGACACGCCGCCCGTTCCACAACCGGCAGCGCCGGCTGGCGGGCCGGCTCAAACGATCACTGTGCGGCCGGCGGGCCCGCCGGCCGAACCCGCGTC
>JBLNCL010000029.1:0-54080 GCA_050260635.1 Betaproteobacteria bacterium
GCCCCACCCCTCGATAAACCGGAAGGCGTGGTAAGATGCGGATCACATTGCGCAGCCGTGAAAAGTTGACCGGAACGCTTTTTGTCCTTCCGTCACTGGTGACACTGGCGGCGGTCGTGGCCTTGCCGCTCCTCTGGTCGCTTGTGGTAAGCTTTTCCGACTATACCTTCCTGATGCCGGTCATCAGCCGCTTCGTGGGATTCACCAACTATCGGTCTGCTTTCACCAACCAGTACTTCTGGAATTCCCTCTGGGTGACGCTCAAGTTTGTCGTCTTGGTGGTATCACTCGAATTCGTGCTAGGCTTCGCCATCGCTCTGCTCCTCAACCGAGACATACGCTTCAAGGGGATATACTACGGTATCCTGACGATCCCGATGGTGATGGCGCCCGTGGCCGTGGGACTCATCTGGAAGATGCTCCTTCACCCGCAGTTGGGCGTGGTCAATTACCTCATATCGTTGCTTGGCCTCGGTAAGATCGACTGGCTCGGCACGACCAGGGGTGCCCTCTGGTCCGTGTTGGCCGTTGACATCTGGCAACAGGTGTCTTTCATGATCCTGGTCCTTCTCGCCGGGCTGGTGTCGCTGCCAAACGAACCCTACGAGGCCTCGCGGATCGACGGGGCCGGGCCGATTCAGCAGTTCTTCAGCATCACCCTCCCGCTCATGCGGCCGGTGATCGCCACGGCCATCCTCATCCGGGTCATTTTCGCCTTTCGCACCTATGACCTGATTTACGTGATGACCAAAGGCGGGCCGGGCGTGAGCACTGACATCCTGAGCTACTACATCTACCGGCGCACCTTTATGGGCCTGAACGTGGCGGAGGCTTCGGCCATCTCCTACGTGCTGCTGATGATCGTCCTGACGATGGTGGTCGTCCTCTTTCGGTATCTCAGAGGGCAGGGGGACAACGCCTGACGACCTTCCGGCGGCCGCAGAAACAGACCCCTGGGCCTGTCGAGACCCAGGGGTCATTTCTTGGTCTTACCATGCGGTCGCTCAGGTCATCTTGTACACGCCATCGTTCAGGTTCTGGCCGGCCCCTTTGGCGGCGAAGGTCTTGCAGCAAGTGTCCATGCACGATCCGACCGGCGTACTCGGGGCGGCGGAGGCCTGCGGGGCGTCCCAGGAGTCCGGCTGAGCGTCTCCCACCCGATCCGATGTCACCAAGATTTCGTTGGCCTGGCAGATGTTCCCCTGGGCCCAGTAGTGGCAGTTCGACACGGAGCAATGGATGTGTTGATTGGCCGGTGTCTGTGGCAAGTTGCCCTTCCTCCTTTCTCGCAGGCGTAGTCTGTCCCGCCAGCCTTCACCTTACGCGGCCTGAGAGACCCGCTGGCGCGCTCCGGCGGTGGCAAAGTGGTGGACGAGACCGGCGAGGGGTTGTTGGAAGAGCATCATGAGGCAGACGATGAGCGCCACCCGGGGCGGGAAATAGGCGGCGGCGATGACTGTTCCGGCCACGGTGTTGCGGAAGCCGGTGCAGTAGGCAAGGCTGACTGCGACCGGCTTCTCCCAGCGAAAGAGGCGGGCCGCAGCATAGCCGGAGAGATACCCGAGGGCGCTCAACGCCACCAGGATCAGGAAGACGGGCAGATCATGGCGATTGAAGCCGGATAGGCGGGCGGCTGAACTGGCCACGCTCAACAGAACCGCCAGGATCATCGTCACTTTCGCCGTGAGCTGGACCTGCGGCGCGAACCTCGACAGGAGGCGATCGCCGGTCAGGTCGTGACACATGACGCCAGCCAGGGTCGGGAGCATCACCATCTTCAAGAGGCCGCCGATGAAGCTCCCCACCGCCACTTGAACGGCCTGCCCGACGAAGAGGTGGACGACGAAGGGCAGGATGACCGGACTAAGCAGGGTGTCGATGGCCACCAGGGTTAGGGCCAGGGGAAGGTCGCCCCCGGCCAGGTTGACCCAGAGGAGGGAGGATACGCCGACGGGTATGGCTGCGGCCAACACCAGGCCTGCCCCGATTGTTGGGTTGCCGGGGAACAGACCGCGCCAGGCCAACCAGGAGAAGAACGGGGCCACCAGGTGAAGCAGGGCCAGCGCAGTGAGGACGGGCAGGGGGCGGGAGACAGCCCGGCGCAAGTCACCCCAACTGGTGCCGAAGGACAGGGCGAGAGTGGACAAGGCGAAAAGCCACACCGAGGCGGGGACGAAGGGAAGGAGGGCGTCGTGCCAACGCCAGCCGGCCACCATGGCGAGCGGCGTGGCCAGGATCATCCAGCGGTCGAGGAAGCGGTTGACGGCCTGAATGTAGCTCATTGATTGGCACCCTCCGCAGTGGAGAGACGGATGGGGGCCGGCTTGCGCGGCTGGCGACAGGCCGCCTCAGGAATGGCCAGGGCACAAAGAGCCGCGGCCGGCGTCGCCGGGATGAGCCAGGCCAGGGCGGCGCGGAGTCCCAGGCGGTCGGCAAGGACACCGGAGATCAGTACCAGCAGGCCGCCCGTCCCGCCGGCGAAGCCGATCACAAGTCCCGAGCCGGTGCCGGTGTGGTTGGGGAGCATCTCCTGGACCAGCACCACCGTGAGGGGGAGCGAGCCCAGAAGGGCGACCCCAGTCAGGGCGATGGCCGGGCCGGACCAAGCGGCCGGCGCCCGGAGGAACCACCAGAAGGCGGCACCGGCGAGGAGCAGCGACCAGGCGTATAGCTTGCGGCGCCCCCACCGGTCGGAGAGATAGCCCACCAGGAAGCCGGCCAGGGTTCCGGCCAGGATGAAAATGGTGAGCGCACCGCCCGCCAGAGTCAAGCTCTGGCCCTGCTGCACAAGGTAGAGCGGAAGGTAGGTCTGGATGCCAACGGCAACCCAACTGCGTAGAATGGTGGCCGCCACCAGGAAAACCACCCCACGGAAGCGGATCTCCCGGCTGGCCAGCGGGGGAAGGTCGGTAGCGAGCTGACCAGAGTTCCCGGCCACATCATTGGACGGAGCGGCTGTCCCGGCAGTGCCGGACGGTCTGGCAAGGGAGAGCCCAAGCCCGGCCAGGGCGGCTGCTTCGAGAAGCCCTGGGAGGGCGAGCCAGCCGAGAGGGCGCAGGCCGAAGGCGGAAACGTACGACGTAACGAGAAAGGGGGAGAGGGCCCATCCGAGGTTGCCGACGTTCATGAAGAGCGACATGTATAGACCCCGGCGGTCGGGAGGCGAGATGCGGCGGGTTAGCGCCGCTCCGAGCGGGTGATAAACCGCACTGCCGAGGATCGTCACTGTGGCCAGGGCGAACAAGGCGTCGAAGGATGGAAGCCAGCCCAGCGCCACCGCCGTGGCAGCGACCCAGAGGAGGCTGAGCGCCGCCAGAAGGCTGGTGCCCCGCCGGTCGAGACCAAAGCCGAGCAGAGGTTGGAGGAGTGACCCGGTGAGGGAGGTGGCCGCCGCCAAGAGGCCGAGGGAGGTCGAAGTCAGGCCCCAGAGCTTGGTGAAGTGGGGGAGCAGGGGGGTGATGGAGGTGCTGTAGAAGTCCACCAAGGTGTGTCCCAGAGCCAGGACGACTGCGGTCGCCAACAATCCCGGTCTCCTCCTGCCAAGTCGAACGCCGTTGCACATAGACTCTTTCATGATACCACACCGGTCGGTGGGCGAGCAGAGGAAATCGTGCTCGGACGGCGTAACACCCAAGCGAGACGCGGGAGGAGGATGGTCGATGGACGAGGTGCTGAAACTGGCGGCGGAACTGATGGCCCTATCCGCACGAACTGCCCCCAAGGCCGCCGGGAAGGACTTTGTGGTCACGAAAGTGGTGGCCGGCGACGAGCTGGTCCGGTTGGCCGAGGACATGGAGCACTACGGCCAGGAGTCGGGGAAGAAGAACTTCGACCGCGACGGGCGGAACGTCCGCCAGAGTGCGGCGGTGTTGCTCGTCGGCCTCTCGGGTGCCCAGCCCCTGGGGCTCAACTGCGGCGCCTGCGGGCATGCCCGGTGTGCCGATTTGCCCAAGGCGGCGGCTGGGCCGGAGTTTGCCGGGCCGTGGTGTGCCTGGAGGCTAATGGATTTGGGCATCGCGCTCGGTTCTGCGGCGAAGACCGCCTCGCTGCTGAACGTCGACAACCGGCTTATGTACCGGATCGGCGTGTCGGCCCGCCGCCTGGGGTTGATCGAGGCCGACGTGGTTTGCGGCGTCCCGCTGTCGGCGACCGGTAAGAGCCCCTACTTCGACCGTTGATTGCCAGTATGAGCGTTACGACGGGTGCCACAACCCTATTGATGGTTGCGGCTTTCTTTGCGGGCCTGGTGGATTCGATGGCCGGGGGCGGGGGACTGGTCTCGCTTCCGGCTCTTCTGGCGGCCGGCTTACCACCCCACTTCGCCCTGGGGACCAACAAGATCCAGAGTTGCCTCGGAACGACCTTCAGCACCGGGCGCTACCTGCGCCATGGCCACGTCCAGGTTCCCGTGGCGTTGACCGCAGCCGTCGGGGCGCTCGCCGGCTCATACCTGGGCTCCCGGGCGGCCCTGGCCTTGCCCTCGGAACGCCTGTCGCTCCTCATCCCGCCGCTCATCGTCGTGGTGGCGGCAATAACCTTTCTCCGCCGGGAGTTCGGCGCCCAGGACACCTTCGCCGCAGCTCTTCCCCGACACTACGGCCTCGCCCTCGCCACGGGTTTGGCCGTCGGGTTCTACGACGGCTTCTTCGGCCCCGGAACCGGAACCTTCCTGGCCTTTGCCTTCGTCTTCTTGTTTGGTTTCGGGTTCGGGCGGGCCACCGGAAACACGAAGGTCGTCAACCTGGCCAGCAACCTGGCGGCGGTGGTGGCTTTCAGCTTATCGGGCAAGGTCGTCTGGAGCGTGGCGCTTCCCATGGGCCTGGCCAACATCGCCGGCAACTGGCTCGGGGCAGGGTTCGCCATTCGGGGCGGGGCGCGCGTGATCAAGCCGGTCTTCGGCTTGGTCCTCATGCTCCTGCTCGTCCGGATCACCGTCTGGCATTGACGAGCCTATGATCATGGTCTTGGAGGCCGTTCCGCCCCCCGTCGCAGCGGTCCGGCAGGCGCTGGGTGGCCTGTGCGACTGGCCCGGCGCGGACAAAGCGGCGGAGACAGCCGCCCGCCGGGCGGCAGCGTTGGCCGTTCCCCGGGCCGTGACACGGCTGGTCGGGCCTCAGGCGGCGCTTGGACGACTGCTCTCGCCGGAGCTGACGGGGACGAGGGAAGTCTGGGCAGCGGTAGTGACCCTCGGGCCGGCACTGGAGGAAGAGGTCCGACGCCTGTTCGCCGAGGGGAAGGCAGGGGAAGGCCTTTGTCTCGACGGGGCGGGGAACGCCGTGCTGGCGGAAACCGTGCGGGAGGTCGGCCGGCGCCTGAATGGGGTGTGGCTGGCCCCGGGCTGCCACGCCGTTCCGCTCTCGCTGGTTCCGGAAGTCGCCGCGGCGGCGGGAAGCGGGGAGATTGGGGTTGAGGTATTGCCGAGCGGCATGTTGAGGCCGGAGAAGAGTGTGGCCGGTTGGGTGATGCCGGGTGCCACCCAGCACCCGCCGGCCTGCGAGGGGTGTACGTCGCCCATCTGCCCCTGGCGCGGGCGAAGGTGAGGAGATGCGACTAAGCTTCGTCGTCCCGGGCAAGAAGCCGGTCGAAGAGGATTTCCCGCTCGGGCCGGGGATCACGGTTTGGGAGGCGGCCAGGAGGCTCGGCCTTCCGCTGGCCATTCCCTGCGGGGGACAGGGGCTCTGCGGAAAGTGCGCCGTCCGCCTACAGCCGGCCCCCCCTCCGACTCCCCGTGAGGCGCGCCTGCTGACCGCGGCCCAACTGGCGGCGGGCATGCGGCTGGCCTGCCTCTGTCAGCCGGAGGAGGCGGCCACTGTCTGGTTGGAGCCGCTCCCGGGCGCCCCTTCCCGGCCACCAGGGTCGGTTCCGGCCAGCATACCGGTCGACCCGGGGCAAAAAGGGCTGGGTGTGGCCCTCGATTTGGGCACGACCACCATCTCCGCCGGCGTTCTGGACCTGGCCACGGGCACCGTCCTGGCGGCGGGCGAGACAGCTAACCCCCAGACTCGGTATGGGGAGGACGTCCTGGTCCGGCTGAGCTACGCCATGCAGGGTCCGACCGCCCGTGAGGAGTTGCGCCGGGCTGCCCTGGAGGGCCTGAACAACCTGCTTGTCGAGCTGGCGGCAGCGGCGCAGGTGGCGGTGGAGCAGCTGGAACGGGCGGTGGTGGTCGGCAACCCCGCCATGCATCATCTCCTCCTCGGCCTCGCCGTGGACTCGCTGGCGCGGGCTCCCCACCAGCCGGTTTCGACGCAGGCCAGGGAAGTGACGGCGGCGGAGCTCGGACTACTCCTGGGGGAGACAGCCCGGGTTTACCTGCCCCCGCTGGTCGGCGGATTTGTCGGCTCCGACGCCGTGGCCATGTGCGTCGCAGAGGGGCTTCTGGAGCCGGGTCGGTGCTGCCTGGCGGTAGACTTGGGAACCAACGGCGAGCTGGTCCTGACGACCCCGAAGGCGGTCTACGCCTGTTCGACTGCGGCCGGGCCGGCCTTCGAGGGTGGCGGGCTCCGCTGCGGGATGCGGGCGGAGCCGGGGGCCATCGTGGCGGTTCGCCCTGGCCAGCCGCTGGAGGTCGAGGCGGTGGGCGGGGGGCCGCCCCGGGGGCTGGCGGGTTCCGGGGCGATCGGGGCGGCGGCGACGCTCCTGGCGTTGGGAGCCCTGGCCCCCGATGGACGTCTGCGCTCGGCCGAGGAATTGCCGGAGACTGCCTGGCCCGCTCTGGGCGAACGACTCGTGACCCTTCCGGACGGGATGCGCGCGGTGGTGTTGACAGCGGGCGGCGAATCGTCAAGGGGCGGCGAGGTGGTGCTCACCCAGGGTGATCTCCGCCAGCTCCAGCTCGCCAAAGGCGCTCTGCGCGCCGGGGTGGAAACCCTCCTCCACCGCGCGGGGGTGGCCAAGGAGGAATTGGACGAGGTATTGCTGGCTGGCGCTTTCGGACAGGGGCTGTCTCCTGAAAGCGCACTGGCCATCGGCCTTCTGCCCCCAGTGCCGGCGGCTCGGGTACGGCCGGTAGGAAACGCCGCCTGGCGAGGCGCCGCCTTGCTGCTGGGCTGCCCGTCGAAAAGGCGCGAGATAGCCGGGGCAGCCCAGCGCATCATTCATCTGGCGCTGGCGGAGGACCCCCACTTTGCCGAACTCTACCTGGGCTTGCTCGACTTTCCGGCTATCGGGTGATAGAATTTTGACCATGAAGTTCTACACCACCTACCTGACCATGAAGACCCCCCAACCCCGCCAGTATGTAAACATCACCGGCGCGGTGGAGCAGGCCCTGGCCGCGTCGGGGATCAAGGAAGGGATGATCCTGGTCAGCGCCATGCATATCACCGCCGGGGTTTACGTCAACGACGCCGAGGACGGGCTGATCCGGGACATTGACGAATGGCTGGAGCGCCTGGCGCCGGCCCGCCCCGACTACCGCCACCACCGAACGGGCGAGACCAACGCCGACGCCCATCTCAAGAGCCTGCTTATTCACCACGAGGTGATCGTCCCGGTAACGGGCGGGCGCTTGGACTTCGGGCCTTGGCAGCAGATTTACTACGCCGAGTTTGATGGGCAACGGCCCAAACGGGTCGTGATCAAGGTGATGGGGGAATAGGGCCACGAGACTCTTTCGAATGGGGGGCGGCGCGTGGACCTGGCCAAGTTGATCGATCATACCCTTCTCAAGCCGGACGCCACGCCGGAGGCGATTGCCAGGTTATGCGGCGAGGCGGCCGAGTACGGCTTTGCCTCGGTCTGCGTCAATCCGGGGAACGTGGCCCTGGCGGCGGCGCTGTTGCGCGGCAGCGAGGTCAAGGTGTGCACGGTGATCGGCTTTCCGCTGGGCGCCACGACTCCCCTGGCGAAGGCGTTTGAGGCCCGGGACGCCGTGGCAAATGGGGCGGACGAACTCGACATGGTTCTGAACGTGGGGGCCCTCAAGGCGGGGGACGAGGCGTTGGTGGCCCGGGACATCCGGGCGGTGGTCGAAGCGGCCGGCGGGCGGTTGGTCAAGGTGATCCTCGAGACCGGGCTGTTGACGGAAGAGGAGAAGGTCCGGGCGTGCCTTTTGGCCAAGGAGGCCGGGGCGGGTTTCGTGAAGACCTCGACTGGCTTCGGGCCAGGCGGGGCTACGGTGGAGGACGTCCGGTTGATGCGTCAGGCAGTGGGGCCGGACTTTGGGGTCAAGGCCTCGGGTGGGATCCGGGACCGAGTCACGGCCGAGCGGATGGTGGCGGCCGGGGCGACCAGGCTGGGCACCAGTTCCGGGGTGGCGATCATCCGGGGTGAGTCTGGCAAGCAGGTCTACTGAACACCGAACAAATTTTTGTTGAACCAGAAGGAGACGCCCCCATCGCTGTCGAACATTTGTTCGTGAGCGGAAGGGGGCGTCATCTATGACACCGCGGCAGTCGAGACAGGTTGTGGGAGCTTTTGTGGCGAGTCTGGGAGCCATCACCCTGGCGACCGAAGCCTGCCTGCGAGTACAGGCTCCGCTGTGGGCAGCCGCTCCGGCGCTGGCGTTGGCGGGGGTGATGGCTTTCGCCGGTATGCTGTTGGTGATGCGGGCGACCGACGCTCGGAGGATTAGGGTGTGGCGGGCCGGCTGGCCCCGGCAGCGGTACCTCTGCCCGGCGGAACAAACGGCCCGAGGGGAGTACCGCTCGGGCCGGCAGTCGGTCGAAGCTGTTTGCTGACCGGATCAGGCGAAGAGTTCCTTGGTATGCTCGGTGGGGAGGTACCGTCCTCGGCGAACCCGTTTCGCGAAGACCTTATCGGGGGATAAGCGCTTGCTGACCATGGTGGCCAAGGCCCAACTCAACTGTTCGGCGCGGAGGGCGTCGATGTTTTGCTCGCGCAGGAAGAGCGCCATTTGATGGGCGGTATATCCGGCGGGGTTGGGGGAGGACTCATGGAGGCGCTGAAGGGCGTAGGCTGCCTTCTGAAGGTTTGAGGTGAGTTGAGGAGCGGTCGGAGCGTCTTCCCCAGCCCGAGGGCCCGGCGGCGAAGCCTCCTGACCAGCAGCGGAACGGTGCCGGGTCCTCTTGGCCCGGGTGAGGGAAGCTTCGTCGCCGCTTCCCAACAGGAGGGACCGGAGTCTCAACCAGCGGTTCGGGTCCTTGAGGATTTGCTCCGAGACGTTTACTCTGATCTCCAGCACTTGCTTTCACCTCGCTCGCAGTCTTGGCAGGTTACGTCTTAGTAGGTAGTATATGCACAATGCCCTCGCCCAATCCAATTCGCCAAGAAGCAACAGAGGCTGTCCCGGAAGTCAGTCCGGGGCAGCCTCTGCCAGTTGTCTTGGCTAGATGGGGGCAGGAGGCGCCCTCCCTCCCTTCGGCCTCCTGACGAGGGGTCAACCTCCGCAGGAGCCGGAGCAGGAGCCACAGGCGCTTTCCCCAAGTTGGTCGGGCCGAATGACGAATCCCTCACCGACCTCGTTCTGGACGTAATCGACCGTGAGGGGGCCAGCGGTGTCGGCCTCGCTCTTCTCGATGACAAACGTCAGTCCGCCGAACTCCTCCCTCAGGTCCTTCTCCGCGTCGGATGACTCTTCCAGAGCCATTCCAAAGCTGGGTCCGCTTCAACCATACCCCCGAAGATAGATGCGGATGAGTTGCGGCGCGTCTGCCTTACGGCCTGCCAGAACCTCTCGGATCTTCTCCTGCGCCTTTTCGGTGACAGTCAGCATGTTTCCAACCTTCCTTCCCGGGCACTTTGGACGGGCTGCGCGGCCCGACCGTGCATGGATTCATGTCTCAGGAGCACCGCTCCTGGTCAAGCTGGCCGGCCTGCTGCCGCCTCTTGATGGCCCGCAGGAGGTGGAGCCGGTCGCCGAGGTCCGCCCCGAGGATGAAGAGGGCGGCCAGCGCAAACCAGATGCCCAGGAGGGTATAGCCGGGCCACCGGCCGCCGCTCAGCGCCAGAGCGAGGAAGGGGACGACAAGGAAGAGGCGAGAGGCGAGGACCGGCCATTCCCACGGGGAAGGGCCTAGCGCAGCTACCCGTTGGCGCTGGAGCGACCAAGTATTATAAAGAAAAAGCACTGCCCCCCCGAGGCCTACCATGATGACCAAGCCCCGCACCGGTTGACCACCTCGTCCCCTCCTATCATACCCGATGCCGCGGCCGGCATAAAGAAGGAATTGCCTGGACCGCCGCCGAAAAGGCGGAATGCGCTCCGGCGCACACGTCCGGTACCGCTCTAGCGGACTGGAACGGGAGGTATGACAAGTGAATACGGGTGTCCGCAGAATCGCTATCGCAGGCCTCTTGGGGGCGATGGCAGTGGTGCTGGCCATGAGCCCAATCGGGAGAATCCCCGTGCCATGGACCGGCGTCAACGCCACGACGATGCACATCCCAGCCATCATCGGCGGAATACTGGAAGGGCCGGCCGTCGGCGCCGGAGTAGGGCTGATCTTTGGTTTCTTCAGCTTCACCACGAGCGGGGGCTTCTTTACCGACCCCTTGGTCGCCATCCTGCCCCGCCTCTTCATCGGGGTGGTGGCGGGCTGGGTCTTTCGGGCCACCGGACGCGCCGGCTGGGCGGCGGCGGCGGGAACGGCCACCAATACCTTGGGGGTTTTGGGCATGATGGGTATCAGAGGATACCTCCCCTGGAAGGCGCTGGGGGTAATCGCCTTCACCCACGGGATCCCGGAGATTGTCCTGGCCGTCGTGGTGGTGAGCCTGTTCCAGCGCAAAGTGCGGGCGCTAGCCAAGGAGGCGTGAAGGTTGCTCCTGGTGGTCAACATCAACAACACCAACACCAGCCTCGGGGTTTATGAGGGGGAGCGGCTGGTCAAAGACTGGCGGGTGGCAACCGTCCCGTCCCGGACGGTGGACGAGATCGGCCTCCTGCTCTGTACTCTCATGTCCCTGGGCGGGGTGGACCGAGAGCAGATCGACGCCGTGGCGGCGGCTTCGGTGGTCCCGCCGGTCGTCCCCACCTGGGAGGAAGCCATCAGGCGTTACCTGGGCTGTGCGCCGCTGTTCGTCGGGCCCGGGGTCAAGACGGGGGTGCCCATCCGGTACGAGAACCCCAAGGAGGTGGGGGCCGACCGGATCGTGAACGCCGTGGCGACCATCGTCCGGTGGGGAACGCCGGCCATCGCCATTGACTTCGGCACCGCCACCACCTTCGACGTAATCTCGGCGGAAGGGGAGTACCTTGGTGGCGTGATCTGCCCGGGCCTCGGGATCGCCGCCGATGCTCTCTTCAGCCGGACGGCCAAGCTGCCCCGAGTGGAGCTGGTCCGCCCGGCGAAGGCCATCGGCAAGACCACTGTCGCCAGCATACAGGCGGGGCTGATCTTCGGGACCGTGGGCCAGGTTCGGGAGCTGATCCGGCGGATCAGCGAAGAGCTGGGCGCGAAGCCGCGGGTCATCGCCACGGGCGGTCTGGCTCCGGTCATCGCCGGCGATGTTCCGGAGATCGAGGCGGTCGATCCCTACCTGACCCTGGAGGGCCTCCGCCTGATTTGGGAAAGGAACCGTGAGTGAGCGGGCGATCCTGGCGGCGCTGACCCTGCCGGGCCAGAGCGCCGCCGAGAGCGAGGAACTCCTGCGGGAGCTGGGAGAGCTGGCGGCCACGGCAGGAGCAACGGTCGTGATGGCCGTCCACCAGCGGCGGGAGGCCCCTGACGCTCGATATTACCTGGGCGAGGGTAAACTGGACGAGCTGCACCTGCTGGTGCATTCCGAAGGGATCGACCTGCTCATCTGCGACGATGAGTTGACCCCCACCCAGCAGCGGGAACTCGAGGCGAAACTCGAGATCAGGGTGATCGACCGGGCCCGGCTCATCCTGGATATCTTCGCCCAGCGAGCCCGATCCAGAGAGGCCCAACTCCAGGTCGAGCTGGCCCAGCTTGAATACCTGCTGCCCCGGCTCACCGGGCGAGGGGTGGCCCTCTCCAGGCTCGGGGGTGGTATCGGAACCCGCGGCCCAGGCGAGACGAAGCTCGAGACAGACCGGCGGCGGATCCGGCGGCGGATTGCCGGGCTCCGGCGGGAACTCTCCGAGGTTCGCCAGCACCGGGCCGTCCAGCGGAAGGAGCGGCTGGCCTCCGGCTTACCCATCGTGGCGCTGGTGGGGTATACCAACGTCGGCAAGTCGACCCTCCTCAACCGGTTGACGGAGGCCGGTGTTCTGGCCGAGGATAAGCTTTTTGCCACGCTGGACCCGACGGTCCGCCGGTTCACCCTGCCAAGCGGGGAAACGCTGCTGTTGGTCGATACGGTGGGCTTCATCCGCAAGCTCCCCCACGAGTTGGTTGCCGCCTTCCGGGCGACGCTCGAGGAATCCACAGGCGCCGACCTACTGCTCCATCTCATTGACGCCTCCCACCCCACCTTCCTCGCCCAGCAAAAGGCGGTCGAGGCGGTCCTGGCAGAGCTTGGTGTCCCGCCGGAGCGGATCGTCCCGGTGCTGAACAAGATCGACCTGCTGCCCAGCGCCTACCAGAAGGAGCGGCTCCAGGTGGAGCATCCCGGGAGCGTGCTGCTGTCTGCCCTGACGGGGGAGGGAATGGAGGAGCTGTTCGCCCAGATACGGGCCAGGCTGGCCGACCGGTGGGTCAGGCTGGAGCTGCACCTGCCCTACGCCGAGAGCGGCGTGACGGGGGAGCTGCACGCGGCGGGGACGGTGCTGGGGACCCGCTACGAGCCGGAGGAGGTCATCGTGGAGGCAGTGGTCACCAGAGCCTCCGCCAGCCGTTGGCAGAGGTTCACCCGGCGCTCTTGACCTGCTATCGGGGCGGCGGTCCGACTCGAGCGTAGGCTGGCGGCCAGGGCTTATTGAAGAGGAAAAGCGGCCTTTCCCCCCGAAACTACCCAAGTAACCCCCGACAGGGGAGGCAGAGGAGGGGCGGCCGCTTTCCCATGCAGCAGACGTACCGCACCAGCGGATGGATCGAGATAATCGTGGGTTCCATGTTCTCCGGCAAGAGCGAAGAGCTGATCCGCCGCCTCAAGCGGGCTCGGATCGCCCGCCAAAAGATGCAGGTCTTCAAACCGGCCATCGACGACCGGTACTCACTGGGTGACATCGTTTCCCATGACGGGGACACGATCGAGGCCGTTTCGGTTGGCGCAGCCGCCGAGATCATGCCCTTGGTGGCGGACGACACCGAGGTCGTGGCCATCGATGAGGTGCAGTTCTTCGACCCGGAGATCGTCACGGTTTGCCAGCGCCTCGCCAACCAGGGGCGCCGGGTGATCCTCGCCGGGCTGGACCAGGACTTCCGGGGAGAGCCGTTTGGCTCGGTCCCCGTCCTGATGGCCCTGGCCGAGGAGGTGACGAAGCTCCGGGCGATCTGCATGCGTTGCGGTGGACCGGCCAGCCGGACACAGCGGCTGGTGGACGGGCGCCCGGCCTACTACGAGGATCCGATTATTATGGTGGGTGCTCAGGAGAACTACGAGGCGCGGTGCCGCAAGTGCCACGAGGTGCCCCGCCGCTCGGCTGCCGTCCGGGAGGCGGCGGCGGCGAAGGAGTGACAGGCGACCGGTGAGCAAAGCCGGAGTCTCTGCCCTCCATCGCCATCCTGGTGCCACCCCTGACCTTCGACACCTACGTGGCGCTGGACAGTCGCCGCCACTCGCAGCCGCAGGCGTCGCCGGGGGCGCAGCGGGAGAATAATACCTGAGGAGAGGCGAACAGAATGGCGAAGGACCAACCCGTCGCCCATGGCGGGCAGGCGGTGATCGAAGGGGTGGCGATGCGGGGACAGCGGATGATGGCCACCGCAGTGCGGAGAAACGATGGGAGCATCGTCGTGGACAAGCAGCGGCTGGCCCCCTGGGGTGAGCTCTACCCGATTCTGAAGTGGCCGCTGATCCGGGGTAGTGTGGCAATGATCGAATCGCTGGTGGTGGGGACCAGGGCCCTGGTCTTCTCTGCCTCCCAGTTCGCCGAGGGGGAGGACGTCGAGTTCACGGCCAAGGACACGACGCTCGTGGTCCTTCTGGCTTTTGCCGTGACGGTGCTCGTCTTCATCGCCCTGCCGGCCTTCGTGGTCCGACTGGCCCAGCGGGCGGTCCGCTCACCCCTCCTCCTGAACCTGCTGGAAGGGCTGCTCAAGGTGGCCCTCTTTGTCTCTTACGTCGGGGCGATCGGGCTCTTTCCCGACATCCGGAGGGTCTTCCAGTACCACGGGGCGGAGCACAAGACGATCAATGCCTACGAGGCCGGCGAGGAGCTAACGGTGGAGAACGTCCAGCGTCACACCACTCTCCACTACCGGTGTGGGTCGAGCTTCATCCTGATTGTCCTCTTGATCAGCATTATCGTCTTTTCGCTGGTCACCGCGGCGGGACGCCCCCCCTTCCTGCAGCGTTTTCTCATTCACCTGGCCATCCTGCCGGTGGTGGCGGGGGTCTCTTACGAACTCATCCGGTACGCCAGCCGGCGCGGCTCCTTCTTCCTCGTCCGGTGGCTGGCCTCTCCGGGGCTGTTGATCCAGGTCCTGACCACCCGCCAGCCAGACGACGCCCAGGTCGAGGTGGCGGTCCGAGCGCTGAACGAGGTCCTGGCCGGCCCAGATGGCGGCGTTGAGGCGTCTGTGGTACAATAGGCGGGACTGGGTGCGCGGGAGGTAAGGCTGTCCGATGCTTGAGAAGTTGCAGGCGATTGAGGAGCGGTACGAGAGCCTCGGCCGGGAACTCGCCTCGCCGGAGGTAGCGACCGACCCCAAACGCTTCCAGAAAGTGGCTAAGGCCCACGCCGGGCTGGCCCCGGTCGTCGAGAAGTTCCGGGAGTACCGCCAGGTGCAAGAGGGGATCGCCGACACGGAGGCGCTGCTGGATGAGAAACCCGAGCCGGAACTGCGGGAGTTGGCCCAGTGCGAGCTGGAGGAGCTCCGGGAGCGCAAAGAGCGTCTGGAACAGGAACTAAAGGTCCTGCTTCTCCCCAAGGACCCGAACGACGAAAAGGACGTCATCATGGAGATTCGGGCCGGAACCGGCGGGGAGGAGGCGGCCCTCTTCGCCGCCGACCTGTTCCGGATGTACTCCCGGTATGCCGAACGGATGGGCTGGAAGGTCGAGGTGATGAACTCGAACCCGACCGAACTGGGGGGGTTCAAGGAAATCATCTTCACCGTGGCGGGAACCGGCGCCTACTCCCGGCTCAAGTACGAGTCGGGGGTCCACCGGGTGCAGCGGGTGCCGGAGACCGAGGCGCAGGGGCGGATCCATACCTCGGCGGCCACGGTGGCCGTCTTGCCCGAGGCCGAAGAGGTGGAAGTGGAGATCAACCCGGCCGACTTGCGGATCGACATTTTCCGCTCGCAAGGGCACGGCGGTCAGTCGGTCAACACCACGGACTCGGCGGTCCGGATCACCCACCTGCCGACCGGCTTGGTGGTGAGCTGTCAGGACGAGCGGTCGCAGCTCAAGAATAAGGAGAAGGCGCTGCGTATCCTGCGGGCGCGCCTTTTGGCCAAGGCTGAGGAGGAGCGGCGGCTGAAAGAGGCGGCGAACCGGAAAGGCCAGGTCGGCACCGGCGACCGAAGCGAGCGGATACGCACCTACAACTTTCCGCAAGGGCGGGTGACTGACCACCGGATCGGCCTCACCATCTACCAACTCGAGAACTTCCTCGACGGGGAGATCGGAGAGGTTATAGATGCCCTGGCCACCGCCGACCAGGCCGAGCGGCTGAAGGAAGTAGACGCGGCGCAGGAGGCCTAGGGAAGAGTGGGTGAGCTGCTGACCATAGGCGAGTTGCTCCGCCGGGCCACTGAGTACCTGACTGAGAAGGGATCGCCTACTCCCCGGCTCGACGCCGAGGTGCTCCTCGCCTGGGCGCTCGGCTGCGACCGGGTCGATCTGTACGTGAATTATGACCGGCCGCTCACGCCGGACGAGGTGGGGCGGTACAGGGAGCTGGTCGGCCGCCGGGCAAAACGGGTCCCGGTGGCCTTTTTGCGCGGCTTCAAGGAGTTCTTTGCCTTGCCGTTTGTTGTTTCGCCCGCAGTCCTCATCCCCCGGCCGGAGACCGAGCTTCTGGTCGAGGAGGTGCTGTCGTGGCTCGCCGACCAGGGGGCGCAGGTGGTGCTTCCCACTGGGCGGACCACGGCCAGCGCGACGGGACCTTCGGGCGGGGCAGAGCAAGACGACGCCCAGCGGGCGGGAGCGGGCCGCTGGACGGTGGCGGATGTGGCGACCGGGAGCGGCTGCATCGCCGTGACGGTGGCCAAGTGCGCCCCCGAGGTCCGGGTGGTGGCGACCGATTGCTCAGCCGAGGCGCTGGCGGTGGCCGAAGCCAACGCTGCCCGCCACGGGACGGCCGACCGCGTGGAGTTCCTGGCCGGCGACGGGCTGGCGCCGCTCTCTCAAGGGGGCTGGGAGGGCCGGTTGGACGTCTTGGCGGCCAATCCGCCCTACATTCCCTCGGCCGTCGTCGAGGAGCTGGGACAGGATGTCGCCTACGAGCCCCGGGCGGCGCTGGACGGCGGCCCCGACGGGCTCCGATATTACCGGGAGTGGGTGCCGCTGGCCGGGAAGTTCCTCCGCTCCGGCGGCCTCCTGGCGCTGGAGATCGGCCATGACCAGGGGACGAGGGTAGCCGGGCTGGTCGAGGCCACGGGCGAGTTTGAAGGGGTCAGGGTGATCCAGGACCACGGGGGACGGGACCGGGTGGTCCGGGCCATCCGCCTGGGAAAGCCATGATAGACCCGGGGGCGGCCGCAGAGACCAAGGTCGTGCGGGTCGATCCGGACCATCCGGCCCCCGCAGCGTTGGCCGAGGCTGGCAAGGTCCTGCGGCAGGGAGGGCTGGTCGCCTTCCCCACCGAGACGGTCTACGGGCTGGGGGCGAACGCCCTCGATCCGGCGGCGGTGGGGAAGATCTTCATCGCCAAGGGACGACCGGCCGACAATCCCTTGATCGTCCATGTAGCCGAGCGGGAAAGCCTGGCAGAACTGGTGGCGGACGTCCCGGAGGTAGGCCGGGCGCTGATGGACCAATTCTGGCCGGGTCCCTTGACCTTGGTCCTGCCCAAGTCGGCCCAGGTGCCGGGCGGGGTGACGGCGGGGTTACCCACGGTGGCGGTGCGGATGCCCGACCACGAGGTGGCGTTGGGCCTCATTGCCGCAGCCGGGGTACCGGTGGCGGCGCCCAGCGCCAACCGCTCCGGGCGACCCAGCCCGACCACGGCGGCCCACGTCTGGGAGGACCTGCAGGGCCGGGTGGAGCTGATTCTGGATGGCGGCCCCACCGGGGTGGGCGTCGAGTCCACGGTGGTGGATGTGACGGGATCGGTGCCAGCGCTCCTCCGGCCCGGCGGGGTGGGCCTGGAGGAACTCCGGAGGGTGGCTGGCGAGGTGGCGGTGGATCCGGCGCTCTCCGGGAAAGGGGTCGAGCATCCGCGCTCGCCCGGGATGAAGTATAAGCATTACGCACCACAGGCCCCGCTAATGCTGATCGAGCCCGGGCCGGCGAGCAGCCCCGAGCGGGTGGGGGAGGCCGCCTGGCAGGCAGTGCAGGAGCAGCTTGCCGCCGCGCCGGGCCATGCCGTTGGTTTGCTGGCCCTCCGGGAGAACCTGCCCCACCATCGCCACGCGGCGGCCGCCGCCCAGGTTCCCTTCTACGCCGTCCAACCCGTCCATGCCGCCCAACCTGGCCTTGGTGTCCAGACCCCCGCCACCGGGGTGATAGCGCTGGAGTCCGGATCAGCGAACGACCCGGCCGCGATCGCGAACCGCCTCTTTGCCGCACTTCGCTGGTTCGACGCGGCCGGGGTGGCAGCGATCGTGGCCGAGGGGATCGCCCCGGACGGATTGGGCTTTGCCGTCATGAATCGGCTGCGCAAGGCGGCTACCGCCGTGCGGGGGGTGTAGCCGTCTCCGCCGGCGCGTGGAAAGCCGTCTGAAGCGCCAGCTCCAGCAGGAAAGCGGTTGGGTAAAGCATGAAGGTGGCTGCGGCCACTACCCCTGAGTCGTTGACGAAGAAGACGACCGCCGTTCCGGCCAGCGCGGCCCAAAAGCCCTGGATGAAGCAGGGGTGGACCCGGACGATCCGCGAGAGCAGTCCCACCGGTCGGTACAGCAGGACCCCGAGCCCGGCGATGAAGGTCACCAGGCCGTCGGCCCAGGGCGTGTAGTGCAGCAGACGGAAGTTCATGGCCAACTTCCGGGAGGCCACCGTATACAGGGCGCCCGGTCCGGCAGCGGCGATCTGGCGGACGAGGAGGCCGACGTGGGAAGTCCCGGCATCCGGGCGAAGGACATCCACTGCCACTACCACGGCAACCAGGGCCACTCCGGCCGCGGCCAGGATGAGGAGACTCCGGAACCAAACACGCCTGCCCCGGAAGACGAGCCAGGCTGCCAACAGGGTGGCCACGGCGCCCAGGAAGCCGCCCAAGTTGGCCCCGAAAGCGCTCAACCCGATGAACAGCGCCGCCACGGCCAGGGGGGCCAAGACCAGCCAGCGCCAGTAGGAGTGGAGTGAGGGACGGAGGTCCAACAGGGCGGCGCAGCCCGTCACCGTGGCGCCCAGCAGCACTCCCATGTACTCGTTCCCGAGACCGTAGTAGCGAGCCCCGCCGAGCGGGTCATAGCCCAGAAACGAGGCCCGGCCCAGGCGTGCCCCGAGGGCGACATCCACCACGATGGCGAGGGCTGTCCCCAAGTAGATCAGCACGAAGGACAGCGGGAGGGATCGGCTGAGAAGGCGCGCCAGCAGCACCAAAGCACCGGTCAGACCGAGGAGAAGCAGGACGTCCAGGGCCAGGACCCCCGTCTGAGCAAGCGGGAGCAAAAGCAGCGCCAGTGGAACGGCGGTCAGGCTGGCCAGGCCGTACCGGAGTACCGTGGCGGCCTCGCCGGGCAGCCGGGGCGCCAGGAAGAGGGCGGTCAGGGAGCCGAGGATGAAGATGATCTGGAGGATGACGTAGCCCTTGAGAACCGGCGGCCGCTCGGTGTAGGTGGCGACCGCCTTCTGTTCGAAGGCGAGCAGGGCGGGGAGCGGATTGAGGAAGGGCTGACTGGCGAGGGGACGGCCGGTCATGGAGAGCGGAAGAGGAACCCCTAGCCAGTCCAGGATCGTTGGCGCGACGTCAGAACCGGTCACCAGGCCCGGCCGCCGGGTGGTGGGGCTGGAGAGGAGCCCGGGTTGGAGGTTCGGACCGAAGGCGGCCACGAAGGTCAGAAGCTCGTTGCGAGCCATCGCTTCGGCAGACGGCCCCGGGACGGCGACGAGGACCAGGGTCCGGTCCCAGTCAACGATCTTCGCCAGTTCCCCGAGGAAGGCGTCGAACCAGCGCAAGGCCCTCAGCCGGAAGCGGGCGGCCTGGTCGGGGGTCAGCGACTCGCTGTGCAGGCGCAGCCGGGCGGTGTCCCCGGTCTCCACGACCACCAGATCCGCGTGGGCGTAAAGGTTGCGGAACTCTTCCCGCAAGCGGTCGTAGGCGGTGCGGCGGCCGGTGGGGAAGGCGGGATCGCGGCGGGCCAGCTCAGCGCCGACGCTCCCGAAGGGAATGATGCCCCGCTCGTCCATGGCGATATAACCCGCCAGGCGGCTGGGGGCTTCGCTGTCATCCGCCTGGCCAAGCAGAGCGACCCGTTTGCCCGCCTGGCGTAAGGCTTGGCCCAAAGCGCCAACGGTGATGGGGTGATCAGCCTCCTCATTCAAGGCCAGGAGGCGGGGGAGATCCAGGTTGACCAGGTTGCCCGGACGAGCGCGAAATCCGGTATTGCGCTCGAACACGACGCCGGCTGGTTCGCCCTGGTAGAGTTCGCTTGCTTCCAGCACCAAACCGGCTGTGGGGCTGCCGTAGGCGCGGGTCCCGGCGCCCAGGCTGGCGTAACCGCTCTCCGGCAGGTAGGAGCCGGCTGGCCGGACGTTGGCCGCCGCGATGGCGCCGCGCTGGGCGAGGAGGCGCTGGAAGTTCGGCGGACCGGCTGCCACCAAATCCTGCAACCCCACCCCGTCAAGGACGAGCAGGACAGCCCGGCGTTGGAGCGCTGGCCGGGCAGCACCCGCGGCGGCGGCCGTACTTCCAAGGTAGGCAACGAGGCAGAGGCTCACAAGAAGGGCGGCGGCCATCCATCGGCGAAGCGGCTGGAGTGATCGGCTAGCCAACATCGTCACACCTCTCTATCGGGTTCGGTCTACCGCGGCCTCATAAATGGCCAGCGTCTGCCGGAGCATGCGGTCGGCGGTGAAGCGGGCGCCCGCCTCCCGGGCGGCTTTGGCCAGGCGGGCGGCGAGTGGCCGGTCGGTGAGCAGGCGGCGAATCGCTGCCGCCAGGGCGAGGGGGTCGTCTACCGGGACCAGAAGTCCGTTTTCTCCGTCCGTCACGGCCTCAACGATTCCTCCAGCTCCGGTGGCAACCACCGGACGCCCGGCGGCCAGCGCTTCAAGCAGGAAGAGAGAGGCCCCCTCGGCGCGGGAGGGGACGACGACCACGTCCGCCACATCGAGGAGCGCGGAAACGTCGGCCCGGTGGCCCAAGAAGGTCACCCGCTCCCCCAGGCCCAACTGGCTGGCCAGCTCCAGCAGTTCGCGGTCGAGCGGCCCGTCGCCGGCGACCAGCAGGCGGAAGGGCGGGAGGGGATCGCCCACCCGGGAGGTCTCCTCCAAGACTGCGATCGCCCGCAGCAGGACGTCCACCCCTTTGTCGCGGACGAGGCGGGCGGCGCAGAGGACGGCCCGAGTACCCTGGGGGAGCCCAAGTTCCCTTCGGAGACGGTCGGACGTCTCGGGCGGGGCCGGGCAGTGGGGCGGGACGCTGTTGTAGACCACGGCGATGCGGCCACCAGGAAGACTGGCGCGCACCATCAGGTCCCGGCGGAGCGCCTCGCTGACGGCAATGTAGCGACCCGTCAGCGGGGCCAGGATCCGCTCGGACCAGAGGTATGCCTGGCGCCGGAACCCTCCCCCAGCCTCTAGGACGAAGTTGTGCACCGTGTACACCACCGGGACGCCGGCGAGGGCTGCCCCCAGCCTTCCGGGGAGACTCGCCTTGAAGCCGTGCGCGTGAACCAGATCATACTGCTCCCGCCTAAGCAAGCGGGCGAGGCGGGCCGCAGCGCGGAGATCCTCCATCGGGCGGAGAGACGCAGAGAGCGGGAGGTCGTAGACCAGGCAACCGAGCGCCGCCAACTCCGCCAACAGCGGCTCACTGCAAGGCCCAGCTACTCCCACCGCGACCCCTTCCCCGATCAGTCCCCGGGCCAGCGTCAGGAGGTGCTGCCGCATGCCGCCTCGGGCCGGTCGGACCACCAGCAGAACCCGCACCTGCCTGCTCTCCTCCCTTTCCGGTGCCTTACTTTTGTCATTTCCAGGGGCTTATATTATACTTGAAACTGCCGGGAACCTGCCGGACACGCAGCCGAGGAGGCCGGCCCAAGGAACTTTTCCCGTCCCTGAAACGTTGGATCAATCAGGAACACGGGGTGAGAGTGCATGATTGGGGTACTCCAGGCGGGGGCGGTGGCGATCCGACGAACTCCGGAGGATACCCGCCGGGACTTCGCCGAACTGGTCGAGAAGCATCAGAAATACGTCTATAACCTGGCCTACCGGATGACGGGGAACCCGGAGGAGGCGCGCGACCTGGCTCAGGAAGCCTTCGTCCGGGCGTTTAGCCACTTTGACCGGTTTGACCAGAGCACCTCGTTCGAGAAGTGGCTTTATCGCATCGTCTCCAACCTGTATATCGACGCCGTGCGGAAGAAGGGGCGGCGGCGCGAAGAGTCGCTCGATGCCCCGCTCAATACGGTCAACGGACCGATGGAGCGGGTGGTGCCGGACGAGGCCGCCAATCCGGCGGAGATCGTGGAGCAGACGCACTTGGCTGGCGAGATTCAGGCTGCCCTGGAGAAACTGCCGCCCCAGTACCGGATGGCCGTGGTTCTTTGCGATGTGCAGGGCTTCTCCTACGAGGAGATCGCCCACATGCTTCGGTGTTCGATTGGGACAGTCCGGTCTCGCATCCACCGGGGCCGCCGGATGTTGCGGGCGGCTCTATCAGCCCTGCCGGCCTATCGCCGCATTGCCACGGGGGAGGCGCCAGCGTGAACTGCGAGCGAGTTCGCAACCTGATTTCTGCCTATCTTGACCGGGAATTGTCACCCGAAGAGTCCCGGCTGGTCCGGGCGCACCTCGTCAACTGCGCCGCCTGCCACGCGGAACTGAAGGAGGAGGCGGCCGTCAAGGAAGCGTTGGGCGCCCTCGCTTCTCTGGAGGTGCCGGAGGACTTCGTTCCCTCGCTCATGGCTCGCCTCAGCTGTGAACGGGTGGAAGACCGGTGGCGCCCCTGGATCTGCGCCCTCCGCTGGGGGGCGGTCGGCGCGGCCGCGGCGGTTTTGTTGGCCTGGCCGTTGGTCCGCTACTGGCGGAGCGTCGAGTACGTAATCGAGGCCAACCCCCTTTACCGTCAGCACACCTTGGCCAGCGCCGCCCGGCCCCTGGCCGATGAGGTGGCGACCAGTTACTACTATGCCATGGCCGGCGGGACCCAGGCCGGGTTGGGCACCAGCGGGGTGGCCGAGCGGGTGAAGCTGGTGGGGCAGTCCTTGTCGGAGTAGGCGGGCGAAGGCGATGAGGGGCGCGGTTCGGCTGATTGTCGGCTTGGGTCTCCTCCTCGGGATGGTTGGCTGGTCAAGCGGGAAGACCGCCGCTGCCACCCCAGTTTCCCCCGCCGAGGAGATCTTGCGCCGGGCTTTGGCGGCCGATGCCAGCCAGACTTATACCGGGACAATGGTCCTTTTCACCTGGGGCGCGGGGAGTGGTGACGCCACTATGGTGAAGGTGTTCCACCGGGCCCCGGGCCGGAGCCGGCTCGAGTACCTCGGCTCCCGGCAGGAACCGTACCTGGTCATAGTCGACGATGGGCGACACCGCTGGCACTATCGCCCGCACGAACGGGTGGTCGCCGCCGGGCCGTCCCAGGCGAACGGCGGGGCTGATCCCGAGCAGGGCTTGGCGCTCCTCAGCCGCAACTACCGTTTTCAGTACGGCGGCACCGGCGAGATCACCGGGCGGCTGACCGACATCGTGGAGCTGGTGCCCCGGGGATGCCCTCATCCGGCTCAGCGCTTCTGGGTGGATCGGGGAACCGGAGTAATCCTCCGGACCGAGCAGTACCGGGTCGATGGGTCCCTCGCCTCGCTCACGCTCTTCACGGCCTTCGAGCCGGGCAAGAACGTGCCGGCGGAGCATTTCCGTCTAGAGGTGCCCAAAGAGGTCCGGGTAATCGCCGGCTTTGCCCAGGGTCTCTCCCTTGAGGACCTCTCGGCAGAGATCGGAGTGACGGTCCGGATGCCGGCCGCGCTACCGCCGGGCTTCGTCTTCGACGGCGCCTCGCTCAGCGAGTCGGGGCAGGGGAAGGTTGCCCACCTCCGGTTTACCGACGGGCTCGGGGTCATCTCCCTCTTCGAGCAACCGGCGCGGCGTTTCGCCCGCTACCGGCTGAAGGGGGCCGAGGCGGTGCCGCTCAAGAGTGGCCAGGGGTGGCTCCGGGCGGAATGCGGGGGGTATGTTCTGAACTGGACGTCTGACGGGATAAACTTCACTCTGGTTGGGGAGGTGCCGGCGGAGGTCCTGATCCGCTTGGCCGATTCAATCCCGCCGCAACCCGGCACCTTGGCCAACGTCCGAAACGTTTTCCTGCGGCTTTTCAGCCGCGAGGAGTGAGCTTCAGCAGAATCTGAAAGGAGGCCTTGCTTAGTGGAAGCCATTCGGTCCTTTCTGCGCAAGTACTTTCCGGTGATCATGGTGGCCCTCGTGGCCTCCATGGTGGGGGGCGTGATCGCCGCCCGCATTTTGGTGGACCGGCCGCTCCAGGCGGAGCAGCCTGCTCAGGTGGCCGCCGGTCCCACCACCCTGCCCGGGGGTGGGCCGTATGCCGTAGCCGACGTGGCCGAGCGGGTGGCGCCGGCGGTGGTGAAAATCGAAACCACCTATAAGAGCCGGGTCCGCTTCTCCGACAACCCTTTCTTCAATGACCCGTTCTTCAGGCACTTCTTTGGTGACCTCCCGGAGGGCGAGCAGACCCGCCAGGGCTTGGGGTCGGGGTTCATCTTCGACGCCAAGGAAGGCTACATCCTGACGAACGATCACGTGGTCCGCGGCGCCAGCACCATCCAGGTGAGGGTGAAGGACTTCGACGAACCGCTCGAGGCTAAGGTGATCGGTCAGGATCAGGCGCTCGATCTGGCCGTGCTGAAGGTCGACCAGGGAAAGCGGAAGCTCCCTTCCGTTCCGCTCGGTGATTCCGCGAAAATCCGCGTGGGCGAATGGGTGGTGGCTATCGGCGACCCCTACGGGATGGACTGGACGGTCACCGTGGGCGTGATCAGCGCCAAGGGGCGCCCGCTCTCCTTCCGCGATGACAACGGACGGGTGCGCCGCTATCGCGACCTGATCCAGACGGATGCCGCCATCAACCCCGGCAACTCGGGCGGCCCCCTGCTGAACCTGGCGGGTCAGGTGATCGGGATCAATACGGCGGTCAACGCCGCTGCCCAGGGGATCGGCTTCGCCATCCCGATCAACACGGCCAAGGAGGTCCTGCGGGACCTGATTGACCACGGCAAGGTGGCCCGCAGTTATCTCGGCGTGTCGGTCGCCGAGGTGACCGATGAGGTCGTGGAGGCGCTGGGGCTTCCCGGAAAGAAGGGCATCGTGGTCATGGAAGTGGTCCCGGACAGCCCGGCGGAGAAGGCGGGGCTTCAGCCGTACGACGTGATCCTCGAGTTCAACCGGGAGAAAATCAAGGACACCGACCAGTTCGTCAGCCTCGTGCAGAAGCAGAAGATCGGCCAGACCGTGGTGCTGCTCGTCCTGCGTGACGGCCGGAACCAGCTCCTGACCGCCCGCATCGGGGAGCAGCCGTCGTAACCGCAAGAGGTGCATACGATTAACGGACAAGACCAGAGGCGGCCTCCGCAGGCCGCTTCTGGTCTCCTCGAGGGTTCGCCGTCGGAATGACGAAGTAAAATAATCCATCCGCCGCTGAACTGGGGGATTTCGGTGTTCGAGTCTATGACGGCCTGGGCGACGAAGACTCTGTTGCCGTTAGGAGGGTGGGGCCTCTTCCTGGTGGCCTTCGCCGAATCCTCGTTCTTCCCGATCCCTCCTGATGTGCTGCTGATCCCGCTGGTGCTCGCCTCACCGAGGCTGGCGCTTTGGTATGCCACACTTTGTACCGCCTCCTCCGTGGTCGGCGGCGCGTTTGGGTACTTCATCGGGAGACGGGCAGGTCGCAAGCTTCTCCTCCGTCTCACCACGGATGAGAGGATTGCCGGGGTTGAAAGGCTCTTTGACAAGTGGGGCGGTTGGGCCGTCGGGGTCGCCGCCTTCACGCCAATTCCCTACAAGGTCTTCACCATCGCCGGTGGCCTCTTCCGAGTGGATGGAACCGCTTTCATGGCTGCTTCCATCGTTGGCCGGGGCGGCCGGTTCTTCCTCGAAGCCTTCCTCTTGCAGCGCTATGGCAGACCTATCGTGGCGTTCATCGCCACCAACTTCGAGCTGCTGACCATCGGGATCACTCTCGTCATCGTCTTGGGCTATTGGCTGTTCACCTTAACGAGGCGCCGGAGACGAGAGAAGGTCAGTAGGATACCGTTCTGGGCCCGAACCACCCGGGCTGTGCAGGCGTTCGTGGACCGGCGGCTGGAGGTCTGGGGTGAACACGCCCTCTACTTTCTCGCCGGATGGGTGGCGTTCTCTTTGGCCGTAGTCGTAATGGGCGAGATCGTGAATGAGGTGTTCTTGGAGAAGCAGCCTGTTTGGGAAGACGTCCAGATCCTTCGTCTGGTGAATGGGTGGGCGAACCCGTCGTTCACGAAGTTCATGGTGGGAGTGACGACGCTCGCGTCCCTCAAGTTTGTGACCGTGGCGGCGCTGGTCGTGACTCTGATGTTTCTCGCCCGCCGCTGCTACATCGAAGCGGTCACCACGGTGGTCGCAACGGCCGGCAGTGGGGGCCTGGTACAACTGCTGAAGCTCGTGTTCCACAGGCTGCGGCCGGAGGTTTTTCCTCCCCTGGTCGTTGAAACGAGCTACAGCTTCCCCAGCGGTCATGCGATGGTCGCCGTCAGCTTCTACGGACTACTGGCGTACTCCCTTGTCCGTCATCGCCCGGGTGTCCCAAGGAAGTTGGCGGCCGGCCTACTGCTGTTGCTGGTCGGGCTGGTTGGGATCAGCCGGGTCTATCTCGGGGTGCATTGGCCGACTGACGTGCTCGGCGGATACGTCGCAGGGGGAGCGTGGCTTTTGGCCTGCCTCTTGGTCTCAGAGGAACTGCGGAAGAGGACGCGTTTCCGTTCCGGGGGATACTAGCGGCGGAGGGATCCGCCATGCAGACGCCCTTGCGCTGCTCCCGTTGCGGCCACGAGGTCGTGGATAGCCACTGTCCGGCCTGCAATACTGCCTACCTGACCCGCTGCGTCCGCTGCGGCAACTCGCTCGAGTTCGCGGCGGAGGACCTAGGCGGGGAGCTCCACCTGTCCTGCCTGCGCTGCCAGAACGACGCCGAGTTCGAGATCGTCCCCCTAGCCCCCGATTGGTGAGGTTTTTCGCAGGAATCACCGCCGACGCGCCGAACGATATGGGTCGATGAAGAGCGTGTTGTTTGTCTGCACCGGCAACACCTGTCGAAGCCCGATGGCCGAGGCTCTCCTGCGCGACCGCCTGGAGAAGCTCGGGATTTCCGGCGTGAGCGTAGGGTCCGCCGGACTAGCGGCTGTCGCAGGCGCCTCCGCCACTCCGGAGGCCATCCGGGTCCTGGGCGAGGTCGGGATCGACCATTCGTCCCACCGCTCCCGCCCCTGGACGGAAGACCTCGCCGACCGCGACCTCATCCTCACCATGGAGCAGCGCCACAAAGAGGCGATCCTGCAGCGCTTCCCGCTACTCGCCGGGAGGGTCTTCACCCTCAAGGAGTTTGCGGGCCACCGCCCCGAGGAGGGGGATGTGGAGGACCCGTTGAAGTGCCTCTACGACCCCGGGTGCGACCCGCTGGAAGAGTATCGCAAGACGCGGGTGGAACTCGAGGGGGCCATCGAGGCCATGATCCCGCGGCTGTTGGAGTTCTTGGGCCTCAGGGAGGAAGGAGGGAGACCATGAAGATCGCCATCGGCTCCGACCATGGGGGCTTCCGGCTGAAGGAGGAGGTTGCCCGGTTCCTGGTGGAGCAGGGGATTGAGTATCAGGATTTCGGCTGTTTCTCCACCGATTCGGTGGACTACCCCGACGTGGCCCTCAAGGTTGCCCGGAGCGTGGCGGCGGGAAAGTACCCGCTCGGCATCCTGATGTGTGGGACAGGTATCGGGGTGAGCATTGCCGCCAACAAGATCAAGGGTATCCGGGCGGCCCTCTGCCACGACACCTACTCGGCCCGCCTGGCCCGGGAACACAACGACGCCAATATCCTGACCATGGGGGGGCGGGTCATCGGGCCGGACCTGGCGCGGGAAATCGTGCGGGCTTTTCTGGCGGCGAAGTACTCCGGCGACCCGCGGCACGTCCGGCGGTTGGCCAAACTCGCCGCCTGCGAAGAAGCGGCCCTGGAGGCCGAGGGGGAGGTAAAGTCATGCTCCACGTCATCAACCATCCGCTCATCCAGCACAAGTTGACCTTCATCAGGGATATCAACACCAGCCCCAAGGAATTCCGGGAGCTGGTGGACGAGGTGGCCACCCTGATGGCCTACGAGATCACCCGAGACACGCCGCTGGAGGAGGTCGAGGTCCAGACGCCGGTGGCGAAGGCCAAGGGGAAGGTCATCGCCGGGAAGAAGGTGGCCTTGGTCCCCATCCTCCGGGCGGGGCTCGGGATGACCGACGGAATTCTCAAACTCATCCCGACGGCCCGGGTCGGCCACATCGGCGTGTACCGGGATCCCCAGACGCTGCAGCCGGTGGAATACTACGGGAAGCTGCCGGAGGACATCGCCGAACGGGACGCCATCGTGATCGATCCGATGTTGGCGACCGGCGGATCGGCGGCGGCGGCCATCGAGCTCGTCAAGAAGCGGGGAGCCCGGAGCGTCAAGCTGATGTGCCTCATCGCCGCACCAGAAGGCGTAACCTACGTTTCCACGCGCCACCCCGACGTGGACATCTATGTCGCCGCAGTGGACGAGCGGCTGAATGACCACGGCTACATCGTGCCGGGGCTGGGCGATGCCGGCGACCGGCTCTTCGGGACGAAGTGACGGGGCCGGACCATGGTTGACCGGCGCCCCCCCTGGGACGACTACTTTATGGAGATCGCCGCCTTGGTGGCCAAGCGCTCCACCTGCCTCCGCCGGCAGGTTGGGGCGGTGGTGGTCAAGGAGAAGCACATCCTGGCCACCGGCTACAACGGGGCGCCAGCCGGGCTCCGCCACTGCGAAGAGGTGGGCTGCCTCCGGGAGCGGCTGGGGGTCCCCTCCGGTGAGCGGCATGAACTCTGCCGGGCCATCCATGCCGAGCAGAACGCCATCGTCCAGGCTGCCCTCCACGGGACAGCCCTCAAGGGCGGCACGCTCTACGTGACTCACCAGCCGTGTGTCCTTTGCGCCAAGCTCCTGATCAACGCCGGAATCGTGCGGATCGTCTTCGCCGGGGAGTACCCCGACCCGTTGGCGCGGGAGTTTCTGGCCGAGGCGAAGGTGGAACTCGTGGCCTTCAGGCCGTTTGACAAGCCCTGTTCCGGGCGGTAGAATTGGATGAGCGAGGTCTTCTGGCTTCTCGCCGGGACCTGGTGAGTGGGGGAAGGTAAATCGTGATTCGCAGCCTGGCGGCCTTCGGGCTGGCGCTCGTCGTCGCGTATCTGGTCACGCCGCTCCTGCGGCGACTCGCCCTTCACTACCGGGTGGTGGACTATCCCAATCAGCGCAAGATCCACTCCAAGCCCGTCCCTTACCTGGGTGGCATCGCCATTTACCTGGGCTTCGTGGTCGCCCTACTGACCGTCCAGCCGCTGCCCCACCGGTTTCTGATTCTCCTGGGCGGGAGTACGCTTATCCTGCTGTTGGGGGTGGCGGACGACCTCTGGGACTTGCCGGCCAAGGTAAAGTTCGGGTGGCAGGTGGCCGTCGCCCTTCTCACGGCGCTCTGGGGCCTGCGCATCCAAGGACTGACCAACCCCTTTGGCGGGTATATCAACTTGGGGTGGTTGAGCATTCCCCTTACGGTGCTCTGGTTTGTCAGCCTGACCAACGTCATGAACCTGGTGGACGGACTGGACGGCCTGGCGGCGGGGGTGGCGGCGATCGCCTCGCTGGCGCTGACGGTGGTGGCGGCCGAGAAGGGGCAGCACCTGGTCGCCCTGGCGACGCTCGCCTTGTCCGGAGCGGCGGCCGGTTTCCTGCCGCACAACTTCAATCCCGCCAAGATCTTCATGGGCGATGCCGGCTCGATGTTCTTAGGGTTCACGCTGGCTGGGATTGCCGTTCAAGGCGCCCTCAAGGGGGCCGCCACGATCGCCTTGGTCATCCCGGTGGTGGCCTTGGGGGTGCCGGTCTTCGACACCGCCTGCGCCATCATCCGGCGTTTCCAGAACGGCCAGCCGATCTACGAGGCGGACCGGCAGCACCTCCACCATCGCCTCCTGGCTCTCGGACTGACTCCCAGGCAGGCGGTGCTGGTTTTGTACCTCCTTAGCTTCGCCCTCGGGTCGGCGGCGATCCTCATCGCTGACCTGTCGCCGATTCCCACCGCTTTCTTCGTAATTGTGGTAGCCGGAGCCCTGTTCCTGCTGGCCGAGCGGATCGGTGTGATCAAGCCGCTTTCGGCACGGAACAGCGGAAGGACGGCGGCTTGAGGGAGGGGGGCTGTGCCTAAGATTCTGGCGGTGTTCGGGACCCGGCCGGAGGCCATCAAGATGGCCCCGGTGGTCAAGGCGCTGGCCGGGACGGGGGGTCTCGAACCCATAACCGTAGTCACTGCCCAGCACCGGGAGATGCTCGACCAGGTGCTGGGCCTCTTTTCATTGCATCCGGACTACGACCTGGACATCATGAAACCCCGCCAGTCGCTCTCCGACGTCGTGGTCCGGGCGCTGCCGGGGCTGGAAGAGGTCATTGCCGGGGAAAAGCCGGACGCCGTGCTGGTGCAAGGGGACACTACGACCGCCTTTGCCGCCGCTCTGGCCGCGTATTACCGCCAGATTCCGGTAGGCCACGTTGAGGCGGGGCTCCGGACGGGAAAGAAGTACGAGCCCTTCCCGGAGGAGATGAACCGGCGCCTCATCGGGGCCTTGGCGGACTGGCACTTCGCCCCGACTGCCAACGCCCGGCAGAACCTGCTGCGGGAGGGGGTCCCCGACCAGCAGATCTTTGTCACGGGCAACACGGTGATCGACGCCGTCCGCTCCGTGACGCGGGACGATTACCGCTTCACGACCCCCCAACTGGCTGAACTGGACTTTGCCCGCCAGCGGGTGCTCCTCGTTACCGCCCACCGCCGGGAGAACTGGGGGGAGGCGCTCGAGGCGATCTGCGGCGCCTTGACCGACCTGGTGGGAGCGTTCAAGGACGTAACGGTGGTCTTCCCCGTGCACAAGAACCCGGTGGTCCGGGAGACGGTTGAACGGAGGCTGGGCGGGCGGGAGAGGGTCGTGTTGACCGAGCCGCTGGACTACGGCGAGTTGGCCAATCTCCTGGCCCGGTGTACGTTGGTGCTCACCGACTCCGGAGGGCTCCAGGAGGAGGCTCCGGGGTTCGGGCGACCGGTCCTGGTCTTGCGCAACGTCACGGAACGCCCGGAAGGGGAGGAAGCGGGGGCCCTGAAACTCGTGGGAACCTACCGCCACGCCATCGTCCTGTCGGCTGCCGAACTCCTGACCGACGATAAAGCCTATGCCGCTATGGCCCGGGCGGTCAACCCGTTCGGCGATGGCCAGGCGGCCCAGCGCATCGCCTGCATCCTGGCCTATCACTTCGGCCTGGCGGATCGGCTGCCGGAGCCGTTTGCACCAGCCGCCCGCCCAGACAGCCTCACCACATCTTGAAGTCAAAGCCCAAGCGGTAGATGACCGACGTCTTGGAGCGGACCCATTCGGAGGGCATGCTCTTTGGCTCGGGGCCGATCATCCGGATCACTTCGGCGTGCATGACAGTACCGGCGCTCCACGGCACCCGGAGACCCAGCCTCACCGGGGTCCGCCCGGCGTTGAAGAGCATGCTGTCGAGCGTGGAGAGATCGTTCACGCCGAGGGAGATCTCCGATCGGCCAAGGGAGCGGGTCAGGGTGGCCGCCCCGCTTAGGCTCAGGTCTGACAGTTTCCCCGGGGTGTAGAGGGCGGCGCTCCAGGCGAGCTTCGTCCGGGAATCGACCGCCCGTTCGACGGTGTAAGTGGCCCGGGCCTGGCGCAGGATGACCGGGTCGGCCAGCTGGTCCACGATATCGCTCACGATCCAATATCCGGCCTGCAGGGAACGGCGCCCGGTCTTCTCCGGCGAAGCGCCGGAACACTGGTAGGTGTAGATGATCGCCCAGGGCGTCAGGGCGTGTTTGTTGTCCGCCCCCTGGGTCCAGTCAAACCAGTCCCACATCACGGAGAGATCGCCCCTGGTGGGGCTGGTGTAGCCGGCGGTAACCAGATGATACCGCGCGAAGCTGCTTGACGGTGCCTCGTTATAGAAATCCCAGACTAAGTCCATATGAGGGCCCGCCATGATCGCCGGTCCCGACGCCAACATAACCACGACCACCGCGAGCGCCGCCGAGAAGAACCTTCTCATCGAGCTCATCCCTCCGTTGGTTGGGCAAGACTCCAGACAGAACTTTCGTTCTGATAGCCGCGCTTCCTTTTGGGCACCGAGTTCGATCTTCAGGACGAGGCCGACCAATTTAGCTATTGGGAGGATTAACCTGGCATTGCGTCTAATCTACGGTTAGAAATTCAGACGTGTCCAAAGATAAAGAGGAGGAGAGAGAGTGTGAAAAAGCTGGTCATTTTGCTGGTGTCCCTTGGTCTGGTTCTGGGCTCAACCGCCCTGGCCAGCGCCGCGCCCAAGTTCAAGATCGGCGTTGTCACCGGCACCGTCTCGCAGAACGAGGACGAGTACCGGGGTGCTGAGGCCGCCATGAAGAAGTACCCGGGCCTCATCAAGCACGTGACCTACCCGGACAACTTCATGCAGGAACAGGAAACCACCATCGCCCAGATCACAGGCCTGGCAGCGGACAAGGACGTCAAGGCGATCGTGATCAACCAGGCTGTTCCCGGCACGGTGGCAGCCATCCGGAAGGTCAAGGAGACCCGCCCGGACATGATCTTCATCGTCGGCGAGCCGCACGAGGACCCGCAGATGGTCGAGAAGTACGCCGACTGCGCCCTGATCCCGAACAACCCCGCCCGCGGCAAGTCCATCATCCAGTTGGCCAAAAAGATGGGAGCCAAGAAGTTCCTCCACTATTCCTTCCCGCGCCATATGTCCTACCAGCAGCTCGCTGAGCGGCGCGACATCATGAAGCAGGAGTGCGAGAAGCTGGGCCTGGAGTTCATCTTCGTGACTGCCCCCGACCCGATGGGGGAGGGCGGTCTCCCGGCGGCTCAGCAGTTCATTCTGGAGGACGTGCCAAGGCAGGTGGCCAAGTACGGCAAGGACATCGCCGTCTTCTCCACCAACTGCGGCATGCAGGAACCCCTCATTGTCGCCACGCTCAAGACGGGAGCCATCTTCCCGGAGCAGTGCTGCCCGAGCCCGACTCACGGATACCCGGGCGCTCTCGGCCTGAAGATCACCGACGACATGAAGGGCAACTTCCCGGCGATCAGCAAGGCAATCAGCGCTGAGATCAAGAAGCGCGGCGCCGCCGGCCGCTTCGCCACCTGGCCGGTGGCCACGGGCTATCTCAACACGACCGCCGGAGTCGAATTGGCCAAACTCGCCGTCGAGAAGAAACTAGACCTGAAGAACATGGCGGCGGTCAAGAAGGCGGTCGAGAAGGAAGCCCGCGCCAAGCTCGATTTCGAGCGCTTGAGCGACAAGGGCAACTTCTACATGTACCTGGTCGGTTCGGTCATCTTCGGCAAGTAGGGGTTCTGATCTGACGGGTGCGAGGGCCCGGGGGCGACCCGGCCCTCGCATCTCTTGCCCTCGCCGGCTCCGGCGAGGGCGCTGCACACCGGGAGGAGGTTGCGCATGTCCGGGGTGAACGTCCTGGAACTGCGGGGTATCAGTAAGAGCTACTTCGGCACCACGGTCTTGAAGAACGTCGACCTGTCCGTCCGGCCCGGTGAGATCCACGCCCTGGTCGGCGAGAACGGGGCGGGCAAGTCCACCTTGATGAATATCCTTTTCGGTATGCCGGTGATTCAGGAGACCGGCGGGTTCGAAGGCGAGATTTTCATCGGCGGCGAGAAGGTGTCCATCACCTCGCCCAGACAAGCCATGGACCTGGGGATCGGCATGGTCCACCAGGAGTTCATGCTGCTGCCCGGCTTCACCATCACCGAAAACATCAAGCTGAACCGGGAGATAACGCGGAAAAACCCGGTGAGCCGCCTTTTCGGCTCGCCGTTTGAGACTTTGGACGAGAAGGCCATGCGGGCGGACGCCCGGGCGGCGCTCGGCAAGCTCGGCCTCACCATCGACGAGTGGGCTCCGGTGGCGGGGCTGCCGGTGGGGTACATGCAGTTCGTCGAAATCGCCCGGGAACTGGATAAGAAGAACGCCCGCCTGCTCGTTTTTGACGAGCCCACCGCCGTCTTGACCGAGGGCGAGGCGGAGCTCTTGCTCTCTGCCATGAAGCGGCTGGCGGCCGAGGGTATCGCCGTCCTGTTCATCACCCACCGCCTTGACGAGGTCATGGCGGTCAGCCACAACATCACCATTCTCCGGGACGGCGAGGTGGTCGCCCGGATACCCCGCAGCGAGGCCCAGGTGGAAAGGATCGCCGAGCTGATGGTGGGGCGGAAGGTGGTCCGGGGGGGACTGCCGCCCCGCCGCTCGGAACCGAGTGACAACGACCTTATCCTGGAACTTGAGGACCTCCGGGTGGAGATGCCCGGGGAGCGGGTCAAGGGGCTCGACCTCAAGGTCCGGCGGGGCGAGATCCTGGGGATCGGCGGCCTCGGCGGCCACGGTAAGGTGGGCGTCGCCAACGGCGTGATGGGACTTTGTCCGGCGACCGGCAGGGTGGTGAAGGGGGGCGTGCCGGTGGCGCTCAACGATTCCCGGAAGGCCCTCCAGGCGGGAATGGGCTTCGTCTCCGAGGACCGGCGGGGCGTAGGCCTCCTCCTTGACGAGTCCATCGAGCTCAACATCGCCCTTACCGCCATGCAGGCGCAGAACAAGTTCCTCCGGCCCGGGCCGCTGGCTGCCCTGCGCCTGGCCGATCGGAAGGCCATCCGGGCCCATGCGTTGCGGATGATCGAGGAGCTTGACATTCGCTGCACCGGTCCGACCCAGATGGTGCGCCGCCTCTCCGGGGGCAACCAGCAGAAGGTCTGTCTGGCTCGGGCCTTCACCCTGGAACCAGAGGTCCTCTGGGTCTCCGAACCGACCCGGGGGATCGACGTCGGGGCGAAACAGCTCGTGTTGGACCTGCTCGTCCGGTTCAACCGGGAGCACGGCATGACCATCATCATGACCTCCAGCGAGTTGGCCGAGTTGCGAAGGATTTGCGACCGCATCGCCATTGTCTACGAGGGGCGGCTGGCGGGGATCCTCCCGCCAGATGCCCCCGACGTAAACTTCGGCCTGATGATGGCGGGCCAGGCGGGCGCGCGAAGGGAGGTCGGTTGAGATGAAAGCGATCGCTCAAGCCTGTACTGGCCTGCTGGAGGGGTTCGGACTGCCGCGCCTCATCATCACCGGGTTTGTCCTGAGCCTGTTCGCCCTGGCCTTCGCCATGCGCATGGACCTGACAATCCTGCTCAGCGACTCCTTGGTGCGCATCGGCATGAACGGACTCCTCGTCCTGGCGATGCTGCCGACGCTGGTCAGCGGTACCGGGCTCAACTTCGCGCTGCCGGTCGGCATCGTCTGCGGGCTGGTTGGCGGGGTCGTCGCCATGAATCTGAACCTGACCGGCTTTGGCGGGTTTCTCGCCGCCATCGGGTTTGCACTGCCGCTGGCTATCGTGGCTGGCTATCTCTACGCCCTGTTGCTTGACCGGGTCCGGGGCCAGGAGATGATGGTCGGAACCTACGTCGGATTCGCCATCGTCTCCGTGATGTGCATCTTTTGGCTGATGGCCCCCTTCCGGAATCCGGCGCTCATCTTCGCCATCGGGGGCTCCGGACTACGGTATACGCTAACCCTGGGCAACAGCTTCGGCAAGGTGCTCAACAATTGGCTTTCCTTCACGGTCCTGGGAGTGACGGTTCCCACGGGGTTGTTGGCCTTCTTTGCCGCCTTTGCCGTCCTGGCCTGGCTCTTCTTACGCTCCCGAACGGGGCTGGCGATGCTCGCCGCCGGCGCTAACCCGGCCTACGCTGCCTCCTCCGGCATCAACGTGCGGGCCATGCGGACCAGCGGGGTCATCCTCTCCACGGTCCTGGGTGCCATCGGCATCCTGGTCTACGCCCAAAGCTACGGGTTCCTGCAGCTTTACACCGCTCCGCTGTACATGGCCTTCCCGGCCGTGGCAGCCATCCTCATCGGCGGGGCGTCGCTGAGCAAAGCCTCCATTGGCAACGTGGTGGTTGGGACGGTTCTCTTCCATACGCTCCTCACCATCGCCTTGCCGGTCACCCAGACCGCTCTGCAGGGGGCTGACATCAGCGAGATCGCCCGCGTGATCATCTCGAACGGCATGATTCTCTACGCCTTGACCCGGGCGGGGAGGAGGTAGCAAGTTGACAACACAACCTTCGGCGACTGCTGCGATTGATGTGGCTTCTCGTCCGCGCCGGGTGGCCCTGGCTGTCCTGACCCGGGGTTCGGTTCCGCTCTTCTTCGCCACCCTTTGCGTGGCAATGGTTGTGGCTGCCCGGCTTGACGTCAACTACCTGATCAACGAGCTGATTACGCGCCTGGCCAGGAACTCGTTTCTGGTCCTCTCGCTCCTCATCCCCGTCGTGGCGGGGCTCGGCCTCAACTTCGGCATCGTCATCGGAGCGATGGCGGCCCAGATGGCGCTGGTCATCGTCACCCACTACGCCGTCCCGGGGCTTTTGGGAGTGGGCCTGGCAGCCGTTTTGGCGGTGCCCTTCGCCGTCCTCTTCGGCTGGCTTACTGGGCGGGTATTAAACCGCGCCAAGGGCCGCGAGATGGTCACCAGCCTCATCATGGGCTTCTTCGCCAACGGCCTTTACCAGCTTGTCTTCCTGGTTCTGGTTGGCACCGTCATTCCGATGAAGGACCCGGTGCTGCTGCTGCCCTCCGGGATCGGCCTGCGGAACACTGTGGACCTCGTCGGGATCACCAACGCTCTGGACAACGCCCTGGTCGGGGCGCTGATGGTTGGCCCTTACCGTATCCCGCTCTTCAGCTTCATCGTGGTGGCCTCGCTTTGCCTGGTTATCTCCTTCCTCCTCCGGACCAGGCTGGGCCAGCAGATGCGGGCGGTCGGGCAGGACATGCACGTAGCCGAAGTGGCCGGCCTCGACATAGACCGGATTCGGATGATTGCCATCATCATCTCCACCGTCCTGGCGGCTTGGGGACAGCTCATCTTCCTCCAGAACATCGGGACGATGAACACCTATAACAGCCACGAACAGGTGGGGACCTTTTCCATTGCCGCCCTCCTGGTGGGAGGCGCCACCTCCCGGAGGGCCAGCATTTGGAACGCCCTGGTTGGAGTAGTCCTCTTCCACACGCTGTTTGTGGTTTCGCCGCTGGCCGGGCAGAGGGTTTTTGGCATTCCGCAGGTGGGCGAGTACTTCCGGGTCTTTTTGGCCTACGGGGTCATCGCCATGGCGCTGGTCCTCCACGCCTGGCAAGCCAAGAGGTAGGCTGCCCTGAACTTGCTTTCGGGACAGCCTCGCTCGCCTTCCGGGTGATGTGCAGCGAGTGACCCCGCGTGTGCATCCGGCATATGGTGGTGACGGATGTCACACAACCCAGATCGACGGAGGTGGAAGACCATGAGCGAGGCGTGGGAGACGGCAGAGAACCTTCGCACGGCCATGATGGGGGAATTGGCAGCGATCAGCGAGTACGAGATGTTCGCCCGACAGACCTCGTACCCCCAGATTCGGGAGTTGTTTCGGCACATCGCCAACGAGGAACGGCATCATTTCGCCGAGGAGTTCCGGGCGCTCCTGATGATCGATCCCGATCAGGCCCAGGCGTACAAGGATGTGTTCGGGGGGAAGGGACGCCCCGACCATCGCGGCCATCACGATCACGACTGAGGTATCCCAGGCTCACCCAAACCGGGCTGCCAGACCCGACGGCTCAGCCGGCCAGGGCGGTTCACCGAAACCTTGGCCGGCCTTCTTATTGCCTGATCTTAGCAGGCCGTGTACGAGAATACCAGAGAACGGCGGGCGGTGCGAAGTTTTCTCGTAGCAGGATAGCAGGAATAGTGCAAAGTGCGTCCAATTAAGCGGTATCGGCGTACGAATCGCACACTCCTGGTGGTAGAACGGAGGCTGACTGCCCGATGGACGAGGTCGATCGCCAGATCATCCGGTTCCTTCAACAGGACGGGCGGATGCCGTTGACCGAGATCGCCGCCCGGCTGCGCCTGGCCGAGGGAACGGTCCGCAAACGGTTGGCCAGGCTGTTAGAGGAGGGAATTGTGCGGATCACAGCGGTGGTCGATCCGGAGCGACTGGGGAAGGCCACCACCGCGATCGTGCGGATCAAGGTGGACGGAGACCGAGGACCGGAGGTGGCCGAGACGCTTCGCATGCTCCCCGAAGTTCGCTACTTGGGTTTCTCCGCCGGAGAATACGACCTCATCCTCCAGGTGGTGGTCGAGTCCAACGAGCAGTTGTTCCAGTTCCTCACCGGCCGGTTGCGCGAGATCGAGGGAGTCGAAGCCAGCGACACCTCGTTGATCCTGAGAACGGTCAAGGAGGCGGACGCTTGGTTTGACCCATGAAGGGCGCGTGAAGGAAGAAGAGCGAGGAGGTAAGAGCGTGAGCAGCAGAGGACGAGTTGTAGTGAGGCTGACGATGGCCGCGGTCACCGTACTGGCGCTGGGGTTGTCCGCGGCTGCCTGGGCGGCGACGCCGGCCAAAGTGAAGATCGGGGTGACCCAGATCGTTGAGCACCCGGCCCTGGACGCCGCCCGGCAAGGGTTCGTCGACGGCTTGGCCGAAGCCGGGTATGTAGAAGGGAAGAATGTGGAATTCGATTTCCAAAACGCCCAGGGCGACATGTCGCTGGCGCAGACCATCGCCCGCAAGTTCGTCACGAACCGGGTCGATCTGATCTTGGCCATCGCCACGCCGACGGCCCAAGCGGCGGCCCACGCGACCAAGGACATACCGATCCTGATCACCGCGGTGACCGACCCCGCCTCGGCCGGGCTGGTAAAGAGCAATAAGGCCCCTGGGACCAACGTCACCGGAACCTCTGACCTGAACCCGGTCACTGACCAGTTGGCGCTCTTGAAGCAGATCGCACCCAAAGCGAAGCGGGTCGGGATCGTCTACAACGCCGGCGAGAGCAACTCGGTCTTCCAGGTGGACCTCGCCAAGGCGGCCGCCAAGAGGCTGGGGCTGAAGGTCGTGGAGGCGCCGGTCAGCGCCACGACCGAGATTCTGCAAGCCACCCAGGCCATCGTCGGTAAGGTGGACGCCTTCTATGTGCCAACGGACAACACGGTCGTCAGCGGCCTGGAATCCCTACTCATAGTCACGGAGCGGGCCAAGCTCCCCGTCATCGGCGGTGAGGCCGGGACGGTCGAACGGGGCGCCCTCATCACGGTCGGCGTGAATTACTACCGCCTCGGCAAGCAGACGGCCAAGATGGCAGTCGAGGTTCTGAAGGGCAAGCCGCCGGCCAAGATGCCGATCCAGTACCAGAAAGACCTGGAACTCACCATCAACCTGAAGGCCGCCCAGGCGATCGGCCTCACGCTGCCGAAGGCGCTCCTGGACCGGGCCGACAACGTGATCAAATAGGGAGCGACGCTGAGTGTTCTTAGGAATTGCACTGGGAGCCCTGGAACAGGGGCTGGCCTTCGGCTTGATGGCCCTCGGGGTGTACCTGACCTTTCGGGTCTTGGACTTCCCTGACCTGACGGTGGACGGGAGTTTTGCCCTGGGGGGAGCCTGTACCGCCGCCTTGCTGGTGGCGGGATGGGGACCGGCGGCGGCCACCGCCGTCGCAGGGATTGGAGGGGCCTTGGCCGGCACCGTAACCGGGCTCCTTCACACGCGGTTGCACATCTCTGGTCTCCTTGCCGGGATCCTGACGATGACCGGCCTGTACTCGGTCAACCTCCGGGTGATGGGAAGGGCCAACGTCCCGCTCCTGCAGCAGCAAACTCTGTTCACGCTGGTGCAAAACGGCTGGACGGCCGGGTTCCCCTCCCTTTTGCTGCTCCTACCGGTGGTAGCGGCGATCGCCTTGATTCTGGTCGCCTTCCTCCGCACCCAGGTTGGCCTAGTCCTGCGGGCTACCGGTGACAACCAGCAGATGGTCCGGAGCGTAGGGGCCAGCACGGGCGGGGCGCAGGTGCTCGGCCTGGCGCTGGCCAATGGCCTGGTGGCGCTCTCCGGAGCCCTGGTCGCCCAGCAGCAGGGCTTTGCCGACGTGGGGATGGGCGTGGGGACCATTGTGGCCGGGTTGGCTTCGGTCATCGTCGGCGAAGCGGTGCTGCATCCGCAGGGGCTCGCCGCACAAGTGGCGGCGGTGGTGGGCGGGTCAGTCCTTTACCGGGCGGCGGTGGCCTTGGCGCTCCAGCTCGGGTTTGCCCCGACTGATCTGAAGCTCGTGACGTCGTTGATCGTGGTGGTGGCCCTGGCCACCCCGGCCCTGGCCCGCCTCCGGCCGAAAGAGGCATGCCCACCCGGAGCAGCTCGGCCGGCAGCGGGTGTGGGGGGTGAGGCGAAGTGACACTGCTGCGCCTGGAACGGATCCGCAAGATCTTTGCCCTGGGCGAGGGGCTGACGGCGGTTGCCCTGAACGATCTGGAACTCTCCGTGGAGGCGGGCGACTTCATCACGATTGTCGGCAGCAACGGGGCTGGCAAGTCCACTCTGCTCAACGCTGTGGCGGGAACCTTTCCGCTGGACAGCGGCCGCTTGTGGTACCGGGGGACTGACGTGACGGAGTGGCCGGAACACCGCCGGGCGAAATGGATCGGCCGGGTGTTCCAGAGCCCTACCACGGGCACTGCCCCGCATTTGACCGTCGCCGAGAACCTGGCTTTGGCGAAGGGGAGAGGTGGGCCGCGGCGGCTCCGCTGGGGAGTGACCCGGACTGACCGGGAACTGTTCCGGGCGGAATTGGCCAGGCTTCGCATGGGGCTGGACCAGAGGCTGAACGACCGGGTCGGGACTCTTTCCGGCGGACAGCGTCAGGCCCTCACTCTGCTCATGGCTTGCTTCGGCGGCCCCGAACTGCTGCTGTTGGACGAGCACACCGCCGCCCTCGACCCCAAGGCGGCGGCAGACGTTTCCGCACTGACCGAACAATTGGTGGAGGAACGCAAGCTGACGGTGCTGATGGTCACCCATAACCTGGAGCAGGCGCTCCGCATGGGCAACCGGACCATCATGATGCACCGGGGGGACATCCTGCTCGACGTCTCCGGAACGGAGCGGGAGCACACGACGGCCAACGATCTGCTCGAGGCGTTCCACCGGGCCCGCGGGGAAAGGCTCGTGGACGACGAGGTACTGCTGGCATAGAGACTCACCGCTTGGTCCGCCTTGGTCCGTGGTCGGCCTGTAGGATGACCCTTCAGGGACGCAGCCAAACCGAGAGGCTGCCCCATCCGTTGGGTGGGACAGCCTCTCTCTGTCATCAGGGTAGAGCGTTCGACTTAGTAGTCCATGTCGCCGCCGGGCATCGGCGGGGTATTCTTCTCCGGCTTCGGGATGTCGGCCACCAGACATTCGGTGGTGAGGACCAACGAGGCGATGGAGGCGGCGTTCTGCAGGGCCGTCCGGGTCACCTTGGCCGGGTCGACGATGCCCGCCTTCATCATGTCCACGTACTCCTCGGTGAGGGCGTTGAGACCCACGCCCGGCTCGGCGCTGCGTACCCGCTCGACGACCACGGAGCCCTCCAGGCCGGCATTGGCCGCAATCTGGCGGAGCGGCTCCTCCAGGGCCCGGCGGATGATGTTCACGCCGACCTTGACGTCGCCCTCGGCCTCAATCGCTGCGACGGCCGGGATGACATTGATCAGGATGGTCCCGCCGCCCGGGACGATCCCCTCTTCGACCGCCGCCCGGGTCGCCGCCAGGGCGTCCTCGATGCGGTGCTTCTTCTCCTTGAGCTCAGTCTCGGTCGAGGCGCCGACCTGAATGACGGCGACGCCGCCGGCGAGCTTCGCCAGCCGCTCCTGGAGCTTCTCCTTCTCGTACTCGGAGTCGGTCTCCTCAAGCAGCTTCCGAATCTGGTTGCAGCGCCCCTTGATGGCGTCCTGCGTCCCGGCGCCCTCGACGATGGTGGTTTTCTCCTTGTTGATGCGGACCTTCTTGGCCCGGCCGAGCATGTCGAGGTTGACGTTCTCGAGCTTGATGCCCAGGTCCTCGGAGAGGAACCGGCCGCTGGTCAGAACGGCGATGTCCTCCATCATGGCCTTCCGGCGGTCGCCGAAGCCCGGCGCCTTGACCGCGGCGCAGTTCAGGATGCCCCGCAGCTTGTTGACGACCAGGGTGGCCAGGGCTTCGCCTTCGACGTCCTCGGCGATGATAAGGAGAGGCTTCCCGCTCCGGGCGACCTTCTCCAGCACCGGGATGAGGTCGGCCACGGCGGAGATCTTCTTCTCGTAGAGCAGGATGTACGGCTCTTCCAGAACGCACTCCATAGCCTCGGCGTTGGTTACGAAGTACGGGGAGATGTAGCCCTTATCGAACTCCATTCCCTCGACCACGTCCACCTCGGTCTTGGTGCCCTTCGACTCCTCGACGGTGATGACGCCGTCCTTGCCAACCTTCTCCATGGCCTCGGCAATCAGCTCACCGATCTCCGGGTCGTTGCCGGCGATGGAGGCGACGTGGGCGATGTCCTCCTTGCCGACCACCGGGGTGGCCCGCTTCTTGATCTCCTCAACCGCCGCCTCGACCGCCTTGTCGATGCCCTTCTTGATGAGCATCGGGTTGGCCCCGGCCGCCACGTTCTTCAGGCCCTCGAGCACGATGGACTGAGCGAGCACGGTGGCGGTGGTGGTCCCGTCGCCGGCGACGTCGTTCGTCTTCGAGGCGACTTCCCGGCAAAGCTGGGCGCCCATGTTTTCGTACGGATCCTGGACTTCGATTTCCTTGGCGACGGTGACGCCGTCCTTGGTGATGACCGGGGAGCCGAACTTGCGGTCGAGAACGACGTTCCGTCCCTTAGGCCCCAGGGTGACCTTGACCGCCGCGGCTACAGTGCTGACGCCCTTCTCCAGAGCCCGGCGCGCCTCGGCGTCAAAGGCCAGTTGCTTGGCAGCCATCCATGTTTACCCCCTTTAAATAAGACATGAAGCTCTTTACTTGATGGCGAGAATGTCGCTTTCCCGCAGAATCAGGTACTCCTCCCCGTCGATCTTGACCTCGGTCCCGCCGTACTTGGAGAAGATGACCTTCTCCCCGACCTTCACGGTCATGGGGACAAGTTTCCCGTCTTCATACTTGCCCGGCCCTACCGCTACCACCTCGCCCTCCTGGGGCTTCTCCTTGGCGGTGTCCGGCAGGACGATCCCTCCACTGGTGACCTCTTCCTGGGAGAGGATCTTGACCACGACCCGGTCTGCGAGCGGCTTGATCATGCAGCCACACCTCCTTTTTCGTCACGAAACTCTTAGCACTTTCCCCTGAGGAGTGCTTAGCACTCGATGGGGGAGAGTGCTAAAACCAATTCTGATAATACAGTCCTCCATTTCCGGTTGTCAAGGGGTTACTCGACAATTTTCTCCCCCGGGGGCAGGATTATCCATCGCCTCTGGGTTGCCGCTGGGACGCATAGGACGGGAAATCATGGCAAGGCTAGGTCGGAGAGCAGGGAAGGGGGCGCACCTTGGGTGGAGATGATTGTCATCGAGGGCGGGCGGCAGCTTGCCGGCCGGGTCCGGATCGAGGGGGCAAAAAACGCCGCCCTGCCGGTGCTGGCGGGGACGCTCTTGACCGGAGGAAAGGTGCGGCTCGAAGGGGTGCCCGCGCTGGACGACGTGTCCACGATGCTCGAGGTGCTGGTCCACCTTGGGACGGTGGCCGAGACGGGGTCAAACGGGTTGATTACGCTGACCGCCGCCGACCTGAGCAACAGCGAGGCTCCTTACGAGTTGGTCCGGCGGATGCGCGCCTCTTTTCTGGTAATGGGGCCGTTACTCGCCCGGCGGGGGCTGGCCCGCATCTCTCTGCCCGGCGGGTGCGCCATCGGTGCCCGCCCGATCGATCTTCACTTGAAAGGGTTCGGCGCCATGGGGGCGGAGATCATCTCCGGCTACGGTTATGTGGAGGCCCGGGCCGAGCGCCTCCACGGGGCCCAAATCTATCTGGACTTTCCCAGCGTCGGGGCGACGGAGAACCTGATGATGGCGGCCACTCTGGCCGAGGGGATCACAGTGATCGAGAACGCCGCCAAGGAGCCTGAGATCGTGGATTTGGCAACCTTTCTCAATGCCCTGGGGGCCCGGATCCGGGGCGCCGGGACCGACACCGTGCGGATCGAGGGTGTCCGGGAGCTCCAGGGGGCCGGCCACCGGATCATCCCGGACCGGATCGAGGCTGGGACTTACCTCATGGCCGTCGGGGCGGCGGGGGGAGAGGTGATACTGGAAAACGTGGTCTGCCGGCACCTCGAACCGGTGGTCGCCAAAGCGCGGGAGGCCGGGCTTGAGGTCCAAGTGGAGAGCACCGGGGAGGGCGGGCATGAGACCCTGTGGGTTCGCTCCGCTGGCTGCCCCCGAGGAACCGACATCATCACCCTGCCGTATCCCGGTTTTCCGACTGACCTGCAGCCGCCGTGGATGGCGCTCATGGCGGTGAGCTCGGGCCGGGCGGTTATCACCGAAAACGTCTTCGAGGACCGCTACCGCCACGTCGAGGAGCTGCGACGGATGGGGGCAAGGGTGCGGGTACAGGGGCGGGTGGCCGAGGTGGGCGGGGTGGCGAGACTCCACGGCGCCCGGGTCAAGGCAACCGACTTGCGCGGCGGAGCGGCGCTGGTGGTGGCGGGGCTGGCCGCGGAAGGCGTGACCGAGATCACCTACGTCCATCACTTGGACCGGGGCTACGCCCACCTGGAGGAGAAGCTCAGCCGACTCGGGGCAGTGATCGAGCGCCAGGACATCCCCTTGGCAGAGGCTGACACGGCGTAGCAAACGGGTCTATCCTGTTCAACTGGCGCATAGGCTTCCTCCGGAGACAAGCCGGGAACGGAGGGAGAAGGGTGCGCCTGTCGTTATCGACGGTTCTCTGGTTTTGCCTCGGGGTGGTGATCGTGGTCCCGGTAGCCTTGGTCCTGTGGGTTGGCGGCATCGGGCCGGCGCGGCCGCCCGGGACCGAGGAACTGGTGACGATCTGGGTGGAGGGACAGGGTCCGCTCACTCTGGCGCTTGAGGACTACCTCGTTGGCGTGGTCGCGGCGGAAGTCCCCGCTCTATTTGAGCCGGAAGCCCTTAAGGCCCAGGCGGTGGCGGCCCGGACCTACACCGTGCGGGCGATGCGGAAGTACGGCGGACCCGGATGTGCCGACCATCCGGAGGCTGATCTTTCCACCGACCCCCGCCGGGGGCAGGCCTGGGCAACGTCCGCTGCCCTCCGGAAGAAGTGGGGCTTCTGGTCGTACTACCGGCTGTGGCGGAGGGTAGCTCGGGCGGTCGAGGAGACCCGGGACGAGATTCTTACCTACGGCGGGCAACCCATCGCTGCTGTCTACAGTTCGACCTGCGGGGGCCGGACCGAGAACGCAGAGGACGTCTGGGGAACCTATGCGCCTTACCTGCGTTCCGTGCCTTGCAGTTGGGACCGGGAGTCGCCCCGCTATTCCGAGACCGTCTTCATCAGCCGGGCCGAGCTCGAGCGGAAGCTGGGCGTGAGCGCGGGGGCGCTCGCCGCCGCGGGGAAGGCGAAGCCGGAACCACTGGCGATTCTCACCACCGGGCCGTCGGGGCGGGTGCGGGAGGCCATGGTGGGCGGAAAACGCTTTTCGGGCCTTGAACTCCGAGAGAAGCTGGGCCTCCGCTCCACGCGGTTCACCTGGCGGCGGCGGGGCGACGGGGTGGAGATCCAGACGGTGGGCAACGGCCACGGGGTCGGGCTCTGCCAGTACGGGGCGAATGGATTGGCCAAACTGGGCCGCTCTTACCGGGAGATTCTGTCCTACTACTACCCAGGGACAGTCCTCCAGAAGTTAAGCCAGTATCAGCCACCGACTAACCGACAGCCCTAGGAAGCCACCGGAATAAACAGGAAGATCCTGGCGAGACTAAGGCCCGGGTGATGGCGATGCGCAAGGAGCAGCGCCTGCTCCGGGTGACAATCGGCTACGGCTACGAGGCGCTGGCAGCAGCCGGGCGGATGCTCCGGAGGACCGCCGCACGCCGGCAGGTGCTGGCAGCGGCCGTTCTCAGTCTCCTGGTGGGATTCGCGGTCGGTTTTCTCCGGCCATGGCCGGCGTCAAAGACGCCAGTTACTCCGCAACGTCCCCCAACCGTTCCCTCTCCCGGCGAGGTGCGGGCGCCGCCCGCTGCGCCTCCTCGCAAGCCTCCTGATGCCTCCCCAGCTTCCCCGGCGGCAACGTTGCGGACGCCGGCGGACTTCGGATCGCCCTTGGCCGGGCGGGTGACTGCCGGCTTCGGCTGGCGGCGGGACCCGGTCTTTCAGGACTTCCGTTTTCACCCGGGGGTCGATCTGGCCGGACGGCCCGGGCAGGGCGTAGCCGCCGCGGCCGCCGGGCGGGTGGTCTCGGTCCGGACGGTTGATTCCGATTACGGACGGGAGCCGGCCGGCTGGGAGGTTATGGTGGACCATCCAGGCGGCTGGCGTACCTGCTACCGCTTTGCTGGCCTGGCCCGGGTCAAGCCTTCCCAGCCGCTCGTCCGGGGGCAGACGCTGGGCGTCCTTGGCGGGGCGGCGAAGCTTCACTTCGGTCTCTACCGTGACGGCGAAGCCTGCCAGCCGCTGACAGCCATGCCACCCGGAGACTAACGGAGTCCCGGGCCTCCGTCATATCGCCTGCCTCCCCGCATATAGATTTAGCAAATCGTGTGCGAGGGGGCTGGTGGCATGCGGGACTACATCCGGCGCCGGGTCCTGGAAGTCGGGACCTACATCCTCAACACCAAAGCCACCGTACGGCAAGCCGCCGAGGTCTTTGACGTCTCGAAAAGCACTATCCACAAGGACGTGACGGAGCGCCTGCCACGGATCAACCGCGACTTGGCCCGCCGGGTCAAGCGCGTTCTGGAAAACAACAAGGCGGAGCGGCACATCCGGGGCGGGGAAGCGACCCGCCGCAAGTATCGCCGGAAGGCTTCGTGACCCGCCAGCCCCAGGCTTATCCCGTCAGAACCTGCTCGGTCGGAAAAGGAATCTGTCTACCGGTGTGGAAAAGACTACCGGTAGCAGTTCCTTTTTTTAATTTGTTGGTTTCTTGTATGAGGGGTGTCCGGACAGGAGGAGGCAAGGCATGGCGCTCGACATCAGCATTGACCTGGGGACTGCCACAATCCTCGTGTATGTGCGCGGGCGGGGGATCGTGATCCGGGAGCCTTCGGTGGTGGCGGTTTCCACCGATAGCGGCCAGATTCTGGCCGTGGGCGAAGAGGCCCGGCAGATGATCGGCCGTACGCCCGGCCACATTCAGGCGGTGCGCCCGCTCCGGGAGGGTGTCATTGCCGACTACGACCACACCCGGGCGATGCTGCAGCACTTCATCCGGAAGGTCTGCGGCCGGAGCCGACTTTTCAAACCCCGGGTGGCGATTTCGGTGCCGGCTTCAGTAACCAGTGTGGAGCGGCGGGCAGTCCGAGACGCGGCGCTGGAGGCCGGAGCCAAGCAGGTCTGCATCATCGAGGAGCCGATGGCTGCTGCCATCGGGGCGGGGCTGCCCATCGCCGAGCCGTCCGGCAGCATGGTGGTGGATATCGGCGGGGGGACCACCGACGTGGCAGTCATCTCGCTCGGTGGGATCGTGGTCGGGGAGTCGCTCCGGGTGGCGGGGGACAAATTCGATGAGGCCATCGCCCGCCACATCCGGAAGATCTACAACCTGATGGTGGGGGAGCGGACGGCGGAGGACATCAAGCTGCAGGTGGGGACGGCTTACCGCCACAGTCCCCACACCGAGATGGAGGTCAAGGGGCGCGACCTGATGACCGGCCTGCCGCGAATCGTCACTTATTCTTCCGAAGAAGCCTTTCAGGCGCTGCAGGAACCGGTCACGGCGGTGGTGGACTGCGTCAAGGGAGTGCTCGAAAAGACCCCGCCGGAATTGGCGGCAGACATTTTCGAGAAGGGGATCGTCCTCACCGGTGGGGGGGCGCTGCTGCAAGGGTTCGACCGGCTGCTCAGCGATGAGACGGGCGGCATTCCCGTGTTCGTGGCGGACGACCCCCAGTCCTGCGTCGCGATTGGGACGGGACGCGTCCTGGAGGGCGTGGAGGGTTTGTCGACCACAATCTGGACGACCAAGACCGGCTAAACCTAAAGCTCGCTGGACCGGGGAGGGCCCGAGGAATCATCCCGCTGGCGCGTGGCGTCGAAGGAGGGGAGGTTTTTCAGGGCCTTCTGCTTTTCTTCCAGCTTGCGCAAGGCACGGTGAAGGCGCCAGAAGAGGAACGCCTTGAAGGCGACATAAGCCAGGAAAAAGAGGATCAGGAACCTCAACGTGACGTTCATGTCCAACCTCCGTGTTCTAAGTTTGCGACGCGGACCGGCAATACCTCCTTAAGCCTGACCTCGGGCACGCCGAACACTAAACTGCAGACCAACGGGAGGTGAGGCGATGATCCGCGGGCTCTACATCGGGGCTTCCGGGATGCTGGCCGAGCTTCGCCGGACTGAAGTGATCGCCAACAACCTGGCCAACGCTGCGACCGATGGCTACAAGCGCGACGAACTGGTGGAGGAGAGCTTCCCCGCCCTGCTCTTGCGCCGGTTCAACGACCCGGCCGGGCCAGCGACGTTGCCGGCGGGCTATCCGCCCGTAGTGGGACCTCTGAACCTGGGGGCGGTGGCGACGGAGACGGCCACGGACTGGGCAGCCGGGCCGCTCACGGAGACTGGCAATCCCCTCGACCTGGCGATTGCCGGGGAGGGGATGTTCGCCGTCCAGACCCCTAACGGGGTGCGGTATACCCGGGACGGAGCCTTCACGCGCAACGGCCAGGGCCAGCTCGTAACCGAGAGCGGCTTCCCGGTCCTCGGCGAGCAGGGACCGCTCGCACTGGGGAACGGCGAAGTGAGCGTGGCGCCGGATGGGACGGTCTCGGTGGACGGGCAGATGGTGGGGCGTCTCCTGGTGATCCGCTTCCCGCACGGCGGCCTCGTGAAAGAGGGGGGTAACCTCTTCGCCGCGGCGGCAGCCGGGGAGCCGGTGGATTCGGAAACCACGGTGCAGCAGGGGTTCGTCGAGCGGTCCAACGTCAACACGGTTCGGGAAATGATCGGGCTGATCGCCTCGGTGCGGAGTTATGAGGCGAACCAGCGGCTAATCCAGATGGAGGACGAGTTGTTGCAAAAGGCCGTTACGGAGGTGGGCCGCGTCTAGGCGCTAGGAGCGCCGCTCAGAAAGCAACCAGGAACCGGCCAGAGGGATGTAAATCGGGCTGGACGGCCCCGCAAGGGGTCGAGGCCATCCGGCTGCCGACCGACTGAGGCAGCCGCTCCCTCCGCTGGTTCAGAAACCGAGGAGGGTCTTTTCGTGATTCGCTCGCTTTACACCGCAGGCTCGGGCATGATGGCCCAGCAGCTCAACATCGACACCGTCGCCAACAACCTGGCCAACGTGAACACCAACGGGTTCAAGCGGAACCGGGTGGACTTTCAGGATCTGCTCTACCAGACGGTGCGGGCGGCCGGCGCGCAGGTGGTTCAGGGCTCGACCGTGCCGGTCGGGATCCAGATCGGCGGGGGCGTGCGGCCGGTGGCGACCCAGAAGATCTTCACGGTCGGCGAGTTTCGCCCGACCGATAACCCCCTAGACCTGGTGATCGAGGGCGACGGCTTCTTCCAGATGGTGATGCCGGACGGAACAGTGGCCTACACCAGGGACGGGGCCTTCAAGCGGGACGGCACAGGCCGGATGGTGAACTCCGACGGTTACCCGCTGGAGCCGGAGATCATCATTCCATCGGAGGCGACGGAGATTTCCATCGGCAACGACGGGACGGTGTCAGTGCTCCTGGCTGGGGATGCGGCCCCGCAGACGCTGGGCCAGATTCAGATCGCCCGCTTCACCAACCCCGCCGGGCTGCTGGCGGTCGGGCGCAACCTGTTCCGGCCGACCGACGCGTCGGGGGAAGCCATTGTGGGGACACCGGGGCAGCCGGGCTTTGGCGCTCTCACCCAGGGGTATGTGGAGGCCTCCAACGTCCAGGTGGTGGAGGAAATGGTGAACATGATCGTGGCGCAACGGGCCTACGAGACCAACTCCAAGGCGATCCAGGCCTCGGATGACATGCTCCAGGTGGCCAACAATCTCAAACGCTAGCCGGTTTGAGAGGTAAACGGCGATGAGGAACGGGTCTGGGTTGGACAGGCGGGAGGTTCGCCGGCTGGTGGCCGCGGTGGGGTTGCTGGTCGCACTGCTGACCTGCGCCCCCGCTCTCGCCCTGACGGTGGAGCTGGGGACGGAGGCCCGGGTAGCTGGAACTCAGATCCGGCTCGGGGACGTCGCCCGGATTGTCGGCGACCAGTCCGAGCAGGCCCAGGTCGCGACTTTGACTGGCCTGGTTCTTGGTCAAGCCCCGCGGCCGGGACAGGTCCGGACCCTGACGCGGGGGCAGGTGGTTGTCCGGCTCCGCCAAGCCGGCCTTGACCCGGAGGAGGTCGAATTCACCGGGAGCGAGAGCGTGGCGGTGCGGCAGCCGGGACGGCTGCTCGGCCGGGAGGAGGCGGAAGGTCTTTACCGGAGGGAAATCGCCCGACTGCTGGCGGTCGAGGAGGACCGGGTAGCGCTCTCGCTGGTCAACTGGACCGAACCGGTGGTGCCCGAAGGGGAGCTGGGGTTCAGAGTCCGGGGAGGGGTGGCCCAGGTGGCGCGGGCGGTCGCCACCGGCACGCTGACCGGGCCGGTCGACCTGACAGTGAACGGCGAAGCCCAGGCGACGCTGCGGCCGCGGGCCGTGATTTCGGTCCGGGTCCCGGCGGTGGTGACCCGGGAGGGGCTGGCTCGAGGCAGCGTAATCAGGCCGGGGCAGGTGGACGTGGTGGAGGTCGAGTTGGCCAGGCTCCCGGACGGGGCGCTCCGGACGCTCGAGGAGGCAGAAGGCAAGCAGGTGGCCCGGTCGGTTCCGACCGGAACGCCGCTCTCCCGGACAGATGTGATGGTGCCGGTGGTCATTCGACGGGGTGACCGGGTGACACTGTGCGCAGAAACCGGCGGGTTGATCCTGACGGCTCAAGGGCTGGCTCTGGAAGAGGGAGGCATCGGCGAGGTCATCAAGGTGCAGAACGCCCAGTCCAACCGGACGGTGGAAGGCGTTGTGCGGGGCGCCGGGCAGGTCCTCGTCAACCTTGACGGCCCGCCGGCGGGTGGACTATGAGGTTGGAGGGGTTCGGGATGAAGACGTTGCGAGGGGGTCGGCCGCCAAGGGGGCTGGTTTTCGCGCTGGGTGGGCTGCTGTTGGCCCTGATGGCCGGGTTCTCCCCAGGGGGGCAGGCGGCTCAAGGCTCCCTCTGGAGCGAGAATGCCCCGGGCAACGAGTGGCTGATGGACCACCGGGCCAAGGCGCCAGGGGATCTTCTGACCATCATCATCGTGGAGAAGGCGGAGGCCAACCAAAAGGCCTCGAGCAGCAACAAGAAAGAGGCTGGCGTTTCGGCCGGGCCGGGGCTCGGGTTCCTCAAGTTTTTCCCGGAAATCAAGGTAAAGGGCGGGGATAACCTGGGGGCGTCGGGCAACACCACCCGGGGCGGGTCGCTCTCCGCAAAGATGACCGTGGTGGTAACCGAGGTTCTCCCGAACGGGAACCTGGTGGTTGAGGGCATTCAGAGGATCACGGTCAACAGCGAGGAGCAAAAGATCATGCTACGGGGCCAGGTGAGGCCCGAGGACGTGGACCGGGACAACACCGTCCTCTCCACCTTCGTGGCCAATGCCGAGATCACCTACCTGGGTGACGGGGTGGTCGGGACGAAGCAAAAGCCGGGTATCTTGAGTCGCATCTTCAGCTGGTTGTTCTAGGAGGGATAGGGCGATGGACCGGGTACGGGGGCGCACTACTGGAGGGGCAAGACTGGCCGCACTGGTCTTGGTGGCGCTTCTGACCGTTGTGGCGCAAGGCTTCTCTCCTGGGCGAGCGGTGGCCGCGAGCCGGACTGCCGAGCAGGCGGAGGAGGCCGCGGTCCCCCTGACCCGCCTGAAGGATCTGGCCCGGGTAGCCAACGACCGCCCGAACCAGTTAACCGGGCTGGGCTTGGTGGTGGGCCTCGAAGGGACCGGGGACTCGACCGGCACCATGGCCAACGTTCAGATGGTGGCCAATGCCCTGGCCCGCTACGGGGTAAGCGTTCCGGCTGCCCAGTTGCGGGTGAAGAATGTGGCGGCGGTGATGGTCACGGCGGACCTGCCGGCCTTCGCCCGGACTGGCGACCGGTTGGACGTGACGGTCTCCTCGTTCGGCGACGCCAAGAGCCTTCAGGGCGGCGTCCTCCTGCTGACTCCGCTGAGAGGCGTGGATGGAGAGGTTTACGCCGTGGCCCAGGGCCCTGTCTCCATCGGCGGCTTCAATGCCGGGTCGGGGGGCAGCCGGGTGCAGAAAAACCACCCGACAGTGGGGATCGTGGTCGGCGGGGCGCTGGTGGAAAGGGAGGTGGCCAATGCCGTGGCCACTGACTTCCTGACGCTGGTGCTGCATCACCCTGACTTCACCACGGCTGCCAGGGTGGCGGCGGCCATCAACCGGGCTTTCACTCCCGAAACGGCCCGGGCGGTGGACAAGGGGACGGTTACGGTGACGGTGCCGGTGACCTACGAGGCGAGGCCTGTGGAGTTCATCGCCGCCCTGAGCGAGTTGCCGGTCAGACCGGACGCAGTGGCCAAGGTCGTGGTGAACGAGCGGACAGGGACGATCGTCATGGGCCAGCACGTGACCATCTCGCCGGTGGCGGTGGCCCACGGCAGTCTGTCGATCCGCATCACCGCCGGGGCGCAGATCTCCCAGCCCGCCCCGCTATCCCCAGGCCGGACGGTCGTGACGCCGGAGACTGGCATCACTGCTTCCGAACGGCAGGCCCAGTTCACGACTCTGGGCGGGGGCACGAGCGTGGCCGACCTGGTCAAGGCGCTCAACGCTCTGGGAGCGACCCCTCGGGACGTAGTGGCAATTCTACAGGCGGTCAAGGCAGCCGGGGCGCTCCACGGCGAGCTTGAGATAATCTAGGGGGTGGCCGAGGTGGGCAACGACTTCCTTCCTTCATCCCTGATCGCACCCTCCTTCCGCCTCCTGCCTTCGCCAACCGGCCTGACCTGGCGGACCCGGGAGGCCACGCCGACCTTTTCAGCCGCGCTAGCCCAGGCCCAGAGAGAGGATGCCGCCGCAGGACAGGCAGCGGCGGTCCATGACCCGGCCAAGGTCAGAGAGGCTTCCCGGGAGATGGAGGCAGTCTTCCTCAACCTGCTCTGGCGGGAGATGTGGCGGACGGTGAATGGAGGCCAGCTTTCTTTCCTGCCGAAGGGCGTGGCCGGAGACATCTATCAGGACCTTCTCACCCAGGCCTATGCTGAGACGATGGCCGAGGCGGGCGGAATCGGGCTGGGCCGCATGATCCAGAGCCACTTGGATTAGTAGCTGCCTCGGGCTTCGACAGGCCAGTTGCGCGCCCTTTCTTGGCTGCCAACCAGGACCCGGGAGAGATCCTGAGGTCCTTCTTAGTTTTCGTGCCGGTCTGTTCGCAAGAATTGTTGTATTGGCTGGTACGGGCGGACGGGCTTGAGGGTGGAGCACCAATACCTGGCCAATCACCTGGCGTGGTTTCGCGTTGGAGAGAGCCTGGAGGGACTGGCGCCGGAAGAGGCGCAGCACGAAACGCGGGAGGGGGTTGACGGGAAGTCCAAAGGCTTCCAGAGCGGGGCATGCGGGGCAGGGCAGGAATTGACCGGCAAGGCGGCAAAGTATTGACCTATGTCTCTCGTCTATCCGGCTCTAACTCGTCTCCGGATCTCCAGCAATGCACAGGGAGGAATGGCTTACGAACCGATCCCATAGAGCCGCCTATCGCCGACCCACCCGGCGCGTCGTCGGCTGCCTGCTTTCGCTGGCGCTGAGCGCCGGCATGGCGTTCGGCGGAGCGGGCATCGCCGCACAGGCCCAGGGCGCTGCTCTGCACCAGGCCGAGGCTCAGGCGGAGAGACCCGAACGACCAGAGATCCTCCCGCTGTCGGAGGTCCGGGCGGGAATGAAGGGCACTGGTCTGACGGTGGTGCGCGGCACCAAGGTCGAACAGTTTGAGGTCGAGATCCTGGGGGTGGTGCCCAACGCCGGACCGACCGGCGACCTCATCCTGGTCCGGGTTGGCGGACCCCTGATCGAGGAGACCGGAGGGATCGCCGCAGGGATGAGCGGCAGCCCTGTGTATGTGGACGGCCGCTTGATCGGGGCAGTCAGCTATGGCTTTTCGTTCAGCGACCACCGGGTTGGGTTCCTCACCCCGATCGAGTGCATGTTGCCCGTCTTGGAACTGGCCAGGGCTCGGAACGAGGGTCCCGGCCGGCCAGGGGAGGCGGGAGAGAAACCGCTCCCGGAGGTCATCACGGCTAATCCATCCGCCATCTCCCTGCAGTTGCCTCCGCCTGCGCCGCTGGCCACTCCGCTGCTCGTCTCCGGGATGAGCGAGCGGGCTCTCCGCCGGCTGCAGGAGCTGGTGGTGCCGCTGGGGTACCGCGTCGAGCTGGGTGGACGCTTGCCGGCGGG
>JBLNCL010000030.1:0-201186 GCA_050260635.1 Betaproteobacteria bacterium
AAGCTTAATCCCGGCTTCTTACCGAGTACTTCACCGTACTTGACAGAAGCCGTCCTTCAACGAACTTCCTTACCCGTACTGGTGCTCCTCTTTCACGCTGTTCAGTTTTCAAGGACCAAGCTTTGCGCCCGACGTCTCGCATCAGGCTTAATTATTTTATCATTTCTCTCAGACCTTGTCAAACAGCCAACTGTTCCCGACTGCCTCTCCGGCCTGGTCCGAACCACGTCCGGGCCTGCGTTCCGCTCACCCGGCGGGTCAGCGGTGTTTAATATACCACGCCCGCCAGGGGCGGTTCAAGCCGGCTCAAATGACGATGAATGGCGGCTAGCTGGGAAGAACTGCTCTATCCTCGCTAATGCGCAGCCTTTTGCCGGTATGCATTGGGAAACAGGCTGAATGAAGAGTCGGAGAGTCCGAAGTAGACCTGAGGTACCTCTCCGAGGATGATCGACTCCGAGAGGGGAACCTCCGTCCTGACGTCCACTGAGGCATCCAGAAATGGCACCACGACCCTCATCGTGGCCTTGACTTCAATGTAAAGCTTGTGCCGGGTCTGGTTTATTCCTGCCTGTTCAAAGCGATCAAAGAGGTTGGTCTCAACCGTGCCGACCGGCAACACCCGAACCCACAAGGTCGGGCCGACAGTTGCCAGAAGCTGGCTGCCGAATGCCTGACCCAGGGGAATCCCGATGCGTTCCAGCGGCAGGCGGCGCAGGGCATTCTGAACGTGGTCAGCAAGCTCGGCAGCCACCCGGTTGACTTCGCCGGTGTTGGGCTGCATCAAGACCACCTTGCCTCGGCTGTCGGTCCGGACCCCGTACAGATCCTCGTAGCGGAGGCCGTAGGCGACCTTCTCCCGGATTGCCTTCTGGATAGTACCCACCGCCAGCGCCCGAGCCCGAGCCTTGGACAGTTCGGCCAGAGTCGGACGGAGGCGCCGTTCCACCACGACGAAGAGCGTTCCCCCCACTACCAGCAATGCCAGCAGAACCTCGAGCAACACGAAGCGAAGCGGTATGGCGCGAGTGTGGCTCCCCCAACGATAGCTCCTCCGACCCTTGTGCCAGCGCACCCGGCTCCCTCCCACTCTACATCGTGTGGCCGGGTTGTTCCGCGGTCCTTAAATGATATGCGGCCAGAGGCTAGCGGATTGTCCTGGGATCAGCGGAAATGGATTCGGCGAAACTGGCGCTTGCCTACCTGAAGAACGGCCCCCTCGGTCACACTCACCTCGGCGTCCGGGTCGCTCACGACAGCGCCGTCCAGTCTTACCCCGCCCTGCTGGACCAGCCGGCGGGCCTCGCCGTTGGACTTAGCCAGTGCGCCCCGGACAAGGAGGCGGACGATCCACATCCGCCCGGTAGAACTGAGTTCGGCCCGGTCCAGTTCAACCTCGGGCATTTCGTCTGGCACGTCTTTCTTGAGAAAGAGGCGATCAAAGTGATCTTCGGCCTGGGCTGCGGCCCGAGAACCGTGATAAAGCGACACGATCTCCCGAGCCAGGCGCCGCTTGGCATCCCGGGGATGGAGCGACCCGTCGGCTAGCCCCGCCTCGAGCTGGCGGAGCTCCGACATTGGCACGTCCGTGGCCAGCTCGAAATAGGTGATCATGAGGTTGTCCGGAATGGACATGGTCTTGCCGTACATCTCAGAGGGCGGTTCGTTGATCCCGATGTAGTTGCCAAGCGACTTGGACATCTTGTTGACGCCGTCCGTCCCGACCAAGAGCGGCATCATCAAGGCGACCTGGGGCTCCTGCCCGTACTCCCGCTGGAGTTCCCGCCCAACCAGGAGGTTGAACTTCTGGTCAGTGCCGCCCAGCTCAACGTCGGCTTTCAGGGCGACCGAGTCATACCCCTGCATCAGCGGATAGAAGAATTCGTGGATGAAGATGGGTCTTTGCTCCGCATAGCGCTTGGCGAAATCGTCCCGCTCCAGCATCCGGGCGACCGTGTACTTGCTGGCCAGTCGAATGACGTCTTCAAAGGTTAGCGGCGCCAGCCAGGTGGAGTTGAAGACGACCCGAATTCTTTCCGGATCGAGGATTTTCGCCAGTTGTTCCTCATATGTCCGTGCGTTGGCCTCGACTTCCTCCTTGGTCAGTGCCGGACGGGTCTCTGACTTGCCCGTGGGATCGCCGATCCGCCCCGTGAAGTCTCCAATCAGGAAGTAGACCTCGTGCCCAAGGTCTTGGAACTGCTTGAGCTTGCGGTAGACCACGGCGTGGCCGAGATGGATATCCGGAGCCGAGGGGTCAGTCCCGAGCTTCACCCGGAGCGGCCTTTTGGCGGCTCGGGCTCGGGCGAGTTTACTTCGTAGATTCTCTTCGTTGATGATTTCCGCGGTTCCCCGCCGCAACAGTTCCAGTTCTGCGTCAACGTTCAATTCGGTCACGCGCTCTGTCCCCTTCCCAGTCGCACCTGTGAAACTGTACCATTATCCGAGGTTTATACCACTATACCACGGGAAAATGCCGGCTTTCAATCCAAGCCCGCTGTGCTATAATGATGTGAGCGGTCAGGGATGGGCTTCCTGGCCTTATCAGTTCAGGGGAGGATAATCGGTGAGAAGAGACCTTCGTCGCGGGACCCGGGGCAGTATCCTGGTGGCAGTGGCGGTTTTCGTGGGTTTGGTCTTGCTCGGCTCCGGCGTGGGTATCCTGGCAGGCCTCTTGCACACTGCACCCCGGCTGTCGGACGTCCAGTTCAACCCAAAGCAGGCGACAGTTCTTTATGGCGCGCGGAACGAGGTCATCGGCCGGCTGTACATCGAAAACCGAACCCCGGTAAGCTTGGACCGCATTCCAAATCAGCTGAAGAACGCCGTCCTCGCCGTTGAGGACGACCACTTCTACGAACACCACGGCGTCCGGATTTCCGCGCTCATCCGGGCCTTGCTGGTCGACCTGGTGGCAGGGCGCAAGGTCCAGGGCGGAAGCACGATCACCCAGCAACTGGCCCGGAATGCCTTCCTGTCCCAGGAGAAGACCATCACCCGCAAGATCAACGAGATCATCTGGGCAATCCAGATCGAGCGCCGTTACACGAAGGATGAGATACTGGAGACCTACCTTAACGAAATCTACCTCGGCCACGGAGCCTACGGCGTTGAGGCGGCCAGCCAGCTTTACTTCGGCAAACACGTAGAGGACCTGACTCTGCCCGAAGCGGCGCTGATCGCCGGCCTGTTGCGGGGTCCCGAGTATTACTCGCCCTACGTCAACCCAAAGGCCGCCCTGGAGCGGCGCAACGTCGCCTTGGACCGCATGGCTCAGGTGGGTTACTTGACGCCGGCGGAGGCACAGGCAGCCAAGGCAGCCCCAATCAAGACCGTCGGCCTCAAACTCTCCCGAACCAAGGCTCCCTACTTCGTGGACTACGTCACCCAGTATTTGCTTGACCGGTACGGCGCCACCGCTGTCTACTCGGGTGGCTTGAAGGTTTACACCTCCCTGGACCTGAAGGTCCAAGCGGCAGCAGAGCAGGCGCTGGGACGGATTCCGACCGCCAAGAAGGACAAGAACGGGCTTCATCAGCCGCAGGTGGCCATCCTGGCGATGGACCCGCGCACGGGCCACATCATGGCAATGGTCGGTGGCCGCGGCGAAGACAAGTACAATCGGGCCACCCAGGCCTACCGCCAACCGGGCTCAGCCATCAAGCCCTTCATCTACACTGCGGCCATTGACCGCGGCTTCACCCCGATTTCCGTGGTGGATGACGCCCCGGTGGAGTATCCGCAGCCGAACGGCTCGACCTGGGTGCCGCAGAACTACGACAAGAAGTTCCGCGGTCCGACGACGCTGCGTCGGGCGGTGGAGGAATCGATCAACATAGTCGCCATCAAGGTCCTCGACCAAGTTGGGATTGGCACGACCATCGACTATGCCCGCAAGATGGGTATCACCTCGCTGGTCGAGGAGGGTGCAGTCAACGACCGCAACCTCTCCCTGGCCTTGGGCGGAATCACCAAGGGCGTGACGCTGATGCAGATGGTCACGGCCTACTCCGTCCTCGCCAACCAAGGCGTGCGGGTGGATCCAATCGCGGTCCTGCGGGTGGAGGACAAGGATGGGCGGGTACTGGAAGAGAATACTGCCCAGAAGCAGATTGTCCTCGCCGACTCGACCGCCTATGTGGTTACGGACATGCTGCGAGGTGTCATCGAGCGAGGAACCGGGCGGGCAGCCAACATCGGCCGACCAGCGGCTGGTAAGACCGGTACGACCTCAGACTACACCAACGCCTGGTTCGTCGGCTTTACGCCTGAACTGGTCGCCGCAGTTTGGATAGGCAACGACGTGCAGAAGGAACCCCTCGCCATCCCGGGATACGGATACCTGGGCTCGGCCAAAGCGGCAGAGGTCTGGGGCGAGATGATGCGTCGGGCGCTGGCTGACACCCCGATCTCCGATTTCCCGTTGCCTGCGGGGGTAGTAAGGGCGTATGTAGACCCCACTCATGGTTATCTGGCGACTGATCGCTGCCCCGACGTACGGCTGGAGGTCTTCGTCCAGGGTACGGAGCCCACGCAGCCCTGCCCCATCCACGGTGGCCTGCCGCTCTCATCTCCACCACCACCCGAATCCCCGCCGGTGGGAGCGGAGAACGGCCAGGGGGCATCATCCGGCCAGGCCACTCCTTGGGAGGGGCCGCCCTTGACCACCGAGCATAACCTGGACTAGGTTTCCAACTTCACAATCGTCACACCGTCGCCGCCCTCAGCCGGGGCGGCGTATCTGTATTCCATCACGCCCGGGTAGCTGCCGAGCCGCTCCCGCAGCCCCTGCCGGAGGGCGCCAGTCCCCTTCCCATGGATCAGGCGGACCTGGGAAAGGCCCGCTAGAATGGCGTCATCCAGGTACTTGGCAACCAGATCCCAGGCCTCGTCCACCGTAAGACCGCGCAGGTCGAGCTCGCTCTGGATTGTTGCGGCCTTGTCTCGGGCCAACGCCTGGAGGTTCTCTGGTGCTCGGCCGCTGGTCGCTTTCGGCGGTCGCTTGGGGGATGCTGCGGCCAGCACCGCCAAGTCCTCCGGACGAAGCATCATGCGCAGATTGCCGGCCTGAACCAAAACCTCTCCAGCCAGACTTGGCGAGGCCAACACCGTCCCTTCCTGATCGAAGCGGAGGATTCGCACTCGCGTGCCAGGCAGCAAGGCTGATAGCTCAGCCGAGGGCGGTCTTGGCAGCTCCTCCGCGCTGTCCGGTGCGGGCGGCCGACCTAGGCGGCCAATCAGCCGCTCAGCCTCTTCGCTCAGCTTGCGTCGGGCTCGACGGACCGCCTCCTCGCCTTCCGACTCCGTCCGGGCCTGCCTCCGCAGCTCGGACAGGAGTTGATCCACCTGCTGGCGAGCGTCCTTGAGGAGTTCCTCCGCCTCCCGCCGGGCTTCCGCAAGGATCTGGTCTTTCTGCTCCGCCAGGCGGCGCACCTTCGCTGCGTAGTCTTGGGTCAACTCCTCCAGGCGGCGCCGCTCCTCTTCTGCCTTCAGCCGGTGCTCCTCGGCCAAACGGCGATTCTCTGCCACCGCCCGCAGGATATCCTCCAGGTGGGCCGCCTCGCGCTTAGTCAACTGGCTGGCGGCGGCGATGATCTCCTCCGGCAAGCCCAGCCGGGCAGCGATGGCGAAAGCGTTGCTCCGTCCGGGGACGCCGATGGTTAGGCGATAAGTCGGGCGCAAAGTCTCCACATCAAACTCGACCGAGGCGTTTTCGACGCCAGGCCGTGTGTAGGCGAAAGCCTTCAGTTCAGGGTAGTGGGTAGTGGCCACCGTGCGAGCTCCGCGTTGGTGGAGGTGGTCTAGGAGAGCCATGGCCAAGGCCGCCCCTTCGGCCGGGTCCGTCCCGGCCCCCAGCTCGTCCAGGAGGACCAGACAGTTCTCCCGCAACAAGCCGAGCAGACGGACGAGGTTGGTCAGGTGGGCGGAGAAGGTCGACAGGTTCTGCTCGATACTCTGTTCGTCGCCGATATCAGCAAATACGTCCGCAAAGACGGCCACCTCGCTCCCCTCGGCGGCTGGGATGTGCAGCCCCGCCAGAGCCATCAAGGTAAGCAGGCCAACCGTTTTGAGGGTCACTGTCTTCCCGCCCGTGTTGGGGCCGGTAATCACGAGCGTCGCGAAATCCTCTCCCAGGGTGACGTCGATCGGGACGACTGGCCCAGTGAGCAGCGGGTGGCGGGCCTGTCGCAGGCGAATGCGCCCCTCCCGGTTGAGGCGCGGCGGCGTCGCATCCATCTCCCGCGCCAGCTTTCCCTTGGCGAGCAAGAAGTCGATCTGTCCCAACGCCACCATGGCCGCCTCCAGATCAGAGGCAGCCGAGGCCACCCGCTGGGTGAGCGCCGCCAGAATCCGTCGGACCTCCTCTTGCTCCGCTGCGGCAACCTGCCGGAGCTGGTTGTTCAGCTCGACTACGGCCAACGGTTCGACAAAGAGGGTCGCCCCGCTGGCTGACTGGTCATGGACTACGCCTGCCACCATGCTCTTGTACTCCCGGCGGACCGGGATGACGTAACGGTCGTTGCGGAGCGTGACCAGAGGCTCCTGGAGGTAGCGAACCACCTCCGGCGAGGTCACCAGCGAATCCAGTTTCTCCCGGAGGCGGTTTTGGAGGGTCCGACTCTGGGAACGAAGCTTGGCCAAGACAGAACTGGCGGCGTCGGACACCTCGCCATGGTCGGTGATGCACCGTCTGATCTCCGCCGCCAGTTCCGGAAGGGCCGGCAGCGCTTCAGCGAGGGCGGCCAGACGAGGAAAGCGGTCCCTCCGGTCCTCCAGGAACCGGCGGAGGCGAGCCGTCCCCCGCAATGTATCTGCTACTGCCAGCAGTTCTTCAGCCTCCAGCGGTGCCCCGATGGTCGCACGGTGGAGCGCGGGGCGCAAGTCATGGATTCCGCCCCAGGGAACTCCGCCCTCCCGCCAAAGCAGCGCCAGCGCCTCTGCGGTATCCGCCTGAGCGCTGGCCGCCAAAAGAGGCTCTGCCTGTGGCGCCAGCACCTCCGCCAGCTCCCGTCCGACTGGAAAGGTCGCCAGGCCGGCCAGCCGGGCCCGAATCTTGGGAAACTCCAGCGTGTCCAGCGATTTCTCGTCCATCAGTCAACCCCTCGATAATAGTGGCCCTTCGTAATCCCCTGCGGAGCCAGGGCTTCGAGTTCCTCGCGCAAGCTGGTCAACCGCTCCTGGATCTCGTCCGTCTCACCTGCGCCGTCCAGCAACCGGAGCCCTTCCCGGTAGGCCCGAGTCACTCGAACCGCGTAGGCCGGCTCCCGCAACCGGCAGTCCAGACGGAGGACCTGCGGTCCGGCGGCCGTTACGGCTGGTAATTGGTCAATGAGGCAGAGTTCCTTCGGGTTGGCGACGTGCATGCGACAAGATGTATCCATCCTCAGGGGAAAGACCAGGCCGAGGCGGTCCCGCAGCCCTGCCTCTGTGTCGCGGCAAGGTTGCCGGCAGGCTTGGTGGGTAGTCCGTCCCCCCAACAGCGCCCCCAAGGCGCAATACTCGGTCACCATCAGCTCCAGCGGGCCGTGGACCAACACTTCAACGGTGACCGGCGAGTGCGCTGCCAGCTGGGCTATCTCCTGGAGCGTCAGCTCGGGAGATAGGACCGCTTGCGCGACCCCTTGCCCGGCCAGGAGGTCCAGCGCCTCGGTGTTGAAGAGGTTGAGCGGCCAGTCGGCATGGATCGCTACCACACGCTCTCCAGCCGTCAAACGCCTGAGCAAGCCCAGGTTTCCCACAAGCAAGGCGACCGGCCGCTCCTTCGGCGGAAGGGCAGCTGCACCTGCGGCTAGGTTGACCGCCAGCTCCATCTCCCGGTGGCGGATGATCCTGGGAAAGCCCAGGATTAGCTCCACCCCAGCCTCCCGACACAGCCGCCCCGCCTCCGCCACTTCCTCCACCCTCCAGAAGGGAGAGGCGTCCGGCCGGAAGCGTTCCCCGCCCAGGATGATCCGGTCAGGCCGGGCGGCCAGCACCTCGGGTAGGGCCTCCGGCCCGCCCAACGCCACCGCCAGGAGCGGCCGGGCAGGTCCAGGAGACGGAGAATTCACCTTCCGGCGGGAGCGCTCCCCGACCACCTCGGCCAGACCACGCCGGGCTGCCTCCAACTCCTCCGGCGCAGGGCGGTAGCGCTCTGCCCGCACCTTTTCCAGTTCCGCCAAGGCCGCCCGACGCAAAGCGTTCAGCTCGCTCCAGGGGAGGATGGTATCCGAGTCAGCTCTCAACTCCAGCGCAGCCAGGCGAAAGGGGGTATTCCCCAACCGCTCCAACTGGGCTCGCGCGGTTTGGTAGTCGAGGGGCGTTTTTTCGGCTCGACCCGCCGGCAGACTGCCCGATGCGGTCCCCCGGTTCCCCTCCGGGTCGGTCAGGACCAATTCCGCCGGTTCTCCCTGCCGCACCGTCAACACCGCTTGCAGCGGGATCTGCAACGCCTCGCGAGGCGAGTGGAAAACAGCCGCGGCTCGGGCTTGCAGAGCTGCGTCGCTCGTCTTGAAAACCCGGTCACCCGGGCGCAGCGCTCCCTTGACCGGGATAACCACCCTCTCCCCTGGACCGGCCGTCTTGAGGAGATGAGCTGCGGCGTCCCGGCGCTCGGCCGACCAGAAGCGGGAGAGAGTCGTCCCCACCCGCCCCCCTTGGCTCACCCAGAACTCCAGCCCGTCCCCGACCGAGACGGGATTGTCCAGGCGCAGGGTGGCCAGGCCCCGGCGGCGGTCGTAGTAGCTCACTCGCCCCAGGAACACCCCTCGGTTGCTAGGCCGCTGGAAGTTCATCAGCTCCCGTCCCGGGTTGCCCAGCAAGTAGCCGGGAGTGAAGCCCCGGTTGAAAGCCTGAGCCAGTTCTCGCCAGCGTTCCTCGCTCCCTCCCCCTTCGCCACCTTTGGATAACCGGTCGAGCGCTTCCCGATAGACGCGAACTACCGTTGCCACGTACTCAGGGCGCTTCATACGGCCTTCGATCTTCAAGGCCGACACGCCCGCCCGAACGAGGTCGGGCAGGAGGTCCAAGGTCGCCAGCTCACGGGGAGAGAGCAGGTGAACCCCCACCTCCTCTGTGAGCAGCGGCCGGCCCTCTCGGTCCACCAGGGCGTATTCGAGGCGGCAAGGCTGGGCGCACCGCCCCCGGTTGCCGCTCCGCCCCCCAATTAGGCTGCTCATCAGGCACTGCCCGGAGTAGCAGACGCACAGGGCGCCGTGAATGAATACCTCTACCGGAAGTCCTGCTCCGGCGCAAGCCTCGATCTCCCCGAGGGTCAACTCCCGCGCCAGGACGACCCGCTTGACCCCCTGGTCGCGGAGCCACCGGACGCCGTCCGAGTGGTGGATGGTCATCTGGGTGCTGGCGTGCACTGGGAGATCCGGGAAGACCCGGCGGATCAGCCGGAGCAAGCCAAGGTCCTGGACGATTACGGCGTCCACGCCCAGCTCGTACAGCCGGGCGAGGTAGTCGAGGACCGGCTCGATCTCAGCCTCCTTGATGAGCGTATTGACGGTAACGTACACCCGAACGTCGCGAACGTGTGCATAAGCAACGGCCCGGGAGAGTTCCTCCGGGCCAAAGTTGGCGGCGAATTGACGGGCGCTGTATGCCTTGCCGCCCAGGTAGACGGCGTCAGCTCCGCTCTGCACGGCCGCCACCAGGGCGTCCCACTCTCCCACGGGAGCGAGAAGCTCGGGCCGCCCGCGGCCTTTCTCGTTCACCGGCCGATGCCCCTTCCAACCAGGTGGTCTTGGCCTTCTTATTATACCAGACCACCGGGCAAAGGAAATGGGTCACCGGCCGGCCGGTTCACCGGCCGTCGCCAACCGCCAGAGGCTGTCCAACGCCGCCGCCAGCAGGCGCCAGAGTGTCCGCCGGGGGACCGCCAGGGCGCAGCGAACCGCGGCGCTGGTCATTTCCCTGCCCCCTTGCCGAACCACCAACCGGCCGGCGATTTGCCCCGCCTGAACCGGCGCCATCAGGGCTCCTCCCTCCAGTTCCGTCACCAGCGGGAGGTCGTTCGATCGCCTCACCACGGCTGTCACTGCGCGCTCCGGAACAACCGGCACGGCTCGTTTCATCCCCCATCGGACCGGCATCTCACCCACCGGCTGCCCCGGCACCGCCAAGAGGACCGGCTGAAACTCACGATAGCCGTACTCCAGCAGCTCGGCCGCGTCCCGCCAACGGTCGGCCGAATTGAGGACTACGGCGATGAGGCGGAAACCCTCCCGGTTCGCCGAAGCCACCAGGCAATACCCGGCCTCGCTGGTAGTCCCCGTCTTTACCCCATCCGCCCCGCCAAAGGACCAGAGCAGGCGGTTCGTGTTCCGGAAGTGCCAAGTCGGGAGGTCCCCCTCTCCCACCACCTTGACCCGGCTCCGGACCACGGCGGCAAACTCGGGGATGGCGAGCCCCCGGCGCGCCAGAAGCGCCAGGTCGAAGGCGGTGGTATAGTGGCCTTCCCACGTGCGGGAGAGTCCGTGCGGGTCAGCGAAAACGCTGTTCCAGCAGCCGAGTTGCTGTGCCCGGAGGTTCATCTGCTGGACGAAGCGCTCCTCCGAGCCGGCCAGGTGTTCCGCGATGGCCACTGCTGCGTCGTTGCCGGACTCCATCATCAGGCCGTAAAGCAGCTGCCGGAGGGTCAATACCTGTCCGGGCCGCAGGCCGATGCTCGACCCTCCCGCCAGGGCCGGCCGGCGCCCGATGGTCACCTGCTCTCGCAGGTCACCTCGTTCGAGGGCCAGGATGGCCGTGAGGATCTTCGTGGTGCTGGCCGGCCCACGCCGTTCGTGCTCGTTCTTCGCAAAGAGAACGGTCCCGGTCTCCGCCTCCATCAAGATGGCCGCCCGTGCCGTAACCGGGGGTCCCTGGTCGTACCCTTCGACGTACCGAAGGATGGTCCGGCCTGGGCGGGTAGTCGCAGGCCGCACCAGCCGTTCCCCCCCGAGCTGCGCCAGAGCCGCCACCAGCACGGCGAGGAGCCCCAGCCGCGCCAGGTCGCGCCAGCAAACCGCCACCAACACCGTCCTCGCCTCCCGGCCAAGGCTGGTAGATGTTATGGCCGGTTACCTGGGGGTAGAACGGGGAGCCTGGGGGTAGAAGTGGGTCCGGCCATTGGTTTCCAGCGTCGCCAACAGGACCTCCCGGGGATGGGAAAAGCCCTTGTCCTTCAGCTGTTGGCAAAGCCAGGTGTAGTCGAGACCGGCAGCCTTCAGGGCGTGGTAGTCCACCCGCCCGTCGAGGATAAGGGTAAAGGGGAGCCCCTCGTACTCAGTCGGAATCTTCAGGTCGGCCGGGGTCACGGCGCGGCGCTGCGACTTGAGGATAACCGAAAGATGGCCGGCATCCTCCAGGATGGCAAACTCCACGTCTGCCAGGTTATAAACCCCTTGTTGGCGCAGCTTGGACAGGAGGTCGCTCAGGCTGAAGCGGTGCTTCCGCAAAGCTTGAACGTCGATCGCTCCACCGGAGACGAGGACGGTGGGTCGGCCGCAGATCCAGGACCGGAAGGTATTGCTCCACAGCGAGAGGTAGGCTGTGGCCAGCTGGGCGAGGACGATCGTGATGATCGGAACAAATCCCTCAAGCAGGGAAATCTGGTGACCCTGCAGGGGGATGGCGGCCAACTCGCCGATGAGCACGGCGACTACGAAGTCAAAGGGGGAAACCTGGCCCAGCTCCCGCTTTCCCGCCAGCCGCATCACCAGCAGGAGAAAGACGTACATCACCAACGATCGCCCAGCCATGAGCAACAGGGTTCGCATGGTGGTAGTGTGCAACGGGACGGTCAGAGGTTACGCAAAGGTTACCCGGAGAAGCGCCGGCTCTTGGGCTGGGCAAGCAGGCGCAACAAGTCGGACAGGGGCCGGGCGTTGAGTACCCTCCCGGCCGTGCACCACCCCCGCCGGGCGGTGGCTACTCCATACTCGCGCAAGGCGAGCTGCTCAGTGGAGTGGGCGTCGGTGTCGATGGCGACGAGGCCTCCAGCCTCGATCAGGCGGCGAACGTGCTGGTCGGAGAGGTCGAGACGGTCCGGCGTAGCATTCACCTCGAGGGCCGTTCCCGTTTCGACGGCCAACTCGATGAGGGCCGGGACGTCAATTTGGTAGGGGGGGCGGTGGCCCAGCAGCCGCCCGGTCGGATGGGCCAGAATGTCCACCTGGGGATGGCGCAAGGCGGCCGCGGCCCGGGCGAACAGCCGCTCGGGTTCCTGCCGGAATCCAGAGTGGAGCGACGCCACCACGATGTCCAACTCGGCCAAGAGCTCGTCCTCCAGATCCAACCGGCCGTCGGCGAGGATGTCGACCTCTATCCCGGAGAGCAACCGGACCGGATGGCCCTCGGCGTTCAACGCCTCGATCTCCTTGCGCTGGGCCCGGAGCCGCTCGGCATCCAAGCCATGGGCGATGGCAAGGGACCGCGAGTGGTCGCAGATCGCCAGGTACTCGTAGCCCAACCGGGCGGCCGCCTCCCGCAGCTCACGGAGACTGGCCGATCCGTCGCTCCACTGGCTGTGGACGTGGAGGTCCCCCCGGAGGTTGGCCTCCTCGACCAGCTTCGGTAGCTGGCCCTCTTCTGCGGCCTCGATTTCCCCCCGGTTCTCCCGCAACTCCGGCGGGATGAAGGGCAAGCCGAGGGCTCGATATAAGGCTTCCTCGTCGGGCAGTTCCACCCCGGGCCCGCGCAGGCCGTGCTCGTCAAGCCGCCATCCTCGGTCTTCAGCCCGCTGGCGGAGGCGGACGAGGTGCTCCCGGGAACCGGTCAGATGGAGCAAGGCAGGAGCCCAGGCTTCCGGCTTCACCAATTGCAGGTGAACTGGGAACCCTCCATGGTGGACGGCGGTTATCCGGGTCGGCCCCTGGTCCGTCACCTCTCGGAAGCTGGGAAGGCGGGAAAAGTACTCGCCAACTTCCTCAGGGGCGCGGGTCGCCACGAGCAAGTCGAGGTCAGCCGCGACTTCGCAGCGGCGGCGGACACTCCCGGCGATCTCCGCCCGCTCCACCCCCGGCTGGCGGGCCAGACCCGCTCGCATATCCCTGGCCAACGGAAGGGCGAAACCCAAGAGCTGCCGCTCGGGCGTCTGGTTCCGCTGAGCGATGGCCCGCAGCACCGCCAATTCGAGCTTGGAGCCAAGCCCTTTGACGTTGCGCAAGCGATGCTCCTCCGCCGCCTGTTTGAGCGCGTCCAGGTTCTCCAGACCCAAGACTTTCCAAAAGGTATGAGCGTGGCGTGGACCGACCCCGGGAAGAGTGAGCATCTCCATCACCCCCGGGGGGATCTCCTGGCGAAGCCGCTCAAGGGCCCTCATCGTCCCGGCCTGGGCCAACTCGCCAATCTTGGCGTGGATGGCCTCGCCAATCCCAGGCTGATGGCGCAGCCGCCCAGCCGCCCAAGCCTCGGCAAAAGGCTCCCCCAACCCCTCCAGAAGGCGTGCCGCCTTGCGATAGGCCACCGCTTTGAAGGGATTGTCGCCAGCCACCTCCACCCGGTCAGCCAGTTCCAAAAAGAGCCATGCCGCTTCGTAGTTGGTCACGCCAGCCGACTCCCCCTATACCTGGCGCCAGTTGTCTGGCAAGGGCTCATGCCGTTCGCGTCGCTCGGGAGGGTGTGGTACAGGGAGTGACCATGAGGGAGGCAGCGTCTTTTCCATCTGCCGGCACACCCCCGGCCAGACCTGCAGGAGGGCGCTGGCCGCCACTGACCCCGACAGGGTCCGTTGCACCGTGGATATGGGAAGCCAGGCAAGAAAGGCCACGATGATCAGCCAGACCGCTACCGCCTTGGCCAACCCAAAAAGCGCCCCTCCCAAGGCGTCAAGCCACTCCAGCGCCAGGGCCGAGATAAGGCGCTGCCAGAAGGTGGTCAGCAGGCCCGCCGCCAGCAACACAGTCAGGACGACCAGCAGAAATCCCAGCAGGTTGACGTAAGGTCGCCCGGCCGGCCACGCCGACTCCACCACCAGGCGGCCTACCGGCTCGGCCAACGGCAAAGCCGCAAAAAGGAGGAGGGCCGTGGCGCCCAAGCCGATGGCCTCGCGTCCCAGCCCTCTCCGCAACCCCCGCACTACGGCGAGGGCGCTTGCTCCCACAATCAGAAAGTCCAGTCCGTTCACCAAACCTAATCTCCCTGCCGCGGATCGAAAAGGCTCGAAGCCGTGGCAGCCTCCGCAGGCTCAGCAACCGCTGCGGCCTCCGCTGCACTCGGCGCGCCCGATTGTTCGGCAACACCGGACGGATCGGGAGAGGCGGATACCTCGGGCGGGGGGGCCTTCCGGGCCGCCCGAGCCTGTTCTTTCGCCCGCTCCAGTTGCCCGGTCAGGCGTAACGCCAACAGTACTGCCAGCCGCTCCAAAGTGACTCCCGGAAACCGACTGGACAGTTCCCGCAACTCGCGGTCAACCCGGTTGGCCAGCTTCTCCACCTGCTTTGGCGATTCATCCGTCCGCAGAGTATACTCAGTCCCGGCGATGGTTACCCGTACCCGGGTGAGCCGTGAACCGCCTCCCGCCGCCTCGGCCACGCCAACCGCCTCCTCCTCCAGATTGGGTAATTAGTTTGGCGCCGCCTGGTCGGTTTCCTGCCGGCCGACGAAAGCCAGTTCCCTAACGCCGGAGGTACGCACCCAGCGTTCGTTCGAGGCGGCTGACGATCGTTTCCACCACGGAGTCAACTTCGCCGTCCGTCAAGGTCCGGTCGGGCGCCCGGAAGGTGAGAGCGAAGGCCAGGCTCCGATGACCGGCAGGCAGATTCTCTCCGACGTAGACGTCGAAGAGCCGCACCTGTTCCAGCCAGTTCCCGCCCGCCTCCTTGATCGCCGCCTCCGCGGCGCGGGCTTCCACCTCCGCCGGCAAACTCACGGCCAGGTCACGGGTGACCGCGGGAAAGCGCGGCAACGAGCGGAAGACCAGCGGTTCCACCGCTGCCCGTCCGACCACCTCCAGGTTGAGTTCGAAGACGGCTACCCTTTCCGGCGCCTCTAGAGCCGCCTGAACCTCGGGGTGAAGTTCGCCCACGAAGCCGGCAGGCTCCCCTTCAACCAGCAGCTCGGCGCTGCGCCCTGGGTGCAGACCAGCCCAGGCAGTCGTCCGCCGAAACTCGTAACGGGCGATCCCCAAGGCGATGAGGAGGGCCTCGGCCACTCCTTTGGCGTCAAAGAAATCCGCCGTCCGCCGGGCGCTCCACCACTCGCCGCCCCCGATCTCTCCCGTGAGCAATCCGGCGACCAGCCGCGGCTCTTGGGGCAGTTCCCCTTGGCCCTGCGGCCAGAAGACGCTCCCCACCTCGAAGATTCGCACTTCCGTCAGCCGCCGGCTCAGGTTCCGCCGGAGCACCTCGCCAAGGCTGGGCAAGAGGCTCGTCCGCAGGACGGCTTGGGCCTCGCTGAGGGGCGCCATCAACGGTAGCGCCCGGGTGAGGGGTGAATCCTCCGGCACTCGCCAAACGCTCAAGTTGTCCCGCGGCACCAGGGACGAGGTCGTGACCTCGGAGAGCCCCAACGCCGTCAGCACCCGGCGAACCCGCTCGGCCAACCGCCAACGCTCGCTCTTGGGCGGCTCAGTAGATAGGCCGGGGGTCAGGGTGGCGGGGATAGCGTCATACCCGTAAAGCCTGGCCACCTCCTCCACCAGGTCCACCTCCTGCTCGAGGTCCCGCCGGTAGGTCGGCACGGTCACTGTGAAAACCCCCCTGCTTTCCTCGGTGACCGCGACCCCCGTCAGCCGACGCAGGTAGCCGGCAATCTCCTCGTGAGTGAGCGTCGTCCCCAGGAGAGCATTCACCCGAGCTGCTCGCAGCTCGATGCGGCGCGGCGAAACGGGTACGGGGTAAAAGTCAAGCCGGCCTCGGGTCACCATCGCTCCAGCGATCTCTTGCATGAGTCGCGCGGCGCGGTCCACTGCGAGGGCTTGGAGGTTGGGATCGACCCCCTTCTCGAAACGAGACGAAGCTTCGGACCGCAGGCCCAACCGTTTAGCCGTCCGCCGCACCAGCGTCGGGTGGAAGAAGGCGCTCTCCAGCAGGACGTTGTTCGTGCCGATGGTGATCTCTGAGCCCTTGCCTCCCATCACTCCAGCGACCGCCACGGCGCCCCGCCCGTCGGCGATGACGAGGTCGCTGGGCTCCAAATCCCGTTCCGTTTCGTCCAACGTGATCAGCTTCTCGCCTGCGGCTGCCCGCCGGACTACCACCCTATGCTCAGCCAGGCGGTCAAGGTCGAAGGCATGGAGTGGCTGCCCGAGTTCAAGCATGACGTAGTTTGTCACGTCCACCAGGTTGGTGATGGGCCGCAGGCCGCTGGCGCGCAGCCTCTGCTGCATCCAAAGTGGCGAGGGGCCGATCCTGGCGCCCACGAGCACCCGGGCAACGTAGCGGGGACATCCCTCCGGATCCAACACCACCACCGAAGCCAGGTCTTCCGCCTCCTCTGCCGCCTCCTCCTCCACCTCGGCCGACGGCAGACGGAGCGGGCAACCGAAGATCGCCGCCACCTCCCGGGCCACTCCGACCATGCTCAGGCAGTCGGACCGATTGGCGGTCAACTCCAGTTCCAGGACCTTCTCTCCGAGCTTCAACCGATCCCCCAGGTCGGTACCGGGTTCCACTGGTTCGGGCAACACCATGATGCCCTCGCCTTCCATCGTGCTGATGCCCAGCTCGTTGGCGGAACAGAGCATCCCTTCTGAGCGGATCCCCCGGAACTCGGCGGCCCCTATCGTCTGCCCCCCGAACAAGACCGCCCCGGGTAGCGCCACCGGGACCGTTTGCCCGACGGCCACGTTTGGCGCCCCGGTCACGACCGTCACCAGAGCGGCCTTTCCCACCTCTACCCGGCAAACCTGTAGGTGTTCACTCCCGGTCAACGGCTCGAGCGCAACGATCCGGCCGGCAACCACGCCGCGGACCCCTTCCCCGAAGGTCTCGATCCCTTCAACCGGCAAACCCGACATGGTCAGACCCTCGGCCAACCGCCCGACCTCAGGCAGGTCGTCCACCAGTTCACTCAGCCAGAACAGCGGCACCTGCATCCCGCTTACCCCCTCTCCCCGGCAAACTGGGCCAGGAAGCGCAAATCATTCTCGAGAAAATGGCGGATGTCGTCGATCCCATAGCGCAGCATCGCCATTCGCTCGACTCCCATCCCGAAGGCAAAACCGGAAAACCGCTCCGGATCGTACCCGGACATGGCCAGGACGTTGGGATGGACGGAGCCGCACCCGGCGATTTCGATCCAACCTGAGCCCTTGCAGACACGGCAGCCTGCCCCGTCGCAGATGTGGCAGGACATGTCCACCTCGGCCGAGGGTTCGGTAAAGGGAAAGTAACTGGGGCGCAACCTTATTTTTCGCTCCCGGCCAAAGACCCGCCGGGCGAACTCGGCCAACGTGCCCTTGAGATCCCCAAAAGTCACACCGTGATCCACCACCAGCCCTTCGACTTGATGGAAGATCGGTGAGTGGCTGGCGTCGAGAGCGTCCCGGCGATAGACCCGGCCCGGGGCGACCACCCGGATGGGCTTGGGCGCCAGCCGTTCCATAGTCCGCACCTGCACCGGCGAGGTATGGGTGCGGAGCAGGATCTCCGGCGTCAGATACAGCGTATCCCACATCTCCCGGGCTGAATGCTCGGGAGGCAGGTTCAGGGCGGTGAAGTTGTAGTAATCCAGCTCCACCTCAGGCCCCTCCACCACGCTGTACCCCAAGGAGACAAAAACGTCGCAGATCTCGTCCATGATAAGGGTCAACGGGTGGCGGGCGCCCAGGGGCGGCTTCCGTCCCGGCAGGCTGACGTCGACCCGTTCCGCTTCCAGGCGTTCCTCCAGGGCCTTTCGGCGCAGTTCGCCCTCCCGTTCGGTCAGCGCCCTCTCCAGTTCCTCTTTGACCGCGTTGGCCAGCCGTCCGAGGCGCGGTCGTTCCTCCGGCGTCACCGCTCCTAGGGCCCGCAGGGCTTCGGTCAAGGCTCCCTTCTTGCCCAGCAGCGCCAGCCGGGCCGCCTCCAACTCCTCCAGCGTCTGCGCCTCGGCGATTCGCCGAGCGCCTTCCCTCTTCAATCGCTCAAGCCGTTCCTCCATCGGTTCCCCTCCCGTTTCACCTAGCCTGCCTGAGAATACAAAAAAGCCCGTCTTTCGTCTAGGGACGAAAGACAGACTTCCGCGGTACCACCCTACTGGATGTACGAGTCATCCACTCAGCCCGCCCCAATCAGGGCGTCTCCCCGGTAACGGAGGGATTCCGGCTCGACCTACTCGGGCCAAGGCCCTTTCAGCCGGCAGCTCTGGAGCGAACTTCAGCCGGTCTCGAATCGGCGCCGCTCCCAGTCTACGGCGGCCCCTCCCTTGGATTCCATCTACCCGACTTACTTTTCTCCTTCTTCGCCTGGACCTTTGTTATGCTCTTGCCCTAAAGACCTTAGGCTAGCTGTAGCGCTCTTCGGGTACGTCTGACACCATCCGATACAGCAAGTAGGCCACAATCGAACCGGTGCCCTCGAAAAGCTTCCAGAACACGTCTGGGTTCCAAACCAAAGGAACACACCCCTTCGAGCGAGTTTGCTGCCGGTCCTATTCGATTGTCGGGATCATTATAACACAGCGCTTTCCCGCCTGGCAAGGCAACCGCAGAGGGCTAAGGCCGGACAACCTCGTAAAGCAGCAAAGCCGCTGCCACTGCGGCATTCAAAGACTCGACCCCCTCCGCCATAGGGATCCGGAGCCGACGGGTAACCGTTTCCCGGACCTTGGGTGTGAGCCCGCCGGCCTCTCCACCCACTACGACCACCAGCGGCGGCACCAACGACGCCTCGAAGAGAGTGCTCTCCCCGGCAGGGTCGCCGGCAATCACCTCCACCCCGCGGCGGGCGAGCGTGGACAGGACAGGCGGCAGGTCCACCTCGAGTGCCAAAGGCAGGAGAAAAGTGGCACCCATGGCAGCCCGAAGAACCTTGGGACTGCCTGCCTCCACCGTCCCCCGCCCGAGCAGGACGCCGGTCACCCCGGCGGCCGCCGCAGTGCGAAGCATCGTCCCCAGGTTTCCCGGGTCTTGGACTCCGTCAAGCGCCAAGAGAAACGGACAGGCATGGGAGATGACCCGCTCCAGCGCCACCCCAGGCAGCGGCACGACAGCCAGGATACCCTGGGGCGTCTCGGTGGCCGCCACCTCAGCCATCAGCTCCTCACCAACGGCGTAGGTCTGGATACCCGCCCTCTGGACTGTCCGCAGAAGGCTCTCTCCTCGCTCGGAGCGGAGGAGCTTCGCAGTGAACACGACAAAATCGGGGCGAACACCAGCCCCGAGGGCTGCCTCCACTAGGCGTACGCCCTCGATGATGGTCCGCCCCTGCCGCTGCCGCCCCTTCCTCGTGCGAAGAGCCCGAAGGGACCGAAGACGCCCCCTTCCCAGTTCTTCGCTGCTCATCGTTCAGGCCGGGCCTCCTTGAAAAAAGTGGCCCGGCTTCGCCGGGCCAACCATCTGTTACCTCTCAAGCCCCGCTTTGGCCGTCGCCACGAGCCGGCCGAAAGCGTTCTCGTCGTGGACCGCCAGGTCGGCCAGCATCTTGCGGTTGACTTCGACGCCGGCCTTCTTCAGCCCGTTGATCAAGCGGCTGTAAGATAGCCCCTGGGTGCGGGCCGCAGCATTGATGCGGGCAATCCAAAGCTTCCGGAAATCCCGCTTCTTCTTCCGCCGATCGATGTAGGCATAGGCCAGCGACTTGAGGACCTGCCCGTTGGCGACCCGGAAGAGGCGGTGCTTCGACCCAAAGTAACCCCGGGCCAGCTTCAAAACCTTCTTATGGCGACGGCGGCTCGTCACGCCGCCCTTTACCCTCGGCACGACTGCTCATCCTTTCCCTGGCGTGGACTTTACTTGTACAAGATCAGCCGCTTCAGGCGCTTCTGGTCGGCCTCCGCAGCGACCTGCGGAAAGCGAAGGTGGCGCTTGCGCTTGGCGCTCTTCGACTCCAGGATATGACTCTTGAAAGACCGGTTCTTGACCACGAGGCCAGTTCCGGTCACCTTGAACCGCTTGGCCGCGCCCCGGTGGGTCTTGATCTTCGGCATCGCTGTTCCTCCATTCATCTCACTTGGGGCTCAAGATCATGATCATGTTGCGCCCTTCCACCTTGGGCTCCCGCTCTACGCCACCTACCGCAGCGAGTTGCTTGGCCATCTCCAGCATCAGCTTCTGTGCCAGGTCGGCATGAACGATCTCCCGGCCCCGGAACCGGATGACCACTTTGACCTTGTCCCCTTCTTTCAGGAACTTCTCGGTCGCCCTGGTCTTCACGGCAAAGTCATGGTCTTCGATTTTGGGTGTCATCCGGACCTCTTTTAGGTCAGTTACACGCTGCTTCTTGCGGGTTTCCCGCTCCTTTTTGGCCTGCTCGTAACGGAACCGGCCGTAATCCATGAGCTTGCACACTGGAGGTTTGCCGTTAGGCGCCACCTCAACCAGGTCGAGTTCCTTCTCTTCGGCCAGTCGCAGAGCCTCCCGGATTGGCAGGATCCCAACCTTGTTTCCCTCGTCATCGATCACCAAGACTTCGCGCACCCGGATCTGATCGTTGACGCGCAGCTCCTTGTCGGTGCTGATGCTGCTTCACCTCCACGCCTTGAATATGAGAGAGAGCGGGCCGTCACCCGCTCTCTCGCGACGCACAACCACATAGGTCGGAAGCGGCGCTACCACGGCTGGCCCCGAGCCGCCGGGTGAGAAGCGGATGGCTTCTACTTGGACGCATCGCCCTAACGGGGATAAGTGTACCACAGACTGCCACCAGCGTCAACCGACAGCCGGTAACCGTAGCCAAACGGCCCTAGGCTTTGGCCTGGGTTGTCTTGACACCGCCGCAGACCGTGCTCTCCAGCGAGCGGTTCCGCACCTCTTCGGCCACCTGCCGGGCGAAGTCGGCCAACGGCATCACGCCCTGGTCACCGCCACTCCGGGTTCTCACCGCCACCGTCTCCGAGGCAGCCTCCCTCTCCCCCACCACCAGCATGTAGGGGACCTTCTCCAACTGCGCCTCCCTGATGCGGAAACCGATTTTCTCATTTCGCCCATCCACCTCCGCCCGTAGGCCAGCCTCCTGCAGGGAGGCCGACACCTTCTGGGCGTAATCCTCCGCCGCCGGAGTCACCGGGAGGACCTTGACCTGTACCGGGGCGAGCCAGAGCGGGAAGGCCCCGGCGAAGTGCTCGGTGAGAATCCCGATAAACCGCTCAATCGAGCCAAAGACCACCCGATGAACCATCACTGGCCGGTGTTTCTGTCCGTCTTCCCCGACGTAGGTCAGGTCGAACCGCTCCGGCATCTGGAAGTCTAGCTGGATGGTCCCGCACTGCCAGGTCCGTCCGAGGCAGTCTCGCAGGTGAAAGTCGATTTTCGGCCCGTAGAAGGCTCCGTCACCCGGGTTGATCTTGTACGGCAACCCTTTCGTCCGGAGCGCTTGGGCCAGCGCCGCCTCAGCCTCCTCCCAAAGTTTCGGATCGCCCATCGCCTTCTCCGGCTTGGTCGACAGCTCGACGTGGTACTCAAAGCCAAAAAGGCGATAGACGTGGTCCGTCAGGTCGATCACCCCTTCGATCTCCCGCTGGATTTGGTCAGGGGTCATGAAGAGGTGGGCATCGTCCTGGGTAAAGCAGCGGACCCGCATCAAACCGTGCAGGACCCCTGAAAGCTCGTGGCGGTGGACCAATCCCAGTTCGGCGAGGCGAAGCGGCAGGTCCCGGTAGGAGTGGATCTTCCGCCGGTACAGCAACATCGCCCCCGGACAGTTCATCGGCTTGACGGCGTAGTTCTGTTCGTCGATCACCGTAAAGTACATGTTCTCCCGGTAGTGGTCCCAGTGGCCGGAGCGGTGCCAGAGTTCCTCGTTGAGGATGATCGGAGTCTTAATCTCCTGGTAGCCCCGCTTGCGATGGAGCTCCCGCCAGAAATCCTCCAACACGTTCCGGAGTATCATCCCCTTGGGGTGGAAGAAGGGGAAGCCTGGCCCCTCGTCCTGAATCGAGAAAAGGTCCAGCTCACGACCGAGCTTCCGGTGATCCCGCTTCGCTGCCTCCTCCAGCATCTTCAGATGGGCGTCCAATTCGGATTGCCTGGCGAAGGCCGCACCGTAGATTCGCTGGAGCATGGGACGGCGGGAGTCGCCTCGCCAGTAGGCCCCGGCCACCGAGGTCAGCTTAAAGGCCTTGATCCACCCCGTATTCGGCAGGTGCGGGCCGCGGCAGAGGTCCACGAAGTCACCCTGGCGATAAAGGCTCACCCGCTCTGTCCCCTGCTTGATCAGGTCCTCAAGCAGTTCGACCTTGTACGGCTGGCCAGCCCGGTTGAAGAGGTCGAGCGCCTCTCGGGCGGAGATCTCCTCCCGCTCGAAGCGCTGCTTTTCGCCGGCGAGTCTCCTCATCTCTGCCTCGATGTCGGCCAGGTTCTCCGGAGAGAGCGGGACCGGCAGGTCAAAGTCATAGTAGAAGCCATGCTCGATGGCCGGGCCAATACCCAGCTTGGTTCCGGGGTAGAGGTGCATCACCGCCTCGGCCAACAGGTGCGCCGCCGAGTGGCGTAAGACCTCGAGCCCTTCGGCCTCTTCCAGCGTGACGAAGCGGATTGACGCCCCGTCCGGCGGGCGCAAGGCCAAATCTGCCGGCTCGCCGTTCACCATCGCCACCACTGCCTCCCGCCCGAGGCGGGGCGCGATCTTCCGGGCTATTTCACCCAGGGAGGTTCCTTCCGCACACCTACGAACTGTCCCGTCGGGCAGCGTGACCGTAATCTCCCTGTTCGTCTCCTCCGCCATCCGTACACCGCTCCTTCCTTGAACTGAAAAAGCCCCGTCCCGTTAGGGACGAGGCGCTGCTCGCGGTTCCACCCTGCTTGCCCCAAGGGGCCCTCTCTCAGCGCGTAACGGGCGCGACCGGCGCCGCCTACTCGACTTCGGAGCGCAGCTCGGAGGGGGTTTTCGCCGTTTTTGACTGCGGGGGCTTTCAGCCGGGGCTCCCCTTCTCTACCAGCCTGCGGCGGCTACTTGTCCTCGTCATGGCTATTAACGCCAACGTTTTCTTTATTGTAGCCGTGGCAGACGAGGGTGTCAACACCGGGTTGGCAGCGCTGGCAGCCCGGGCAAATTTCCGCCCGTTCCCCGAAGACGCTCCGAATGGTCTCGGCGACGCGGCTGCCGGGCTCCAGATGGAGCACGATGTGACGCGGCGCCAGGGTAATCAAGGCGGAGAGCAGCAGGTCGTCCTGGCTGATCTGTTCCTGAATCATCCGGATCAACGGCCCTTCCAGATAGTCGTTTTCCACCAGCCGGTCATTCCGGTCTACCAGGCGATACAATCCACCAGGACGGACAATGACATGAACCTCCTCCTGCCGTGGTTCCTGGAGTTCCACAAAGTAGCGGAGGAGTCTGACGAACTCCCGGTACTCCCGCTCCGCCATGAACGCCTCCACCGCCCGGTCGATGGTCTCGACCAATTCCTGGAAATACTCCTTCAACCGGAAGCGGAGGAAGCCCTCCACCACCAGCTCATCGTGGAGATCGAGGAACTCCAGCAGCTTGAAAAAGATCTGGTTACGCCGGTTGATCTGACGAACCAACCCCCGCCCGTCAGGGTCCGACGAAGCCTCGAGCAGGTCCCTTGCCCGGGCGAGGATGTCGTCCTGGTCCTCCTCCGCAAACTGGGAGTAGTTGCGATGGAGGATCTTGGGTAGAGTCTGCTGGGTGACCTCGTTGACGATGAGGTCTGCCAGAGCACGTGCCACGTAATAGCGAAAGATCTCAAGCGGATTGCCTCCTCGATTGCCAACGCTCTCCAGGTTGCAGCCAAGAAAGGTCAGCTTCCCCCGGCCCCGCTCGGCGATGGTGATGCGAAAACCTTCCTCTTCCTGCAACTGGCGGAGTTCAGAGGTCAGGCGCGCCCGAACCGACTCCGCGTTGTCGGCCGTGCCAATGGTGATGGATTCCACGCCCACACCCCCTGCACGGCCCTATTATATGAACGCTCCCACCCCCCTATACGAGCTAGCAGGCGTTTCGCCCAAACCCGCAATGGCATGAAAAAACCCGGAGCCTCGAGAGCAGCTCCGGGATTGATTCCTGAACATGGTGGGGCTGACTGGGATCGAACCAGTGACCTCTACGATGTCAACGTAGCACTCTAGCCAACTGAGCTACAGCCCCGCAAAGCAGGTTCATTATACGTTATGAGTCAAACGGTGTCAAGACTGAGCGGTTCCCAGCCGGTCTCCCCTTTGAGCCACGCTGCCACCGGACGGAGCCCCGCCGCCTCCAGAATCCGTAATGCGGCAGGCACCTCCCCCTCTGGCATGCCCCACGCCATCCCGCACTCCGTAGCCAGATCATGAGGCACTGGGATGAGGCTGCCAGCCACTCCTTCCTGCTGCAACACTTTCTCCGCTCGCAGCACATAGTGGATGGACGGGAAAAGAAGGACGGCAGTCATGCCAACGTTTCCCCGCGCGGCCCATGCTCCACCAGAAACTCGGCGAACCTCCTGGTTGCCGGAGCCATGTAGCGGGTGGTGTTTTCCGCCAGAAAAAGCTCCCGGATGAGATGACCGCCGGAGACCGGCCGGGCGACGAGGGTCCGCTCCAGCTCGGCAACGGCCCAGCGGGAGACGACCGACACTCCAACGCCGGCCTCGACCGCCGAAAGGACAGCCCGGGTGGTGTCAAGCTCCATGACGGCGTTCAAGCGGTCCGGCGAGAGCCCCGCCTCGACCAGGGCGTGCTCGAAAACCTGGCGGGTTCCCGACCCGGCCCCGCGCAAGACGAACGGTTCCTTGAGGAGTTGGTCAAGAGCGATCTCGGCCTGCGCAGCCAGCGGGTGGCCGGCCGGCATGACCACCACCAGTTCATCGGAGAAGAAACGGGTGAAGCGCAGTTGCGGGTTCTCCACGACCACCCCGACCACTCCCAGGTCGGCCGTCCGATCCAGGAGCCACTCGGCCACCTTGCTGCTCTCGCCAATCCGCAGGGTTATCTGGACCCCTGGATAAAGGGCCTTGAACTCCCCTGCGAGGCGCGGCAGGACGTACTCCCCCGGGATCGTGGAGGCGCCGACGACCACCTTGCCGGACTGGAGGGAATTGAGAGACGCCAGAGCGTCCCGAATCCGCTCGTGCGCCGCCAGGATGTTTTTCGCCTCGGCGTAGACCACCTCACCTGCCGGGGTGAGCCGGACCTGCCGCCCTAATCGTTCCAACAGCCGCGCTCCGAGGTCTTCCTCAAGGCTGCGAATCTGGAAGCTGACCGCCGGCTGGGTGATGCCGAGGGCCTTGGCTGCGCGCGTGAAATTGCGCCGTTCCACCACTGCCACCAGGGCCTCCAGTTGACGCAAGTTGGACATGGCCCCTCCTCCCGGCGTCGCGGCCGGTCACCACTGGATGAGCCGACCGGCGCCGGCCATCCGTTCCAGGATAGTGTACATGTTGCTGACCTTACCCACCTGCAGCTCGTCCCTTTTCCCATAATAGTCCAGGCAGGTGCCGCAGGAAAGGATTTCCGTCCCTCGGGCTGCCAGTTCGGCCAATTGGTCCAGGACTGGTGACCCGCTGGTAGAGAGAAAAACCCCCCGGTTGAGGCAGATCAAAGTCGCCGGAACCTCCACCTCCAGCACAGTGCCCAGAAAACTCTTCATCAGGACACCCCCGAGGACCTCATCCCCCTGCCCGAGCCGATCGCTGGACAAGACCACGACCAGCGGTCCGGCCTGTGCCGGCCGTCCGGGGTTGGTGGTTCCGTCGGCCTCGACCTCGCGATCGGCCGCCCGTCTCCCCTCCGCTGGACGTGCTTCGACCGGATGGATAGTCACCCGAAAGCCGTCGCCGTTCTCCTCCCACTCGGCCGTCCGGCCCAATCCCTCCGCCATGACCAACAGGTTGTCCCGGCTGGTCGGGTTGTCCACCAAGGCGACCACCGTCTCCTCGGGGTTCACCTCCAGCACCCGTCGGGTGTTGATTACCGGTTGAGGGCAGGAAAGGCCTCGGCTGTCCACCACCAACATGTCGCGCATCCTCCGTCGCCGTTTGCTTCCATTGTACGCTTCGACCAGTCCATTAGTCAAACCTTATGGCGCCGATAAGGGGGCGGCTGGTTCCGGCTTCTGCGACGGGTCTATTCGCCGCCAGGAGGAGAAGAGCAACTCAGCGTCAGAGGGGGACAGCCGCCCCACCGCCATGACCGCGATGCCGGAACGGACCGTTCGGAAGACCCGCGCCCCGTGGCGATCGCCAGGCGCCACAAGCCCGCCGATCGCCCCGGAGGAGCCCATCGCGGTCGGGTCGCCGCTGGGGTACTCGAAGAGCGTGAACCCTCTCCCTCTCCGGGCGAAGCGGAGAGCCACCAATTGCCTGCGGGAGGCAGACAATACCTCGGCACGCACCAAGTGATATCCAGGGGGCAGGCGCTGCGGTACCATAAACGCAAATGGCGCTTCCTTCTTCAGCGCGAACACCGTCAACTCGGCGCGCCACTGGCGGGGATCGGTCAACCTCTGGGCACCGGCGGGGATCTGGACCTGCAATGCCTTCTCCAATCCCGGCGGATTGAGTACGATGTCGCGATTCAGCGTCACGTCGAAGGGTTCACCCCGGTGGTTGTACCGCTCCTGGCGCAAGATGAAACCAGTCCGGTGATCGATCCACAGCTTCACCTGGGCGACCTGCCCTGCATAGGCAGTAACCGTGCGGGCCGATACTCCCCCCGGAAGAACCTCCTCTCCCAGTTTCAGGTGGGGAAGCCGGCGGAGCGAGAACCACGGCGGACCCGGGTGGACCGGGGGCAGCTTACGGGGTTTGGTGGAGTGGAGAGCGTACGGGAAACCTGGCGCAAAGGCCACTTCGCTCAGGTTATCCCAAACCAGCGTCGTCCCGTCGAGCGATGCTGGCGCAGTCTGGACTACCTTCCGCCGGTGGTCATCCTGCCACACGCGATACTCCTCCCGGCGTACCTGGCTCCCGAACCGGCGTTCCACCACCTGAGTGTAGGCAGCCGGGGAGCTGTAGGTGGTGCGAAAGGCGGCGCGCATGGTCCGCCAGCCCGGCGAGTTCATCGCGACAACAAGCGAGGCCGTCAGCCCCGTCGCCGCTACCAAAACAACCAGGGCCACTGCTTTGACGGTGCGAGACATCCTTCCCAGCATCACAGCGCTGTCCCCTCACCAGCCGAGTAAGGCGACCTGCACGTTGAGATTCGGGTCAGCTGCCAACGCCGCCTGGTAGTCCTGGTGTTCGCGCAGGAGCGCGGCGGAGAGAGAATCAGGAGGTAGCCAGACCGGAGCCTCCCGCCGTGTCCGATGAGCCACCACCGCTCCGGCACTCAGGGCCACCACGATGGAGGCGGCCACGAGCGAGCGACGCCAGTTGGTGCGCAGCACCAGCGGCTCGACTCGCTTGCCCCGCTTTGCTTCTTCGACCAGCCGGAGCACCTGGTTCTCGTCCAGCTCCTCTGCCGGTTGCCGGTGGAGGAGCGCCACCAACTGACGGGTGCGCCTCACCTGAGCCGCACAATCAGCGCATGTGGCGAGATGGTTAGCCACTGCGGCAGCGGCGTCTGCGGACAACTCGCCGTCCACAAAGGCCTCCAGTCGAATCGGGTCCGGGCACGTCATCTCCCTCACCCTTCCAGATACGGACTGAGTTTCTCCCTGAGCAGGTTACGGGCGCGGTGCAGCCGTGACTGCACCGTGCCGAGTGGCACTCCCAACACTGCGGCGATCTTCCGGTACTCCAAGCCGTGCAGATCTCTCAAAACCTCCACGGCCCGCAAATCGGGCGGGAGGGATGCGAGACATCGCCAAACCTCCCGGCTCAAGTCTTGGGCCTCAGTGGCGACCTCCGGGGAAGGTCCCGCCACTGAAACCGAATCGTGCGCCGCTTGGGTGTGCTCGTCGAGCGAGACCACTCGGCCTTGAGTGCGCCGGTGACGGCGGAGGTGGTCAAGGCAACGGTTGGTGGCAATGCGATAAAGCCACGTCCCAACCTGAGCATCACCCCGAAACTGGGGCAATGCCCGATAGACCTGGAGGAAAACCTCCTGCACCAGATCGTCGGCATCGTCTCCCACCATCCGGCGGACCAGGGTGTAAACCTTAGGCCCGTAGGTGCGGACGATCTCTTCGAAGCGCGACTCGCGGTCGCGCACCGCTGTCGCGCCCGGCCAAGTCATCTCGACCGTGGCCATCTTCTCGCCTGCCTCTGTTCCTCTACTTGCCGGCCGCCCTGGCGACCAGGAGTTCGTATGTCTTCCGGTTGAGAGCAGCCGCCTTGCGCAGCGCCTCCTGAGCTTTCGCGCGGAACTGTTCGACCTGAGCGGGAGTCGGTGGGGTGCCCCCCTGAACCAGTTGCGCAAGGCCACCCACGGTATAGGGAGCTGGATCGAAGTCCATGTTATCAATGAATTCGACCTGCTTGGCGCTGAGTATCCGGTCAATCGCATCCATCGCTGACCTGATTCGTGCTTCCCGTTCCTGTCGGCGCTTGCGGAATTCTTGGATACGACCCGGTGCGGGGTTCTGCGGTCGGGGATTGGGCCCCTGACCCTGGCCGCTGCGGCGCGGCGGCGGGTCGAGCAGCAGGATTCTTTCGTCCACCAGCGGCTTCAGAATCGCCAGAATCTGGCCTGCTTGCTTCTTCGTTAGCTTCAGCCCGGGCTCCTTGTCGAGTCTGGCTAGGCCAGCCATGAGCCATAAGAAGTCTGTCGACGCCGTGCTGCGCTCAGAGGTCGCGCTTGGCGCAGGTACTGACGTCGGTGCGGCAGCCTGTGCGGCGCCTGCCACCGCCAGGACCATGAAGCTGGCGACAATTACTCCGCTTCGGTGCACCCAATTCATTTCCGCTGCCCTCCCTCCTCAGTTTTCACTCGTAGCGCAAGGCGGCGATCGGATCGAGTCGCGCCGCCTTGGCCGCCGGGTAGATCCCGAAGAAGAGGCCCACCGCCACCGAGAAGCCAAAAGCCAGCACGACGGAGTAACTCGGCACGGAGGTCGGCCATGCTGCCAACCTAGAAATCAGCCTGGAAGCGCCGACACCAAGAAGAATGCCCACGACTCCACCTAACACGGACAGGACCATGGACTCCACCAGGAACTGCTGCAGGATGTCCCGCTGTCTAGCGCCGATCGCCTTGCGGATGCCGATTTCGCGCGTCCGCTCGGTCACCGAGACCAGCATGATGTTCATGATGCCGATCCCGCCGACCAGCAGCGAGACGCTGGCAATGCCGGCCAGGAGAAACGTGAAGACTTGCGTGGTAGCCTGGACCGTGTTCAAGATGTCGGCCTGGTTGCGCACCGTGAATCTCTCGGAGTCCCCCAGGCGCCTGGTCAGAACGGCACTAATCTCCTCGGTCGCCTGTTGCATCGACTCAGAGTCCTTGGCCTCCACGTAGATCGTCCGGAAGAAGTCCGTTCCGAAGAGCCGTCGCTGCGCCGTAGAGTACGGGATGTAGATCCGGTCGTCGTTGTCCATGAACCCTGTCTGTCCTTTGGCAGCCGTCACCCCGATGACGGTGAACTTCTGCCGGCCGATCATTATGGACTGCCCCAGGGGATTCACGTCTCCAAACAGGTCCGCCACGACCGTTGGCCCGAGGACCGCCACCCGGGCCCGCCGTTTCACGTCTCGGGTGTCGAAGAACCCCCCGCGAGCCACCGGGGTGTTCCGAACCTTCGGGTACTCCGGCGAGGTCCCGGAGATGCTGGTCGTCGTGGTCTTCCCACCCCACTTGACCACATACTGTCGGCTGGTCTCGGGGGCAACCTCCGCCACGGACGGACAGCCTTCCTTGATCGCCTTGACTTCAGCCTCCCTCAGGACGTTGGCGCTACCCCTGGCTCCGCTGGCAGTTCCGGCGCCGCCGAACATCCGGCCTGGCATGACGATCAACAGGTTCGACCCAAGCCCCTGGATCTGGGCTGAGACGCTTTGCTTGGCCCCCTCCCCGATGGAGACCATGGCAATCACCGCGCCTACGCCGATGATGACCCCCAGCATCGTGAGGAAGGACCGCATCTTGTTGCTCCGGATCCCCTCCAGGGCGATCCGCACCGCCTCGACAAAGCTCATGCGGTCACCTTCCCTTCGTCGCGCTCGTCCGCCACGATCTGGCCGTCCCGGAACCGGACGCGCCGGCGGGCGTGCGCGGCGATGTCCTCCTCGTGAGTCACCATGACGATCGTTATCCCTTCACGGTTGAGATTGTGGAAGATCTCCATGATCTCCTCGCCCGCCTTGGTGTCCAGGTTGCCGGTGGGCTCGTCGGCCAGAAGCAGTTTCGGGTGGTTCATCAGGGCCCGGGCGATGGCCACGCGCTGTTGCTGGCCTCCCGACAGCTCGTTCGATCGATGATAGAGACGATCTCCCAGGCCGACGAGGCGCAATGCAGCCATTGCTGCTTCCCGGCGGGCCTTTGACGGCACCCCTGCGTAGATGAGCGGAAGTTCCACGTTCTTGACCGCCGTCTGTCGGGGAAGGAGGTTGAAGGACTGGAAGACAAACCCTAGTTTCCGGTTACGGATCGCCGCCAGTTCATCGTCCTTGGCCCGGGTCACGTCGGCGCCGTCCAGGATGTACTGCCCGGAGGTAGGTCGGTCGAGGCAACCCAGAATGTTCATCAAGGTCGACTTGCCCGACCCGGACGGACCCATGATGGCTACGAACTCCCCCGCCTCGATGGTCAGTGAGACCCCGCGCAGAGCCGCAACCTCTTCCTCTCCCATCCGGTAGATCTTGCGGAGATCCTTGACCTCGATCATACCTCTACCTCCGCCCGCCGGGGACGCCCATGAACCCGAACCCCCGAGGCCGGTTCGCATGCTCGTTCTGCTGATTCTGGGGATTGGTCGCGGGTCTCGGGATCAGGACCGCCTGCCCCTCCGAGACGCCGGAGACAATCTGGACGTGAGTGTCGGTCATGAAGCCCGTATTCACCCTGCGGAAACGATTCCCGGTCGCTGCGACCTGTACGACCGGGTGTCCCCGCCGTTCGGTGACGGCTTCCCTCGGCAGTACCAGGGCGTTGGGCAAATGCACCACGATGATATCTACAGTGGTGGTCATGCCCCCTTTGAGCAAGCCTTTCGGGTCGGAGACCACCACGGTCACGTCGAAAGTCACGACACCGTCCGACAAAACCCCCGAAGGAGCGATGTTGGTGACTTTCCCCTGAAACACCTCGCCCTCCAAGGCATCGGCGGTGACCCTGGCGGGCAGACCCACCTTGACCTTTGCGATATCCGTCTCGTCCACCGGGGCGTGGACCTCCACCAGCGTCGGATCGGCAATGGTTATCCAGCCGGACTCTGGGCCGATCGTGTCACCCACCGACAGCGGAGAAGCAGAGTTGCTGCTGCTGGAACTCCTCACGGCGTTAGACTGGTACGACACTTCCATGACCACGCCGCCGAACGGGGCCCTGATCGTGGCCCCCGCCAAGTCCTCTTGCGCTTTCTTGTAGGCAATCTGCGCCTGAACAAGGCTGCTCTGAGCGGCGGTCACCTGGTCGTTGCTGACCCCTGCCGCCAGATTCTGTCTGGCCAGCTCCAGGTTGGCCTTTGCCTGGGCCACCGCCGCCTCGGCTGCCGCCACCTCGCCCGGATCAGGTGGAAGGGTTTCGGCCGCCAGTTTCTTCCTGGCCTGGGTAAGCGCCTCCTCGGCGGTAAGGTACTTGGCCTCGGCCGCCTCGTACTGCTGTTTCGTGATGGCCTGCGCCGCATACAACTCCTTCATGCGCTGGAAATCGGCCAAGGCGCTGTCCCGGTTGACCGCCGCCTGGTTGACGGCGGACTTCAACTGGTCGATCTCCTCCGGTTTCAACCCTTGGCGCAACGCCGCGAGCTTTTGCTCGGCGCTGGCCAGGGTGGCCCGGGCGGATTCCACCTGGGCCTGAAGTTGCGCCGGAGTGAGACGATAGTCGCTCCTGCTCTTGGCGAGCTTCTCCTCGGCCGCCTTCAGAGCTTCGCGAGCCTGCGCCAACCGGTCGCGCAACTCGGTCTCGTCCAGTTGCATCAAAACCTGCCCCTGGCGCACCCGGTCGCCCACCTTGACGTAGAGGGCTTTGACAGTGCCGCCGACCGCCGGCCGAACGTTGACCACGCGGCTCCACTTAACCGAACCGGAAGCGGAAACGATCACATCGAGGTCCTGGCGGGCGACTCGAATCGTGTCGAAAGCGGCCGTCTCAACCCCTGCCTTGGTGGCTGCGGCCCGCTGACCGTACCAGTACCATCCCCCGACAGCGGCGAGGACGACGACCAGACCTACCCAGAGAGTTCGCTTCATCTCGCTCCTCCTCACAACAAGCCAGCCGCTTTCTTGACCTTTGCGATGGCAATCTGCTCGGCAAACTCTGCCTGCACCAGGTCGACCTGTGCCTTCAGGTAGTTCGCGTTCGCTTCGGAAAGTTCGGACGGAGTGCCAACCCCGTTCTCGACCCGCAGTCTCGTGAGGCGCTGTGACTCTGCGCTCAGATTCGCCGCCCGCCGCGCGGCCTCGACGCTGAGCCTCGCTTCCTCCAACTCAAACCAGGCCGCTTGGACCTCGGAGGCCACCGAGTTCTTGGCCTGTTCGAGGTTATTCCGCACCTGCGCGGTTTGAAGCTTCGCCTTCAGAACGGCCTCCTTCCGCGCACCCGCATCGTACAGCGGATAGCTGAGCTTCACTCCCACGTTCCACTCGTCGCCCGACAGCGAATGGCTATCAGTGCGCAATGCTGGCGTCTGACCAACATCCACTGACGTTCGATTGCTGGCCGCAGCGGTCCAGGAGACGCTTCCCGAAAGCAGCTCCCAGTCCGACGCCAGCGACCAGTGATCGCCGGTGTAGCTTCCCGTCAGATTGACCGAGGGCAGAGTCTGGAGATTCGCCTGGTTCTCTTGGGAGACTGCCTGCTTCAGGCTCAAAGTGGCATCGATCACTTCCGGCCGTTTCGCCAACGCCTGGTCGGTCAGCGTCGCCAAGGTCTCTTTCGGCGCCTCGGCGGCGGGTACCGGCGCGTAACTCACTGCAGTCGCGGGAGGATCAAATCCCAGGAGGGAGAACAGCGCCGTCTCAGCAGTGGTATAGCCGTTCTTGGCCTTCGCCACGGCAAGTTCAGCGTTGGCAACGTCCATTTCCGCCCGCAACAGGTCCACCCGGGTGGCTGTGCCGGCGTTCAGCTTCGCCTCGGTGACTTTTCTGGCAGACTCAGCGCTGGCCAGAGCTGCCTCCTGGACCTCTCGCAGACGTGCCGCCTTCAGCACGTTGTAGTACGCTTGGGTCACGTTGAAGACCAGCTCGCTCCTGGTCTTTTCCCTGCGTACCCGGGCTTGGTCCTCCTCTATCCGGGCCAACGCCACCGGCGCCAGGGGCAATGGGTAGCGCGGCAACGAGACGAGGGGCTGCAGGCTCGGATACGTCTGTTTCACAGACACGCTGACCTCCAGTCCGTCCCCGCCGTCGGCCGACAAGCGGTCGAACCCCCCGCCCACAGTGACCTGCGGAGCGAGCTCGGCGCCGGCCTGGCGGGTGGCAGACGCCGCCGCCTCGCTCGCTAGACTGGCGGTAACGTAGCCCAGATTGCGCTCGAGCGCCAGGGCGACGCACTTTTCCAAGGTCAGGTCCCCGCCAGCCCACGGCTCCGCGTGCACCGGCGGGGCGGCGCCCAGGCCGGCGGCCAGGAACGCCGCCAAAAGCAGCCAGGTCGTTCTGCGCTTAAGCTCCAAGCGGATTCCTCCTCGAGTTGGGTGTCTGTGTTGGTATTCACCTGTGTTTTGACGATGAACCTGGAGGAAATGTTCCGGGCCACCAGAGCAACCACCTGCCACCAAGAGAAGGAAAGGCCGGCGCCATCGCCGGCCCTGAGACTCTGAGTGGTGCGAGGGGCGGGACTCGAACCCGCACGGGGTCGCCCCCAGCCGATTTTAAGTCGGCAACGTCTACCGGTTCCGTCACCCTCGCGTCACACCTTCTCTGCTCAGTATATCCCAGGGAGGGGCAGGGTGGCAAGGTGCCTCCTCCCAGCCAGTTCCGGGAAAAGACGGACCCGGGGGTGGGCACACTGACGGGAGAGGAGGTAGACGATGCGCAAGTATAGGTGGGTCCTTGTTCTCATCGTTGGATTGCTGGCCTTGAATACCATCGGGTATCTCCTGGCCGGTGGTGGCCAATTGCGGGCGCAAACCTGGTACAACTGGCTGTGGCCAAGAAAGCCCGCCCCCGCACCAAAGCCGACTCCGACCCCGAAACCCGCTCCCGCGCCCACTCCCGCGCCGGCACCCGCGCCATCTCCGACGCCGCCGGCCACCGGGTACACACTGAACGCTCAGGAACAGCAATTCCTCACGCTGACCAACCAGAACCGGACGACGGCGGGGCTCCCCGCGCTCCGCAGCAACCTGGAACTCTCCCGGATGGCCCGGATCAAGGCTCAGGACATGGTCACCAACAACTACTTCAGCCACTACTCCCCCACTTACGGGTATCCGCCGACCATGGCCCAGAAGTTCGGGATCCAGTACATGTACGGAGTCGGGGAGAACATCGTGCAGAGCCGGAACGTGAGCAGGGCCAACGCGCAACTCATGGCGAGCCCCGGCCACAAAGCCAACATCCTCGACCCCCGGTATACCGACATCGGTGTGGGCGTGGTGTCTGACGGCTACGGCGGCATCATGGGCGTCCAGCAGTTCATCGGCCGCTGAGCGGCCTTTCATCCGCGGCAATGAAGAATCCCCCCTGCGCTTGAGGGGGGATTCTGGAAACTGGAGGCGGCACCCAGAATCGAACTGGGGATGGAGGTTTTGCAGACCTCTGCCTTACCTCTTGGCTATGCCGCCTCGCAACATCCTATGCGCTAAAGAACCCGCCGGGAAGACCGGCGGATTCCCGGTTAACGTTGGAGCGGGAAACGGGACTTGAACCCGCGACATCCACCTTGGCAAGGTGGCGCTCTACCACTGAGCTATTCCCGCTTGAAATGGTGCCAAGGGGCGGAATCGAACCGTCGACACGGGGATTTTCAGTCCCCTGCTCTACCAACTGAGCTACCTTGGCATTGATGGCGACCCCGAACGGGCTCGAACCGTCGACCTCCTGCGTGACAGGCAGGCGCTCTAAACCGACTGAGCTACGGGGCCCTGGTGCCAAGCGTGCTTGGCAGGTGATATCATACCACGCAGGCCAGACCCTGTCAAGCGATGCTCTTCGTCCAACCGCCAAGGCTTCAGAGGGCGTGCTCGCCTTCTCTCCCGGCTCGCCCGCCACCCCAACGTCGGCCGCTGGGGGTTGATCTTCTGCCGTGACCCGTACTCGTGCAGAACAAGGGATTCATGATGTACTTTGGCGGCCCAAGTTTCTGGCAAAGCTCCTCGTGCGTCAAGCCAATCAGGCCATCGGCAAATCCTGCCAAGAGCAGCTCCCGCCCATTCGCCGAGATGAAGAAACGGGAGCCTTTGGGTTCCCGTTTTCCCTGCTAGATATGGTGGGCGAAGACGGGCTCGAACCGCCGACCCCCTCCTTGTAAGGGAGGTGCTCTCCCAGCTGAGCTATTCGCCCTCACTGCCCGGCGCGGACGCGTCCGGAAAGCACCTGAAGTATACCATCAGCCGGAAGGCTGGGTCAAGGCATCTCGGTTGGCGCCAGCGTTCGCCGGGGCCAACGATCAGGCGGTCTCGGCGTTGGCTTGGGTGAAGTGGGCTTCAGGCGGGTGGACCGCCAGTATCTCGTATTCGACCAGCCCCGCCGGCACCTGGGCGCGGACGCGCTCTCCCACCCGATGGCCGAGCAGCGCCCGGGCAACAGGGGACTGATTGGAGATGCGATTTTTGAAGGGATCCGCCTCGGCAGAACCCACGATACAGTACTCGAATTCGTCGCCGGTGGCACAGTCCCGCAACCGCACGCAGGACCCGAGGGCTACCACGTCGTGGGGGTCGACCGACCCATCAATCACCTTCGCGCTGCGGACTAGGTTCTCCAGCTCGGCGATCCGCCCTTCGACGAACGCTTGCTCGGTCTTGGCCGCTTCATACTCGGGGTTTTCCCAGGCATCGCCAAACTCCAGCGCCTCCCGGATGCGGTTGGCCACCTCCGCCCGGCGGACGTTGCGCAAGTGCTCCAACTCGGCGACCAGCTTGCGCAGACCTTCCGCGGTCAGAACGGTTTCTGTGTCTGGCCGGTCGGCCATGTCAGTTCACCCCTGCTCCGCCAATGTCGCTAGAGTATATTCCCCCGGCGAGTCCACCTTGCCAGGGGAAAGGTTGCATCAGCGAACAATTGTTTTTTGGGTGTATATGAATATTTCGTCTGTTTCGTGCGGAGTCCTGCTCCGGCGTTGGTTGTGGAGTGTATTTTTGCCCCCGGAGGAGCAGAATATGTCCGATCCCGGCAGGAGGCGAGACGGTGCACGCTCTCTGGAAAGGAACCATCTCCTTCGGCCTGGTCAGCATCCCAGTGAAGCTCTATCCAGCTACCCGCCACCGGGACATCCGCTTCACCTTCCTCCACTCCCGCTGCCACACTCCCGTAAAATACCAGCGCTTCTGTCCCGAGTGTGAGGTGACAGTGGCGCAGGAGGAGATCGTGCGGGGTTACGAGTACCAGCCTGGCCGGTACATCGTCGTAACTGAAGAAGACTTGGCCGCCCTGCCCTCCGCCACTCCCCATACCGTAGAGATCCTTGATTTCGTGGAACTGGCCGAAATTGACCCGATCTACTTTGAAAAAGCGTACTACCTGGAGCCCCAAGTGGGCGGGGGCCGGGCTTACGCTCTGCTTCACCGGGCAATGGAGGCAAGCGGAAAAGTAGCGTTGGCCCGTGTGGCGCTCCGGGCCAAGGAAGCCTTGGCGCTGGTGCGGGTGTACGGTCGGGCTCTCGTTCTCAACACCATGTACTATCATGACGAGGTCTTGCCACTGACCGAGCTGGCCGGACTGGCCGAACTCCCAGAAGAGGAGGCGCTGGGCGAAAAGGAGGTGGAGATGGCCAAAACGCTGGTGGACCATTTGACCGCTCCCTTTACCCCCGAGCAATACGCGAACCCGGCCGAGGAAGCTCTACGCCAGCTCATTCAGCAGCGTTTGGAGGGTGAGCCGGCGACGCCTCCGCCGCGGCGCCGGGAAGCGGCTGAGGTCATTGACCTGATGACGGCATTGCAGGAAAGCGTGGCCAGGACAAAGACCCGCAAAAAGGAACAAACCCCGTTGGGGACCGTGGCGGGGGCCAAGGTCAGGCGTAAGAGGAAGGGCGGCGGGGCGTGAACCGAGCACCGCTGCTGCCTGCTCATATCCCCCCAATGCTCGCCTCGCTGGGCACAAAACCGTTCGACTCGCCTGACTATCGGTTTGAGGTGAAATGGGATGGCCTCCGCTGCCTCGCCTTTCTGGAATCGTCCACCCGCCTCCAAAGCAGGCAACTGAACGACCTCACCCGCCGCTATCCGGAACTGGCTGACCTGCATCGGGCCGTCCGGGGGCAACCGGCCGTCCTGGACGGAGAAATCGTCCTTCTCTCCCAAGGGTGCCCGGATTTCGCCAGACTGCTCATCCGCCACCAGCTGACCGGCACCGAGCGCATCAGGGCCGCGGCTCGAGACCAGCCTGTCACCTTCGTTGCCTTTGACCTGCTCTACTGGAAAGGTCAGAACATCATGGGTTATCCACTCCACCGGCGCCAAGCACTGCTCGCCGAAACGGTCGCCGAGACCGGTCAACTCGTCCTCTCCCGCCCAGTGGAAGAGCAAGGAATCGCCTTCGCTCAGGCGGTCTTTGCCCGTGGGCTGGAAGGAGTCGTCGCTAAGCGGGCGGAAAGCCCCTATCTGCCCGGGAAGCGGACCCGGCACTGGCTTAAGCTCAAACAGCCGAAGACTCTGTTCGGCGTCATCATCGGATACCGCGAGCGGGTGGACGGCGGTTTGGGTTCGGTCGTGGTGGGGCTGTACGATCTCGACGGGAAGCTGCAGGTGGCCGGGCAGGCCGGCGTAAGCCTGCCCACAACCGAGGCAGCCGAGCTTTTCGTCCGCCTGGCCTCCCTCCCTGGCGCCGCTCCCCCGGCTGCTGGGCTGTCGGCGAAACTGGCCAGAAGAACCCATTGGGTCGAGCCGCAGCTCGTCTGCCGCCTGGAGTACCTTGAACAGACTGCTCCTGGTCAACTGCGGCATGCGGTCTTCCGCGAGCTGATCGCTCGGGACCCCCGCTCCTGTACCGTCGAACAACTGCCGGCAATCCCGCTCGGGAGGGGAAGACTGGCGTGAGAAGCGAAAAGCGCCTGGTCCAAGTCGGAACCCGCACCTTCCCCCTCTCCAATCTCGACAAACTGCTCTGGCCAGAAGACGGGATCACGAAAGCCGACCTGATCCGGTACTACTTTGCCGTCGCCCCTTACCTTTTGCCCCATTTGCGCAGTCGGCCGCTGACTGTGGTCCGCTACCCGGACGGCATCCACGGGGAGGGTTTCTACCAAAAACACCTGCCGCCCTCTGCCCCGGAGTGGCTGCCACGCTGCGAGGTTCCTTCCGAGGAGGCGGATACGATCTCCTACCTCATCGCCGACGAGGTGGCAGCCCTGGTCTGGTTGGGCAATCAGGCAGCGCTGGAGCTCCATCCCGCCCACCACCGTTGCGACCGGCTGGACCGACCCGACTGGGCGGTGATCGACCTGGACCCGGCGGACGGGGTAGGCCTGGACGAGGTGCGAGAGGTGGCGGTCCTGGCCAGACGGGTATTGAACGACTTTGGCCTCACCGCCTATCCGAAGTTCTCCGGGGCAACCGGCATCCACCTCTACCTGCCGCTCCCTCGCCGTTACTCCCATGCCGCAGTGAGTCGGGCCGTCGGCTATCTCGGCCAAGTCCTGCGGGAGTTAAACCCCCGCCGGGTCACGACCGAGCGGCTCATCCGCAACCGGGCCGGCCACGTGTACGTCGATCACTTGCAGAACCTGGCCAACAAGACGATCGTTGCCGTCTACAGTCCCCGTCCCCGTCCTGGGGCACCGGTGTCGACCCCGGTAACCTGGGAGGAACTCCTGACCCGGAACCCTGAGGAGTTCACCATCCACACGGTGCCGCGCCGGCTTCGCCAGATCGGAGACCTCTTCGCGCCGGTCCTGCGTGCGGCAGAGAACGCTGCGGCGGTGGAACGCTTTTTCGCGGCGGCATCCGCTGGCAAGGCGGGAAGGCGGCGGAAAACCACGTAACCCTAGCTAGAATAGGCCAGAAGGGGTTGGAGAGACTAGAGCCGAGGAGAGATGGGAATGAAAGCGACTGGCATTGTCCGGCGGATCGACGACCTTGGTCGGGTGGTCATTCCGAAGGAGATTCGTCGCACACTGCGCATCCGGGAAAACGATCCTCTGGAGATCTTCACCGACCGGGAGGGCGAGATCATCTTCAAGAAGTACTCCCCCATGGGAGACCTCGGAGATTTCGCCCAGGAGTACGTCGACGCCTTGCACGAATCGACCGGGCACATCGCCGTAATCGCCGACCAGGACGAGATTATCGCCGTCAACGGCGCCCCCAAGAAAACCCTCCTCGGCCGGCGGATTACGGGGGAGATGGAGCGGCTCCTTGAGTCGAAGCAGAGCCACCTTAGCGCCAGTCCCAGGGACGACATCCCGGTGGACGGCTTCTCTTCCAGCGCCCAGGTCGTCTCCCCCATCGTCAAGGATGGGGAAGTCCTGGGCGCCGTGATCCTCATCTCCAAGGAAGGCACGATGACTGAGGTGGAGCGGAAGCTGTGCGACACCGCGGCCAACTTTCTCGCCAAGCAGCTAGGTTGACACCGCTCGTCTACTCCGGAACCGACTCCGAGACCTCTCTCGGCCCGAAGGCCGCCTTTTCTTCCCTCGCCGGAGACCAGGGATAGATGACCACTGGTCTCCTCTCCCCGCGCTGGGTGCGGAACTTCGTCCAAAGCTCTTCGGACGCGAACCCGTCGGTCTGCGAGACGGCCTCCGCCTCCGGCGGCGGTCCTGGCTTGACTCCGTAGCGATCGTTTCGCTTGACACCCTCCGGCTCGACTGCTGTTTCCTCTGTGGCAGGCGGCTCGCCGGAGGAAACGGATGCGGGCGCCGAGAGCCTGGCCGCCAACTCTTCCCTCTCCGCCTCTATCCGTTCCTTGACTTGCCGCAATTCTGCCGCCCGTGCCTCGTGGCGGGCGATCCCGGCCGTCAAGTCCTGCAGGCGAGCCTCCATGCGCCGCAAGAGCTCCTGGGTGCGCCGGTCAGATGAGGCGCTCATCCTCCCCACCCCCGCTGATAATGTCCTGGGCTCATGCCCATCTATGGTATTCGGAGGGTGGAGTCGGAGCAACCCCAATCAAGCGGATTGCGACAACAAGCGATCGATCTTTGCCCGGTCGAACCCAACGACCACTTCGCCGTCAATCGTGATTACGGGCACGCCATACTGGCCAGAAACCTCGATCATTTCCTGGGCGGCCGCGCGGTTCGTCCCCACGTCGATGTCCTCGAACGCGATGTCCCGGGACCGAAGGTAGTCCTTGGCCACCTTGCACCACGGGCAAGTGAGTGTCGAGTAAACCTTGACCCTTGCCATCTTGCGAACCCCTTTCTTGCGCTCCTTGTTCCTTGGCGGTGACGGCCGTCTTTCGCCTTGTTCACCTATATTTTAGGTTGGATTCGCTGTCGTTGTCAAGGGTTAGCCCTCCGCGGGCGGGAAAAATTTCCTCGCCAGTTCGGAATGGAGTGCCGTATAGGCGGACTCCCAGCGGGAATAACTATTACCGCAAACGGGGAAAGTTCTTTTCCTCCCCCACAAGCCCATAGCCAGGGAGAATGCGCGAGCATTCTCCCTGGCTATTCTGTGGGGTCGCTCCCTCCCACCCGTTCAACGTGGTAGCCGAAGGCGGAGTGGTTGTGGATCGACTCGTAGGCTTCGACCTCGGCCTCGAACCAAACCACCCGGGACTCGCGGCGGAGCGCAACTACGACGTCCCGGAGGATGTCCTCCACAAACTTGGGGTTGTCGAAGGCGTGTTCGGTAACGTACTTCTCGTCTTCCCGTTTGAGCAGAGGGTAAACTTCCGCCGATCCCTGCTTTTCGATTAGTTCCACCAGGTCCTCAATCCACAGGTACTGACCCGGTCTGAAGCGGCAGCGAACTCGGATCTCCGCCCGTTGGTTGTGGGCGCCGTACGCAGAGATCTCCCGGCTGCAGGGACAGACCGAAGTCACCGGCAACTCGACGCCGAGCTGGAAGTCGAAGTGACTGCCTTCGAGAAACCCAGCGAACTCGCAGTCGTAATCGAGGACGGAGGGACTGCCGGAGACCGGTGCGATCTTGGGCAAGAAGTACTTGAAGCGGACCTGGATCTCCGCCCGCTCGGCCTGGAGCTTCTCCTTGAGCTCGGCAAGGACCGCCCGGAGCTTCCGGCTGGAAAGTCCCTCAGTGCTCCAGCGCATCAGGACCTCCAAGAAGCGGCTCATGTGCGTGCCCTTGTACTGGCGGGGCAAATCCACCGACAGGCGGACGCGCCCCAGCACCTGCTGAATCCCGCCGCCCCGTTGCTGGATGAGCAGCGGGATATGAACGTCTTTTACCCCCACCTTTTGGAGGGCGATGCCTCGGGAGTCGAAATCGTTTTGAACGTCCTTCACGGCGCTTTCCCCTCTAAAAGCGTCCCGCCAAGGGCTTCAGGACAAGAGCCCGCAGGAGTCGGTACGCCCCCTCGAGGTCGTCCAGGTCCATCATCTCCACGGTCGAGTGGACATAGCGGCAAGGCAAGGAGATCGCCCCGCTCGGAATGCCTCCGAGTTGCTCCTGGATGGCTCCGGCGTCGGTCAGGCCTTGCGCCAGAACCTCCCGTTGGTAGGGGATCCTCTCCTGCTCCGCCGTCTCGAGCAGCAGCTCCCGGACCTTCGGATGAGCGATCAGACCTGCGTCCATCACCTTGATCGCCGGCCCCTTCCCCAGGAAGACTGTCCGCTGCTCGGGTTCAGGGGTATCGCCTGTTGGAGTGGCATCGATCGCGACCGCCACCGCCGGGTCAAGCCCGTAGGCTGCCGTCCGGGCCCCCCGCTGACCGACCTCTCCCTGAACGCTGAAGGCGACGACCAAGTCGTTGGGAACCTCTTTCACTTCCTGCAACAACCGGACGAGCAGGGCGCAACCGGCCCGGTCATTCAGGGCCTTGGAAACCACCCGCCGGCCGCAGGTCGTCCAGGAAGGGGCAAAGCTGGCCATTGCGCCGATCCCCCCGGTGAGCGCCCGGGCCTCGTCCGCGCTGGTTGCCCCGACATCAATGAAGAGCCTGGCCGGGCGGAGGTCCTTCACCTCCTCTGCCTTCTCCTGGCCGATGACCCCGTGTGCGCCGCCAGGGAAGACCACCCGGGTCCCCACCAACCGCCAAGCCGGAGGTACGCCGCCCACTGGCAAGAAGCGGAGGAAGCCGTGCTCGTCCACCTCCGTCACCACGAGGCCGATTTCATCGAGGTGAGCCACCAGCATCAGCCGGGGACCCGGACCGGACTTGCGAGCGATCAGGTTTCCGAGGGCGTCAGTCCTCACCTCGTCGACGTATGGCCGGATCAGCCCGTCCACCGTCCTCCGCACCTCGTCCTCCCGGCCCGACACCCCGGACAGGGCGGTCAGCCGTTCAAGCAGTTCTTTCACTGCGGTATCCCCTCCTCGGCGATGCTGCTGAGAAACGCCCGGGTCAGCCTGACGGCGTTCTCCAGGTCGGTGAGGCTGAGAGCAGTCACGGGAGAGTGGATGTACCGGGTCGGCACGGAAATGGTGACGGCCGGCACCCCGGTCCGGGTCACGGCAATCCTTCCGGATTCGGTAAAACCGGTGTTCAGCCGCCGCAACTGGCACGGAATCCCTTCTCGGTCGGCTACCGCCAACAACCGCTGCACCAGCGGCCAGCGGACGATTACCGCTCCGTCCATTACGGTAATGGCCGGCCCCTGCCCCACCACGGTCGAGCGCATGTGCAGGGGAGATCCAGGGACATCTGAGGCAGTCGTTCCCTCGAAGGTCAGAGCCAGGTCAGGCTGGAGGCGCCAGGCGGCCACGCCGGCGCCCCGCATCCCCACCTCCTCCTGAACGGTAAAGACCCCGTAGAGGTCAAAGGGGTAGCGCTCCTTGAGGACCTCCGCCACCACGGCGCAGCCTGCCCGATCGTCGAAGGCCTTGCCCTTCGCCATCCCCTCGCCGAAGGGACCCGGGGCGGTGGCGAAAGCCACGGGATCCCCGATCCCGACCAACTGCCTCGCCTGGCCTTCATCCGCCGCCCCGAGGTCAATGAAGAGGTCGGTGGTCTTGTAGGGCTTTTTCCGGTCCTCTGGCTGTTGCAGGTGAACCGGCTTGGCGCCGATAATCCCCGGAACTCGCCAGGGGCCGACCAAGACCACCTTGCCCGGGAGAACCCGGGGATCCACCGAACCCACCGGTCGGAAACGCAGCAGCCCATTCTTCTCGATCTTGCTGATCATCAAGCCGATCTCGTCCTGATGCGCGGCAAGCATGATCCTGGGGCGGACTGACCCGGCGCTTCCCCGTTTTAGGCAGAACAGGTTGCCCAAGGCGTCGGTCTGCAGTTCGTCGACGTGGGGCGCCAGGCGCTGCCGGAGAAGGTTGCGGACCTCGCTTTCCGCCCCGGAAACCCCGTTTGCCGCCGCCAGTTCGCTCAAGAGCACTGCCATCCCTCCACCAGGCGGCGGTCAAGGCGAACTATCGCCTCCGCCAGGAGCTTTCCGGTAACGTCGAGGTCCGTGAGGCTGACCACCTCGACAGGGGTGTGCATATTCCGCAGGGGAATCCCCACGAGCACCGTCGGCACGCCGCAGCGAGCGACCTGTAGGGCATAGGCGTCGGTTCCCCGCGGATTGGGTTCGGCGCTGAACTGGTGCGGTAGGCCAAGCTCCCTGGCTACCGCTTCAAAGTGCCTCCGCCACCCGGGGTGAACCGGCGGTCCGATCCCCAGGACAGGCCCTTTTCCAAGCTCGGAGGGGGCGCGGTCCGGCTCCTCTTCGGCGAAGTCTACGTCGACGGCCACGGCCGCGTCCGGTTCCAGAGCAAAAGCAGCCCCGGTGGCCCCCCGGTAGCCGGCCGTCTCCTCTCCCACCGTGGCTACGGCGTATACGTCAGCCAGGTGGGGACGGCGGCTCAACTCCGCCAGGCAGACCAGAAGACTCACCACTCCCGCCCGGTCGTCGAAGGCCTTCCCGGCCACCCGATCACCGGCCAGTGCAGTGAATGACCCAGCCAGGGTTACCGGGTCGCCGATGCGGATCTCCTCCCGCACCCGGGAGGTCGGGAGGCCGACGTCGATGTACAACTTGTCCAAGGAATAAGCCTGCTGCTGCTCTTCGCTTTCCTGTACGTGGGGCGGCTTGGCCCCGATAAGCCCCGCCACCGGGCGCCGGCCGTGGACGATGACCTCCTGGGCGATGAGAATCCGGGGGTCCACCCCACCCACCGGCAGAAAGCGAAGGAATCCTCCGTCTTCGATCTCCGTGACAATCAGGCCGATCTCGTCGAGATGCGCGGCGAGTAGCACCCGGGGATGGGGGCCCTCCCCCTCCCCCTGCTTCAGGCCGATGACGTTCCCCAGGCGGTCCCGGGTCGTCCTTGCGCCCAAGGCTGCAAATTCCTGCCGCACTACCTCGGCAACCGGGTCCTCAAAGCCCGAGACCCCCGGTGCGCCGGAGAGTCGCGCCAGCTTCTGCCGCAGATCCACGCGCATCCCTGCTCTCAGAAGTACTTGCCTTCCCGGCGCCCCAGAGGAGTCTCGGCCGACCTTTCCCCCTCGTGGGCACAGATGGCTTCGGCGATGAACAGCGTGTGATCGCCAACCGGCACCGACTCCTTCAAGCGGCAAGCCAGGTACACCACCGAGTCCACCAGCACCGGCGCGCCCGTCCGCGTGAACTTGTAGTCCCCCTCGGAGAGCTTGGGCTCCTGTCGGCCGGAAACGCTTCCACACGCCTTGGCCAGGGCCTGTCCGCGGCCCTGCCCGAGCACGCTGAGGCCGAAGACGCAGCCCGGTCCGGCAGCATTGAGCAGCTCGCAAGTGTAGTGCTCATTCGCCACCGCCACGCCGACCAACGGCGGTTCTTCTGAAAGGCGCACCACCCAGGCGGCCGTCATGAAGTTAGGGTAGTTCGGTCCCGGCGCACCGATCACGTAGACGCCGTAAGTGAACTTGCGCAGCGCCTCGCCGATCTCCATCTGTGAGGCATCCCCCTTGTTCCAGTCTTCAGTACGATGTCAGTTCTCTATTCTTCGCCATTCACCTGCGCCGCTCTTGCCGCCTGCCTCAACCCCTCCAACCGAGAAAGCGCCGCTCGAGCCACGAGACACCGTAGTAGAGGCCCATCGACATGAGGCAGAGGACGGCGAGCGACGCCATGATCAGCGACATCTTCCACATCTGACCGCCGTAGACGATAAGGTACCCCAGGCCTGCCTGGCTGACCAAAAACTCCCCCATGATCACGCCGACCAGCGACTGCCCCACGCTGACTTTGAGCGCTGCGACGATCGTGGGGACGCTCGCCGGCAGCACCACCTTCCAGAGGATTTGGCCGCGGGTGGCGCCGAAGGTGCGGAGGAGCTTGATCTTGTCGGGATCTACTTCCTGGAATCCCGTGAAGACCATCATGACCGTCACGATCACCGAAATCGCCAACGCCATGGCCACGATCGCCGGCATGCGGGTCCCGAGCCAGACGATGAAAATCGGCCCCAGGGCCACCTTGGGGATGGAGTTCAGCACCACCAGGTAAGGGTCAAGAATGCGGGCAAACGTTCCAGACCACCACAGGGCGATGGCAATGAGAGTGCCCAGAAAAGTCCCGGCGGTGAAGCCGATCGCCGTTTCCGAGATGGTCCAGGCGATGTGACGCCAGAGCGATCCGTCTGCGCCCATCCGGACGACGACCTCAATCACCTGAGTGGGGTAGGAGAAGATGAAGGGGTTGATCCACTGGGCGCGGGCAGCAACCTCCCACCAGGTCAAGAACAAGACCAAGATTACCAGCCGGGCGAGGGAGACCAGACGCTGCCGCCGTCGCAGCCGGTCCAGGTATCGCCGGTGGCCTTCCGAGACGTCCGCCGCTTGGCGTGAGGACTCCAGCGCCAAGCCTAGGGACAGCGGGGAGTCCGCCAGGTACTGCTCAGTCAAAGCTTTGTCGGGGAGGCCATCTCCTCGTCCGTCAGGCATGCACGTCCAGCTCCTTCCAGATCGCTGAGAAGTAGGTACGGAAGGCGGGTGAATCATTGCGGGCCGACATGGCTGAGTGATCCGTCAAGCCGAGGTCGATCCGGTGCTCAGCCAGGACAGTCCCGGGGCGGTGCGAAAGGACGACGACCCGATCCGACATGGCGATCGCCTCGGAGATGTCGTGGGTCACCAGGATCACTGTCTTGCGTTCTTCCCGCAGAATGCGCCCGATCTCGTCCTCCAAAGCCAAGCGCGTCTGGTAATCGAGGGCCGCGAACGGCTCATCGAGCAGGAGGATCTCCGGGTCGACGGCCAAGGTCCTGACCAGCGCCACCCGTTGCCGCATCCCGCCGGAGAGTTGTCTCGGGTGATAATGCTCGAAACCGCCGAGCCCGTATCGCTCCAGCATGTCCTTGACTTTGCGGACGGCCGCCGCGTCGCGCCGACCCATGACCTCGAGCCCCAGCAGGGCGTTATCGAGGATCGAACGCCATTCGAACAAGTGGTCATGCTGGAGCATATACCCGACCTTGGCGGTGGGACGCGTGACCGGTTCGCCATCGATCCGTACCTCCCCGGTGGTGGGGCGGATGAGCCCCGCCACCAGGGAGAGCAGCGTACTCTTGCCGCATCCGGAGGGCCCGACGATGCTGACAAACTCCTCTGCCTCGACGGCGAGGTTCAGATCACGCAAGGCCTCGGTCTCGCCGCGCAAGGTGTGGTAAGTAAGGCCGACGTCGAGCAGTTCCAGACGTGCAGCCGAGCCGCCATCGCTTCTCATGCGCTCACCCGCTCCTTACCTACGGCTCCTTGATCGTCGCCACGGCCCGCTCGGCGAAGCGGTTGTCGACCATCGCCTCGAAGGGCACCCGTTTGGACAGCTCTCCGCCCGCCGCCACCAAATCCTGCAGCCGGGTGAAGCTCTCCCGGGTCACGATCGGGTTCTTTTGAATCCCGCCGATCTTGATGTATCGCTTGATGGCTCGCAGCAGCACGTCTTTGTCCGCTTCGGGGAAGAAACGCTCGATGGCCTTCACGATCTCCTCCGGGGTGTGGTTCTGGCACCAAAGCATTCCCCGGTAGATGGCGTTGATGAAACGCTGCACGATCTCCGGGTGGGCCTTGATGAATGACTTGCGGGCGTGGAACCCGGTGTAGGCCGTAGGCCCCACCGCCTCACCAATCGAGGCCACGACGTAGCCAAACCCCTCTTTCTCGGCCATGGACGCCTGGGGTTCGAACAACGCTGCGTAGTCGGCCATCCCTGAAGCAAACGCCCCCGCCAAGGCGGTATAGGTGATGTTGGTGATGATTTTCACATCTTTTTTTGGATCGAGGCCGGCGTTGCGAACGGCCGCCTCGTCGCACAACTGGGGCATGCTCCCCGGCCGCATCCCAATAATGGTCTTACCCTTTACGTCGGTCCACTTGAAGTTTGGCTGGGGCTCTTTCGAGACCAGAAACTGGCCGTCCTTCGCCGTCAACTCGCCAAACAAGACGAGGTAGTCAGAGGCGCCCTGGTTGTAGATGTAAACGGCCGCCTCGGGTCCCATGAGGTTGAGATCAACCTGTCCGGAGAAGAGTGCTGCGGCGCACTTGTCGCCCCCCCAGGCTGTCGAAAAGTCGATCTCCAGACCCTCTTGGTCGAAAAACCCTTGGGTAAAGGCCACATACATGGGGTAATACGCCACTGACCGAACCGTCTCTGACAGCTTGACCTTCGTGCGCGACGCTGCCTCCCCGGCCGCAACCAAGCCGAGGAGGAACGCCGCCACAACCGCCGCCACCACCACTCGACGCACTACGAGACACCCCTTTCAGGCTAAGTCGGCTCCCCTTCCTGCGGGGGAACCCCGCTTACCTTATGCCTTTCAGGGGTCTTTGGAATATGTCCATCGGTGAGGTACCGCATGATCGCGCCGGCCGCAAAGGATCCTTCCATGATAACCCGCCCGTCCGCCACCACGAGTGGCAGGCGGACTGCCGGATCGGCAAGGCGCTCCCGGATCTCTGGCTGGGTCTCAGCCAACTCCGGCGCGTCGGCTTTGAGGAAGCGAACCCGCACCTCGTCCCCGAACCGCTCGGCCAGAATGGCGTTCACCTTCTCCACGCCTTGCCGGACCCACTCTTCTGCGTCCCACGGACGGCAGCCGTCTCCGCCCCCTCACCCCGTCCCGGCCGGCGGATAGCCGATGACCAGGACCTCCTTCGGCATCACACCCACCTCCCACGTAGCAGGGTATGACGGAGAGGCCTGGCCGGACTCACACCCTAAGCAGATCGGACGGCCGGACCGGCGAACCGGTGTCGCCCTGGCGGAGTCGCTCGGCTAGCCGGGTGTACCGACGCTCGCGCCGGTTGTTGCGGACCGCCATGGCGATTGCCTTCGAACTGCCGACCAGCGTGACCTGCCGGCGGGCCCGGGTGATGGCGGTGTAGAGGAGGTTGCGCTGGAGCATCAGGTAGTGCTGGGTTAGCAGGGGGAGGACGACCGCCGGGTACTCGCTCCCCTGCGCTTTGTGAACCGTGATGGCGTAGGAGAGAACCAGCTCATCAAGTTCAGGACGGTCGTACGGAACCGGACCCTCGGCCACTCCGGCGAACTCCACGAGCAGGGCGCCCTCCTCAGGGTCGAGATCGATGATTCGCCCGATGTCGCCGTTGAAGACGCCCTTCTGGTAGTTGTTCCGGATCTGCATGACCTTGTCCCCCAGCCGAAAGACCGTCTCAGGGCCGAGCCGAAGCTCGGCCAGGCCGGGCCGGGGCGGATTCAACGCCTCTTGGAGGAGGCGGTTCAGGTTGTCCACGCCGCTTTCCCCCCGGCGCATCGGCGCCAGCACCTGGATGTCGTCGACCGGATCAAAGCCGTAGGCGGCCGGCAGCCGACTGGCCACTAGTTCCACGACGGCAGCGGTTGCCTCATCCGGGTTGCCCGCCGGAACGTGGACGAACTCCCCCTCGCCCTGCGGGAGCTCAGGGTACCGCCCGGCGTTGATCCGGTGGGCGTTCGTCACGATGAGGCTCTGGGCGGCCTGGCGGAAGACCTGGGTCAACCGGACGGTCGGGACGACCCCCGATTCGATCAGGTCCCGCAAGACGTTTCCCGGGCCGACCGCCGGCAATTGGTCCACATCCCCCACCAAGATCAGGCGGGTCCCCGGACGGATGGCCCGCAGGAGGTGATAGGCCAGGGGCAGATCGAGCATCGAAGCCTCGTCGACCACCACCGCCCCCGCCTCCAGCGGCCGGTCCAAATTGCGTTGGAACCGCATCCCTTGCCCCTCGGCGTAGGTGTACTCGAGCAGCCGGTGGACGGTCTTCGCCTCCTCCCCCGTCGCCTCGGAAAGACGCTTGGCCGCACGGCCGGTGGGGGCAGCCAGCAGGACGGACACGCCGGCCGTTCCGAAGAGGCGGATGAGCTGCCGGAGGATGGTCGTCTTGCCGGTTCCGGGACCGCCGGTGAGGACCAACACCCCGCTCTCCAGGGCCATCTCCAGGGCCGTCTGCTGTTCCCGGGCTAGGCGCAGGTCACCTTCGGCGGTCGCCTCGGCTAGGGTCGTCGAGCCGAGGAACAACGACGGCAACGGAAACCGAGCCAGGGCCAGCAGGCGGGCAGCCACCTCCCGTTCCGCATGGTAGAACTGGGACAGGTAAACCCCTTCGGGTGGGAATTCGGGCGGCTCCTCCCCCTCCTCCGGGCGGCCGAGAGGCTCCCGAACCACCAGACCGCGCCCGGCTGCCGCCTCCACCCCTGCCAGCACCCGCTCCGGTTCGACGGCCAGTAGGGCGGCGCCTTCCCGCACCAGTTGGTGAAGCGGGAAGTACAGGTGCCCCTCCCCGGCGCATTGGCGCAGCAAGTAGACCAAGCCGGCCTCGACCCGGGCCGGAGCGTCGGAGGGGAGGCCGAGGGAGCGGGCGAGGCGGTCGGCCGTCTTGAAGCCGACCCCGAAGACTTCTTCCGCCAGCCGGTAGGGGTTTTCCCGAAGGAAACGGACGGCCTCCGCCCCGTACGTCCGGTAGATGCGGGCGGCGGTCAACGGGCCAATCCCGTGCCCCTGCAGAAAGACCATGACCTCTCGAACCCCGGCCTGCCTGGTTAAGGCCTGCCGGATCGCCTCCGCCTTGGCGGGCCCGATGCCGGGAACCTCCCGGAGCCGGTGCGGTTCCTTCTCCATGACCTCCAGGGTCGCCAAGCCAAAATGCTCGACAAGGCGGGCAGCCATCGCTGGGCCGATCCCTTTGATGACACCGCTGGCCAGGTAGCGTTCGATCCCGGCCAGGGTGGAAGGGCGCTTCAGTTCGTAGTAGGCGGCGCGGAACTGCCGCCCATAGGTGGGATGGCTCACCCACTCGCCGGTGAAAGAGGCCTCTTCCCCGATGGCCGGCGGAGGAAAGCACCCGACCACCGTCGCCTGCCCCCCGCCCTCCAGGCGGAGGCGCAGGACAACATACTGCGTATCGGGGTTGTTGAAGGTGAGGCGCTCGACCGTCCCGGTCAGCTCAGCCACCCCGCCACCCCCTACCCCGCCTGGTCCTGCCGCTGGAAGCGGTCCAACGCCAGTTCCGCCTGGACCGCCAGGGCGCACTCGATCCGCTTCTTCTGCAACGCGCAGCCGAGGGCGTACGGTTGCTCAAGGGTGCCGGTGAAAAGATGGGCGTTGGCGTGGCACCCGCCGCTGCAGTGGAAGCGAGCCCAGCATTCCCGACAGACCGGCTTGGCCAGGACGTTGGCCAACCGGAAGCGCTCCGTCAGGCGCGGGTCGAGTTCCCCGGAGAAGGCGTCGCCCATCCGAAATCCCTCGCGGCCGACGAACTGGTGACAAGGATAGAGGTCGCCGGAAGGAGTGACTGCCAGGTACTCGCGGCCCGCCCCGCAGCCGGAGAGGCGCCGGGCAAGGCAGGGGGCGTCGAAGAGGGCCAAGTTGAAGTGGTAGAAGGTGAAGGGGCGGCCGGCGCGGTGTTCGGCGAGGTACAGTTCGGCCAGCCGCTCGTACTCAGCGCAAAGCCGCGGCAGGTCTGCTTCCGTCAGCGCCCACTCCCCCTCCGTGGCCACCACCGGCTCCAAAGACAGGCTTCGGAAACCGGCTTGGAGGAGGTACTCGACATCGGCAGAAAAATCCAGGTTCTGTGCGGTGAAGGTGCCTCGGACGTAGTAGTTGGCGCCGCCCCGACGGGCCACGAAGGCCCGACAGTTGGCCAGCACCGCGGCGTGGGACCCCCCGCCCCCGGGCCGGCTCCGCCAGCGGTCGTGCACCTCCGGCCGCCCATCGAGCGACAGGACGACGTTCAGGTCTGATGCGGCGAGGTATTCCAGGACTTCGCCGGACAGCGCCAGGCCGTTGGTGGTAAGAGTGAAGGCGAACTCCTTCCCTGCCTCCTCCCCCCGGCTCCTGGCATAGGCGATCAGTTCCTTGACCACCTCGAAGTTGAGCAGGGGCTCTCCCCCGAAGAAATCGAGCGCCAGCTTCCGCCGGCGACCGCTCCGGCTGATCAAGAAGTCAATGGCCCGCCGGCCCACCTCGGCGGACATAAGCCCCCGTTCCCCGCCGAAGCCGCCTTTCTCGGCAAAGCAGTAGGCGCAGCGCAGGTTGCAGTCGTGGGCCACGTGGAGGCAGAGCGCCTTCAAGGACGGCGACGCCGTCGGAGCGTCCGAGCGGGCGGTCAGAGGCGAGTAGAGCATTCCCTGTCGGACCAGCGAGGTCAGCTCGCCCCAGGCCTCCTGCTCGGCGGGGGTAAGCCGTGCGGGTGGGCCTGCCGACCCAGAGGCCAACGCCCGCTGGACTTCCTCCCGCCCAAGGAGAGCAAAGGCTGCCTCGTCCAGGGCGTGGAGTGCCCCGCGGTTGACGTCCAGGGCGTACCCCCGCCCGTTGACCGCAAAAAGGTGAATTTGGGGGGCTAGGGCAGAAAGCGTCATGGTTCCTCCGACATGAAAAAGGGACCTGACGGTTGCCGGTCAAGTCCCGGTTGAGTCCAGCTTGCTTGGTGGCCTCACTTCTTCTCGCACGCCTGGTTCCCGACGGTACAGGAGGTTTTGCAGGCCGACTGACAGGAGCTCTGGCACTCCCCGCAGCCGCTGCCCGCCTTGGGCTGGTTGCCGATCGTAATGGTCACCACGTGCTTCATCTGCACATCCTCCCTCCCTGGTGGGGAAAAGAGCCCGCAGGGCTTTGCGCCCTGCGAGCGCCAATACTGGTGGACCTGAGGGGATTCGAACCCCTGACCTCCGCGATGCGAACGCGGCGCTCTCCCAACTGAGCCACAGGCCCGAAAGCGTTTTTATTTTACCGCCCCGGTCGCGCCTTCGTCAAGCCGAGATTCTGCCCTGTGAAACAATCGGCCGGTGCAGGGCAAGACTAGGAATGATTCCGGGAAAATCCGATCAGGAGGAGGAGTACGATGGCCCAGCGGATCCGCGCTCAGCTCGATGGGCGGGTCAGCGTCCACGACTCGGTGCAGGAGATGTATGAACACCTCCACGCCGACGGCCTCTCCAACGTCTTCGACCGGTTCGATCCCCAGGAGAAGATCCGGTGCGACTTCTGCACCCGAGGGGTGAGCTGCCAGCTCTGCACCAACGGCCCCTGCCGGATCTCCGAGAAGGCCGGCGCCACCCTCGGCGTCTGCGGGATCGACCCCGACGCCATGGCGATGCGGGACATGCTGCTGCGCAACGTCATGGGGACAGCGACCTACGCCCACCACGCCTACGAGGCCTTCCGCACCCTCAAGTCGACCGTCCAGGGCAAGACCCCGTTCCGGCTCACAGACACAGGTAAGCTCACCTGGTTTGCCGGCCAACTCGGTCTCGATACCTCCGGGCAGCCAGAGGACGTGGCCTGGCGGCTCGCCGATTTTCTGATCGCGGAACTCTCCCGGGACTACGACGAGCCGTCGAAGCTCGTGGAGGCCTTTGCCCCGGTCAAGCGGAAGCAGGTCTGGAAGAACCTCGCCCTCTCCCCAGCCGGTGTGCTGCACGAGATCAAGGACGCCACCGCATCCTGCCTCACCAACGTGGACGGCGACTACTTCTCCCTCGCCCGCAAGGCCCTCCGGCTCGGCATCGCCTGCATTTACGGAGCGCAGATACCCCTCGAGATGGTGCAGGACATCCTCTTCGGCACCCCGATGCCGCACGAGGTGAACACCGACCTGGGGATCATGGATCCTGACTACGTCAACATCGTCTTCAACGGCCACGAGCCCTGGGTCGGCATCGCCACCATCCTTGCGGCGAAAGACCCGCGGGCGCAGGAACGGGCGCGACAGGCGGGGGCCAAGGGGATCCACGTGGTCGCCTCCATCGAAAGCGGGCAGGAGGTACTCCAGAGGTTCCCGGTGGACGACGTGTTCGTCGGGCTGACCGGCAACTGGCTCACCATCGAGCCCCTCCTCGCCACCGGGACCGTGGACGTCTTCGCCATGGACGAGAACTGCTCGCCGCCGTGGCTCAAACCCTACGAGGTGAAGTACCGATGCACGCTCGTCAGCGTGAACGATCTGGTCCGGATCCCCGGAGTGGACAGGAACCTGGATTACAAGCCTCCGGAAGTGGCCGGCATCGCCCAACAGCTCATCTCCTGGGGCATCGACAACTTCCGCGCCCGCCATGGCAAGGTCCCGGTGCGGGTGCCCCAGCGGATACAGAAGGCCATCGCCGGTTTTTCCGTAGAGGCGGTGCTCAAGGCGCTGAACAACGACGTGAACGCGCTGGTGGACGTGATGAAGGCGGGCAAGCTCAGAGGGGTCGTGGCCCTCGTCAACTGCACGACCCTCTCCGCCGGCCCGCACGACTACATGACGGTTGGCCTGGCCCGGGAACTCATCCGGCGGGACATTCTCGTCGTCTCAGGCGGCTGCGGCAACCACGCGCTGGAAGTGGCCGGGCTCTGCAGCCTTGACGCCCTCCGGGAGGCGGGTCCCGGGCTGCGGGAAGTCTGCTCGGCCCTCGGCATCCCGCCGGTGCTCAGCTTCGGCACCTGCACCGACACGGGGCGCATTGCGATGCTCGTGACGGCCCTCGCCAACCACCTGGGCCTCGACACCAAGGATCTTCCAGTGGCGGTAACGGCGCCGCAATACCTGGAGCAGAAGGCGACCATCGACGGCCTCTTCGCCCTCGCCTTCGGTCTTTACACCCACCTCTCCCCCACCCCGCCGGTCACCGGCGGGCCGAGACTGGTGGAGCTCTTGACGAAGGGGCTGGAGAACCTTACCGGCGGCAAGGTCGCCCTCGGCGACGACCCCCAAGCGGCCGCCGACGGACTCGAGGCGCACATCAACCGAAAGCGGGAGGCGCTGGGCCTGCCCGTGCTCGCCGGGGCGCGGGTTTGAGCGGAGGGAAGAGCCATGGCCGGCCGCCTGCGCGGGACAGCCGTACTGTTGCTGTTGGCCGGCGCACTCCTGGCGTTGTTCCTGGTGCGGGGGCTCATGGGCCGCGGGGAGAAGCCCGCCGCCCCTGCCCGCCGGCCGCCGGAAAAGGCGGGGACCATCATGCTGGAGGGTTACCCGGAGAAGTTCCGTTTCGTCCTCTTCGCCCCTGAGGGTTTCCCCTTCACCACCTATGTCCCCCAGGACCTGTTCGCCGAGGAAGTCGTCGCGGACGGGGGGCGGAGCGTCCGGTTCGTCGCCAACTTCGCCGGCCGGCGGACTGACCTCGCCTACCTGCAGGTCTTTTTCTACCCGGAAGGCACCCGAGAGGACCAGGCCCGGGCCCTGTTCGGCAGCCTCCCGGCGGCCCTCGGGTTCACCCCGGTCGGCCGGCGGACCGACGTACCCTGCACCTTCGCCTGGTCGCTGGCGGAAACCACCTTCCAGCGGAAAGGCTGGCGGGGCGAGGTCTACCGCGGTGAGATGGCCTTGGGCCGCCACGGCCGGCGCTTTTTCCACCTCATTCTGCACTACCCCGAGGAATTCGCCGAGGGGTTCGTCCCGCGGGCCTACGCGGTCCTCTCCGAATGGCGCTGGACGGAGGGCACCCCGGGCGCCGGGCTCACCCCGGAAAGGCCGCGGCGGTGACGATCTGCGCGACGACCAGCGCGGTGGAGGCGGTGGCGAGGCCCACCCGGGGCACCGAGACGATCATCCCGAAGACGATGACGAAGCTGAGGAAACCACCGAGCCAGTACTGGGGCGGGAGAGAACCCAGGCGGCTGAGGTTTGCGCGCCCCACGAAGGCGATGGCGACCCCGGTCGCCCCGGCCCCAACCAGGAAGGAGGTGAGGGCCGCCCCGAGCGTGCCGAGGACCTTGCCGGCGGCGGCGTTGATGGGGCCTACCTCATCAACCCTTGGAGCAATCTCCCGACGCCGGTCACGGCGGCCTCCACGGCCTGATTGGGGTTGGGAATCTGCCCTCCGGCGGCCAACACCAGCGCCATCGCCAAGCCCCAGAGCCAGAAGAACGAGAAGACCGCCAGCTCGCCCCAGAGCCTGCTCCGGATCAAGCCGGGCACTTCCGAAACGGCCATCAGCCCGAAGGTGATTGCCACGCCGATCATCGCTTCGCCTCCCCCGTCTATCTCGGTCTCAACGGCTTCGTGACCACGCCCACCCGCCGCACCTTGGCCTCCACCTGAATGGCCACTTCCACCTCTGGGTAGAGCGTGTCCCAATCCTTCTTCAGCCGCGCCCATTCGCGCGGGTGGGCTCGCCTGACCTTGGCGCCGAAGCCGAAGATGTCCGTCTTCAACTCCTTCTGCGCCCTCTTCAGGGCCGCCAACATGTCGCTCCTGATCGCGGTGGCCGCCCGCCTCTGAATCTGTTCCATCACTTCTTGCCGGGTGACGTCGAGGCTCCCCATCACTTCCGCGATGTTCCCGTTCCAGCGAACCTTCAGTTGAATCTCGGGGCGGCCGCGCCGCATGACTACCTTGGTCGTGGTCCGGGAAGCCTTCGACTCCAGCGCCACCTTGACCGGCTTATCCGTTCCAGCCGTGATGACGATGCTCCCTCTCACCGGCCGGTTGCGGATGAAGAGGTAGCCGCGGGTCTCCTGGCGGTTGAGCCACCCAACCAGCCTGTCGCCCTTGAACGCCGCCATGCCGGCGATGAGGATCTCCGGCTTCTTCTGGGCCTCCTCGGCGGGAGAAGCGGTCCCGGTCTGGCCCTGCCGGCCCTGCTCACCCTGCTGACCCTGCTGGCCCTCGGCCGCTTCCGCCGCCCCGACTCCCGGGAACTCTGTGGGCATGGTGGACTTGCTTGGCTTCGGCGCCTGTTTCGCACTGGTCAGGAGGATGCGTCCGCTGGCCAGCTCCTGCCCCTCCGCAGCCTTTTCGTACAACTGCTCGCGCAAAGGCACCACATGCGCCGTCGACGAAACAGGGTTCCATCTTTCTATCCCCGTGTAGGTGAGGGAAAGGACGCGTTCCAGTCGCGGCGCGGCTTCGATGATCGGCTGGGCCGGGCCTTCAGCGGCGAGGAGACCGACGGTGCGGCGGACGTCCTTCTCCCGGTTGAAGAACTCCTCCACCGGCCCAACACCCTGGCGGCACAGGTCCTCCCCGATAATGAAGAGCTGCGTGTGACCGAGGAAGATCCGCCGGGGACTGCTTTCATGCAGGGACCGAATGGCCTCGAAGATGGTGTCGCCCGTGCCGGTGACAATCCACCGAGGTGGCTCTTCCCCTCTGCCTGAGCCGCCTCCCGTCCCTTGTCCCGCACCACCTCCAGTTTGGAGCTGTTTCGGTAATGCGATGGCGGCCGTGACGGTGAACTTGCCTCGGTTGGGCGCCTGGTCGATGCCGAGGGCCATGACGAAGCCAAGCGTTTCTATCTCACGCGCGTCCCAGCAACCGCCTGCCGTCGCCAGGACGGCTGACAGGGCGGCAGCCCAGAGAAGGCGGAACAGCCGCACCCGAGCCGTCATGTCGTTTGGCCCCCCTCTGCGGACCGGTCTTTCCTCCGGGCCAGCGCCCCCCGGATCAGGCTCGCCAGGAGCAAAAGCGCCGGAAAGCCGAACTCGATGGTCAGCCCGTAAGGACCCCAGAACCTCGCCAGGAAGTCCAGGAGTTCGACCACGCTGTCAACGAGCCCCGACGCGAGGACACTGGTCACGGCCATGACCGGAAAAGCGAGCGGGCGGTAGTCGGACAACCCGGCCCACTGGGCCAACGCCAGGACAGCGACGTAGAGGAAGAAGGCGACCTTGATGACCAGTCCCGTGAGCCAAATGGCAATGGGAATGGCTTCGATCCGTTCCACGAAGGGCCCCAGTCGGACGTTGCGCGACAGTTCAATGAAGCTGATGATCCGCTCCGTCTCCTCCGCTCCGAACAACATGATCATGCTCGTAATCACGGTGACGATGAGCAAGAGAGCTACGAACGAGCCCCAGAGGCCCACGCGGAGGGCCTGGTCCTTTCGCTCGAGAAACGGGAGAATCATCCCGAGCACCACGACCTCGCCCCAGAACGCCGAGGGCGTAGCCGACGCCCGGAGGACGGGCAGGACGCCGTGTTCCAGCACAGGCGCCAGCCGCTCCGGTTCGAAGTCCTTCACGAGCAGCAGGATGACGGTGGCGAGCATGACCGTCATGAGGGGCAGGATCACCTCGTTCATCCGAGCGATCACTTCCAGGCCGAGAACCACGATGACCGCTGCAATCAGGGCGATTGACCCCTCCAAGACCACGACCGGGGTCTCTTCCAGGAAGTTTGTGGTGATGAAGTCGCCCACTTCACGGAGCACGATGGCGTTGGTGTGCATGAGCCAAAAAACGAAGAGTGCGGACAGCGCCTTGCCAAGAACCCTGCCCAAAACCGTTTCGGTGATCTGAACGAGGCTCTGCCCCGGGTGGCGCCGCTCCAGGGCGACGACCAGAACAGTGATTCCGAACGCGACGAGGGTGGCGGCGAAGGGAACCATCCAGGCGTCCTGCCCGGCGATCGTCACGGTGAGTGACGGGACAAAGATGATCACGGTGGCGACGAGCACAGTGATCGTGAGCAGAGTAGCCTGGCGGGCAGAGATCTGGCCGCCTTCGACCGGATTCACTGGCCCTCTCTCCTCATACTCGGATCTCTCGGCCCCCCCTGCGCCTTTTCGGGCGGTCGCGGCTTTTGCCGCCCACCCTGCCGCCGGAGGTTGCGCTGGGCGATGTACCAGGGTCGCGTGTCCATCCACCACCAGTGCAGGCGGGTGAACGAGTCCTTCAGGTCAGGCACCACGCTCGGGGCAAACGGGGTGAGATACGGAACCCCGAAGGAGCGCTGGCTCGCCAGGTGAGCCAGGAGTAGCAGCAGGAAGAAGGTAATCCCGGCAAAACCGAAGAGTCCTGCCATAAGCAACATGGGAAAAGACAGGATCCGGAGCGCCAGGACCATCGCACTGTGAGGTATGACGAAAGAGCCAATCCCCGTCAAGGCGACGATGATGACCATGAGGGGGCTCACCAGTCCCGCCGCCACAGCAGCTTGGCCGATGACCAGCGCCCCTACGATGCTGACGGCCTGGCCAAGCTGGCGCGGCAACCGCGTCCCCGCTTCACGCAGCACTTCGAAGATCAACTGCATGCCGAAGGCCTCGAAGATGGCCGGAAACGGCGTTCCCTCGCGGCCGGCGGCGATGCTGAGCGCCAGAGGTGTAGGAAGCATCTCTTGGTGATAAGTGGTAAGCGCCACGTAGATACTGGGCAGGGTCATCGTGAAGAAGGCCGCCAGAGTCCGGATGGTGCGCACCAGAACGACGACCTGAACTTTCTGGTAATAGTCCTCGGGGGAACTCAGGAAGTCCGGGAAGAGGGCAGGCGCCACCAACACAAAGGGAGTCCCCTCGGTGAAGATGGCAAGGCGCCCTTCGAGGAGCGCGGCGGCGACGGCGTCCGGCCGCTCGGTGGCGAGGAGAGTCGGGAAAGGCGAGAAGGGGCTATCCTCGATGAACTCCTCGACGTACCCGCTCTCCAGGATCCCGTCCAGGTCGATCCGGGAGATGCGGCGCCTCGCCTCCTCCACGATGGCGTCGTTGGCCGTCCCCTTGAGGTAGCTCAAGACGACCCGGGTCTGGGTGATCCGCCCGAGCGTGAACGCCTCGAAGCGGAGGTTCGGACTCTTGATCCTGCGGCGGATCTGGGCGGTATTGGTGCGCAGGTGCTCCACGAAGCCCTCGCGCGGCCCGCGGATGACGCTCTCGGTCGGGGGTTCCTCGATCGCCCGCTTCTCCCACCCGCGCAAGTCGATGTCGAAGGCCCGGTCGTGGCCCTCCACGAGGAGCGCCAGGCGGCCGAACAGGACGGCGTCGGTGACCTCTTCCAGGCTCCTGACCGGCGGAGAGACTTCACCGACCGAGATGATGGACTCGTACAGCTTGGTCATCACGTTGGCCGGTGTGAGCTGACGAGCCAAATCGGTCCCGACGACCTCTACCATCAAGGCCCGCATGACGTAGGCATGAACCTGGTCGCGATCGACGAGGCCGTCTATCCCGACGAACGCCGCCCGAAACCGGTTGGCGATCAGGAATTCCCGGATGACGAGATCGTCGGGGTGGCCGAGAATGGTCTGGAGGTCAGCGAGGTTCGCGGCCAGGCTGTGGCTCAGTGGGGTTCCCGTCAACTCCGCTTGGCTCACGGGCGGTTCGGGTGCGTTCATGCCCCTCCCCGTGCGCTCGGAGGGTAACAGTCGCCTGAGTCCCCTGACGATGCCCCGAAGCATCGGCGCGCCACGCTCCTCGGGAGAGAGTATCCCCCGAAAGCTGGCGCCTTCTCAGAGTATCTTAAGGCGAGGCCTCAGGAGAGGACCTCCGGCCCCCACCGGGCGGGCGGGCGTTCGGAGACGAAGACCTCGTAGGCGTTGCGGAAGGTCTGCGCCCCGTACTCCAGGTCCAGCGTAACCCGGTACTTCCCCGGTATCCGGGGCATGAAGTCCACCGCCCCCACGGAAAAGGCCCGGGCGTCGGCGGGCAGGCGGCTCTCGAAGAGACCCTCCGCCAGCTTTTCCCCTGCAGGACCCGTGACCCTCGCCCGCACCTCCACCTTTGGGTAGCTCTTCGGCGAGTCGCTCGTGAGGTAAACCGGGACGCGCACCTTCTCACCCGGCCGGTATGATTCCTTGTCCAGCAACGTGAAGACGTACTCCGGGTGGTAGGCGCGGGCGAGGCCGTAGTAGGAAGCCTTCGCCAACCGCCAGTAATCGATGACCGACCAGGAGACGGCGAGGTTCGGGTCGGCAAAGCTGAAAGCGAGCATCCCCCCGGTCGGCCGGTATTTATGGAAGCGGAGGCGGTCGATGTAGAACTGGTTGAGGCGCATCTGGTACCACTGGGTCAGGGCGATGAGGGTGTCGAGGTCCCGGCAGGCGTCGATGTCCAGCCAGAAGCGCATGATCTCAGGCTGGGCCGCATGGCGTCGCTTGAGCCTCTCCCAGTCGAGGGCGGTGAGGTCGGAAGCCATGAACTTGACGGCGCTTTCGCGGTTTGGAAAGCTCTGCGCCCCAAACTCGGAGACGAAGCGGATATTCCGCCGGGCAAAGCGGCAAACCAGATCGAAGAGGCGGAGCCGGCCGTGGGTCATGTACCAGCCGAAGTACCAGTGGGTATCCCCGCCCCGGTGGAGAAGGGCGATCTCGCCTGACGCCCGAAGAATTGGCCGGGTGGCGTCCTCCCTGCGAGCCTCCTTCACCAACTGGCGGTCCATCACATCCCGGTTCCAACTGAAGACAAAAACGCTGAAGTCCGTCTTGAGTGCCCGGCCGAGACTCTCGTCCTTGGTGTCAACCATGTAGACCGGCTCGTTATGCATGCACCAGAGGGCAATCGAAGGGTGGTTGTAGAGGAGGCGGATCATCTCCTTCACCTGCCGCTTCGCCTCGGGCAGCACCTCCCGGGCGTAGAGCCACTGGAGAGGGAAGTCCTGCCAGAGCAGGATCCCCCGTTCGTCCGCCATCTCGTAGAGCACCGGGTGATCCACGTGAGCGTGGATCCGGAGCATGTTCAGGTGCGCCCCAATGGCCAAGGCCAGGTCGCCCGCCACCCGCTCCCGGGTCACTCGGGCGAGCCGCGCCTCGGGCGGCGGGTAGTTGTTCCCCTTGATGAAGAGGCGCTCGTTGTTCAGGTAGAAAATCCAGTTGCGCAGAGCCAGGGTGCGCAGGCCGGTGCGGATGGACAGCGCGTCGAGGCAGGCGCCGTCCCGGTCGAGGAGCCTGGCCTCGACGTGGTAGAGGTTCGGTTCCCCCAGGTCGTGCGTCCACCAGAGGCGGTATTGTTCGATCTCGCACTGGTAGGCCAGCCGGTTTCGCCCGGGTGTCAGTCGAGCCCGGAACTTGAAGCTCTGGCCCTTCCCGGCGAAGTTGGCCGGGGTGAAGGTGAGCACCACGAGCGGGTCGGTTTCCCCGGCTGCCTCCACGTCGAGCGAAACCCCCACCTTGGCGGAACGCCCATCGAAGCTCCGGGTCTCCACCCCCATCCAGGCTACCCTAGCCGGTCCCGTGGAGATGAGTTCGACCGGCAGCCACACTCCGCCCGGCCCGATCTCAGGATCCAGGTGGTCCCAGTGGGAAAAGATGCCCGTGATGAGGCGCTTGCCAAGCTTCTCCCTTTCCTCGGGGCACTCCACCTCCAGCACGAGCAGATTCTCGGCTTCCAGCAAGGACGTGACTTCGAACTCGGCCGGGACGAAGTAACCTTCCTGACGGCCGAGCAACCGGCCGTTGAGATAGACCGCACAGCGGTAGAAGACGCCGTTCAGCCGTAGGAAGTACCGTCGGCCGGTCTCGGGTTGACAGGCGAAGCGGCGGCGGTAGACAACTGGGCCGGTGTAGCCCGAGAGCGCGGGATGTTCCTGCCAGTGCGCCGGGAGATCCTGGACCAGCCATCCTTCCCCATCCCACGGTGCCTCGCGCCACTTGGCCGAGAATCCACCCACCGGCCGCAGTTGCCAGCTTCCGCTCAAGTCCGCACGGCTCAGCACCGCCTATCCCCTCCCCGCCCTTGACTACGCCCATCTTCTTTGCCGGCGGTTCAGTTCCTCCCTTACCTCCGGGCCGGTTCCCGCCGATACGAGAAGGATAAGAGGGTGAACTGGGCGAAACGGCAACAAGGGGTGACTCGCTTGAACATGATCGATTTGCGCAGCGACACGGTCACCAAGCCAACCGCCGCCATGCGCCGGGCGATGGCCGAGGCTGAGGTAGGCGACGACGTCTTCGGTGAAGACCCGACCGTCAATGCTCTGGAAGAGTACGGAGCGGCACTCGTGGGCAAGGAGGCCGCTCTGTTCGTGCCCTCAGGCACCATGGGCAACCAGGTGGCGATCGCCGCCCACACCAGCCGCGGTGACGAGGCCATCGTGGACGCCGAGTCCCACATCTTCTACTACGAGAACGGCGGTCCGGCAGTCCTCTCCTCGGTGCAGCTCCGCCCGGTGGCGGGCCTGCAGGAGCCTCACGGCGCCGAACGCCTGGCTGACGCCATCCGCCCCGTCGACCTCCACGCGCCCCAGACGCGCCTGGTCTGCTTCGAGAACACCCACAACCGGGCCGGCGGGACTGTCCTGCCCCCCCGAGACCTGGCCAACCTCGCCGGGCTGGCGCGCTCCCGGGGCCTTGCCGTCCATCTCGACGGCGCCCGGATCTTTAACGCCGCCGCAGCAGCCGGCTGCGATGTGCGGGAATTCACCCGGCAGGTGGATTCCGTGATGTTCTGCCTCTCCAAAGGGCTCGCCGCTCCGGTCGGGTCGCTTCTGGCCGGCAGCCGGGAGTTCATCGGCCGGGCTCGCAAGATCCGGAAGCTCTTCGGTGGAGGCATGCGGCAGGCAGGCATCCTCGCCGCCGCCGGGCTGGTGGCGCTCAAAGAGATGGTGGGGCGGTTGACGGAAGACCATGCCAATGCCCGCCGGCTCGGAGAGTTGCTCAGCGAGGTGCCGGGGCTTCGGGTGGACCTTGCCCGGGTGCAGACCAACATCCTCCTCGTGGATTTCTCCGGAACCGGTCTGAGCGGTGAGTCGTTCCTGGCCAGGCTCCGGGAAGCGGGGGTTCTGGCGGTCACCTTCGGCCCCTCCGTCGCCCGCTTCGTCACCCACAAGGACGTGTCGGCGGCCGACGTGGCGGAAGCGGTGGTGCGCATCCGCAAGGCCCTGATGAAGTAGGAATCGACGAGGGAAGCCCCTCCACCCTTATCCCTGCCCGAACGTGCGCTGCAGAATGGTCACGTCCAGCCACCGGCCGAACTTGTACCCCACCTGGCGCATGGTGCCAACGTCCGTGAAACCGTGCCGGCGGTGAACGGCTAGGCTGGCGGCGTTGCCGTCGACGATCTTGGCGATGATCGTGTGGTAGTTGTGTTCCTGCGCCAGCTCGACGAGCCTGCCCAACAGCAGGCTCCCGAGGCCTTGCCCCCTCGCCTGGGGATGCACGTACAGCGAGTCCTCCACGGTGAACCGGTAGGCGAGGCGATCGGAGTAGGGGCTGAGTGAACCCCAGGCGAGGACCTGACCGGCCGGATCGAGCGCCACCAGCACGGGGTAGGCTTCACCGTGTTCGGCCAGCCACCGGCGCCGGTCATCAAGGGTCTTGGGTTCCGTGTCGAAGGTCGCCGTGCTGTTTTGCACGGCTTCGTTGTAAATGGCGGTGATCCCGGGGAGATGTTCCTCTGCGGCCTGCACCACTTGCAGACAGGTCATGTCTGTTCCTCCTCTTCGCTCTTCTTCTACTTAGGCAGGGCAACCCCTGCCCGATCCGGCGCTCATGGTTTCGACGAGCACCCGCCCTGCTGATTGCCGCGGCGGATCGATCCCCAAAAGAGCAGCCAAGGTTGGGGCCAGATCGACGGGCCACACCTCTTCTGCAATCCGGGTCTGCGGCCGGATGCCATCCCCCCAGAGAGCGAGGAAGACGTGGGATGAACTCACGTCCAGCGAGTCATGTTGGCCCCGGACAGGGTATGGCTTGACGCCTGGCTTGAAGTGGTGGGGCGGTTTCGGCCAGAGGAGCAGATCGGCGAAGTCGGGGTGGGCACCCCGTTCCAGGAGTTCCGCCCGGCTCAGCGCCCCGCCGAACCAGGGCTCCCGGTACAGGCGATGGATCAGCGTGCAGGTCAGTTGCTCGGCCCGCGGCCCGGCCGCACCGAGAAAGTAGATCTGGAGTTGCAGCCCGAGGGTGACGATGGCCAGGCCATCGGTGGAGCCCGGTCTCTCCCCCGGACCGCAGACCTGAACCGGCAGGCCCAGGGAGGCCGCCTGACGCAGAAAGGCCGGGAGGCTGGAAGGGCCGTGGTAAGGGGTCATCCCGTGGTCGGCGGCGAGAGCCACCACCACCCCTCTCGGCGGACCCGTTGGCGAAAGTTCCTTCATCCAGCGGGCCAGTTGCCGGTCGAGGCCGCGGAGCTGGCGGAGCAGGTTGCCCCGCCGTTGCCGCTCGGTGCCGGCCCGCAGAATGGTGCCGCTCCGCCAGGCGAAATTGTGTCCCACCGCGTCCAGTTCGTCGCAGTACAGGCAGAGCAGGTCCGGCCGGACAGCAGCCCACATCCGTCGAGCTGCGGCAAACCGCTCCCGGTACCCGGAACCAGCATCCAGATAAGGGCTTTGCGGGTCCTCTGGCGACGTGCCTCTCCCCTTCAACGTGAACTGGTTCACGGCCGCCACGCTCAGTCCGTTCCTGCGGCAAGCCTCGGCGATCGTCTCCGCGTCGTTGCGCCGGCCTGACTCCACGACTCTCCCCGTCGCCCGGTCCAGGTAGCGGAAGGTGTTTCCGTGGACCGCCGGCCACGCCCCCGTCACCAGGCTGGTCTGCATTGGCACAGTCAGGCTGGGAATCCCGCTGTGGGCCCGGGCGAAGACCGTTCCCTCGCGGGCGAGCCGCTGGAGTCCCGGGTAGGCCCGCCCCCGCCGGAGGGCCTCTTCGAAGTACTCCCAGGCGAAGCCGTCCCAGTTGAGGTAGATGACCCGCCGGCGCCCCGCCATCGCGTTCACGCTCCCGTCTCCTGCTGTGCTTCTGGCGCATGGTATGTAGGATCGCGGCCTACGCCGCTATGCCGCGCGGGCCACCGTGGAGCCGTTCCGGCATTACGCAAACTGGAGGCCGGCGCCAGGTGAAAAAGACCTCAATCGGCCAGCCGCCCGGCATATGCTCATAACGGACATCGGTTCGACAGGGGGGAGCGAAGGTGAGGATCTTCCGGAGAAGCGGTCCGACTCTGGCCGTCCTCGCCTTGGTGATGGCGGTGGTGGTGATCGCCTGGCGGGGGCTGGGAGTCGAGACCCTGGCCGATCGGCCGAACCCGCCGCCCATCCTTGCGGAGGGCCAGCGGGTCTTCCGCTTCGAAACCTTCGGCGATGAAGCCTTCTGGGGCGACGCGCTCCGTTTGCACCAGGCAATCGCCGGGGCCAAACTCGGCGGCGTGGGTCCAGGATTGAGCGCCAAAGCAGCGCTGGAACTGGGCCTGAAGGTTGACGCGGAAGCTCTTCCCCCACGGCTGAGGGAGAACCTGCGGCGAGGCCGGGCCAAGCTCGACGATCCCGCCGCCACTCTGGACCTGCTCCGGCTCAACGCCGTGGTCGGGATAACCGGCTTCTTCGACCGTTCGGGCCGGCTGACCTCGGTCGGCATCCAGTGCGCCCTTTGTCACTCCACCGTCGACAACTCGCTCGCCCCCGGCATCGGCCGCCGGCTGGACGGTTGGGCGAACCGCGACCTCAACGTCGGGGCGGTCATCGCCCTCGCCCCAAATCTCCGACCGTTCGCCGACCTCCTGGGCGTTGATGAGGCTACCGTGAGGAGCGTGTTCAACAGTTGGGGGCCGGGGAAATTCGACGCTCTGCTGGCCCTGGACGGCAAGGCCTTCCGCCCCGACGGGAAGCCTGCTGCCGCGCTCATCCCGCCCGCCTACGGCCTAGCCGGGATCAACCTGCACACCTGGACCGGCTTCGGCTCCATACCATATTGGAACGCCTATGTGGCCAACCTCCAGATGCACGGCCGGGGGACGTTCTTCGACGAGCGACTGAACAATCCCGCCCAGTACCCGATCGCGGCTCGCACCGGTCAATGGAACGTCCGCGGCAAGCCTGACCTGATCACCCCGCGGCTGGCGGCGCTCCACGTCTATCAGCTCGCTCTTCCGGCCCCCAAGCCGCCGGCGGGCAGTTTCAACCCGGTAGCGGCTTTGCGTGGGAAGGCAGTCTTCCGCGGTCCTGGCAAATGCGTGCGCTGCCATGTGCCGCCGCTCTACGCCGAGCCTGGTCATCACCTGCACAAACCAGGGGAAATCGGGGTAGATGCGTTCCAGGCTGACCGCTCGCCCACGAAGATGTATCGAACGCCCCCCCTCAAAGGGCTGTGGGCGCACCAGAAGGGCGGCTTCTTCCACGACGGCCGCTTCGCCACCTTGCGGGAGGTCGTCGACCACTACGACGCTACCTTTGCCCTGGGCTTAACCGGGCAGCAGAAGCGCGACCTCGTCGAGTACCTCAAGTCGCTGTAAAGGGGGGCCCGGCAACGGCCCGGGAGCGGCTCGCCGCCTAGGCGAAGCGCCACAGCCCGGCCCGGTGCGCCGCTTCGATGGCGGCCCGGTACTCCTCCCGGGTCAGGCGGCGGTCCAGGGGTGGCCGGCGGAAGGCTCGATGGGCCGGGTGGTACTGGTCCATCACGAACACGTAGGTATTCGGGGAAAGCTCCCGGGCGACCCATTCCATCAACTCTTCCGTCCCCGCCAGCCCACCCGGCAGGACCAGGTGGCGCAGGATGAGCCCCCGGCGGGCGATCCCATCCTCCCCGACCACGAGGTCGCCCTCCTGGCGGTGCATCTCCTTGATCGCCGCCTTTGCCACCTTCGGGTACTGCTCCGCCTCCGCCAGTTCCCCCGCCACCTGGGGATCGGCGAACTTCAGGTCCGGCATATAGATGTCCCCCACTCCGTCCAGCCACCGGAGGGTCGGCAACGCATCGTGCCCGCCGGTGTTGTAGACCAGAGGGATCCGCAGACCGCCTCCGGCGGCCAGGTCGAGCGCTTCAAAAGGATCTGTGGGACAACGGGGCTCGGGGAGACCAGGTTCAGGTTGTGGCAACCCCGGGACTGAAGGTCCAGCATGATCTCGGCCAACTCAGCCGGCCTGACCTCTTCCCCGACCCCCTCGCAGCTGATGTCGTGGTTCTGGCAGAAGAGGCAGGCCAGGTTGCAGTGTCCGAAAAAGATCGTCCCGGAGCCATGATGCCTTCCCCCCAGAGAGCGAGGAAGATGTGGGCCGAACTGGGATCGAGCGAGTCGTGCTGCCCCCGGACGGGGTATGACTTGGCTTCCGGCTTGAAGTGATGGGGCGGTTTCGGCCCGGGCGAAGACCGTTCCCTCGCGGGCGAGCCGCTGGAGTCCCGGGTAGGCCCGCCCCCGCCGGAGGGCTTCTTCGAAGTACTCCCAGGCGAAGCCGTCCCAGTTGAGGTAGATGACCCGCCGGCGCCCCGCCCCCTGCCGCATACCCCGCTTACCCCCGCCGCATGCTCAACACATCGTATGTATATCGCACGCCTCCGATCGGGTGGCGTCTATTCAAGAGTGAACGAGACGTTGACCGTCACCGTGATGTCCTTCTCCCTGGTCGACGTGTTGTAAACGCCGTAGTCCGACACCTCGGTGGAATACGGCTCGGTGATCTGGAAGACTCCCACCCGGGCCGACTCGATCCGGGCGATCCGGTCGCCGGAACTTCGGGCGATCTCGGCCGCCCGCTGCCGGGCGTCGGTGGTCGCCTCCGCCAGCAGCTCCTTCTTGATCCGGCTCAGCTTGGAGGGGTAATACTCCAGGTTCGAAGACTGCAGCACGATGCCCTTCTCGACCACCAGGCTCGGGTTGAGCGCCAACTGCTACAACTTGGGGATGTCGCGCGAGACGACTTAGATGCTCTGCATGATCTGGTACCCCGTCAAGGCGGGGGCGCCCCGCTCCGGGTTGTAGATCGGGTTGGTGTTCACGGGCTGGACGGCGACGTCCTTTCCGCCGATTCCCCGCGCCTTCAACAGACCGAGGAGCGTCTCCAGGTCGTCCCTGATCGCCGCGTAGCCGCTGTTCAATTCGTCCGGCCCGACATTGCGGGAGATGGTCACCCGCCACTTCACGACGTCGGAATCGATGCGCCGGGTCGCCGCCCCGACCACCTTGATGGTCTTCTCCGGCATCCGGCTCTGGTAGAAGAAGATCCCGAACACGACCGCGCTGAGGATGAGGCTGGCTCCGAGAATGAGGACTCCGGCGAGGTTTTTCCGCATCGCTGCCACCCGTTTCTGTCTTCGTTTCGGGCTGCTGCCAGGGGCGGTGAGAGTTCCGCGGGGATGCAACCACTCTGATCGTAGGGTCGTTCTGTCACCATGTCAACTGGAGGGCGCTGGGACGCGGTGGTTCCCCTCGCTCGGCTTTACCAGGCGGCTTAACCATGGGCCCCGCCAAACCAGCCATCTGGAACGCCTGGAGTGGCCTGAACCGGGAGCCGGTTGGGGCCGCAGGACTGGGCGCAGACGAGGCAGTGTCCCAGCGCCGCGACCGCCTTCTCCGCCCGCCGGGTCAACTCTCCGTTCTTGGCCGAAAAAGTCTTGCGCCTGGCGGGCCTTCCGCCGATATTGGGGGAGGAGACGAGGAGGAATTGCCGTGAGACTGCCAAGTCAAGCCCGGTGTCTGATCGGAGTCGCCCTTCTGCTTTGCATCCTCCCCCCGGCCAGCATGGCCGCGTCCGGCTTGGCCGTCGGAGGGACGCTCTGTCTCTCTCCGCAAGCCGGAATCGGTCTCGTAGCCCAGCTCCCCTGGTGGGACTTGCGCTGCGAGGTGGTCTACTCCGGGGACAGCTCCGGCGGGGCCGCGCAGGTCACCCGAAACTGGCCGGTCAGGCGGGCTCCCTTCTTCCGCTACGACCTGGAGCCCTTCGCCCTGGGACTCTTCGCCGGCGCCCGCTTCTCTTCACCGGGCGGCCTCAGTTTGGTGGGCGGGGTCGGCAAGCAGTTCCACCTCTACCCCGACCTCCACCTCGACCTGGATCTGGGGCTCTCGTTCGGACAGTCCTCGGGCGGGTTCTGCGGACTCAAAGCCGTCCAGGACCTGTGAGGCGCGGCCGCTCGGCGCGGCTTTTTCCCCTGTTTTTGGCGAACAGCTTCTCCGAGACCACTAGAAACCGGGCCAGGTTCCGGCTGACCTGGGTCACCAGCCGCGGCCCCTCGGCGATGGCCTCCTCCAACTGCCGCGGCCCGTCGACAATGCAGAAGACTGCGTCAATGCCAGCCTGGTAGACCGTTTCGATCCCCTGCCCGATGGTTCCGGCGAGGGCGATTACCGGGACGCCGCGCTCCTTGGCCGCCTTGGCCACCCCGGCGGGAGTCTTGCCGTAGGCGGTTTGCCCGTCCATCCCGCCTTCTCCGGTGATGACCAAGTCCGCTCCGTCAAGCTGCTCCCGGAACCGGGTGACCTCCAGGACGATCTCGATCCCTCGCCTCAGGTTAGCCCCGAGAAAGGCGATCAATCCTGCGCCCAGCCCTCCGGCTGCTCCCGCCCCGGGAATCCGGTCCACCGACAGCCCGAGGTCCCGCTCGACCACCCGGGCGAAGTTCGCCAGGGCCGCCTCGAGCTGCTCCACCATCTCCGGGGTAGCGCCCTTCTGCGGGCCGTAGACAAAGGAGGCGCCCTCCGGTCCGGTAAGGGGGTTGGTGACGTCACAGGCCACGGTCACCTCGACCGGCCAGCGGCCCCCTGCCCCCGCTTTGAGCCGCGGGTCCAGGCCGGACAGGTCAATGCGGGCGAGGCGCGCCAACGCCCCGCCCCCCGGCTCCAGTTCTCGCCCGTCACCGTCCAGAAAGCGGACCCCCAGCGCCTGCGCCATGCCCACCCCGGCGTCGTTGGTGGCGCTTCCGCCGAGGCCGATGATCAACCGGTCGCACCTCTCGTCCAAGGCCGCCCGGATCAGTTCCCCGGTTCCCCGCGTCGTGGTGATAAGCGGGTTCCGCCTTTCCTTTGGAACCAGAGCCAGCCCTGAGGCGGCGGCCATCTCGATGACGGCCGTCCGCCCGTCCCCCAGAATCCCGAAGTCCGCCCGGCGCCGCTCTCCCAAAGGCCCCGTCACCTCGGCCTCCCGCATCCTCCCCCCGGTGGCGTCCACCAGGGACCGGACGGTCCCCTCTCCTCCGTCGGCCATCGGGACCTTGACGATCTCCGCCTGAGGCAAAACCTCGCGCAGCCCCTCCTCGACTGCCTCTGCGACCTGAAGGGCAGTCATGCTCCCTTTGAACTTGTCCGGTGCGACGACGATCTTCATGTTACAGCGTCCCGTCCTCCCTCAACCGATGCAGGCGATTCAGCCGTGAGCCGCTGCTGCCGAGAATCCACTTCCATCTCGAGGGCCGCTTTCCTGCCCCGGAATCCCCCACCGGCAACCTCAGCCCTGCCGGGGATCCAGGCTTGTGCGCCGCCTAGGCCAAGCCGATGAGCATGACTCCGCCGAGACACAAGGCTATACCAACGACGTTCAGAAGGGTCACCCGTTCATGAAAAAAGACGATGCCAACCGGAATCAGCAAAAGCGTCACTTGAATCGTGGCAAACACCTGAGCCAGACTGATGTTCCACCCAGCCCGATAGGCGAGCAAAAACCCCAGCTCCAATCCGACGATCGAGATTCCCAAGGCGATGCTAGCCCAGTTCAGCTTCTTGAACGACGAGACCAGACTCAGCCGATCGGGGTGGAGAGGCAAGAGCATGACGCAGAACGCGGCCGCCGTCAGATACGTTACGATGAGGGACAGCATGGGATTCACATCGGACGGCGTGGACCTTTGGGCGATATGGTAGAAGACGTTTGAGACCACCACCAGCAGGATGGCCGCATAGTAGAGCCCCAATCCTGAATCCTCCCTCTCATGTCGGGCTCTCTTGTTCCAGCGAAGAGGCAGCCGACGCCTCCCCTCCGGACAGGAGCGCCCTGAGAGTCTGGGCATTGGCCGGCGCCTTCCCCTGATAGTGGTTGTTGAAGGCCACCAGGACCCTTCCCGTCTCGGAATCGAGACGGCGCAGCGTGGGAAGCCACTCACCGAGCTCCTCGGCGGTGTAAAGGTAGTCGTAACGCTCGTGGCTGGCCTGGTGGTTATACCACTTGGCGGCGTTTCGTCCGTGAAAGCGCACGTAGGCCGGGGCCGCCGAGGACCACGCCACCGGCGGCAGCAGGCCGGGTAGGCGGGGTTCGTCCACTGCGGCAAAAGCCAGTCGTTCCCGCCGCAGCAGTTGTTCCACCTCACCCGTCAGCCAGGACCGGTGGCGAAACTCGATGATCACCGGAAGATCCTCCATCCGGCGGCGCCAGTCGGCCAGATAATCCTGGTTCTGCGGGTTGTTGCGGAAACTGTTCGGAAACTGGACGAGCACCGCTTCGAGACGCCCTTCGAGTTCGTCGAGCGCCGCCCGGAAGGCCGAGAAGGTCGCCGCCAGGGCCGCCGGTTCGAGCAGATGTTGCCGATGAGTCAGGTCTTGAAAGGCCTTGACCACGAAACCAAAACCGTCCGGCGTGCGAGCGGCCATCCGGGCAAGAAACCCCGCCTCCGGCAACCGGTAAAACGTGGTATTGAGTTCGACAAAGGGGAACCGCTCTGCGTAGTAGCTGAGCATGTCCCGAGCGGGAAGGTTCTCTGGGTAGAAGGTGCCCCGCCAGTCAGGATAGGAGAAGCCAGACGTGCCGACGAGAATCATGCCGCACTTCCTCAGCGAAACTGCTACTGACGATTCTATTCTCCTCCTCCCCCAAGTCCCCTCTATCCCGGGTGGCACTCGGGAATCGTGGAAGCGGGGCCAACAAAAAAGCCACGGCCTTCGCCGTAGCTCGATGTTTGCTTTGGTGCCCGGGACCAGACTTGAACTGGTACGGATTTCTCCACACGCCCCTCAAACGTGCGCGTCTGCCAATTCCGCCACCCGGGCACATCCCAGTTGCATCTGCTATTATACCCGCCGTCCTCGGGGGTGTCAAGGCGACCCGGCGAGCGCCGCCTTCGGTACTGCCAGCCCCTGCGCCGCCAGGTAGGCGCCAGAGTCAGCGTCGAGTACCTGGACGTTTGGGGCCACGCTCTGCCCACGGTGCGGCCCGCGCCCGGGTTTGCCGCGGCAGGCGGCGGACCAACCTCGGGTTGGGTAGTTCGCCCGGGAGGCGGCCCCGCTTGGCGACCGGACGGCCGTTGACCACTTTGAGGTCCATGGTCATATCGATGGGCGAGGCCCCCGAAATGTAGCTGCCCACCCCGAAGGCGTCCGCCCCGGCGGCGGCAAGGAGCTCGATGCGCTCGGGAGTCAGCCCGCCGGAGATGAAGATCTTCACGTGGGTATGGCCGGCCTGGTCGAGCCGGTAGCGGACCTCCCGGACCAAATCGGGCGTGACTCCGCCCCGCTCGCCGGGGGTATCGAGCCGGATGCCGTGGAGGGCCGGCCCCAGAGCCTCGGCCACCCGGAGGGCCTCCTCGGCCTCGTCCTTGAAGGTGTCGATGAGGATGATCCGGGGGGCGTCCGGCGGCATCAGGCGGTGGTAGGCCTCGGCCACCTTCACGGTGTCCCCGACAATCAGGAAGACGGCGTGGGGGACGGTTCCGCTCGGCTCCTTGCCCAACAGCTTCGCCGCCAGAATGTTGCTCGCCCCGTCGCACCCGCCGATCACCGCCGCCCGCTCCATCACGGGGGCGACCGCCGGGTGAAGATGGCGGGAGCCGAAGCAGATCATCGGCCTTGACCCGGCGGCCGCCCGGCACTCCGCCGCCGCCGTCGCCCAGCCGGAGGAGGAAGCCAGCAACCCGAGAATGATCGTCTCGGCCGTGGCAAAGGCGGCGTAGGGCCCCCTGATCCGCATGACCACCTCTTTCGGTTCGAACCGGGCCCCCTCAGGCAGCGCCTCCACCTCGATCGGAAGGTCCTGGAGGAAACTGACCGCCTCCTCCACCCCGCATAGGACCCCACTGGCCCGGGGAAAGATCTCCGCCGTGACCGGCGTTTGGTCCAGCCCCAGAGAGCGCAGGATCTCCAGCGTGCGGATGAAGTAAACGTCGGTGGTCTCGCCGGCTAAGATCTCGGCGTGTTCGGCCGAAAAGAGTCGCCGCCCCTCCGGGATCCGCAGGGATCGGACCTCCTCCAGCTTGTCCAGATGCTTTTCCGACATGGCGATCCTCCTTAGTGTGGCCCGCCGGCCTTTCTCCTAGGTCGTCGGGAAGATCGGGTAAAGCCGCTCGTACCATTTCCAGGTGGCGAGCACCCGGCGGACGTATGCCCGGGTCTCCGGGAACGGGATTTGGTCAATCTCGTCGGGGCGCCCGCTCCATGCCCCGGCGCCGAGCCATCCCCGAACCCTCCCCCACCCGCTGTTGTAAGCGGCGAGGGCCAGGATGACGTCGCCGTGGAAGTCGTCCAGGAGCACCCGGAAGTACCAGGCACCGTAGTCGATGTTCACGCGGGGTTTCACCAACTCGGCCGGATCCGGGCGAGGCACGCCCCGCTGAGAGGCGATCCAGTTCGCCGTCTCCGGCATTAACTGCATCAGCCCGAGGGCCCCCTTAGGCGACCGGGCGTACGGGTTGAAGGCGCTCTCGACGCGCACCAAACCCGCCAGAAGGTGCGGGTCGAGACGGTAGGTGCGGGCAGCCTCCGCAATCAGCGAGGCGTGGCGGATCGGGAAGAAGAGCCGCAGGACCGGACGGCTGGTCGCCGCCGTCAGCAGCAGCACAGCCGCCACCAGGCTGGCAAACCAGGCTCCCCTTCTCCCAATTCGCCGCCTCATCGCTCCACCCCGTGGAGCCTCTCCTGCAGCAAGCCATGGATGATCAGCTCCGCCGTGGCCAGGTTGGTGGCGAGGGGCACGTTGTGGACGTCACAAACCCGCAGCAAGGCCGAGATATCCGGCTCGTGAGGTTGGGCGGTGAGCGGATCCCGCAGGAAGATGACCGCGTCGATCTCCCCGTCCGCCACCCGGGCGCCGATCTGCTGGTCCCCTCCGAAAGGGCCCGACTGCATCCGGGCCACGGCCAGTCCCACCCGCTCGGCGACGAGCTTTCCCGTAGTCCCTGTGGCCAACAGGGTACACCCGGCCAAGAGGTCCCGGTGGGTCCGGGCGAACTCGATCAGTTCGTCCTTCTTCTGGTCATGGGCAATTAGGGCTATGCGCTTCTTCACGGCGAATCTCCTCCCACAAGTGCTCCACCTGGCGCTGCGTCTCTTCCCACCGCCCGGAGTTGTCGATCACGTAGTCGGCCCGGCCCACCTTCTCCCGAAGCGGCAGTTGGGCCGCGAGGCGCTGGCGAGCCTCGTTGAGGGTCAGGCCGTCCCGGGCCATGACCCGGCGCTGCCGGACCTCCTCCGGGGCGTCCACCACCACCACTTTGTCCACTTCGCCCTCGAACCCAGCCTCGAAGAGGAGCGGCACCTCCAGCACGACCACCGGCGCCCCGGCCCGTTCAAGGGACTCCGCCCGCTCCCGCAGAAGCCGTTTCACCTCGGGATGGACGATCCCCTCCAGGCGACGGCGAGCGGGCTCGTCGGCAAAGACCAGCCGGCCCAGCTTACGCCGGTCCAGCGACCCATCCGGACTCAGGAACTCGGGCCCGAAGGCCTCCACCACCGCCCTCCAGCCAGGTGTCCCCGGCGCCACCACCTCCCGGGCCAGTTGGTCGGCGTCGACCACCGCCGCCCCCAACTCCTGAAGGGCCTGCGCCACCCGGCTTTTCCCGCTTCCCAGCCCGCCCGTCAATCCCAGGCGCATCGACCAACCTCCGCTTCTGCGCCTCCCGTCCTCCGACCTCCGTCACGGCCTGAGGCGCCACACCGCCAGGGCCATCAAGATCAGGCCGGGGCTCACCGAGAGCCAGGATCGGCCCCGCTCACCGGCCAGCCGCCGGCCGAGCCAGGTGCCGAACCACAGCAGGGCGACATTGATCGGCGCCACGGCCGCCGCCACCTCCCAGGCGGAGAACCCGGCCAGCCCAGCCCCGAAACCCACCGCCCCGCTGTCGAGCGCCAGCGCCAGCCCGAGGATTACCGCCTCTGCCGGCGAGATAGACCCCGAGCGATCCAGGTCAGCCCGGTCCGGCTGGCGGGCCACCTCCACCACCAGTCCCAGGGTGCGCAGGTGAACCGACCAAAGCAGCCGGTGCGGCGGTTCCTCGTCAGTCTCCCGCCAGGCGTTCCCAATGCTCACCAGCCCCAGGGCAAACAAGAGCGCCGCGCCCAGCTCCCGGCTGAAGACAAGCCCGAGCCCCCGGCCAAGGAGGTGGCCGGCGAGCTGGCCAGCCCCGGTGGAGGCGAAGGCCGTCAACCCGGCCACCAGCCCGATCACCCCGAGGTCCCGCCAGTCCAGCCGGGTGCGGCGCAGCCCGTAGCCCATCCCGGCCCCCAGTCCGTCCAGACTCACCGCCAGCGCCAAACCGAACAACCCCACCAAACCTTGGGACACGTCATCCGCTCCCCCGCCTGGTCATTCAGGTGGAGGCATGCTATTCGTGCCGCTTGGACCGAGTGCCAGTCTCCTTCTGACACCGGGGGCAGTAGAATGTCCCTCGTCCGGCGATCACCGTCCGCTGGATCGGCGTGGCGCAGCGCAGGCAAGGCCGGCCGGTTCGCCGGTAGACCCTGAGCCGCTCCTGGAAGGCGCCAGCCCGCCCATCCCCGTCGACGTAATCCCGGACGCTCGTTCCCCGATAGGCGATTCCCTCAGTGATCACCTCACGGATGGCGTCGTGGAGGCGCCTGACCTCTGCCTTGGAGAGGCTCCCCGCCGGCCTTCCGGGAAAGATCCCGGCCCGGTGGAGCGCCTCATCTGCGTAGATGTTCCCCAGGCCGGCGATCTTGGCCTGGTCGAGCAGTCTCCCTTTAACCGGCCCCCTCCCCTTGTCCAGCACCGACGCCAGATAGGCCGGCGTGAACTCCACCGACAGCGGCTCGACCCCCAGCCTTCGGAGGGACTGAACCCGCTCCCACTCCGCCGCGCCAACCAGGTGAAGGACCCCGAACTTGCGCACGTCCATGAAGTGGAGGGCCTTCCCGCGGTCCAGGTGGAAAAGAACCGTGGTATACGGGCTGACTTCGTCTCCTTCGTTCCGGTAGAGCAGGCGGCCGGTCATCCTCAGGTGGACCACCAGGTGGCGGTCACCCGCCAGACGGATGATCAGGTGTTTCCCCCGCCGCTCCACATCCTCCACCCGGCGCCCCCGAATGGCCTCGGCAAAGGCCTCGGGGCTGGGATAGCGCACCGCCCGGGGCCAGAAGATCTCCACCCCCGTGATGGTATGGCCGACCAGCTTGGGCAGAAGGCTGCGGCGCACGGTTTCGACTTCCGGCAGTTCAGGCACGCAGCACCTTTTCCCCTTCCCGCCAGTTTCGCCCAGCCTCTACCTCCACCAGGAGCGGCACGCTCAAGGGGAGCGCCTGTTCCATCGCTTCGCGGACCAGCGCCGCCACCGCCGGCAACTCCTCTTTCGGCCCCTCGAAAACCAGTTCGTCGTGGACCTGGAGGACCATCCTGGTCTTCAGCCCGCGGGCCGCCAACTCCCGCTCGCAGGCAATCATGGCCAGCTTGATGATGTCCGCCGCTGTGCCCTGGATGGGCGTGTTCATTGCCGTCCGCTCGGCAAAGCTGCGGAGGGCGTAGTTCCGGCTGTGGAGGTCGGGGAGGAAGCGCCGGCGCCCCAGGATGGTGGTGACAAACCCGCTCTGCCGGGCCTTCGCCACCACCTCGTCGAGATACGACTTGACCCGGGCGTAACGGGCAAAGTAGGCGTTGATGAACTCCTGCGCCTGCTCCCGGCTGATCTTCGTCCCCCGGGCCAGACCAAAACTCGAGATCCCGTAGATGATCCCGAAGTTGATCGCCTTGGCCCCGGAGCGCATCTCCGGCGTGACCTCCTCCGGCTTGATCCCGAACATCTCGGCGGCGGTCCGCGTGTGGATGTCCTCGCCGGAGCGAAACGCCTCTCCCAGAACGGGGTCGCCGGAGAGGTGGGCCATCACCCGGAGTTCGATCTGCGAGTAGTCGGCGGAGATGAGAAGGTGTCCCTCCTCCCCAGCCACGAAGGCCTCCCGAACCCTCCCCCCCTCCTCGGTCCGGACGGGGACGTTCTGCAGGTTGGGGTTAGTCGAGGAGAGGCGCCCCGTGGCGGTAACCGCTTGGTTGAAAGTAGTATGGACCCGCCCGGTGCGGGGGTTGATCAGGGCCGGGAGGGTGTCCACGTAGGTCGTCTTCAGCTTCACCAACTGCCGATGGTCGAGGAGATGCCGGGCGATGGGGTGGTCGAGGGCGAGCTCTTCCAAGACCTCGGCACTGGTCGAAAAACCGGTCTTGGTCCGTTTGCCAGCGGGTAGATGGAGCTTCTCGAAGAGGATCGCCGCCAACTGCCGAGGCGAGTTGAGGTTGAACTCCTCCCCCGCCTCCCGGTAGATGTCGGCCGTCAAAGCCTCAATCCGCCGATCCAGGTCGCGGGAGAGTTCCTCAAGACGGCTGGTGTCCACCGCCACGCCCCGCCGCTCCATCGCCGCCAGCACGGGCACCAAGGCCATCTCCACCTCCTCGAAGAGCCCGGTCAGGCCCGCCTCGCCCAGCCCGGCGGCGAGTTTGGGCCGGAGCGCCAACCAGGTCGAAGCCTGGTGGACTGCATACTCCGCCAAGGCCTGGCACTGGGCGGCGGTGCGTTCCCCTTTCGCCACCTTCGGCCGCTCCGGCAGAGCGAGCCCCAGGTGATTGAAGGCCACCTCTTCCGGGGAGTGGTTGCCCCTGGTCGGGTCCAGGAGGTAAGAGGCCAGCATCACGTCGAAGTCGGTGGGGCGCACAGCGTACAGGGGAGCGGCGTCCACCAAGGCGCCCTTCTTCCTCGCCCCGTCCGGGCGCTCCTCTCCGGCCGTCCCGAGCGCCAGAGAGATGGCCTTCAAGTCGTGGCCAACCCGGCGGGGACGCTCGCCGGCAAAAAGCGGCGCTAACCGCCGCACAGCCTCCCGGCGAACCAGGACACCCGGTCGGGGCTCGCCCTCGCCCAACCGCAAGAACCAGCCACGCTGCGATGAGACCAAGGCTAACCCCTGGAGAACCCTCTCCCAAGGGGCAGGACTTTCGATCACCGCTGCCAAGCCAAATTCATCCTGCTCCGCCAGTTCCTGGACGACCGCTTCCAGGTCCTCCAGCCGGTCGACCGAGGTCCATGCGGGTCCTGAAGAGGCAGCAGCCGGACGGGACAACTCGGCGGCGCTGAAGAGCGACCCCTGCCCCTGGCTGGGTGGTTGCACCGCGTCCCCGCCGGGCAGCTTCTTCAAGAGGTTGCGGAAGCCCAAGGCGGTGAAGAGCTCCCGGAGGCGCTCCAGATCGGGTTGGGGCGGGCCAAGCTCCGCCGGGTCCAGCGACAGCGGTGCGTCGCAGTCGATGGTGGCGAGTTTGCGGGACAGCCGCGCCTGATCGGCGTATGTCTGGAGCAGGTTCCCCGTTCGCCCGCCGATCTCGTCGGCGTGCGCCAGCACCTCCTCTACGCTCCCGTACTGCTGGATCAAACGGAGGGCGCCCTTCTCCCCGATTCCCGGAACGCCCGGAATGTTGTCGGAGGCGTCACCCATCAGCCCCTTGAGATCGACGAACTGAGCCGGGGTGAGGCCGTACCGCTCCTCCACCCGGCGGGCATCGTAGAGCTCGGTCTCGGTGATCCCCTTTCGGGTCAGCATGACCAGGACGGACGGGGAGACAAGCTGCAGGGCGTCCCGGTCGCCGGTCACGATGAGGGTCGTAAGCCCCGCCTCCGTCGCCCGGCGGGCCAGGGTGCCGATGAGGTCGTCGGCTTCGTACCCCTCGCTGGCCACCACCGGGATACCAAAGGCGGCCAGCACCTCTTCACAGAGTGGACCCTGCGGCCGAAGGTCGTCAGGCATCGGCTTCCGGGTGGCCTTGTACTGATCGAAGGTTTGGTGGCGAAAGGTGGGAGCGGGCCGGTCGAAAGCCACCACCACCCGTTCCGGCCGTTCTTCCTCCAGCAGGCGGAGGACCATCATCGTGAAGCCGTAGACTGCGTTAGTGACGACGCCTTGCGGCGAGGTCAGGTGAGGCAAAGCGTAGTAGGCCCGGTGGAGGAGAGAACTCCCATCCAGTACCGCAATCCCCGGCGGGGAGCGCCGTTCATCCTGGTTCGGCTGGCTGGCCACCGCCTCGCCTCCCTTTCCTGAGGTACCCTGTATTATTTCACCCCGCCCGCTAAAAACCTCCTCCCAGCCCGCTCCTTCCCGCCCTCGCCTGCACTTGCTTGAAGGGAGCCTGGCGGGCACGGTGAATAGCAGAGATATGCAATCTTATGTAAACCCGAAAGGATGTGTGGACATGCGCAAGGTCGCCCTTGCCTTTCTCGCCGCCTTGGTAGTGCTCCTTCTGGTCGGAGCTCTCGGGGCACCGGCGGTCCAGGCGGCGACGCTTTCAGACCTGACGGGCTCCTGGGCGAAGGCTGACATCCAACAACTGATCGACCGGGGGGTGGTCAACGGCTACCCTGACGGCACCTTCCGCCCGAACCGGAGCATCACCCGAGCTGAGTTCGCGAAGCTTTTGAGCAAGGCCTTTCGCATCGACCCGGTTGATGGCGAGCCACCCTTCGCCGACCTGAAGGGCCACTGGGCCCGCCGCTACATCACCGCCCTGGTGAACGCCAAGATCATCGAGGGTTACGAGGACGGCACCTTCCGCCCCAACCGGAACGTCAGCCGGGCCGAGGTCATGGCCATGGTCGCCCGGGCCCTGAAGGTGCTCGACAAGAGCGACCAGCTTCCTGCGGACTGGCCGCCTTCCTACGCCGACGTGACGGCGAGCCACTGGGCTTTTCTCGCGGTCGAGCTGGGAACCCGATTGGGGCTGGTGCCGCAGTATATCAAGACCAAGTTCGAGCCGGAGACCAAGGCGACCAGGGCTGACACTGCCCACGCCGTGCGGGTGGCGATGGACCTGGTCCCGGTGAAGGGGCAAGTGGCCGCGGTGGATCCAGTGAATAACTCCTTCACCGTCAAGCCCGAACTGGGCGAGCAGCGGATCTTTACCCTGCCCTTCGATGCCCTGCTCTTCCGGAACGGGACCCTCTCCGATCTGCAAAACTTCACGGCAGGCGATCAGGTGCTGGTGCTGACCGGGCAGGACGGGCAGCCGCGGCTCATCAAGGCGGTGGGCCTGGTGAGCAAAGCTGACCTCGCCAACCGGGTATCCGGCCTGACCAAGGGAGTCCTGACCCCGGACCAGATAGCAGCTCTGATGAGCGGTGACCGGGAGGCCGTGAGCGGCTCGATGAAGGCCTCCCTATACAATCAGCTCATCGGCTACGGCCTTTCTCCGGACGAGGTGGACGCCCTCCTCAACAAGGACTGGCAGGGCCTTTCGAGCCTCTCCCAGGAACGCGCCTCGGCTGTCCTAGCCCAACGCCTGAACCTGCCGGCGGAGGTCGTACAGGCCCTCCTCGCCAGAGACTGGAACCAGCTCCAACAAGCCCTGCAGATCGAGTTGACCTCGCAACTGCTCGCCCGGCTCTTCTAGCGGGCATCTTCAAACCATACGCCCTCGGGCGTCACGGTGACGTCCATGGCGAAGAGGCTTGCCGCCGCTTCCGGCCTCAGGCAAGCCTCTTCGCCTTGCCACAGAACGGGGAGCGCCCGGCCGCCCTCACCCACCGCGACTGAAAGACACCGGTCCAGGGCTACCGTCCGCCCCAAGGCCTCCGCCAGGGGCGCCACCGGAACCAGGACGTCCTCCCCCGCACAAAAGGCGCGGGCCACCGGTACCCCGTTCCAGAAAATCAACGGTGCGGTGAGGTATATGGTCGCCGCCGCCGGGACGGCCCTTATGCGGTACCCTTTCCGCCTGGCCAGGTCGGCCACCGCAACCCAGCTCACCCCGTCGTGCTCCCGGACTGCCCCCTCCCAAGTCAGCAGGGGCTGACCCACAAGTTCGGCCGCCTCGCTGAGCGGGAGCCAGAGCCGTCCCTCCTCCCAGCGGACGCTTCGGGCGGGTCTGCCGGAAATCACCACCCTGGGCACCACCGGTAGCGGCTGGAGTATTCCGGTGGCCTGGCGTACCAACTGCTCCAGGCGTTCCCCGTCCAATTCTGCCGTGATCCCGGCCTCCGTGATCTTCTGTCGGGCCTGCTCGACGGTGGCCGGCCCTCGCCCATAGATGTCCGGATAGACGGCCAACCCGAAAGAGAAGAGAACCGACGCCTCTCCCTCCGCCGGCCCGGCGCCCCCCTCGTCGTTTGGCCAAGGCTCGACCTCTACGGTTTGGTACGTGAGTTCGACCGGAGTACCCACTTCGACCAAGGCGAACAGCTCCTCCACGTCCTCATTGCGCATCCGGATGCATCCCCCGGAAACCGCCTGGCCGATCGAGTCGGGGGCATTGGTCCCGTGGATGCCGAGATTCGGTGCGTTCAGGCCGAGCCAGCGGGTTCCCACCGGATTCTGGGGTCCGGGCGGAACGGGAGGCCTGCGCCTGGGATACCAGGTCGGGTTGACCACCTTGACAGTAATGCGGTACCTGCCCAACGGCGAAGGAGTCTGTGGGCGGCCGACGGCCACCGGATAGCGGCGGACCAGTACCTCCCCCAGGCGGAGAGAAAGGGTCCGGGAAGGGATATTGACCACGATCCGATAAGTGGCGCCATGGTCGGCCGCGGCGCAGTCCGGCGAGAGTAGGGGGAGTAGAAGCGAAACCAGCAGGATGCAAAGGAAGAGGGCCCCCACGATTCCGGCGGGTGGCCCCTCATGCGGGACACTCTGCAACAGCGCCTCACCCTTAGCCCTTGATGGACCGTCCTCGGTCCTTCTTTGGCTACTCTATGCGGGTGAGGGAGCGGTTATACCATCTGTTTCACGGGTTTGAGCTTTATCTTCCCCAGCCCCGGCTGCCCGAGTCTCCGCTTCGCCCCGGGTGGTGTCGGTCGGCCGAGTCTGGTTCAGAATGGCGACGAAGGCCTGAACGACGTGAGGATCGTACTTGCGCCCGGCGCCGTCCCAAAGCTCGGCCTGAGCGGTGGCGCAGTCCCGGGCCGGGCGATAGGGGCGGTCCGAGGTCATGGCGTGATAGGTATCAGCGACCGCGATGATGCGGGCGTAAAGTCCGATCGCTTCGTCGCGCAGACGGTCAGGATAGCCGGAGCCGTCCAGCCGCTCATGGTGTTGGCGAATAGCCTGGGTGATGACGGGGGCAAAGCCCGCCTCCGCGGCAACTTCCGCCCCAATCACAGGATGAAGCTTAATGGCGGCCCACTCCCCTTCGCTCAGGGCGCCAGGTTTCTTGAGGATGACGTCGGGCACGCCAGCCTTGCCGATGTCGTGCAAGAGGGCGGCGCACTCCAGTTCACCCAGTTGTTGTTCGCTAAGGCCCAATTCCTTGCCGATGGCAACGGCAAACTCCGCCACCTGCCGCGTGTGCTGGGAGGTGTACCCGTCCTTGAGCCCCAACATGAGGTTGAGCACTCCTGGAAAGGCTTCGAGATAAGCCATCAGTCGGTTCACTGACCGGGTAAGGTCCAACAGGTCGTCGCCTGCCGCAACCTGCGTGTACATGACCCGGCTCTCCTTGGTCAGGCGGAACAGGCGCTCGATCGGAAGCAGGAGGCGATCGACGAAGAGCAGCATCAAAAGGAGTGTGGCTAAGGCCGTGGCCACAAAGATGAGCAGCCAGCCACGGAGGAACAGGTTGAAGGGGCGCAGCAGGACGTTCGGCGGGACGTAGGAGACCACCGTCCAGCCGGTTGACGGCACTCGGGTGTAGGTGATCAACCACTTGGACCCTGACTTGACGTCCGGCGGATAACCAAAAAAGGAACCCTCCTCGCCACCTCTGACCGCGGCGCGCACCTGAGCCGGGGTTGACTGATCCTCAACCGCCAAGGAATCCCGGAGGAGCTGCGTTTTTCCAGTCTGAGAGTCTATCATGATCCGGCCTCGCCGGTCGAAGACCAGCACCCGTCCGGATCCTGGCCGGTAGCCTAGCATCACATGGCGGGCCGCCGCCGACAGCTTGAGGTCGATCACCGCCACCCCGACCAGTTCCCCAGTGGCGGATAGGACTGGACGGCTGAGGGTGATGGCCATCTGCCCCGTACGCAGGTCGGGATAGGGATCGCTGACGCTGCGAGCCTCCTTGGCATGGAGCGAGATGAGCCACGGACGCTGCCGGACGTCAACAGAAGCAGGCGGCCGCCGTCCGGTACCCGTGATGGAAGTGCCGTCGGCCTTCCATAAGAACACGTCCAGCAGGTCGTTGTCACTCTCCAAGAGGATGCGCAGCTCCTCTTGGAAGCGGGCGTTCTGAAGTTGGTACGCCACGGCCGCCTGCCCCACTTGGGCGAGCAGTCCAGTCTTCTTCTGAAGCCAGGCATCGAGCTGCCGGGCAATGGCGCGGCAGGCGTTAAGGGCATGTTCCTGGCCGTCCGCGGCAACCGCACGTCTGACCAGGACTAGGGTAGCGCTGGAAAGCGTCAAAAAGATCAAGGTGGTCGCCAGTAAGGCTGCGAGTCGCCAACGAGTTCCCCATTTTCCCTGAACTGCCACCGTATCCCCGCCCGTTGCTACGTTGCTGTCTGAAGCTCTACGCAGTAATAAGTTGGGCAAGTGATTCGATATTCCTGCTAGACCGCCCGAAAGCTCACTTCTCCGTCACACCAGACCGCCACTGGACGGCTCCGCACCTCCAGCGGATGGCCGGACCAGACCACCAGGTCGGCATCCTTCCCCGGCTCGAGGCTCCCCAAACGATCGGCTACGCCCATGATCTCAGCCGCCGAAAGGGTAATGGCGCGGAGCGCCGCTTCCTCCGGCAGCCCCTCCCGCACAGCGAGGCCGGCGCAGAGAGGCAGGTACTGAACCGGCACCACCGGATGGTCGGTCATCAAGGCGAACCTTACCCCTGCCTCATACAAAAGGCGCGGCGTCTCCAGGCTGCGGTCGCGCAGCTCGTACTTGGATCGGGAGGCCAAGAGCGGTCCCACGACCACCGGGATCCCCCGCGCCGCCAGTTCGGAGGCGATCTTGTGTCCCTCGGTGGCGTGTTCGATCACCAGATCGATCCCGAATTCTTCGGCCACCCGGATGGCGGTCATGATATCGTCTGCCCGATGGGCATGGGCCCGAAGGGGATACCGCCGCTCCAACACCCCCGCCACAGCCTCCAGGCCCAGATCACGGTCGGGTGGTGGTCCGCTGGCTTCGCCTCCCCCCGGACGGCGCTTCTCGGCGTAAGTGCGGGCCTCCAACAGCGCCTTCCGAAGCAGGCCAGCGGTTCCCATACGGGTCTGCGGACTCTTCTTTTGCTCGTGGTAGACGCGCTTCGGGTTCTCCCCAAAGGCGGCCTTGAGCCCGGCGGGCTGCCGGAGGACCATCCGATCGATCACCGTGCCCCGGGTCTTGATGGCCACCATTTGACCGCCGAGAACATTGGCGCTGCCCGGCGCCACGGTGCAGGCGGTCACTCCGCCGGCCAGGGCGTCTGCCAGGCCAATCTCCTCCGGGTTGATCCCGTCCAGGGCCCGCAGGTGGGGAGTGAGCGGCTCACTCTTCTCGTTGTAATCCGCCCCCTCGAACCCGATGCCCTCCTCACTGATCCCCAGGTGGGTATGGGCGTCGATGATCCCAGGTGTGACGATCCTTCCCTGGGCGTCGAAGACCTCAGTTCCATCGGGCAGGGGAACCCGCTCCCCGACTGCCACTAACTTGCCACGGTCAAAAAGAACTGTCCCCCCCTTGATCCTCCCCCGGGTGACAGTCCAGAGGTTGCCGTTCACGATCGCCTGCATGTCCCTTCCTCCTTCGTCAGGCAGTCCCTCACTCAGCGCCGGCTGCGGTCCGGGCGGGCGCCTCCAGGAACGAAGCCGCGAAGGCATCCACCACCCACGGGTCGAACTGCGTACCCGCACAACGTCTGAGCTCAGCGAGGGCCTCAGACACAGCTTTGGCCCGCTGGTACGGCCGTTCGGTGGTCATGGCGTCGAAGGCGTCGGCTACCGACAGAATGCGGGCCAACCATGGAATCTCGGCGCACCTGAGGCGATCGGGATACCCGGTCCCGTCATACCGCTCGTGATGGTGAAGGACTATTGGCACTACGTCACGGAGAGAGCGAACCGGCTTGATGATCTCTGCGCCCCAAACCGGGTGCTGCTCGATGATCTTGCGCTCTTCCGGCGTGAGCTTGGTCTCCTTGTTGAGGATATCCCGGGCAATCTCGATCTTTCCGATATCGTGGAGGAACGCGGCGATTCGCAACAGCTTCACCTGCTCCTCCTCCAAACTAAGCTGGCGGGCGATGATTAGGCAGTAATTGACTACCCGTTCCGAGTGGCCGTAGGTGTAGCGGTCCTTGGCGTTGATCACGGTTAGCAGCGTCTTGACCGTGTTGATGAGGCTTAGTTCTGAGGAGTCGAGTTGGGCCTTTAGGTCATCGAAGACCGAGTGGTAGACCTCCACTCTCGCTTCGGAGTATTTCGCCGCGTAAAGCGCTTCGTCCGCCCGTTTGATCAAAGCATCCTTGTCCGTGGCAGAGTTCGGATAGACGGCCACGCCGGCTGAGAGTGAGACACCGGTCTTCCTGCCCTGGGCATCATGGTGGACATATCGGTTCACCGCCTCTTGGACCCGCCGGGCAACCGCCTGGGCCGCCTCGAGGTCGGTGTTCGGCAAAATGAGGGCAAATTCGTCGCCCCCGTAGCGAGCTCCCGTGTCGCCGGACCGGATGACCGCCCGAATGGCGTCGCCGATGGCCGTCAGGAGCCTGTCCCCCTCCGGGTGACCAAAAGCATCGTTGTAGTTCTTGAAGTAGTCGATGTCGAGCATGACCAGCGCCACCTGCGACCCGCGGACGCGGGCAGACTCGATCTCTTTGGCGAGCTGGGTGTGAAACTGGCGATGGTTGGCAAGATGAGTCAGACCGTCCGTAAGGGCAAGGTCCGCCAGGATCCGTTTATGCTCTTCCTCCGCCCGCTCGTTCTCGAAGATGCGGGTCACGATCATGACCGTGAGAAAATCAGCGATGTGAGTGCCCAGCTCAGGCAACCATCCCACCAACTCCGCCCCTTCCAGCCATGGGCTCAGGACAGCATCGGTGGTCAGTGCGACGATGGCAATGATGGCTGCTTTCCACAGTGTCAGACGGTAGGAAAGCCCCCGACTCAGGACGCCGGCCACCAGACCCACAAGCAAGGGAACGACCACGCCCCCCCCTGGCCAGCTCCTCTCCAAGGCCAGTCGCCAAACCAGGAAAAAGACCCCCTGTCCGACCCCAACCGCCGGCCCTCCGTACATGCCTCCGACTACCGGTGCAATGTATCGGACATTCCGACTGATGAGCGAAAAGGGCGGGGTCAAGAGTTCCCCCGCCGTCGAGATGAGGCTCATGGACAAGCTGATGAGCAGCGACGTCAGCGGGCTTCGGTCTCCCATCAGCCAGCGCCGGACAAAGGCCAACTGGCTGAGCAGGTAGCTAACGGCTATGACCACGCAACACGCCAACGCCAAGGCGTTAAGGGCCGACCATAGATCGGCGTTCACTCGCCGCCCACCTCACTAGGCCGCTCAATTGCGCAGCCAAGCTATTCATTTGGTAGAATTCGGCGAAATCTGCCAGCTTCCTGCCCTGACCGTGGCCAGTCAACGGCGGCCGAGGCGGCCACCTCGGCGGTACTTATGCGAGTTGGCCCAGTAAGCGTCCTTGGCATCGAGGAAGCGTTCGGTGCTCTCCTTGACCGGGTCGACCTTCTTCTCCTTGCGCGTCGCCCCCTCCTCACCCGCTGGCGAGCCGTCCGAGCTCTCGCCGAGGATCTCCTGGACTAGCTTACGGTAGGCGTTCATGGCCCGCTTCAGGCTGGGATAGGAGCCAACGAGCTTGCCCAGGTGGAGGAGATGGTACCGGTTGTCAGCGGGGACGGCGGGTGTCCCCTGTTCGAGCGAAACCCCGGCGCGCTGGTTGTACTGGCGGTACAAAGCAATCCCTCCCCGCAAGACAAAAAAGCTCGCCCCGGTTGGGGCGATGAAGCTTGGTGCCGAAGGAGGGAATCGAACCCTCACGGGGGGTTACCCCACTCGATTTTGAGTCGAGCGCGTCTGCCAGTTCCACCACTTCGGCTTGAAGAACGACTTTGCACCCTTAGCGTCTCTTCAGACACGCTCGATTCGGAACTCTCGGATCACTCCTGATGCCCTTCATCGAGCGCGTTCGCACCTATAATAATACGCTACACGTATTCCAGTGTCAACCGGCCACGTGCTGCCCTCTGCTGCCGCAGAGGGGTGGCATTCTGCGAATGCCTGGTTCGAGTTCCCCTCCGGCCTGTGCGTACCCGCAAATGCACCACCCGTGATGCTTCCTGTGGATTGGCCTAAGAGGCCCTCTGGCACGCCTAGGAGCCTGTGCGTCCATTCCTCGGTCGTAACCGGCACCGGAGGCTCATCAAGACACTTGAATCCTGTGGCGGCATGGCCTGGTGAGGTTACCCCGCCCGTCTCGGGTGGCGCGGCTCATGCGGGAAGCCTAGTAGTACAGCCTAGGTGCACAGACTTGGCTCGCAAGCCCCACTAAAGTTCTTCATACGCCCATCACTTACCGAGTACTAATGGGGAGAAAAGGTAGGCGTCATCAGTCTTAGCCAGCAGCTTCTTGGCGTTGTCCTTCGCATCTGCAATAGCCGAGGCAATTACCTGCGGGGCTTCCTCCAGCATCTGTGGTCCCGCAAGGCCGCTTATGACCATGTCCCATGTTTGCCGAACGGTATCGAAGTCATTGAGAATCTTGTCCATGTCGGGCTTGAATGGTTCCTCGGGATACTTGTCCAGGTACTTGTGGTAAGCGACGTAGAGGTTCTGATAGCTCGTATTGTAGTCCTGATACGTCATCCCACCAGCCTCGCACTTGTAAGCGAAGTCAATCGCCTGGTTCGCTAGTGCCTCAATCTCTGCCTTCGGTGGTAGGGTTGCATAGCTTACTTGCGCTAGTGTGAGAGCCAAAGCGAACCCCAGACCAATCGCCACACTCCTTCTCTTCATGCGGCCTACCATCTTCATGCTTTCCCTCCCGAACAATCGGTCGTCTTATAGCAGTGCACATTGTCCCCAAGACGGGACTTGTCGTCGCTACGTGTCGATTTAATGGGAAATCTTCTCATTCATGGTCTATGATTCCTTCCGGCAAGTATCAGGCGAGAAGCCTAGGCGCACAGATATGCTCTACATCTACCATCCCAAGCACGTTCTTTTCTTCGTCCCCACACTGAGCTTCGACAACTCCAGTGCAAGGAAGATGGGCTCTGAGTGGCTCATTCTTCGCGTTGCGTCCCCCCAAACCCGGCTCAATTTTGGGTTGGCGAAAGCCCGCACCCTCGCCGCCGAGCAGATCGCCGTCCGCAGCATCCTCGCTTGTGTCGCTCAGTGCGGAGCAGCATAGGGGAGACGACCCAGGAATCATAAGCTAGCTTGCCGTCAGTTTCCTCGACAGCAAGCTAGCTTGAGCAGTCCGCAGGCCCCCCGACAAGCAGAGCTTGCTGGGGGCCTAGCTACCTGCATGAAGATGGTAGATGTTGATAGTAGGAAACAACCACCCGTCTTGCGGACCGTCGGACGGTTCGGACCGTTGATTTCAGCAGTCTACTCTTCTTCTCTTATCTCATTCTCAATTACCAAGAATAAAGGAGCAAAGTGACGGTCAGAACGGTCGGGACGGTCCGTGGAAAAAACCTAACCAACGCGACTTTCATGCATCGAGCATATTCTCCCCGTGGGGTCTCTCCAGTTCATAAAGCCGGTACAGTGTCGCACCGTTCTGGCTTCTTCCTGCCTCTTCATATTCGATGCCAAGGTCCCTAAGACAAGGCAGTATTCGTTTCATTTCACACGACAGCTTCTTCTCGCTGTTGAGCCAATCTTCACCCCTGATATCATCGTCTGAGACTTTCAGCCTCAGAGCAGCCAACATTTGTTTGGTCGTGCCTTTCCAACTGCCATGATGCTCCTTGAGAAGTTGACGTGCAAGTGGTATTAGCGATTCTCCTCGTACAGTGTCTTCCAGAGTCCGCGACCGCACGTACGTCCAAGCCTTGAGGAAGTCGCCTTTGAAGAACCCTACCGCTTCTTCAACACAGGACCCCCACACTTCAAAGTCTGCCATCCTTGACTCAACGTCCGCACTATTCGCCTCTGCCTCAAACCTCTTTAGGCCCTGTGCAATAGCACTACATAAAAACCCCAAAATGCGCGGTGTGGTTTCTGCGAAGGCAGCTTCTATTGCCGTCGCTGTACGCCTCTTTTCGATTCGGCTCAAGGGTATTGTAATGGTCCGGCTCCGAAGGTCTCTCGCCGTAACAACATTCTTGACGGAGGTGATTATTACTGGCCGTGCAATGTGATAAGCGCGCATGATGTCAGTCGTGTATAGCTCTCGTATCTGCATTCCAATGCCAGTCGAGACCTTGCATAGACTGTTTGATAGCCACTGATCTATCTTGGAGACATTATCGAAAGCTAATACCCACGAACCATTCGCAATCTGAACCAACTGCTCTTCGTTTCGAGGTAGGGTTTTCAGAGGGTCCATAACCGGATCAATAAGCGATACGAGCATCTTCGCCAATGTACTCTTTCCGGTGCCAGGTCCGCCAATGAGGTTCAAAATTGGATAGCCGCACTTCCACGGCGTCAACCACCAAGTAATCAAGGCGGCAAGTACGATGAAGTCGGATATCTCCATGCCATCGATAAACTGCCATAAATCCTCTACAACTCCCCCCTCAACCGGTTGCGGAAGCGGTAACAAATGCGGCGGTCGGTTGAACAAAACCGGGTGGTCTTTCACAACCTGCCAGCCATCCCGGGTAATCTTGACTGCTTCCCAATTCTCATTGCACAGGTCGATGTAAATGCAGCCCTCCCCCGGAGCGGTTCGAACATATGTTTTTGCATCAGGTGCCGTGCAATCCGCTTCAGCAACCAGAGCTTTGATCGCTTCACTGAGCGCGTAGGAATTGACTATTTCACCCGTCTGAGTGCGATATAAGTGCCTAAGACGATTGGACAATCTGTCTGAATTGAGCGGCCACTGCTCGAAATGGTCGTCCACTTTGATTCTCCCAAAAGTCTGGCCCCCTGCCTTGAAATACTCAATCTGTGATCCTGCGAACTCAACGAGACGCTGTATTTGTTTATAGTTTGACGATTTTTTTCGATCATTCCTTGCCATCAGTATGTTTCGACCTCCAATGCCATAAGATGGATACGCCGAGTTGCTTTTCCTTCGTTCTCCGCTTACACATCAGAATGGTTATCCTACAGCAGTCATCAAGATCATAAGCCCCCCTTCAAGACAAACCAAGAGCCCATGCCAAGGACGGCATTGGGCTCGATAGAGAAAGCCCATGCCATTCTTGGAACACGGGCTTGCATCGATCTATCAGCGAGTGGTATAGTGATCTTGGTAGTTAGCCACTCGCTCGGCGATGAAGCCCGGGCAGCCGAACCTCTCCTGCGCCAACAGGAGGGGTTCATCCGTTATAGGAAGATTGTACCGCTCGGGGCAGACCACGTCCAATCGAGTACCAGTCATTGGTAGGTCGTTTCCCCTCAATTCTATCAGGCAACCCGTCCATTCTTTTTGCTGCGCGCCTGATTTCACCGGATTCCTAGCGCTTACGGAAGCCGAAAAGCCGCTCCCAGAGCCAGTTTTTTGCGATAACTAAAGTTATTCGTCCAAGGAATAGGCCACTAGCAGCGACTGGGCATCAGTATCCAGCAATAACTAATTACGAGTGCGTGGCCGAGGCTATCTTTCGTGCTCCTGGGGAGATAATAGGGCATCTACTTTCCCCTTGCCGGGCGATCTAGCGCCCTGTGGAACCTAGAGGGCTCCTAAAATGCAGGAACTATGGGTGATCAGATGCCGTAGCTCTACCTAGCTCCACAACACACGCTCTGTCATTCCTGCTCACCTCGTACGGATATTCGAAACAGTCCACTCCATAAGCTGCGCCTGGAATTCTGCCACTTGGGAGATCGTCAACTGATGCCTCCGAGCTGATACTCTACAAGAAAAACTCCTCCATCGTTTTGTCCATCATGTCCTGAGTAATGCCGATGTAGCGGAGCGTAACCGAAGGGGCAGAGTGGTTGAACAGCTTCTGCAGTAGGGCAATGTCCTTGTTCTTCTGATAGTGGTGATACCCAAAGGTCTTACGGAGGGTATGCGTCCCGATTTCCTCCAACGCCACCTTGGTCGCTGCATCGTTGAGAATCCGATAAGCCTGCACTCTTGTTATGGGGTTCCCTCCCTTGCGACTCTGGAACAGGTATTCGTCCTCGTCCATCCCCCTGATGAACTTCTCTAACTCCCCCCGTAACTGGTCGTTGATCAAGAACCGCTTCGTCTTGCCGGTCTTCTGCTCAGTCAAGGTGATATGAGTTTTGTCTTTCACGTCCTTGACCCGAAGGTTGAGAATGTCGCTAATCCGCAGTCCCGTGTTGATTCCAACCACAAACAGCAGGTAATCTCTGTACCCCCGCTTCAAGAGTTCAACCTTCATAGCCTCGATTTTGGCCTTGTCTCGAATGGGCTGAACCTCTCTCATCCCTACCACCCCTTCCCCATTTGGCCCGTCCCACCATCCAATGTATTACATACAGATTGCTTGGTCAATACGTTATGATTCATCTATTCCGCGCCATTCCTCTTCTTGTCTGTTTAGAATGGCGGGGGAGTGGCTCTACATCGGCCTTTCGGGGGAAAGCAGCCTAAGTAACTTAATTCCCATTGTGTTACACCCGTTCTTGGCGGCGAGCGAAGAAGGAAAATTCTTCTGTGAATAGAACTTGCTGGTCGTGGGGTCGGATAGATCTGGCACCTTCGGTCCGAAAGGGATGCTAGCAAATGACCGAACTTACCGCAGAAGAACGCAATCGCATTTATGAAGAAGAGAAGGTTAGACGAGAAGCCCAGAGGCAGCTTCAAGCGGAAGAGGCTGATCAAAAGTCTCGTGATCGGAGCATGGGTTGCATTACGGTAATCGGCCTATTGATCGGCTTCTTCATACTGGTGTCCGTGCTCGGATCATCGGATTCCAAGCCTGATCCATATGCGAATCGAGACCGCGAGGCCATCGCGTACGTACAAGGGCACATAAACCCAGGTGGGGAAACCGTATTGGCCAAGATGCAGGCGACCGTAGCCCTGGCCATGGTCGCAGGGACGTTCGTCCAGGTGGAAGGATGGAGCGCTTACCAAGAATCAGGGTCGATGTATCACGTTAGCTTCTCCTTCAAAGCCGCTGATGTAGAGAACAAAGCAGAGTGGGAGGTTGACGTAGCAAACGGTCAAGTTGAACCCAAGAACCAACTCGGCTACACTTTCATGAACTGACGGTAACGAGCGCCGACATTGTCGTCGCAGCCCAGGAGACCAAGTTGTCCAACGGTGCCCCAAAACTTTGTCTTAGCTCCACAACATCGTTCAGTTTGGAGATTATACATCTTCGGCATTCCGGAGTAGCAACATGCCGGCCTCCCCGATTGACTTCCAAAACTCTTCCTTGAGAGGAATGTCCCCAACGATCACCCCTGGGGACACTGACCACGGCCAAGACAACTTGACCGAATTGGGAGGGGGTGTTCTACGCAAACATTCCCTTGTGTAATCGCCAGCCGAAGTTTGAGCCACCGGTGTTGCGGCGCAGGCTCTCCCGGAACCGGTAGGACTCGCCGGTGTGCTCGATGATGTGGCAGCGGTGCGTCACCCGGTCGAGAAAGGCCAGGCCGTCGTCCCGCTGAAAAAGTCCTCGCACAATCTCGTCGTCTACGGTAACATGGAACTGGGCCATCGTTTCACTCCTCCCTGGTGTTGGCTGCAACTTCACCATTTTGGAGGAGTGGTGGCCCTTTCCTTCTGGGCCTGTCCCTTTTTACACCACTATACGGACGCTACTGGGTTCGGCCTGAGATCACGCACAGATTCGCCGACTCGGCTACTCTGATGGGCCGTGGTTTCCCCGAGAAGGAATAAGATGGCAGTCACCAGAAAGTAACAGGAGGCGTGAAACCGAATCAGTTCCGTCTCAAACTTGGGGGGTACACGGCTACCTATGCGGTTCATCGATCTCTTCGCCGGTCTGGGTGGGTTCCACCTTGGCCTTGCTCAGTTGGGCCACGAATGCGTGTTCGCCTGCGAAATCGACTCCGAACTCCGAGACCTATACAACCTCAATTTCGGGATTAGGCCAGCAGGTGACATTAGACGAATAACGCCCGACGCGATACCTCCACACGACATTCTCTGCGCCGGCTTCCCGTGCCAGCCGTTCTCCAAGGCTGGAGACCAGTCTGGCTTCGAGGACCCGAAATCGGGAGACCTGTTCTACCATATTCTCAAGGTCTTGGAGTACCACGAACCGGACTATCTTCTGCTGGAGAATGTGCCAAATTTCGAGCGACATGATAACGGCAGGACATGGGAACTAGCGAAGGCTCATTTGCGCGAACGTGGCTATGAGGTGGACTCTCGCAAACTGTCTCCCCACCGGTTTGGCATTCCGCAGATTCGTGAGAGGGTCTTCATAGTGGGCAGTAGGAACGGGCTTGACGGGTTTGTCTGGCCACGCGAAACAACCCGAGAAAGGGACGTCTCCCTCCAGACGGTACTGGATAAGAACCCCTCGGATGCCAGGCGCCTTTCCAGCCAAGTCCTAAAATGCATTGAAGTGTGGCAGAGGTTTCTAGACCTCTTCCCCCTGGATGCCAAGCTTCCATCGTTCCCAGTTTGGTCTGCAGAGTTTGGAGCTAATTACCCGTTTGAAGACACGACACCTTACACGCTCGGGGCTGCCGGATTAAGGGGTTACAGAGGGTCTCATGGCCGAGTACTTGGCGGAACCGATGAAGACGTCTTTTCCATGTTGCCATCGTATGCCAAGACGAATGATGAGCGATTCCCAGATTGGAAAGTTCGATTCATTCGGCAAAACCGGGAGTTCTACGGCCAGTATCGAGAACTCATCGACCAATGGCTTCCGGAGATTCTCCCATTCCCTGCCAGCTTTCAAAAGCTTGAGTGGAACTGTCAAGGTGAAGACCGAGACCTGAGAAAGTATGTACTCCAGTTCAGAGCATCCGGTGTGCGCGTGAAAAGACCCACTACAGCGCCATCCCTGGTGGCCATGACGGCCACTCAGGTTCCGATTATTACATGGGAGGGGCGATACATGACCCCCCGGGAGTGCGCTCGCCTTCAGTCGATGGAGGGTCTTAAACTACCGTCTAGCCCGACCAATGCCTACCGCGCCCTAGGTAACGCAGTGAACGTCAAGGTCGTCAAGCTGGTAGCCTCTGCGCTCTTTGAGAGAGCAAACGGTGACTCTGGGACCGCCAGCCGACAAGGAGGACTCTTCGGTGTACACCTAGACAACTCCACCGAAGCCGTAATGGCCGGGAACAGGCGCGCCTCTTGACAAGGAGGAGAGGACCACGGCTCTCAGCAAGATAAGCATTCGCCCAGGTGTGAGCATGCTTTCTGTGCTCAGCCACTTGAATTACAAGCCATGGTACGCTTTGGCAGAGTTCGTAGATAACTCTCTCCAGAGCTATCTCGACTACCATGAGGAACTCGCCGCGGTGGAAGGCCCAGGTTTCACCCTCAGGGTGTCGATAGAAATCGACCAAACCGATGAAGGACGAATCATCATTAGGGACAACGCTGCGGGTATCCACGAAAAAGACTATCCTAGGGCTTTTCGGCCTGCACAGCTACCCCCAGAACGGAGTGGTCTGTCCGAATTTGGAATGGGAATGAAGAGCGCGGCCTGTTGGTTCTCCGACAGGTGGAGTGTTCGCACGTCGGCTTTGGGAGAACCAGTAGAGCGCGAGGTCGCGTTCGACATTGACCGAATCGTGGCTGATGAGTTGGAAGAGTTGTCCGTCCGGGAAAGCCCAGCAAACGCAAACACTCACTTTACCGAAATCATCTTGCGAGACCTCCACCGCCCGTTGCACACCAAGACCCTCAGCAAGATTAAGGAGCATCTGGCAAGCATCTATAGGATCTTCTTGAGACGAGGCGTTCTCGAACTTGTCTTCAACGGGGAACGACTTACCTATTCGGACCCACCGGTTCTGCACGCACCCTATTTCCGGGACGAAGGTGGGGAACCCATTGTCTGGCGTAAAACAATAGAGTGGGACTTCGGAGATGGAATGGAGGTACACGGTTTCGCGGCCCTCAGAGAGACTGCTAGTACAACCCATGCGGGTTTCGCCCTGTTTCGCCGCGGACGACTGATTCAGGGCAGCGCCGATGAAGCGTATCGTCCCGAGTACATTTTTGAGAAGCCCAACAGTTTCGTCTATCAACGACTGTTCGGAGAACTACATCTAGAGGGGTTCGAGGTAAGCCATACCAAGGATGGCTTCGTGTGGAAGGAACACGAGGGTCTATTCTTGGAGTTACTCAAAGAGTACCTTAACCAGGAACCACTGCCATTGTTGAGCCAAGCCAAGGGATACCGAGTTCGGCCCAGGAAGCGAGACATGCAGGAAGGGGCGGAACAGGCGGTTCGTCAGACGGCACTGGTAGTTGAGACCCATGTACCACAAGTGCTTGCCCCTCAATTGGAATCCCAACCCGACAGCCAGCCGCCGCCCCCGGCTTTACCCGAAGTCGGCGACACAATTGGTCGTGAAATCGTAGTGGATCTGAACGGCGTTCAGTGGAGAATTCAATTGGAGTTGACTACCGACCCAGCTGTGAGCGATTGGCTTACGGTGAGTTACTGGAACCAGAGGGCCGAAACGCGTACCGGAAGTATTGGTGTGCGGGTCTGTTTGGCTCATCCCTTCATGGACAGGTTTAGCGGCGTGGACTCGGAACAGATTGAACCCATTCTCCGAATAGCTGTTGCTATCGCACTTGGGGAAGCCGCTGCCAGAGCCAGTGGGGTTCGATACGCAGGAACTATTCGCCGAAACATCAACGACCTTCTCCGAAATGCGCTTTCGAAGCCATAGCCGGCATCTGCTTGTAGGGACATCCGAGGAGGGATTCACATGGCCATGGACGCTGGACATCTTCCGACCGGCGCATGCCAGGAGACCGAGATTGTCGAAGTGTTGCCGCAGGCGCTTGCGACTGTCGGGGGCAGTTGGATTCCCATCGTAGGACCGGAGACGGCCGCGCTGTTGAGGTCAGTTCCCGCAGAGAGCCGGGATACTGTCTTGCGGGAAGCAGTTGCTGTTCTGGCTAGGTGCATTTCGCCACGTGAAGAAAGCGGACGCGAGACGGGCCTCGTCGTTGGCTATGTACAAAGTGGCAAGACCATGTCCTTCACCACGGTCTCTGCACTGGCTCGGGACAACGGTTATCAAATGGTGATAGTGATCACCGGTACGTCAATCAACTTGTTTCGGCAATCCAACGACCGACTTCAATCCGATCTGCATCTTGTCCGCAGGGGTAGCGGGTGGAGGTCATTTCGGAGTGACCGACTCAACGATAGTGCCCGCCAAAGTATCCAAAGCGCTCTGGCCAGGTGGCGGGACGACACCGTGCGCCCGGACGAGCGCCAGACTGTGTTCATCACAGTTATGAAGCAGCGAACCCACTTGGATAGGCTCATCCGACTACTTCGCGCCCTCGACCTGCGGAATGTCCCTGCTCTCATCATTGACGATGAGGCCGACCAAGCCAGCCTCAACAATCTTGTTCGTAAGGGGGACCAAAGCGCTACCTACAGGAGACTAGTCGCGCTGAGAGACCTCTTTCCCCTTCACACGTATCTGCAGTACACGGCGACTCCGCAAGCCCCACTGTTGATTAACATCATCGACGCCCTGTCACCGGGTTTCGCTCAGGTGTTGACTCCGGGACCAGCCTACACCGGCGGTATTACGTTCTTTGAGCAGAACCTTCAACTGGTTCGAGTAATACCGGAACAGGACGTTCCTACAGATGAGTTATCGCTTCTCGAACCGCCCGAGACCTTGCTCCAGGCCATGCGCACCTTCTTCTTGGGGGTGGCTGCAGACATCGTTGCCCCTGAGCAACACAATCGTTCCATGATGGTCCATCCATCTAAGGCGACCACCCAGCATCAAGACTATTGTCACTGGGTGAATTCCATCAAGGCCGAATGGCAGCGTACGTTAGAGTTGCCGGCCGACGACCCCGACCGTAATGACCTGGTCCAAGACTTCCAGGCTGCATACGATGACCTTGCCAAGACAGTGGGCTACGGACTGGCGCCATTCGACGAACTGATGGCCGTTCTTCACCGTGCGATACGGGAGACCGTTGTCACCGAAGTCAACGCCCGGCAAACCATAACCCCTGAAATCGACTGGGAACGGGACAATTATCACATTTTGGTTGGGGGGCAAGCGCTTGACCGCGGGTATACAGTGGAGGGACTGACCGTGACCTATATGCCCCGAGGAAGGGGGGTTGGGAATGCAGACACAATTCAACAAAGAGCTCGCTGGTTCGGATACAAGGCTGAGTACTTGGGTTACTGCCGGGTTTATCTAGCACCGGAGACATTGGAAGCATACAGAGGCTACGTACAGCACGAGGAGGATATCCGGCGGAGGCTTCGCGAGCACACGGGTTCACTCCGCGAATGGAGACGGGCGTTCTTCCTGTCGCCCAACTTGAGCCCGACCAGGAATAGCGTCCTTAATCTGGACTACATGCGCGGCAACTTCACGAACCGATGGTTCGAAGTGCGCTCTCCTCACGTCTCTGATGAAGCTATCCAAGAGAACAGGACGTTGGTGCAAGCCTTTCGCAACCGCCACCAGTTCGTTCCTGACGAAGGTGACTTGCGACGCCTGCCGACGCATCATCACATTGTGGCCACAAATATACCCCTCGGTGAGGTGCTGCAGCAACTACTGATTCCTTTCCGAGTGACCCATCCAAACGATTCAAACCGCATGTTGGGGTTTCTCTTGCAGGTCCAACGGTACCATGAGTTCAATCCGCGAGCTACCTGCACTGTCTATATTATGTCACCCAACGTTCCCCGGGAGCGGGGCGTGGACGAAAATGGCGAGATCGCGCAACTGTTCCAGGGACCACATCCAGACAAAAATGGCGAAATCTATCCCGGAGACCGTGGAGTAAGAGCTCCAGAGGGCTTGACGGTCCAAATCCATCTACTCCAGACTGTCCATGACCGCGGCAATCAGGCTTTGGCCCACGACGTTCCCGTTCTTGCCGCGTGGGTCCCGGAAGAAATGTCGGCCGATTGGGTTACCCAGAACCAGGGCGGGGCGAGATAGCGATGCCAGATCTTGTTCCCATCTTTGATGCACTACAGGTGCCGTTGGGAACTGGCCCTGTACAGTACTCAGCTCAACCCATTCCTGGCGTAAGGCGCCACAGGGTAGCTAAGGATAAAAGCGGGTTCCCCGCGCTGCTTCTGAGCGTGACAAGCTCCACCCCGAGTCCCGTTCCGAATCCAGTCATCTTGAAGCACCTGGTCGTACAACATGATGTGCAGTGCAGGATATCGTTTAGAGATGGCCACTCGACGGAAGAGACTTTCACTGTGGTTCGCTGCGCTGGTTCGGACAGGGTCTTGCACGTCTATTTTCTGAATGTAATGGCTTCGATACTGACTCTTCTCGGGGACAGTCCCTCTCGTTCAGATGTAACGGCCGCGGTGAACAGGCTAGTTGAGTTGTTTCAAGCATTAACCGAGGAGCCCAGGAAGTCCTTGCAGGGTCTTTGGGCTGAGTTGTTCTTGGTGGCAAATGGTTCGGACCCAACTACGCTGATCCAGGCCTGGCATGTAAACCCTGCTGACCGCTACGATTTCGCCTTGGGTGACCAAAGAATTGAGGTCAAGAGCGCAAGCAGACGTCTCCGACAGCACCACTTTTCGTTGGAGCAGCTTTCGCCGCCCCCGGGGTCGCGGGTCGTCGTAGCGTCGGTGTTCACAGAGCCAATGGGAGGAGGGGTGTCAGTTATGGACCTTCTCACCCAGATACACAGAAGAATAGCAGGGAATGCGAACGCGGCACTAGCGGTTGACAGAATTGTCGGAGCGACTCTTGGAAATGGTCTAGAGAGGGGCAATGAGGAGAAATTCGACTTCGAACTCGCTGAAAGCTCATTGCAGTTCTTTGACGTTCGAAGTATTCCGCGGATTGACTTGGTGGACGTTCCCCCTGGCGTCAGTGAAGTTCGGTTCAAGGCAGACCTCTCCAACGTCGCTCCGGTCAACGAAGCAGCGCTACACGCCATGGGGACATTATTCCAGGCTTCGTGCCCCCACGTTGCAACCCGAGGCACCCCATAGCACTCTGGGGTCAGAGGCCGTCGGCTTGGACGCAGATGGCTGCTGGGCCTCCCATGTTTGGTTCGCAGGACGGCAACTCCTTGAGAGAAGGGGGCACAGCACATTCAATGGTCAAGTCCAGAATGTGGTGTAAAAGGCTCCTCCAGGGGTGTTCGGGTCAGCTAGGCGGCAGCTTCCCCCTTCTGGCACTGGTCTGAGGTTGTGGCGTTCTCCTGCACTCGCTTCCACTCCCAGTAGGCGTCCATGTTCAGGTACCGGCGCTCGGTCGTCCAGGCCTCGTGCTGTTCGAGCAGGACCGCCCCCAGAAGCCGCAGCGCTGACTCCTCGTTCGGAAAGATTCGGATCACCCGCTCCCTCCGGCGGATCTCCTCGTTCAGACGCTCCAGCCCGTTAGTCGTCCGCAGCCGCTTGCGATAAGGCTCGGGCAGCATCATCACCGCCATGGCATCCTCAAACCCGCTCTCCAGCCGTTCCATCGCCCGGGGAGCTCGCTCTTGGAAGTCTGCTAGGACATCCGCTAAAAGTTTTCGGGCAGTCTTCAGGTCTGGCGCATCGAACACCAGCCGGAGTCTCCGGTGCAGTTCGCCCTGGAGCGCCTTGGGACAGACCTCCAAGACGTTCCGGAGCAAATGCGTCTGGCACCTCTGCCACGTCGCCCCCTGGAAGCGCACCTCGATCGCCTTCACCAGCCCCCGGTGATCGTCTGAGACCACAAGCTCCACGTCTTTCAGCCCACGCCGTTTGAGCCAGGCGAAGAACTCCGACCAGCTGTCAAAGGACTCGCTGTCTCCCAACATCAGCCCAATCACTTCACGATACCCGTCCTGATTGATCGCCATGGCCACCAGAGCGCTCATAGAGCGGACTGCTCCGCCTTTACGCACCTTGAGCACCAGCCCATCGACGATCAGGAACGGATACCGGCTCTCGCCCAGACTCCGTTCATTCCACTCCCCGACGACCTCGTCGAGCCTCCGGCAGAGTTCAGACACGGTCGACTTGGAGAACTCCGTCCCGCACAACTTCTCCGTGATCTTCCAGACCTTGCGGGTGGAGACGCCGTTGATCACCATCTCCATCATCGCCACCAGCAACGCCTGCTCACTGCGCTGGTAACGAGTTCGTGCTCTCGGTGCCCATTCCGATAACCCTGCCGCTCTGGCGTGCGCTCGTAAGGCACAGCCTTGAGTTGCTCGGCTACCTGCGCTTCAAGCACCTGATTCAGAACGCACTCTGCGAGTTTGGCCAGACCGTCGTCCCGCTGAAAAAGTCCTCGCACAATTTCGTCGTCTACAGTAACATGGAAGTGGGCCATCGTTTCACTCCTCCCTGGTGTTGGCTGCAACTTCACCATTTTGGAGGAGTGGTGGCCCTTTCCTTCTGGGCCTGTCCCTTTTTACACCACTATACGGACGCTACTAATGCAAACTCCTCTCCCGACACTAGAGCTACGACCCTTGGCTAGTGATTCTCCAGCTCAAGCGGGTGAGAAACTAGCTCAGGTTGTCGTGGTTTCAGCTTTCTTACCCGACTATGATTCGGCAGGATAGTGCTGAGGGGCGACACTTGGTCATGCTGCTGGCGAAGATCGCCCTGAGTCATAGCGACATAACGCTTGGTCATGGATAAGTCTGAATGACCCATGATGCGCTGAAGGGCTAGCGCGTTGCCGCCGTTCCGAAGGTATTGAAGGGCAAAAGCGTGGCGCAAATCATAAGGGCGTATCTTCACGCCAAGCCGTTTACTGTAAAGTTCCATCCTGTCGTTCCAGGAGTCCTTGTCCATTGGAGTGCCCTCAGCCGTACAGATAACCGGAACATGGTCATTCCACTTAGGATGACGAGCCTTGATAAGGTCCTGAATGACGGAGACAGTGACGGCAGAGAGGGGAAGGGTCCGTGCCACACCAGTCTTTGCCACTTCGGGTCGAATATGAACCTCTAGTGCTGCAAAGTCGAAGTCACCCTTCAGTAGTGAGCACGCCTCTTTAGGGCGTATCCCCGTATCAAGGGTAAGGATGAGCATAGCGTAGTCACGCAGCCCAGCGAAAGTCTTGCGGTCGGGCATTGCCAAAAGAGTCCGCAGAAGTTCAGGTTCCAGACTTACTACTCGTCCAGGGTCTTTGCGAGTCTTAAGGTCAACCAGAGGGTTGCTTGTGTAAACGCCTTCGGCAATGCACCAATCGAAGAACTGTTTCAGGTAGGCTCGTCTCATGTTATAGGTCGCTGGTCTGATGGGTTCCCCCATGTAGGCAAAGACGGCGGGGCTGGGATCAGTCGCCCGGTAAGCCCCGGGGTAGCGACGGAAGAAGATGCTGATGGCGTCCCTCTGGCCGCGAAGGGTTGTCGGCCTGAGGCCTTGAGCCTTCTTGTAAAGGAGATACTTTTCGACCGCTTCCTGCCACGTGGCTGGGATGGACTGCTGTCTCTGCGCCTTCCTCACCCTGACTGACACAACACAAAGCCTCCTTAGTCTCTTAAGAGAAGCTAAGGAGGCTAATCGAGCGTGTCCCGTGAGGTCGAATTTGGGCCAGTCAACTCCACTCTACATGGCACGTTGTCGAATGGGGTTTGGCTCTTCCCGTCCCTCATCGAAACCTCCGAAGTTGGCTCTGGAACCCGTTTGCGCCGTTCCCTTCACACGTGGGGTTACCCCACTCGATTTTGAGTCGAGCGCGTCTGCCAGTTCCACCACTTCGGCACAAAGGGCAAGACTTGTTGTCAAGTGCTATTCTAGCACACTCGCCCCAGCCTGCCAACCCCTACCCTTCAGGCCTAGGTTCCACCATTCTCGAAGTTCTTCCGAATGGTCCGCAGGCGTTCCCGGATCGGGAGGTCGTAAGGGCAGCGCTGTTCGCAAAGACCGCACTCTCGACACTCACCGGGTTTATGGTCAAGCTGGGCATAACGCTGGGCGGCCCACTCCGGCATTTGGTAGCGGCTGCGGTAGCCTTCGAGGATGAACACCATGGGAATGTCGATTCCGGCGGGGCAAGGCTGGCAGTAGTCGCACCGATGGCAAAACTCCTTCCCCAGACTCTCGGCGGTGCGCGCCAAAGCCTCCTCTTCTTCTGGCCCCAAAGACCGTAGGGGGTCGACCGCTGAGAGATTGTCCCATACCTGCTCGGGTGAGTCCGCCCCTGGGATAATCACGCTGACCGCCGGCTGATTGGCCAAGAACCGCAAGGCCGGCCCAGCCACCTCCGCCAAAGCTCCGCCCGCCAACGGCTTCATGGCAATTACGCCGACGTCTGCCCGTTCCGCTGCTGCGAGCAGGTCCGTCACCCCACCGTGGTCGAGGTAAGAGTAGGGCACCTGGATGGTGTCGAAGATATCCAGTTCCAACGCTTTGAGCAACAGGTCCGGACGATGACTGGTGATCCCGAGGAAACGAACCGCGCCCTCTTGCTTGGCCCGCAACAGCGCTTCCAGGGCCCCGCCCGGGCCGATCAGTTGCTCGTACCAAGCTGGCTTGACGTTATGCAACTGATACAGGTCGATATAGTCCGTTCCCAGTTGACGCAGACTCTCCGCCAGGTCCGCCCGGGCCGCTTCAGCCGTCCTGGCGAGGGTCTTGGTGGCCAAGACCACGCCTTCGCGAACCGGCCGGAGTGCGGCCCCGAACTTGGCCTCGCTATCCGTGTAGTTCCGGGCCGTATCGAAGAAGGTCACGCCTGCCTCGAGCGCTGCGGCCACCACCCGTTCCGCTTCGGCCGGGGAAACCCGTTGAATCGGAATGCCGCCCAGGCCAAGCAACGAAACCGTCAAGCCAGTCCGTCCCAAACGCCGTCGGTTCACGGTAACCACCCCTCTGACCTGAGCTCCCCCAGGGCCCGGAAGAAGGCCTCGGCAGTGAAGGCCAGGTCTTCCTCAGTGTGGGCAGTCGAGAGAAGGCCACCGCTGGAGAAGAGGTGAACTCCCTCGACCAGCATCGCCCGGTGGAGCGGCATCAGGTACTTGGCGGACGGAGCTTGAGCCAGGCGAGCCGGCGTCAGGCCACAGGTGGGGTCGTCTCCCCCGCGCTCCGGGCAGTCGAGCCCCAGGACAAGATGGAACATGGAGCCCTCCCCATAGAAACAGCCCGCCAGGCCAAGCGCATCGAGAACCCCGTTGAAGAGGCGAATGGCCCGGCGCCCCAGCTCATTCACCCGGCCAGTCGGCTGGCCGGTCGCTACCCGCTTAAGGCAGGCCACCCCGGCCGCAGCGGAGAGCGGGTTGGCGTTGAAGGTCCCCGGATGGGAGATCTTCCGAAACCGGTCCCACTGTGGATCGTCGTGGTAGGCGAGCAGTTCCATGATCTCTGCCCGCCCGGCAACGCAGCCACCGGGCAATCCGCCTGCCAGGACCTTGGCGAAGGCCATGAGGTCGGCCCGGAAACCGTAGTACTCCTGTGCCCCGCCGGGCGCCAAGCGGAAACCGGTGACGACCTCGTCGGCGATGAGTAATACCCCGTGGCGGTCGCAGAGCTTCCTGAGTTCTCCGTGGAAGCCGCGGGGCAGAGGTTGGGTTCCCCAAGAGGCCCCATTCGGCTCGAAAATCACGCCGGCCAAGTCGGTATCCTCCCGCATGATCCGCTCCACCACCGACAGATCAGCGGGCGCCAGCCGGACGGTGCCAAGCGTTTCCGCGGGAATCCCCGTGGCCACCGGAACGTCGTAGGGCGGAGCGACGCCGACCGTGGCATAGTCGTGCCAGCCATGGAAGTGCCCCTCAAACTTGAGGATGCGTCTCCTGCCGGTAAAGGCCCGGGCCAGCCGCATGGCCATGAGCGTGGCCTCGGTCCCCGAGGAGGTGAAGCGGACCCGTTCGGCGCCGGGAAAGAGGCGCTGGACCAGGCGCCCCCACTCGACCTCAGCTGGGTGGGAGGCGGCATAATGGGTCCCTTTCTCCACCTGTTCCTGGACGGCCTTGACGGTCTCTGGGTCGGCGTGGCCAAAGAGGAGCGCCCCGTGGCCCATCCCGTAGTCGAGGAGCTGGTGCCCCTCGATGGTCCACTTGTGGGCTCCCCTGGCCTCCACCACATACGGCGGAAATGGCGGGAGGTACCGCCCGTCGTGGGTGACTCCGTTCGGGAAGACCCCCCGCCCTTCCTCATACAACCTCGCCGAGACCGCGAACTTCTCCCGGTACCGCTCGTCTACGCTCCGCTCCACTCCGTTCTCCTCCCCAAACCTTTCTGCCCTGGTCTCCGACTCAGCTTCTAGAGCAGTTCGTTCCAGGGCACGTACTCCAGGTTATGCGCCTCAGCGACCGCCCTGTAGACAACCTTGCCCTTCAGCACGTTAAGCCCCTTAGCCAAGGCCGGGTTCTGCAGCACCGCCGCCCGGTAGCCTTTGTTAGCGATCTCCAAGGCATAGGGAATGGTAGCGTTGGTAAGGGCGTAGGTCGAAGTCCGAGCCACCGCGCCGGGGATGTTCGCCACCGCGTAATGGATTACCCCATGCTTGACGTAGACTGGATCGGCGTGGGTCGTGGCGCGGTCGATCGTCTCGATGCAGCCGCCCTGGTCAATGGCAACGTCCACAACGACGGAACCCGGCTTCATCGTCTTGACCATCTCCTCGGTTACGAGGCGCGGCGCCTTGGCACCCGGGATCAGGACCCCACCCACCAGAAGGTCGGCGTACTTGACCGCCCGTTCGACGTTGTAGGCGTTGGACATCACCGTGATGACGTTGCCGTGCAGGATCTCGTCGAGATAGCGGAGGCGGTTGAGGCTACGGTCGAGGATGGTCACGTGCGCCCCCATCCCGATCGCCACTTTGGCGGCGTTGTACCCGACGGTGCCGCCGCCGAGGATGACGACCTCCGCCGGCGGAACCCCCGGAACACCGCCGAGCAGAACCCCCCGCCCACCGTGGGGCTTCTCCAAGAACTGAGCCCCGATTTGAATCGACATCCGGCCGGCGACCTCGCTCATCGGGGTGAGCAGCGGCAGCGCCCCGTTGTCGAGCTGTACGGTTTCGTAGGCAATGGCGACCACTCTCTTGCGCATGAGTGCCTCGGTCTGGGGCAGGTCGGGAGCGAGATGGAGATAGGTGAAGAGGATCTGCTCCTCCTTGAAGAGGTCGTATTCTGGCGGAAGAGGCTCTTTGACCTTCATGATCATGTCCGCGGCCTCAAAGACATCGGCCGCCGTTGGCAGGACCCTGGCGCCGGAGGCGGCAAAGTCCTGGTCGGTGATCCCGCTGCCCACTCCGGCCCCCGCCTCCACCACCACCGTATGACCCGATTTCACCAGCTCATCGACACCGGCCGGAGTAATCGCCACCCGGTTCTCGTTGGCCTTGATCTCCTTGGGCACTCCGATAATCATTCCTCTGCCCCTCCCCACAAGATTTGGACTTACTCGACCACGTGCACCTTGAGCAGGTTGGTCGATCCGGGAACGCCGGGACGCAGCCCGGCGGTAATGGCCAACACGTCTCCGGACCCAGCCCAACCCAGTCGCTGGGCAGCCCCCACCACCTCCGCCAGCATCGCGTCGATATCCGGAGTCTGAGCCACCCGGACCGGCCGAACCCCCCAAACCAGCGTCAACTGGCGGGCCACCGCCGGATCGGGGGTCGCCGCCAAAATCGGCGCCTTTGGGCGGTACCTGGCCACCAGGCGCGCCGTCGCCCCCGACTGGGTGGAGGTGATAATTGCCGCCGCGCCGAGGTCCTGGGCCGTCTGGCAGGTGGCATGGCTGATCGCGTCAGAGATCGAAGCCACCCTGGCCTGCCGCTGCTGAAGCAGATCGGCGTAGGGCAAGACCTCCTCCGTGCGCTGGGCGATTCTGGCCATCATCTTGACCGACTCGACCGGGTACTGCCCACTGGCCGTCTCCCCGGACAGCATCACGGCGTCGGTCCCGTCCAGGATGGCGTTGGCCACATCCGTAACCTCCGCCCGGGTCGGCCGGGGGTTGCCGATCATCGAATTGAGCATCTGGGTCGCCGTGATCACCGGCTTCCCGGCAGCGTTGCACTTGCGGATGATCGTCTTCTGCGCCACCGGAACGTCCTCTGGCGGAATGCTCACCCCGAGGTCACCCCGGGCCACCATCACCGCGTCCGCTGCCTCGATGATGGCGTCGATGTTCGCCAGGGCCTCCGGGTTCTCCACTTTGGCGATGATCCCGGGCCTGCCGCCCAAAGCGGCCAGACGGCGCCGGACGTCCGCCACGTGCTCCGCCCGGCGAACGAAGGAGACGGCCACGTAGTCCGCCCCGTTCTCCACCGCCCAGGCCAGATCGGCCGCATCCTTGTCGGTGATCGCCGGCAGATCCACGCTCACCTCGGGAAGGCTGACCCCCTTCCGTGAGAAGAGCAGCCCGCCGTTGACCACTTCGCAGTGGACGTCGGGCCCGTCCACGGCCACGACCCGCAGTTCAAGTTGAGCATCGTCGAGGTAAACCTTCATTCCCGGGCGAAGCTGCCGGGCCAGCGGCGGATAGACGACCGGAATGCACTCGGCCGTCCCGGCGACCGGTTCGGCCGTCAAAACAACCATCTCTCCAGCACTCAGCGTGACTGGCTCTTCCTTCATGAGGCCGGTGCGGATCTTCGGTCCCTGAATATCCACAATCACGCCCATCGGCCGGTTCGCCTGCGCCTCCCACTGGCGCACGGCCGTCAGGCGGCGGAGGTGGTCGTCGTAGGTCCCGTGGGAGAAATTGAGGCGGACCAGGTCCAACCCGGACTCGAGCAACGAGGTGAGTACGCCCGGCCCGTCGGTCGCTGGCCCCAAGGTACCGACGATCTTGGTCCGTCGATGTGCGGAGAGAGTCATGTTCCTTCCCCCTTCGCCCTTCGCCACCTGGGCGCTACGCCAGCGAGAGGATGTTGGCCAACTGGTACAGACTCCGGTCAAACGCTTTATGGGAGGCGAAGACCTCTTCGAAGGGCACGTCTACGACCCGATTGCCCTGGAACCCGGTCATCATGTTGCACGCCCCGGAAGCCAAAAGCTGCACCGCCCGAGCCCCCATGAGGCTCGCCAGCATCCGGTCAAGGACCGTCGGTGCGCCTCCCCTCTGGATGTGCCCGAGGACCGTGATCCGGGTGTCGAAGCCGGTCTTCTGCTCGATGTAGCGTCCTACCCGGAACCCCGCCGATACCTCGAAGTTTCTCCCCGGCCTCGGATCGCCTCCAAATCCTTCGGCCACCACGATAATCGAATGGGCCTTTCCCTTCTTGTACCCGACCTCAATCCTCCGGCACAGCTCGTCAAGATCCACGGGCACTTCCGGAACCAGAATGGACTCGGCTCCGCCGGCCACTCCGGCGTGAAGGGCGATGTGGCCGGTGTTCCGCCCCATCACCTCGACTACGTACACCCGTTCATGGGAGGTTGCGGTATCCCGGATCTTGTTGATGGCGTCGACCACCGTGTTGACTGCCGTGTCGAAGCCCAAGGAGTAGTCGGTGCACGGAATGTCGTTGTCGATCGTCCCCGGAATGCCGATCACCCCGACACCGTGTTCCGCCAGGATCTTCGCCCCGCGGAAGGAGCCATCTCCGCCGATGACGATCAGTCCTTCCAGTCCCCGTTGCCGGATCAGCTCCAGCGCCCGCTGCTGGCCCGCCTCCGTCTTGAACTCCTCCGAGCGGGCGGTCCGCAGAATCGTCCCCCCTCGCTGGATGATATCGGCCACCGAACGGGAGTTGAGCTCTACCAAGTCGTCCTTGATCAGGCCGGTGAAACCGTGACGCACTCCGTATACCTGCAGGCCGCTGTAGAGCGAGGTCCGCACGATCGAGCGGATAGCGGCGTTCATTCCCGGAGCGTCGCCCCCCGAGGTGAGCACTCCAATCCTTTTCATGCCAGTCCATCTCTCCTGCCTTATGCGCCGTCAGGCCTGACCACGTGGCCAAGCCTGCGGTAGTGGGCGTATCGCTGCGCCTTGAGTTGGTCCGAAGAAAGCTGTTCTAGCTCGGCCAGCGAGCGGACCAGAACCTCCTTCACCCGGCGGGCCGCCTCATCGTAGTCCCGATGGGCCCCGCCAATCGGCTCGGGAATGATTCCGTGGATCACCCCCAGTCGCAAGAGATCGGAAGCCGTCAGCTTCAAGGCCTCTGCCGCCTGGGACTTCAGTTCTGCATCATGCCAGAGGATAGCCGCGCACCCCTCGGGTGAAATGACCGAGTACACCGCGTTTTCCAGCATGTAAACCCGGTCCCCCACCCCAATCGCCAGCGCCCCGCCGCTGCCCCCCTCGCCGATGACCACGCAGACGATAGGGACTTCGAGTCGGGCCATCTCGAACAGGTTGCGGGCAATCGCCTCGGCCTGGCCCCGCTCCTCCGCTTCAAGCCCGGGAAAGGCCCCGGCCGTGTCGACGAAGGTCACCACCGGGCGCCTGAACTTCTCCGCCTGCTTCATCAGGCGCAGGGCCTTCCGGTACCCCTCCGGGTACGGCCACCCGAAGGAACGGGCGATGTTCTCTTTCGTGTCCTTCCCCTTCTGCTCCCCGATCACCGTCACCGGCCGCCCGTCAAGCAGGGCGAGACCGCCGACGATCGCCTTGTCGTCGCGATAGCCCCGGTCGCCGTGGAGCTCGAGGAAATCATCGAAGATGCGGTCGATATAGTCCAAGGACAATGGGCGCCGGGGATGGCGGGCAAGCAGCACCCGCTGCCAAGCGGTGAGGTTGGCGTAAATCTGCTCCCGCAGCGACTCTGCCTTCTGCTCGAGCGAGCGGATCTCGGCGGAGAAATCGATGTCCTTCTCATTGGTGAACTGGCGCAGCTCGGCGATCCGTTTCTCCAGTTCGTAGAGTGGCTTTTCAAAATCAAGTGAGCCGTTGGTCACTCGGACACCTCCCGGGCCACCCCGTGCAGCGTCAAGAGTTGTGACAGCGTCCGCTTCAGTTCCCGGCGGTCCACGATCAGATCTACGAATCCGTGCTCGAGCATGAACTCGGAGCGATGCGCTCCGGGAGGCATCTTCTCCCGCACCGTCTGGGCGATGACCCTTGGCCCTGCGAAGGCGACAACCGCCCCCGGCTCGGCAATAATCACATCCCCGAGAGAGGCGAAGCTGGCCATCACTCCGGCCGTACACGGATTGGCCAGCACAGCGAAATAGGGCACCCGCGCCTCAGCGAGCCGACCCAGCGCCGCCGCCGTCTTCGCCATCTGCATCAGCGAGAGGATGCCCTCCTGCATCCTAGCCCCGCCCGAGGTGGCGACGATGATCAGCGGACGCCGGAGTTCCGCCGCCCGTTCGATCGCCAGCGTCACCTTCTCGCCGACCACGCTCCCCATCGAGCCGCCGATAAAGCCGAAGTCCATGGCCGCCAGGAGGACGGGGTGGCCGTCCAGTCGCGCCTCCCCGGTGATGACACCCTCCCGCAACCCCGTCTTCTCCTGCGCCGCGGCGAGCTTCTCGGGGTAATTGGGAAAATCGATCGGGTTTCCACTCGTCAACTCGGCCGCAAACTCGGCGAAGGACTCCGGATCAGCCAACTGCTCAATCCGCTCCCGGGCGGATACCTTGTAGTGGTAGCCGCAGTTGGGGCAAACCCGCATGTTCCGCTCGATTTCTTTCTTGTAGAGGAGGGATTCGCAGTTCTCGCACTTAAGCCAGAGCCCGTCGGGAATGTCCCGCGGCTTGTCAGCCGGCCGCGGCGGCTTTACCGTGACGTAGCGCGGCTTGGCGCGGAACAAATCTGAAAAGCTCGGCACCAGGTCTTACCCCTCTTCCTCACACGCCCATGCCCAACTAATGCTTACTGGGAGCGTTCAATACGGCAAGCGCCTCCTCCGCTTCGGCCTGCGGGACGAGCAATTCGTAGTAGATGCGCGCCCGGGGTCGGCCCTCCTCCGCGGCGCGGACCACGACCAGCAGCCCTTCCTTCTCAAGGCGGGCTTTGGTCGCCTCGGCTGCCTGGCGGGTTGGCGCAATGTGGACCACCGTCAACATGGCAGGAGCCCTCCCCAAGACGCTTTGGGCCTTCGCCAGTAGTTTACACGGCGGCCAATACGAAGATTCCCTTCGACCTTCGCCGGCCGTTTCCCTGCTCCTTCCTAACCTGGCCAATTGTATACTCTGGTCTTCCCCAGCAGCAAAAGAGCGCCTGGTGGCGTTCCGTCATCAGTGCGCTCCGCATATGAAACAGAGGCCGCTCAAGGCTCACTGAGACGACCTCTTTCTGTCTGCAAACCGAAGTCTGCGTTGGGCGGCTGTATCAGGTCAATCCCTTGGCCTTAGGCGCCCCGTCGACCACGGCATGGCAACCGAGGCAGTTGGTGTCGAACTCCTTCTTGTAGGTTGCCCCTGCCAGGTGCGGCTTATGGATAACCGCCGCCAATGAGCCCACTCCGGCCCCTCCCTTGTGGCAGGTGGTACACCACTTCGGGTAGCTGGCGTTCGCAGGAGGCTGCGGATGGCCCTTGATCTTCTTCAGCTCGGCGGGAATGCTGTAGTCCTTGTCCGGAGCCACCTTCTTATGGCACCCGGTGCATCCCTCAGACCCGGCTGGATCCTTCTGGGTTCCCGCCCGGGATTCCTCCGCCGGGGCTGGAGTGGTGCCGGCCGGCCGGAGGCGCGCCACCTGATCCTGGGCTTTCTTGAGATCCCGGCGGAGCATCCGGCTGCCCGTCTGGCCCGTATAGGCGAGGTAACCAGTGACGGCGAGGAGCACGACCAAGATACCGATGAGCCAGTTCTTGTACAACCCCTACCCTCCCTTCGCTACCAGTCTCCCCTTGCCACAGGCGTTTATGCGCAGCGAAGGAAGGTGTCCCGAATCGGAACTGACCCAAGCGGTTGCCGGGCGGCCGCTACCTCTAAGGTCCCACCGGGATTTGTCCGTGCTTGCAGTAGACCACCGCCCGCCCCCGGAGCTTGACCGCCGCCGTCAACTCAGTGAACTGGAGGAGCATGACCTCCCCTTTGTCCAGCTTTTCGGTATGATGGAAACGGGTCTCCCGGCCGCGGGTGAGCCCCATGATGGTAACCCCATCCTCCAGCGCCCGGACCGCGATGTAGTCGCCGAGCACCTCTTCGGCTAGCGGGACGGCCGGGACTGGGACGCCCCCGTCAACGGGTTTCATGTTCCCACTACGCCTCCTTTTCCTTGCGGAACATGTCTTCTCCGACCGTCAGGTTATGGCCGTTCAGCGAGCGTTCCTCGCCCTGGTGGGCAATGCGGGCACCGGCGGCCGCGGCAATCGCCGCCACCAGGTCGTCCAGGAAGGTGTTGACCGTCCCCGCCAGCGGCCGGTTGATGCGCTCCAGGATGCCCGCCTTGGTCTTATCAAGGTAGCCGAAGGAGGTCAGGCCGACTGAACCGTAGACATTGACGATCGAGAGGGCGAGGATCTCGTCGATGCCAAAGAGCGGCTCATCCTCCCGGATGATGGAGAGGAGCGGCTCGGGCAGTTCACGTCGTTCGGCCAGCACATCCAGAGTGAGACCGGTCAGCACAGCATGTTGAACTTCTCGCTTATCCAAGACCCGATCCACCGCTTCCAAGCACTCCTCCAGCGTCAGATCGGGCTTGTAAGGGCTCTGCAACTCCAGGACGATTTCAGCAATCGGCCCGAGGAGAACCCCCCGGGCAGCCAGAGCCTTGATCACCGTCTCCTTGAGAGAATGAGCCGGTTCCGGCTGAGGGCAGCTCTTCTTCCTCGCAAGCGTCATAAAGTCACCATCCTTTCGTGGTTCGCTATCCCAGCCAAGCGCAACGGAGTACAGCCTATGCGCCGTCTCGGGCCAGTGCGCTGGTCAAGGGAGCATCAGGCGCTGCGAAGTATTTCGGCGCCACCAGGAGCAGCGCCTTCCCCCGTTGTGTCTCCATCACAAGGTACACGGGAGCCTCCCCCTGGTGGCCGAGGAGCCGGTTTCGAACCTCCTTCAGTTCCTCTTCCCGTCGAATCGGCAGGACCACCGCCGCAGGGGAGAGCGGCCCCAGCCAATCAGCCAGGATCTTCGCCCCCTCCTCCTGGGCCTCGTACCTCCCTCTGACCAAAACCAGCGCTCCCTCGCCCAGAAGTCCTTTGGCTTCCGCCAAGAGCCGCGGGAAAACCACCACTTCAGCCCGGCCGTCCATCCCCTCCAACTGGAAGGTGGCCATCCGCTCCTGCCGCTTGGTGAGCAGACTGCGCAGGCCGGTGATCAATCCCCCGACCACCACCTCCGTCTGGTCCGGAAGTTCTCGGAGTTCTCGCAGCGGACAGGTCCCCAGCCGGTCCAAGACGGGCGCCACCTCCGCCGCTGGGTGGCCGGAGAGATAGAGCCCCAACACCTCATACTCCATTTGCAGGATCTCACGGGCGGTCAGTTCGGGTTCGGATCCGTCGGGTCCGGGGATAACGGGTGGGAGGTCCGCCTCGACCGCAAAGAGGACGCCCTGCCCCCGCGCCTTTTGCGCCTGGCGCCGCTGGGCCGCCTCCAGCTCCCGCTCGAAGGTGGACAGCAGCCGGCTCCTGCTCCAGCCGAAAGAGTCGAAGGCCCCTGCCTTGATCAGGCTCTCCACCACTTTGCGGGTCAGGTCCCGCGCCGTCACCCGCTCGAAGAGGTCAACCGGGCTCTTATAAGGGCCCTTTCTCTCCCGCTCGGCGATAATCGCCTCCGTAACCCCCGGACCGACGTTCTTCACCGCCGCCAGGCCGAAACGGATCTGTCCGTTGGGTGTCACCGTGAAGGTGGTCTGACTCCCGTTGACGTCCGGAGGGAGAACGGCCAGCCCTAAGCGACGAGACTCGGCGATATACTCTGCCACCTTGTCTGTGTCACCGTAAACGCTGGTCAACAGAGCGGCCATGTACTCAGCTGGGTAGTGCCGCTTGAGATAGGCCGTCCGGTAGGAAACCAGGGCGTAGGCGGCCGCATGAGACTTGTTGAAGCCGTAATTGGCGAAGTACTCCATCAGCGCATAGATCTCTTCCGCCACGGCGGGTTGCGCCCCTCGGGCAACCGCTCCGGACGCGAAACGTTCCTTCAACTTCTCCAGCTCGGAGGCCTTCTTCTTAGCCATCGCCCGGCGGAGCAGGTCCGCTTCGCCGAGACTGAACCCGGCCAGTTCGGCGGCGATGCGCATCACCTGCTCCTGGTAGATCATGATACCGTAGGTCTCCCGGAGGATCGGCTCAAGGCGAGGGTCCGGGTAGGTGACTGCGACCTCGCCGTGCTTTCGCCGGGCGAACTCGCTCCGCAGGTTGATCGGACCCGGCCGCCCGATGGCCAGGATGGCCACCAGGTCGGCGAAAGAGGAGGGTCGGATCTCCCTGAGGAGGCCCTTAAAGAGGCGGGACTCAAGCTGGAAGACGCCTTCCGTCTCCCCCTCCTGGATCATCTGGTACGTCTCGGGATCGTCCAAGGGAAGGGCCTCCAGGTCGATTCGCTCGCCCCGCCGTTGGGCAATGAACTTGACCGCCTGATCGAGGACGGTGAGCGTCCTAAGCCCCAGGAAGTCCATTTTGAGCAAACCCAGAGCGGCCAGGGACTCCATGTCCACCTGGGTGGTGACGATCCCTTCTCCGAGGCGCTGGACCGGCACCCGTTCGAGCAACGGCACGTCGGAGATGACGATCCCGGCGGCATGGGTTGAGGCGTGGCGGGGCAGCCCCTCCGCCTGACGGGCCAGCTCCAGGAGGCGCCGGGTCCGTTCGTCCCGTTCATACGCCTGGCGCAGCTCCGGAACCTGCTCCAGGGCCTTGGCGAGGGTCATCCCGAGCTCGTTCGGGACGAGCTTCGCCAGTCTGTCCACCTCGGCCAGGGGCCAGCCAAGCACCCGCCCCACGTCCCGGATGGCCGCCTTGGCCGCCAAAGTCCCAAAGGTTACAATCTGGGCCACCCGGTCCTCTCCGTAGGTTCGCACCACGTAATCGATGACTTCGCCGCGCCGTTCGAAGCAGAAGTCCACGTCGATATCGGGCAGGGTCACCCGCTCGGGGTTGAGAAACCGCTCGAAGAGAAGGCCGTGCTCCAGAGGATCGATAGCGGTGATCCCGAGGAGGTAGGCGACCAGGCTTCCCGCCGCTGAGCCGCGCCCTGGCCCCACCGGAATCCCCCGCTCCCTGGCAAAGCGGATGAAGTCCCACACGATGAGGAAGTAGCCGGCGTATCCCATTCGGATGATGGTCTCGAGCTCGGTCCTAAGCCGCTCCTCCACCTGCGGGGCGGGAGTTGGTCCATACCGCTCCGCCAAGCCCCGCTGGCAGAGCTCAGCCAGGTAATCCTCGGGTCTGGCCCCCCCAGGAACCGGGAAGGCAGGCAGATAGGTCCGGCCCAACGCCAAGTCAAACTGGATTCGTTCCGCGATAGCCACCGCGTTGTCGAGCGCCTCCGGGACATGGGCGAAGAGCCGGTCCATCTCCTCCGGGGTGCGGAAATAGAGCTGGTCGGTGGCGAAGCGGAGGCGGTCGACATCAGCCAATTGCTTGCCCGTTTGAATACAGAGAACCACGTCTTGCAGCTCGGCGTCCTGCCGGTGGAGATAGTGAACGTCGTTTGTCGCCACCAAGGGCAATCCAAGGCGGCGCCCCAGGTCGATCAGGGCGGCGTTGACAGCCGCCTGGGCGGGCAGGCCGTTCTCCTGCAGTTCAAGGTAGAAGCGGTCGGGGCCAAAGATATCAGCATATTCCCGGGCTGCCGTCTCCGCCGCCTCTATCTCTCCGGCCGCCAGGAACCGGGGAATCTCGCCGGCGAGGCAAGCTGAGAGAGCAATCAGCCCCTCGTGATGGAGGCGGAGCAGCTCCTTGTCAACCCGGGGCTTGTAGTAAAACCCCTCGAGTGAGGCCAGCGAAACAAGCCGGAGCAGGTTCCGGTAGCCCGTTTCCGACTCAGCCAGAAGGACCAAGTGGTAGGGGTTCTCGTCCACCCGCGGGGTCCGGTCGGTCCGCCGGCGGGGCGCCACGTAGACCTCGCAACCAATGATCGGCTTGATCCCTGCCTTGCGGCAGGCCTCGACGAACTCGACCAGCCCGTACAGGACGCCGTGGTCGGTCATAGCCAGGGCGGGGCACCCTACCATGGCCGCCCGCTCCGCCAGCTCGGGGATGCGGCAGCACCCGTCGAGGAGGCTGTACTGCGTGTGGGTGTGTAAGTGGACGAATCTGCGCACGCCTCCCGCCCCTTTCCCGGTCCGGTTCCCTGCGCAGCAGGGAACGTATTATTTCGACGGACGGCGGTGCGATTCCTCGTCCCCCTCCTTCGGAAGAGGGCCGGGACCCATGGCCGGGGTGTTCACCCAGTTGACGGACCACCACCCCACCTGCGGGTCACCCACCCCCACCCCATACTCGTCCTGACAGAGAAACTCGTTGGCCGCCACGCGTTGGACGGCCCCCTCGCTCAACTGCGTCTCCACCGGACACTTGCCATGTTTCTCTCTGGCCGGCCGCTCCTTTTGGTCGGACACGACAACCCCCTCCTGCGGATAGCATCGCGGGAAGGAGGGGGAGAGCATACGACGCACCCTATCACTGCTTAAGCAGGACGATCAGTTCGATTTCCCCGACTTCCGCCGCTTGCCGTCGCACCTTGAGCGGCACGACAAGGCAGGGAAGCCCACCGCTCGAGACCGCCACCTCCCGGCCGCAAAACAGAGATGGCACCGAGACGTTCGCCGATAAGCCGAGCTCGCTGGCGTAAGATACGGCATTGCCGCAGAGCATGTTGGTCAATTCGGCAATGCCGGAGCAGGCAACCTCGTCGAGTTCGCTGATTTCCCAAGGAATCATGGCCCGGGCCACACCCAGGGCAGTCTTCCTCTGCATCCCGACGATGATCTGTCCTTCCAGATCGCCAGTCAGGCCGATGACCACGTTCACCTCGCTCCCGGCCATCGGCGAATGCTGCAGACGAAGATTGCCCCGCTCCACCTCGAAACCGAAGGATTGGAAGACCGTGACCGCTGCCCGCAAGAAAGGATTGACCCATTCAGCTTTCACTGCTACCACCTTTGCTGCATCTGCTGGTTATTCCTGGCTGGGCCACTCGCCCTCCTCGTGGATCCTGGTCAGACGAGCCCCTAAGCCGGTCAGCTTCTTGTCGATTCGTTCATAACCGCGTTCGATGTGTTCGATGCCAACCATCACCGTGCTCCCTTCGGCCCCGAGGGCCGCACACAGCAGGGCGGCCCCCGCCCGCAGGTCGGTGACCTCGACCGGCGCCCCGGTCAGCCGTTCAACCCCCCGGACGATGGCCGTGTCGCGGTCCACCCTGATGTCGGCCCCCATCCGCCGGAGTTCATCCACGTAGCGGAAACGATCGAAGATCGTCTCCCGGATGATGCTGGTCCCCTCGGCGGTGGCCATCAGAGAGACGAAGGGCTGCTGCAGGTCAGTCGGGAATCCCGGATAGGGGGCGGTTTCGGTATCCACCGCCTTCGGGCGGCGGTCACAGGTCACGTGAAACCGGCTGGCGTCCTCCTCGATCGTCACCCCGGCCTCCTGCAGGTTGAGGACTACCGACCGGAGATGCTCCGGAACCACGTCCTCCACGACCACGTCACCTCTGGTGCAGGCTGCGGCGATCATCAGCGTGCCCGCCTCAACCCGGTCGGGGATGATGGAATACTCGGTTCCGCAGAGCCTCTTCACCCCGTCGATCTTGATCACGTCGGTCCCGGCGCCCTTGATCCGAGCACCCATGCCGTTGAGAAAAATGGCGAGATCGACGACCTCGGGCTCTTTGGCGGCGTTCTCCAAAACCGTCTGGCCTTCGGCGAGCGAAGCGGCCAGCATCAAGTTGACCGTCGTCCCGACGCTCGACCGGTTGATGTAAACCTTGGCGCCGACCAGGCGGGTCGCCTCGGCCTTCATCAGCCCGTGGCTGATACTCACGTCCGCTCCCAGCGCCTGAAATCCCTTGAGGTGGAAGTCCACCGGGCGCGAGCCAAGGGAACACCCGCCTGGAAGAGGCACCTCCGCCTTGCCGACGCGAGCGAGCAAGAGCCCGGCGACGTAAAACGAGGCCCGCATGCGCCGGACCAGTTCGTAAGGAGCCTGGTAGGACCGGAGACGGGTGGTCTTCAGCCGGAGGCTGTTCGGTCCTGCCCATTCAGCCTGTACACCCAACTCGGTGAGAATGTCGATCATGGTCCGGATATCGGTCTCGTCCGGCACGTTGTGAAGGAGACACTCCCCGTCCGCCAGCGCGGCGGCAACCAAAATGCCAAGGGCCGAGTTCTTGCTGCCGCTCACCCGCACCGCTCCGACCAAGCGGGAGCCGCCCTCGACAATGAACTTCTCCAACCGGGTCACCTACCTGCCGAGATAATTGTGAAGCAGCGCTTCCAGCAATTCGTCGCGCTCCACGCGCCTGATGAGGGAGCGAGCATCACGGTGGTTGGTGATGTAGGCAGGATCCCCGGACATGAGATACCCCACGAGTTGATCGATCGGGTTGTACCCCTTCTCTTCCAGTGCCTTATAGACCTGTTCGAGAACCTGGCGAAGGTCCAGTTTCTCCCCTTCGACGGCCCGAAAGAGCACTGTCCGGTCCAGTTGCTCCGTCATCATCCTCACCTCGCTCTCTACGGTCGCCTTGCGCTAATTAGCCGGAGGCGGCCGCGTTTCCTGCCGCGGCTTTGGGCTTATTCATCCCCGCTTCGCAAGAGGCGAAGCTGCTGCCCAGCCGGGTCAGAGCAGCTCCGGAAACCAACAGGACGGACAAGACCACCATTCCGGCCAATGCGCCCGGCCAGGCGGCCGCCAGCGTCGCCTCTGCCCATCGCCCCGAGCTGGCGGGCAAAATCCGCCAGGCCTGTAGGAAGAGCGCTGCTCCGTGGGCCAGCAAATCCCCCAGGAGCAGCCCAAGCCCTGCCAGCCTGGCGCTTTCTGCCTTTCGCCGGGCCATCCCCCCGCCCAGGAGCATGGTGAGGGCTGACGGCAGCGGAAGGAGCGCCCCTAGGGTCACCGGCCAGACTGGGCGGGCGAGGAGGGCCGACAAGGTGCCCAGGCCGACGCCGGAGACGAAAAAGCCCACCGGAAGCCCTCCCGAACCAGCCGCCAGAGCGATCCGTCCCACCACTCCCGTCCCCGGCTGCGGCAGCCAGCCTGGCCCGCCCGCCAGGGTCGCCGCCGCCATGGCGGCTCCGCCCAACCCCGCCAAACAAGAGACCAGCTTTACCGGGTAAAGCCCCCACTCCACCTCCAGTAGAAGGTTGACCCGCCGGCATTGCAGGTAGTCAGCGGCAAACAGAGCGGCCGCCGACCCCAGGGCCCCCGCCGTCAAGAGTGGCGCCGGCGGCCCACTGGCAATGAGCGCCGGGGCCGCCACAGCCAATGCCGGGAAGCCAAGCGACGCCAACGGAAGGCTTCCGAGTTCGGCGGCGACTGCCATTCCCAGCGCTGCTACCAACGCCCCAGCCCCCAGAAGAAGCATCAACCGAATTCCCGGGGCCGCTCCGACCTCGTTCAGCCGCCAGAGTGCGAGTGCTCCAAGCAGCATGGCCACAGAAGCCGAAAGGGCCCTGCGCCACCAAGCCGGCCAGCCGCCAATCAACGAGCGGCCTGCGCGCCAGGCTCGCCAGGCCGCCGAGAGCTTTCGCCCCAAGAAGAGGACCGCCGCCACTGCCCCCGTTCCCAAGGCAATCAGGGGAGCGTAGCTCGCCTGAAGTTCCAGCCCGGTGGCTTGGCTGGCCGCCCGGAGCGCTGGGGCGACCACTTTGGCGGTTTCGAACTCCAATATCCCAGGGAGGAGGAGCGCCCCCACCGCCAAGCTTCCGGCCGCCAGCGTCGTCGCCTTCTGCCATCCGGCGAGCATTCCGAGCCCCAGCAAGCCCGGTGCCACCGCCAAACCGAGCAGGCCGGCCCACCCGCCGCCGTGGCGCGTCGCCACCACGACGCCCGGCCACCACCCGGCTGCCACCCCGACCCGGGTTACAGCCGCTAAGACTCCCCCCGCCAGCAAAATTGACCATCGGCGCCCACCAGACGCCAGCCCGATGACTTGTGCCAGGGCTGCGGCATCAGGGAAGGTGAAGTCGGGTTTGGCGGCCAAACGTTCCACTGCCGCCCCGAGCGATACACCACTCAGAGCGGCCAGGGTCAGGCGCCAGCCGGTGGCAGGCAGCCACGCCGGACCCGACCAAGCCTCGAGCAGCGGCGAAAACCAAACCATCACCAGAGCCGCCGCCGCCCCCCCTGAAGCCGCGGCCTGGAGTAGGGACCCCAGGATGCAACCGGGTCTGCCGGCTATCCAATACAAGACTCCCCAACAAATCAAGAGCACTGCTACGCTGCCGGCCAACGGCCCGGCCAACTGGCCGGCCAGAGTTCCGGTTGCCCCGATGATCCAGGCGAGACAGGTTCCGGTCGCCAACCAAGTCCCGTAAAGCCACCACGGAAAGGTCATTGGCACCACCGCCCGCATTCTTGTCCCTGCTCCCGCAACACGCTAGACTAATCTATGTCCGGGCTCCGGTTGCCATTCCTGAGCGAAAGGCCTGCTTTATTGAACCACCGAGGAGGGGCGCGATAGTGAGCGAGGCTGTCCCGAAGGGCGTTCGGGGCAGCCTTCTTCTGTGCGCTGCGACGAGCGACCGCTGAGCCCGTGACCTGGTGCAAGGCGCCATGGCTAGATGCGGAAGCCGTTGTGAACCTCGTAGACCCAGTTGGCCCCGTGATTGTTGTCCCATTGATCTCCGTTGGTGAAGCAGAAGTTGATCGCCGTGTCGGTGTCCACCGTTACGTGGGCACCCCAGCTCCCGTCGGGCAACGGTTCCATGGGGATGTTCTGGACGTTGGTCCAATTCCCGTATCCGTAACCGAGATGCATCGCAATCGGCTTGCCCTGGTTTGCCAGATCGCCCCGGTACTTGACCGTGATCGTCTCCCCCGCTGTCACCGGCACCGGATCTACCTCGATCTTCTGGGTTCCGCCCAATTCCGGTTCGCCAAACTCGGTCCGGGCCTCCTCAGCCGCCGCTTTCGCGTCTTGTTTCCTGCGCCGCAGGAACTCCAAGACCATGCCCATCCCTCCTTTCCCGGCATGACCTATCGCAAGATAGTCTCCCTCCGGGCGCCCCGTGCGATTAGGAGCAGTTTTCGCCCCGCCTGCCACGCCCTGCCTATACCAAGTCTAGGATGAACGGCCAGAATGTGGTACAGTATTTAGTTACAGACCATGCCCACACTCGCAAGACGAATTGGGTTCTGCGAAGGGTGACATAGATTCTAAGAATGTGGAGGTAACCGTGACCGATCTCATCCGCTCGCCTCAAGTGGAAGACCTCTTTCAGGTCGCCCGCGATCTGGCCGCCCGGCAGCAGGTGCGCAAAGCCCGCGGCTTCACCTTCCCGCTCCAACGGCAACTCCGGCAGGACGTCCGCCGCCTGAGCGCCGCCGCGCAGGCCTTCCAGGCGGCGGCCCAGGCGGGAGAGCAGATTCCGCCCGCGGCGGAGTGGCTAGTGGACAACGCCTACATGGTGGCTGAGCAGGCCCAGTTCACCCTGCGCCACTTCCCTGCGGGCTATTACCGGCGTCTCCCGGTGGTCTCCCAAGGCCCCGGGCAGGGCCTTCCTCGCATCCACTCGATCGTGCTGAACCTGCTCGGCCAGACGGGCGGGCGATGCAATCCCGAGGTGCTCGTTGGCTACCTTCGGGCCTACCAGGAAATCCGGCCGCTTACCACGGGCGAACTGTGGGCCGTCCCGCTCTTCTTGCGCGTCGCGATCGTCAACAAGCTTGGTCAAGTCTTCGAAGAGGTCTCCCGCTACGACGAGGAGCGGCGGCGGGCTGACACCTGGCTGGCGCGCATCTCCGCTTACCTGGCGGAAGGGGGCGAGGTGGCCCGAGACGCCATAGCTGGCGCCGAGCAACACGTCAATCTGCATAACCCGGCGGTCCTGATTCATGTGGCGCGCCGCCTCCGGGAATACGAATCAACCCCCACCCTCGCCCTTCGCTGGCTCGAGACCTGGGCCGTAGCCCATGACCTGTCCCTCCCCCGCCTGATCGAGGATGACCACTCCCGGCAGGCTCGTTACCGGGTGACAGTTGAACATCTCTTCACCAGCCTGCGGGAGGTTGCTCACCTGGGCTGGGAGGAACACTTCGAGGACTTGAGCCTGGTGGAGCAGATCCTGCGCCGCGATCCGGCCAAGGTCTATCCCGAGATGGACTTCGAAAGCCGGGACCAGCTCCGCCACCTGGTCGAGACTCTGGCGCGGAAGTGGGACAAGTCGGAAATCGCCGTGGCCGAACAAGCCTTGGCTTTGGCGCAGAGCCAGGCCATGACCAACGGGCCCAACCCGGACCTCCTGACGGTCGAACAGCGCCAAGCCGAGCATGTCGGCTATTATCTCCTGCCCCCCGGGCGGGCCAAGCTCTGCCGCGCCCTCGGCGGGAAACTGCGCCCGTGGTGTGAGCCGCGCGACTTCCTCACCAGCCATCCCAACCTGGTCTACTTCAGCGCCCTGGCTGTTCTGATCGGGTTCTTCCTGTACGCGGCAGTGCGGGCGCTCGCTTTGCTCCGAGTCTTCTCCCCCCGCCAGTTGGCCATCCTGGGGATAGTGCTTCTGGTTCCGGCCGGAGAGTGGGCCACGCGGACCTGGCACTGGGTGCTGATGAAGCTGGTCCCCCCTCGCCGCCTGCTGAAGCTTGAGTTCCGTCACGGGGTCCCGCCGGAGCACCGGACAATGGTCGTCGTCCCGGCGCTCCTCGCCAGCGTCGGCGAAGCGGAGGAACTCGTCCGCCGCTTGGAAGTACACCGTCTGGCCAATCCGGGCGAGAACCTCCACTTCGCCCTGCTCACCGACCTGCCCGACGCTTCCCAGGAAGAGCTGCCGGGCGACGCCGACATCATGGAGGCGGCCAGAGAGCGAATCGAGGAGTTGAACGCCCGTTACCCGGCCGCCAAGGGTACCTCCTTCTACCTCCTACACCGGCGGCGCCAGTGGAACCCCGCTGAAGGGGTCTGGATGGGGTGGGAGCGCAAGCGGGGCAAACTCATCGAGTTCAACGCCCTGCTCTGCGGTGACCAAACCACCAGCTTCAGCCTGATCGTCGGCGATACCTCCATTTTCCGGACGGTTCGCTACGTCATCACCCTGGACGCCGATACCCAATTGCCCCGGGATTCGGCCGTCAAGCTGATCGGGGCCATGGCCCATCCCCTCAACGCGCCCATCCTCTCTCCCGATCGACGGCGGGTCATACGCGGCCACGGACTCTTGCAGCCCCGCATCTCCGTCAGCCACGCCAGCACCCAGCGGTCCTGGTTCGCTCTGCTCTGCGGGGGTAAGACAGGCTTTGACATCTACACCTGCGCCGTCTCCGACCCGTATCAGGAACTGTTTCAGTTCGGCATCTACACCGGCAAGGGCATTTACGACGTGCGCATCTTTGACCAGCTCCTGCGGGATCGGATTCCCGACAACACAATCTTAAGCCACGATCTCCTCGAAGGAGGATTCCTCCGCGCCGGCCTGGTGACCGATGTCGAACTCCTCGACGATTACCCGGCGAGCTTTCTCAGCAGCCTCTCCCGCTCCCACCGCTGGGCCCGGGGCGACCTTCAGCTCCTGCCCTGGCTGGCCCCCAGCGTCCCCAACCGGGCCGGGATCAAACTGCCGGCCTCTCTGCCCGCCATCACCCGTTGGCAGATGATCGACAACTGGCGCCGCATCCTGCTCAGCCCTGCTCTCTTTGGTCTGATCTTGCTGGGGTTGGTGGTGCTGCCCGGCCGCCGAATCATCCTGGACTGGCCGCTCCTCGTGGTAGCCGGTCTCTACCTCCTCCGTCAGGGGTTCAACTGGGTGGCCGGCGTCCAGCAGGGGCTATCCCCGGTCCGTCTGCTGGCGCCCTCCCTTCTGGCCGCCCTTTTCCTTCCCTACCAGGCGCTGACGATGCTCGACGCCCTGGTGCGCACCCCCTACCGGATGTTCGTCTCCCGCCGCCGCTTGCTCGAGTGGGTGACCTCGGCCCACGCCGGCCGGCGGGCGCCCAAGACGCTCCGGGGAATCTGGCGGCAGATGGCCGCCGGTCAACTCCTGGTCCTGGCCGGATCCCTGGCGGCGACCCTGGCCGCTCCCGCCAACTGGCCTTTGCTCTGGTCCCTGGCCGCCGCCTGGCTGACCGCCCCCGTCTGGGTCTTCCTACTGAACCAGCCCGTCCGGCCGCCAAAACCCCGGCTCACCCAGGAACAGACCCGCTACCTGCGGGAAGTCGCCCGTCGGACCTGGCACTTCTTTACCACAGTAGTCGGGCCGGAGGATAACTGGCTGCCCCCTGACAACCTCCAGCTGGACCCGCCCAATGGCGTGGCCCATCGAACCTCGCCGACCAACATCGGGCTCCTCTTGGCCTCGACGGTGGCTGCCCGGGACTTCGGCTACCTGACCACGTCCGAGCTTCTCGAACGGCTCGAGCACACGCTGGATACCCTGGAGAAGCTCCCCCGCTGGAACGGCCACTTCTACAACTGGTACGACACGCTTTCCCTGGAGCCTTTGGAGCCCCGCTACGTCTCGACCGTGGACAGCGGAAATCTGGTGGCCTACCTGATCGCCGTCAAGGAGTCGGTCCGGGAGTGGTTGGAGCGGCCGGTGGCGGACGGTCAGTCCGTGCGCGGGCTTTTGGACACGTGGCATTGGGAGTTCGCCCGCGCCAACGGGGGCAGGCGCAAGGACCCGCCGGCTCCCCTCCGGGAGTTCGCCGAACGCCATCTGAAGGAGCTGGAAGCAGGAACGCCCGGGTCCTTGACCCGCTGGTACTACACCCTGACCATGCTCGAAGAGAAGCCTGCTCAACTCCCGGTCTTCTCCGCCAGCGTCCAGGCGGCACGGCGGGAGCTGGAAGGGCTCTTCCCCTGGCTTGACCTCCTGGCGGCCCTCAACCATCGGAGTGACTTGGAGCCCGGTTCGCCCGTCCAGATCACCCTGTCCCTTGGCCGTCTCCTGGAGCGGCTGGACTCCCTTAGAACCCCGCAGGAAGCCGTGACCTGCGCCGAGGAACTGGTGGAATTGGTAGGCTGGCAGGCCGGCGCCCAATCGGACGAGGCGGAGGCGCTCGAGGCCGAGCTGCGCCGGCAGCTGCGCCAGTCGCGGGAGGCGGTGCTGGCCCGGCAAGAGCGGGGAGCAAAGCTCCTTGCCCGGTTGGAGGCGCTCGTCCAAGAGCACGACTTCCGGCCCCTGTACGACCCCAAACGGCGCCTGTTCGCCATCGGGTACAACCTCTCCGCCGGCCGGCTGGACCCATCCTACTACGATCTCATGGCCTCCGAGGCACGGCAGGCCAGCTTCGTGGCGATCGCTCTGGGGCAGGTCCCGACCCGTCACTGGTCTCAACTGGCCCGGACCTTGACCTTGGTCCGCTGGACGCCGACGCTGGTCTCCTGGAGCGGGACGATGTTCGAGTATTTCCTCCCCCTGCTCCTGCTCCCCAATTACCCGAATACCCTTTGGGACCAGACTTATCGCATGGTCGTCCGCCGGCAGATCACCTACGCCCGCGGGCGGGGGCTCCCCTGGGGCATCTCCGAGTCGGGCTTCTATGCCCATGACTTCCAACTCAGCTACCAGTATCAGGCCTTCGGAGTGCCGGGCCTCGGGCTCAAACCGGGGCTCGGCGCCGATCAGGTCATCACCCCCTACGCCACCTTTCTGGGCGCCATGCTGGAGCCGGTGAAGGCGGTGCGGAACCTGCGCCACCTAGAGGAGTTGGGGGGGCTGGGCGAGTACGGCTTCTATGAAGCCCTGGACTTCACCCCCACCCGGGTGCCGCAGGGGGCCAGATGCGCAGTAGTGAAGAGCCACATGGCCCACCACCAGGGTATGACACTCCTCTCCCTGGCCAACGTCCTCTTGGGGCCGCGGCTGCAGCGGCGATTCATGTCCGACCCCCGGATGGAGGCCACCGAGCCGCTGCTGCGGGAACGGACGCCCGCCCGGGCGCTGATCCTCTCGCAGGGGCCACCCCCGGTGCCGCAGCGCTCCACCCTGCTCAGCGAGCATGCCGACCTCCGCTACTTCGCCGGGGCCGACAGCGTCCTCCCCGAAGCCCGGATCCTCTCCAACGGCCGGTACTTCGTCATGCTGAGCAACAGCGGGGGCGGGTTCAGCCAGTGGGGCGACCTCGCCGTGACCCGCTGGCGGGAAGACCCGATCCGGGACGCTTCGGGAACCTTCCTCTACCTCCGGGACCTTTCGCACAACGAACTCTGGTCGCCGACCCACCACCCCTGTCGGCGCAACGCCGAGGACTGCTCGATGCGTTCCTTCCTGGAAAAGGTGGTCTACGAGCGGACCGTCGGCGACCTTCACACCCAAATGGAGGTCTGCGTCTCGCCGGAAGTCGACGCCGAGGTGCGCAAGGTGACGCTGACCAACCGGGGCGAGGAGGTCCACGTCCTGGAGGCCACGAGCTACCTCGAGCCGGTCCTCTCGCCGCTGGCCGACGACGAAGCCCACCCAGCCTTCAACCGCCTCTTCATCGAAACCGAGGCGGTCCCTGAAGCCCCAGCGCTCCTCGCCCACCGGCGCCCGCGCCGCCCGGAGGCGCCCCAGCCCTGGGTGGTCCACGCCATCATGGTGGAGGGGCCAACGGTGGGGCCGCTGGAGTACGAGACGGACCGCGCCCGGTTTATGGGGCGGGGAAGGGCGACCGGCCTTCCCCAGGCCATCGAGACCAACCAGCGCCTCTCGGGCACCACGGGAACGGTGCTCGATCCGATCCTCTGCCTCCGCCGGCGCTTCGAGGTCCCCCCCGGCAAAGCCGTCCGGCTGTGGCTCGTGACGGGGGCCGCCGACTCGCGGGAAGAGGCCTTGCGGATCGTCCGCCACTTCCAGCAGCCGTTCCAATTGGCCCGCGCCTTCGAGCTGGCCTGGATCCGGAGCCGGATCGAGCTTCGCCACCTGAACCTGACGCCCCGCCAGGCCAACCTCTTCCAGTGGATGGCCTCGCAGCTCTTCTACTTCAACCACTACCGGCATCCCCGCGCCACGGCCTTGCTGCAGAACACCAAAGGCCAGTCAGGGCTTTGGTCTTACGGCATCTCCGGCGACCTGCCAATCGTCCTGGTTCGGCTGGCCCGCCTGGAAGGACTTCATCTGGTGGCGACGCTTCTGCGTGCCCACGAATACTGGCGCCTCAAGGGCCTCCGGGTGGACCTGGTGATCTTAAACGACTCGGAGGCCAGCTATGGGCAACCACTGCAGGAGGAACTCCGCCGTCTGCTGGAGAGAAGCGCCGACCGGGACCTGCTAGACCGACCGGGCGGGGTCTTTCTCCGCTCGGGCCTGCTCATGCCTAAGGCGGATCAGATCCTGCTCGAATCCGTGGCCCGCATCTACCTGCGAGCCGAGGCGGGCGACATCATCTCCCAGTTGCAGGTCCAACCCGAGATTCTGGCGCAAACCGCCTTCGCCCCCGAGCTGGAGCTCCCTGCCTCCAACCGGCCCGCGCCGCGCTGTCCCAGCCGGCGAGGCGAACCAGTGACCGCCGAGGCCCCGGCCAACCTCTGCTTCTTCAACGGATGGGGCGGCTTCACCCCGTCCGGGCGGGCCTATGTCATCCACCTCGACGACTCGGAACTCCCGCCGGCCCCCTGGATCAACGTCCTGGCCAACCCCGGCTTCGGCTGCCTGGTTTCGGAGGCCGGCGGCGGCTACACCTGGTCGGAGAACAGCCGGGAGTACAAGCTTACGCCCTGGACGAACGACCCAGTTCTCGACCCGCCAGGGGAGATCTGCTACCTCCGGGACGAGGAGGACGGTTCCGTTTGGTCTCTGACGCCCATGCCAATCCGGGAGGAGGGACCCTACGAGGTCCGCCACGGCCAGGGCTACACCATGTTCGTCCACCAAAGCCACGGCCTGACGCAGACGGGCCTCCTCTTCGTCCCGCGCCGCGACCCGCTCAAGGTTCTCCGCCTCTCCCTGCGCAACGAGGAGGACCGGCCACGCCAGGTCTCGGTCACCTATTACGCCGAGTGGGTGCTGGGGGTGTCGCGCCAGCAGACGGCGCCCTTCCTCGTCACGGAATGGGACTCCGCCACCGGCACCCTGCTCGCCCGCAACGCCTTCCAGGACTGCTTTGCCGGGCGCCACGCCTTCCTCCACCTGTCCTCCGACGACCCGGGCGCCAGCCTGAGTTTCACCGGCGACCGGGCCGAATTCGTCGGGCGGAACCGGAGCGTGGCCGACCCCGCCGGGCTTGAACGCCCAGCCCTCTCCGGCCACGTCGGCGCCCTTTACGACCCCTGCGGGGCAGTGCAGATCAAGGTGAGCGTTCCGCCGCGCGCTGAGCGCACCGTCCTCGTGCTCCTGGGAGCCGCCCCGTCCCCGTGCGAGGTCCAGCGGCTGGTCAAGGAATATCGCCCAGTGGAGCGGGTGGAGAGAGCCTTCCAGGAGGTCCGCACCGCCTGGGATGAGCTGCTCAGCCAGGTGCAGGTCTCGACCCCCGACCCGTCCTTCGACCTGCTCGTCAATCGCTGGCTGCTCTATCAGACGATCAGTTGCCGGCTGTGGACCCGCTCTGCCTACTACCAGTCCGGCGGGGCGTACGGCTTCCGGGACCAGCTTCAGGACGCCCTGGCCCTCCTCCATGCGGCGCCGGAACTGGCCCGGCAGCAGATTCTCCGTCACGCCGCCCACCAGTTCAAGGAGGGCGACGTCCAGCACTGGTGGCATGAGGAGACCCGCTGCGGCGTCCGGACCAGAATCTCCGACGACTACCTCTGGTTACCCTACGCTGCCTGCCGCTACGTCACCCACACCGGCGACGAAACCCTCTGGGACGAGCTCGTCCCCTTCCTCGACGGAGAACCCCTGGCCGACGGAGTGGAGGAGCGCTACGGGCCGACCATCCAGTCCGACGAGGAAGGTTCGGTCTACGAGCACTGCCTCCGAGCCGTCGACCGGGCCCTCCGCCTGCTCGGCCCCCACGGCCTGCCGCTGATCGGCACCGGCGACTGGAACGACGGCCTCAACCGGGTCGGCCGGGAAGGACGGGGGGAGAGCGTCTGGCTGGCCTGGTTCCTCTACACCGTGCTCCGGGCCTTCGCCCCGGTCTGCGCCGCCCGCGGGGAAACCGATCGGGCCGCCGCCTACGAGCAGGCCGCCGCCCGCCTCGCTGAGGCCGTGGAGCAGCACGCTTGGGACGGCCAGTGGTACCGGCGGGCCTACAACGACCTGGGGCAGCCGCTGGGGTCGCTCCAGAACGACGAGTGCCAGATCGACTGCATCGCCCAGGCCTGGGCTGCGATCTCCGAGGGGGCCTCCCGCCAGCGGGCCCGGACGGCCATGGATTCGCTCTACCACCGGCTGGTGGACCGGGAGGAGGGGCTCATCCTCCTGCTTACCCCGCCCTTCGCCGCAACCGAGCCGAGTCCAGGCTACATCCAGGCCTATCCCCGCGGCGTCCGGGAGAACGGCGGGCAGTACACGCACGGCGCCGTCTGGGCGGTCATCGCCTGGGCCAAGCTGGGCGAAGGAAACCGGGCCTACGAGCTCTTCCGCCTGCTGAACCCGATCAACCACGCCCGGACCAACAGCGAGGCCCTGCGCTATCGCGTCGAGCCCTACGTCATGACCGCCGACGTCTACTCCGTCCCGCCCCACGCCGGCCGGGGCGGGTGGAGCTGGTACACCGGGGCCGCCGGCTGGATGTACCAGGCCGCCCTTGAGTGGATCCTAGGCCTTCAGCGGCGCGGTTCCCGGCTCTACCTCCGGCCCTGCATTCCGGAAAACTGGCGGAAGTTCGCCGTGAGCTATCGCTATGGCCATACCCGCTACGAGATTCTGGTCGATAACCCCGGCGGCCGCCAGACCGGCGCCTCCGCCCTGATCCTCGACGGGGCGCCCCTCGATCCCGCCGACCCGTCCATCCCCCTCGTGGACGACGGGCAGGTCCACCGCGCGGTGTTGACCTTGTGACAGGGATATGCTATACTCTCTCTTGCTTGTGGCCCCATCGTCTAGTGGCCTAGGACACCGCCCTCTCACGGCGGCGACAGGGGTTCGAATCCCCTTGGGGCTACCAACGAGATTACGCAGCGGGTTTGGCTTGGAAGGCCAAACCCGCTTTTGTAAACCCCCGAACAGGTGTTGTCACCAAGCTGACTCGGCGCATTCCCAGCCGAAAAGCTCCGCCTGCTCCAAAACCGTTTGCGTAGCCTTCTCCTGCTTGTCGGGCGGATAGCCGTGCCGTCGGAGGATCCGTTTCACGAGCACCCGGAGATTGGCGCGGACGTTCTCGCGCACCGTCCAGTCCGTGGTCACGTTGGTGCGCACGGCGGCCACAAGCTCGCGGGCAATGGCGCGCAGCGTCTCGTCGCCGAGAATCTTGACCGCGCTGTCGTTGGTCTCCAGTGCGTCATAGAACGCCAGTTCCTCCCCTGTAAGACCGAGCCGTTCACCCCGCCGGTCCGCCTCACGCATTTCCCGGGCGAGGTCGATAAGCGCTTCGAGCACCTGGGCGGCCTCGATGGTGCGGTTCTGGTAGCGTCGAATCGCCTGCTCCAACAGCTCGGCAAAGGAACGCGCCTGAACGAGGTTCTTCGTCCGGCGGCTGCGGATCTCCCCGGACAGCAGCTTGCGCAACAGCTCCACCGCCAAGTTCTTCTGCGGCATCCCGCGCACCTCAGCCAGGAACTCTTCAGAAAGAATGGAGAGGTCCGGTTTCTTCAGGCCCGCCGCGGCAAAGATGTCCACCACGCCCTCGGGAGCGACGGCGCGGGAGACGATCTGCCGTATGGCGTGATCCAGCTCCTCCTCACTCTTCTCTTCGCCCGGGGCGCGCTTGACCAGAGCTGCGCGCACTGCCTGGAAAAAGGCCACGTCGTCGCGGATGGCCAGCGCTTTCTCGTGTGGCACGGCCAAGGCGAAGGCCTGGGACAGGTCGCGCACGGCTTCCAGAAACCGGTCCCTGCCGCGTTCGCGTTCTTGAGCCAAGATGTGTTCCTGTGCCGACGGGAGAAGCGAAAGCCGCTCCCCGGGTGAACCCGTAACCCACTTTGACCAATCAAAGCCGTGGAAGAGGTCGCAGCAGATCTCGTACTTCTCCAGCATCACTGCCACGGCCTCTTCTTGGTCGATGGCGGTTCGGCCGCGGCCGCCGCTCTCGGTGTAGGTGGCCAGCGCCGCCTTGAGCTCATGGGCCAAGCCCAGATAGTCCACCACAAGCCCGCCCGGTTTGTCACGGAAGACTCTGTTCACGCGAGCGATGGCCTGCATGAGCCCGTGGCCGCGCATCGGCTTGTCCAGGTAGAGCGTGTGCAGGCTCGGACAATCGAAACCCGTGAGCCACATGTCACGGACGATGACCATGCGGAAGGGGTCATTGGGATCGCGGAAGCGATTGGCCAGGAACTCGCGCCGCTCTTTGTTGCGGGCGTGCTGCGCCACGCGCGGGCCTTCAGCGGTGCTGCCCGTGATCACCACTTTGAGTACCCCTTGGTCGTCCTCCGGGTGGTACCAGTCCGGCCGGAGCCGCACGATCTCGTCGTGCAGATCCATGCAAATGCGCCGGCTCATGCAGACCACCATGGCCTTGCCGTCCAACGTCTCGAGCCGGCGCTCGAAGTGCTCTACGATGTCCCGGGCCAAGAGTTTCAAACGCTTTTCGGCGCCTACGATGGCCTCCAGTTGCGCCCACTTCGACTTGAGCCTCTCTTTGCGCTCGACCTCCTCGCCTTCGGTCACCTCTTCGAAGTCGGGGTCGATGCGCGGCCGCTCAGATTCGTCCAGCGCCAGCTTCGCCAAGCGGCTCTCATAGTAGATCGGGACGGTCGCGCAATCGTCCACCGCGCGCTGGATGTCGTAGATCGAGATGTAGTCCCCGAAGACCGCTCGCGTGTTGGCGTCGGTCGTTTCGATGGGCGTGCCGGTAAAACCGATGAAGGAGGCGTTGGGCAGGGCGTCACGCAGGTGTCGGGCGAAGCCGTCGATGAAGTCGTACTGGCTGCGGTGGGCCTCGTCGGCAATCACGACGATGTTGCGGCGCAGAGAAAGAGTCGGATGGCGATCGCCCTTGTCCTCGGGCAAGAACTTCTGGATGGTGGTGAAGACCACCCCACCCGCCTCCACCGAGAGCTTCCGGCGCAGGTCGGCCCGGCTTTCGGCCTGTGCCGGTGGCTGGCGCAGAAGGTCCTGGCAGCGGGAGAACGTGCCGAACAGCTGATCGTCGAGATCGTTCCGGTCGGTGAGAACCACGACCGTCGGGTTGCCTAGCGCCGGCTCGCGGATGATCCGGCCCGCATAGAAGACCATAGTCAAGCTCTTGCCCGAACCCTGGGTATGCCAGACCACGCCGATGCGGCGGTCCCCCGGTTGACCACCATGCTGCTTTCCGGCCTCGTAGCGCCCCCGCTCCTCGGCAGCCAACTCGGCGGCTCCCAGCGCTGCCGCCCGCAACGTCTCGGCCACCGCCACCCGCACCGCGTGGAACTGGTGGTAGCCGGCCATCTTCTTGACCAGCCACCCGCCTCCCAAGTCCTCGAAGACGATGAAGTAGCGGAGAAGGTCGAGGAAGCGACGCTTCTCGCAGACACCCTTCAACAGCACCTCGAGCTGGGTTACGCCGATGTCTTCGACCTGTTCACCGGAGATGGTGCGCCAGGGCTTGAACCATTCCCGCCCGGCCGTGAGCGTGCCCACCCGGGCTTCCATCCCATCTGAGATTACAAGGAGTTCGTTGAAAGCGAAGAGACTCGGCAGCTCGGCCCGGTAGGTCTCAAGCTGCCCAAGGGCTGACCAGATCGTGGCTTTCTCCTCGGCCGCGTTCTTGAACTCGATGAGGACCAGCGGCAGGCCGTTCACGAACAGCACGACATCCAGGCGACGCAAGTGCTTGTTCTCTCTGACCCAGAACTGGTTGACTGCCAGCCAGTCGTTGTTCTCTGGTTCGTCAAAGTCGACCACCCTCGCCTGCGCCCCGGCAAGGGATCCGTCCGGCCGGCGGTATTCCACAGTGACCCCGTCCACGAGCATGCGGTGGAAAGCCCGGTTACGGGCCTCCAGGCTTGCTCCTTCAGGGTCGGTGACACGGCGGAAGGCCTCGGCCAGCGCCTCTGCGGGCAGGTCCGGGTTCAGCCGGGCGAGGGCATCGCGCAGGCGGCGCTCCAATACCACCTGGCCATAGTCCCGCCGCTCGGCACCCGGTGCATCCGGCGCAATGTCCGGGCCGTGCTTGACCGCCCAGCCGAGGGATTCAAGCCAGTCCAGGGCAGCAGACTCCACCGTAGATTCGCTCAGCGACCTTGACATTTGCGCACTCTCCTGATATCCTCATAGTCGTAGGCTGGTCACTGCGTAGCGGGGGCTGGCCTCTTCTATTTCGGTAGGACCACGAGCCCGAATCCCTCGATTTCGCCAGCCTTGCTCCGCCGGAACTTTCGCTCCACGATCCGCCAGTCTGCCGTAAATGGGACGACTTCAGCAGAGTTGGGGCGCATGGCTCTATTTTGGTCTTGTTGAGTTCGCCTGCACGCTTCCCTTTTGCGGAGCTTTATCCAACTCGTGTTGCGGTTCGTACATCCAAAAGTTTATGGGGTTTCTGGGATCGGGAGTCCAGAGCCCACGCTTTTCTATCAGACTCACGCCGAGTCTGAGAGTCTTGCATAATCCATCGAACTTGCAGAGAACTTCGAAGCGTTCGAGAGAGCTGCGAGATGGGCTAACCTCGTTCTGCTCGCCTTCGAACAAGCTCTGTTGATTCGCCCTTTGCCCCAGCCATTTTTGATACTCGACAAAACTGTCTCGCGAGAAAACGGCGAGCCCAGCGAACAGGTCAGCCAACTGCGCTAGCGGATGTTCGTGTGACAAGACGGGCCGGACTTCCTCCAGCGCGAACTCTTGCCGCAGCCTGCGTCGAAATCCCCCTTCAGTGAACAGTGAATGCTCAGTCTCAAGCTCCACACTAGCGCTGCTCAGGCAATCCTGCACCGTGTCCCAATTCATGGCCGTCTGTTCATCTGGATGCAATCGCCATCTTGAGCCGTCCGGCCAGCGAACGCGAAGCACATTACGGAACAGGTGATAGTGCATCCGTTGAAGGTTTGCTATGTCGTCTCTCTTACGAATCTTGTGACGGCTATCTTCGATGTCCCAAATCAGTACGTCCACGCGAATCTGCTTGGCGCATGCCTTGTCAACGGCAAACTTGCACATCTTTTCTGCCGCAAACCGTTCCTTGGCACCTCGCAGTTCCTTCCACTTAAACTCGCTCAATCCAGACTCCTGGAGGATGCTTCGAAGGTTGGCTTCGAGCTCATCGATAAAATCAACAGGTGCGGTGACAAGCCCAAGGCTCCGAAAGCGCCCAACGTTCCAATTCGACTCGTCGCTAAACCCAACATGAGTCACTCCACCGTCGCTCATAGCCCCCGTTCCTCCAAAAACTTCTCCGCATCTTTCACCCTTGTCTCGCCAGAGACGAGCTTGGGCAGCAGCGTATCGCGGGAGGCAGCAAGGGTACGGGATTCGGTCCGTAGAGCTAGCAGTTGCTTGACAAGCGGCGAGATTAGGCAGTCCGCTGCGGTCAGTGCAGGCGCGCCCGGAACCACGACCTTTGCATCTGTTAGGTGATGGCGTTGGATGTGGCCCATAGTAGTTGCTTTGTCCGCAGCGATGCTCCGGAATCCTAGCAAATGCTCGTGGATCCAAAAGTAGTAGAACCACTTTGGATAGTTTCGCGACGTCACCTTGAATAAGTGTTGATTCAGAGCGCCTGTTCCTCCCGCCCACAGAACACATTCGAGGGAACCTGACCAGGAGAAAAGCACATCTCCATCGGTCACAACATAGTCCACCGGCACCTCCGTGTTGCACCGATCAGCCCCCTCGGTATCTCCTTTCCGAAGCTGGGCAATCTTAATGATTGGCAAAGTCGGACCGTTTCCAGGGGGGTATTTCTGAAGAGCCAGCCCATTCAGAAAATCGGCGACCTCGTTCAGCGATTTCACCTCCCACCCTTCCGGAATCTCCCCCAGCTCCGACTCAACTAGGCGGTCTGGGAACAGGTCGTAAAGATCGGATGGCAGGCCCACCAAGCACTCACCGCGGCGCCAGCGACCCTCCATCTTGGCGCGCACGGGTTCGTAGTCGACGAACCACGACTTGAACAGCGCCCGCGCCATAGCCTCCAACGTCTCGTTCATTCGGCGATTCAGTTCGATCTTGGCATCCAGCGTCCCGAGGATGTGAGCGATGGCCCGCTGCTCAGGCAACGAAGGAACCGGAAATGCGATTCTGGTTACAAAGTCCCATTTCGCACGTGGCATCTTCGTACCTTCGGAGCCGCGGGTGGCCGCTTCGATGAACTCAGGTGATGCCATCAGATAGTGAAGGTAACCTGCATCCACAGACTCTTTCGGTCGTACAACCCAGATGTCTGTTGAACATACGCCGTCAAAGGGTGCGCGTATAACCTTGCGGAAGTACGGCCTCAGCTTTCCGAAAAGAATGTCCCCACGGCGGAACCGCAACTTTACGCTGGAAACGTCTTCAGACTGGCCGCAGCCAACAAGTGATAGAGTGCCTTCACCGATGTGCTCAAGGCCGATATACGGAGCGCCAGCCACCGAGCCAGGCAGCACGGTATCGTATACCAGCTCGGCACATTCTCCGAACGTTCTAGATACCCAGTCACCGGCCATACTGAAGTTCCTCCAATGGCTTGCAAGACATTTCATCCAACCGCATGGCGCTCGACCGTTGGAGCATCGCGACTGCATTACGCGCGGTAATACAATAACAGCGAGCGGTTATCTTATCCGCTCCGCGCATACCAGGCTCCTTTCTTGGTTCCGTGCCGGACGAGCTTGCCTTCCTGGGTCAGCCGCGTGAGCAGCCGGTAGGCTTGATCCGGAGAGAAGCAGCACAACTCCGCCGCCTCCCGGCGGGTGATGCGCCCGTGCTTCTCCACGTACTGCAGCACCATCTGCTCCTGTTGCAGCGGCTCGAAGCCGCGCTGGCGCACGTAGGCAGCCTTGTCGCCAAGTCGCCGGTACGTTGCGGCGGAGAGGTGCCAAGCGCGGCCTTTCTTCTCCCCCCGGGCTTCCACTAGCCCCGCTTCCACCAAGCGGTTGAGCACCGCACGGGCTTCGTCGGCCGGTTTCTGGATTAGCCGGGCGGCCTCGTCGGTGGTGATTGCGCGTTCCTGCCAGAGGGCGTTGAGCACGAGCAACTCGTCCAACCGCAAGTTTCGCCCGGCCTGCGCCTCTTCTGCCACCAGGCGCACGAAGTCCAAGTTGGCCTGGCCGCCGGGAAGCACCAGAACGACCCCCGTCGCGTCGCTCCGCGCGTAGGAAGGGGCAGGGCGGCCGTTGCGCAACTGCTCGTAGAAGATGGTGTCGATCCCGCGGGCGGTGCGCTCGACGATGCCAGCGCGCTTGAAGGCGTCGGCAAGCAACGGGTTGCGCGGCCGCGGCGCGGTGACCAGTAGGTTGTCCAGGCGCACTCCTTCAGGAAAGCCGCCTGGATTGGAAATCTCGAGGCGGTTGTCGTGCCACTGGATGTGGACCGCCCCGAGTCGGGTGTAGTCCCGATGGATCAAGGCGTTAGCCACGCCCTCGCGGAAGGCGGCCGGTGGGTAGTCAGGCACGCCGATGCGCAGCATGCCTACAAGCATCTCGTGCTCCCGGTTACGGGCCCGGAAACGAGCCTCGATCTCCTCCATCACGCGCAAGAGAGGCCAGCGGAAGAAGTCGTTGACCTCCACCGCCTGGCCACGCAAGACCTGGAAGGCAACTTCGTGCGCCGGCAGGAGCCAGCGCAGCGCCTCCTCCCTGCCGAAGAGCAGGAGCCCGAGCACCCGCACGGCTGTCACGTGGCCGTTGGCCTCGACGGCACCCAGGGCCTTGGCTAGCTCAAGGTCGGACAGATCCAGCAGAGTCTCGTCACTACGCCCGCGCCGTTCGCGGATGCTGCGGCGCAACCGCTCGAATTCGCGCGGGTCAAGGTCTTCCCAGCGCGCTTCCGGGACGACCAAGGTGGAATAGTCGAGGGCGCCGCGATCGGCCTGGTGGGCCTGCATTTCATGAAAATGCATGGGCACGCACGCCGGCCGTCCGTCGCCGCCAACGATGCGGCGCAGGTAGCGCCCGTCGGCTGTCCCGACCGGGGTGCGGCTGGGCGGCACTTCGATGGCCAGCACCTGCTTGCCCTCGATCGGAACGAGGTACACGCACACAGTCAGCGATGGGCGCGTGCGGCTGGAAATCATGGCCGTCAGCCGGGCCGGGTCGGTGTGCCCGCCTTCGTGGCGGGGGCGCACCCCCGTTATGCGGCCGCCGTCCTCGACGCCGATCAACAGCCAAGCCGGCTCAGAGCTGGGACGGTTGGCCAAGCCCACTACGGCCTCGACCAAATCTCGGTCGGAGAGCGCACCCCTCTCCTCACCCTTGAATTCGACGTCCAGGGTTTCGCCACATGCGATCAGGCTGCGCAGCGTTTCCGGTGTCATGGCTCCTCCAGCAAAAACCCAAGGTTGGCAAGGTTTCTCTTGATCGCCTCGTCCAGTCTCCGCGCCTCGGCCTGCTGTTCCCGCCACTGCGCCACAAGCCGTCGCATCTTCTCCTCAAATGGCTCGTCGTCGTCTTCTCGCACTTCCACGCCGACGTAGCGGCCGGGGGTCAGCACATAGCCGTGGTGGCGGATTTCCTCGATGGTCGCCGACTTGCAGAAGCCGCGCACGTCCTGGTACTCGCCGGCCTCTTTCTCCCCGCGCCAGGCGTGATAGGTGTTTGCGATGCGGGCGATATCCTCGTCGGTCAGTTCCCGGTGGGTGCGGTCTACCATGCGGCCCAACTTGCGGGCATCGATGAAGAGCACCTGCCCACGCCGGTCGCGGAAGCGGTGGTTCTTCTTGTCCCGCGCCAGAAACCAGAGGCAGGCGGGGATTTGCGTCGAATAGAAGAGCTTGTCTGGCAGAGCCACCATGCAGTCTACAAGGTCAGCCTCGATGATCGCCTTGCGGATCTCCCCTTCGCCGGACTGGTTTGAAGACATGGAGCCGTTGGCCAGTACAAAACCTGCCACGCCCGTGGGCGCAAGGTGGTGAATCATGTGCTGCACCCAGGCAAAGTTGGCGTTGCCACCAGGTGGCACGCCGTACTTCCAGCGCTTGTCCTCGCGCAAAAGCTCGCCGCCCCAGTCGCTCATGTTGAAGGGCGGGTTGGCCAGGATGAAGTCGGCCTTGAGATCAGCGAAACAGTCGTTCTGAAACGTGTCGCCGTGGGCGATCTGGCCATCGATGCCCCGGATGGCGAGGTTCATCTTGGCCAGCCGCCAGGTGGTGTAGTTCAACTCCTGGCCCCAGACCGATATGTCACGTCTGGCCTTGCCACCATTGCCGTTTCCGGTGGCATGGGCTTCGATGAACCGGACCGACTGCACGAACATGCCGCCCGAGCCGCAGCAAGGGTCGTAAACCCGCCCCTGGAACGGCTCCAGCATCTCTACCAGCAGACGAACGATGCAGGTCGGCGTGTAGAACTCGCCGCCCTTCTTGCCCTCGGCACTCGCAAACTGGGCCAGGAAGTATTCGTAGACCCGGCCCAGGACGTCCTTGGAACGGCTCTCAGCGTCACCGACTTTGATGTTGCTGACGAGATCGATGAGCTGGCCGAGCCGCTGCTTGTCGAGGACAGGACGGGCGTACTCCTTGGGCAAAACCCCTTTGAGTGCGGGGTTGTCGCGCTCGATGGCCTCCATCGCTTCGTCCACCAATTGTCCGATAGTGGGCTGCTTCGCCTGCTCCTTGAGGCGGGCCCAGCGCGCTTCCGGCGGCACCCAGAAGACGTTGACCGCCCGGTATTCGTCCGGGTCTTCGGGATCCGCGCCCTGGTCACGCTCGGCCTCGAGCCGGACGTGTTGCTCCTCGAACGCGTCAGAGATGTACTTCAGGAAGATGAGGCCGAGCACGACGTGTTTGTACTCCGCCGCGTCCATGCTGCCCCGTAGGGCGTCGGCCATGCGCCACAACTCGGCCTCGTATCCGACCGCGGCCGTGGCGGTATGTTGGGTTGGATTCTTCTTTGCTCTCGGCATGGGTAACCTCACGGCAAATCCTGTTGGTTTGGTTGGGCAATGCTTTCATCTTGTATTTTCTGGTATTGTTCGCCAACCGTCTGAGGGCTCCTCCTCGGCCGTGATGCGGCGAGGCTCGCGGGAACGAATTGGAGAAACAAACGGAGGCTGCCCCTCGCTGGGACAGCCTCGCAAACTTTGGCTGGGGGGGAAGGACTCGAACCCTCGCTAACGGGGCCAGAACCCGTCGTCCTACCACTAGACGACCCCCCAGCGGCCTTTTTATTCTAGCACAGGGGTCGCGCCCTTGACAAGGGGTCTTACCCGGCCAAAGCCTCGGCCCTTGCCGCGCCGGCCCGGAGGCGCCTGACTGTGGTCTCCCGGCCAAGCAAGGCCACCACGTCGTAGATGCCGGGGCTCACCTTGCGCCCCGTCAGGGCGGCGCGCACCGGGTGGATGAGGTCGCCGGCTCCGAGCCCCAGCTCCCTCATGAGGCCGGTGAAGACCTCCTCCAGATGGGGCTGGGCGAAGGGTTCGAGGCGCTCCAGCCGGTCGGCCAGTTGCCGAAGGGCCGCCGCAGCGTAGGGCCGTTTCAGGTGCTCCAGGGCTGCCTCCTCAAACTCCTCCGGATCCCGGAAGAAGTAGGCGGAGGTGGGGACGAACTCGGTCAAGAGGCGCAGGCGGGTCTGCTGGAGCTCCACGACCTTCCGCAGGTAAGTCCGGCGGGACGGATCGGCCGCCTCGGCCTCGGTCAGAAGCCCCGCCTTCCGCAGGTCGGGCAGGAGCAGTTCGGCCAGGCGCTCGGGGGAGGTCTGGCGGATGTAGACGCCGTTCAGCCACTCCAGCTTCTTCGGGTCGAAGACCGCCGGGTTCTTGGAGCAGCGCTCAAGGGTGAAGTACCGGATGAGTTGCTCCCGGCTGAAGACGGTCTCGGTGGCGTTGAGGGACCACCCGAGCAAGGCCAGGTAGTTCACCATCGTCTCCGGCAGGTAGCCGGCTTCCCGGTACTGCCCGATGGCGGTGGCCCCGTGACGCTTGGAGAGGCGGGTCTTGTCAGACCCGAGGATCATCGGGACGTGGGCGAACTGCGGCAGCGGCAGGCCGAGCGCCTGGTAGACCTGGATCTGGCGAGGGGTATTCGAGATATGGTCGTCCCCCCGGATGACGTGGGTGATCTCCATGGCGGCGTCGTCGATCACCGCGGCGAAGTTGTAGGTCGGCATCCCGTCCGACTTGATCAGGACGAAGTCGTCCAGGGTGGTGTTGTCGAAAGTGATCCGGCCCCGGATGAGGTCGTCGAGCACGGTTTCCCCCTCATCCAACGCCCGAAAGCGGATGACGGGGCGCCGCCCCTCCGCCTCCCGCCGCCGGCGCTCCTCTTCGCTCAGGCCGAGGCAGGTCCGGTCGTATTTGGGCGCCCTGCCCTCCGCCAGGGCTTGCTTCCGCCGCTCTTCGAGCTCCTCCGGAGTGCAGTAGCACTTGTAGGCCCGCCCAGCCGCCAGCAGCCGGTCGGCGTAGGCGTGGTAACTCTCGAGCCGCTGGGTCTGGAAATACGGGGCATGAGGGCCGCCGACGCCGGGACCCTCGTCCCAGTCCAGGCCGAGCCAAGTCAGCCCATCCAGGATGGCCTGGACCGACTCCTCGGTCGAGCGCTCCCGGTCGGTGTCCTCGATGCGGAGGATGAACGTGCCGCCGTTATGCCGGGCGAAAAGCCAGTTGAAGAGGGCGGTGCGGGCGCCCCCGACGTGCAGGTAACCCGTTGGGCTGGGGGCGAAACGGACGCGTACGGTCATGATGTCTTTCCTCATCTCCTGAACGGAGAGTATTCCACGGGCTAACGGCGGTTCCTGCCCGGCCAATGAAAAACGGCCAGGCAGGTTACGCCTGCCCGGCCGCGGCGAGAACACCCGGAAACGCTACTTCTGCTTCTTGTTTCCGGCGCCCGTCTTGGCCCTGCCAGCCGCGCCGGTTCCCGGCTCGGTGGCGTTCGTCCCGGCGGTCCGCCCAGCGCCCAACTCCGTGGCGTATTCCTCGCTGACCCGTCCGGTCCGTCCGGGGACAACCGGGCTGAGGCCCTTATTGGCGCCCTGGTCCTTCTTGTTCTGGTTGTTCTTAACCATGCCTGTCCTCCTTCCGGGGTTCAGGGCTATCCTGCCCGGAAGGGCGGCCAGCTATTCCGAACGGCCGCCGGCCGCCAGAGCCAGGCGGGCGGCTCGCCGGACCACTTCGGCCCGGACGCGGTCAAAGTCCAACGTCAGGTAGCTCCCCCGGTCGTACACCACCCGCCCGGCCACCATGGTGAGGCGAACGTCGGAGCCGTGGACGGCGTAGACCAGATGGGAGAGATAATTGTAGGTCGGGCAGAGGTGCGGCCCACCCCAGTCCAACAGGACCAGGTCAGCGGCGAACCCCGGCCAGAGCCGCCCCGTCACCCCGCCCAGCCCTACGGCGGCCGCCCCGCCGGCGGTAGCCAAGTGGAAGGCGGTCGGCGCCGTGAGGGCCACCGGGTCGCCGGTCGTCCCCTTGGCCAAGAGCGGAGCGAGGCGCATCTCCTCCCAGAGGTCCAGGTCGTTGTTGCTGGCTGCCCCGTCGGTGCCCAGCCCCACGGTGAGCCCAGCCTGGAGCCACTGCGCCACCGGCGCCACCCCGTTGGCGAGCTTCAGGTTGCTGGTCGGGCAGTGGGCCACCGCCGCCCCGTGCGCCGCGGCGAGTTCCACGTCGGCCGGAGTAGCCTGGACGAAGTGGGCAATCAGGGTCGGGTGGGTGAAGACCCCCGCCTTGGCTACGGTGGCCGTGGGCGTCTCGCCGTACTGCGCCAGGTGTTCCTCCTGTTCCCGGCGGGATTCGGACAGGTGGATGTGGATGCCCACGCCGAGGTCGGCCGCGGCCGCCACCACCCGTTCGAGGTACGGGGGCGGGCAGGTGTATGGGGCATGGGGCGCCAGCATGGTGGTGATTCGCCCCTCGGCCGCCCCCTGCCACTCCCGGCAGAAGGCCACGCCCTCCGCCAGCATGGCGTCGGCGCGGGAGGAGACCCCGACCAGTCCCCGGGAAAGGACCGCCCGGGCCCCGGTTTCGGCCACGGCGCGGACAAGTTCGTCGATCCCGAAGTACATGTCGGCGAAAGCGGTGACGCCGAAGCGGAAGAGTTCGGCGACGGCCAGTTGGGTCCCCCAATAGATGTCGCCGGGCTGAAAGGCGTCTTCGAGCGCCTGGACCGCCGCCAGCCAGGGGTGAAAGAGCATGTCCTCCGCGTACCCGCGCAGGAGGACCATCGGCAGGTGGGTGTGGGCGTTCACCAGGCCGGGAGTGACGACCGCCCCCTCGGCCCGGATGGTCTCGTCGGGCTGCCAATCCGGGGGCGTCGAGCCAGACGGCCCGACCGCGGCGATCCGCCCGTCCTCGACGGCCACCTCCCCGGGGGCGTAGATTGGTCCCTCGGCCCCGGTGATGACCGCCTCAGCCCCGGCGATCAGGATCCGGCGGCCGGCCCCCCTTCCCGACCCGCTCATCTCACGCCCCCTCCCAGGTCGAGAGATAAGCCTCTTGCTCGGGGGTCAGCCGGTCGAGCTCGATCCCCCGCGACTGAAGCGCCAGGCGGGCGACCCGCTGGTCGATCTCCTTCGGCACCGGGTAGACCTTCGGCTCCAGCTCGGACCGATGAGCGTCGAGGTAGACCAGACAAAGGGCCTGGATGGCGAAGGACATATCCATGATCTCGATCGGGTGGCCATCGGCGCAGGCCAGGTTGACGAGGCGTCCCTCACCCAGCAGGTAGGCCCGGCGCCCGTCGCGGAAGTGGTACTCCTGAATGTTCTGCCGGACGGGCCGGGGCGGCTCGTCGCAGAGCGCCTGCAAGTCCCGCTTGTTGATTTCGACGTCGAAGTGGCCGGCGTTGGCCAGAAGGGCGCCGTCCTTCAGGACGGCGAAGTGTTCGCCCCGAAGGATATCCTTGCAGCCGGTGGTGGTGATGAAGATGTCCCCGATCCGGGCCGCCTCTTTCATCGGGAGGACCTGGTACCCGTCCATCACCGCCTCCAGCGCCTTGGCCGGCTCGACCTCGGTGACAATCACCCGGGCGCCGAGCCCCGCTGCCCGCCGGGCCACCCCCCGGCCGCACCAGCCGTAGCCTGCGACCACGACCACCTTCCCCGCCACCACCACGTTGGTGGTCCGGATGATGCCGTCCCAGGTCGACTGGCCCGTTCCGTAGCGGTTGTCGAAGAGGTGCTTGCACTGGGCGTCGTTCACCGCCATCATAGGGAAGAGGAGCTGGCCGGCCTTTTCCCTGGCACGTAGCCGGATGATTCCGGTGGTCGTCTCCTCATTTCCGCCCCGGACGCCCGCCGCCAGATCCCGCCGGCTCGTGTGGAGGAGCTGGACCAGATCGCCGCCGTCGTCCACGATCAGGTCGGGGCCGAAGGAGAGGGTCAGCTCCAGGTGGCGGTGGTACTCCTCCGGCGTCGCCCCGTGCCAGGCGTAGACCGCAAGACCCCGCTCGACCAGCGCTGCGGCGACGGCGTCCTGGGTGGACAAGGGGTTCGAGCCGGTCACCGCCACCTCGGCTCCGGCCTTGGCCAGGACCAGGCCCAGGTAAGCGGTTTTCGCCTCCAGGTGGACCGAGACCGCGACCTTCCGCCCGGCCAGCGGCCGCTCCCGGGCAAACTCCTCGGCCAGCTCGTTCAAAATGGGCATGTGAGCCGCCGCCCAGTCGATCCGACGATGTCCCTCACAGGCCAGCCCCGGGTCGCGGATGACACTCGGGGGTCGGTTACCGCTCATGCGGGGTTCCTCCTTGCGATCGCCGCCAGCGCCTCCTTGAAGGGCGGGCGCACGACTCCGTGCTCAGTGATGATTCCGGAGATATACCGGTGGGGCGTCACGTCGAAGGCGGGGTTTAGAACCGGCACGCCCTCGGGCGCCACCCGCTGCCCGAAGACGTGGGTCACCTCCTCCGCCGAGCGCTCCTCGATCGGGATGGCCGCCCCGTCGGGGAGGGAGAGATCCACCGTCGACCAGGGGGCGGCCACGTAGAAGGGGATCCCGTGTTCCTTGGCCAGGATCGCTACTCCGTAAGTCCCGATCTTGTTCGCCACGTCGCCGTTGGCCGCCACCCGGTCGGCGCCGACCACCACCAGGTCCACCAGGCCCTTCCCCATGACGTTGGCGGCCATGTTGTCGGTGATGAGGGTGACGGGGATGCCGTCCTCCAAAAGCTCCCAGGCGGTCAGCCGGGCCCCCTGCAGGAAGGGGCGGGTCTCGTCGGCATAAACGTGAACCTGCTTCCCCTGCCCGTGGGCGACCCGGACCACCGCCAAGGCGGTTCCGTAGTCCACCGTAGCCAATGCCCCGGCGTTGCAGTGGGTCAAGAGGCCGGCCTTGGGCGGCACCAGGGCGGCGCCAAGCTCTCCAATCTTCCGATTTTGGGCGATGTCCTCCTCGTAGATGGCCTGGGCTTCAGCCTCAAGACTCGCGGCCAACTCTTCCGGCGGCTGGCAGTCTAGTTGGGTGGCTCGGCTCTGCATCCGGCGCAGGGCCCAGAAAAGGTTGACCGCCGTCGGGCGGGTCCGCCCCAGCCGCTGACAAGCCTCGGCCACCACCTGCTGCGGGTCCTCCCCTGCTTCGGCCCCTGCGCGGGCCGCCAGGACCACTCCGAACGCCGCCGCGGCGCCAATGGCCGGGGCGCCCCGGACGACCATCGTCTCAATCGCCCGGGCCACCTCCTCCACGTTCCGGCAGGCCACCGTTTCCACCACCACCGGCAGCTTCCGCTGGTCCAACAGGTACAAGACCCCGTCCCGCCACTCGAGCGTCTTAGCCCTCATGGCCGTCCTCCCGCCCCTGCGACCCGAGGGGCACTTGGCCGCTGACCGCCGTGTGACAGGCGCAATGAGCCTTCTCGTCGATGAGGTCGATGGTCCGGGCCAGGAGTTTCCTCAGCCGGGCCAGGTTCGCCTCCATCAACGCCACGACCTCCTGGTGGGTCAGCTTCGTCCCAGCCAGACCGGCTGCCCAGTTGGTGACGAGGGCCACCCCGGCGTAGCACATCTCCGCCTCCCGCGCCAGGACCACCTCGGGGACGCTGGTCATGCCGACGAGGTCTCCGCCCAGGGTCCGGAAGGCCCTGATTTCGGCGGGCGTTTCGTAGCGCGGCCCCTCGGTGCAGACGTAACAGCCGTGCGGGTGAACCTTCAGCCCTTCCGTTTCCGCCGCCTGCAGCATGATCTTGCGCAGCTCGGGGCAGTAGGGGTCGGTGTAGTCCACGTGGACCACGCCTGCCGGTCCACCCTCGAAAAAGGTTGCCGCCCGGCTCTTGGTGAAGTCGATGAATTGGTCGAGCGCCACGAGTTCCCCGGGCGCCATCTCCCGGTTGAGCGAACCCACCGCCGAGGTGGCCAAGACGAAACGGACCCCCAGCATTTTGAGCGCCCAGATGTTCGCCCGGTAGTTGATTAAGTGAGGCGGAACCGTGTGGCCGGCCCCGTGGCGGGGCAGAAAGGCCACCTCCTTGTTTCCGTACCGCCCGGCGGTGAGGATCGCCGTCCCGTACGGCGTTACCACCTCTTCCTCCCGAACGTCAGCCAAGAGCGCCGGATCGTAGACGCCGGTGCCCCCGATGACCGCGATCTTCACGTTACTCCTCCTCGACCAGGAGCTTCCCGTTTTCAATAACCGCCAGACCATCCACGACCAACGTGGGCCGAAGCAGAATGGCGTCCTGGTGGCTCGGCACCCGGTTGTGCCCGCCAAAGCCGGTGTTGTCGCCGATGGCAATATGGACGGTGCCGAGGATTTTCTCGTCCTCCAGCGTGTTGCCGCAGAGTTGAGCCCGGTCGTTGGTCCCGACGCCGAGTTCCGCCAGGACCGCCGCCGCCGGCCCCAGCTTGGCGATGATTGCCTTCAGCCGCTCCACGACCTGGGCGTTCCCCTCGATCTCGACCGCCACCCCGTCCCGGAAGACGAGCCGGACCGGGTCGTTCTCCAGGCGGGTTTCGAGCATCGTGCCGTCCGCCACCACCACGCCGTTGGCCGTGCCCTCCACCGGGGCAATGAACGCCTCGCCGGCCGGCAGGTTGGAGAAGCTACCCGGCTCGTGGCAGATCCCGTCGTCGGCCTTCGCCGTCCGTCCGGCCAGCGAGAAGACGAGGTCGGTCCCAGCCGGAGTGGTCAGGTGGACCTGCTGCCGCTGCGTCAGGATATCGGCAACCCGCCTGCTTCGCCGGGAGACTGCGGCATAGTCCGCCGCCAGGGCTCGCCGGAAAGTCTCCGGCAGGATGTTGGGCAGAGTGGCAATCCTGGCCCCCGCTTGCGAGGCCTCCCGCCGGGCCTGCGTGTGGGAGAGCGATTTGCTGGTCGGGCAAAAGACCACCTGGGCCGCCTTCATCGCCGCGGCCACGACCGCCGGCGGTTCCTCCCCATGCACCTCACGGGGCAAAAGCTCGCAGAGCACTGCCTCCGCCCCCGCCTCCTTACTTGCCTCCCAGAGCACCCGCCCGATCTCGAAGAGGGGCGCGTCGGTCACCACCAGGACCGATTCCTTGGGCTTTACGGCCAGGCAGTCGCGGACTGCCACCCGGGCCGCCGCCTGGAATCCGGGGTCGTTCCACAGTTCGCTCACCATCTCAACCTCCCGCCCTCTGGCCGATACGCCAGCCAGGTCTGCCTTCCCATCAATTCCCGTTGGGGAGCGTTTTCCCTGCCGCCCAGCGATTATTCCTGGTCCCTCTCAGACGAGGGCAGCCAGGGCTTCGCCCAGCCGCCTGAGCCCGTCGGCGATTCGCGCCCGGGAGGTGGCGTAGGAGAGGCGCAGGTAGCCCTCGGCGCCAAAGGCGATACCCGGCACCACGGCCACCCGGGCCTTTTCCAGGAGGAAACGAGTGAGGCCGATGGAGTCTGCAACGGCTTCCCCGCCTGCCTTCCGTCCAAGAAGCGGTTTAACATTCGGAAAGGCGTAGAAAGCCCCCGGCGGGCGCCGGCAGGAGACACCGGGCAACTGGGTCAGCCCTTCGACCATGAGGTTCCGGCGAACCTCAAACTCCCGCCGCATCTCCTCCACCGGCTCCTGGGGTCCCGTCAAGGCCGCCACCGCCGCCGCCTGGGCAATGGAGTTCGGGTTGGAGGTGGAGTGAGACTGGAGGGTCACCATCGCCTCGATCAGCGGAGCCGGTCCGGCGGCGTAGCCGATCCGCCAGCCGGTCATGGCGTAGGCTTTGGAGACACCGTTCACGATAATGGTACGCTCTTTGAACTCCGGCGCCAGGGCGGCGACGGAGAGGGGCTGGGCCCCATCGTAGACGAGGCGATCGTAGATCTCGTCGGAGACGATGACCAAGTCCCGTTCGACTGCCAGCTCCCCTGCGGCCTGCAGCAGTTCCCGGGGCCACAGCTCGCCCGTCGGGTTGGAAGGAGAGTTCACAATCACCGCCCTGGTCCGAGGGCTGCACCGCTTCGCCAACGCCTCGACCGAGGGGACGAACCCGTTGCCCTCCTCGCCCGGCACGATCACCGGCACCCCGCCCGCCAGCCGCACCATCTCGACGTAACTGACCCAGTACGGGGCCGGAATGAGCACCTCGTCGCCGGGGTCGAGCAATACCTGGAAGGCGTTGTACAGAGCCTGTTTTGCCCCAGTGGCGGCAACTACCTCCCCGGGGTGGTAAGACAGGCCACGCCGGGCCAGATCGCTGCAGATGGCCTGGCGCAGCTCGGGAGTGCCGCCCGTCGGAGTGTACTTCGTCCGCCCCTCCCGGAGGGCTGCCCAGGCCGCCTCCTTGATGTGCTCGGGGGTGTCGAAATCAGGCTCCCCAGTGCCGAAGCCAATTACGTCCACCCCCTCAGCTCTGGCCTTCCTCACCAAGGCGTCCACCGCCAGCGTGGCCGAGGGTGCGACAGCCGACATACGGTTCGAAAGTCGCACGACTTGCGTCCCTCCTACGCTCTCCCCTCGATCTGTGTATGTCTTTCTCTTGTTGGCTCAGCTTTCCTTCCCTGCCCGGGGGTCAGCCGGCTGCAACCTAGGATACGGTGCAGACGTCGGCCGGCTCGCCCCCGCTGACCCTGACCCATTCGGCGAAAGGCAGTGGCACCGCCGAAGCGGGGCTGCCCGCGGCGGCATAGACGATCGGGAACCGCTGCATGCTCACATCCAGCAGCACCTGGGCCGGGTGCAGGTGGCCCACCGGAGCCACCCCGCCCACCGGAAAGCCGGTCACCTCGGCCACCGTCTGGGGATCGGCCAACGCAACCCGGTCCGCCCCCACCGTCCGCCCGAGCTTGTCCGGGTTTACCCGTCGGTCGCCGGAGGCCACGACCAGGACCGGACGCCCGTCGGCCACGAAGAGCAGGGATTTGGCGATCTGCCCGACCTCCACCCCCAGCGCGGCGGCTGCCTCGCGGGCCGTCTTGGTGCTGAGCTCCGTCTCGATGACCTTGGTCCCAGGGCTGACCAGCGAGAGGAAACGCCGCACCCGCTCGACTGGATCTGCGATGGACTCGCTCCCCAGCCGCAACGCCCCGGGAGCCAACGCCCCCTCGTGGACCAGCAGCCGGACCTTCTGCGCCAGCCCGTCGCCAAACCCGCCCAGCTGCCCACCGCTGGCCACCACCCGGTGGCAGGGGATGAAGAGGGGCAGGCGGTTGCCGTGCATGACCTGGCCAATCGCCCGCGCCCCGCCCGGCCGGCCGGCTCGGGAGGCCAGTTCACCGTAAGTTAGAACTTGACCGGGGAGGATGGCCCGGGCCGCCTCGCTCACCGCCCGGGCAAAGGGGGAGAAACCTTCCAGGTCCAGCGGAACCTGCAATGGCGCGGAGGGGTTTTGGGCATAGGCCTGTATCTGACCGCGGACTTCTGTCAACGCAGCGGCGTCCCTGGTCAGCACCGGCCTGGCCCCGGCGGCCCGCCTGACCGCCGCCGTCACCTCGCCCGTCAGCTTCTCTGCCGCGGCCTGGGCGGTGGCTCGAGGCAGGGCGACAGCATAGAGGCCGCGGCTCGTGACGGCAGCGGCCCACCACCCCAGGGCGCTGGAAAAGACGTCGTAGTACAGTGTATCCGGGCTCATCTCGTTCTCCCGCCTTTCGCTGTCCGGCACACCCCCGAAAGCGGACACTCGCCACACCGGGGGTCGGTGGCTCGGCAGAGCCGGTGGCCCAGCCCGTCAATCAGGGCGTGATACTCGTTGAAGAGCGGCACCTCCGCCGGAAGATGCCGCCTGAAGTGTTCCTGCATCGCCTGGTAACTGATTTTCTCCGGGAAGATCCCGAGCCGGGAGAAGATGCGCCGGGTGTAGGCGTCGACCACGAAAACGGGATACCCTCCAGCGTAGAGCAGAATCGAGTCCACCGTCTCGGGGCCCAGCCCGTAGACGCCGAGCAACTCCCGGCGAAGTTCCTCCAGCGGCCGCTCCCACATCCGGTCAAGACTCCCGCCATACCGTTCGCAAAGGTGAGCCATGAAGGCCTTGAGCTTCTTCGCCTTGGCCTTGAAGAACCTGGCCGGAACGATGCACCGCTCGATCTCCTCCACCGGCGCACGGTACAACTCCCAGGGGTCCAGAAGTCCCGCCGCCTTGAGGTTGCCGATCGCCCGGACGACGTTCCGCCAGGCCACCGACTGGGTCAAGATAGCCCCCACGATGACCTCGAAGGGTGTCTCCGCCGGCCACCAGTGTCGTGGCCCAAGCCAGGCGTAGAGTCTGTCGTAGATCGCCAGAAGGCGTTCCCGCTCTTTGGCTGGATCAGGTTGCGACAGACCGGGCCGTTTCTTCAAAGGGCGTAGACCCGCCTTCCGGGCAGTACCGATACACCTGCCGCCGTCAACACCCCGGCTGCCTTCTCCAGGTCTTCCACCCGGATGAGCACCAGCGCATCCGTCGACGCCTTTTCCACGAAGGCGTACAGGTACTCGATGTTCAGGCCCGCCTTGTCCAACACGTCAAGCACATCGGCCAGCCCGCCAGGCCGATCGGGAATCTCGACCGCCAGCACTCCCGTGGTCGTCACGGCGAATCCGGCCTCTCGCAGCAGCTGTTCGGCCCGCTCGGGGTCGTTCACGATCATGCGGAGGATCCCGAAGTCGGTCGTGTCGGCGATGGAGAGCGCCCGGATGTTGATCCCCTGATCCCCCAGGAGCCGGGTCACCCTGGCCAGCCGCCCCGCCTTGTTTTCCAAGAAGACGGAAATCTGCCGAACCTCCATCTCCGCCCCTCCTTACTTGTTCTCATACAGATCGCGCCGGTCCACGATCCGCTTCGCCTTTCCCTCGCTGCGCGGGATCGTGTGCGGCTCGACCAGTTTCACCCGAACCGAGATGCCCAGCGTCGACTCGATGGCGGCTCGGACCCGGCCGCCCAGCTCCTCGAGGCGCCGGATCTCGTCCATCGGGAAGCCGGATGGCACCTCGACCCACAGCTCCACCTCGTCCAGCGTGCCCGTCCGATCCACCACCAGTTGATAATGGGGCTCCGTTTCCCCCAGCGCCAAAAGGACGGCTTCGATCTGCGACGGGAAGACGTTGACTCCCCGGATGACGAGCATGTCGTCGGTCCGGCCCTTGATCTTCTCCATCCGGACAAAGACCCGCCCGCACTCGCACCGCTCGGGATGGAGCACCGAGATATCCCCCGTGCGGTAGCGGAGGAGCGGCAGCGCTTCTTTGGTCAGGGTGGTGAAAACCAGTTCCCCCTTCTCTCCGTACGGCAGAGGCTCGCCGGTCTGGGGGTCGATCACCTCGACCAGGAAGTGATCCTCGAAGACGTGGAGCCCTGCCTGGGCTTCGCATTCGATCGCCACCCCAGGTCCGATCACCTCCGACAGCCCGTAGATGTCGTAGGCCTTCAGCCCCAGCTTCGCCTCGATCTCCCGCCGCATGGCGTTGGTCCAGGGCTCCGCACCAAAGACGCCCTGCTCAAGCTTGAGCTTCTCCAGCTCGACCCCCATCTCGGCCATCGCCTCGGCGATCGTCAGGGCGTAGGAGGGGGTGCAGGCGAGGCAGGTCGTCCCGAAGTCTTGCATCAGCATCACCTGGCGCTTGGTGTTCCCACCGGAGACGGGAATCACCGAAGCCCCGATCCGCTCCGCCCCGTAGTGCACCCCGAGCCCTCCGGTGAAGAGGCCGTAGCCGTAGGCCACCTGGACCACCGAGTCGCGGGTCACCCCGGTCGCCGCCAGTGCCCTGGCCATCAGGTCCTGCCAGGTCTCCAGATCGTGGTGGGTGTACCCGACCACCGTGGGTTTCCCGGTCGTTCCGGACGAGGCGTGGACCCGGACAACCTCCCGCAGACCCACAGCGAACAGCCCGTAGGGGTAGTTGTCCCGCAGGTCTTTCTTAGTGGTGAAAGGCAGGTGGCGCAGATCCTCCAACCGACGAATGTCGCTCGGGTGGATCCCCTTGGCCGCCAGGCGCTCCCGGTAGAACGGCACCGCCGCCCCCACCCGGCCCACCAGCGCCGCCAACCGGCGCTCCTGCAACTCCGTCAACTGCTCCCGGGGCATCGTTTCCGTGGCCTGATCCCAGTACATCGCCCTCACTCCTCTCTACCAGCGCCCGTGCCGCACCCGCGCCAACACGTCCTCCAGCGTCCCCTCCCAGGTCGGCGGACAGCTATCAGAAGCCTGCCCGATCCGGCCCTCAGTGGTCAAGAAGGTCTTGAGCCCCACCCGGCAAGCGACCATGTCTTCGGTGGCGTCGTTCCCAATCATGACACATTCCTCCGGCGGCCGCCCGATCATCTCCAGAATCTCGGCGAAGTAGCGGGGGTTGGGCTTGCTGAAGTGCATCACCTCGTAAGTGGTGACGAGCCGGAAGGGCAATCCCTCCAGGTTCCCCCAGGCCAGCCGGGCCTCAATGGCCACCCGGGGGAAGACCGGATTGGTGGCGAGGACCACCTCATATCCCCGCTCCACAGCGGCCTCGAGCAGAGGCCGGGCCACCGGGCGGGGCGCCGTTAAGGAGCGAAGCTGATGGAAATCGGTGCGGTAAAAGTCGTCGAAGACCGGCCGCCATTCCTCTGGATCCAGCCCGGTCCGGCGGAGGAAGTCGGACCAAAAGGTGTCCTCGTTGGTCCGGCTCGGATCGTCGTTGCGGATCATCACCTCGGTCGAAGCCAAGAGGTCCGCCACGAACCGTTTCGGGTCCATCACCCGGGCCACCCGCGGGGCCAGCCGCTTGAGGTAGGCGGGCAGAAAGACCTCCATGTCTACGTCGAGAAGGGTCCCGTCGAGGTCGAAAAGTAAGGCCTTGATCATCGCTTGTCCCTCCTGGGAGCAAAAAGCCGGACGCTCCAAGCGTCCCGGCTTTACGATATCACAGGTCGGCCGCTCAACGGAAGCGCAGCAAGCCAAGAACCACCATCAGTCCCCCGGGCAGGTAGACAAAACGGGAGGTCAAACGCTGGACCAGTCCGCGGCTGCCCAGAATGTTGCCCAGGCCGACCAGCAGGTAGTGGGTAAGGCCCATCAGGACCGGAAGCGCCGGCGAGGCGTACCCAGCCAGCCCGATGGTGAAAGCGGCGACGCTGGCGTCGATCGCCACCGCCAGGCCCAGGATCCCGGCTTCCCACCAACTGATGTCGCTGGAGTAATCGTCGTGCGCCAACGTTGGGTCGATCAGAACGCGAACCAGAACCGTCAGTGGGCTCCGTCGGAATTCGACCGCCAGCGAGCGCAGAGCCGGCAAAACCGGTTCGGCCGGCTGAGTAGAGTGTTTCTCCTGCTCCAGCCGGGCCTCGTAGAGCATCGTCACGCCGATGGCCAAGAGGAGCGCGGCGGATGCCCACCTCGCTGCCACCAGCGGCACCGTCCTGGCCAGAACATGTCCGCACACCATCGCCAGGCCGGCGCAGAGGCTCGAGACCAGCGAGATCACTACCAGCGCCACCGTCCGGATGCGGACCCGGCGCAATCCGAAGGCCAAGCCCCCCCATAACCCGTCGACGCTGACCGCCACAGCCACGAGCACCGCCGCTATCCAAGACATCCCCATTCCCCCTGGCACACATGCTGCATCAGCATATGAGCCACAGGGGGAATGGGTCAAACCGACCAAGGAGTCTCGCCCAATGAGCTTCTACAGGGCAGCGATGATGGCGTCGGCCATCTCAGACGTCCCGAGCGGCCCGCCCAGGTCATAGGTGGTCTGGCCGCGGGAGAGGCAGGTGTCCACGGCCCGGTCGATCCGGTTGGCCGCCTCATGCTCGCCCAGGTGGCGCAGCATTAGCACGGCCGAAAGGATGAGCGCCGTCGGATTCGCCTTGTTCAGCCCGGCGTATTTCGGGGCGCTGCCATGCACCGCCTCGAAGACAGCCGCCGTCTCTCCCAGGTTCGCCCCGGGGGCCAACCCGAGCCCACCGGTGAGCCCGGCACAGAGATCAGACAGAATATCCCCGTACAGATTCGGCAGAAGCAGGACGTCGTAGTGGGACGGCCGCATCACCAGCCGCATGCAAAGGGCGTCGACGATGGCGTCCTCCGTTTCGATCTCCGGATACTCTTCGGCCACCTCCCGGCAGGCGTTCAAGAAAAGCCCGTCGGCCAGTTTCATGATGTTGGCCTTGTGGCCAATGGTGACCTTCTTTCGTCCCTCGCGCCTGGCGTACTCGAAAGCCGCCCGGGCGATGCGATGGGTCGCCCGGCGGGTGATCCGCTTGATCGCCTCCGCCGTGTCATCGTCAACCATCCGCTCAATCCCGGCATAGAGGTCCTCGGTGTTCTCCCGGAAGATCACGATATCCACGTTGTGGTACGGCACCGCCACGCCGGGCCGGCTCCGGACCGGCCGCAGATTGCAGTAGAGGTCGAGGGCCTTCCGCAACCCCACGTTGACACTGCGGAACCCCTCCCCTATCGGTGTCGTGATGGGCGCCTTCAGCGCCACTCCGGTCCGGCGAATAGCCTCCACCGTCTCCTCGGGAAGGGGTGTGCCGTAGCGGGCCATCGCCGCCTCACCGGCAGCCGCCTCCTCCCATTCGATCTTCACCCCGGTAGCCTCGACCACCCGGCGAGCCGCCTCGGCCACCTCCGGCCCGATTCCGTCCCCCGGGATCAGTGTCACTCGATGCATCTCGCTCCCCCTACCGTTAGTATTACTCGGACTGCCGCGCCAAGGCAAACCCGCCGTGCCTCTTCAGATGCTCGGCGAGGCCTCCATCAGCCAGGATCTCCAGCATCACCGGGGGTAACGGCTTTACCGGCAGGACCACCCCTTGCGTCAGGTTGGTCACCCGTCCCTGCGCCAGGTCTACCTCCAGCTCATCTCCGGCCTGAATCCGGTCGGTGTCGCACTCTACCACCGGCAGCCCGGTGTTGATGGCGTTCCGGTAGAAGATGCGGGCAAAAGACTTGGCCAGAACCGCCCCCACCCCGGCATGGAGGATGGCCAGCGGCGCCTGTTCCCGGGAAGAACCGCAGCCGAAGTTGCGCCCGGCCACGATGAAGTCGCCTGGCTTGACCCGGGAGGCGAATTCCGGGTCCAGGTCCTCCATCACATGGCTGGCCAGCTCCTTCATGTCCAGCGTCTTGAACTTGTACTTCCCCGAGATGATGTAATCGGTATTGACGTCATTCCCAAAGACGTGCGCCTTGCCCTTCACTGGCTCACCTCGCCTCCTTTACGTACGGCCGGGGATCGGCGATGCAGCCTTCCAGCGCTGAAGCCGCCACCGTCGCCGGGGAGGCCAGGTAGATGAAGGCCTTGTTGTTGCCCATTCGCCCCTTGAAGTTGCGGTTGGCCGTCGAGATGACGTTCTCCCCGTCCGAAGGGACGCCGTTGTGGGTTCCCACGCACGGGCCGCAACCCGGCGTCACCACCGCCGCTCCCGCCTCGACCAGCGCCGCTAGGGTCCCGTCGGCCAGGGCGTCCAAATAGACCCGGCGGGAGGCCGGGGCCACGATCAGCCGCACCCCGGGGTGGACCTTCCGCCCCCGGAGGATGGAGGCCGCCACCCGCAGATCCTCCAGCCGCCCGTTGGTGCAGGTGCCGAGAACCGCCTGCTGGATTGGGGTTCCGGCGACTTCGGTCACCGGGGCAACGTTGTCCACCGTGTGAGGCTTGGCGACCTGCGGGACCAGGTCCGAGACGTCGATCACCTCGTCCCGGACGTAGAGGGCGTCGGGGTCGGGGTTCATTGGGCGGGGTTCCCGGGCGCTGTGGGCCTTGACCCAGGCCAGCGTCTTCTCATCGCAGGCCATCAGTCCCGCTTTTGCTCCCACCTCGACCGCCATGTTGGAAAGGGTGAAGCGCCCCTCGACCGAAAGGTCGCGGATCGCCTCGCCAGTGAACTCGAGCGCCAGGTAGGTCGCCCCGTCGGCGGTGATCCGGCCGGCCAGACAGAGGATGAGGTCCTTGGCGTAAACGCCGGGAGGAAGCTTGCCCCGAAAGTCCACCCGGAAGGTCTCCGGAACCTTGAACCACAGCTTCCCGGTGAGCATCGCCGCCGCCAGATCGGTCGAGCCGACGCCGGTGGAGAAAACGTTCAGGGCGCCATAGGTCGTGGTGTGCGAGTCGGCGCCGATGACGAGGTCGCCCGGAACGGCGTGGCCCCGTTCCGGGACGAGCTGATGGCAGACGCCCTCCCCGATGTCGAAGAAATTGATCCCCTGCTCCCGGGCAAACTGCCGCATCAGGGCGTGAAGCGTCGAGACGCCTTCGTTGGGGCTGGGGGCTGAATGGTCGATGACCATCGCCACCCGCGCCGGATCTGCCACCCGGACCCCGTTCATGGCCCGGAAAGCGTTGATGGCCAGGGGCGAGGTTCCGTCCTGCCCCATGATGAAGTCGACGTCGGCCACGACCAAGTCGCCGGCTCGGGCGTCCGTGCCGCTGGCGCGGCTTAAGATTTTCTCCGCAATCGTCTTGCCCAAGTTCTTCCTCCTCCGGGCTACGGCGTCACCGTAAGGATCTGCCGCACCTGCTCCGGGTAGTTGGCAATCAGCCACAGCTCATCCGGAGTCAGCGGCATCTGGTTATGCTGCCAGGCGTACTGGACCAGGTCCAGCGTCTCCCGAGGGTTCCTTACCTCGATGCCCAGTTCGTCGTAGACGTACATCAGGCCTTTCAGCCCGCCGTACTCGCCGGTGGTGATGACCCGACCGATCCGGCGCGTCTCATACTCGCCGATCCCCAACTCCTCCGGGCTGTACAGCTCGTAGTTCATCCGGTCCTTCAGCATCCCGTCGGCGTGGATGCCGGACTCATGGGCAAAGGCGTTCGCTCCGACCCCCACCTGGTTGATCGGGATCGGCAGCCCGAAGGCGTTCGCCACGTAGTTGCAAATCTTCCAGGCCATCTTGAGGTCCACCCGGGGATCAAGCACCTGGGCGTCCTTCAGCCCCCGCGACTTGGTCAGCGCCAGGATCACGGAGACCAAGTCGGCGTTGCCGGCCCGCTCACCCATGCCGTTCACCGTGGTGTTGATGTAGGCGTCCACTCCGGCATCGATCGCCCCCATTGCGCCCTCGACCGAGTTGGCGACGGCGTATCCCAAGTCGTTGTGGGTGTGGAGTTCGATCGGGAGTTTGACCGCCTCGGCGAGCCGTTTCACCGAGTCGTAGATTGAGGTGGTGCGATCGTAGCCCAGCGTGTCGCAGTAGCGGATGCGGTGGGCTCCATGTTCCTTGGCCGCTAGGGCGAATTCGATGAGGTACTCCTCGTCGTATCGCTCATCGGTCCGGGAAGCGTCCTCGGCATTCACCCCTATGGTCTGGATACCGGCTTCAACCGCCGCGTCCACGGCGTCGGTCATCATCTGGATGACGTCCTGGCGCGACAAACGCCCACCGAACTTGCCCTGGGTCATGATCTCCGAGACCGAGATGGAGAGGTTCAGGTGCTTCACCCGGGTCAGTTCGACTGCTTTCTTCACGTCCTCCACCTTCGCCCGGCACCAGCCCGACAGCACGATCGGCGAGAGCAGCCCCAGCTCGGCCAGCTCCAGGTTGGCGTTGATGTAGTTCCGCTCGTGGCCGAGAGCCGGGAACCCGAACTCGCTCTGGTAGATACCCATCTGGTTCAGGTAGTAGTTGACCATAGTCTTCTGGAGCTTTGATAACCCGATGCGGGCCGTCTGCACCCCGTCCCGATTGGTCACGTCAATCAGGTAGATTCTGTTCTGGCGCTTTTGTGCGGAGTAGCGCAGCTTGCTGTCGCCGTCGGTCATGGTTTCTCCCCTCCTCGGCTGCTCTTTGTATACAGCCCCTCGGATAAGGTCAAAGCCGGCGAGCTGATGCTGCCGGCCAACGACCCAACTCCGTGTGGGATCATGTAGTTTTTTTCTTTCTCCACTCGGGGCCGATTATCCTTCTTACTTGACGAGATTTCTTCGGGCTAGGCGAATCAGGTGGACTGAACAGGAAATGCAGGGGTCATACGCCCGGACGATCAGCTCGAAGTTGCTCACCAGCTCCGCTTCGGGCTTCCCCGCCAGCCGTTCGGCGGCGGCGCGGAGGTCTTTCTCCACATTGGCGAGGTTCTGCGCCGTTGGGGTGATGACGTCAGCGGCAGCCACCCTGCCCTGGGCGTCAAAGTCGTAGGAATGGTAGAGCGTCCCCCGGGGCACCTCGGTGGCAGCCGTCCCGGTGCGCGGCGATGACCAGGTCACTCGGACCGGCGGCTCCTCCGTCAACCCGGCGGCCAACAACCCGTCGATCAAGTCGGCCGCCCGCTCCAGCGACCAGATCAGCTCGACCGCCTGCGCATGGTTGTTATACATGATGTTCTCCGTCGGCAGGGTGAGCCCGATCTGCCGGGCCACCGCCTGGGCCTGCGGAGTCAGCCGGTCACCCCAGTGATGGAGCCGGGCCAGCGAGCCGACCATGTACGGCCGGCCGTTGAGGCGGGAGTGCTTGGCGTGGGAGTGGCCGACCACCGCCTCGTTGGTCACCTTCCGGTAGTCGTGGACGTCGAATACCTCACCGGTCGAGGCCGAGATTCGCCGCCCAAAGAAGGAAAAGTCCCTCCCTTCTGGCTCAAGGGCAACGTAGACGGCCGGCGACTCCGAGTGGTTCGGCACTTTCAACCCTGCGAACAGCGCCACGACCGCCGGCGCCTGTCCCAGGGCCTCTCGCAGCCGGCGGCTCAAACCCCGCAGGACCTCTCGGTCGGGCAGTCTCCCGAACCCGCCGACGATGGCGTTCACCGGATGAATGGGCCGGCCGCCGATGGCCGTCTGCAAGTCGTTTCCCAGCTTCTTCAGGGACAGCCCCAAGCGAACCTCATGGGGATGATCAGCCGCCAGCGGTATCGCCCCGCTGTACCCCAGGAAGTCTGGAACGGCCAGGCAGAACAGGTGGAGAGCATGAGACTCGATCATCTGGCCGAGGAACAGGAGTTCCCGCAACGCCTCGGTTTGCGCCGACACCTCCAGCCCCAGGGCGTCTTCGACCGCTTTCAGAGCGGTGACGTAGTGCCCGGAGGAACAGATGGCACAGACCCGGCAGACGATTCCCGGAACTTCGTCCCAGCTCCGGCCGACCAGGAGTGGTTCAAAAAAGCGGGAGCCCTCGAAAATCTCAAAGTTGACGTCGACCACCCGGTTTCCGGAAAAGGTCACCTCAATGCCGCCGTGCCCTTCCACCCGGGCCAGATGCGCCACGCTGATGCGCTCCATGTTTCTCCCCCCTCATGCTTCAGAGGCAGCGACCGGTGCGGCGAAGGTACGCAGGCGCCGGCGGATTGTCTCCTCGTCGTGGCCAAGTTCCGCGAGCCGGCGAAACTCGGCGGCGAAGTTGGCCTCGTCGCTCGGCCCCCGGCAACCCATACAGGGCCGGTTCAGCCCCGGGCAACGGGCCCCACATCCCGCGACTGTGAGCGGCCCGAGGCAAGCGGCCCCGTCCTTGACCAAAAGGCAGGTGTTTTCTTTCATCTTGCACTCGGCGCAAACCGGGAACTTGGGCAGGCGAGGCAGATCGCCGTGAAGCAGCGAAGCCAACCCCTGAAGGAGCTGTTCCGCCTCGATCGGGCAGCCGGGAACCGCCAAGTCCACCTTGACGTGGCGGGAGAGCGGCGACGGCGGCAGGTTTTCGAAGAAGCCCGCTTTAGCCTTGATTTCTCCGCCGTAGACCCGGCGCTTGGCCCCCGCCACCTCGTTCTCCCCAGTGAGTGCTGGGATTCCGCCCCAGGTCGCACAGGTCCCGATCGCCACCAGCAGCTTGGTCCGCTGGCGGATGTCCTGCAAGAGGCGAAGGTCCCGGAGCTGAGCCACCGCTCCTTCGACGAAGGCCACGTCCAGCTCGGTCTCATCCGGGTTGCTTTGCGCCATGACGAAAGAGCGCAGATCGACGGCGGCCACGATTGCCAAAAGCTCCTCCTCGCAGTTGAGCAGGGCCAGTTGGTCTCCCGCGCACGAGGTGAGCCCATAGATTCCCACCCGCGGCTTCACTTGCCTTCCCCCTTCTACCCTAGATCATCCCTGGCAGGTTGATGGCCTCCCAGTAGCTGAAGATCGGGCCATCCAGGCAGATATACTTGTGGCCGACGTTGCAGTAGCCGCACTTCCCGACGCCGCACTGCATCTTCCGCTCGAGGGACATGAGAATGCGCTCTCCGGGGAAACCGCGGCCGGTCAGTTCGGCCGCCACGTACTTGAAGGCCACCGGCGGAACGCAGACCAGGGCATAGCTGCGCAGCGGGTCGAACTGCACTCCCTCGAACAGGGTGGTCACCACTCCGACCCGGCCCGTCCAGGTTCCGGTCGGATCCTGATCCACCGTAACCAGCAGCTCCAGGTCGGACCGCTGGCCGAGGTCGGCCAGTTCCTCCTTGAAGAGCAGGTCGTCGGGGGTCCGGGCGCCGTACATCACCGCCAGCCGGCCGAACTCTGCCCGGTTATCCAGGACGTAATTGAGGAGCGACCGGAGGGGGGCCATCCCCAGGCCGCCGGCGATGATCACCAGGTCTTGCCCGCAGATCCTCTCCAGCGGCCACCCGTTGCCGTACGGACCCCGCAGGCCGACAAGGGCGTTCGGCTCCAGCCGGTGGAGAGCTTCGGTGACCCGGCCGACCCGGCGTACCACGAGTTCGATCACACCGGGACGGGTGGGCGTCGAGGAGATGGAAATGGGCGCCTCCCCCACCCCCAAGACGGAGACTTCCATAAACTGGCCCGGCCGGTAGGCGAAACGTTCGGCCAGGTCCGGATCTTCAAAGCGAAAGGCAAACAAGGTGGTATCCCCGCTCAACCGGTGCTTGCGAACGAGTCGGGCGAGGTGCGGTTGGTACACGTTTTTCAGCACCGGGAGCTGCTTCCGTTCAAGCACTGGCTTCCCTCCTCAACTCGCTGATCACCGCCACGAAGTCGATTCCGACCGGACAGGAGGCGGTGCATCGGCCGCACCCGACGCAGGCGTAGCGCTCGAAGCGCTCGGGAAAGTCGACGAACTTGTGGAAGAGGCGCTGGCGCAGCCTGGCGTCCCGGCCGGCCCGGAAGTTGTGGCCTCCGGCCACCGTGGCGTACTCCTTGAAGAGGCAAGAGTCCCAGGTCCGCGCTCGCTCACCCTCGGCCAGGTTCAGGTCGAGCCGGTCGGCGACGGAAAAGCAGTAGCAAGTGGGGCAGACCATCGAACAGCAACCGCAGCCGAGGCACTTCCCGGCGGCCTCCCGCCATAGCGCGGAACCGCTCTCCAGTTCGAGGATGCCGGGGAGGGCCGAAGTGATGATTTCCCGGGTGAACTTGCCGTTGTGTTCTTTGAGGTAGCGTCGATACGCCAACAGATCCGCCTCCCCGGCGGGTTCGAAAAGCGTCCGGGCCAGGCCTACCAGGTCGTTGCCCCGGGTCGTGCCAATCAGGACGAGAAACCCTCCCGGCACGGCAGCGAAAAAGAGGTCATACCCTTCATTGGCAAAACCAGTGCCGAAGGAGCTACAGAAGCAGAGTTCGTCCGGTGTGCAGGAAATACCGATGAGGGCGGTACTCTCCCGGCGTTGGGCGTAATACGGATCCGGCTGCCCGTGGAGAAAGGTCCGGTCCAGGATCTTCAGAGCATGGAGGTCGCAGGCGTGAACCCCGAAGATGACCCGACGCCAGACGGCCGCCATCTCTTTGGGCGCCTCGTAGCCCCGCTCGGAAAAACGGAACATCACCTCCGAGGGGGGGCTGAAGAACCTCTTGGGAGGCAGGACCGTCCGGGCGTACTCCGTCACCACCGTCCCCAGATCAGAAAACCGGGCGAAGGCCACGTCGCCCGTGGAGCGCCGTTCCGGCACATACAGCTCAGCCTGAGCCGAGAGGCGGGACAGGAACAGTCCGAGCCGTTCCCCCGGCAACTTGTAGGCGTTCATACCTCAACCCCTTCTCGTGCCATTCTCAGCGATGTTTGGCAGCTAATTGGGTATAAGTTAGCACAGCCCCGGCCGGGGTGTCAACGAGTTTTGAGAAAATTAGCACTATTTGTTCCGGGCTTCACGAAGTCCGCGCCTGAGCGTGGATCCCGCCGAGATGAACGGAGGAGGCCACCCCGAACCGAGGTTCGCGGTGGCCTCCTAAGTGCGTTGGTCGCTTGGGCTGTCGGGACTAGGAGTTGGTCCGGCGGGCCGGACCGATGAGGGGCCGATAAGGGGCTTTCCGGCGCAGCGCCACCCGCACAAGGTGGAAGAGGCGCGGCAGGCGGCGCAGGACCATGCGGACTCCCCCCAGGCTCCAAATCCACTTCAGTTCGATCAGTTCCTTCATCACGCTGGCCGGCCGCCCGACCAGCTTGAGCTTGCCGACGTAACCCACGGCGAACGATTCGCCCAACGAGGCCACTGCGCCCAAGTCGACCGGCTTGAAGGCCGCCCGCTCCCCGCCGAACAGATCGGCGGCGATGTTCTTGGCTGCCACAAGCCCTTGGTCGATGGCGTTATGGGCAGTTGGCGCCACCGGTCTCCCCGTTTCAGGGTTGAGACCTTCGGCGCAGTCCCCGACGACATAAACGTCTGGGCTGGAGGCAGACCGCATCCCGGCGTCCACCTTGGCCCGCCCGCGCGCCCCGACCGCCATTCCCGACCGTTCGAGCAGCTCGTTAGCCCTCACGCCGCCCGACCAGATGACCGTTTTGGTCGGGATGACCCGCCCGTCTTTAAGGGTGATGGAGTCCGCCGTCACCTGCATGATCGGCACGCCCGTGATGAGCTGGACGCCCTTCCGCTCCAGGTCTCGGGCTGCCCGCTGGGCCAGGGCCGTGTCAAAATCCCGCATTATCTCGGGGACCGCCTCGATGTTGTACACCTGAACGTCCGCCGGGTCGATGTCATAGCGTCGGCAGAGCCGAGGCAGGGTCTCGGCCAGTTCTCCAGCCATCTCGACGCCGGTCAGGCCAGCCCCGCCGATCACGAAGGTCCGCATCGCCTGGCGTTCCTGCTCGGTCTTCGCCAGCTTCGAACTGGCCAACTGGTACTCGATGTGTTCATGGATCGTCCGGGCGCAGTTGAGACTGCGCAGGGTCATGGCATGCTCCTGCATCCCGGGGATGCCGTAGTACTCAGGGATACTCCCGACCGCGACCACCAGCTTATCGTAGAATAGCTCCTGTCCGTCCTCGAAGAAGAGCTTGTGGTTCTCCAGGTCGATCCGCTCCACTGTCCCCTTGAACACCCGTGCCCGGCCCCGACCGAGGATGTGCGCCAACGGGATACGGATGTACTCGCAGTCCGCCGATCCGGCCGCCGGTTTGTGCAGCTCGGTGATGAACTGGTGGTACTCGTGCTTGTTCACCAGGACGAGGTCAATCCCAGTCCGCTTGAGTTTCTTGGACAGGGCGAGGATACAAGTCAACCCGCCGTACCCCGCTCCCAAGACCACTACCCTTTGCTGTGTCATGGATTGCGCCTCCTGTTCCCAGAATCTCCGTAGTGCGAAAATTGTGATCACGTTCACAATCTGCTTATGCGAGTAGTTCCGCTCGTGACCCCTGAATTCCTGCTCTTGCGGACAATTATGTGGTAGCGAAATTGTCTTGCCGCTCGGCTGGTTCATCCCGTATGGAATCTCTTAGAATAACCAAAGGCCGTCCCGAATCGGCTTCCGGGACAGCCTCGGTGGCAAGAGCGTTCAAACGGTCACTTCCTCAGTCGGTCGCGGAGGAGCTGGTTGACCAGCCCCGGGTTCGCCCGGCCCTTCGTCTCCTTCATCACCTGGCCGACGAGGTACCCCAGGGCCGCCTCTTTGCCGCCCTGGAAGTCCGCCACCGATTTCGGGTTGGCGGCGATCACTGCCTCGACCACTCGGGCCAGCTCGCCCTCGTCGCTGATCTGAACCAGCCCTTTCTCCTTCACGATCTCCTCGGCCCGCTTACCCGTGTGGAACATCTCTTCGAAGACCGTTTTGGCGATCTTGCCGGAGATCGTCCCCTTCTCCATGAGCTTCAGCATCTCCGCCAGATGCCCGGGGGTCAGCGGGATCCCGTCAAGGTCCTTCTCCTCCGCCTTGAGCAAGCGCAGCAGGTCGCCCATCACCCAGTTGGCGACGGTCTTGGCATCGTGATACCCCCGGACCGCCTCTTCGAACCAGTCGGCCAGGCGACGGGAAGAGGTGATCAGGTCGGCGTCGTACTCCGGCAGGCCGTACTCTCGGACGAAACGCTCCGCCCGGGGGCCAGGCAGCTCGGGGAGTTTGGCCCGGAGCCGCTCCACCCACTCTTGGTCGATCACCAGCGGCGGGAGGTCGGGCTCAGGGAAGTAGCGGTAGTCGTGGGCTTCCTCTTTGCTCCGCATCGAGACGGTAATGCTCCGCGCCTCGTCCCAGGCCCGGGTTTCCTGGATGACCGGCTCCCCCGAATCGAGGAGTTCGCTCTGACGGGCCACCTCGTACTCCAACGCCTTCAGGACGGCCCGGAAGGAGTTCATGTTCTTGATCTCGACCTTGACTCCGAACTCCTTCTGCCCCACCGGGCGGAGGGAGACGTTGGCGTCGCAGCGGAGCGAGCCCTCCTCCATCTTGCAGTCGGAGACCCCGGCGTACTGGAGGATGGCCTTCAGCCGTTCGAGGTACTGGTGCGCCTCGGCTGGCGAGCGCAGATCGGGTTCGGAGACGATCTCGATCAGGGGGATGCCCACCCGGTTGTAGTCTTCCAGGGAGTACTCGGAGCCGATGATTGACTCCCCCGAATGGACCGATTTGCCCGCCTCTTCCTCCAGATGGACGCGGGTGATGCCGATCCGCTTCGGTTCCCCGTTCACCTTGATCTCCACCCAACCGCCCTTGGCGAGGGGCAGGTCGTACTGGGATATTTGGTACGCCTTGGGAAGATCCGGGTAGAAGTAGTTCTTCCGGTCGAACTTGCTGTACTCTGCGATCCGGCCGTTTAGGGCCAGGGCGGCGGTGATGGCGTACTCCAACGCCTGCTTGTTCAGGACGGGCAGCACCCCCGGCAACCCAAGGCAGATCGGACAGCAGTGAGTGTTCGGCTCCGCCCCGAACCCGGTCGAACAGGAGCAGAAGAGCTTGGACTTGGTGAGTAGCTCGGCGTGGACCTCCAGGCCGATGACCGTTTCGTAGGCTCCCATCTACTGCACCTCCTTGCCTGGCGCGGCGGGAATCTCCGGCCGGCGCCGTTTCAAGCCGAGCGCCTGCTCCAGGGCGTAGGCGACCTGGAAGAGCGTCCCCTCGGCAAAGTGGTTGGCCTGCAGTTGAAGCCCGATGGGCAGCCCCTCGGAGGAATAGGCACAAGGCATCGAGAGGGCGGGCAGGGCCGCCAGCGGCGCCGGGATGGTGAAGGCGTCCGAGAGGTACATCGCCAAGGGGTTATCCACCTTCTCCCCCGCCTTGAAGGCCACCGTCGGCGTGGTGGAGGAGGCGATCACGTCGCACTTCTGGAAGGCCGCCTCGAAGTCCCGCCGGAAGAGCGTCCGCACCTTCTGCGCCTTGAGGTAATAGGCGTCATAGTAACCGGAGGAGAGGGCGTAGGTGCCGAGCATGATCCGCCGCTTGACCTCCGGCCCGAACCCCTCCTGCCTGGTCTTCTTGAACATCGTAAGGCTGTCCGGCGCCTCTTTCGCCCGGTGACCGTAGCGCACCCCGTCGTAGCGGGCAAGGTTGGAGGAAGCCTCCGCCGGTGCGATGAGGTAGTAAGTGGCCAGGGCGTACGGCGTGTGCGGCAACGAGACCTCGACGATCTCCGCCCCCAGGCTCTCCAAGGCCCCGATGGCGGCCAAGACCTTCTCCCGCACCTCGGCGTCGAGCCCCTCGACAAAGTACTCTTTGGGCACGCCGACCCGCAGGCCCTTGATCTCGCGGCCGAGGAAGGTGGTGTAGTCGGGGTGGGGCCGGTCCACCGAGGTGGCATCGAGCGGGTCCTTCCCGGCAATGAGGTTCATCACCAGCGCACAGTCGGTCACGTCCTTGGTAAGCGGACCGATCTGGTCGAGGGACGAGGCGAAAGCGACCAGGCCGTACCGGGAGACCGCGCCGTAGGTCGGCTTGAGACCCACGATGCCGCAGAAAGCCGCCGGCTGCCGGATGGAGCCGCCCGTGTCTGAGCCGAGAGACCAAGCCGCCTCGTCGGCCGCTACCGCCGCCGCCGAGCCGCCGGAAGACCCGCCTGGGACGCGCTCCAGGTCGTAGGGGTTGCGCGTGGTGAAGAAGCCCGAGTTCTCCGTCGAGGAGCCCATGGCAAACTCGTCCATGTTGCACTTGCCGAGGATTGGAGCCCCAGCCGTCTTCGCCTTCGCCACCACGGTGGCGTCATAGGGCGGGATGAAGTTGTGCAGGATTTTCGAAGCGCAGGTGGTCCTGATGCCGGCGGTGCACATGTTATCCTTCAGCGCCCCCGGGACGCCCAAGAGCGGGGGCAGACTCTCCACCGGCTCCGTGGCGAAGCGGCGGTCGGCCTCCTGGGCCGCCTGGCGGGCCTGCTCCGGCGTGACCGTGAGGAAGGCCTTGACCTGCCCGTCAACCTCCTGAATCCGTTCCAGATAAGCCTCGGTCACCTCGACGGCGGACACCTCGCGCCGGCGCAGCAGATCGGAGAGCTCGTGAGCCGTCAGATGCGTCAACTCCCTCGCCATCACCGCTCAGCCCTCCTCTTCCATGATGCGGGGAACACGGAAGCAGCCCCGCTCCGGGTCAGGGGCGTTGGCCAGAACCTGCTCGGGGGGGAGCGACTCCCGCACCTCGTCGGGGCGGAAGACGTTCTGAATGGGCACCGCGAAGGCGGTCGGCGGAACGCCGGTCGTGTCAAGTTTCTGGAGCTCGCTGGCCGCCTCCAGGATCCGGCTGAGCTGGCTCGTCATCTTTTCCCGTTCCTCGTCGCTGAGCGCCAGACGAGCCAGATGAGCGACATGGTCCACCTGCTCGCGAGTGATCATCGTTCTCACTCCTCCTGCACCTGCCCCCGTCAAGAGCGGAAGCATAAAACGGAAGCTGGCCCAGAATGGGCCTGCGCTTCCGTTTTAGCATACCACGATTAGCCAAGCCTTGTCTATCGCGTGCGCCAGAGGCGCGATCGGGCTAGTCTGGAAGCTGAGCCTTGCCCGACAGCCGCTCAATCTGCAGGGCAATGATTGTAGCCTCGGCGACCCGTCTCGGATCAACCGGCGACAGCTCCCTCTCGCCTCGGAACCGCTCCACGAGGAGGTGCAGCGCCCGGAGTTTTTCGCTGGGCTCCTCGACCAGCTTCGCTGTCCCAAAAACCTGGACGCTCCGGTAGCGGGTCGAGAACTGACAGGCGGTCGGGCCGGGAGTGATGCCGAGAAGCTCGGAGACCTCGTAACAGGCCCGTGAGTCGTATTGGAGGTTCGTGAGCTTGCGTCCCTTCAGCCCGCAGTGGAAGTAAAGGGTGTTCCCGTCGAGTACATGGTGAAGTGGCGTGATGTAGGGGCCGTCCGGGCCGACAGTCGCCAGATGTCCCCAGGTTGCGGCGGCGAGGAAGGCCCTCGCTTCGTTCTCCGATAACCAGCGCTTCGGCACGTCCTCCCTCCTACGCGTGGCCGGTCCGGAGAAAGTCCCGGAAGGCGGACCCCGGGATTACAGTCACCCCGAGCTTCTGGGCCTTCTCGTACTTGCTCCCCGGGTTCTCCCCCACCACGACATAATCTGTCTTCTTGCTGACCGAGTCGCTCGTCTTGCCCCCGGCCGCCCGGACGGCCTCCTCAGCCTCCCGGCGGCTGAAACCCTCGATCGTCCCGGTGATGACCACCGTCTTCCCGGCGAGCGGCCCTTCGGCCGCCCCGGTGGTTTCGGTCGCAGCTTGCTCCGTCACCACCCCGGCGGACCGGAGCTTCTCCAGAACCCGCTGGTTGACGGGGTCGGCAAAATACTCCTGGATCGCCGCGGCCACCTTCTCCCCTACGTCCGGAACGGCAAGGAGGTCTTCCCACCTGGCGTGTGCGAGAGCGTCCAAGCTGTGGAAGTGATCGGCCAGGGCGCGGGCCATGGTCTCACCGACGTGGCGGATCCCCAAGGCGTACAGGAGACGGGCCAACCCGGCCTCCTTCGACCTGGCGACCGCCCCGAGGAGGTTCTGGATCGACTTCTCCCCCGTCCGCTCGAGCTGGGCCAGGTCGTTCTCGGTCAAGGAGTACAGGTCAGCCGGGTCCTTGACCAGGCCCTTCTCCAGGAGTTGGGCGATCAGGACCGGCCCCAGACCCTCGATGTCCATGGCTCCCCGGGAGGCGAAGTGGATCAGCCATTCCCGCCACTGCGCCGGGCAGGCGGGATTGGGGCAGCGAGTCACCGCCTCGCCCTCCGGCCGCACGAGTCCGCTCCCGCACTCCGGGCAAGTCCGCGGGTACTCGACCGGCGTCTCTTGTCCGGTGCGGCGGCTCTTCACCACCTCCACCACCTCGGGGATGACGTCGCCGGCCTTCTGGATCACGACTGTGTCGCCAATCCGGATGTCCTTCTTCCTGATGTAGTCTTCGTTGTGAAGGGAGGCGCGGCTGACCGTGGACCCGGCCACCTCCACCGGCTCCAGGACGGCAGTCGGCGTGACCGCGCCGGTCCGTCCCACCGTGAAGTCCACCCCGACGACCGTCGTCGTGACCTGCTCGGCGGGGAACTTGTAGGCGATCTGGGCCCGGGGGCTCTTGCCCGTCGCCCCCAACCGCTCGGTGGCAGCGAGGTCGTTCAGCTTGACCACCACGCCGTCGATCTCGTACGGCAGCGCGGCCCGCTTCTCTGTCCACTCCTGGCAGTAGGCGATCACCGCCTCGATGTCGGGGCAGAGGCGCCATTCGGGGTTCACCGGCAGGCCAGCCGTCTTGAGCAGGGTCAGGGCCTGCTCCTGGGTTGAGACCTCGACCCCCTCCCAGTGCAGTATCTGGTAGAAGTAGGCCGAAAGCCGCCGCCCGGCAGTGACAGCCGGATCGAGCTGCCGCAGCGATCCGGCGGCGGCGTTCCGGGGGTTGGCAAAGCGGCTCTCCCCCGCCTGCGCGCGGGCCTCGTTGAGGGCCAGGAAGTCGTCGCGACGCATGTAGACCTCGCCTCGAACCGCCAGGTTCCAGGGCTCCCGCAGGGCGCCGGGGATCGCCTTGACCGTCCGGACATTGGCCGTCACGTTCTCCCCCTGCACCCCATCGCCCCGGGTTGCCCCCAGCACGAGGCGTCCCGCCTCATAGGTCAGGGCGACCGTCAGGCCGTCGATCTTCAGCTCGCAGACGTACGCCACCGGTCCCGCGGCCCCCAGCCAGCGCCGGACCCGCTGGTCGAAGGAGCGCAGTTCACTTGCGTCGAAGGCGTTGGCGAGGGAGAGGAGCGGCACGGGATGGGTCACCGCGGCAAAGATCGGCAGGACCGTCCCGCCCACCCGGCCGGTCGGAGAGTCGGGCGCAGCGAGTTCTGGATGGGCGGCTTCGAGCGCCTGAAGCTCCCGAACCAGTCGGTCATACTCCGCGTCGGTGATCGCCGGGGAGTCCAGATCGTAGTAGAGGTGATCGTGATAGGCGATGAGGCGGCGCAACTCCGCCATTCGACCCTTGATGGCCTGCTCGGTCGTCATCTCCCTCACCTGCCGTTGGCGGGCCTATGGACAGCCGCTTTCACGGCACCGCCGCATTGTCCCAGGGCGCCGGCAGCCGGACCAGCCCGATCCGGGTCAACGGCCAGTACCGCAGGATGGCCCGCCCGACGATGAGCCGTTTCGGAACATATCCCACTGCAGGGTACCGGCTGTCCTCCGAATGGTTGCGGTTGTCGCCCAGGACGAAGTAGGACTCCGGCGGTACCACGTACGGCCCGTAGTCCCCCTGGATCGGCTCCGAGATGTACTCCTCCTCCAGGGGACGTCCGTTCAGAATCACCCGACCGCCCTGAATCAGGATGTTGTCCCCCGGGACGCCGATCACCCGCTTGATGAATCGCATCCGGGGATTGGCCGGGAAGCGCAGCACCACGATCTCCCCCCGCCGGGGCTCCCGGAACCGGTAGGTCAACTCATCCACCAGGAGCCGTTCGCCGTTGTGGAGGGTCGGCTCCATCGAGTATCCTTCCACCGAGAAGGAGCGGGCGATGAAAGTCATGATGAAGGCGGCGAGGACCACCGCCATGACGATCGCTTCGACGTATTCCTGAATCACTGACTTAGGCGTCTGCTGAACCATCCCATAGCCTCCCCCTAACATCCTGCCTCACCAGGCCTCTGCTTCGTATCGTCAGATTTCTCGGGCGGCATACGCCCGGGCGAGGGGCGGAATGACCTGTTTTTTGCGGGACATGACCCCAGGCAGGTAGATCGAGTGGTGCTCCAGCGGGAGCCCGAAGGCTTGCTCCACCACCTCGACGTCCGGCCCGGCGGCGTAAAGCGTGGACCCGCCCCGCCACAAGTCGGTCACCATGAGGAGGACCAGCCCGAACTCCTGCTCCCCGGCGAGCGCCTCCAGCTCCCGGTGGAGGTCCGGCGCCAGGGCCTCCACTTCCTCCATGTCCATCGTCTCCACCTGAGCTACTCCCACTTTTCGCCCCGCCAAGGCAAACTCCTTGAAATCCTCACGGATGATGTTCCGCGGTTTCTGGCCGGCGAGCGAAGTCCCTGCCCTCAACACCTCCCGGCCGAAGGGCTCGACCTCGACCCCAGCCAGCGCAGCGAGCTGCGCTGCGATGGCACGGTCCAGCGGGGTGGTGGTCGGCGAGCGAAAGGCCAGCGTATCGGAGAGGATCGCCGCCAGGAGCAGCCCGGCGATCGGTGGCGGGATCTCCTCCCCCGCCTCCTGGAAGAAGCGGGCGACAATGGTCGAGGTGCTCCCGACCGGCTCGTTGCGGAACAGGATGGGCGAGAGGGTCGTCAGGTCCCCCAGGCGATGGTGGTCCACCACCTCCAGCAGCTCAGCCTCTTCAATGCCCTCCGCGGCCTGGCTCCGTTCGTTGTGGTCCACCAGAATCACCGGCTTCCCACCGACGTCAAGGAGCCCGCCCCGGGAGAGCATCCCCACCAGCCGTCCGTCTTCGTCCACCACCGGGTACCGCCGGTACTTGGTCTTGGTCATGACCTTCTTGGCGGCATCCAGAAGGTCACTGGCATTGAACGTCACCACCTGGCGGGTCATGGAGAGGCCCACCGGCTGGCTCATGTTGAGCAGCCGGGCCGCCGTGTAGGTGTCGTGGTCAGTGCTGAGGACGGCTGCGCCCACCTCCGCCGCCTGGTCCACCACCTCTGGGGTCACCGGGTATCCTCCCGTCACCACGAGCACCGCCGCTCCCGCCGCCAGCGCCGCCTTCTGGGCCTCGGGGCGATCGCCCACCAGCACGAGATCGCCTGGCTCAAGGTAGCGCCTTAAGCTATCCGGGCTCATGGCGGCGATGACCACCTTCCCCGCTGCGGCCGCCTCAGGCCTCCCGGTGAGGAGCTTCGCCTCCAGCGCCTTGCCGAGGTTCGCCACGGTCAGCGGCAACTGGGCCCGGGAGAGGAGCGACCGTTCCTCCAGGTACTTCTTGGCGATGTCCCCGGCGGTCACGATGCCGACCAGCCGCCCGTCTTCCTCCGTCACTGGGAGGGACTTAAGCCCTGTCTCTTGCATCACCCGGCCGATCTCGAGGAGCGTCGTCTCCGACCCCACCCGGACCGCCGCCGGCTCCATCACGTCGGCCACCCGCAGGCGCAGGTCAGCCACCAAGCTGGGCGCCGCCAGGCCGAAGCGCCCCAGGACGAAGGCGGTTTCCTGATTCGGCGGTCCCAGGGAGGCCGCTTTGGCCACTTGGGCGGGCTCGGCCTCTCCCCGAACCTCCGCCTCTCTGCGCCAGAGCCGGTTCTTCAGCCAGGCGTAGGCGATCGCCGCTGCGATGGCGTCTGTATCGGGATTGCGGTGCCCGATAACGAGGACTTCTTGCGACACGGCCGATCCCTCCCCCGTCACTCCGCCGCCGCGGCGCGGGTCAGCGGAGCGTAGCTGGCCAAGAGCCTTTTGATCCCCTCGCCGGGAAAGGCGACGGTGAGCGTGGCGTTGGCCCCCTCGCCCTCCACCGCCACCACGGTGCCCGCTCCCCAGCGGGGGTGGACGACCTTCTCGCCCGGCCGCAAGTCCAATACTCCCTCGGCCCGAGCAGCCCCGGTGCCTGCGGCCGGCGCCCGCCGGGGTTCTGCGGTGCTCGCGGCGGCCGCCGCCCAGCTCGGCGGGGCGGGTCGCCGGCTCAGCCCCAACTCCCGCCGGAGTTCCCGGGGGATTTCTTCCAAGAACCGGCTGGGGAGGCGATCTTCGAACCGGCCGTGGACGAACCGCTGCCGGGCGGCCGTGAGATAGAGCCGGTCCATCGCCCGGGTCAGCCCGACGTAGCAGAGGCGCCGCTCCTCCTCCAACTCCTCCGGTTCCAGGGTGGAACGGGAATGGGGGAACGTCCCCTCCTCCATGCCGACCAGGAAGACCACCGGGAACTCCAGCCCCTTGGCCGAGTGGAGGGTCATGAGCGTTACGCCGCCGGCCGTTGGATCGTAGGTGTCGGCGTCGGAGAGGAGCGCCACTTGCTCCAGGAAGAGCCCTAACGACGGCTCGTCCGTCCGGGAGTCGAACTCGGTCGCGGTGTTCACGAACTCCTCCAGGTTCTCCAGCCTGGCCTGCGCCTCGACGCTCCGCTCGGCCAAGAGTTCTGCCTCATATCCCGTCTCCCGCAGCACCATCGTCGCCAGTTCGGCCACCGGCACCTGCGACGCCCTCTCCACCAGCCTCTCCAGGAGCTGCGCAAACTCCTTCAGAGTGGCCACCGCCTTGGCTCCCAGCCCCGGGATCGCCCCGGCCTGCAGGATGGCCTGATAGAGGCTTAGCCCCTGCTCCAAAGCGAAATTCTCTAGTTTCGCCAGGCTCGTCGCCCCAAACCCCCGCTTGGGGACGTTGATGATCCGTCGGAGGCTCACCGAATCGTCCGGGTTATAGAGCACCCGCAGGTAGGCCAGGAGGTCCTTGATCTCCTTCCGCTCGTAGAAGCGGACGGTGCCGACCACGGCGTAAGGTAAGCCATAGTGCAGGAAGACCTCCTCGAAGGAGCGAGACTGGGCGTTGGTCCGGTAAAGCAGGGCCACGTCGGAGTAGTTGTACCCGGTCCGGGTCAGCCGCTGGATCTCCTCGGCCACGAAGCGGGCCTCGTCCCGGTCGTCCTGAGCGAGGTAGACGGTGAGCGGCTCCCCGTCCCCCCGGTCGGTCCAGAGGTTTTTGTCGGTTCGCGCCAGGTTGTAGGAAATGACCCGGTTAGCCGCGGAGAGGATGTTCTGGGTGGAGCGGTAGTTCCGCTCGAGCTTCACCACCCGGCAATCCGGGTAGTCCCGCTCGAAGGCCAGGATGTTCCGGATGTCCGCCCCTCGCCAGCCAAAGATGGACTGATTGTCGTCGCCCACCACCGCCAGGTTCCGGTGTCGGGCGGCAAGCAGGTTAACCAACGTGTACTGGGCGTGGTTGGTGTCCTGATACTCATCGATCAGGAGGTAGCGGAAACGTTCCTGATACAGGGCGAGGACCTCCGGCGTCTCCCGGAAGAGCCGCACCGTCTCGACCAGCAGATCATCGAAGTCGAGCGCCTTGTTCTGGCGCAGCAGCTCCTGGTAGCGGAAGAAGAGCTTGGCCACCGTCTTTTCGAAGAAGTCCCCGGCAGCCGTAGCGTACTCTTCCGGTCCCTGGAGTTCATTCTTGGCCCTTGAAATGTGCTCCAGAACGGCCCGGGGCACGAAGTTCTGCTGGTCAAGGTCGAACTCGCGCAGCGCCTCCTTGACGCACGCCACCTGGTCGGAAGTGTCGAAGATGACGAAGTTGGAGGGGAGGCCGATCCGGTCGCCGTGGCGGCGGAGAATCCGGCCGCAGGCCGAGTGGAAGGTCATCACCCACATCCCGGCGGCGGAGTGGCCGAGGAGCTGTTCGACCCGCTTCTTCATCTCCCCGGCGGCTTTGTTGGTGAAGGTCACCGCCAGGATATTCTCGGGCGGAACCCCCCGCTCCCGGACGAGATAGGCGATCCGGTGGGTCAGGACTCTGGTTTTTCCGCTGCCGGCGCCAGCCAGAATCAAAAGCGGACCATCTCCGTGGGTCACCGCCGCTCGCTGCTCCTCGTTGAGCCCGGCCAGAATGTCCACCGAACAACCTCCAGTCATCGCCGCCTGCATCCGGCCGCCCCTTCGGCCAAGCCTGCGAACAACGGTATTGTATCATACCGTTCCACCGCCTCCAAGAATGTGCTGTGGATCCGGACCCGGGCCCGTGACAAACGTAAGAGGAGCAGCTAGCGCCGCTCCTCCTGGGCCAGTTTCCGCTCGGCCCGTTCGATGGCCGCCCGGACCAGCGAACCGGCCTGTCTGGTCGTGACTTCACCCCAACCCTCCGTGCGCACCTTGTCCCCGAACCCCAACTCGTCCGCCAGTTCGAGCTTCAGCCGGTCAGACATGATGCTCCGTCGTGCCAGGTGGCATCACTCCCGGAGGTAGTATCCCCTCCGGGCGGGCCGACGCCCGTGGCAAAGCCTGCTTCGCCGGGCGCATAGGCGGCAGGCTTCCCAGCCATCCTTGCCTCCAGGGAGTGCGCATGCGGCTGTTCAGCTTTTTCGAGAGTCACGCCGCCCTCTCGGCGGCCGAGTGGACCCTGCGGGGAGTGGTCGGGTACGCCTTCCTCCTTGTCGTCGCACGCTTCATGGGCCAGCGCTCCATCGGTCAGTTGCGGCTCCTCGACTTCGTCACCGCCCTGATTCTCGGGAACATCCTCGCCCACCCGCTCTCCGACCCCAAGCTCAGCATGTTGGGCCCCCTGATCACGACTGTGGCGGTAGTCGCCCTCCACGTCGCCGGCACCCGCCTCACCCTCGCCTCCCCCGTCTTCCGCCGCTTCTTCGAGCCGCCCCCGGTCATCCTGGTCCGCAACGGCCACCTCCGAGCGGCCGGTCTGCGCCGAGCGGGGCTGTCCCTGGACGCCCTGCTCGCCGAGCTGAGGAAGGCGGGCGTCGACGACCCGGGGAAACTCGCCCTGGCGCTCTGGGAACCCGGAGGGACAGTCTCGGTCTTCTGGCAATCGCCCTTCGCCCCGGCCACGCCCCTCGACCTGAAGCTGCCGACCGAGCCGTTCACCCTCCCGCGGCCGGTGGTCCGGGAAGGCCGGATCGACCTGGCGGCCCTGCGGGAAGCGGGCAAGGACCCGGCGTGGCTGAGGGCCCAGCTCGACCCGGCGCTCACGCTCGACGAGATCCTCCTGGCCACGGTGGACGACCGGGACCGACTCGCCGTCTTCACCTACCACACCTGAGCCGTCGCGCCGCCACCTCTTTCCAGTTCGCGGCCCCACTTGCCCGGAGGCAAATCGGCCGTCGGGGTGAGCATCCTCCTGCCCCTCTCAACCGAAAAGACCTCTGCCTCAACGGGGACTCCCGCTGAAACAGAGGTCTGGCTCTCAGGTTTTCGGTTCACTCCAGGGTATGCGGAAGCGCTCAGGGGGTGACCACCTCCCGGGCCGGGCCGAGGAGCACCCCTTCCGCCCGCATCCCGCGGCGGTAGAAGTAGGTGGCGACGACCAGCCGCACCAGGAAGTCGGCCTCGATGGCCCACCAGATCCCGTCCAGACCCCAGTGGAGACTCCCGGTGAAGTGAAGGGCCAGGGGCAACCGGATGCCCCAGAGACCCACAGCGACGGCGATCAGCGGTTCCCTGGTCCGCCCCGCCCCCCGGAGCGCCCCGTTCAGCGTACCGACCAGGTTCTGGGGGAGCTGGGCCACCGCCATGAAGCGCAGGTACAGAGCGGCCACGGCGATCACCGAGGGGTCCGGTGTCAGGAGGCCGGCCAGCGCCCGGGGGAAGAAGAACAGCGCCAGCGCCATGACCAGCGTGGCGGCCATGCTTAGCCAGGTGACCTCCCGGATGGAGCGGCGGGCGAGCTCCAGGTCGCGGCCTCCCAGCGCCTGCCCGACCGAGGCGGTGGCAGCGATGGCGAAGGCTGCCGCCGGCATGTACGACAGCCCCTCGACGGTGAGCCCGACCTGGTACCCGGCGAGGGCGGCCGTGCCGTGGGTGATGACGATCCCGGTCATGATGACCGCGGCGACCTGCCAGGCGAGCGTCTCCAAAGCGTTGGGAAGCCCCAGGAGGAAGGTGTCGCGGATGGTCGCCCAGTCGAGGCGGGTCAACCCTGCGAGAGTGATCCGGACCCGGCTGCGCGGCGAGCGCAGATAGAAGAAGGCGACGGCCGCCCCCACCAACTGGGCAGTCGCCGTGGCGATGGCCGAGCCCTGCAGGCCCAGGGCGGGGAAGCCCAGGCGGCCGAAGATCAGGACGTAGTTGCCGACGACGTTGACGGCGTTCACCAGGGCCGCAACGAGCATCGGAGTCCAGGTGTCGCCGGCTCCCCGGAGGGCGCTCCCCGCCGCCAGCATGAAGCTGAAGAACGGCATCCCGAGCGCCAGCAGGCGCAGGTAGGGCGTACCGGCCGCCACCACTGCCGGTTCCGGTCTGAAGGCGGCGAGGAAGCCGTCGGCTCGGGCGATCAGGGCCACTGCCAGGAGCGAGACGAAGGCCGCCGCTCCGACGAGGGTCTGTTCGGCGACGTGGCGGGCCGCCCGTTCGTCTCTCCCCCCGCTTGCCTGGGCCACCCGGATCACGGCGCCCGTGCCGAAGGCCAGAAAGAGCGCCCAGACGATCTGGGTCAGCCGGTTGGCAAGACTCACCGCTCCGAGCGCTTCCGCCCCGAGCCGGCCGACCATTCCCAGGTTGACGAAGCCCACCAGCAATTGGAGCAGGTTCTCAGTGGCCGCCGGCCAGATAAGCCGCAAGACCGACCGCCGGAGGTTTGAGGTCACCAAGAGTTGGTCCCGTTCCGTCAGAGTCACCTCTCGATCGCGCTCAGGTGGGGAGTCTGCCCAGCTGCTGTCAAACGACGTCTAGGATTCGAGCACCACCATGGCGACGGCGTAGCGGTCGCCATGGGAAAGGCTTACCGAGCAGCCGGTCACTCCCAGCTGCTGGACGTAGGCCAGTGTGCGGCCACGGAAGCGCAGTTCCGGTTGGCCCTGTTCGTCCACCCAAACCTCAATCTCGTTCCAGGAGACCCCGTTCCGGATGCCTGTCCCGAGCGCCTTGGCAGCTGCCTCCTTGGCGGCAAAGCGGGCCGCATAGCTCCGGAACTTGCCCGTTCCCCGGGCCTCGCAGTACTGAACCTCCTCGGGCGTGTAAACCCGAGCTCGGAACTCTGCTCCGCCGTCCGCCAACGCCTTCTCGATCCGCTCTACTTCGACGAGGTCCACCCCACACCTGACTGCCATCGCTCGCTCCACTCCGTCTCGACCTGCGCTGGACCTGCGCTGTTGGGCTCAATAGCAAAAGGCTTCGCCATCCTCGCGCGGCTTCCTCCTCACCGTCAGGCAGGTACATGCTGGGCTGGTCATCGGCCACGTCACCCGGAGGGAATTGCTGAAGGCTGCCCCGAAGTCAGCTTTCGGGACAGCCTTCCCGCGCCCGGCGTCGGCGCCGGCCGACGACCTACCGCTTGGCGCTCTTGAGCGGCCGGATGTTCTGGGCCGGTTCCTCGTCCTCCTGCACTGGGATGAAGCGGTTTTTGACCCGCTCCATGACCTGCGGCATGGTGGTGTACTCCATCTCGTCCAAGGGCAGGCGATGCGGCTCGAACGGGCCGAGGCGCCGCAGGTAATCGGCGATTTCCATGGCCTGCTTGCGGGCTGTGTCGAAGCTCGGGTCGGCAAACATATCCCGCGGCCCAATCAGCTTCCCGTGGCACATCTGGAAGCCGTACGCCACCACCCGCGGCGGGCCGTCAAAGCGGCTCGGCGTGTCCTGCTCGAAGGAGACCGGCATGAGCGGGCCGTGGTGGGAACCCCGCATCCAGCCAGCGACGATGTGGGGTTGTCCGAACGGCTCAAGCACCTCCCCCACCGCCGGAAGTCCCGACTGGCAGCGTACGATCATCACCGGGTCGTCCTTCCCGACGTACCGCCCGGCCATCAGGTTCAGCCGCTGGGTCGAGGTCGCCGCCACCGGCTCTGACTCGCCTTTCTTGTAAACGTACCGGATGGCGTAGCGCCCTGGCGCTCCGATGAAAAGAAGCAGGTCGTAGATCTCCTCCGGGGTGTTGAAACGGGCCGTCTTATGCTGGATCAGGTCGAGGACCTCGAAGGTGAAGCCGTCGTGCATCTTCGGATCGATCACCAGGCCCGGCGTGTTGAAGGGGTCGGCGAACATCTTGTACAGCGGCCAGTTCCAGGCGCCCGGCTCGGTCTTGTCGGCAAGGAAGACAATGAGCGGCTCGCTCCCCCGCTCCTCGAAGGACATTTCGGCAATCCCCGGACCCATCCCCCGGATGTTGCCGGAGAAGGCGTCCTTGAGCAGGTCCTGCCCGGCGCCGTACAGCTTTAGGCCCTTCGCCACCTGGGTCGTGGCCTGGAAGGTCTCCCAGGCCAAGGAGTGGATCTGCTGCTCGTCCGTCCGCCCGTTGTGGGTCATGATCAGGGCGATGTCGTCACCAACCTTGCCGACACAGTAATCGATGAGCAGCCCGTCCGCCTTGGCCTTCCCCAGTCTCTCCTCCGCTGCGCGCAGGGTCTCCGGGTGGACGGTGCAGTGGCCGACGAAACCGCCAGTATCGGCCTTGATCACGGTCAACGTGTACACGAACCATATCCCTCCCAATGTTTGTTGGGTCGCTAATCAGATCAAACAAAAAACCCGGCTCGCCACCACCCCCTGCCCAGCAGAGTTCGGCGTGGCTAGCCAGGCCCATTCTCAAGCCTGGGAGGCACGACCGTTCATGCGTTCCCGCACGCTACATCACATGCTATTCTCCTACTGAGCTGGAATGCCCTGCTTCCTGCTCGATTTCCCCTCAGGGCAAGCAGAGACGGTCGCCCACCCGGATTCGGTCCGGGTCGACGCCAGGATTGGCCTTCACCAGCGCCTCCATCTCCACCCTGAACCGCCTGGCCACCCCCCAGAACGTATCCCCTGGCTGCACGACGTAAATTCGGCTCCGTGTTCCTGCCGGCTCCTGCCACGCTTGGCGGGCGAACGCTGCGTCGAGGATTCGCATCCCGTCCTGGTACCGCTGCCAGCTCGAAGTGGAGCCCAAGACCACCGCCACCAGGCGATGGCCGCCCCGTTGGGCGCTGGCCATCAGGCAATACCCCGCCGCGCTGGTGTACCCGGTCTTCATCCCCGTCGCTCCGGGATAAAGATGGAGGAAGCGGTTGATGTTGTGGAGATGGCGTCCCCGGCCGCCCCAGGGCAGAACCCGTTCGGTTCGCCCGACGATCCGCGCCACGACCTCGTTTTGCAGCGCCGCCCGCCCGATCAGCGCCAGTTCCCTGGCTGTCGAGCGGTGCCCGGGAGCCGACAGGCCATGAGGGTTGGCGAAGGTGGTGTGCCTCAACCCCAGCGCCCGGGCCTTGGCGTTCATCCTGGCCACAAAGGCCTCCTGCGTCCCGGCGACCGTCTCGGCCAGCGCCCGGGCGGCATCGTTTCCGGAGCAGAAAAGCGCTCCGTAGAGCAGCTCCCACATCTCCAGCTTCTCCCCAGTCACCAGACCCACCCGGTTCCCCGGCGTTCCGGCGGCCGCCGCCGAGACCCGCCCGACCTTGCCCAGCGGGGCCTCCTCCACCGCCACCAGAGCCGTCATGATCTTGGTCAGGCTGGCCGGTTCCCGCACCTCGTCCGCCCGGTGTTCGACCAGGAACCGCCCGGTATCCACGTCCAGCACGGCATAAGCTGCCGCTGCCACTCCTGGCACGGGCGTGCCGCTCAAGGTCGCGGCCGAAACCGCCATGCTATCCATCACGCCTGTGAGAACCGACAAGCCAAGGATCAGAAGCAGAAGAGCGGTCGACGGGCCAACAAAACTGGGTGCCCCACCACAACGACGTCTGGGCTGCAAGGCCGGTGCCTCCTCCCGAACCTACGCTGGGAGGTTATGAACCGGCCCCGTCCGTTATGCCTGTGCGGGCAGGTGCGGGCTTGCCCTTTCCTGGGCAGCCGCATCCCGTTGGCGATCACCAAGAGGACGCTTGCCTCGTGGATCAGCATCCCGCTACCCAGGTGCACCACCCGGCCCGCCACTCCGACCAGGAGCAGCAGCACCACCGTCACCGCCAGGGCCACGTTTTGCCGGACCACGCCGAGGATGCGCCGGCTGAGGCCGATGGCGTAGGGAACCTGCTCCAGGCGATCCGTCATGAGGGCGATGTCGGCCGCCTCGATGGCCGCCTGGGTACCTGAAGCGCCCATAGCGACGCTCACGTCGGCCGCCGCCAGGGCCGGGGCGTCGTTCACGCCGTCGCCGATCATGGCCACCACGTGCCCCGCCGCCTGCAGCTCCCGGATGATCTGGACCTTCTCCTCCGGCAGCAGGCCCCCGCGGACCTCGTCCACCCCGAGGCGCTCCCCCACTCGGGCCGCCGCCTGGTTGTCGCCGGTCAGCATCACCGTCCGCCGCACGCCGGCCCGCTTGAGATCAGCCACCAGCCGCAACGCCTCAGGCCGCAACGGGTCGGTGATGCCGATCAGCCCGACGGCTTTCCCGCCGGACGCCACCAGGGCCACCGTCTCTCCGGCCGCTTCTCGGGCAGCCACCGCCCCCTCCTGCTCCGCCGTGAGCGCCAGCCCATGGGCGGCCAGGAGCCTCCGGTTGCCTACCAGGATTTCGCCCTCTGCGCCACGGGCCACGGCGCCCAGCCCCGGCTCCAGGATCCACTCGTTCGCCGGCGCCGGGGGTACCGCGCGCTCCCGAGCGTAGGCCAGGATGGCGCCAGCCAGGTGATGCTCCGACCGCTGTTCCGCCGCCGCGGCGAGCGCTATCACGTCGTCCTCGCCGCCGGTGAAGGGGATAACCGTCTCGACCCGCGGCCGGCCCCAGGTGAGGGTTCCGGTCTTGTCAAAGGCGACGGTGTCCACCTTGCTGATCCGTTCGAGCCGCTCGCCGCCCTTGATGAGGATGCCCTGGCGGGCGGCATGCCCGAGGCCCGCCACGGTCGCCACCGGGGCCGCCACCACGAGCGCCCCGGGGCACCCGATGACCAGGAAGGTCAGGGCCAGCCTCACGTCCCGGGTGGCGGCGAAGAAGACGGCGGCAGTGGCCATGACTGCCGGGGTGTACCACCGGGCAAAGCGATCCAGCACGCGTTGGACCTTCGGCTTCTGCTCCTGCGCCTCCGCCACGAGGTAGATCAACCGGCTGAAGGTGGTGTCGGCCCCCACCCGCACCGCCTCGACTTCAAGGTAACCGCCTCGGCTTACGCTGCCCCCGAGGACGTCATCCCCCGGGCCAGCCTCGACCGGCAGCGGTTCTCCGGTGAGCGCCGCCGTGTCCAGCGCCGCCCGGCCGGCCGTCACCCGGCCGTCCACCGGCACCCGATCGCCTGGCAGCACCACGACCGTCTCCCCCGGGCGAACCTCCTCCGCCGGCGCTACCACCAGCTCTGCGCCCCGCTTCAGGCGGGCCGTGCGGGGCGCCAGGTCCACCAGACTCCGTAGGGCAGCTCTCGTCCGGGAGAGGGTGAGGCTTTCGAGATAGCCGCCGAAAACGTACAGGAAGGTCACCGCCGCCGCCTCCCAGGGTTCCCCGATCCAGAGCGCCCCGGCTGCGGCGATCGTCACGAGCAGCGGGATGCTGAACTGCCTGGCCCGAAGCCTTCCCCAGGCCTCCCGAGCGACCGGCCACCCTGCCACCAGGGAGGCAGCCGTCATCAACCAACGAAAGGCCGCCTGCGGTCCTCCGGCCAGGCGCACGCCCCAGGCGCCGGCGATGAGGGCGCCGGCGACCAGGACGACCGTCAGCTCGTAGTGGGCGGCCAACCAGGTATGCACCCTTTCATGCTTGCAGGCCATGTGCAGTCCCTCCCGCTAGTGAATCGCCGGGCCAGGCAGGACTGCTGCCACCGCGAGACCGAACCGCTTGACGAGCCCCCGGATGGTCTCCTCGGTCAACAACTCCGGGTCGTACTCCACGTTCAGGGTCCCCGTGGCAAAGGCCACGTGCGCCATCCTCATCCCTGGTAGCTCCTGAGCCGCCTTCTGCAGTTTCGCCGCACAGTTGGGGCAGTTGAGGTTGCGCAACATGATCATCTGGCTTTTCATTTTCAGCCCTCCCTTGCGTTGGTCTGCAACCCCATCATCGCACGGCGAAATCCCCCGGGCCTTGATGCGCGTCAACGCGGCGAGGAAATCTGCTCCCGCCATGCGATCAGCGCGCCCCTCCGGGAGGCGACCGCCGGAGCGAGGTGCTCCACCGTCTGCGTTTCGCAGAGTCTCTGCTGGACCCGGCCTCACTTTCCCGCCAGCCGGCGGAGGCGGTCCCGTTCCAGGATGAGCACGTCCCGGGACCCCTCCTCGTGGCGGATGATCCCCTGCTCTGCGAGGGCTCTGAGCCGCCGGCTCAGGCTCTCCGGCGTCGTCCCAAGCTTGACGGCCAGCTCCGCCCAGGAGACCGGCAGCCGCACCAGAGTGCCCCCCAACTCCACCCGGCCCTCTTTCGCCAAGCGGCAAAGTTCAGCCGCCAACCGCTGCCCCACGTCTCGCAGCCCCAAGTCGGCGATGAGCTGTTCGGCCTCGGCCAGCCGCTGCGCCAGGGCCTCCGTCAGGCGCAACGCCACCTCCGGATACCGCTTCAGCAGCGACTGGACCGCCTCTCTCGGCACCAAGCAGGCGGTCGTCTCCTCGATCGCCACCAGGTCCCCCTCTTGTCGAGCACGGGTGAAAAGCGCCAGCTCGCCCCAGAACTCCCCCGGCCCGAGGGTGCGGACCACCTGCTCCCGCCCGTTGGGGCTGGTGTGGACGAGCTTCACCCGGCCCCGGGCCACCACCACCAGATGCTCCACCGGGTCCCCATCCGCCACGATCGTCTCGCCCCGGGAGAATGTCGCGTGGCGCATCGCCCGGGTCAGCTCGAGCAGGGCATCAGGCGGCAGCACCTGGAAGATCGGCACCCCGGCGGCACAACTCGGAACCCTTGCCACGGCATTCACCCCCGCCAGAGATATTTCGCGGTGAGGCCCCCTTCTCCTGGGAGTCGAATACTTGACCGGAGGTCCCGGCGAGTCCGTGAGGCAATCAGAGACTGGGGAGGACTAATCTAGTAGGCGCCGAATGATCGCGCGGCAGCAAAGCGAGAAGGAGGAACAGACGCCATGCGCCAGCAGCGCCTCATTCCGGTGTATGTTTGCCTGCTCCTGGGGCTCCTCGCGGCCGGCATGTTCCAAGCGGCCTGGGCGGGCGAGGATCCGGCCAACCCGGAGGCTTACGCTGGGAAGTACCCCCTGCAGTACGCCTCGTACCAGAAGAACGCGGACCTGACCGAAACCCGCTTCGGCGGCTCCAAGCCCTACTCGAAGCTGGACCGTTTCCCGTGGCTCAAGGATCTGTACGCCGGGTACGGCTTCAGCGTGGAGTACAACGAGGACCGGGGACACGTCTACTCCCTGGCGGACGTCGTCCAGATCAAGCGGAAAAAGCCCAGCGCTTCCTGCTGGACCTGCAAGAGCACCAGCGTTCCGGCCCAACTCGCCAAGGACGGCCCGGCTTTCTACGCCAAACCCTTCGACAGCCTCAAGGGTGACATGAAGTACCCCATCGGGTGCAGCGACTGCCACGATCCCGCCACCTGGAAGCTGCGCCCCTCCCGACCTGCCTTAGTCGACGCCCTGAAGCGCCGGGGCGAGCCGGCAGAGGATTTGCCGCTCTGGAAACTCCGGAGCCTCGTCTGTGCCCAATGCCACGTCGAGTACTATTTCCAGCCCGGGACCCAGGCCGTAACCTTCCCCTGGGACAAGGGGCTCACTCCGCAAGCCGTCAACGAGTATTACGACGCCCTCGGCTTCGCCGACTGGACCCACCCGGTAAGCGGAACCCCGCTGATCAAGATCCAGCACCCGGATTACGAGTTCAGCCAGGGCGGTTTCCATCAAAGGCTTGGCCTCTCCTGCGCCGACTGCCACATGCCGGAGATGACCGCCCCTGACGGCCGCACCTACACCTCGCACTGGTGGACCAGCCCCCTCAAGCACGTCAAGGAATCCTGCGGCCGCTGCCACTCGCTGGCCCTCGACAAGTTGCCGGCGCGGGTCGAAGCCCTGCAGGCCGACATTCAGGCGCGCCTGGAGAAGGCGGCCCTCCTCACCATCCAGGCCGGCCAGGCGATCGGTGAAGCGGCGAAGAAGGGCGCCTCCGAGTCCGCCTTGGCCGAGGCCCGCTCGCTTCACCGCCAGGCCCAGCTCCGAATCGACTGGCTGGCCGCCGAGAACAGCAGCGGATTCCACAATTCTGCGGCGGCCAGAAGCATCCTGGCCGAGGCGGAAACGCTGGATCAACAGGCACTTGCGGCCGTCGAACAATGATGCGGCGATGGATGGCATGTCTCACCTTACCAGCCTGAACGTTACTGGGGGCGACTCCGCACAGGAACGCCCCCAGTGGCACTTTTCGCGTCCTCGTTTTCTACAGTCTGCGGCACCGTCAACGGTCTCCGACTAACCGTTTCCTCGATATCGTTTTTCGCCGACTCGGGGACTGGAAACTGCCCATTTGCAGCAAGAGCCGCTCGACGTCCGGCCGTTTCAGCCAAAAGTCCTGCGTTTCCCGAGTCATTGGTTTTCGCGAATCCCCCAACAAAGCAAAGACAAACCCCTCATTCATGCCTCCGGCGTTGGCCATGTGCGATAACCTCCTCCCCGAGGGCACTCTCACCAGCTGCTGCAGCCAATGGCTGGGCGGCTCTGGCTTCGCTGTGAGGTGACAATTCCCCGCCCGACATGCGTTCCCCTTCCGAGTTTGTCTGAGGAATGGCAAAGCGAATATGGTGCATCGGAGCTCCCTCAAGAAAGTACTTCCCGAGCCAGTACCGCATGATGCGCCACTCGTGCGGATAGTCCGACGGATCCTTGATTGGAACCCCCAGCTTGCGAAGATAGTCAGGCTCCAAGACGAATTCGTGGCTCGTGAAGTTGAACACCAGCGCCCGGCTTAGCTCTTCTGCAAACTTGGCATCATAGCCTGTAAGCCGAAGTATGTCTTGAATGTACTCCATGCTGGTATACGCTAGGCCGGCCCACTGTTCCATAAGCAGTGGGTCAAGCTTATCCACCATTGCCCTGTATGGGTATGGAGCCTCTTCTGGTCTCATTGTCCGAAAGAGTTCAGAGTACCTCTGAAACGCATCTGCAACGCACCTAGCCGAGATCCGCCCGCCGAAATACATAATCTGGGGATCCAGTGGACCCAGATTGCTCATCAGACCCATGATGATTTCGTTGCCCGCTAGTGTGACCAGTGTTCCACCGCTCGCGGCCATATGTGGCACGAAAACTCGAATGGTGTCAAAAGACTTGCGCAAGGCACGCGCCACTTTGTACGAAGACGAAAGCCCTCCACCCGGGGTGTTAATGAGTAGCATTAGCCCTCTAGGACGAGGCAGAGCACTCTCCACCGCCTCAATGAGTGACTCTATTGCGAATTCTTCCGCGATCGATGTCGTGGCGTAGACCTGATCCGACGGAGAAGTCCTGACTGCGGCATACGGTGGCGATGAATGAAGCCACTACCATGTGCGAGGAGTCTGCCAACTGCTGGATCACTGGATCTGCCTCGCGTTCTGCTTGAGGGGTTCCAATAGAGATCTCCGCTGCCGCAGTTGGGTCCTTCTCGGCTTCACCCAATGCCAATCCCTCCTCATCATGGAAAGAATTGGACAAGCGACAGCCTTCTTCCTCTCTACCTAACAAGGAATCCTACGACTGTCAAGGGCTTCTCTTAAGTCGCTCCCCGCCCTGCCCGTCTCCCCCATGCCCCCTGCTCCGCCGTTTCCGCAGCTCGTCCAGCACGTTCTCCCATGCCACGTCGCTGGCGGCGAGGAGCACGAGCAGGTGGTAGATCAGGTCCGCCGCCTCCGCCGCCAGCTCGTCCCCGGAACCGTTCTTGGCCGCCACGACCACCTCGGTGGCCTCCTCCCCCACCTTGCGGCAGATGCGATCGACGCCGGCGTTGAGCAGGCGGCAGGTATAGGAGTTGGGGTCGGGCGCCGCCTTCCGGTCCTCGATCAGGCGGGAGAGTTCGTCGAGAACCTCCGAGGGTGTGCGGGAAGCGGCGGAGCGGGGTTCGGCTGGCGCAGCGGGAGGCTTGGAGGCAAGGCGAGTCTCCGCCTGACGACGGATGTCCGGCAGGGGCTCGGTCAGAGGGTGGTGAAAACAGCTCGGGACTCCCTCGTGGCAGGCGATGCCGCCCACTTGGTCGACCCGGACGAGAAGGGTGTCGTAGTCGCAGTCGGCGAGGATCTCCTGGACCTCCTGGAAGTGGCCGGACGTAGCCCCCTTCCACCAAAGCTCCTGCCGGCTGCGGGACCAGAACCAGGTCTGGCCGGTGGCGAGGGTCTTCTGGAGGGACTCCCGGTTCATCCAGGCGACCATCAAGACCTCACCCGTCGCGGCCTCCTGGACCACCGCTGGGATGAGGCCGTCGTCGTCGAACTTGAGCTTCCCGAGGATTTGCGCGTCGAACTCCATGATCGTCACCTCCGTGGTTCCCCGAGCGGCGGAGCCCTCAGTCTGCCCCGAGAATACTCCCGCCCGCGTAGTAGAGCCGGTAGACGACCCGGCCGTCGAACTCGATCTCTTCCTGGCCGCGGAACGCGGCGAGGTCTCCCTCCGGGACGTTGCGGTAAACCAGGTGACCCTCGGCGAAGAGCCGCGGGCCCCTAAACGGCTCATCCTCTGGCACCAGGCGGAGGGCCCGCTTCAAAAAGGGGTAGATGCCGGTCTCTGGAGGGACATTCAGTGCAAAAACCCCGCCGGAGTAGACCATACCCCAGACAGGCACCTGCCTGAAGTACACCACCGACTGCCCCTGAAACCGGTCCGAACCAAAGTAGATGTCCCGGTATAGGAGATCGCCCCAGGCGTACTCCAACTGGCGGCTGCCGGGAAGCAGGGGCGTAACGCGAGGCCCGTCCCCGGCGTAGGTCGCCCGGTTGGCCTCGACAAGGAATTTCGCCAATACCCCGATGTCCATGCCTGACGCTCCTTTGCTGGGCGGAGTCGACGATTGACGGCCTAGAGCCGCACCGTGATCCCCTGCGCGGCCAGATACTCCTTGACCTCCCGGACGGAGCAGGTCCCGTAGTGAAAGATTGAGGCGGCCAGGACCGCGTCGGCCCCGCCCTCGGTGATGGCCGCCGCCAGATCGGCCGGCGAGCCGGCTCCTCCCGAGGCGATCACCGGGATGCTGACCGCCTCGGAAACGGCCCGGAGCAGGGGCAGGTCGTAGCCGCCCTGGGTGCCGTCCGCGTCCATGCTGGTGAGGAGGATCTCCCCGGCGCCCCGCCGTTCGGCCTCCCTGGCCCACGCCACAGCGTCCTTGCCGGTAGGCGTCCGCCCGCCGTGGACGTAAACCTCCCAGGACGGGGCCGCTTCGGTCTCGGGGCTCGTGGGCATGGCATGGCGAGCGTCGATCGCCACCACTACGCACTGGGAGCCGAACCGGACGGCCGCCCGGGTGATGAGCGAGGGATCGGCCACGGCGGCGGTGTTCAGCGAGATCTTGTCCGCTCCCGCTTTGAGGACCTCCCGAATCGTATCCAGGTCGGAGATGCCCCCGCCCACCGTAAAGGGAATGAAGACTTGCTCGGCGGTGCGGGCCGCCAGATCAACCACGGTCCGCCGCCGCTCGTGAGAGGCGGTGATGTCGAGGAAGACCACCTCGTCGGCGCTCTCCCGGTCGTAAAAGGCGGCCAGCTCCACCGGGTCGCCGGCGTCCCGCAGGTTAGCGAAGTTGACGCCCTTCACCACCCGCCCGTTCCGGACGTCCAGGCACGGGATTATGCGCTTGGCCAGCATCAGGACACCTCCCGCAGAGCGGCGGCCAGCCTGATGGTCCCCTCGTAGAGCGCCTTGCCTACGATGACCCCGCACACCCCGTCGGGCTCGGCTTCCTTCAAGTGGCGCACATCGGCGATCGTCCCCACTCCACCCGAGGCGATCACCTTGAGCCCGGTCTGCTTGGCCAGCGCGCGGGTGGCGGAGACGTTCGGTCCGGCCAGCGTCCCGTCCCGTTGAATGTCGGTGTAGATGACCTCAGTCACCCCGACGTCCCGAACCCGGCGCCCCACCTCGGCCGCCGCCACCCCGCCGTCCTTTCCCCACCCGGCGATGGTCACCTGGCCGTCCCGGGCGTCCAGCGCCACCATAACCCGCCCGGGCCAGTTGGCGCAGGCCTCGGCCACGAGGGTGGGGCTGGTCACCGCCACCGTTCCCAGGGTCACCCACCGGGCGCCGGCCTCCAGAGCCGCCTCGATCTGAGCCAGGGTGCGGAGGCCCCCGCCAAACTCAACCGGTACCCCCACCGCTGCCACACCCGCCAGGATGTCCAGGATCTGTGGACAGCCCCGGAAGGCGCCGTCCAGATCAACCAGATGGAGCCGGGTCGCTCCCTCCCTCTTCCACCGGGCCGCCACCTCCACCGGGTCCTCGGCGTAAACCGTCTCGGCCTCCGGCCGCCCCTGATACAGACGCACGCACCGCCCGTCGCGCACGTCGATCGCCGGGATGACGATCACTGGTCGTTCTCCCCTTCTTGTTCCGGATCTCGCCTCATCGCCTGGCCGTAAACCAACCGGCCGAAGTTGGCGAGGAGCGCCAGGCCGGTGGCGCTGCTCTTTTCCGGATGAAACTGAAACGCCACCAGGTTGCCCAGAGCCACGCCGCTGGCAAAGGTCGTCCCGTACTCGGTGGTCAAGAGGACCGCCGCCGGGTCGGCCGGGACGACACGGTAGGAGTGGACGAAGTAGAAGTAGCTTCCGTCGGGGATGCCTTCCAGGATCGGGTGGGCCCTCCGGAACGCCACCGTGTTCCACCCGATCTGCGGGACCTTGAGCCCCTCCCCGGTGAGACGCACCACCCGCCCGGGAAGGACACCCAGCCCCCGCGGATACTCGCCTCCGAAGCTCTCCTCGCTCTCGTCAAACAGCAGGTGAAGGCCGAGGCAAAGCCCGAGGAAGGGTCGACCCCCGGCCAGCGCCTCCGCCGCACCCTCGCGGACTGCGCCGGCCAGCCCGGCCCGCTCCAGGCTCTCCATGGCCGCTCCGAAGGCCCCCACCCCCGGCAGGATCACCCCTGGCGCCTCCTGGATGGCCTCCGGCGAGTCGGTCGTCACGGCGGAAAAACCCGCCCGCTCGCAGGCCTTGGCGACGCTTCGCAGATTACCGACCCCGTAGTCCACAATCGTTACCGGCCGCCGCTGCACCGCTCCACCCAGCCTCCCTTACAGCTTTCCCTTCGTCGAAGGAACCCCGGCCACCCGGGGGTCGAGCTGACTCGCCGCGTCCAGCGCCCGTCCGAGCGCCTTGAAGAGCGCCTCCGCCATATGGTGGCTGTTGGCTCCGGTCACCTCGGCGTGAAGGGTTATACCGGCGGTCGTGGTAAAGGCCCGCAGGAACTCAGGGACTAACGCCAGGTCGAACTCGCCCACCCTAGCTTGCGGGAAATTCGCCCTGAGCGCCAGAAACGGCCGGCCGGAGAGGTCGAGGACCACCCGGGCCAACGCCTCGTCGAGCGGCACCGCCGCCTCGCCGTACCGCCGCACCCCCGCCTTCTCCCCCAGCGCCTGCGCCAGAGCTTGGCCGAGCGCCAAGCCGGTATCCTCCACCGTGTGGTGGCCGTCCACCGCCAGATCGCCCTTGGCGGTGAGCCTGAGGTCCAGCAGGCCGTGTTTGGCAACCTGATTGAGGAGGTGGTCGAAGAAGGCAAGCCCCGTGGCGACCTCCCCCTGCCCCGTCCCATCCAGCGCCAGTTCCACCTCGATCTGCGTTTCCTTGGTTGCCCTTGCGACCCGTCCCTGCCGCATCTCACTTCCCCCTTTCGAGCCTGATCCGCACCGCCCGGGCGTGGGCCGCCAGCCCCTCGACGCCCGCCAGCACCTCGATCGCCGGAGCGAGGCGGGCCAACCCCTCCGGGGTCAGGGCGACAAAGCTTGTCTTCCGCACGAAGTCGTCGACCGAGAGGCCCGAGGCGAAGCGGGCCGTGCCCCCGGTCGGAAGGATGTGGTTGCTCCCCGCGACGTAGTCCCCCACCGGCTCCGGGGCATAGGCCCCGAGGAAGACCGTCCCGGCGTGCCTGATCCGGGGCAGCCAGTAGTCCGGTTCGGAAACCAAGAGCTCCAGATGCTCCGGGGCGAAGGCGTCGGCCAGCCGGACCGCCGTCTCCAGGTCCGGGGTCACCACCGCCGTCCCCTGCGTCGCCAGGGCCCGGGCTGCCGTCTCCGCCCGCGGCAACTCCGCCAGTTGCGCCGTCAGTTCGGCCTCGACCCGTTCGACCAGCGCCGCCGAGGGGGTGAAGAGCACCGGTACGGCGCGGACGTCGTGTTCCGCCTGGGAGAGGAGGTCCGCCGCCACCAGGCGCGGCTCGGCCGTCTCGTCGGCCACCACCGCCACTTCGCTCGGCCCGGCCAGCATGTCGATCCCGACCTGACCGTAGACCAGCTTCTTGGCGAGGGTCACGTAGATGTTCCCCGGACCGGCGATCTTGTCCACTCTCGGGATGGTGACGGTCCCGAAGGCCAAGGCGGCGATCGCCTGCGCCCCGCCGATCCGGTAAACCTCCTTCACCCCCGCCTCCTCCGCCGCCACCAGGAGGTGGGGGTTGATCCGCCCCTCCCGGTCCGGCGGCGTGGCCAGAGCGACCGACTCAACCCCCGCCACCTTGGCCGGCACGGCGTTCATCAGAACCGAGGAGGCGAGCGGCGCCGTTCCCCCGGGGACATAGATCCCCACTCGGGAGAGGGGTGTCACCTGCTGCCCCAGCCGGCTACCGTCTCCCGGGTCGAAGGACCAGCTCTGCCGGACCTGATGCCGGTGGTAGGCCTCGATCCGGTCCCGGGCCTGGCGCACCGCCGAGACGAACTCGCCCGGCACCTCCGCCCGAGCCACAGCGAACTCCTCCGGCGCCACCCGGAGTCTGTCCGGCGTCAGTTCCACCCCGTCGAAGCGAGCGGTATAGCGCAGCAGCGCCGCGTCGCCTTCCTTGGCCACCGCCGCCACGATCTCGGCCACTGCCGACAGCTCGGGCGCAGCCAGGTCCAGGGGGCGCCGGAGGGTACGCAGGATCTCCTCCTCCCGCCAGTCGCCGGCCGCCAGCCGGCGCAGCCTTACCTTTTCCGCCGTCTCTTGCCGCTTTGCAGGTCCGCTCATCCTTCGTCCTCCGTCGTCCGGGTACCCGCCCCGGCCCCGGCCTGTCCGGCCAAAGTCTGCCGTAGCCGTTCCGTCATCTCCCGGATGCGGTCGTATGCGACCTTGTAGCTGATCCGGTTGGCGACCAGCCGGGCGGTCGCCTGACCCACCTCCGCCACCGGGACCAAATCGTTCTCCACCAGCGTCCGGCCGGTAGCCACCAGGTCCACGATGGCCTCGGCCAACCCAGCCCCGGGCGCCAGCTCGATCGCCCCATGGAGTTTCACGATTTCCACCTGGATTCCCTGGCGGGCGAAATAATCTTCGGCAATTCTCGGGTACTTGGTGGCAATCCGGGGGGTGTAGGGCAGGGAGCGCAGGTCCACCCCCGCCGCCCGGCGCGGCGCGGCGACCACCAGTCGGCAGAAACCGAAGCCGAGGTCGAGCAGTTCACAGACCTGGCGCCCAGCCTCCCAGAGGATGTCCTTTCCCACCACCCCGAGATCGGCCGCCCCGTACTCCACGTAGGTCGGCACATCGGCCGGCTTTACCAGGAGGAAGCTCAATCCGGAGTCCTCGTCCTCGACCAGCAGCCGCCGCGAATCGTACCGCAGGTCGAACCCGGGGCCGACGAGGCCGGCCTCTCGGAATAGCCCCACCAGCGGTTCGAGCAGCCTTCCCTTCGCCACTGCGACCCGCATGCCGCTCACCGCCCCTTCCCCCCCGTTTCCGAAAGCCGTTCCCGGACCCAGGCGGCCCAGGTCGCATCGCCCGGCGCCGGCGCTACCCTCATGCCTGCGGCGGTCTCTCCCCCTGTGCTGTCGGCCACTTGCTGCCGGGCCAGAGCCTCCGCCACGCGCTCCAGCCCCAAAGCAAAGCCGGTCGCTGGTTCGGCCGCCCCAAACTGGGCGTAGAGGGTGTCGTAGCGGCCGCCGGTGCAAAGGGTGTATCCCAGTCGGGGAACGTACCCTTCCACCACCAGACCGGTGTAGTAGGCCAAGTCCTTCACCAACCCCAGATCGATCGCCAGCCGGCCGGCCACGCCGAAGCTCTCCAGGAGATCCCAGACTGCCGCCAGGTTCTCCAAGGCGCGTGCAGCCTCTCCGTCGTCCGCCCGGATCAGGCCCCTGGCCCGTCCAAGGACTTCCTTGCCCCCCCGCAGGTCGGTGAGGGCGAGGATGGCGCGGCGCCTCTCTCCGTCCGGGCAGATCCGCCGGAGGGTCGTCTCCAGCCCGACCCAATCCTTGGCCAGGAAGGCTTCGTGGACCGCCTCCTGTTCTGCCCGGCCCAACCCAGACTCGGCGAGCAGCCCGGTAAAGAAGGCCACCTGGCCCAGGTCCAGGCGGAAGTCGGCGACCCCAGCCGCCTCCAGCGCCCGGATGGCCAACAGGACCACCTCTGCGTCGGCCGCCGGTCCCCCGGCCCCCACCAACTCCACGCCGGCCTGCCCGAACTGCCGCTGCCGCCCCCCGCCAGGCTCCGCCCAGCGAAAGACGTCCGCCAGGTAGCACAGGCGGAGCGGCCGGGGTGCGCCGCCCAGGCGCTGCGTAACCAGGCGGGCAATGGGGGTCGTGAGGTCGGAGCGCAGCGCCAGAACCTCACCGTCGGGGCTGAAGAAGCGGAAGACGTTGGCCTGTTGGCCCGGGGCCACCCCTTGGGCGAGCACCGCTTCACGCTCGAAGACCGGCGTCCGCACCTCCCGATAGCCGAACGCCGCAAAGACCCGCCGGACCCGCTCCTCCACCGTCCGGCGCAGCTCCGCCTCTGCGGGCAAAAGGTCCCTCGTCCCCCTTGGCGTTCCGAAGGCTAGGCCACCCCCCAGCCCGCTGTATCCGCCGATGCTCATGCCCGCTTCCCCGCCTTCTCCGCTTTTTCCGCCTTTCCCGGCTCTGCCCGCCCAGTCGTCCGATTGCCCGCCAGCCGAGCCAAGACCAGCTTGTACCCGTCAGCGCCGTACTCCAACGCCCGCTTGACCCGGCTCACCGTGGCGGTGCTCGCTCCCGTGCGGGCCACGATTCCTTGATACGTCTCACCCTGGGCGAGCAACTCGGCGACCTCGAACCGCTGACTCAGCTCCTTCAACTCGGCCACCGTGCAGAGGTCTTCAAAGAAGCGGTAACACTCGTCCTGGTTCCGCAGGGAGAGGATGGCCGTGAACAGGCGGTCGGTTTCGGAACAGCGCAGTTTCTCGTTGACCATCTCGTCCCCTCCTTCAGCCCAGGCAGGGGCGTTTCCTTTATTATGCTAAAATATTAACGCAGTGACGCATCGAAGTCAAGAGGAGCCTGCGCCCCATGCGACCGCGACCGGTCACTTGGACGGAGTGAACTTCTTCAGGGATTCTCCGACGGTCGGAACCCGTTCGTCGACAGGATGTTCCTGATCTCGCCGACGCAGATCGTTCCGTCGCCGACGTTCACCGTCTGCACGACCTGGCACTCGAAGATCCACGGCGAATCGTCCAGAACCGGGACTTCGAGGACCGCCCCTCTGCTCCACGCGATGCCGGCGTCGGCGCGCTTGTCCGTCTGGTAACCGGACGTGACTCCACAGTAATCGGCGCACTCGAGCATGGGCCCGGTCACCAGGTTGGCGGAAAAGACCCCGGTTGCCAGAACCCGGTCAATGGTCTCTTTCTTCCCTGGCGGGCGCCGCCCGCCGTGAACAGGATGGTTGGCGGTTCCGTGGCGGCGTAGGTGATCCAGGTCTTGAGTGCGGAATTCGGGCGGCCGTCCTCCTTAGCTCGGGTTAGCGGCGAGGCGGTCGGCCATCGCGCTCAGAAAGGAGCGGAAATCGCCCAGGTCCTCGTGGAGGATGCGATATACCTCCTCGTCGCTGACCTCTTCATAGAGGTGTACCAGCCGGTTGCGGAAACGGGCCATGAGGGCGAAGCGCGCCGCGTCGGAAGCGCTGATCCAGCCCTCCCGGGCGATGATGCCAAAGGCCTCGGCATGGCTCTTGGGTAACGCCAGCCCCCGTCGGGCGATGAGGTGGTTGGCGACGTCGATCATGGCTTCGATAGCGACTTGAAGATTGTGCTTGGCCGCGTCGATGCAGCGGAAATCCCCGAGGAACTCGTCCCGGCTCGCCTTCTGCAGCTTGGTCAGCCGGTCGAGGCAAAGGCTGATCGTCTCCAGTTTACTCTGGACCTTTTGCCGATCGATCACCGGCCTGCACCTCCCGCAGCCCCGCCAGAAAATCCTGGTGGAGCATGTACACGGTCAGCCCGAAGTCCCCGTGGCGGTCCAGGACCTCTTCCACGAAGTCAGCCCGCGCCTCGTCGTCGGCGCAGAACAGGGTGGCCCCCTCCTGCAGAGCCCGGAACTGCAAATCCACCCCGGCCCGGTTGAGGTTGACCAGGTCGACCCGGTCAGTGCCCAGCGCCGCGCAGACTGCTACCTCCAAGTTCAACTCATCGGTCAGGGTCGGGCGGGACCGGAAGATCACGCCGAGGTCGACGTCGCTCTGCTCAGTCTCCTCCGGCGAGGCATGCGAGCCGAAGAGATAGACCGCCACGACGTCCGCCCGCCCGGCGAACACCGGCTTCAGAGTCTCCGCCAGCTCGGCCACTCGCTTGGGGTTGCGGCCGCCCATCAATCACCAGCTCCTGGTTGCATTATACCGGTACGCCAGCGGGACGGGCAAGGGGCGTGGCGCCTCGGTGCGCGCCCTCGAGGCAGGAGGCGGGCTGGGCACCGGGCCCGCCCGCCTCCGCACCGTCACGCTCTGTCACGGAACCGCCTACCTTGCCTGGAAGAAGAAGTTCACGGCAAAGCCGAGAGCGACGATCCACATCAGCGGGTGAATCTCGCTGAACTTGCCCCGCAGCGCCTTGATCACCACGTAGCTGATGAACCCGAGCCCGATCCCGTAGGAGATGTTGTAGGTCAGTGGGATGCCGAGCAGGATCAGGAAGGCCGGAATGGCCTCCTCGTAGTCGTCGAAGTGGATGTCCTTGACCAGCGTCATCATCAGGAAACCGACGATGATGAGGGCCGGGGCGGTCGCCGCCGCCGGGACGATCCCCGCTACCGGGGCGAGGAAGATCGCCAGCAGGAAGAGGATACCGGTCACCACGGAGGTCAGGCCGGTCCGGCCACCCTCGCCGACGCCCGCCGCCGACTCGACGTAGGTCGTGACAGAGCTGGCGCCGAAGATGCCGCCGAGCATCGCCGCCAGGGAGTCGATCACGAGGACGTTCCGGAGGCGGGGCAAGCGCCCTTGCTGGTCCAGAAAACCGGCCTCGCCGCCGATGGCGATGACGGTGCCCATCGTGTCGAAGAAGTCGGTGATCAACAAGGCGAAGACGGTGGTCCAGAGGCCGACGTTGAGCCCCGCTGTCCAGTCGAGGGCGCCAACCGTGCTGAAGTCGGGCGTGAAATCGATCCACTTGGCCGGCAGCTTCGTCACTCCGGCAAAGAGGGCGATCACCGTGGTCACCAGGATGCCAAGGAGGATGCCGCCCTTGACGCGCCGGGCGACCAGGAACGCCGTAATGACCAGACCAACCGCCGCTACCAGCGTCTCCGGCTTGTGGAAGCTACCGAGCTGGACCAGCGTGGCCGGGCTGGCCACCACGAACTTGGCCGACTGGAAGCCGATGAAGGCGATGAAGAGGCCGATGCCGACGCCGATGGACCGCTTCAGGTTGAGCGGGATGGCGTTCATGACCGCTTCCCGGAAGTTGGTCAAAACCAGCAGGGTAATGATGAGACCTTCGGCGAAGATCAGCCCCATCGCCGCCTGCCAGGTCAGGCCCATCCCCTTCACGAGGCCGAAGGCGACGAAGGCGTTCAGGCCCATGCCGGAGGCCAAGGCGAAGGGGTAGTTGGTGAAGAGGCCCATGGCGATGGTGATCAGACCAGCCGCCAAAGCGGTAGCCACCGTCGCCCCCGTTGCGGGAACGCCGGCGGCTGACAGAATGCCTGGGTTCACGAAGATGATGTAGGCCATCGTCATGAAGGTGGTAACGCCGGCGATGACCTCCGTTCGGATATCTGTGCCGTTCTCCTTGAGCTTGAACCACTTCTCGAGCATCGAGCATCCTCCTTGTCCGTCAGTCCCTCACAAACCCACCCGCCCGGTTAACGTGCCGGGCCCACGTCCTCCCCCGGTTCCCCCCTTTCTCTATTCCCATTCGATGGTCGCCGGCGGTTTCGAGGTGATGTCGTAGACCACCCGGTTCACGCCCTTGACCTCGTTCAACACCCGGTTGGACACGGTCGCCAGGACTTCGGGGGGCAAGCGGAACCAGTCGGCAGTCATCCCGTCCTCGCTGGTCACAGCCCTAAGAGCGCAGACGTAGGCGTACGTCCGCTCGTCCCCCATCACCCCGACTGTCCGGGAATCGGTCAAGACCGCGAAAGACTGCCAGATCTGCCGGTAAAGCCCCGCCCGTCGAATCTCTTCGAGAAAGATGGCGTCCACCTCCCGGAGGATGGCCAGCTTCTCCCGGGTCACCTCGCCGATGACCCGGATGGCCAACCCCGGCCCCGGGAACGGCTGCCGCCAGACGACCTCCTCGGGCAGCCCCAGTTCCTCCCCGACCTCCCGGACCTCGTCCTTGAAAAGGTTGCGCAGCGGCTCCACGAGCCTGAGGCGCATCTCGTCCGGCAGGCCGCCTACGTTGTGGTGGGACTTGATCACCGCGGCGGTCCTTGTCCCGCTCTCAATCACATCGGGGTAGAGCGTCCCCTGGACCAGGAAGTCGATCTTGTCCAGCTTGGCCGCTTCCTCCTCGAAGACGGCAATGAACTCGTGGCCAATGATTTTCCGCTTTTTCTCGGGATCGGCCACGCCGGCCAGCGCGTGCAGGAAACGCTGCGAGGCGTCGACGTGGATGAACTTCATGCGGAAATGGTTGCGGAACGTCTCGACCACGTGTTCGGCCTCGCCCTTGCGCAAGAGACCGTGGTCCACGAAGATGCAGGTCAACTGGTCACCGATGGCCTGGTGGACGAGGGCCGCCGCCACCGAGGAGTCCACCCCGCCGGACAGGGCGCAGACCGCCCGCCCGCTCCCCACCTGCCGCCGGATCTCCTCCACCGCTTGGTGGATGAAGGAGCCCATCGTCCAGTCGCCAGCGCAACCGGCCACGTCGAAGAGGAAGTTGTGGAGGATCTCCTTGCCCCGGGGCGTGTGGACCACCTCGGGATGAAACTGGACGGCGTACAGCCGGCGCTTGGGATCGCCCATGGCAGCCACTGGGGAATTCTCGCTCGAGGCCAACACCCGGAAGCCAGGTGGGGGGGCGGCGACCCGGTCGCCGTGGGACATCCAGGCGACGATCGGCCCCTCGGAAGGTTCGAAGCCGCGGAAAAGGCCGCTTCGATCCTTCACGGTCAACTCGGTCCGGCCGTACTCCCGGCTCTCGGCGGCGTCAACCCTCCCCCCGAGCTGCTCCGCCATGACCTGCATGCCGTAGCAGATGCCCAGGATCGGCAGGCCCAAGCCGTAGATAGCCGGATCGGGGTGAGGGGCATCCTTCCCGTAGACGGAGCAGGGGCCGCCCGAGAAGATCAGCGCCTTGGGCTGGTGGGCCACAAGGTCCGCCAAGGGCGTATCGTAGGGGACAATCTCGCAGTAGACGTTGGCCTCCCGCACCCGGCGGGCAATAAGCTGGGCATACTGGGCGCCGAAGTCCAACACCAAGACGGTTTCCGACATGCTTCCTCCTCCAGGTCGGGGGGTGAAAGGCTCAAATCCGATCCGGACGTAAGACGCCGATGTAGGGCAGGTTCCGGTACTTCTCGGCGTAGTCCAGCCCGTAGCCGACCACGAACTTGTCGGGGATGTGAAAACCGATGTAGTCCACCGGGACCGCCACCTGCCGCCGCTCCGGCTTGTCCAGCAGGGCACAGACCTTCAGGCTGGCCGGGTGCCGGGAGGAGAGGTTCTCCAGCATGTAGTGGAGGGTCAGGCCGGTGTCGACGATGTCCTCCACCACCAGCACGTGCCGCCCCTCGATGCTCTCGTCGAGGTCCTTCAAGATGCGCACGATGCCGGACGACTTGGTGGCCGCCCCGTAGCTGGAGACCGCCATGAAGTCGACCGAAACCGGCACGGTGATCTCGCGCAGGAGGTCGGAGAGGAAGACGACCGCCCCCTTGAGGACACCGATCAGAAGCGGGTCTTTGTCGGCGTAGTCGCGGGAGATGGTCCTCCCGAGCTCCTTGATCTTGGCCGACAGTTGGTCCGGTTGCAGCAGGATCTCGCTCAGGTCGTCCGCCATGTTCCATTCGCTCATCGGCTGTCCTCCCCGCGACTCAGACTCAAAACGTGCAATAGATACCACAAGGGTGAAGGGTTTTCCTACTGGATCGTCAATTCACCCGTTCGCCGCTGTTCCGGGTGTCGTACCCGCCCAGCCGGGCGGCCGCCTCCCGGAACTCCGCCGACCGGACCACGTCGAGGAGACACCCGATCCGCTCCGTACCCAGTTCTCGCTCCGGGATAATCAGGTCGTACCGCTCCTCTGCGACCGGCACGAAGTCCAGCCCCAGCGCCCGGGCAGCCGAGTAGAGGCCGAGGCCGACGTCGGCTGTACCGGCCTGCACCGCTGCGGCCAGGCCGGTGTGGGTATACTCCTCCCGCTCGTACCCCTTGATCGCGCTCGGGTCGATCCCCCGCTTCTTCAGCTCCAGGTCGAGGAGGGCCCTGGTCCCGGCCCCGCGTTGCCGGTTGATGAACGAGACGTCCGGCCGGGTCAGATCGGTCCAGTCGCGGACCGCCTTGGGGTTGCCTGGAGGAACGAGGAAGCCCTGCTGCCGGTAGACCAGGTTGATGACAGCCGCCGGCTCCGGAATATGCTGGGCCACAAACGACAGGTTGTATTCCCCAGTAGCCTCGTCGAGCAGGTGGGAACCGGCCAGGTGAGCCTCGCGGCGAGCCAGCGCCAAAAGGCCCCCCAGACTGCCCAAGGGCGCCACCGCCAGCCCCCTGCCCGGATAGGCCCGCCCGAGGAGGCTGCCCAACAGGTCGAGCAACGGGTCGTGGCTCCCCGCCAACAGAATCGTCTGTCGGATAGCCGTCAGGTCCCGTCGCAGCTCCACCGGGACCTCTGCTCCGGCGGGGAAACCCTGCGAGAGGCGGGGTAGGCGGACCACCCCGTCCGCCCGGACCAGCGTGGTTATGAGCCCGGCGCCGCGGGCGACCGGGCTGGCAATCAATTCTCCATCCACCTCGCCCAGCCGGACCCGGAGGAACTCTTCGACCCCGGGCGGGCTGGTCACCCTGCGCGTGAGCTTAGCGGTCACCGTTGCCGGCCGTGGTGGGGCAGTCCCCAACAGGCAGGCCAGCAGCGGGGCGAGGAAGGTCTCGGCGACCAAGACAGCCGTGACCGGATACCCGGGCAGACCGAGAACCGGTTTTCCGTCCACCACCGCCAGGATGGTGGGGCGCCCCGGCTTCAGGGCCACCCCGTGAACGACCACCCGGCCGAGTTCTTCCAGCAGGTGGACGGTGTAGTCCCGAGTTCCGGCGGAGGAACCGGCGTTGACCACCAGGACGTCCGCTTCGGCTAGCCCTTGTTGGATGGACCGGCGCAGGTCCTCCGGGCAATCGGGCGCCGGGGGCAGGCGAAGCGGCTCCCCGCCCCACTCCGCCACCAGCCCCCCGATCACCCAGGAGTTGTACTCCACGATCTGGCCCGGCCGCAACTCCCGCTCGGGGTCGGCCGCCAGGTCGACCAGCTCCGTCCCGGTGGGCAGGATCGCCACCCGGGGCCGCCGCCGGACGCTCACCCGCGCCACCCCGCCCGCCAGAAGCGCCCCCAGGTCCACCGGCCGGATGCGGTGCCCCTCGGGGAGGATGACCTCGCTAACCACGATGTCCTCGCCGACCGGCCGGACGTTCTCCCACGGCGTGACCGCCGCCCGCAATTCAAGCCCCTCCGGCACCTGCCGGACGTGCTCGATCATCACCACGGCGTCGTATCCGGGGGGCAGGGCCTCCCCGGTGTTGACCATGACCGCCCGGTCCGCCGGCAGGATTACCGGCACTGCCTCGCTCGCCCCAGCCGTCTCGGCCGCCCGGACGGCAATCCCGTCCATGGCCGCCGCCGGATAGTGAGGCGAGGAGCGGCGGGCAAGCACCGGCCCGGCCGTGACCCGGCCCAGGCAGGCGTCGAGCTGTGCTTCTTCCGCCGGCAGGCGGAGCCCCTCGGGCCCGCGCCCTCCCTCCAGGGCTTCAAACCAAGCGGCGAGCGCCTCGCCGTGTGGAATTTCCGTCAAATAAACCCGTCGCTCCACTGGTACCTCCGGTGTTGCAGGCGTAAGCCCCTAGTCCAGTTCCACCGCCACTGTGGCGCCGGCCGGCAGACCGGTCGCCTCCAGCGGCAGGACCGCGAAACCGTCACTCCGGACGAAGGTCGAGAGAAAGCCGGACGGCCCCTCTACCGGTTCGGCCCACCACCCGTCGGGGCGGGAAATGAGCCGGACCCGGACGAACTCCTCCCGGCCGGAAGCCGAAGCCAGGTTGACCGCCAGGCGGGCGTTCACCGCCAGCCCGGCCAATGGTTCCCGCACCCCGCCCAGGACCAGGAGCACCGGGCGGACCACCGCCCGGAAAGCGACCGCCGCCGCTGACGGGTGGCCGGGCAGACCGAAAACCGGCTTCTGGCCGGCCACCCCAATGACCGTGGGCTTGCCCGGTTTGAGGGCCAAGCCGTGGACGATCACCCCCGGTGGGCCGAGTCCGTCAATGACCGCCAGGGCGTGGTCCCGGGCCCCGACCGAACTCCCCCCGGAGAGGAGTACGAGATCAACCCGACCGAGCAGCTCTGCCACCCGGTCAGCCAGCGCCTCCCGCTGATCGGGGACGATCCCCCCGAACTCCGGCTCCCCGCCCGCCTCACGGACCAGCCCCGCCAGAACGTGGCGGTTGGCGTCCCTGATCTGCCCGGGCCGGGGACGTGCCTCGGCCGGCACCACCTCGTCCCCAGTGGAGATGATCCCCACCCGGGGGCGCCGCCGGACCGCCACCCTCGTCACCCCAACCGCCGCCAGGGCTCCCAGATCCGCCGGGCGGAGCCGGCGCCCGGCCGGCAGGAGGGCGCCTCCCTCAGCAAAATCCTCCCCCGGCCGCACCGCATTCTCCCCTGGCGCCACCGGGCGAAAGACCTCGAGGAGGCTGGACGCCCCTCCGGTATGCTCGAACATCACCACGGCGTCGGCTCCCGGCGGCAGTGCGCCCCCGGTGGGCACCCGAATCGCTTCGCCTGCCCCCAACGGCCGCTCCGCCGCCTCCCCCATGCCGACCTGGCCAGCCAGGGTCAGGAGGGCCGGCTGGGATTCGCTCGCCCCGAAGGTGTCCCGGGCCCGGACCGCAAAGCCGTCCACGGTACTGCGGGCGAAGGCAGGCAGGGGCTCCGGCGCCACCACCTCCGCCGCGAGCACCCGGCCTAGGGCTTCCTCCAGGGAAACCTCCTCCACCCCGTCCACCGGCCTGAGGTAGGGTTCCAGCCGGGAAAGCGCCTCCCGTCGGGGCAAGAGCTCATAAAACTCCTGAAAATCGCTCACGCTGTCCCTCCGGGTCCGCCGGTCACTTGAAGCAGCCTAACTGGCAACCGGCGATCTTCACCCCGACGGCGTTGGCCGCCTCCCCGATCTTCCCCGGCGCCACCCCCAGCTCCTCCGCCAGGGCAAACGCCTCCCGGCAGGCAAGCCGCCCGTCCTTGGCCCGGCTGCGGACGGCCGCCTCCACCTCGGCCGCCGTCGGCCGCCTTTCTTGCTGCTCCATCGCCATCCTCCTCACTCAGACCAGAAAGGTACGCCCCAGCCGCCGCGGCACCAGGTTGTACCGGTCCATCGCGGCGCACTCCGCCAGGTCGTCCCCCAGACCGATCTCCGCCAGGTACTTCCCATGGGGACTCTCCCACAGCGCCCGGCCCGGGTCCTGCAGATACGTCCCGTACAGGCCGAGAGCCGCGGCGGCCCCGCGCCCCAACTGCCACCTCTCGCCCAGCCGGCTGACGATCAGCCCGGCGCAGACCGCATCCTCCAGGGAAAAGCCGCCGTGCCGCCCGGCGCAGGCCACCAAAAGGTCGCCCTCCCAGCCTCGCAACCACTCGACCACCGCTCCGGCGTTGACCAGCGCCCCAAGCAAGACCTCCGCCGCCCGACCGCATTTCGCCAGAAGCTGCGTGCCGTTGGTGGTGGTGAGGATCACCGTCTTGCCAGCGACTACCTCCGGCCGGTACTCCGCCGGCGAATTTCCAAGGTCAAAGCCGGGCAGCGGCTTTCCATAGCGTTCCCCGCCCAGGAGCGCCTGCCCCGGGGGAAAGGTCGTCAAGGCCTGCCGCCCCTCCTCCGGCTTGGCCACGGGGAGGATCGCCCGGGCCCCGTTGGCCAGAGCCGTAACGGCAGTCGTGGTGGCCCGCAACACGTCGATGGCCACCACGA
>JBLNCL010000031.1:0-53038 GCA_050260635.1 Betaproteobacteria bacterium
AGAGCGCCGGTCTTGGTCTGCCGGATGTAGCGGCCGAAGACCGGGTGAGACCGGAGTTCACAGGCGGCTTTCGTGTGGGGCTGGCCCGTCAGCTGCTTCAACTCACTCAGGCGCCGCTCCACTTCGGCGACGATGTCGGCGCGCTTCTTCTGGTCTCGTTCGGCTTCCTCGGGGTTGCGGATCACCACAAAGCGCCGCTCGGCGGTGCTGCCTTCCTGGAGGAGTACTTCCTTCACCTCAAGCCCGTTGGCCAGTGTTTTGAAGCGGCCAGCCCGGGTCAGGGCTTCCGTCTTGGCGCCCTTGGGTCCCTGGCGGAGCTTCTCCCCAATGATGTAGTGTCCACCGGCTTCCTGAAGGGTCCGGCGGTTCTCGGCGGAGTTGAAGCCGCTGTCGGCCACGGTGATGACTCGTCCAAGGCGCCAGCCGTTCAAATCGTGCTTTACCTGCTCCACGATACTCTGGTCGCTGGTGCTGCCGGGGAAAGCCCAACAGCGGACGGGGATGCCGTCCCGGGTCACCGCGAAGGCCACCACCACCTGGGCGAGATCACCCCGGGCATCCTTGCTGTGGCCCCACTGCCTCAGGCCTTCGAGACTGAGTTGGCCGTTCTCGTCCACCTCGTCAGGATCTTCACCTTCGATCTCGAAGTAGGTGGTGGCGGTGTCGAGGAAGACGAGGTCTACGTCGAGGTTGAGGAGATTGGCCACGCCGAAAAAGACCTCACGCTGAAGATCTTCGGAGGCCTCCAGGAGGAAGTCCATGGCCCGGTAGAGCTTGTGGACATCGACTTGTGGGAGGTCAGGGATGTGCACGACCTGCTTCACCCAGAACTCCATGGCGTGCTTGCTGGAGGGAGCGAGCGCCCGGCTGGCGACCATGGCGAACAGGAGCCGTTCGACCGGGGTGCTGTAGCCACGCCCAGCGAGGAGTTTTCTTAGGGTATCCCCGATGCCCAAGCGCTGCCATAAGGCATTCAGGAGCCAGGGACCTCCAAGCTGGCGGCCACCGAGGTATTCGCGGTCCGGGGAACCGGAGAGACGAGCCCGGAACTCGAGGGCATCCTCCGGGGAGAGCAAACGGGAGAGGCTGTGGGCCAGGCGCTGAAGGGCGCCTTTGTCCAGCTCTTCAGCAGGGCCGAGGTGACAGAGCACCTTGGTCTTCGAGCAGCGCGCCACCGGATCCCAGACGTTGTGGCAGAGCTGAATGTATTTGCGGGAGGCGCCGCTTTTCTTGGTGACAGCCCGGAAGTACATAGTAATTAGATGATACCACAACCAGTTAGCCCAGTCAAGCTATCCCAACCAACTAGGGGTAACTAGGCACCTTCGCTTGGTGACCACGCTCGTGGAACAAAAAGCCCTGGTCCAGGCCGACCAGGGTGATCGGGCGGTGCCATTTGCTGTTCAAAACCAGTCAGTAACCACTGCTATACGCGCCACCGTTTTTCTCCTGTTGCCAGCTCTTGCGCCCACCTCCCAAGAGTAGCTTCCGTACAGTCGAAGCCTAGTGAAATAGACCCCACCTCCTGCCCTGTCAACATGTCCCCGGGTAATTAATTTTATTAATTAATTCAATTGGCTGCGTAAGTTGATATTCCTCCTTGGGCATCCAACTTTTTGCGCGCTCACCGAAGCCGGGCAGCCCGTCACAGGATTCCTTCGGATGTCGACAGCGGGTCATAGCGAGAGCATGACGCCCGGCCGCGCGGCTCAGTCCACGGCAACGACCAGGTAGTGGACACGCCCTCCCTAGAGCACGAGGATATCCGGGCGGAAGAGCACCTGCCCGCCTACCTCGAGACGGAGCCGCGGCCATGCACCCTCTCCAGCGGTTAGGCATTCGAGCCCTTGCTCAGGGTTTTCCGGCAGCAGGTAGGTGTCCTCCGACTTGGTTCCGGCAATGCTCGGGTTCCAGGCGAGGGCCTGCGGGGCCACGAGGGTGTCGGTGCTGTTCGGTTTGGCCAGGTATTCCCGCCCTGCGTAGCCGATGACCCCGCCCTGGTGGTGGAGTTCTTCCTCGCCCGGGAATCCTTGCGCCGCGTAGGCTGCCCGCAGGACTTCGAAGAGCCTGCCCATGCTCTCACCGGCTTTCGAGGCAGCCAGAACTTCGGCGTCTACCCGGACCACCGCGTCGTGCCGGCGTCGCAGGTCGGAGGAGAGCGGACCAAAGTGCACCAGGCGCGTCGCCGCGGCGATCAGCCCCCCTCCCCTGGCGCAGGTAACCAGCATGCAGCCACGCCTGACCTCGTTGCTCGTGGCCAAGGGATGGCGGTACCGCTGGATGCGTTCGTCCGCCGCCACCAGCGTGACAATCGGCTGCACCCCACGGTTGAGCAGCGCCTCGTCAAGTGTCGCCGCCACCTTCCACTCCGTCCAGCCCGGGCGGACTCCTCTGGCTGCCTCCTCCAGGCCAGCGGCCGTCTGGGCGCCCAACCAGCGGTAGCGCTCCACTTCACGACCGGTGAGGCGGTGCCGCAGGCGCCTGATTTCCGGCGCTAGCGGACGGAGCGTTTTCGGCCCGGTCTCGCGGGACTCGCCTTCCGGCAGAGCCTCCCCCGCCTCCTCAATCCCGAGGAAAGCCCTTGGCGCCAGCAGGGCAAGCTGTTCCCGCAGGCTTCGATGCCACGGACGCACTTCGAACCGGACGGGCACTGGTGAGGCAGCTACGTATGAGGCAAAGGCCTCCTCCGCCATCCGAGCCGCTTCGATGCGATCGGTCAGGACTGCAACCCGCTCCGCTTCGACGAGTAGGGCGGCCACCCCGGCCGGCTCGTCGACCGCCACATGCACGTCGGCGCCTCCGGAATACCAGGCGACGCTGGCTGAAGAGGTCAAAACCACGCCGTCCAGTCGTCGCTCCTGCAGAAAAGCTCTGATCCGGCCATGTTTCTCCGCCAGTTCCTCGCGCGTGGGCGCCACCGCGGTGACCCCTCCCCCAGATCTCCTTTGCTGGGCCATCGATGCCTAGCTCCTTTCCCTGTAACCGAATGGGTGCGACTGGTGCCATCTCCAGGCCGTGGCAATGATCGTCTCAAGTCCCGTGTAGCGGGGCGTCCAGCCCAGCTCCTTCTGGATCCGCTCTGCACTGGCGACCAGCACCGGGGGATCGCCTGCTCGCCGGGCCTCCTCTTGAACCCGAATGGCGCGCCCCGTCACCTTTTCTGCCGCCCGAATCACCTGGTTACCGCTCCGGCTCGACCATCGACTGGCCAACCAAACTGGCCGCTGCGAAGTGCAGGACGACCTCGATGCGGCGCGACCGCAGTAACTCCTCCACCTGCGCCTGGTCGCCAACATCGCCAACGATCAGCTCACACCCGACCCTCCGCGCCGCCTCAGCGTGGCCGGTGTGTAGATTGTCGAGGATGAGCGCTTGGTGATCCGCCTGGCGCAGAGCGGCGGCGGCGTGACTCCCGCGGTACCGGGCGCCCCCGGTAACAAGGACTCTCACCGTTCAGTCCCCCATTACGGCCAATCCGGGGAGATTTCTTCCGCCCCGTCCTCGGCTCGGCAGACATAGACCCGGGGCCGGGAGGAGAAGCGAGCCGGGTCAGTCCGCTCCAGGTACCGTTTGAGCACCGTCCGGGTGAAATCGGCCAGCGCGTCGACCCGCACCAGGTTAATGGTGCAGCCGCCGAACCCGGCCCCCGTCATCCGAGCGCCCGCAACCCCCGGCAGCTCCAGAGCTATCTCGACGAAGGTGTCGAGCTCGGGGCAGCTGACCGCAAAGAGGTCCCGGAGGCTAGTGTGGGACTCCACCATGAGGCGCCCGAACTCAGCGACCTGCCCCGCTCGCAAGGCCGCTACGCTTCGCCAAACCCGGGCGTTCTCGGAAACCACGTGCCAGGCGCGTTGCGCCACCCCTTCGGATAGCTGCCCTTCAAATTCAGAAAGGGACTCGGGCGAGACATCCCGCAAAGCCGCAACTCCGGGCAGGTACTGCCTGAGGACTCGCACCGCTTCTTCGCATTCAGCCCTCCGCCGATTGTAGGCGGAGTCCCGCAGGCCGCGCCGCACACCCGTGTCGCAGATGACGAGACAGTACTCTTGTGGCATGGGAACCGTTTCCCATTGAAGGGTCCGACAGTCAATGAACAAGGCGTGCCCGGCTTTCCCAAGCAGGGAGGCAAATTGGTCCATGATGCCGCAGTTGACGCCGACGAAGCGGTTCTCGGCCGCCTGACAGGCCAGCGCAAGCTCCAGCTTCTCCCACTGGAAGCCTCCCGCCGCCTGAGCGGCCAGAGCAGCTGCCGCTTCTAAGGCGGCCGACGAACTCAGCCCAGCTCCCTGGGGAACCCCGCCGGTGACCAGGAGGTCCATCCCGGCCACCGGTGCCCCCGACTTCATCAGGCTCTTGAAGGTGCCCCGCAGGTAGTTGCTCCAGGCGCTCTTGGGATCACGTTCGATAGCGTCGAGCTCGAACTCGACCGCTTCCTGATAATCAAGAGAGTACGCCCGAATCCTCCTATCCCGCCGCCTCCGCACGGCGATCAGCACGTCTCGGTCGATGGCGGCCGGCAATACGAACCCGTCGTTATAGTCGGTATGCTCCCCGATGAGATTGACTCTCCCCGGCGCTCGGACGGTGTGAATCTCGCCTGCGGCGTCCCCGTCGACGCCATACATCCCCTGGAAGAGCTGGCGCAGGCGCGCCGCCCTCTCCCGCTTCTCCCCGTACGGGTCGCCCTTTTGCGGTTCTGGTTCAAGTAACGCGCTCATGGCCGCTAGACCTCCTCCTCGCCGTCCGCGTGCGGAGGACAAGCGACCGCCCGCAACTCTGCCGCCTTCTCCTCAGGCAGGGTGTCATTGATGAACGTGCCCGCGCCGGACTCACAGCCTGCCAGATACTTGAGCTTGGTGGCGGTCCGGTGGGGAGGGTAAAACTCCAGGTGGAAATGGTAGAAAGGATAGTCCCGGCCGTCGGTCGGCGCCTGATGCATCACCATGATGTAGGGCAAAGGGAATCCGAACAGGCGGTCATACTTCTGCAAGACGACCTTGAGCATCCGGGCCAGGTTCCAGCGCTGCCCCTCGCTGAACTCCAGCATGCTGGGGCTGTGCCGCAGGGGTGCAACGTGAACCTCGTATGGATAGCGGGCGAAGAACGGTATGAAAGCGCAAAAATCCTCGTTCTCCGCCACCACCCGGCGGCCGTCCTTCCTTTCTTTTTTCAAGATGTCGCAGAACAGGCACCGGCCAGTCTCCCGCCAGTAGTTGTCCGAGTTCTCCAACTCCCGGGCTGGCCGGGGTGGGATGTAGGGGAAGGCGTAAATCTGCCCGTGCGGATGGTTCAGGGTTACGCCGACTGCCTCACCTCGGTTTTCGAAGATCAAGACATAGTCCACGTAATCGAGCTTGCCCAACTCGGCGTACCGATCCGTCCAGACGTCCACGAGGCGAGCGATTTCCACCACTCCGAGTTCGCCCAAGCTTCCCCGGTGGTTCGGAGAATAGAGGACCACCTCACACACGCCCTGGGAAGAGGCCACCCGGTAGAGGTCATCCCCTTCCACGGCAGGCGCGCCAGGTGCCGGGCGAAAGGAAGGATACCGGTTCTCAAAAACCACAATCTCATAGTCGGCCGCCGGGACCTCGGTGGGAAGGGCCCCTGGCGCCGTTGGACAGAGTGGGCAGAAATCGTCCGGCGGATGATAGGTTCGGTCCTGGCGGTGGGTGGCGGTCACGACCCATTCGCCCAAAACCGGATTCCAGCGCAGTTCAGACAAGGCGGGCCCTCCCCTCAGGGAGTCCCGCAGGCCGCCCAGGCGAGTCCCCCGGGCGCCGGAAGCGGTAGAAAATCAGATAGCGGCCGTCCGGCTTCGTGATGCGTTCCTTGGTAAGAGTTCCTTTACTCCGGTAGCTCGTCTGAGCTGGGTCCTGCCGCTCGTTCTTCACGGCGGTCACCCCTTCCTGGGCGCTTGTCTTGGCCGGCGCTGGGAACGGCGGGTTCCCCACCGCTGGTGCGCTGGGGAACCCGCCATCTTTTCTGCTTTACCACCCCGAGTTTTCAGGCTCATGCACGTTGGTCTTGTCGACCCAGAAGCACTGCAAGCACTGCGGCCGCACCCAGGGAATCCCCTCCGACTCGACGAGGTCCATCTTGCGTCCCTTGTACTCAAGCTTCGAGAGGTCGATCTTCTGCTTGCGCAGGGTGGCTGCCATGATGTTCATAGCCACCGCATGGTCGTCAGGATGGAAGATGACCTCGTAATCGATCTCTCCACGCTTCAGGGCCTCCATGGCCTCCTTCTCGCCGTCCACGCTGATGACCTTGAAGTCGCCCAACCGGCCCGCCGCCTTGATCGCCTGGAGGCCGCCGAGCGCCATCTCGTCGTTCATGTAGTAGATCGCGTCGATGGTTCCCTTGGGGAAGCGCTGCAGGATGTCCTCGGTCACCTGTAAGCCCTTGTCTCGGCGGAAGTCGGCGGAAATCTTGTACACCACTTTGATGTCAGGATACTTCTTGATCACGTTGTAGAAGGCGTCGCCGCGGTCGATCGTAGAGCCTGCCCCAGGAGTGCCTTCCACCACGACGAGGTTGCCCTTTCCGTTAAGGGCCTTCACCACCTGCTCGCCGCCGAGCCGCCCCGAGCCTACCATGTCCCAGGTCACGAAGCAGTTCCATTTCACGTTCTGTCCGCGACGGAAGATGCGACGGTCGACCACGATCAGCTTGATACCCTCTTTTTCCGCCACCTCCTTCATTGCTTTCATCATCAGTTGGTACACGGGGTGGTCGAAGTACGCTACCGTCCACCCGACCGCGAGCTGCTTCTTCGCCGCAGCGAGGCCCGGTGTAGCCAGGATGCTCAGAGCTACGGTCAACGCTAGGATAATCACGACCGCTTTCCGGTACATACCCATACCTGCATTCCCTCCGTCTCGTTTGTAATCTAAGATCCTGGGCCGCTGCTCATCTCACGAACTGGACGTCTTGCTGGACCTCCGCCAGACCCCCCCTTCCCCACCAGTCATGCTGGTGCCGCCAATCACTACGGCGGCAATCGCATCCAGCTCATAGCCGACCCCGGCCAGTGGCGAGGCAGAGGCGAGCCGGGCGGTGAAGACGACCCCGCTCAGCCCTGCCAGGGCGCCGCTGATGGCGTACGCGGCCGCCAGCACGAAGCCCGTGTTGATGCCGGCCAGTCGGCTCAACTCGGCGTTGCCTCCGACGGCATAGATGTTTCGTCCGAACGTCGTGTACCGGAGCATCAGGGCGGCCAGCGAAATAGTCACCAGGAAGATGACGGCGGGGGCCGGGATGCTCCAGAGCGCCCCCGAGCCAAGCCATTCGAACTGGGGATGGGAGAAGGTGATGGCAGTCCCGGGTACGCTCCGCATGATGAAGTCGCTGAACACATAGGTGAGGCCGCGGGCGACGGTCATCATGCCGAGGGTCACCACGAATGGCGCCAAGTCGAGCTTGACGATGGCTAAGCCGCTCATCAGACCGGCCAGCCCGCAAACGGCGACGGCCGTCAGCACCGCCAACCAGGCCGGCAAGGCCACCGGCGGTGGAGTGCTACCGTAGGAGGCGCCGAGCAGCCCCGCCCCCACCGCCCCGCCCAGGGCGAGCATCGAACCAACGGACAAGTCGATTCCGCCGGCGATGATCACCAGGGTCATGCCCAGCGCCAGCAGGCCGTTCATTCCGGCAATTCGGGCCAGGTTCAACATGTTCTCCACCGTGAAGAAGACCGGTGACAGGGCGCCGAACACTAGCCAGAGAGCGAGCAACCCGCCCAGGATTACGATTCGGTTCATGAATGGGATACCCCCTGTTGCACCACGTCAGTGAGGCCGTCGCTTGCGGATGTATCCATCCAGGCCCGCTGCCAGAATCAGGACAAGGCCCTTGACAATGTACTGGTAGTAGGTCGACACACCCAGCAGGTTCAGACCGTTTTCGATCACGCCGATGATGAAAACCCCGATCACGGTGCCCAGAATGGACCCCGACCCGCCCATCAAGCTTGTGCCACCGATGACCACGCCGGCGATGACATCGGTTTCGTACCCCAGTCCGGCCACCGGGGAACCGGCGGCGACCCGCGAGGCCAGGACAATGCCGCTTATCCCCGCCAGTGCCCCCACGAAGGTATAGGCCAAGCGCTTGACTCGCTTGACGTTCAGGCCAGACAGCCGCGCTGTCTCGGCATTCCCGCCGACGGCGTAGATCGCTCGGCCAAAGCTTGTGAAGCGCAGAATCCACCAGCACAGGAGGACGGCAAGCAAGAAGACGACCGTTGGCACCGGAACACCAAGGATATGGCCCTGCCCGAGCCAGGCGAACATAGGCGGTAGCACGTTGAACGTTATCGGGTAACCGCCCGTGTAAAGGTAAGTGAGGCCCCGGGCAAAACTCATCATGCCCAGCGTGGCAACAAAGGGAGGGATGGCGAACTTGGTGATCACCCAACCGTTCACGTAGCCCAGGAGTCCGGCCACCGCCACCCCGACCAGGACCGCCACGGGCATCGGCAGAGCCAGGAGTCTTGCCAGCGGAGCGCTGGTGTACGACGTCCCGAGCAAGCCGGTGGTCACCGCGCCGGCCAGGGCGAAGAGGGAGCCGACTGACAGGTCAATCCCGCCGGTCAGGATGACCAGGGTCATGCCTGCGGCTGCCACGCCGTTGATGGAAACCGTCCGCGTTACGTTGAGCAGGTTCTCCTTCGTGAGAAAGACCGGAGACGAGAGCGACAAGACGGCCCCCAGCGCCAGCAGCGCAAGCAGCATCACCAGCTACTGGTTTCTTGACCCGATTAGCACCTGCACCCGGTTCCGGAGCGGGCGGGTCGGGGCCGGAGTAGCGCTCCCGGCCGTCGTGTTGCTCATTGCACCCATCAACCCCGTTTCAGCGTCCTTTCGAGTCTGTCTGCGTTCGCAGGCGTCACGAGCATCGTGGTTGCGCTCACGCTTCTGCCCGGGGTCTCTCCGTCCAGCAGGCGAAAAGCCCACTCGGCAGCGATCCGGCCCAGTTCCTCCGGAAACTCGCCGATCGTGCCAGCCAGTCGCCCTTAGGCGACCGCCCGCAATGACCGCACCGAGCCACCGAAACCAAGAACCTGGATCTCTCCGGTACGACCAGCAGCCTCCACGGCGGCCAGGGCTTCGTGCTCCTCCAGCTCGGCCGGGGCAAGGATCGCCTTAAGCTGAGGGTTCTCCAGTTCTTGCCCAAGGTCGCAGGGAGCTGAGACCACTTCAAACCTCGCCTGGCGGGTCAAGAGTTCAGAAGCGTTCCGGCTGCGCCGCGTGGCAATCTCGGAGGAGGCGGGAGTGGTCCACACCAGTACCCGCCCTTTTGGCACCCGTTCCTGCAGGCAAGAGGTTAGGAGATCCACTCCTAACCGGCTGTCGCTGCTGATGGTGGTCACCGGCCCCGCCACCAGCTCGGAGTCGACCGCTACCACCGGAACCCCGGCGCTGGCTGCCCGGGGGAGCACGGAGGCGAGGTCGGAGGGGTCGGGCGCCTGGACGACGAGCGCCTGCACCCCGCTCGCCAACAGGGGTTCAGCCAACTCTCTTAGCGAAGCTGGGGAGGTAGTGAGAGGAGTGCGCACTTCGCCGCCGAATGGCCGCACCGTAGCTTCCAGGCCAGCCAGGATGGCCTCCCGGTAGGCGGGGGCAGCCGGATTGCCCAAGAAGCCAATGCTCGCCTTGCGCCCCTGGAAGCCGCTGCTCACGTAGCGCAACGCCCGGCCGCTGGCGTAGGTCATGATCTCCTCTTCCGTCGCCTCGGCCCTGGTCAGCTCGCCCATCAGGCGCCCGTTGCGCATCACCAGAATCCGGTCGCTCACCCCGAGTACTTCCGGAAGTTCCGAGGAGATCATGAGCACCGTCGCCCCGTTCTTCGCCAGGGCGTTGATCAGTTGGTAGACTTCGACCTTGGCGCCGACGTCAATCCCTCTGGTCGGCTCGTCCAGGATCAGCACTTTGGCCTGGGAACAGAGCCACTTCGCAATGACCACTTTTTGCTGATTCCCACCGCTCAAGAACAGGGTCTCCTGGTTAACGTTGGGCGTGGAGATGCTCAGACGCCGGACGAAGTCTTCTGCCAAAGACCGCTTTCACGCCGTGCTCCTTGAGCAGCCGGATGATCCGGAAAAGCTCCTCGATCTCCCGCTGGCTCAGGGCGGCCGTCGGCTCGTCCATGGCGACAATCCGGGCGTTGTGCGACAGGGCTTTGGCGATTTCCACCATCTGCTGCTGCGCCACCCTGAGCTGCCAAACCGGGGTCTGGGGGTCAAGCGAAACGCCGAGACTTTCCAGGAGTCTCCGGCTTTCCTGGCGGCACGACCGCCAGTCCACCAACCCGTGGCGGCGCCACTGGCCAAGCCTTCCCAGGAAGATGTTCTCTGCAATGCTCAAGTGCGGAAGAAGGCTGAACTCCTGGTAGATGATGCTGATCCCCAAGGAGAGAGCCTGGCGGGGGCTGGCGATGCGTGCTTCAGCCCCATCGACTCTGATCGTGCCGCTATCCTTGGCGTAAGCCCCCGCCAGAATCTTGAGCAGAGTAGACTTGCCCGCCCCGTTCTCACCAAGCAGGGCGTGCGCCTCCCCGGCCCGAACCTCCAGATTGACGTTCTGGAGCGCCTGGACACCCGGGAAAGGTCTTCAGCCCGCGGTCGCGGATAATCGCCTGGAGGCGCTCGACCTGCTCCTTGGCTGGAGGTTGGAGGTCCATGAGGGCGTAGCTCCGGCCGATGTCCCGGTATTCTCCCCGTCCCAAACGGTGGTAGGGCATGAGCTCGACCACCTTGACCCCTTCCAGCTCGCGGGCGACAAACTCCCTCCGCTGCGGCCGCGATGTTCTCCTCGTCGTCGTTCAGGCCCGGAATTAGCGGTATCCGAATCACCAGCTCGCTTCCCCTCTGCCGCGATGCCTGCGCCAGACGGCGGGCGTTCAGCAGAATCAGGTCAGGTTCTTGGCCGACCAGCCAGCGATGTCTCTCCGGGTCCATGTGCTTCAAATCCAGAAACAGGAAGTCCAGGTAGTCCAGAACCTTCTCGTACTCCTCCCAGGGGGCAAAGCCGCACGTCTCCATGGCTGTGTGGAGCCATTTGGCTTTGCAGTGCGCCAGGAAGGCGGCGAGAAAGTCGGCCTGCAGAATGGGCTCGCCCCCGGACACGGTCACCCCTCCCCCGCTCTGGCGGTAAAGGGCGGCGTCCCGGCTGACCTCCTCCCACAGCTGGGCGACCGAAAGATCCTCTCCGACCACCCGCCGCGCCGTCGCATAACACTGCCCCGTGCATCGGAAGGAGGGCGTTTCCTCGACATAGCAGGTCTTCCGGCAAATCGCCCAGTCGGTCTCCATCTTCCCTTCGGACAGGGTGATTGCACCGTACGGGCAGTTTCGCACACAACGCAGGCACCCGATGCACTTGTCCGGGAAGAAGGCCATCTCCCGGCAAGTCAACTGCGACTCCGGGTTGCAGCACCACCGACAACGGAGCGGGCAGCCCTTGAAGAAGACCGGCGTTCCTCGGTCCGTTCAATGATGTCCTGCTGTACCGTCTTGTCCAGGCTCACGAAGTAGGCTGAGTAACCGGCCAGCCGAACGATGAGGTTGCGGTACCTTTCCGGGTTTTTCTGCGCCGCCAGCAGGGTCTCGCGGCTCACGACGTTGAACTGCATCTGCAATCCACCGATGGAAAGTAATAGTCGACGAGGTTCACCAGCCGCCGGAGTCCGGCTTCGCCGCTCCTTCCCACCGTCGCCGGTGCATTGAGGGCCATCTTGCCTTCTCCTCCTTTCCCTCACTTGAGATCCTGAGGCAGGAGCTTCAGATTGTAGAGAGAGCCTTCGGAGAGCAGGACATTCCGCATCTTAGCCACCGAGCGGACGGCCGTCGTGGGCCCCTTGGTGTCAGTGCCCCGCATCGGCGACTGTCCGTCCGCCAGCGGCGTCCCCCGTTTCCGCCCGTCGGGAAGGGCCCCAGTGATTCGCCCGAAAGGCGTATTGGACGAGACGGTGGTCGTCGAGACCTGGAAGACTCCTCCGAGGGGGCCCCGGCCGTGGCGGGTGTTCCGGTACTTCGGAAACTCCTCGCAAATCAGCGCCAGCACGTCTCGGGCAAGGAAGTCCGCCTCGTCCACGTCGTTGCCGTATTTGGGCAGCGAGAGGCACATCTGCTGGATTTCCGGTCCGGTGGGGTCGGTGGAAAGGTCTTCGAAGTTCGTCAGCAGGGCGTGCTTCAGTTGCTCGCCAGTAAGCCTCCGCTCTTCGAAGACCAGCTTCTTAATCGCATAGAGGCTGTTCGCCACGTTGGCCAGACCGATTGTCTCGTTGCCGCTGAAATCGTACTTGGCGCCGCCCCGCTTGATGGACCTGCCCCGCTCCAGCGTAGTGGGGGCGCAGCCGAAGGTCGAGGCCAGCGGTTCCTCGATGTACTCCTCCCACAGCTTGTCCGTGACGTTGTCCATCAAGACCGCCATCTTGACGTAGAAGCGGGCCTGGGCAGCGAAAGCCTCCCACACCTCGGCAAAGGACGAGAAGGTCGAGAGGTCTTTCCCGCTCGGGTTGGGATGGAGAACGGCGCCGCTGCGCGGGTCCCAGCCGTTATACAGGGCGGCCAGTTTCTCCCGGCAAAGCTGGAGTATCCCTCTGATTCCGTGGGTAAACAGCCAGGGGTAGTTCGGGGCGAAGTGACCGTCTCCCCCGTGTGCCCTTTCCACCAGTCGAGTATCTTTTTGAGTTCCGGAAGGGTGGCCTCGTCGATCACGAACCGATCCGCCGGGCGGTCAGCCGGCGACAGTGGGTCTTTGGCGAAGATCTCCCGCTCCAGGAAGTCCACAGTGAACTCGGGAAACAGCGGGGCGGAGGACGGCCGGGAGGCCTGGTTTCCAACCAGGAGGCTGCCCGGCAGAATGTACAGACTCATCTTGGCCAGAGTGTTCTCGAGCGCTTTCGCCCGCCGGAGAATCTCCGGCAGGCGCGTCGTCTGCTGGTAGGACTCGGTGACGTAGCGCACCCGTTCAATACAGATACCTGGCTCCACCCTCCCGAGGTAGTCCAGCATCCCCTGAATCCGCGGTGACCGCTGGGGTGGGGTGTGAACTTGAAAATGCAAGGGTTCCTGACCGAGTGCGTCCATCGTCTCGACGCGGGAGCACTTCCCCGCATCCTTTCCCCCTTTCTATCGTCTGTCGGCCGGGGGCGTGGCCCCGGCCCCCTGACTTACCCCTCCCGGACCCTTGCCCGGGCAATGACCTCCTCCGACTCAAGCAGCATCTCCAGCGCCAGAGTGGCCGCCCCGACAGCGCTGGCTTCGTCCCCCAGCACCCCCAGGTCCACCCCGACCAGATAGAATGCCTGGGGGTTGAACTGGATCAACACAGGCCGGCGCCCTCCGTTCGATTCTCCCAACCCAACTTCCTCGGCCACTCTGGCGCTCAGCAGCGTTCCCACTACGCTCGACACCGTGGCCGGGGTGAGCCCCGTAAGGCGCGCCACCTCCGCCCGGGACAACGGACTCCTGTGCCGCAAGATCTGGAGGACGGTCCTCAGGTTGATCTCCTTCAACAGCCGGGTGTCGCTGGCGATCAAGTTCAGGTCCCTCCACCGGACTATGTTTAAGCCCTAAACTTAGTTGAGTCGAGAAGATGGCGTACTCGCGACGCCTTGTTGCCCAAGTGCTACTTCTTCATCCGTTACCTGCCGATCGACACAATTCGCGGTTTTTTGGGGACTTGCCCCAGAACCGTTGGCCAACACAAAACCCTGCCAAGCCGCTCCACCCCACCAAATGCAGGCCCATCGCGGTCTGAAGCGAATGGCAACATTTGTTTAGGAATTAACCTAAGTTGATTCTGGGTTCGTTCGTTCTGGATTCTGGCGCGGCGATGACCCCGCCAGTCAGAGCGGGGGGGCGGAAGAGGGAGGGAGTTGCTTGACGGCCTCCGAGGCCTCAGTTCTGGCACGAAAAGATATAGCTGAACGTCGAAAACATGTCTTGGTACCGGATCGACTGCCTTGTCGCCAATCGGTGCTGGACGAGTACGCCCAGGTGAAGATCCACCCGGTCGAAGGCCAGAAGATTATCGCCCAGATTTCTCGCCTCCAACCGGTGGCGCACATCGTCCGCCATATCATTACGAGCGCTTCGACGGCACCGGTTACCCAGACGGGTTGGCGAACAGCGACGGTCCGCTTCCTCGATTTGTATCGCTCCGGAACCCTGGGGTAGCTTACCCCCTACCCACCATGACCAACACGGCCTGCTTCAGACGGTACAACAGCCAATCCCACCACGTCGGAAGGCGCCACATCGTTTTCTTCCACCCCTGTGCCGGTGCTGACTACGGCCGGTGCTCGAACTCGTTCTTCAACCGCCCGAAGCAGGACGGTAGCAGCCGTCGTATACTTCACCACCCCGATGACTTTCCCTTCCGCCTCTACTTGGCATGGTTTCCATCAGCCGAGATCCAGCGGCCGGCAGGCGATCCCGGTCTCGATGGCCGTACGCGCCACTGCCTTCGCCACCTGGGGTGCAACCCGCGGGTCGAACGCCTTGGGGATGACATAATCTGGGCGCAGCTCTGCCGGGGAGACGAGGTCGGCGATGGCCAGGGCGGCAGCGAGTTTCATCTCCTCGGTGATGTCCTTGGCCCGCACGTCCAGCGCCCCGCGGAAGATCCCCGGGAAGCCCAGCACGTTGTTCACCTGGTTCGGGCGGTCGGAACGCCCCGTCGCTACCACGGCAGCGCCCGCCTCCAAGGCCAGTTCCGGCTGGATCTCCGGTTCCGGGTTGGCCAGGGCGAAGATCACCGGTGCGGGGGCCATGGAGCGCACCATTTCCGGCGTCACCACGTTGCCGACGGAAACACCGATGAAGACGTCCGCCCCGCACAGCGCCTCTGCCAACCCGCCGCGCCGCCTCTCCGGGTTGGACTGCCGGGCGAGTTCCTCTTTGAACCTGTCCTGGTCAGGCCGGCCGGAGTACAGGGCGCCTTTCCGGTCGCAAATAGTGAGCGAGCCAACGCCGGCGTTCAGCAGCATCTTGGCGATGGCCGAACCGGCCGCACCGGCTCCATTGATCACCACGCTGACCTTGCGCAGCTCCTTCCCGACTACCCGGAGGGCGTTCAGGAGGCCGGCCAGGGTGACGACGGCCGTGCCGTGCTGGTCGTCGTGGAAGATCAGCATGCCGGTCTCCCGCTTGAGGATCTCCTCCACGATGAAGCAGGACGGGGCGGCGATGTCCTCCAGGTTGATCCCGGCGAAGGTCGGCTCGAGCAGCTTGACCACCTCGGCGAGCCTCTCGGGCTCCTGCGTCGCCAGGCACAGGGGAACGGCGTTCACGCTGCCGAACGCCTTGAACAAGACGCACTTCCCCTCCATTACGGGAAGAGCGGCGTCCGGACCGATGTTGCCCAAGCCGAGCACCGCCGACCCGTCCGAGACCACCGCCACGCTGTTCCACTTTCCGGTGAGTTCAAAGGCCAGTTCCCGGTCTGCCGCGATCCTGCGGCAGGGCTCCGCCACCCCGGGGGAATAGGCCAGGGACAGGGCGTGCTCGCTGTCCACCGCCACCTTGCTCACTACCTCCAGCTTGCCGCGGAGTTTCCGGTGGAGCTCCAGCGCTTCTTCGTAGATGTTCATTGCCAATCACACTCCTTTGGCGCCGTTGCGGCGCTACTCCGCGGTCGCCGGCCCCGGTGGGAGCAGCGGCACCACGCTCCCCGCGTAGGGCAGAACCGCCACTGTGGCCTGCCCGTCCGACAGAACCTCCCCCAGCGCCTGCTGCGCCGATTCGGCCGGCTGCAACTTCGCCTGGCGGACGAGCTCCGGAGGCAGGGAGGAGACGAGGATGACCCGTGCCCGCTTCAGGGTGAGTGCCACCGCCACCGCCTTGTGCCCGCCCATGACGAACTCCCGGGACAGGCGGGCGATGATCGCGTCCGGATCCCCAACCTCCACCATCCATTGTTCGAAGGTCGCGTCGCCGAACCCTTCCCGGCATTCCGCCACCAGGATGATCGTCCCGCCGGGTTTCACGGCCAGCCGGGCGTTGTCGAGCCCCTTTTGCGCCTGGTACAGGTTCACGTCCTTGGGAAACCCGCCGGCGCTCGCCAGGACGACGTCGGCCGGCTCAGGCAGGCCCACCTTGAAGACCCGGTCCGCCAAGCGGCAGCCTTCCCGGTGCGCCTGGAGATAGTGCCCGGCCACTGCCGCGACCAGCTCTTTCCGTTCGTTGACCACCACGTTGAAGATGAAGTCGATCCCGACCGCCTTCCCCACCTCGTCGATCGCCGTCCGCACCGGGTTCCCCTCGACCCGGCCGATTTCGGCGCCAGGGGCCAGCATCATCCGGTGAGTGGCGGTGACCGCGGCCCGGGAGGAGACCCCCGGCATGATGGCCTTCGCTCCCCCGGAGTAGCCGGCGAAGTAGTGGGGATCGATGTTGCCGGTGCAGATGCGGAGGTCCGCCTCGACGACCCGCCGGTTCACCTCGACCGGCAGGCCACCGGGGGTCGTTCCCAGACTCACACAGTCCGCGGGCGAGTGGTCCTGCACCTCCACCCGGTCGGCCACGGCTTCACCCACCAGGGCTCGCTTCTCGTCGGGTGTGTGGGCCCTGTGTAGACCGGTGGCGATGACGACCCGTATCTGGTGGTCCGCCAGGCCTGCTGCTGCAAGCTCGTCCAAGAGGGCTGGCAAGAAGGTCCGGGAAGGTACCGGCCGGGTGAGGTCGCTGACCAGGATGACCGCGCTCCTCCGCCCCCGGGCAAGCTCCCGCAGGGGGGGAGTGCCGATCGGCCGGGCGAGCGCCTCCCGGATCAACCTTTCCGGTTCCCTGGCCGGAGGAACGTGCTGAGGGAGGAAGACCCCCAGAAGATTCCGCTCCGGAAGCCGGACTTCCATCTGCCCCTTCCCGTAGGGAAGCGCGAGCTGCCTCTGCTTCTGCGCCGCCACGGTTCCTTTCCCTTTCATTGCTGGCCCGCCCGCCGCTGGGCGGCCCGTCTCAGTGCGGCAATCACCGGCAGTTCCTCGCCGCTCAGGTAGCGGACCAGGCCACCGCCGGCCGTGGAGAGGTAGGAGAAACTTTTCCCTAGCCCGTACTTGGCCACGGCCGCCAGGCTGTCCCCGCCTCCGACGACCGAGAAGGCCTGCGAGTAGGCGATCGTTTCCCAGAGCGTCTTCGTCCCGTATTCCGCTTCGGGCCGCTCGAAGATGCCGGCCGGGCCATTGACGAACACCGTCCGGGCCCGGGCCAGGCGCTCGGCGTAGAGCTGGACGGTCCGGTGCCCGAGGTCTACGATCAGGTCGTCGGCCGGCAGGTCCGCGAGTCCAATCTCGCTGCGTCCGGGGTTGGCCATGGCAAAATCCACCGGCAGCACCACCCGGTCGCCGAAGTCGTCCAGGATTTCTCGGGCTGGCTGGATGTACTGGTCCAGCGCGTTCTTCACCAGGAACTCCTCCGAGGGTTGGCCCAGGCGCACCCCTTTCGCTACCAGCATGACATTTGCCACGAGGCCCCCGGTCAGCACCTCGTCACACGTCCCGGCTTTCAGCACCGCCCCCATGATCAGGAAGGCGTCTTCGATCTTCGCCCCGCCCAGGACGAACACACAGGGATGTTCGGGGTTCTCTCTGATCCTCCCCAGCGCCGTGACTTCTTCCTCGAACAGGCGCCCCATGGCCGAAGGCAGCACTTCCTCAAACCCGACCAGCGTCGGCTGGGAGCGGTGCACGGCGGCGAAGGCGTCGCAGACGTACAGGTCAGCCAGCGGCGCGAGCTTCCGCACCACGAGCGTCTTCGCCTGCTCTGCCGGGGAGAGACGGAGCTTCGTCTCGAACAGGGTCAGTTCTTCCGCCAGGAAGCGGACGTTGTCTAGAAGGAGGATCTCGCCACTCTTGAGTCGCTTGATCGCCTCCCTGGCCGCCGGCCCGCACACGTCGTCCACGAACGCCACGGGACGCCCCAGGAGTCGTCCCATGATCCGGGCGTGCGGCTCGGTGGTGCCGTAGTTTTTGTACTCCAGGTCTCCGCCCTGATGGGTGAGGAGCACCACCCGGGCCCGGCGGTCTGCCAATTCTGCCACCGTCCGCGCACAGCGCTCAAGGCGGGAGACGTCCCGCGGCTCGCCCGTGCGCGGATCCAGGGGCGAGTTGAGGTCGAGGCGGCAGAGAACGGTCTTGTCTCGGACGTCGAAGTCATCGAGCGTGTTCATCCCGTACTTCATCGCCGCCGCCTCCTCAGCGCGCCTTCAGCCCCAGATACTGGTTGGTCAGAGCCAGCGCTTCCTCCCTCACTACCTGCATGCGCAGGCAAGCCCGGATGCCGTCCATGGTCTCTGGAATCACCACAGCCTCCTGGGGGATGTTGATGGTGTAGAAGATATCGCGGCCGCTCAGGGTCACCGTTTCTTCGAAGACCGCGACTTCGTACATGTCGCCCCTCGGGTTACCCAGATCGCGGGCATAGCGGAAGAGCGCGGCGTTTGAGTTGAACCCGTCGGCGATGCGTACCATGCGCAGGCGCGGGTGGCGGTGGAACTCCGCCAGCACCTCCTCCCGACTAACTTCTCGCTTCGGCGTAGCCAAGACAGTGATAATGTGCCCGTGGGTGGTCGGAACGTGCACCAGCGCGCCGGTGGCCTTGATGTGGGGCATGATGTGCATCAGGTCGGTGGCCTGGTGACTCGGCACCGGGTCCACCAGGGCGAGGTCCACCACTCCTCGGTGAGTATCGCCCGGATCAGCGCTCCGCCGAACGATGGTCACCACGACTCGCTCCACCCCAAAGGCCCGATCGAGGCAGTCCACCGTTCGGATGAGGCCCGTGGTGTTGCAAGAGGTCAGCTTCAAGTAATCCTTGCCGACGCCCGCCTCGTAGTTGGCGTAACCGTGGAAGAAGACCTCCGCCACGTCGTTCTTCTCTCCACCCTGGAAAATGGCCTTCACCCGTCGAGCCAGGTAAATCTCCTTGTTCTTGCGCCCTATGCCGGCGCTCGTTGCGTCCAGAACCACATCTACTTGGGAGAGCAGGTCTTCCAGGAACCCGCTCACCGGGATGCCGGCCTCGGCAAAGCGTGGCTGGGCTTCCGGCGCAGCGCAGAAAAGCCGGTACGGCATGCCCTTCTCGGCCAAGGCCCGGATGGCCAGGGTAGGCTGCACGTCGGCAATCCCTACCAACTCCATGTCTCCCTGGCGGGCTACTCCGTCCGCCAGCCGCTGGCCGATGACCCCGTATCCCACTACACCAACTCTTGCCTTGTTCATCGTTTCCGCCTCCTTGGGCCAAGCCCCAAAGAGGGGCAGGGTCGCGGAGACCCTGCCCCTACACGCAGTCAGGCTAGTTCACGCCGTACATCTTGAGATACTTGGCGACGTTGCTGCGGTCCACCAGAGCGCCCGGAACCACGATCCGGTCGGGGACCTTCTTGCCCTTCAGGTAGTTGATAGCCGCCTCCACCGCCATGGCCGCCTGCGCCTGGGGATCCTGATAGAAAGTGACGGCCAGACGGCCCTGGGAAATCGACTGCATGGCATCCTTGTTCCCATCAAAGCCGGCCACCATGATCTTGCCAAGCTTGCCAGCCGCGTCGACCGCCTCGATGGCGCCGAGCGCCATCTCGTCGTTGGCAGCGAGGACCATGGTCACGTCGGGATACCGCTGCAGCAGGTTCTCCATCACCAGCATGGCCTCTGCCCGCAGGAATTTGGCTGGCTGCGAGGTAAGAACCTTCACCTCGGGAAATTCCTTGAGCACCGCATCGAAACCGGCCTTGCGGTCGATCGCGGTCTGAGCGCCGGGCACTCCCTCCAGAATGATCACCTTGCCCTTGCCACCGGCCTTTTGCAGAGCGAACTTCCCCACCCGGTAGGCGGCGTCATAGTTTTCCACCCCGACGAAGGAAACCACTTCGCCCCCGAAGGCCCGGGTGTTGGCGGTGATCACTGGAATGCCGGCCCGGTTGGCCGTCTGGATAGCCGGGATGATACCCTTGGAGTCCACTGGAACCAGCACAATGGCGTCCAGTCGCTTCTGCACGCAGTCTTCCACGATTCGGATCTGCTCTTCGAGATTGTCCGGTTTGGTCGGCGCCAGGGTCACGACTTCGATCCCGAGCTCCTTGGCCTTCTCTTCCGCACCCTGCTTCATGTAGTTCCAGAACGGATTCACCAGGTTCTTCACGATCAAGGCCACGCGATACGTCTTGGCGCTCACGGGCGCCGCAAACAGGAGTAGCACAATGAGCAGGATACTCACGGCCAACCGGTGTGAGGACTTGAACACGCCTCATCCCTCCTCAGTTCGATTCGACGTTCGCAGTACGCTGAGCTCCTACGTTCAACCCGGTCTCACGCTCGGCCCCTCGCGCGGGTGACCACCTCCTCCGGGCCTTACTTTCGTCAGTGCGTTCTCGCGCCCCGGCCGCCGGCCGCTTCACCGCCAGTCAGGGTCCGGTCAAGCAGAACCGCCAGAAGAATCACGGCACCCGTGACAGCCGTCTGCCACAGAGTGGAAACCCCCAGGAGGTTCATGGCGTTGGTCAAGAGAGTCATGATCAGCACTCCGACCACCGTCCCGCCTATTCCGCCGATCCCGCCGCGGAAAGACGTTCCTCCGATGGCCACCGCGGCGATGGCCTGCAGGGCAAACGGTTCGCCGAGACCCGCCTCGGCCGCGTTGAGCCGGGAGATGAAGACCAGCCCCGCTAGGGCCGCGACCAGTCCGTTAACCAGGTACACCTTGAGGATGGTGCCAGGCACGCTGATTCCGGAGAAGGCGGCCGCTGAGGGGCGCGCCCCCACCACATACACCTGGCGGCCAAAGACCGTCCGGTTCAGGACGAAATGGAAGATGGCGAAGACCAGCGCTGCGAGCAGGACGAGCATCGGCACCTGTCCCAGGTTCCCCGTGGCGAGGAACCGGAAAGCCGGTTTGAACCCGTAGGTGATGTTGCCGGCCATGTAGGCCAGGGCCGCGCCGCGCGCCACTTGGTTCATGCCATATGTCGCCACGAACGGGGGCAAACCGATCTTGGACACCATCAGGCCATTGAGCAGCCCGCACATGGCGCCGGTCCCCAATCCGACCAGCGACCCGATCAGCAAACCCGCTGTTGGGGCGTCGCGGAGGAAGAACGGGGCCGCAAGGCATGAACTCAGGGCGGCGGTCGAGCCCACAGAGAGATCGGTGCCGCCCAAGAGAATCACCATGGTCATGCCAGAAGAAAGCACCAGGAGCAGAGAAGCCTGTCGGGCCACATTCAGCAGATTGGTCAGCGTCGGAAAACCCGGCGCCGTGAAGCTGAGAATGATCCCCATCGCCAACAGGGCAAAAACCCGGGAGAAAGTACCCCAATCCATGCGCCGCCAGGCTCGCATCAGACCGTCCCTCCCCGTCTCCCGTGCACTGCAGACCCCACTGTGTCCAGTGCGACGCTACCGACGATGATCAACCCGATAATGATCATCTGCCAAGGCGTGGGCAGGCCGAGCATGTTCAGCCCGTTCCGCATCACGCTGATGATCGCCGCTCCCCCCAGAGTGCCCACGACTCCGCCGCGCCCGCCGGACATCGGGGTCCCGCCGACCACTGTCGCGGCAATCGCATCAAACTCGAAACCCATACCGCCCGAGGGATGCGCCGAATTCATCCGGCTGGCCAGCACCACTCCGGCAAGCCCCGCCAGTAGTCCCCCGATCAGATAGATCTGGAATTTGGCCCGCCGGACATCCACCCCGGACAGCGCTGCTGCCTCCTCGTTTCCGCCGATGGCGTAGATCGCTACCCCCAACTGCGTGTGGCGTAGGAGAAAATGGATCAGGAAGAAGAGGGTCAGGGCAATCCAAAACGGCAGGGGCGCGAAAAGGAGGCTCCCCTGCCCAATTACCTGAAAGGACGCACCGAAACCCGGGACGGAAGCGCCGCCCGACAGAACGAGCGCTAGCCCCTCGCCGATACTCATCATGCCCAGCGTCACGATGAAGGGAGCGATGTCCGCCCTGGCGATCACTGCGCCGACCAGAGACCCTGCGACCGCTCCGACTGCCACCCCCGCCAGAATCGCCAGGCTGAGCGGCGCCCCACGGTGGATCAAAACCCCCGTGACGACGCCGGCCAGGCTCATCACGCCGCCCAACGAAAGGTTGACGCCGCGGCTCAGGATAGCCAGAGTGGCCCCCAGCGACACCATGATAAGCACCGACCCCTGGCGAACCACGCTGAGCAGGTTGGACGGGGTGAAAAACCCCGGAATGAACCATGCAAACGCGGCGACCAAGGCAATCAGCGCGTAGGCGATCCCCGGAATGCGCCGCAGGATTCGAAAGACCTCGCGGTCCGCACTCTTCACGCTCATTCCGTTTCACCCTTCCCCATGGCGTAACCGATGACCATCTCCTGCGTGAGGCCCTCCCCCGGGAGTTCCTTGACGATATGGCCTTCCCGCATTACGTACACCCGGTCACTCATGCTGAGGATTTCCGGCAGGTCAGAGGAGATCATCAGAATCGCCACCCCGCGGTTGGCCAGCTCCCGCATGAAGGCGTGGACTTCCGCCTTGGCCCCCACGTCGATGCCCCGGGTCGGCTCGTCGAAGATGAGAACCCGCGACTCCGTACACAGCCACTTGGCCAGCACCACCTTCTGCTGATTGCCGCCGCTCAGAAAGCCCACGGCCCGGGAGATGTCGGGCGTGGCGATGCGTAGATCTCGCACGTACCGCTCGGCCACCGCCTGTTCCCGCCGGAAGTTGAGCACCCCGAACGGAAAGAGCCGGCCCAGGGAGGCATGGGTGATGTTGTCCTTGACGGGCAGGATCAGGGCCAGGCCGTCGGATTTGCGGTCCTCCGGGAGGAAGCCCAACCCCAGTCGGATCGAGGTCGCAGGATCAGTCTCCGTGAGCTTCTGGCCGCACACCCAGACCTCCCCAGAATCGAAACGGTCTATCCCGAAGATCGCCCGCCCCAGCTCGGTCCGGCCCGAGCCGACCAGGCCCGCCAAGCCCACGATTTCCCCCTCGCGGACCATCAAGTTGATGTCGTGGAGCACGCCCTTCCGGAAAAGGCTGCACACCCGGAGGGCCTCCGGCGCGTCGGCAAGCGTTCGCGGCTGGGGTTGCTCCACCACTTCCCGCCCCACCATGAGCTTGATGAGGGTGTTCAGGTCGACCTCGTCGACGTTGAAGGTCCCGACGGTGCGACCGTCCCGCAGCACGGTCACCCGGTCGCCGATCTGGCTCAGTTCCTGCAGCCGGTGGGAGATGTAGATGATGCCCACTCCCCGGCGCTTTAAGTCCCGGATTATCTCGAACAGCTGCTCGATTTCCTGGTCGCTCAGGGCAGCGGTCGGTTCGTCCATAATCAGGATCCTGGCGTCCAGGGAGAAGGCCTTCGCTACCTCCACGAGCTGCTGCCTGGCGACGCCGAGGGACGCCACCACTGACCGTGGGTCGAGCGGGATACGCAGGGTCTCCAGAGTCCGGCGGGCATCTTCCTGCAGTTTCCGGTGGTCGATCCAGCCGCGCACGCCGTGGTGCAGAGGCTCACGCCCGAGGTAGATGTTCTGAGCCACAGTGAGCCAGGGAATCAGCGTGAACTCCTGGTAGATGATGCTGATCCCCAACGCCTGGCTCTGTTTGGGGGTGCGGATGCGCACCTCCTGCCCGTCGATCATGATCGTGCCGGAGTCCGGCTCATGGGCGCCAGAGAGGGTCTTCACCAACGTGGACTTGCCCGCGCCGTTTTCACCGAGCAGGATATGGACCTCCCCGGGGCGCAGGTCGAAGTCTACCCGGTCCAGGGCGAGCACTCCGGGAAACCGCTTAACGATCTGACGCATCTCAAGCAGAGGTCGTGTCACCGCTCCATCGCCTCTTTCAGGAACCTGGCTGCGGCGCTGGCAGCCTTCTCGGCTGTGGGCTGAGGGAGTATCTCGGCGGAAAGCGGGCCCAGGTACCCGATCCGGTCGAGAGCCCGAAATACCTCGCCAAAGCGCAGGTGGCCCATCCCGGGCGCCCACCGGTTGCTGTCCGCCAGGTGCACATAGAGTAAGGCGCTTCCGGCCCGGCAAATGCTCTTGGCGAGGCTGGCCTCTTCGATGTTCATGTGGAAGGTGTCGACGAGTAGCCCCAAGTTCCCCCGTCCCACCTGCTCCAGGAGGTCCAGCCCCTCCCCCACCGTGTTGATCAGATTCGTCTCATAGCGGTTGATCGGTTCCAGGGCGAGCCTGACTCCCCGGGCGGCGGCGTAGTCGGCCAGTTCCCCGACAGCTTCCACAAAAGCCCGCCACTGGCTTTCCCTCTCCCGCGGCTCCTTCGCCAGGGTGCCGCGGACGCCCCCGATGATCACGACCGCCCCGAATTCTGCTGCGAGGTCGATGTGGCCCTTGAGGCGCGCCACGGCCACCTCGCGGCCGGCGGCAGCGGGGCTAGCCAGGCTGTGGCCGTCCGTGTAGTAGGTCTGCCCGGTGGCGATGCCGGAGAGGGAGAGCCGGTTCTCGTCCAGGAGGCGGCGCAGCCAGGAACGGTCCACCTTCGTCGAGTCCCGGATGCTCAGCTCCACGGCCGAGTAGCCTAGCTCGGCCAGCAGGCGCATCCCCCGCTCCGGTTCTCCGCCGAAGAGCACCGGTCCGAACCCCGTTTTCTCGAGCGACAAGGCGATGGCTAGTTGACGTTCCATGGCCTCCGGCCCTCCCTATTCTCTGGCCTCGAAGGTCCTAGGGCACCAGGACCACTTTCAAGCTCTCTGGGTCGAGCGACTTCTCCATGGCCGCTGGTGCGTCGTCGAGTTTGAAACGGTGGGTGATCAGTTTCTTGAACGGGTACCGGTCGTTGTAGCGCAGCATCATCTCCATCGCCCGGTAGTAGCCGCTGTGTGGATGGTTGCAGTTCCCGATGATTAGGGCGTTTTTCGCTGCCAGGTGCCGGTGTACGTTGATCGTGGTCTCACCCGTGTCGACGAAGTTGCCGGTTTCGATGTAGGTCCCGCCCCGGCGGAGCATCTCTAGCCCCTCGGGCAAAGCCTCCGGCACCCCGGCGCACTCCACCACGACGTCGGCACCCCGTCCTTCGGTGAGCTCTCGAACCTTCGCCACGCGCTCCTCCTTGGTGGTTTCGGACATGTTGATGGCGTAATCCGCGCCGAACTCTTGGGCGAGATTCAGCTTGAACGGGGAGGTGTCCACCGCGATGATCGTACCGGCGCCCAGGATCCGGGCCTTCGTCACGTGGAGCAGGCCGATGGGCCCGACCCCTTGGACCACCACCGTGTCGCCGAAGCCGAAGCCGCGGGACTCAAGCCGCGAGAACTCCTTCGCCCGGTCCAGCGTGGCAGTGACCACAAAGAGCTCCGCCAGCGCTCCCAGTTCGGTGGGGAAGCCCTCCGGCACCTTGTAGACCCATGCCTTGGGCGGAACGAACATGTACTCGGCCCACCCGCCGACCACGTAGGGTGGCTGATCGCTGCGATAGGACAACCCGATGGTCGTGTTCTTGGCGCAGAAGGGATAGGCGAAGATGTGCCGGCAGTAGAAGCAGTGGCCGCAGATGACGTTCGGGCACATCGTCACCCGGTCGCCCACCTTCAGCTCCTGGCCGTGGTACTCGATCTCGAACCGGTCCCGCGGATCGATTTCCACAATCTCGCCGATGTTTTCGTGCCCGTGCACGGCCGGGAAGACGATGTCCTGCTCGGCCTCGGTCCCACCGTAGAGCGTGGTCTGCCCCAGGTAGGCATGCTTGTCCGTCCCGCAGATTCCTGCCATCTCCATCTTTAGGATCAGCGCCCCCCGCTCGAGCTGCGGGTAGGGCAGCATCTGGACTTCCACCTTCCCGGGCGCGGTCATCACGGCAGCCTTCACTTTGCTGGGCATGTTTCTGCACTCTCCTTTCCAAGAGCCACTATCCGACGTTTCACTCAACCCTGTCGCCCCAGCCGGCTACACCGGATAGGCGACCGTGTACAGGTGCTTCCCGCCCTTCGTGGGTCCTTTGAGCAGCGCCTCGAGTTCCTCCGGCGTCCGCTGGGTCACCTTGTCCACCGGCGGGAGCTGGCCCGGCGGGAACTTGGTCATGATGTCGTCGTGGAGCTTGACCATGTAGTTCAGGACGGCCTCAATGCCCGGCTTGGCCTTGGCCGCCTCGGCCAGGGTGCTCTTGCCGATCACGCCCTCCGGGGTGCAGATGCACTCCATGCCCACCAGGCCGTAGTGGTTGTACCACTTGATGGGATAGCCGTAAGTCTCGCTGGACTTGTCGATGTGCCCTGGCGGCAGGAAAGCCGTTGGCTCGGTGTCGACCGCGTTCCGCATGTCGCATAGCTCTGGGAAGAGCGCCAGCGAGAACGAGGTCTCGATCTCGTCGGCATGGACGAAGGGCGTCTCCCAGGGTCCACCCAGGCTCTTGTCCTTCAGTTGCTCCCGGCAGGCGTTCCACCAGTGCAGGTAGACGATGACCCCCGGCACCTGGTATTTCTTGCCGAATTGGTGAATCGCCAGGGGGATGACGTAGTCCTGGCCGTGACCGTTGAGCACGATCATCTTGCGGAAACCGGTGTTCCAGAAACCGGCAAAGATTGCCCGAAGGTAGCCGGCGAGGGTCTCCTCCGGAATGATGATGGTTCCCGGCATGCCGAGGTGCTGGTAGGGATGGGAGCCGTACCAGACCGGTTCCGCCACCGTGCAGCCGGTCTTCAGGGCGACTTGCTCCGCCAGGCGGGTCACGAGGAACGTGTCCTCGCCGTAGGGCGCCTGGGGGCCGTGATTCTCCGTGCTCCCAACCGGGATGATGATGAGGTCGTTCTTCTTCAGCCGCTCTTCGACTTGCTTGGCGTTCATTGTCTGGAAGTAGACTCCGGTGGGTCGCTCCATATGCCCACCCTGCGGTGGAATGGTCCAGTCAGACATCTCTCGCACTCCTTTCGCAGCGTTGTGTTGCGCTACCCCTCAACAGCTCAGCTCCGCCTGGCCATCACCGCCTGCGCCGCTCGCACGAGATGGGCGGGCGACAAGCCGTACTTCTCCAGGAGCTCTTCGTTCGCGCCGCACTCACCGTACACGTCTGACAACCCCACGCGCTGCAGCGGGACGGGATACCACTCGCCCAAGGCCTCAGCCACCGCGCTCCCCAGCCCCCCAAACACGCTGTGGTTCTCCGCCGTCACGACGCAGCCGGTCTGCCGGGCGGCCTCCACCAGCGCTTCGACGTCGAGCGGTTTGATGGTGGGCATGTGCAGAACCAGGGCCGAGATGCCCTGCCGCTCCAGTTCCGCCGCCGCCTCCAGGCAGAGCGAGGCCATCATGCCACTCGTGACCAGGGTTACGGACGTGCCCGGCCGGAGGCAGACGGCCTTGCCCAACTGGAACGCATAGCCAGGCGGGACCACCTCGGGCCAGGCGTCCCGGCTCACCCGCAGGTAAACCGGCCCGTCGTAGGCGGCGACGGCCGGCACTGCCTGGGCCATCTCCCGGGCGTCGGCCGGGTCCACGACCACCATGCCGGCAATGGCCCGCATGATCGCCACGTCCTCCACCGGCTGGTGGGTCGCCCCGTTGTTGCCGCTCAGAATGCCGCTGTAGGCGCCGACGAGCTTCACCGGCAGCCGGGCGTGTGCCACGGAGATGGCCACCTGGTCACAGGCCCGGCGGCTGGCGAAGACCCCGAAGGTCGCAGCAAAGGGGATCCTTCCCATCAGCGCCAGCCCGGCGGCGATCCCGACCATGTTCTGCTCCGCCACGCCGACCTCGTAGTAGCGGCCGGGAAACTCCTGGGCGAAGTAGTTGACCTTCGTCGAACTCGCCAGGTCCGCGTCGAGTACCACGACCTGCGGGTCTCGCCGCCCCAGTTCGACCAGAGCGCGGCCGAACGCCTCCCTCACGGCTTCCACGCCCGCACCTCCTCCAGGGCCCGGGCCAGTTCTGCCTCGTCCGGAGGCTTGCCGTGCCAGGCTGCCTGCCCCTCCATGAAGGAAACCCCCTTGCCCTTGACCGTATCCGCTACGAGGACCACCGGCCGCTCCTTAGCCAGCCGCGCTTCGGCCAAGGCCTGAAGCAACGCCGCAAGGTCATGTCCCGGGACCTCCTTGACCTCCCAGCCAAAGGCGCGCCATTTTTCGGCCAGCGGTGCGACCTCCATCACCTCTCTCACAGGTCCGGAGAGCTGTACGCCGTTGTAGTCCACGATGGCCACCAGGTTATCCAGCCGGTAATGCGCAGCCGCCATGGCCGCCTCCCAGACCTGCCCTTCTTGGCACTCCCCGTCACCCAAGAGCACGAAGACCCGAACTCCCCGCCCGTCCGCCCGGGCAGCCAGCGCCATACCGACAGCCAGAGAGAGGCCCTGACCGAGGGCACCCGTGGAGATGTCCACGCCCGGGGTCTTGTGGCAGTCGGGATGCACCTGCAGGGGACTGTCAATGCGGCCGAAGGTTGAGAGCAGGTCCGGAGAGAAGAAGCCCCGCTCGGCAAGAGCGGCATAGAGCGCCGAAGCGGCATGCCCCTTGGAGAGAACGAAACGGTCGCGGTCTGGCCAATCTGGGCGCTTTGGGTCCACCCGGAGCTCGGAGAAGTAAAGGGCGGTGAGGATCTCCACGGCGGAGAGCGAACCGCCCGGGTGTCCCACTTTCGCCCGGGAGATGGTGGTCAGGATCAGCTCCCGAATCCGCTGCGCCACCGCCGCCAGATGTTCGAGGTCTGCCGCCTGTCCCCGGCCGTCAAATGCCGGAGCGCCGGTCTCGCGCGTCATGAGTCTCCCTCCCCCGCGGGAAGCCTCCGCCCCCTAGAACCAAGGCGGGCTGTTGGCCCAGATGGAAATGGCCTTGCCGGTCCCGACGTTCCTCTTGCGGTGCGGGACCTCGGAGCTAAAGGTGATGCTGTCGCCCTGCTTCAAAACGTAGACCTGGTCTCCGACCACGACCTCGAGCTCGCCCTCCAGCACGAGCCCGCACTCGACACCAGGATGGGTATATAGCTCGTCGCCCGTGCTCGCCCCAGGCTCAAAGACGTTATAGATGAACTCGATCGGGCCGCTCATGTCCGGGTTCAGAAGGTGGAAGGTGACCCCCCGATTCGGCGAGAGGATCTTCCGTTGGTGTTCGTGCACCACCGGCGACCGGCGGCTCTGCACCGTCACATCCGACTTTGGTTGCTCCACCTCTTCGAAGAAGTAACCCACCGGCACCTCAAGCGCGTCGGCGATCTTCTTCAGAGTGGCGATCGACGGGGTAACGATCCCCCGTTCAACCTGGCTCAGCAGGCTGGGCGTTGTGCCAGCCTTCCGGGCCAGGTCCGCCAGTTTCAGTCCCCGTCCAATCCTCAGTGCCCGCAACTGATTGCCTAACGACACTTTCTCTCCTCGCCTCCAAATCTGAACCGCATCATCTGGAAATAAATACTGAAGCGTGAAGTATTACTTAACTATTTCAGTATGTCTTATCGAATTCCTTCTGCTCCAAGCAAAAAAGTTTGTCATCTTGCGGGTCGATTGGCTGCGAGGAGACGGCGTGAATCGCAACCGGCGAGTTACGGTTCGACCACCGACCATACCTTTGACGGCGACCCAGTGTAACTGGTTGCGTCTCGGGAAATGATAGTTTCCACGGCACCCATGCTCAAGGCAACGCGTGCACCACCTGCCACGCTGGGCATGGACTGTCACTTCTGGGGGGCTTTCGGATGCATTCTAGGTAAGGGAGTGATCTGTCGCATGCGCGCAACGTTGATCACTTTCGTCGTGTTGCTCGTAGTGGGGCAGACTGTGGCTGCCGCCAGCATCGTCGGCTCGTACCACGATCTGTCCTGGATCAACGACAAGCACGTGGCCTGGGGTGTACAGTCCTTCGACGACTACAACGAGGTCTGCGTCTACTGTCACACGCCGCACCACGCCAACCAGGCCGCCGGGCCGCTCTGGAACCGGCCGGACAACACCACCGTCTTCCAGCTCTACACGAGTCCGACCCTGGACAGTCTGCCGGGTCAGCCCGGGCCGAGTTCCCGTCTCTGTCTCTCCTGCCACGACGGGACCGTGGCGGTGGATGCCATCGTGAACGCCCCGCCGCCCGACGCCGACGATGAGATGTCCAACTGGCACGGCAAGATGGTTATCCCTTGGCAGCAAAACCACACCGACTGCTCCTTCTGCCACCGGGGGAATACTCCGTGGGGCGATTTCCGCGGCAGCTTCTTCGGCACTTCCCTGGCCGACGAACATCCGGTGGGCATCTCCTACACGAGCGCGCCCGATCTGGTGGACGCTCCGGTCGGCGGGCGCTTCCCAAACGGTATCCGGCTGATTGACGGCAAGGTGGAGTGCGCTAGCTGTCACAACGTGCATGACCCCGAAATCCGTCCCTTCCTCCGGACCAGCAATGCCGGGAGCGCCCTCTGCTACACTTGCCACAAGAAGTAACGCCGGCCCGCAGGTTCTGAGCCTTCTACGCTTGACTGAGAAATATTTCACGATGTATGCTAGGAGCGAGGAACTGGTACAAACTTGGAAGGGGGAAAGGCTGATGGAAGCTGCGGAAGAAAAGGCCAAGCAGAGAAAGGTCTCACGTCGACGGTTCCTAAAAATGGCTGGCGCTGTGACTGCCGGGGCAATTCTAGCGGAAGCTGTGCCGAGAGTCTTGTGGCTGGACGATGCTCTGGCAGCGATCCCGGTGTCCGGTGGCTATCTGCTGTTGGATAGGAAGAAGTGCGCCGGATGCTGTTCCTGCATGCTAGCCTGCTCCCTGGCCCATGAGGGCCGCGAGAGTCTCTCGCTCGCCAGGATTCAGATTGCCCAGAACTCGTTTGGCCGTTTCCCAGACGACCTCACTCCGAGCCAGTGCCGGCAGTGTGTGGATCCGGCCTGCGTCAACGCCTGTCCTACCGGGGCGCTGCATGCGGACCCGAAAAACGAACACGTCCGGCTCGTGGATGCCGACAAGTGCATCGGCTGCCAGTCGTGCGTCAAGGCCTGCCCGTTCACGCCCAGCCGAGCCGTTTGGAATTTCGAAGACGGCCATGCGCAGAAGTGCGACCTGTGCGCCAACACTCCGTACTGGAACGGAAAGGGCGGTCCCAAGGGCCTTCAGGCTTGCGTGGAGATCTGCCCCATGAAGGCCATCAAGTTCACGAAGGAAATCCCTGTTCAGGTCGGTGACGCCGGGTACAGCCCCAATCTGCGCAAGGACAACTGGAAGCGGCTCGGGTTCCCCACGGACTAGCATGGGAGGTGGCAAGAGTGTACGGCTATGCAGGTAAGATTCTGAGGGTCAACCTCAGCAATGGAAAGATCTCAAGTCTCGACACCAAGGACTACGCCAAGTGGGGCGGCGGGCACGGCATGGGCTCCGCCATCTTCTGGGACCTCTGCCGGGATAAGGCGATCAGCGGCTTTGACCCCCGCAACGTGGTCACCATCATGACCTCTCCCTTGTCGGGGACTCTGGTCCCGGCCGCCGGCGGCCGTTGCGAAGTGCAGGGTATCGGCGTACAGGGTTACCCCATCGAATGGTTCACCCGCAGCAACTTCGGCGGACGCTTCGCCGCCATGCTGAAGTATGCCGGCTGGGATGGCGTCGTGATCGAAGGCAGGGCGCCCAAGCCGGTCTGGATTAACATCGTCAATGACCAGGTCGAAATCGAGGACGCTCAGTGGCTCTGGGGTCTGGACACCTGGGAAACCCAGCAGGAAATCTGGCAAGCAGTCACCGGCAACAAGGACCTGCGCGACTGGCTGGAAAAGGACGGAGTACGGACCACGCAAAGACCGGCGGTGCTCACCATCGGGCCGGCCGGCGAGAATCTGGGGCGCTCCGCCTGCCTCATCCACGACGCCGGCAATGCCGCCGGGCAAGGCGGGTTTGGCGGTGTCTGGGGCTCCAAGAACCTGAAGGCGATCAGCGTGCTGGGGACCGGGAACATTTCCATCAGCAATCCGGTCGCTCTCCTGGAGGCGCGCCGGTGGTTCCAGCAGAAGCAGTACAATCCCGACTCGCCTCTGCGGGTGCCTAATAAGCTGCCTGCTTACGGTATCTTCTCACACGCTCCGGGGTTCCTGTCTTTTGCCGGCCGGACGGTAGACGAACCGTCCCGCCCGCAAGGCTGCATGTCCTGTTTCGTGGCCTGCCGCCGGAGAATGGCGAGCGGGGCGCGCAACGAGTCGCAGTGCGTGGAGTTCGCCTTCCTGAGCGGCAGCAACGAGCAAGAGACCGCAGCCCTTACCGACCTGGCCCAGAAGCTCGGCATCAACGTGTTCGAGGTCAGGCATCACGCCTATCTCCGGGACCTCTACAAGGCAGGGTTGCTTGGCCCGGGTAAACAAATCGACTGTGACCTGCCCTTCGACAAGTATGGCACCCAGGAGTTTGGCGAAGCCTACCTCAAGGCGGTTGCCTACCGGAAGGGTTCTTTCGGCGACGCTCTGGCGGAGGGTGTGGTACGGGCCGCCAAGAAGTGGGGCCGGCTGGAGAAAGACACCGCCAGCGGTGCCCTCAGATGGGCCTACTGGGGCTACCAGGATCACTACGATCCCCGAGTGGAAGCCGAGTGGAGCTACGGTTCCGTGCTGGGTGACAGGGAGGTCAACGAACACGATTTCGAAATGCACGCCAACCGGGCGCCCGCCATCGCTCAGAGCGACGGCTCGCCTCTCCTCTACTCGGCCGAGAAAATGGTGGAGATCTACGCCAAGAAGCTCGTCCCCTACTGCGATCCGATGATGCTCGACTTCAGCGCCGAGGGTGTCTACTCCGACGCCATGTGCAAGACCATCGGGTGGCACCGGCGGTACACCCGCTTCTGGAAGCAGTCGCTGCTCTTCTGCGACTGGTTCTGGCCCGATATCATCAACATCAACTCGCCCGACTTCGAGGGATCGTCTCCAGAGGCCGAGCCCAAGTTCTACAATGCCGTCACGGGCGACAACCTCACCTTCGAGCAGGGCCTGGAGGTTGGGCGCCGGATCTGGAATCTGGACCGGTCCATCTGGGTCTTGCAGGGCCGCCATCGCGACCTGGAGGTACATGCCGACTACGTCTACAACGTCCCGATCGACGCGCCCTACTGGATCTCGGTCTTCGAGAACGGCCAGTGGAAGTTCAGCGACTGCCTCGGGCGGGTGCTCGACAAGAAGAAGTTCGAAGAGTGGAAGACGAAGTACTACAAGTTCGAAGGCTGGGATGCAGATACCGGCTGGCCAACGAGGGAAACCCTCGAAGAGCTCGGCTTGGGCCACGTGGCCGAGGAGCTCGAGCATCACGGCAGACTGGGGAAGTGACGCGGTGGCTGACTGGCCCGAACTCTCCAAGGAAGCTGCCATGCGGCTGCTCGCCGAAGTCGGCTACGACGAACGGCTCATGGGCTACGAGTCCTCGCCCGGGGTGGGCAACATGCCGCTTTCCCTCTACAGCCTGCGCGAGGTCTACCACTTTCTGCGCGGGTGCGGCGGCGAGCGCATTCACTACCTGGACCTTGGCGCGCTCGCCCAGTGGGTAGGCGAAGTCCTCGGCGATGCGGCGCTCCAACGAGCGATCGGAGAAGCGCTGCCAGAGGAAGGGGCGTACTTCGCTCGAGCAGCACGCGTGGCCCAGGTGATTGGCGAACGACTCGAACAAGCGGAAAAGGCGATTACCGCATGAGACGAGGTGAGGCGTTCTGCTGAAGAACGCCTCACCTGCCATCTACACGGGTGCTGGGGGTCAGTTGGCGTGAGGGTTGCACTTGTCAATTCGCCAGTCCATCGTCCGAGCCCGCATGCCCGGCTCAGTCCGCCTCTGGGCTTGGCCTACCTTGCCGCCACCCTGGCTCAGGACGGCCACGACGTCGCGGCGGTCGATTTCAACGTCAGCGGACTGAATTTGAGAAGAGTGGACCGGCTGGTCGAGGTGGACAAACCGGTCATCGTCGGGATATCGGCTTACACCGAGACCTATCCTAACGCCTTAGCGATCGCCCGGCGGGTGAAAGAGCTGTCGCCCGATACCGTGACGATTTTGGGCGGACCCCACCCCACTCTGCTTCCCGCCGAGGCGTTGGCCGAAGACTGCGTCGACGGCGTGGTCATCGGCGAGGGCGAGGTCACCATGTCCGAGCTCGCTCGCCGGGTGGCGGAAGGTAGCCGCGACTTCCGCGGGATCAAGGGGCTGGCGTTCAAGGACAGCGGCACCGTGAGGCTGAATGAGCCGAGGGAGCTGCTCGATCCCGACACCCTGCCCTACCCGGCCAGGGACCTTCTTCCTCTGGAACTCTACGCGAACCCCTGGACCGTCCTCACCTCCCGCGGCGCCTGCCCCTTCAGATGCCCTTTCTGTGCCGCCTTTTCGCTCTGGAACGGCAAGCGACGGGCCCGCCAGGCCGCCAAGGTGGTGGCCGAAGTCCAAATGCTTATGGAGAAGTACGGGGCGACCTACATCTTCTTCTCCGACGACCTGTTTACCCTGGACCGCCGCTGGGTGCGAGAGTTGCTCAGCCGGCTGCAAGCCCTCCCGGAGCTGCCGGCCTGGGGTTGCTCGACCAGAGCCGACCTGGTTGACGAACCGCTCCTGGCCGAGCTGGCGAGAGCAGGCTGCCAGGCCATTCAGTTCGGGGTGGAGTCAGGCGCTCAGAACATCCTGGACTCAGTCAAAGGCATCCGCAAAGACCAGGTGCTCAGGGCTGTCCAGGCGGCGGTGCAGAACGGCATCGAAGTGGCGGCCTCCTTCATGATCCCCTTCCCCGAAGACACGGAGGAGACCATCCGGGAGACGAAGGACTTCATGCGACTCCTGCGGGGGCTGGGGGCCAGAATTCTCCTCTCCTTCACCACCCCTTATCCCGGGACGCTCTTTGCCCACCAGGCCGCAGAACTCGGGCTCGAAATCCTGACCGACCGGTGGGAGGAGTTCGATGCGAAGCACAACCTCCTGCGCACGAAATACCTGACCGAGGACGGCATCGAGCGTCTGGTGCAGGAGGTCGCCCGCGACGTGGGACTCGTCCAGTCCAGCGGCAGCACCCTCGAGAGCGCCGGGTGAGGAAGCGCATTGCAGGACAGATCCTCAATCCCGATCATGTACACCGGCAGGCCATTCAGACGGGACGGCGTTCTTCATCGCTCCTACAAGCGAATCAAGGGCCGGCCACGGCCGTCAACGGCCCAGCCATCCCAGGTCGGCTTGGTCCGCAGCCTCACGCTCAATTCGGAGGGTATCAGCGCCGAGGTACTGCAGGAACTTGCCGAAACAGTCGTTCAGCTCCGAGCGCATCCGCCTGGACTGTCTGACCCCCGGCTCCCACCACCACTTGTTGATGATCAACGCCTGGTTCTTCTTGTCCCTTCCCGGTTCAAACCGAGCTATGAATCGGTCGCCTTGTAGAACAGGCAGCACGTAGTAGCCATATCGGCGGTCGCCGGCCGGCTTGTAGACCTCCCACCGGTAGTCGAAGGCAAAGATCTCTTTCACCAATCGCCGGTCCCACAGCAGGTTATCCAGCGGCGCCACGATGGCAGCCTGTGACCCCTGGTCGCTGCATCTCAGTACACTTTCCAGGCAGGGGCGGTCCTCGCTTCTCAGGTATAGTGGCTCTTCGATCCCTTCCACGTTGACGGAAATGACCTTGCCGCGGTTCGCTAGCCGAGTCAGAGCTGCCTTGCGCTCCTTGCTCTTGATGCCGGCTATGCCCAGCCAAGCGTCACCGGAGCGGCCCCACAGCAGACCAATGCCTCCAATGCGTCTGCGTATGTGCCAGTCGTGATAGTCCTCTTCCGTCCGATTCGGATCCGGAGCAGACAGCAACTCTTCAGGCAGATGGCGGTCGGCGAAATCGTAGACTTTCCTGGTGTTCACCTTATGGTCAATCACCAGCTCCCCCCAGAAGTACATGCTCTCCAGGGCGGCCCTAGACAATCGTGTTGGCGCCCACGGCCAGTCCACCGTCTGTCCATGAGGCAGGTCGAGCGAAGATAGTGGACCTCGCTCACGAATTGCCGCTCGGACTTCATCCAAGGCGGAGACAACAGGCCGGGATGGATCGGTGAGTCTGCGCCGGGCAGCTTCCCGATAACGCCGGAAGTAGGGCCAATCCTCAGTGGGGTAGATGGCCATCATCTTGTCCCATCCGTCCAGGAGCTGGCGGGTCTCGTACAGCAGTTCCTCAAGCATCGCGGGCCTGAAGTCGGAGATGCGGGCTTGGAGCACTAGCTCCGGATTGCGGCCGACGATGTTCAATGGGTCGAACTGAATGCAGCCAACCCGGCGAATGTAGCTCAGTATGCCGGACCTGCCCTTCAATTGGCGGGGTGGCCACAAGCTCTGATGGGCCAAAAGGAAATGACGAGCCTGCTGTCGGGTCAAGGTCATCTCTGCCATCTCATCACGCACTTTCGTTCCGGGTGGCGCTCAAAGTCCTCCTGTCAGCAGCCAGTATGACGCAATTATACCACACAAATGTTCGTATGTCACCCTTTGCCGACGCGGCTCGCGGGCAAAGCTTCGGTTGGTAAGACTTGCTTGACGCCCTCGGCAACCCCGTGGTACGCTAGGCTTGATCTCTTGCGAAGGGAGTGAGGCAGATGTCGGCAATGAGGCGTCCTTTCCGGCGCGGCTGCGTTCTGTCCTCGCTCGCCTGGATTCGGCGGTAGCCCCTCCGCATCCTCGCGCTGAGGCCTCCTTGCGAGCCCCGGGCAGAATCGGCTGCCCGGGGCTTACTGCGTCCAACTGGTAACATGTGGGATGAAAGGAGACCTCAGCAGTGAGAATCGAACCTCGCGCCGCGACACCGGCCGGCCCCAGAGGGGGCGGTTGCGCTCGTGGACTGCGCCGACCCGGCTCAAGGAGGGATACGCTCATGGCATCGTCTTTCTTGACCGACTTCGGATGGCGGCCAGAGCAAGACCAGGCGTTCGCCCCCTATGTCACCCGGGGGTGCGTCCCAGCCCGCGTAGCCTCCGAGTCTCAACACCTCTACAGCCTCTACACCGAGCAAGGCGAGGTGCTCGCTCGAGTATCGGGTAAGTTTCGGCACACCGCCCGGGGGCGGCAGGACTTTCCGGCGGTCGGCGACTGGGTAGCAGCGAGCCTTCTGCCAGGAGGCGAGGCCGTCATCCACGGCGTCCTGCCCCGTCATAGCCGGTTCTCGCGCAAAGTGGTCGGGGAGACCACCGAGGAACAGGTGGTAGCAGCCAACGTGGATACCATCTTCCTGGTCAGCGCCCTGACCAACGAGTTCAACCCCCGCCGGCTCGAGCGGTACCTCGTCATGGCGTGGGAGAGCGGGGCTACCCCGGTGATCGTGCTCAACAAGACCGATCTCTGCCCCGACGTGGAAGCGAAGGCGGCAGAACTGGGTCTGCTGGCGGCCGGCGTCCCGGTCCACCCAGTGAGCGGGGCGACTGGCCAAGGGCTGGACGCTCTCCTCCGGTACCTGGAAGTCGGTCGAACGGTCGCTTTCCTCGGCTCTTCGGGAGTCGGCAAGTCCACGCTGATCAACCGGCTCTGTGGCCAGAAGATACAGGCGACCGGAGAAGTCCGCCGCTCCGATGACCGGGGGCGCCACACCACCACCCGGCGCGAACTTGTACGCCTGCCCGGGGGCGGGCTGGTCATCGACACCCCTGGCATGCGTGAGCTGCAGCTCTGGACGACGGAGGAGGGGCTGGACGAGGCCTTCTCTGACGTGGCTCGGCTGGCCGAACGGTGTCGGTTCGGCGACTGCTGCCATGCTGAGGAGCCCGGGTGCGCCGTCCGGCAGGCCCTGGAGGACGGCTCCCTGGATCCCGCCCGCTACGAGAGCTATCTCAAGCTCCAAAAGGAGTTGGCCTACCTGGAACGGAGGCAGGACCAAAGGGCCCAGCTTGCGGAGAAGGAGAAATGGAAGCGCATCCACCTGGAGGCACGTCGGCGGGGCCACCGGTGAGGTAGTTGACTCAGGCTGCAATCGCCCAGCCTGGCGACCCGTCACGCACATGCCTGGGTCGCCCATGGCTGATCCGCCGCTCACCGGCCCCGCAGCCAGGCCTCGATCTCCGCGGCTGACGGCTCGACCGGGTCCGGCGCAAGCCCGGGGATGTAGCGGCAGGCCTCGTAGAGCGCCGGCGCCACCTGGCCGTGTACGGCGGCCACATGGTGCATGTACGGACCGCGGACGAAGCGTTCCTCCCACGCCGGCCTTCAACCCTTCAGCGCCCCGGCCAGGAGACCCCGGATGAAGTACCGGCCGAGCAAGACATAGACGAGCACAGTCGGCAGCGCCGCCAGGATGGAACCGGCCATGGGCAGGTTCCAGGAGACCGCCTCCCCGCCCGCCAGGTTGGCCAGCGCCACCGTGATCGGCTGAGCCCCCGGCTGGGTCAGCGTCACGGCGAAGAGAAACTCGTTCCAAATCTGCGTGAACTGCCAGATCACGACCACCACGAAGGGCGGCCCCGAGAGCGGCACGATCAGCGACCGGAAGATGCGGAAGAACCCCGCCCCGTCGATGGCGGCCGCCGCCAAAAGTTCGTCCGGGATGGCGACGTAGAAGTTGCGGAAGAGAAGCGTCGTGATGGGCAGCCCGTAGACCACGTGGACCAGGATGAGCCCCGGCAGGCCGCCGTAGAGCCCCACGCCCCGCAGGAACTGGAAGAGCGGAATGAGGATGCTCTGGTAGGGCACGTACATGCCGAAGATCAGCAAGGGAAGAATCACCCTGGCGCCGGGGATGTCCCACTTGGAGAGGGCATAGCCGTTGATCGACCCGAGCGCGGCCGAGAGCAGGGTAGCGGAGATGGCGAGCACGAAGCTGTTTTTCAGGCTAGGGGCGAACTTCCGCCACGCGATGGCATAGCTCTCCCAGAACGGGCGGGACGGGAGACGCCACGCCGTGAGCAGGTTGATCTCGGATGGCGCCTTGAGGCTCGTGATCACCGTCAGGTAGACCGGGACGAGATAGAGCAGGGCGAAGAAGACCACCAAGGCCAGGGCCAGGGCTCTCGTCCCGCCGGCTGGGCGGCGCGGCGACGGTCGTCTCACTCCCCACCCGCCTCCTTTCCGGAGCTGACGAGGTAGGGGATGATGAGGAAGGACACCGTCACGAGCAGCACGACGGCGATGGAAGCCCCCTTGGCGAACTGGTTGCCGCGGAAGGTGGTCAAGTACATGGAGATCGCCGGCACGCTGGTGGGAGCGTTGTCGGTCCCCGCCAAGGCGAGCACCAGATCAAAGATCTTCAGCGCGATGTGCCCCAGGATGATGACGGCGCTCCAGGTGATGGGCAGAAGCAGCGGCAACTCCACGTGGCGGTAGACCTGCCACCGGTTGGCGCCATCCACCCGGGCGGCCTCCCGCAGGTCGTCCGGGATGGTGCGCAGACCCGCCAGGTACAACGCCATGGTGTAGCCGGCCATCTGCCAGGTGGCCGCCAGCACCACGCCGATCAACGCCAGGCTCAGCCCGTGCGTTTCGGGGAAAGGCAAGAGGTGGAGAGCGGCGGCCCGCCCCGACCAGGCCCAGAGCGCGAGGACCACACCCGGGACCCCGAGCGCCACCGCCGCCCACCGACGGCGACGGGCCAGGTAAAACGCCGCGCCGGCGAGCAGCACCACGGCCGCCCCCACCGACAGGTAGTGCCAGAGGGTCTGGTAGTTGAAGATGAGCGTCTGACCCCGCTCGCTGAGCCAGAGGAAGCGGCCGGGCGGCAGCCCGACCAGGGTGGGCAGGGCGTTCACCCCGCCCTGGGGCTGGAGCAGCCAGCGCCAGATGGTTCCGGTGACGACGAAGGAGAGGGACATGGGGAAGAGGAAGATGGTCCGGAAGAGCCCCTCCCCCCAGATCTGCTGATCCAGGAGCGTGGCAAAGAGCAGCCCCAAGAAGAGGGAGGCCCCGACGAAGAGCAGCGTGAAGAAGAACATGTTTACCAGGTCCTGACGGAAGCGCAGGTCCAGGAAACCGGTGAAGAGCTCGCGGTAGTTCGCCAGGCCGACCGGGTGGAGTTGCGGGTTCACCGCCAGGGCAGCCTGGGCTCCCCGCCCCCAGTCCGTGGTGGAGACATAGAGCGTCTGCCCGATGAAGCCGTAGACGAAGATGCCCACCAGCACCAGCGATGGCAGCAGCACCAGGACAGCGCAGAACCGGTCTCGGGATGAACGCATCGGCCCGACCCCTCCTCGGCCGTCAGGAGCCTGGCGCCCCGCCCGCCGCAGCAGACGGGGCGCCACCTCCCGGCGGAGAGATTACCGTGCGATGCCGGCCTGGATGGCCAGGGCCTGGGCCGCGTTGGCGGCGGCTTCAGCGTTGCGGGTGCTGAGGAAGATCTCCATGACCGTGGCGAAGTCGTTCATGAACCGCTCGTTGGCGACCACCCCGTGGACCAGGCTGCCGACGATGACGTCACGCTGCCAGTCCTTGGCCGCGCTCTGCAGGTAGGCGTTGTACTTGGAGAGGTCGCTGTCCACCCGGGCGCTGATCGAGCCCTTGAGCGGGTTGAAGATATCCTGGGCCTCGCGGCTGCCGAGCATCCGGAGCCAGGCCAGCGTCGCCTCCCGGTTGGGCGACTTCACCGGCAGCCCGAAGGAATCCGAGAGCATCATGAAGACGCCCTTGGTGCCGGGGGACGGCGCCCAGCCGTAGCCCTTGCCGGGCTCGAGTTTGAGCGTGGTGGTCATGTAGCCCGCCGCCCAGTCGCCCATGATGTTGAAGGCCGCCTGGCCCTTCACGACCATGTCCGTGGCCTGCTGCCAGGAGAGCGAGGCGTGGCCCTTGTTCACATACTCGAGGACGCGGCCGAAGAGGCGCCAGACCTCCAGGACCTCCGGACTGGTCCAGGCCAGGTCTCCGCTCCACAGGTCCTGCCACTTATCGGGTCCGAGCTTGGCCAAGGCCACGCTCTCCCAAAGGTGGTTGACCGTCCAGTTCTCCCCCAGGGCCAGCGGGACCACGCCCTTCGCCTGCAGGGACGGGGCGATGGCCAGGAACTCCTCCCAGGTCGCCGGGACCTTGACCCCCCACTTCTGGAGGTTGGCCGGGACGTACCACAGGACGTTGGAGCGATGAATGTTCACCGGTACCGACCAGATGCCTTGCTTGGTGCTGAGGAGCTTGAGCAGGCCTTCCGGAAAGACCTTCCGCCAGCCCTCCTGGTTGTACAGGGGAGTGAGATCCTCCATGCGCTTGGAGACCACCCAGGTGCCGATGAGCTCCTGACCGGCGTGGACCTGGAAGGTACCAGGCGGGTCGCCGCCCAGCATCCGGGTCTTCAAGACCGCCCGGGCGTTGACCCCCGACCCTCCGGTGACCGTCGCGTTGATGACCTTGACCTCCGGGTAAAGCTTCTGATAGCGGTCGATCAGGGCCTCGAGTGCGGGGCCTTCATCCCCGGCCCACCACGAGAAGATCTCCAGCTTCCCGCTGGGGGCGGCGAGGACGGCCGAGGTGACGGTCACAAGCAACAACGCCAACACGAGGGTACCTAACAGCCTTGCACTTTTCATACCCTTCCCTCCATCGTGGGAGTCTGTCTCCCAGAATCGAGCCTACCCCCGTTATAGCGGGCAGCGTTGCCTATTCCTTCCTTAAGCGACTAAGCCTTCACCGCCCACTATCCTCAGGCGGCCGCGCCACCCGCACCTGCGGAACGAGCCGTTCCACCTCCTCCCGGCTGCACCCCGCCGGCGTCCAGACCGCCGCGTTGGCTGCCCCGGCCGCCACCCCCCACCGCAAACCCTCGGCCAGCGGCCAGCCTCGCGCCAGCCCCACCGCCAACCCCGCCACCAGGCAATCCCCCGACCCCACGGGATTTGCCTCTCGCACTGCAGGCGGCAACGCGCTCCACCTCTCCCCCTCCGCCACCAGAACCGCCCCCTGCCTTCCCAGCGACACGACGGCGATGGTCGCCCCGGCGGCCCGCAACCGCCCCGCCGCCTCCAGGGCCGACGGCACACCTGCCACCGCCACCCCCGTCGCCTGCCAGGCTTCCTCCGCATTGCACTTGACCAGGAACCGCCGGCGCTCAGCCCGTCACGCAGGGCCTCCCCCCGGGTGGAGGACGGTCCTGACCCCCTTCGCCCCCGCCTCCCGCATCAAGCTGGCATATCCGCCGGCTCTCCTCTGCGCTGAGCTCGGGTCCCGGCTCGAAAACCCTGGTCGCCCGCCCTCCGGCCCCCTCCTCCACCAGGGTGTAGTTGGTGCGCACTTCTCCCCCCACCCGGAGCGGCTGCTGGGGAATGCCTTCGGCCGCCAGCATCCTCCGCATCCGCTCGCCGGTGAACCCGCCGCAGACCCAAAAAGCCACCGTCTCGCCGCCCAGCCGCTGCACCATGCGGGAGGCGTTGATGCCCTTCCCGGCCGCCACCTCGGTGACCGCGGCAGCGTGCGCCTCCGCACCGGGCGCGAACCGGTCGAGGAGGATGAGCTTGCCGAGGGCGGGGTTCAAAGTGACAGTGCCAATCATGAGCCGCCGCCCGTCTGGTCCGTTCGGCCCGCCCGGCTTCCGCTTCCGAGCACGGTGAGGACGTGGGCCGTCTCGCGTGCGATGGCCTGTTCCGCCCGCTGCGACAAGTCGGGCAGGAGCAGCCCGGGCTCGGCAGCCATCGCCTCCCGGACGGCGTGAGTCGCCGTCGCCGCGAGTGCGGTGTAGTAGTTGAGCTTGGCCGCCCCGAGAACCCGTGCTGCGTGCCTTCAACTGGAGCCAGAAGGGGTTCCTCACCGCCCCGCCGATGGCCGTCACCGGCCCGCCCGGCCGGCTACCAGCACCCGCCGCCTCCTCCAAGCGCTCCAGCACGGCGCGGAGCTCGTGGCAGGTGCCCTCCAGCGCTGCCCGGACGAGGCGTGGGAGGGTGTGCGCCGCGGTCAGGCCGACGAAGGCGGCGCGGGAGAACGGGTCCACCGGCACGCTAGTGCCGCGCAGGTGAGGCAGGAAGAGCAACCCCTCGCAGCCCGACGGCGCTGCCCCCGCCATCAGGTCCTCGACCCACTCGACCACGCCCCCGGCCGTGGTGATGGTGCCGAGGAGGTAATAGCGCCCCCGCACCACGTGGCAGCCGATGGAGAGCCCGTCGTGGACACGCCCGCCGCCAGCGCCCCGCAGAGGTGGTCGTGGCCCCCGGTGCAGACCGGCGTCCCGGCCGGCAGCCCGTCAGCTCCGCCGCCGCTCCCGTGACCCGCCCTCGTGGACCCGGCACGGCGTGCGGAAGGCCGCCACCGGCCGCCCCTACAGGTCGTACGCCAGGACCTTCCAATTGGTGGTGCCGACGTCGATGCCGACGAGGTACATTTCGCCTTCCCTCGCCGGCATACTAACGCCGGCACCTGCGGTTTCCTCTCTATCGGTCTTGGCTGCATGGCCCCGGGAGGGGCCGCGTCGGCCGACGCAGACGGATCCCCTAAGGCCCGGGGATGACCTCCAACCCAGCCACCCGGAAATGGTGGTCGAGGGTCAAGGCTTGGGTGATTCTCTCGCGGCGGCAGAGGGCGAAGCTGGTGCAGTCCACCATGGAGAACTCCTGGTCGCGGTAGTCCCGGAAGATGCGCCAGGCCTGCTCGAATAGCGCGGCGTCCACCCAACGGAGCACCAAGCGCTCTTTTCGTACTGCCTCCGCGAGGAGCTCATAGAAGCGCAGGGCAACGGCATGACCGGCATGGTAGCGGAGACGGGTGATGGTCTCGGACACGACGTCGCTCGAAGTCACCGGCACCACCCCTCGGCCCAGAAGGGCGCCCCACGCCTCTGCCACGGCGGCGTGGTGCGGCTCACGCTCGGCCACCAGGGATATCCAGGCGGAAGTGTCGACGTAGACCTTCATCGGCCGTCCTTCCGCTCCAGGTAGCGGTCGTGCGCGGTGGCCAGGTCCGGAGGGATGGCGCCCTTGTGCATCCCCACCAACTGGAGCAGGGGGTCGGCTGCCTCACCGCCGCCTTCTTCTCGCTCGAGCCTCGCTACGTAGGCGTCCACCGCCTCCCGAATCAGGAAAGCTTCGGAGACCCCCTTCTCCGCCGCCCATTTCTTGAGGAGCCTGTCACTGGCCGGATCCAAGTAGACCTGCTTGCGTTTGAGGGCCACGGTCTCACCGCCTACATGATGTATATATCACCCTCATTATAATGTATGTGCCCCAGTCGCGCCAGGGTAGATGGCGCAGCGGACGCCCCGCGGGACGGGAGGCTATGCTATCATGGAAATGGCGGCTCAACTCCCAGGTGGTCGGCGTGAGCGTGGTCCACCACACGGCACCCCAGGTGGTGATCCTGCGTTGTGCGGGCGAGCTGGAGTCCGCGGAATCCGACACTCTTTGCGTCGCGGTGTCTTCGTGTGCGCCATCATCGCGCTGACGCTGCTGGCCGCCGGATGTCTCGCACAGGTTGACCAGATCCCGCTGAGCGACGACCAAGCCAGTGCGGCGCTGAGCGTGGCATTGTCCAAAGTTGGTGCGCCATATGTGCTCGGCGGTCGCGGCCCAGACTCATTCGACTGTTCGGGGCTCATCACCTGGGCCTACAAGCAGGTGGTCCCTGGGATGCGTTTCTCGATCGGGGGCGGCAGAACGGCAGAAGATGCGAACATGGCGGAACTGTTTCGCTACAACTATCGACCGCTGCCGGCAACCGAGTTGACCCCGGGCGACCTCGTGTTTCTGTCCGATGGCAGGGCGGATGTCACCCATGGTGGGTTAGTAGTCTCTGTCACGGCTGAAGCGATACGGTTTCTCAACGCCTCGTCGTACCACAAGGCGGTAGCGGAAGAGGAATGGCCTCTGGTGGGCGAGAAACGGGGGCAGCGCATCGTCGGTTACGGCAGGCTCTTGCTGAGCCTCTAGCAGATACCCTTCCCGCTCCGGCCCACCCCCAAAGCGTCGAGCAGGATACCTCCCGGCGCGTGCGAGTTGTGCGTCCTGCTGGTCAGTTGTGTCTGAGTGGCCCCCTGACCGGGCCTTCCGTAGCTTGAGCTATAAGCCGATCTATGGCTTCTGCCCGCTGCTCTAAGCACATTGAGGCTTGTACACCGCTTGTCGGCATGCTACCATGGCAACAGAGAACAACCCAATACATCAAGCGGTGGCACATTCTCCCCCCTACCCTTGTGATTCAGCTTCAGTCGCAGCCAGTTCGTCGCAGAGCATGCAGCGTAGTGCCACCGCTTTTCTTTTTCCGGTTGGCCAACGGCGCAACTCTAGGTCTCCACGATCACCTTGACTGCATCCTGTCGGAGCTTGGACGAGAGTGCCTCAGAAATCTCGTCCAGTGGCAGGCGGTGGGTGATGAGTGAACCAACGTCGAGTCTGCCGTGCTCCAGCAAGTCGATGGCCCGGGCAAACGTGAAGGGATTAATGAAGGCGCCCTGAATGCGCAGTTCCTTGCGATACACGGCATATGGCTCGACCGGCACCTGTAGGCGCTCAGGACACACTCCGAACAGCAGCACCGTGGCGCCGTAGCCTGCGACCTCGACGGCCTGCACCACCGTCTCCCCGCGGCCGACAGCTTCGATAACCACCCGCGGTCCATCGGGCACCAGTTCCCGGACGGCGGCCACAGGGTCCGCATCTGACGGATCGAGGATGGCATCGGCGCCCAGGCGCCTGGCGAGTTCACGCTTGCCGGCAGCAGGTTCACTCACCACCACAAAACCAGCGCCCCTGAGTCGGGCCAACTGCAGGAGGATCAAGCCAATGGACCCGGCGCCGAAAATCACCACCGAGTCTCCGGCGCGGACTGCCGCCAGGTCAATGCCGTGCAGGCAGCAAGCCACCGGCTCGACCAGAGAAGCTTCGGCATAACTCAGTCGCGGTGCAAGCTGATAAGCCTGCGCTGCCGGAACAGCGCAGTACTCGGCAAATCCACCGTCCAGCGTGACGCCAAGCGCCTTGAGATTCTGACAGAGATGTGGCCGGCCCGCCCGGCATGACGGGCACTGGCCGCACGTGATATTCGGATCCACGACCACCCGGTCGCCGGCCCTCAGGCGAGCCACCCCGGGTCCAACCGCCACCACCTCACCGGCGTATTCATGTCCAAGAATCACCGGCGGTGAAGCAGGGGCCTCCCCTGCCACGATGTGTACGTCCGTGCCGCACACGCCGCACGCCCTGACTCTGACCAGCACCTCCCCGGGCCCGGGTTCAGGTACCGGAACATCGGACAGCCTGAGGCCTCGGGGTCCGTAGAGCACTGCGGCCCGCATGGATTATGCCTCCTCCTTCAGCAACTGCCGCACCCTCTTCCTCGTGGGCAGTGCCGGAATCGCGCCCTTCCTCGTTACGGCAAGCGCCCCGACCGCGTTGGCAAACCGCGCAATCTCAGTCCAGTCCGCGGGCGATAGGGCGGTGAGCTGGTCGGAAGGCCGTACTCGCTCCCTGGCGCTGCTTGACCCCGTGCTGGTCCGTTCCAGGAGCATCGCCAAAACCCCTGCGACGAAGGCGTCGCCTGCGCCGGTGGTGTCCACAGCCTCAACGTCGAAACCATCCACCGTTACGGCCCAGTTGCGGCCGACGACCGTGCAGCCTGCTGCCCCCTCTGTGACGAGCACCACCTGCAGGCCGGGGTACCGCGCCAACAAAGCGCGAGCACCCTCATCGCCCGGCACCACTCTGGAACCGGATGTGCTGTCGTCCGGGGACCGCGCCAAGAAGTCCAGTTCCTCCCGGCTTACTTTCAGCAGGTGGGCATAAGGCAAGCCGCGGAGGATGCCCTCGCGCGCCGCTTGCGCCGACTGCCACAACGGCAGGCGCAAGTTGGGGTCGTAGGAAACCAGTAGCCCCGCATCACTGGCCAGCTTAGCGGCCGCCAGAGTCGCAGAGCGGGCCGGCTCCGCAATCAGCGTGATCGAACCGAAATGAAAGATCTTGGCGCTGCTCAGATAGTCAGCGGGGATCTCCGCGGCAGTGAGCAGGGTGTCTGCTCCGGGGTTGCGGTAGAACATGAACTCTCGCTCGCCATCGGCGCCCAGGCTGACAAACGCAAGGGTGGTGAGCGCGTCACGTTCGAAGTACAGATGGGAAACCTCCACTCCCGCCTTGGCCAAGACTCCGTACAGGAAGCGCCCGAACTCGTCGGCTCCGACTTTGCCGATAAACCCAGCAGACACCCCGAGGCGTTTCAGTCCCACCGCCACATTCGCCGGTGCGCCGCCCGGCGCTTTGCGGAATCCGGGAGCCCCCGCCAGCCCACACCCGCGCCGGGTGGAGATGAAGTCGATCAGCAATTCACCAAGGCAGATTACGTCAGCCATCTCAACACCACATCGTCACTCGATTTCCAGCAACACTTTCACCGCTTTGTCCTTTTCTTCCTTGATCGTGCGGAAGGCCTCCGCCACCTGGGAAAGCGGGAAGCGGTGTGTCACCAGGGGAAGCGCCCGGACCGCGCCCCGTCGCAGCAGGCGCAGAGCTTCGGCGTAGTCCTCGCGGGTGTACATCAGCGTTCCTATGAGCTCAATCTCCTTGTCCTGCACCAGACCCATCTTCACCTTCACGTCTTCTTCGAACACGCCCACTATCACGACTTTGCTGCCCTTTCGCGCGATCAGGATGGCGTCGTTGACCGTGGACTCCACGCCTACGCACTCAAAGGACACATCGACCCCGTCAGACCCGTACCGCTGTTGCGCCCAGTTGACCAGGGACCTTTGCCTGACGTCGACAGTCTGGTCGGCCCCCAGTTCCTCGGCCAGCCTCAGCCGGAAGTCCACGAGGTCCGATACCGTCACTTCCGCCGCTCCATAAGCCTTCGCCACCTGCATCACCAAGAGCCCGATGGTGCCGGCCCCTGTGACTACGACCCGCTGCCCAGCCACCGAGCCCGCCCGCCGCACGGCGTGAACGCCCACGGCCAGTGGTTCAACGAGTGCAGCCTCGGCAAAGCTCATTTCCTCCGGAAGGGGAAGAACTTTGTCGGCCGGTACGGCAACGTACTCCGCCATGGCGCCATCCGCCTGACAGCCAATCACCCGCAGGCTGCGACAAATGTTGAAACGGCCAGTCCGGCAGTTGAAGCATTCGCCGCAGACCAGGGAGGGAAGCGCCGTCACTCTTTGCCCCACCAGGTCTGGGCGCACGCCCGGCCCGACCGCCACCACTGTGCCTGCGAACTCATGCCCGGGTACGACGGGGCAACTGATGAACGGATGCTTCCCAAAGTATGCATGAATGTCTGAGCCGCAAATTCCAGCCACGGCCACTTTCAACAAGGCTTGGCCCGGCCCCGGGGAAGGAATGGTGGCACGTTCAAGTACTATCTGTTCGGGAGATATGAGGTTGGCTCTGGTCATCTCCGTTGACATCGGTCTTTCCTCCCACTGTATGTCTCGCTATTCCTTGATCGCACCGAAGGTCAGTCCGCTGATGAGGTGCTTGCGCACCAAGAGAGCAAAAAGCACCACCGGGATGGTAGTGATGGTGGCTGCAGCGGACATTTCACCCCACACCACGCCCTGGAAAGTCAGGAACTGCGTCACGATGGTGGGCAGCGTACGTGCTTTGGTAGTGGTCAGGAAGAGCGCAAACGTGAACTCGTTCCAAGATTGGATGGTGCACAAGATGGCTGTCGCTGCGAGTCCGTTCGCCGTCAGGGGCAGGATCAACCTCCAGAATGCCTGGAAGCGTGAACACCCGTCAATCATGGCGGCTTCGTCGACGTCCACAGGAATCTCCGCCATGAAACCCTTGAGCATCCAAACGGCGAACGGCACATTGAAAGACAAGTAGGCAATGATGAGGATGATGTGGGTATCGAGAAGGCCCGTCAGACTCCCGATCAAGAAATACGGGATGACCACGGCAATGGCAGGCGCCATGCGAACGCTCAAGATGTAGAATGCCACATCCTTCTTGCGGCGGAATTCCAGCCTGGCCAACCCGTACGCTGCAGGCGCAGCAATCACCAGCGACAAGAGCACCGACCCAGTCACAGTGAGGAGACTGTTCTTGAAGTAGGTGCCGAAAAAGTCACGGGCAAAAAGGTCACGATAATTCTCGAGCGTGGGCCTGAAAACCCAAACCGGAGGTATGGCAAACGTCTGCAGCCGCGTCTTGAATGACATCAGCACCATCCAGACGAAGGGAAAGAGGAATACCCCAAGGATGAGTAGCCCGGTGACAAACATGGCCGTGTGTTGGGTCCACTTCGCGCACTTACGGCGTGCCGTCATCCTTCACTCACCCTCCTTCCCGCCGCCCAGCAGGCGGATGTACAACTGGCTCAAGACCGTTATGATCACGAGCAGGACCACAGCCATGGCTGAAGCTAGACCGACCATGCCTGTCGAGTAAAAGCCTGTCCGGTAGACGTGCATGGACAAGAGCTCCGTGGCATCGGCTGGCCCTCCGCCGGTAAGTGCGAACACTACGTCGAACATTTTCAGTGCATCCATCGTACGCAGCAGTAAGGCAATCAGCAGGATGGGCTTGAGCAACGGGATGGTCACGTGCCACAACACCTGCCAGCGTGACGCGCCGTCCACCATCGCTGCCTCGACCGGAGACCGGGGAAGGGCGCTGAGGCCGGCTAACAAGATGAGGGCGACAAAAGGCGTCCACTGCCAGACGTCGACCAGGATGACCGAAGTTAACGCGAGGTGATAGCCGTACCAGTTAGGCGACAGACCCAACAGGGTTCTCAGGAAGTAGTTGACAATGCCGTAGTTGGGATTGAAGTACAGGCGCCAGATAAGACCCGCAATCGAAGGGGTGACTGTCATGGGGATGATGAGTGCGCCGATCATCAAGGACCGCAGTCGGAGCCGCTCTTGACTCAAATAGAGAGCTATGGCGAACCCCAAGACGAACTCGAGTTTCACGGAAACGGCAGTATACACGGCCGTGACTAGGATTGCATGCAGGAATTCTCGATTGGTGAAGATGGTCGCGTAGTTCTGCAGCCCCAGCCAGACCCGTTCTTCCCACGGATACCCCAGCTCCCAAGCATGGAAGCTGGTAAAGAAAAGGAAGACAGTCGGCACGATCGTGATGGAGAACAGCAAGATGACCGCCGGGGTAACCCACGGGAGTGGGGAGTTGCTGCTAAGCGACCTGGGAAGTCTGGGCACCATCGTCACCACCTGCAGATGTGCGAATCAGGGCGAGGAGGAGACGGCCCTCAAGTATCCGTCCCCTCCTCGCTGACTGCTGCCTATTTGAGGTAGCCCTTGCTGGCCAACAGCGTGCGGACTTCCTTCTCCGCCTCGTCACAAGCTTGCTTCGGCGTCAACTGCCCGGTGAGAGCCAAAGACGCTTTCAGGCCGATGATCTCACCCATCTGCGGCCATTCAGGTATGCGCGGCCGCCAGTCGATTCCCTTCTCGACGAGGTCGTTGGCCAAATCGAGCGAAGCGACGATCTGCGGGTAGTACGGATAGCGCGCCACGAACTCGGGGGAGTTCAGAATCGACAGCCGCGTGACAACACCGCCGTTGTTGACGTAGTCCGCGGCCTTTGCCTTGCTCGTCATGAAAGCGATGAACGCCCAGGCGGCGTCCTTCTTCCTCGACTTGGTGGAGATGGCCAGATTCCAGCCGGCCACGGCCGCAGCCGAACCGCCGGGGCCGCTCACTGGTGGCAGGTAGCCAACCTTGCCGGCAACCTTGGACTTGGCAGGGTTCTCGATCCAGGGGGCAAGAGCCGTGGCATCGAACCAGATGGCCGCTTTACCCTGCATGAACGTGGTCGTCGCTTCCTCGTGGGAGAAGTTCTCAATGCCCGGCGGGGCGTACTTCATCAGGTTCACAAAGTATTCGAGCGACCTGACGCTGGCGGCGGAGTTGATGGTCGGCCTGTAATTCTTGGGATCAATGACGCCACCACCAAAGGGGTACAGGAACTGGAACCATCCGTAGTCGATATGATGGCCGCGCCGGCCGCGCATGGAGATGCCGTACAAGCCCTCCTCTTTGCCGTTGAAGAACTTGGCTGCCGCCAGCAGGTCATCGACCGTCTTGATCTTGCTCGCCGAATAGCCGTACTTCTCGAAGAGGTCTTTGCGATAGGCGATGAAAGCTGATTCGCCTGCAGACGGAATGCCGTAGACCTTGCCCTCGAACACACCGAGCCCCTTCCGGTAGGCAGGCACGATGTCGTTATAATCGAACCACTCGGGCGTAGCCTGGCGGTTGCTCAAGAACTGGTTGAGTGGCTCAACCACGCGCTTCTTGGCAAACTCGCCGACCCAGACCACGTCAAGCATCACGACGTCGTAGCGCCCGGTGCCCGCCGCATGCTCCGTGAGCAGCTTGTCATGCAGGTAAATCTCCTCCATGACGTCCCACTTGACTCTGATGCCGGTGAGCTTCTCGAACTCCGGGGCCATCTTTTGGAAAGCCTCAGTCGACGGGTGGGTCGCCATAGCCACCGTAATCTCGGTACCGTTGAGTTTGGCCTTGACGGCCTTGCCCCAGGCGGCAAGGTCGCTCGCCTGCGCTCCCGTGGCGATGACAAGGAGCATGACGGCAATCAAGCTCAGGATTGCCCGTTTTCTCATGCGCTTTTCCCTCCCTTGTGGTAGTGACTGACGTGTCGCCGTGGCTCACTGCGGTTCGGTTCGTTCTCCGCGTCCAGCGCGGCAGGATAAGCACTGTTCGGAGACACAGCCACCTCCTTCAAGCGGTCACCTGGTTACATCACATCCGGGCTCCACATGACTGGCGAATAACGAGCTCCGGTTCCAGCCGCACAATCTTTATCCGACGGACCTGTTTTCCTTTCCGTTTTACCCTCTTTACCAAAGTCGTAGCGGCAGTCTGGCCGATCTGATACGTTGGCTGGGCCACCACCGTCAATGGCGGGTCAACAATTGAGGTAGATTCGAAGTCGTCGAAGCCGACTATGGAGATGTCTGCGGGAATGCGGACCCCCGTTTCTTTCATGAACTTCATGGCTCCGATGGTCACCAAGTTGTTGGTGGCAAAGATCGCCGTTGGCCGTTCTCGCAGACTCAGCAGCGCTTGGGCCCCGCGGTAACCTCCATCAATGCGCGAGTCGCTGCCCACGACTAGGTCGGGCGAAAACTCGATTCCCTGCTCATGCAGAGCTCGGCGGTAGCCTTCGAGCCTGCCCCAGGTGGTCGAGATGTCAGGTCTGCCGGCAATCACCCCGATACGCCGGTGGCCCAGACTGATCAAGTGGGTCGTCGCCAGTTGGGCGCCCTTGACGTTGTCCAGCAGTACAGCGTCGACCTTCACGCCCTCCAATTCCCGGTCGACAAACACCACGGGGATTCCGTACCGCTGGAACATCTCGACGTGTCCGCGGGAATGCCCCGCAGGCGCCATGATCACACCGTCGACGCGCTTCTCGCACAGAAGCTCGACGTAGGCTCTCTCTTTCTCCTCCATCTCGTCGGTGTTGCACAGAATGAGATTGAAGCCGCTGTCGTTCACCACATCTTCCACGCCGCGAACCAAGGCGGTGAAGAAGGGATTGGCGATATCAGAAATCATCAGACCGATCAGATAGCTCTGCTTCTTGCGCAGGCTCCGGGCGAAGGAGTTGGGTCGATAGTCCAGCTCGTTCAAAGCCTGCCTAACCTTGTTTTTCAGTTCCTCGCTCACAAAGCCGGACTCGTTGATGACCCGGGACACCGTGGCCGTTGAGACACGCGCTTTTCTTGCCACATCCTGAATAGTAGCCACTGGCTTCACTCCTATCCAACCGGCCTGGAATCGTTTACGCAAACGGTTTCAGTAATCGATTACACTGCGATGATTCCACGGCTCAGCAGAATCTCCTTCTGATTCCTCAAGATTTTCTGGAGTTTGCCCGCTGGACAGAGGTGTTGGCGGATGCGCAGATGACGGCGGCCGATAGAACTCACCGCTGAACAGATCGCCTTTGATCGAAAAGGCCAACCCCTGCTTCAAGGAGCGCCATGTAGAAAGCAGCCGCCCTGGCGAACTCCTGGCCCAGGACACCTTCTTCGTGGGCCATTTGAAGGGCGTCGGCAAGGTGTACCTGCAAGCGGTGGTCGATACGTACTGCAGCTACGCTTTCGCCTTTCTGCACACCACGAGGCTCCCCGCCTGTTCAGTGGCCATCCTCCACAACGACGTGCTCCCCTTCTACCGGGACAAGGGCCTTACCGTTAACGCCATCCTCACCGACAATGGCCGGGAGTACTGCGGGACCGACGCCCATCCTTATGAGCTATACCTCGCCCTCAACGACGTGGA
>JBLNCL010000032.1:0-250267 GCA_050260635.1 Betaproteobacteria bacterium
ATAAATCGGTTAATAAATATTGCCCCTGCGCCCCCGCCCCGGGGGCCCCGGGGGGCGTGCCCCCCCCGCCCCCCCGCCGCTCTCTCCTCTCTCTACGCCTATTCGGCGTCGTAGGTGACAAGGGTCAGAATGTCGCTCACACCGCGCTCGGTGAGCCTGGCCCGCCCGCCCAGGAAGGTCAGCTCGATCACGAAGGCGGCCCCGACGATGTTCCCGCCGAGGCGCTGGACCAGGTCCATTGCTCCTCCGATGGTGCCGCCGGTCGCCAACAGGTCATCCACCATCAGGACGCGCTGGCCGGGCTCGACGGCGTCCCGGTGGATCTCCAGGGCGTCTGTCCCGTACTCCAGGGCGTATTCGACTCTTTCCACGGCGCAGGGAAGCTTGCCCGGCTTCCGGACGAGGGCGAAGCCACAGCCCAACTCGTAGGCGAGGGGGGCGCCGAAGAGAAAGCCTCGCGATTCGACACCGACCACCCGGTCCACGCCTGCCTCCCGGAAGCGCTCCGCCATGCGCTTGATCACGTACCGCAGGGCCTGACCGTCGGCCAGAATCGGGGTGATGTCTTTGAAGTTGATGCCTGGCTTCGGGAAATCGGGGATCTCCCGGATGATCTCGCGCAGGTTCACGGTAGCCGCTCCTCGCCTGGCCATTCCGGCACGATCGGCCGGTTCACCATGGCCAGCAAATCTTGAGCGGGAGCCGTTCTCGCCACCGTCTGGAAGGCCTCAAACGCCACCCGCTCATGCATGCCTTCATTATACCGGATAGAAGTGGTTAAGTCCAGTTTCTTTTGGGGTCGCTCGCGCAGGCAAAGGCGGCGCTCGGCGCCCTCCCAGACCCTCTCCAGCAACCCCAGCTCGACGAGGACGCCCAGTGCGGCTGAGACGGCGTCGGCGCTGACGTCGGCCAGTCCGGCCAAGTCCGCGTTGCTAAGGTCGCTCGCCCCTGCCGCGGCCACCTGTTCGAGGGCGAGGTAGACTTGGCGGAGGGCTTCCCGGTCGGGCGCCTTGGCCTTGAGAATCAGCCGGTTAAGTTCGACGTCCCGGTCGTTGTAGAGCAGGTGGATCCAGGCCTCCTGTCCGTCCCGCCCGCCACGCCCCGACTCCTGGCTGAAGTCGATCTCGTTAAATGGTAGGTGATAGTGGACGACGTGGCGGATATCGGGGATATCCACCCCCTCACCGAAGGCGCTGGTCGCCACCATGAACCGGACGGCTCCCTCCCGGAAGAGGTTCTCCAGCATCGCCCGCTGGGCCGGGGTCAGCCCGCCGTGATAGAAGGCGATAGTGTCCTTCTCGGAGAGGTGCGCCTTACGCAGGCGCCGGGCTACCTCGACCGCCTGGTCCCGGCTGTTCACGTAGACCACCGTCTTCTCTCCCAGCCGCCAGAGCCTCGCCAGGTAGCTGGCCTTGTCCCTCTCCTCGGTCCCCCGGGCGTCTTTCACCCGCAGGTTGGACCGAACCGTGCGGTCGATGACTACCGCCGCGAGGGAAAGCTCTTGGACTATCCGCTGGGCCGTCGGGGTGTCGGCCGTGGCCGTCACCGCCACCGTCAGGGGGTTTCCCAGTGCTTCTCGGAGGCGCCCCAGCCGGCGGTAAACTCCCCGGTTGCTGCTCAATTGGGCTAGGTGATGGGCCTCGTCCACCACGAACAGCCCCAGCCGTTCCCGAACCTCCGGCTGGCGGGTCAGATGGAGTTCGGCATACTCGGGCGTCGCCAGGAGGAAGTCGATCTCGTTCAGGGCCAAGGCCATGGCAAGCTCGTCCCGCTCCCGAGCCGAAAGCGAGCCCGTGGCCTGGTAGGCCCGTAGTCCTAGGCACGCCAGGCGCCGGCGGACCGCCCCCAACTGGTCGTTGACCAGCGCTCGCAACGGGTAGAGGATCAGGGTGATCCGGCCGTGCCGGAGGGCCTCGAAGGCGCCAAAACCCTGGAAGATCGCCGACTTGCCGCGCCCGGTCCCCATCACGACCAGGGTATTTCGCCCCTCCCGCAGGTGAGTCAGGGCCTCGGCCTGTTTCTCCCGGAACTCGGCCCCGCCCAACATAGCTTGGCGGATGGCGGCCCAAACCTCGTCTGCTCCGGCTTGGCGCAGGCGCTCCCGGAAGGATGAGGCCTCCACCCTGGCTGCCAGCTCCTCTTCGTCGGGTTCCCGGTCGAGGTAGAGGTTTACCCCCCGATGCTGCCCGTCCTCCCCGCCGGTCACGGCAGTCACGGTGGCAGCATAGCGGATCCCGCGGTCCAAGGCCGGACCGAGGTGACGGGCGAGCGCCGCCCGCAGATAGCCGACCAGTGCCCCGTCCGCAGTCTCCACCCGCACTGCCGACGGGTCGTGGGGATTATCGGGTTCCCGGACGAGCCGCAGCCGCTGCCCCGGTTGAAGGCCGGCCAACACTTCCTGGCGTCCCTGGAAACTCACCCCGACCACCTTGGTGTGGAATCCGCCCGCATCGAGGATGGTGGCGTAAGGATCCTCCGGCTCCTCGGCCGCGCTGAACAGCTGATCGATCGGGGTCGCCTCGCCGGGGGAGGGTCTTACGTCTTGCAGAACCAATTGCAAGCGGCGAACGCCCCGCCATTCCTCAAGTGCTGGAGCGAAGGCCAGGTCCACCGGGCCGAAGTGGCAGTGGAGCCGTTCCCGGCAGGCGGCCATCCGCCAGCCGATGCAGTCGAGCAGGGCGGCGCTCCCCGGAGATCGAACCGCCAGCTTCAAGTGGCGCTCCCCCTGGCCGACCAGCCGCTCCTCGGCAATCTCGACCCCGCACAGGGCCAAGACTGGTGAAGGGTTGCCGGGACCGAAAGGGGAAAGCTGTTCGAGCTCCTCCACCAATTCCGGGGTAACCTCCTCCGCCTCGACGCAGGCATCGATCCGTAGGGAGGGCAGGAGGTCTTCAGGGGTGAGCCGCCCCCGCGCCACCGCTTCAAACCGCTCCCTGAGGGCCGGGACATCTTCCGCCCGGAGGGTCAGGCCGGCCGCCATGGCGTGACCGCCGAACTTCAAGAAGAGGTCCGAGCAAGCGGAAAGGGCGTCGTAAAGGTTGAAGGGAGTGATGCTCCGGGCCGAGCCGTGCCCCACCTCCCCGTCCAGGCTGATCACCACCGTCGGCCGGTGGTACAGCTCGACCACCCGCTGGGCGACGATGCCGATGACGCCCGGATGCCACCCCTCCCCTGCCGCCACGAGGGTCCACGAGGCCAAAGGGTCACCCTCCTGCTCCAGAGAGGAGCGAACCTCCGCGAGAATCTGCTGCTCCAGAGCCTGGCGAGCCCGGTTGGCCGTCTCCAGTTCCGCAGCCAAGCGCTCCGCTTTCGCCGGATCCTGCGCCAAGAGCAGCTCCACCCCGATGGTGGGATCGCCCAACCGCCCGGCGGCGTTGAGGCGCGGCGCCAGCCCGAAGGCGACCACCGTCGCGCCGCGTTTCCGTTCGAGTCCCCCCGCCCGCAGCAGGGCGTCCAGCCCCAGCCGGGGGGCTTTCCGCAAACGAGCCAGGCCCCACTGCGCATACAGTCTGTTCTCCCCGATCAGCGGCACCACATCGGCGATCGTCCCCAGAGCCACCAGGTCCAGGTGGGGGGCGAGCGCCTCGGCCGCCTCCTCCGCTCCGCTGACCCCGGCCAGCGCCTGAACCAGCTTGAAGGCGACCCCAACCCCCGCCAATTCCTTGAAGGGATAGGAGCAGCCCGGCTGCTTCGGATTGACCACCGCTACCGCCGCTGGCGGCTCAGGCGGAGACTCGTGGTGGTCGGTAATCACTACGTCCAGACCAAGCTCGGCCGCCCGGGCCACCTCGGTAGCGGCAGTGATACCGCAGTCCACCGTGACAAGGAGTCCAACCCCGTCTGCAGCTGCCTCCTCGACCGCCGTCGGGGAGAGGCCGTACCCCTCTTCAAAACGGCTGGGCAGCCGGAAATCAACCCGCGCCCCCCGCCCCTGCAGGTACTCGACGAGCAGGGCAGTGCTGGCCACTCCGTCCACGTCGTAGTCGCCGTAAACCCGAATCAGTTCACCGGAAGCCAGCGCCGCCTCGATCCGGCGGACGGCCGTCTTCATCCCTCGGAGAGCCCAGGGGTTACCAAAGGAGCCTTCGGGTCGCAGGAACGCCCAAGCCAAAGCGGGGTCGGTATAGCCGCGCCTCGCCAGAATACGGGCAAGGACGGGAGAAATCCCGCCCTGCACCAACGCCTGAACCTGTTCGTCTGTGACCAGCGGCCAGATCCACCGCCGCTCTCCCCATTGGTCCACGCCCTGACCTCCCTGCAGGCAGACCTATAACTCCGCTTCCGGCGCTTCCGGCAACTTGCGGCGCCGCTCCCATTCGACCAGGAACAACGCCACCGCCACGAGCAGACCGGCGACGATCGCCTCACCTCGGTAGAACGGTTCCGGTTGCAGCTCTCCCGGCTCCACCACCGTCAGCCGGTCAGCGTGGATGTCCGGGTCCCCGCCATGCTCCGGGCAGGCCCGGCGATAGACGCCGAAGACCTCGACCGTGTCGCCTTTCACGCCGTGCCGCCCAGCAAACTTGATCTCCTCGACGAACTGGACCGGCACCCAGACGCCCATGGCATAAGTTCCGTCGTTCACGTTGAGGACGGCCATCCGCCCCCGCCGCATGACGTCACCGATGACCTCGCCCCGGTAGGTGACCTCTCGCTGGTCCCACCGGCGAGGCTCCTCGATCAACTCCTCGCTCGACACGGCCAGCGCCGGCAGGGCAGCCGCCCCCCAGAGCGCCACCGTCAGCCCTGCGATCAAGGTCACTGACCGTCCGAAGCCCCGCCTCGTTCTCCCGTATACGCCGCTCACCGGCCCCTCACCTCCCAAACCAGGAACCCGATGATGGCGAAGACCGACATGAACTCGAGCCGGCCCGCCCACATGATGAGGATGTAGACCACCTTCAACAGGTCGGGCATGGTTGGCGCGGTCACCCCGATCGACAACCCAACGTTTCCGGTGGCGGAGGCGGTCTCGAAGGCCGCGTCCAGGAACGGATAACCGTAGTAGGTCGCCACCAGCGTGCCGCCGAGCCAGGTGGCCGTGTACAGGATGATGATGAGAGCCGCCGAGCGAACGTGTCGATCCTCCAGGACGATGTCCTTGATGTGGTGGAACTTGGTCACGATCACCTCGCTGGACGGCGAGACGATCTTCTTGATCTCCTCGACCAGCGCCTTGAAGATGATTCCGACCCGCAACCCTTTATACCCGCCCGCCGTGGAGCAGGCCGAACCGCCGATGAGTTGGGCCACGATCATCCCGGCGAGGGCCAGGGGCGTCCAGTCCTTGGCGAACTGCCGGGCGAAAATGGTCTGGAACCCGGTGGTGGTGTGCCCGGAGATGAGCTGGAACCAGCCCTTCCGGAGCATGATCAGCGGGGTCGAGTAGAGGCCCGTCTTGGACAGGCCCAACGCCACCAGGGTGAAGGTCAAGGTGGCCGTCACGAAGAAGGAAACGACCTCGATGTTCCGGTAGATCTCCTTGCGGTTGCCGGTCCAGACCGCCCAGTGCAAGGCGAAGTTGAAGGAGCCGATAACCATGATGACCGTCGCGATCAACTCGTAAACCAGGCTGTGGTAGTAGAGCATGTTCGAGGACTGGGGGGCGAACCCGCCAGTCGACCAGGCACCCATGAAGATCCACATGCCGTGGAAGAAGGCCCGGTCCAAGGGCTGCCCGATCCAAAGCCCGGCGAGCGTCTGGAAGACGGTTCCCACCACGAGGTAGACGATGCTTACCAGCCAGATGGCCTGGGCGGTGTGCTTGACATTGGGCAGCAACCGCTCGTCTTTCCCCTCACCGACATAGATGGTATAGGCCCCGGCCGTCTCGCGGATGAGGAAGGTCAGCGCCAGCACGACCATTCCCTGACCCCCGACGTAGGTGAGCAGATGCCGCCACATGTTGATCCCGTTTGGGATATGGTCCAGGTTCTGTGCCAGATAGAGGCCGGTCGTGGTAAAGCCGCTCATCACGTCGAACATGCAGTCAAGATAGGAAAGCCAGTGGCCGGAAAGCCAATACGGCAAAGCCGCCACCACCATGGCGACCAGCCACGATACGGAGGCGGCCACCATCCCTTGAGCCCAGGACAGCTTGCGCGGTGCCCGGTAGCAGAGGTGAACGAGGCCGTAGCCTACGATCAGAGCCGCCGCCAGCCCGACCAGGAAGTCGATGACGGTGTTCCATTCCCGGTAAAGCAACGCCACGGCGATCGGTACGACCATCAGAAGACCGACGCCACTGACGACCCGGCCGATGTAATAGCCGACCGTCTGCAAAGCTTCAATGCGCTTCCGACTGCCCGTCATCGCGCCATCACCGCCAGCGCCACCAGCCCTGCGACCGCCAGGAGGACCGCCACGTACGCCGACTCGGTCAACATGCCCACGAGGTACCCTGCCCAGACGCGAGCCGCGCTTTGCCGCTTGCTCATGTGCCCTCTCGCCCCCTCACGCCTGGCCCTTCCGGCCAATCAGGAGCGCCCGGAGGGCCTCCTCGCGCCCGCTCCGGGTGACCGCCATGACCGAATCGCCCGGCTCGAGAATGGTGTCGCCCCGGGGGAAGATGACGTCCTCCCCCCGGATGACCGTGACCAGAACGGAATCGGGCGGCACCGTGGCCTCCCTGAGCGGCCGGCCAACCAGGGGCGAGAAGGTCGTCACCTCCGCCTCGACGATCTCCAGCTCCCCGTGCTTGAAGGTGAGGAGCGTCCGGAGGTCGGCCATGTCGATCTCCTGCTCAATTGCCCGCGCCAGAATGGCGGTGCCACTGATTGCCGCATCGACGCCGAGCATGGTGAAGATGCGCTCGTTCTTCGGATTGTTGATGCGGGCCACCGCTCGAGGAACCTGGAAGTTTTTCTTCGCCACCTGGCAGACGACCAGGTTTTCCTCATCGTGCCCAGCCACGGCGGCAATCACGTCAGCTCGGTCGGTATCGGCGCCGGCGAGAATGGCCGGATCCGTCCCGTCCCCGTTGATCGCCCGGATCCCCATGTCGTTGACGATCCGCTCACAAAGCTCGGGCACCTTCTCGATGACTGTTACCTCATGGCCCCGCGAAAGCAGCGTCTTGGTGAGGTAGTACCCCACCTTACCGCCGCCCACCACTACCACAAACATCGCCTATTTCCCCCTGTTCCCGCGTCGGGTCTCTATCTTCCCGGTTTGGCCGGCCTACAGGCCAAGCCTCTCCTTGACCTGCTTCATTGCTTTGGTACAGACTGCAGCGACCACCACGTCGCCCGCCGCCAGAACGGTGGTGGGTTCAGCCGCCGCGGCGTGCCCCTCCCGCACCACGGCGGCGATCCGGAAGACCCCCGGCAGTTCCACCTCGGAGACTGTCTTCCCCGCTAGCGCTTCCCGGACCACCGCCTCCACCAGGTCGGTCTCGCCCGCCCCAAGCGTGCCTCGGCGACGGAGGCCGTTGGTCATGAGGAGGTTACGGATGACCGTAACCCCCATGTGCGTCGTGGAGACGGTTTCGAGCCCCAACTGGTGGTACGTAGCCTCGCGGGCCGGATCGTAGATCCGGGCGACAACCTTCGGCACCTGAAAGACGTGCTTGGCCACCTGTGCTGCCATGATGTTGGTGTTATCGTCGTTGGTCACCGCGGCGCAGGCATCGGCCTCCTCGATCCCCGCCCGTCGGAGGACGTCTTCATCGATCCCGGTCCCCACGACCGTCTCGCCGTTGAACTCCGACCCGAGACTGGCGAAGGCCTCTCGGTGCCGGTCGATCACTACCACGTCATGCCCCTCGCCGGACAGCGCCGAGGCCAGCATCGCCCCGACCCGGCCGCAGCCAATCACCACTACCTGCACGTTGTTCCCTCCCTGTTGCCCTCAAAACAAGACGACCACGGCACAGGTCCATGGTCGTCCAGGCTTGCCATGGGTCTGTCTCTACCGACGCTTACGAGGTTAGCTGAAGGGTTAGGGTTGCAGAGTAACCCCCCGCCGGTTGGCGGCTCACCCCAGGCCTCCCTTGGGTCCCCCGCTCCCCGCGGTCACGGAGATTAAGCGTTCTACCAGGCCAAGCAGTATTTGCTTTTTACATGAATCACAGTGTACTACGTCTCTGCCCATAAGTAAAACAAAGGCCGGGGTGGAAAACCCCGGCCCCTACTCGCCTTGGGCGAGCGATCTCCTCCGGCTTAAACGGCATCACCCATGCTACGCCGGACGCCCTACTGCGTATTCGGACGTCGGCTTTGATTCTAGCGGGCCTTCGCCTCCGCCAGGCGTCTCTTCCCGCCCGACGCGGCGACCCGGGCCGCCTTCCGCCGCTCCTCCCACTCCTTCCAGACCACCCAGATCGGGCTGGCGATGAAGATCGAAGAATAGCACCCCGAGAAGATTCCGAAGAGCAGGGCGAAGGTGAACGTCTTGATCGACTCGCCGCCAAAGAAGTACAGGGCGACAATCGAGACCAGCGTAGTCCCGACGGTGTTGATCGACCGGGCCAGCGTCTGATTGATCGAGTCATTCACCAGTTGGGCGTAGCTCTGGCCCTTCCGGTGGAAGCGGAGGTTCTCCCGGATCCGGTCGAAGATCACGATCGTGTCGTTGATCGAGTACCCGATGATGGTCAGGATCGCCGCCACGAACGGTGAGTCGACCGGCCGACCGGTAAGGGCGAAGATCCCCATGATCATGAAGACGTCGTGCAGAAGGGCGATGATCGCCGCCACGCCAAACTTGAACTCGAACCGAACGGTGATGTACAGCAGCATCAGGATCGAGGCGACCACCACCGCCCAGAAGGCGTTCTCCGTCAGCTCCCGCCCGATCACCGGCCGAACCGTGTCGGTCTGGTTCTTGGTCAAGTCGATCTGACCCACGGCCTCCTGCAGCACCGCGTCCAGCTTCTGCTCCTCCTCCGGCGAGAGGTCGCGGGTGCGGATGATGATGGTGTTGTCCGCCGCCGCCTGGACCTGGCTCTCTCCCAGCTTCAAACCGGAAACCGAGGCCTTGTCCAGCGCCTGCTTCACCTGGGCAACCGTGACCTTCTCAGTGAAGGTCCGCTGCAGGATAGTGCCCCCCTTGAAGTCGATCCCCAGGTTCAAACCTCGGGTACCCAGGGCGATGAGCCCTGCCAGGAGGAGGGCGCCGGAGAGCGCGAACCACCAGTTCCGTTGCCCGATAACGTTCAGCTTGAGGCGATCGAGAAAGTACATTCCTTCACCCCCTGGCCGCGCCGAAGAGTGGCGCGTACTTGTCCGGGTCCCGTTCGACGAAGAGCGCCAGGAAAGACCGGGTTACCACGATGGCCGTGAACATCGAGATGGCAATCCCGAGCGAGAGCGTCACGGCGAATCCCTTGATCGGACCGGTCCCTAGGAAGAAGAGGACGCCGGCGGCGATCAAGGTGGTGACGTTGGAGTCGAAGATCGAGGAGAAGGCCCGGTGGAACCCGGCGTCGATGGCCGGCCGCAGCTGCTTCCCGGCCCACAGCTCCTCCTTGATCCGCTCAAAGATCAAGACGTTGGCGTCCACCGCCATCCCGACCGAGAGGATGAACCCGGCGATGCCCGGTAGGGTCAACGTGGCCCGCAGCGCAGCCATGGCCGCCAACACCAACACCACATAGATCCCCAGCGCCAGGTCGGCCATGATCCCCGGGAGCCGGTAGTACAGGAGCATGTATAGAAGCACCAGGATGACCCCGACCACGGCCGCCTTGATGGACTTGTCGATCGCCTCCCGGCCCAGGGTCGGCCCAACCGAGCGGTTTTCGACCACCTTGAGCGGCACCGGCAGGGCGCCGGCCCGAAGCTGGGTCACCAGGTTTTTTGCCTCTTCGTAGGTGAAGTTGCCGGTGATGATCCCCCGACCTTCGGTGATGGCGCTCTGGATCCGCGGGTTCGAGATGACCTGCCCGTCCAGGACGATCGGCGCCTGCCGGCCAATGTTCGCCGAGGTCATCTCGGCGAACCGCTTGGCCCCCTCCGGCTTGAACTCGAACCCGACGGCTGGACGCCCGTATTGGTCCTGTTCGAGGTAGGCGTCCTTGAAGTCGGCGCCGGTGGCGACGACTTTGCCATCCGGGTCCTGGAACTCCATGACCGCCGTTTTGCCGATAACCTCGATCGCCTTCTGCGGGTCGCGGGAACCCGGCAGGTCGACGATGATCTGTCGCTCCCCCTTGAGCTGCACGATCGGCTCCGCCACGCCGAGCCCGTTTACCCGCTTGTCGATAACCGCCTTGGCCCGGGCCATCACGTCGGGGTCAACCTTCGTGCCCGGGATATCCTGAGCCTCCAGGACGATGTGGACCCCGCCCCGCAGGTCGAGGCCGAGTCTGATCGGCAACTGGTACAGGACAACCCCTGCTGCGGCCACCACCGCCAGCAGCAGGAGCGCCCGCCACTGCAAGCCGCGCTGCATCGGCTACTTCCCCTTTCCACCCGCCAACTGGGACACAAAGCCATTATAACTTCGGCCGAAAGGGCTTGTCAATTTGGCGACCCCGGCTGGTCACAGGCATTTCCGGGATGCGGGGGCAAATTCTGCTGGCGTAGCAGTGTTCCCTCAGAGAAGGGTCGCATGGTTTATCACCAGCCCGAACCGGGCGGAGAGGAACTCGGCCGCCCGGCGGCACATCACCATGCGGGTGAGGAAGATCTCGAAGTACTCCATGACCGGGACCATTCTGACGTCGATGGTCAGGTCCAGGGTGACGGTTCGCCGGGCACCGTCCACGTTGAGGAAGGACCGCTCCACGGCGTAATTCACCCGGTCGTGGATGTCAAACTTGGCGAGGTCGGGGTTGCGCACCCGAGAACGGTGGACGTCCGACTTGTCGGCCAGGATGAGCGCGGCGGCCACGGCGTTGACCGCCTTCCCCACCTGCTCCTCGTGGTTGCCGATGGCCCCGATGACAGTCGCCACTTCGGCCGGCTCCATCCCCAACTCGAACAGGAAAGGAGCCACCAGGCAGGCTCCGTTTCGCCCATGCTGCTCCCGGGAAACAACGTTGCCGAGGTCGTGCAAGTAGCCGGCGATGGCCGCCAGTTCCGCTTCCCGTTCCGTATAGCCTAACCGGGAGAGCACCTGACGGCTGATGGAAGAGACGAGTTGAGCATGGCGGAAACCATGCTCGGTGAAACCCTCGGCCCCCAGGTGTTCATTGGCTTGGTGGAGAAAGGCGTCGATCTTCGGATGCTTGCGGACCTCGTCCAGCGTGACCAGCGTAGGAACCTCTCCTCTAGCTTTTCTTGATCACCCGGCTGACGGCCGAGCGGAGGAAACGCAGCTCCACCTTGTCCGCCGCCCGGAGCACCACATACTGGTCGGCTCCCTTCTCCTCGAAGTCCACGATGGTGCCTTTCAGCCCGCCTATGGTGATGACGTCGTCACCCTTCTGGAGGGCGGAGAGCATCGCCCGGCGCTCCTTTTCCTGCTTCTGCTGAGGCCGAATCAACAGGAAGTAGAAGACGACGAACATCAGAACGAACGGCAGGAAGGCATTGAAGGCAGCGGCCCTCTGCGCAGCAACGGCGGGTGCGGCGGCAAGAAACGTCGACACTGGAATCCTCCCTCTCTGTTTGGCTGCCGGATAGTTCGAAGGATATTATTCCCTTTGCTTCACGGAATTCCTCCGCCCGTGCAGATAGGCGCCATAGCGCTCCCGAACCGCCTTCAGCCTCCCGGCGGGGATAGCCTCCCGCAGCCGCTCCATCAGCGTGAGGAGGAAATGGAGGTTGTGGTAGGTGGCCAGGCGCAACGCCAGGACCTCACCGGCCTTGAAGAGGTGCCGGAGGTAGGCCCGGGTGTAGTTGCGGCAGACGTAGCAGTCGCAGTCGGGATCGGGCGGCGTGAAGTCCCGGGCGTACCTGGCGTCCCGGACAATCACCCGGCCGGCCAGGGTGAAGATCGTCCCGTTCCGTCCGATCCTGGTCGGCAGAACACAGTCGAACATGTCCACCCCCCGCTCGACCCCCTCGATCAGGCAGTCCGGGGAACCGACGCCCATGAGATAGCGGGGTTTCTCCGCTGGCAAAAGCGGCAGAGTGTGTTCGAGCACCCGGTACATCTCGGGCTTCGGCTCGCCCACCGAGAGGCCACCCACCGCGTACCCCGGAAAGTCGAGCGCGACGAGGCTCTGGGCGCTCCGCTCCCGCTCCTCCAGAAAAAGGCCGCCCTGGACAATGCCGAAGAGCGCCTGGTCGGGCCGGGTGTGCGCCGCCTTGCAACGCCGGGCCCAGGTCGTGGTCAGGTCGACCGACTGGCGGACGTACTCCAGTGGGCTCGGGTAGGGAATGCACTCGTCGAAGCACATGGCGATGTCAGAGCCGAGGGCCTCCTGGACCTCGACTGTCTTCTCCGGGGTCAGGAAATGTTCCGCACCGTCGAGATGGGAGCGGAAGCGGACCCCGCCCTCCTCGATCCGGCGCAGCTTGGCCAGGGAGAAGACCTGGAAGCCCCCGGAATCGGTGAGGATGGAGCGGTTCCAGTGCATGAAGGAGTGGAGCCCGCCGGCTTCCCGGACGATCTCAGCTCCGGGGCGCAGGTAGAGGTGATAGGTGTTGGCCAGGATGATCTGGGCCCCAAGCGCCTCCAAATCCTCGGGAGTGAGGGTTTTCACCGTCGCCTGGGTTCCCACCGGCATGAAGACCGGCGTCTCCACCACCCCGTGAGCGGTGTGGAGCCGGCCCCGCCGGGGACCCGCCGCTCCACCGTGAAGCAGTTCAAAGCGAAAAGTCACCCTGGTCCTCCTTGAAGTCGATCCATACGGTTCTCCACTCCCGCCCTCACGGCGTTCCGGGCTACAGGATCAGCATGGCGTCGCCGAAGGAGTAAAACCGGTAGCGCTCCCGGATGGCCTCCTCGTACGCCCGTAAGACCAGGTCGCGGCCGGCGAAGGCAGAGACCAGCATCAGCAGGGTTGAGCGAGGTAGGTGGAAGTTGGTGAGGAGCACGTCCACCACCCGAAAACGATAGCCGGGGTAAATGAAAAGGTCGGTCCATCCCTCGGAAGCGGTGATTCCTCCAGTTCCGCTGGCCGCTCGGGCCGCCGTCTCCAGCGTGCGACAGACCGTCGTCCCCACCGCCACCACCCGGTTCCCCGCCCGGCGCGCCGCGTTCACGGCGCCCGCTGTCTCGGCCGGTAGTTCGTAATACTCGGAGTGCATCACGTGCTCCTCGACTTTCTCCGCCTGAACCGGGCGGAAGGTGCCGAGGCCGACGTGGAGGGTAAGCAAAGCCCGCCGGACTCCTTGCGCCTCCAGCGTCTCCAGAAGTTCGGGGGTGAAGTGAAGTCCCGCCGTGGGCGCCGCCACCGAGCCACGGTGCCTGGCGTAGACGGTCTGGTACCGCTCACCGTCGGCCAGGGGCTGGGTGATATAGGGCGGCAGCGGCACCTCGCCCAGGCGTTCCAGCCAGGCGGCCGGTTCGTGGTCCGGGCTGGCGAAGGTTATCAGGCGCTTCCCCTCCGCCTCCTCGCCCACCACCGTACCGCGAAGCTCCCCCTCCCCAAAGACCAGCCTGGCCCCCTGCCGAATCCGCCGTCCCGGGCGCACCAGGCACTCCCACGTCTCATTCTCGCCGGCCAGTCGCCGCAGGAGAAAGACCTCGACCCGCCCCCCGCTCGGCTCCTTCCGCCCGAACAACCGGGCGCGGATGACCCGGGTGTCGTTGAGCACCAGGAGGTCGCCCGGGCGCAGAAACTCCCCGATCTCCCGAAAGATGCGGTGCCGCAGCTGCCCGGTGGACCGCTCCAGCACCAGGAGCCGGGAGGCGTCCCGTGGCTCGGCTGGCGTTTGGGCGATCAGCTCCGGCGGCAAGCAGTAATCGAAGTCAGAAACCAGCAAGGCCAGCTACTCCTCGTACCCGAACTCCCGCAGGTCGCGGGGAGACTTTCGCCAGTCTTCCCGCACCTTGACCCAGAGTTCGAGGTGGACCTGTTTCCCAAAGTGCCCCTCCAGCTCGTAGCGGGCCGCCGAACCGATGGCCTTGAGCATTTGGCCGCCCCGCCCGATGACGATTCCCTTCTGGGACTCCTTCTCGACGTAGAGGGTGGCGACGGCGTGGACAAGGTCCTTCCCCTCCTCCTCCCGGAGCAGCTCGACATCGACCGCCAGAGCGTGGGGCACCTCCTCTCGCAGGACTTCGAGCGCCTTTTCGCGAATCGTCTCCGCCACCAGGAAACGCTCCTGCTGGTCAGTCACCATCTCCGGCGGATAGTACGGTGGCCCTTCGGGCAACAGCCCGAAGATGGTCTGAACCAGCTCCGCCACCCCCTGCCCGGTGGTGGCGGAGACTCGGCAGGCGGCGGCGAATTGGCCCCGGCCCTGCGCCTCCGCAAGAATGGCCTCACCATGGTCAGAGGCCAGGTCAATCTTGTTCACCACCAGTACAACCGGAACCTTGACCCTGGCCGCCACCTCGAAGGCCAGCTCGTCCCCGGGCCCCAGGACCTTGGAGGCGTCGATCACGAGGAGGATCAGGTCGGCGTCCCCGGCCGCCTCCTGTGCGGCCTTGACCATCAGCTCACCCAGCCGGTGGTGGGGGGTGTGAAGCCCCGGCGTGTCGACGAAGACAATCTGCCCCTCCGGGCGGGTAAGAATCCCCCGCAAGGTATTCCGGGTGGTCTGGGCCCGCCGGGAGGTGATGGCAACCTTCTGCCCGACCAAGCGGTTCAGGAGGGTGGACTTGCCCACGCTCGGCCGCCCAAGCAGGCTCACGAAGCCGGAATGGTGGTTCACGGCCGCTCCATCGCTTCCCGGGTGAAGGCCAGGGGCAGGAGTGTATCGGCTCGCTCGACCCGGTACTCGCCTTGGAGATTAGCCATGATCACCGGCAGAGCCGGGTTGAACTCCACCAGAACCTGGCGACAGATACCGCAGGGAGAGGCCGGGCGAGGCACGTCGGTCACCACGGCAAGCGCCACGAAGTCCCGCTCCCCCTCGCTGACCGCCTTGACCACCGCCGTCCGTTCGGCGCAGATCGTCGCCCCGGAACTGGCGTTCTCCACGTTACAGCCGGTGAAGACTCGCCCGCTGCCGGTGAGTAAGGCCGCCCCCACTTTGAACTGAGAGTACGGAACATATGCTGCTTCCCTGGCCTTCGCGGCGGCAGCAATTAGCGCCTCCCGGTCATATGAACGCTCGCTAGCCATCCCTTTCATCCTCTCCCTCTCAAGTCGGCTCAGCCGGGGTCAGCCCGTCGTCCTCGGCGCCGTCCGTCCCCGCCGTCGGGGAATCGCCGCCAATCACCCCGCCGGAGATGACGAGCTTCATCCCGTCCTCCACCGGCATGGTCAACCACAGAAGCTCGTCCTTCGGCACCATGATCAGAAAACCCGAGGTGGGGTTGGGCGTCGTGGCGATGAAGACGTTCACCAGGTCCCGCCCGGTCTGCTGCTCCGCCTCGGTCGGTGCAGGCCCGGTGACAAACCCGACCGACCATATACCCTGGCGGGGATACTCCACCAGGACCACGTGCTGAAAGGCGGTCCGTTTCTGCCCGGCGAAGGCATCCACCACCTGCTTCATCGTGGAGTACACGCCGCGGAAAATGGGAACCCGCAGCAGTGCCTGCTCCGCCCAGGCGATGAGGCGCCGCCCGAGCAGGTTGGAGGCGACCAGCCCCGTCAGCACCGCCAGGATCAAGCTGGCCAGAATCCCCAAGCCAGGAATCCGCCGCCTCAGCGTGCGGGCGGCTAACCCGCCCAGGAGGGCGTCGAACCACCGAAAGCCGAGCCCAAGCAAGTAAACGGTCAGAACCAGCGGGGCCAGGATCACCAAGCCGGTGAAGAACCAGTTCCTCACCCGCCGCAAAAGCCGGCCGAAGATCATCGTTACCCTTGCTCCTCCTTCACCCGCCGCGGGTCAGCCGCACCCAGAGGGGGGGACCCAGGACCAGAAGACCGATCCCTACGGCAAAGAGCGCCGCCAGGACCACCGCCGCCGCCGCCAGGTTCTTGACCAGCCCGGCCAGCGGATGGTAGTCCGGGCTGACCAGGTCCATCATCGCCTCCAGAGCGGTGTTGAAGACCTCCGCCACCATCACGCCGGCCACGGTTACCAGGAGCAGGGCGGTCGCCTCCGGCCGCAAGCGCAGCCAGGCGGCGAGTCCCACCACGATGACTCCGGCTGCCAAGTGGAGCCGGAGGTTGCGCTGGGTCCGCAGGGCATAGCCCAGCCCGGAGAAAGCGCAGCGGAAACTCTCAGCGAGGGTTCGGTTCCTCAACGGTTTGTCCCTTCCGTGGGAGTTCGACTCGGGCCAGCGCCTCCTCCTCGAGGCGCCGCATGGTGACCCGGTCCTCCTCCCGCTCGTGATCGAATCCGAGCAGGTGGAGCACCCCGTGGGCCACGAGGTAGCCCACCTCTCGCTCGGGTGAATGGCCAAACTCGGTCGCCTGCCGCCAGGCCGTCTCCAGCGAGACGACGACGTCGCCCAACAGCGCCGGCGCCTCGTCCAACTCCGGCGCCTCCCCGGCGGGGAAGGAGAGAACGTCGGTTGGTCGGTCCACCTTCCGGTAGCGCCGGTTCAGCTCGTGGATCTGGATGTCATCCACCAGCGCCACGCTGAGTTCGGCCGCCTCCGACTGCAAGACGGCCGTCACCCACGGTTCGGGGCTCTCTCCCCGCTCTTGCCAGTGGCCGACCGCCACCTCGAGCACCGCCCTGACAACCGCCTCTATCAGCTGGCGTAGCCCCTCTCCGACCTCCACCTTCTCCTGGTCGTTGGCGATCAGCACCTCCACCGGATCACCCCCGCAACTCTCTGGCCAGGCTGTCCGGGTACTCCACCCGGGTGTGAAACATCCCCGACAGTACCCGGACGAAGGCTTCGGCGATACGATCCAGGTCCTTTAGGGTGAGGTTTGACTCGTCGAGCTGCCCGTCGACCAGGCGGTCTTTCAAGAGCTTGCGGACGAGCCCCTCGACCCGCCCCGGGGTCGGTTTTTGCAGCCCCTTGACCGCCGCCTCGACCGAATCGGCCAGCATCACGATGGCTGACTCCTTGGTCTGAGGCTTCGGTCCCTGGTAACGGAAGTCCCGTTCGTTCACCCCGTTCTCCCGGGTGTTCTCCACCGCCCGCCGGTAGAAGTAGCGAACCAGGTCGGTGCCGTGGTGCTGCTGAATGAAGTCTATCACGCACTGGGGGAGTTTGGCCTCGCGAGCCAGTTCGACCCCGTCCTTGACGTGGCTGGTGATGATCAGGGTGGAGAGACCCGGGGCGATTTTGTCGTGCGGGTTCTCCCCGGCGAACTGATTCTCGGCAAAGAAGTAGGGGCGGCGGATCTTGCCGATGTCATGGTAGTACGCCCCGACCCGGGCCAGCAGCGGATCCCCGTGAGCCACCTCCGCCGCTGCCTCTGCCAGGTTTCCCACCATGATGCTGTGGTGGTACGTTCCCGGCGCTTCCAGCAGGAGCCGGCGGAGGAGCGGATGGTTGGGGTTAGATAGTTCCAGCAACCTCACTGCCGAGGTCAAGCCGAACATGGTTTCGAGGTAGGCCAGGGAGCCGATAGCCAGGACGGAGGACAGGATGCCATTGACCAACCCAAGCCAGGCGGCCTGAGCGGTGACGTGGTCCGAGGCAAAAAGACCGAATCCGACGATGGTCAGGGCATCGACCGTCCCCACGATCAGCCCTGCTCTCATCAGGTCGCCCCGCTGACTGACCCGGGAAACCGCAAAGACCCCCGCCAACCCGCCAGCCAGGGCGACCAGGACGAAGCGCAGGTCCAGGTCGGTGAGCAGGCCGACGAAGACCGCCATCACGAGCGTCACCAAGACGGCTAGGCGCGAATCGAGGAGAATCGCCGCCAGCATGGCCCCAAAGGCAACGGGAATGACGAAACCGGCCCCCGCCCAGGGAAGCTGGGAGAGGAGCCTGGCCGTAAAGGACAAGATCACCAGAAGAAAGCCAAGCAAAGCCAGTAGGTTCTCCTGGCGCAGGACCTCCGGCTGGAAGTGGCAGAGATAGACCCGGAGCGCCCCCATAAGCAAGGCCAGCAGTAGGAAGGCCCCCCCTAGGCGCGCATAGGTAGACCCGGCCTGTCGCAGCCCAAGGAGTCCGAGCAGGCGGACGTGCTCGGCGGTCACGATGTCGCCCTTGCGGATGATCGTCTGCCCCTTCAGGATCCGGACCGGCTCCACCGCGTCGGCCGCCCGCTCCGCCCGGGGCAGGCGGTCGGGATCCAGTGCCAGGTTGGGTCGGAGTACCCCCTTGACCACGCGGCCGACCAACTCGGCGTCACTCCCCCTGCCGAGCGACTGGCGCACCGCTTCGTCCACCGCCCGGCGGACCTCCTCCAGCGATGCCTTGCTGATCCGCTCCTTCGACATGAAGCGGACGACCAGCGTCCTGGCCTCGGTCGCCAGCTTATCCAATTCGGCCGGCTTGTACCGCAGGGCGCGCTCAACCGCTGCGGGGGGCAGGTCAACCCCCGCCTCGGTCACGATGCGCCGGGCGACCTGTTCGGGACGTTGAGAGGCCTGTCCATCGGTGGAAGAACGTCCCCCGCCATCAGAGACCTCCAAGGCCGCCTGGCGCAACAAAGCAAAAACGGTTTGGGCGGCGCTCTCCGCCTCAACCGCCATCGTTTGGGCGATCACGTAACTCTGAGGATTCTGTAGGACCTCTTCCACGGCGCGCTGGCGCGCCTCCGCCCGAAGCTGCTCGGTCCGCTCCCGGTCGATGACGGTCCGGGGGGCCTCGACGTCATACGGCGCCACTTGGCCCACAGTGAAGTTGTACCGCCGGGACCAGAGGGGAGCCGCCACCATGCTGAGCATGGCGAGGAAGACCACGGTCGCCAGACCCCACTTGCGGAGCGCCGGCTGGCGGAACGTCTCCCGGTCCAGCCAAGGTTTCCACCAAGTCCCCAGGCTAATCTGCGGTTTGCCCACTCTATTCGCTCCCTTGGCCCGTCTTCGCCGGGTCCGGCAAGCCGGCCGGCGGCGGTTCCCCCGGCCGGATCGGGCGGGAAGCCTGGATCTCCTCCTCGACTTCCCACAGCAGTCGAACTCTTACCGCGGTGGCGGTCCGCTCGATCTCTCGGGAAACCTGTTCCGGTCTGGCCCGGCGGACCTCCCGGCGAAGCCGCTCCTCCGCCTCCTGCTGGGCCAGCCGTTCCGCCAGGGCCGCCCCGCGGTGGAAGTGAACCCGGCGGAGTTCGACAAAGCCTACCTCCAACACTTCGACCGGCAGACCCAGAATCCTGGCAGCCCACCCAGACAGCGGCCGTCTGGTCGTGTCCTGCCGGCACAAGGTGAACGGTGCCGACCGTGGTCCCAGCCAGAAGCGCCAGGTCCCGATCTGGAGACCCTTGACAACCCGGCGCCGCCCGGTGGGGACCTCCCTGACGCCCGCCAGCGGTGCGACGCCCACCGCCTCGTACCACGTGCGGGCGCGAACTGTCCCTTCCGCCCGAAAGTACTCCAGACGGCCTTCCCGCCAGCCGATCCCGCTGATCAAGACCTGACCCCGAGCCACCGTGTCGCCGGCCTTCACCAGCGGCTCCCCCCGCAACGGCAAGACGGAGGTGACCAATCCGTCCTGGCGCGCCACGAGGTGACGAGGCGCCTGCTCTCCTGGAGAGATGAGGGTCTTCTCAACCACCTTCACGAGAACCAGGGTGCCGTGCACCTCAAGGCTGGCCCAGGTCAGGTCCGGATACCGGTGGAGCAGACTCCTGGCCAGCTCGTCCCGGCGCAGCCAGCTGATCGGAACCCCGACCCGCAGCCCCTGGCTGCGCAGGTGGGCGAGGATTTCCTCCCGGCGTCCCGGCGTCACTCCAGTCACCCGGATGAACCAGACCAGCGAAGAGAGGGCGTAGAGCAACGCCAGAAAGAGAAAGACCCCCACGGTCAGGGCCTTACGCCGGCCGAACGCCGCAAGGACGAAGGGCAACCCGCCCTTTCGCCGGAGGCTTATCGTACAGTTCAGGCGCCGGGCCAAGGGCCGCAAGGCCTTGAAGCCGCCGACGGACACCTGGGCATACAGGACATCCGGGCCGACCCGGCGGATATCGTACAGCCGCACCCCCCGGGCGGCCGCCAGATTGACCAGCCGTTCCAGGGCTGAACCCTTGACCCTGATTATAACATAACCCGTAAGCAACGACCACAGCCGGAGAACGTGCATGAACGGCCCCTTCCTCCTCCGGACCAGCTAATCGGTCCAGTCCGGCAAGACCACGCTGCTAATCCGGCCCTCGATCACAACCTCATCCTGGCTGATCGAGCCGATCGCCAGGCCGCGGCCGGTGATGACGGCCTCCCCCCGAGCCGTATTGACCCGCACCTTGTCAGGGAGGTACTCGATGATCCCCCGGTGGTTCTCCACAATGCACTGCAGGTTACCGAGCAAGGTGGCGGTCGGAAGGTCGAGGATCACGTCTTTGGGCAACTCGAACAGCTCTGCCACTCGACGCGCCAGGCGTTCCCGGGGCGAACGGCGCATGGAGGTCACTCCTTTCACTAATCCTATGCCAGGGCGGGGAGAATAAGAAAAGCTCGCCTAGGGGGCCAGCTTGCTCCATCTCCACTCAGCCCGCAGGGTTCCCGGATAGCCGCGGCGCAAAGCCCCCCAGGTGCACCCGTAAGGCGGGGACAAACAATAGAGGCCATCCCCAATTCCCGGGACAGCCTCTCGTTTCATTGGTGTTTCGGCTTTTCTATGAGGGATGTTCAGCGGAACCTGCGCTTGCGGGCGGCCTCCGACTTCTTCTTCCGGCGGAGGCTGGGGGAAAGGTAGTGTTCGCGCTTGCGCGCCTCAGCCAGTGTACCGGCCTTCTGAACAACCTTCTTGAAGCGGCGGAGAGCGCTATCGATCGACTCGTTCTTTCCGATCCTCACCTCGGACATCGATATCCCTCCCTCCGCGGCCTCGCCCTTGATTGAAGACAAACCAACTAAATTGGATTATACAATGCGCCGCAGATCGGCGTCAACCGACGTTCAGCCCGGCGGCCAGCACAGAGCCCGTCCCCCGAGGAGGTGGAAATGGAGGTGAGCGACGGCTTGGCCAGCATCCCGTCCGGTATTGACCACCAGCCGGTAGCCGCTGTCCGATACCCCTTCCTGGACTGCCACGTCCCTCGCCACCCGGAGCAGCCGCCCCGCCACCAGGGGGTGAGCCTCCTCGATCTCCCGGAGGCTGGCGACGTGCCCCTTCGGGATGATCAACACGTGCACCGGGGCCTGCGGATTGATGTCCCGGAAGGCCATCACCAGTTCGTCCTCGTACACCACTTGTGCCGGGATCTCTTTCGCCGCAATCCGGCAAAACAGACACTCCGCCATCGGCTTCTCCTCCTGCGCTACGATATACTTCCTGGCCCCAGCAAATCCTTCCTCGTCTCCGCCAGGCGGCCGTATATCTCTTCCTCCGCCGCTCGCTCCACCCAAACCCGCCCGAACCGGCCCGCGAGAGGCGCCGGCGAGGGAGTCAAGACCCGCACATAGGTGTCGGTCAACCCGCTCCACCACGGCCCGTCGGCTCCCTCAGGCCGCCCAGGTGCCCCGACCTCCCCCTCGAACAGGACCTCGGCCTCTCGTCCGACCATCCGGCGGTGGAAGGCAAGGGAGAGCTCGCGGCCGACGGCGATCAGGCGCCTCACCCGGTCATGCTTGACCACATCCGGAACCTGGTCGGGAAACGCGGCCGCCGGGGTGCCCGACCGGCGAGAATAGGGAAAGACGTGGAGGTGAGAAAAGGCCATCTCCCGCACAAAGGCCAGCGTCCGCTGGAAATGCCCCTCCGTTTCCCCCGGAAAACCGGCGATCAGGTCAGTCGTCACACCTGCCTCCGGGACTGCGTCCCGAACCCGGTCGATCACCCGGGCGTACTCGGCTGTGGTGTAGCGGCGGTTCATCCGGCGTAGGAGCTCGTCATCCCCGCTCTGCAGCGGCAGGTGGAAGTGGCGGCAGAGGACAGGATTCTCCCGTACCAGAGCGATCAGCTCGTCCGTCACATCAGTCGGTTCGAGCGAGGAGAGGCGGAGTCTGGCGAGCCCAGGCACCCGGGCGATCTCCCCCGCCAGCCGCGCCAGATCCCAAGGCCGCTCCCCCTCGAGATCGCGCCCGTAGCTCCCGAGGTGGATTCCCGTCAGGACCACCTCCTGAAACCCTTCTCCCACTAGGCGCTCGACTTCCTTCAGCACGGCCTCCGGGGCCCGGCTTCGCTCCGGACCGCGGGCGTACGGGACCTTGCAGTAGGAGCAGAACTGACGGCACCCCTCCTGAATCTTGACGGTGGCCCGGGTCCTGTCCGCCACCGCTCCCCCGGCCAACTCTTCAAACTCTGCCCCTGAATCATAGGCGGCCACTGCGACCCTCGCCCCCGGCTTAGCCGCTCCTCTTGGCGAGGGCCCCGCTCCGGCGGCGTTGAGGCGGCGAGCTTCCTCGACCAGCCTGACCAGCTCGCGGCGGCCTGCGGTCCCCACCACCAAGTCCACCCCGGGGATTACGGCCACCTCGCCTGGTGCCGTCTGGGCGTAGCAGCCCATCGCCACCACCACTGCGTCGGGGTTCTGCCGTTTGGCCCGCCGCAGCGCCTGACGGGACTTCTTATCCCCCAGGCTAGTCACAGTGCAGGTGTTAACCACATAGACGTCGGCCGGTGAGGAGAAGTCCACGACCTCATAGCCGGCTTTGCGGAAGAGCGCCGCCACCGCCTCGGTGTCGGACTGGTTGACCTTACATCCCAGCGTGTGAAAGGCGACCCGCGGCGCCACGATTTGCCCTTGCCCCTTTCTGGTGCCGGCGATCCCGGCAATTGACGGGTCAATTATAGTCTCCCTCCCACCGGAGCGTCAATCGAGCAGGAGGCGGGGGTTGCCTCAGGCTTCCTTCAGATTCCGCCTTGCGGCGGCAGACACAGAGGCTGTCCCGAAAGTGTGCGGGGACAGCCTCTGGTCAAGGGGGGCAGGTTCTCCGAAAGGGTCTAGGTAGTCAGGTACCGATCGACCCGAACCAGGCCGAACAACGCCCGGAGTAGCTTGATCGTACGGGGAGACTGCTCCAGTTTACGGAAGTCCTCCAGGCTCATCTCAGGGATCTTTCCGGTCTCGACGATCTTCCGGATGGTCACCGCTTCCTGGCTGTTCATGAGAACTTGGGCGTCCTCTTTCTTCTCCAAGTCGCCAAAGGCCCGCTGGAGTTCCTCCCGATCCACCGACTGCAGGGCTCCGAGCAGCCAGCCGTCATTCACACCCCCGCAGCACCCGGAGTATCTGTCCGCCGCCGCGCCCCGCGGACCAGGCGCCGCCAGCGCGGCCCCACCCATCAAAATGCCGGCCGCCAGAACCACTGTCCCCAACACAATCCAGTAAATCCGTCGCACGCGTCGTCCTCCTTCGCATGTTCCTGAAGTCCGGCGCAGGGCCGGCCCCCAAGCCTTTCATTGGTTGATAAACGTTGGCCGGTGTCCCAAAGTTTCCGTCCGGGTCGTCCCGAGAGGATTACCGATTTCCACAGAGAATGCACTCACCGGGTGATCTTGTGCGCAGAATGTCGCTGTCCGATTTCGTAGACGGTAAGTTATTGACCCATTCCGTCTACGCGCCGACCGGGGAACTGCTTTTGCCAAGAGGCACGAGGGTCAACAAGCGAATCAGGCTGCTGCTAAGCAGATGGGGTATATCCGAGCTCTGCGTAGTAGAGGATGAGAGTGAGTCCGGGAGTACCATAGCTTCGGGGGAAACGCACATCCCTAGGTCCGTCAGCCGGGCTTACCGCCGGGCAGTCGACGAAATCCGGGCAGCCATGGGCTTGCTGCGGCTGGGTCAGAGTATCCCCGTGGCAGAAGTGGCGCGGACCTGCGGGGAGTTGGTGATGAGAATCGCCGCTGATCCCGACATCGTGACCTACCTCCATCTCTTGAAATATCGGGACGACTACACTTTTCAGCACTCCGTCAAAGTCGGGGTCCTCGCGGCGCTGGTAGCCAGGTGGATCAAGCTGCCCGCAAGTGAGCAGTTCCAGGTGGCGATTGCGGGGACTCTGCATGACTTGGGGAAGGCCTTCATCCCCCTGGAAATCCTGAATAAGCCCGGCCGCTTGACGGCGGACGAGTTTGCCGTCGTCCAGACCCATTCCCGGCGCGGCTTCGAGCTTCTGGCCCCCGAATACGGCTCAGGCGCGATCCCACCCAGGGTCGCTCTGGAGCACCACGAACGGATGGATGGAAGCGGTTATCCCTCCGGTCTGCGCGGACGACAGGTGCTGTTGGCCTCCCGCATCGTGGCGGTGGCCGATGTCTACGATGCCATGACCTCCGACCGCGTCTATCGGCGCGGCCAACCGCAGTATGCGGTCCTCGCCGAACTGCAGGAGAACGGATTCTCCGTGCTCGATCCGCAGATCACCGAAGTCTTCGTGGAGCGCTTTGTCCATCAAATTCACGGACGCTTGGTGCGGCTCAGCGACGGTCAAGTCGGCCGGGTGGTCTTCACTGACGCTCGCGACCCGGCGCGGCCCATCGTGGCAGTTGGGCATCGCCTGATCGATTTGAAGCTCCGTCGCGATCTCCAGCTGATCGGCGAGAGTCTGGATGGGTCAGCTACGGGCGAGGGCGGCGGCTCCCCGAACGGCCGGTGCGGTCGATAGGAGGCTTCCGTTTCAGGTCGAGCTGCTCGGGCCGCAACTTGACCACCTGGAGCAGCCCTTCTTGGTCGATGTAGGCCTCCATCAGTCGGGCCTGGTCGTTGATGGTGAAGGCCTGCCGTCCCGCCTTCAAGATGACATTTGGCTCGACCTGTTCGGCGGTCACCCGCTTTCCCGGCTGAAAGTCAATCTTGGTGGGCGAACCGGCCGGCGAGCCCAGCCACCTGACATTCACGTGGCCTCCGCTGGTGATGGAGCCTCCGCGGAAAATGCCCCTCCTTCCGTCGATCCGAACGTCCTGGCCCGCATGCAACTCGCAGTTGTAGCAGCCGTCACCGATCACCCAAACCTGCCCGCTCGCCTCCAGCCTGCAGTTCTGGGCGTAGCTCGCGTACAGATGCGCCGGCGCATGGATACTCGCCTTGCGAGTGTCAATCAGGCGACAGAGAGTCTGCACGTCGCCCGCCACTTCGACCACACTGCGGATGCTCACCGGACCCAGCCCCGTGTACCGCTGGGCGCAGGCTTCCAGAAACCGGACCAGCTCCTCGTCGCTGGGGCAGGCCGACGGATCGAGGATCGAGGCCAGCAACTGCGGAATACCCTGAAACTTCTTGTCAAGGAGCAGCCTCACCAGCGGGCCATCACTGTCGAGGGTGGCCCCCACGGTGCGAAACGAGGGATGGGACTTGATCTCGTAGACGGATTTGACCAACAGTTCAAGCTCTGAAGCCAGTTCTTCCAGCTTCAACACCGTTGCCGCGCCCACGGCGTCAAGTCCCCCGGCTCGCACCAGACAGCCGACCAGGTTTCCCCGCACGTCCACGTTGCCTCCGGCGACGATGGTGGCTTGCTCGGCGTCTCCCAGGATCTTGACGTCGCCGGCGGCATGAACCTTGATTCCTGGCCGGACGTTTCCCTTGATCAGCAGGTGGCCGTTGAAGGTCAGATGACCCGTTTCAGCGTCGGCATCGCGGTGGACCACAAAGACCGGCAACACGGACAGCACGTTGTTCTTCAACAGCGGCCGCCCTGGCTGAGCCGCCACAGCTACCAAGCCGTCCTCCACGAGTGTGACGCCCGGCCCGACTCTGATCACTACATCCTCCACGGGCACGGCCGGGATGACTTCACCGGTGACGGCCCTCCCGGGCGCCCCGGGACGCGCCGGAAACTTCCGAGCTAGAACGGTTCCCTCCGCCACACTGACCAGTTCATTGCGGTCCAAGAGGTCGACATATGGTTCGTCGTCGCCGACCACGCGGGGAAGGAACTCGGCTTCGGGGAAGCAATACTCGATATGGGCATTCTCACCCGGCACAGGGGGATCACCTCGGGCCACGGTGACGGTCCCTCCGCGGTGCAAGACCTCCCTAACTGCGCCCCCGTCCACCCCGTAGGTCACCCCCTCCTTGGTTAGGAAGTCCAATACCTCCTCGACGGTGGGCGGGTCTGGCTCCGACTCACGGACCACGGTCGCGGTCACGGTCAAGCGAGGAGAGGGAGGCGCATCGTTAATCGCGAATTCCTGTCCCTTCACGCGTTCGATCGTCAGGTATGCCTCAAGTCTCGACTCAGATAGCCGGACTGCCATCCGGCAAGCAGGCGGTCGCGAAGGGGCATACAACTCGACCTTGAAGCGCGAGGTGACAGTCGTCGGGCCCTGAATAGCCTTCCCGTTGACGAAAATGACCACCCCGGGGCCAGGGGCAATCGTCGGAAACTGGCCGCGGCCGACCGGATCCGCCACCACGACTTCTCCCTGGGTCACCTCCACGGTCCCGGCCGTATCCACCTCAGGCTCGCGGGCCGGAACGCCGGAGGCTGGCTTCCCGGGCAGTTGCCCCAAGCGCTCCTCGTAATCCGAGCGGTCGGGCGGAGCAGGTCTGAGCACCAAATCCTTCCGCTGATCCCCTGCGGTCTTCTGTTGTCTTCCACTGCGAAGCCAGCGAAACAAACTCATGTCTCCTTCTTCCCTGACCTCGAAGTCGCCTCTTGTCGACCGCGCACTTCAAGACCGGCCGGACTAGGTAGGAATTCCAGGGCCAGGGACGTTTCCCGATGCGGTCAAGGATGTAACTGGCAGCCTCCGATACTGCCAGCCATCATCCGCTGGGCGGGGGGGCCTGCATGGCCACCTGTCGCTCCAACCTGCTAGAGCCGTCAAGCACGGTCAGGTGGGATAAGGTCTCGGGCATAACAATCAAACAGGCAAACGCCGAGAGAAGCACGAGCGCTGCCTTCTTCCGCCGAATCACCCAGCCATCTCGCTGTTCCACCGTCTCGCCGATGCCCGGCGCCTCGAAGCATCTTCGGGAGGTCAAGAGAGGGAAGATCCTTCGAAATCTCTGGAAATCAGTGATTATTCTTCGTCACGTGAGAGAAAACTCCTTCCTGAGTGTGGCGGGATACGATCCGAGCACCCGCAGCAGTGAGCCCTGGGCCCGCAGCTCAGCCAAGGCCTCGGCCACCGGTCCATTCTCGGCGTGTCCTTCGACATCGATGAAGAAGACGTACTCCCCCAATTGCCTTCTGGCCGGTCGAGATTCGAGGCGGGACAGGTTCAGGCTCCGCTTGGCGAAGGTGGCCAGCAGGTCGTAGAGCGCCCCCGGCCGGTCCCGCTCCAGAGCGCAGACGCAGGAAGTACGGTCGCAGCCCGTTGGTCCCGGTTGGTCACCTGGCTTGCCTACCAGGAGGAAGCGCGTCGCGTTCTCCGCCACATCCTGGATGCCGCGTTCCAGGATATCCAACCCGTACAGGCGGGCCGCCCGTTCCGAACCGATGGCCGCCAGCGGGAGTTCGTTCACCGAAACCACCCGAGCCGCCTCGGCAGTGCTGGCTGTTTCGTACAGCTTGGCCTGGGGCAGCCGATGGCGCAGGAACGACCGGCACTGCCCGAGAGCCTGCGGGTGGGAGAGCACTGCGGTGATCGACGAAGGTTTCAGACCCCTTTGACCCAAGAGATGGTGAACCACGGGGAGGACCGCCTCGCCGACGATGGTGAGGTCCGCGGAGGAAAGGAGATAGTCCCACGTCAGGCCGATGGACCCCTCCAAGGAGTTCTCCGCTGGCACGACCGCCCAACGCATCTCGCCCACCCGGGTGGCATCCAGGGCCTCTGGGATACTCGAGCAAGCCACAAGGTCCTGGGGATCTAGCAGGAGGGCCGAGGCAAACCGCTCCGCCGCCTCTTCGCTCAGCGTCCCCCGGGGTCCCAAGTATCCAAGCCTATCGCGAGTCATTCTTCGTCTCCTCCCTCTCCCAGACTTGTCAGCCCGACAGCTCTGTCCCGGCCAAATCGTCGCCCCGCGGCAGCCGCGACCGCTGGCAACTCCCCGACCAGGTGGCGCACCTCGTCCGGGGTCAGGGACTGGTATCCGTCAGACCGGGCCTTCACCGGGTCGGGGTGAACCTCGATCATCAGCCCGTCGGCCCCAGCCATCACCCCCGCCTTGGCCAGGGGCGCCACCAGCCGATGCCTGCCCGTGCCATGGCTTGGGTCGACGAACACCGGCAGGTGGGACAGTTCCTTCACCATCGCCACCGCCGCCAGGTCCAAGGTGTTGCGGGTGTATCGCTCGAAGGTGCGGATGCCCCGCTCACAGAGGGCCACCTGATCGTTTCCGGTGAGCAGGACGTACTCCGCCGCCAGCAGCCACTCTTCAATCCTTGCCGAGGGTCCCCGCTTCAGGAGGACCGGCCGCCCGTTCTCGCCCGCGGCGGTGAGCAAGGCGAAGTTCTGCATGTTGCGCGCCCCGATCTGCAGCATGTCAGCGTACCGGGCGACCAGGGGGACATCCTCCGGGGCGATGACCTCCGTAACCACTGGCAGGCCCGCGGCCTGCCCCGCCTCCGCCAGCATCTCCAGCCCCTGCTCGGCCAGGCCCTGGAAGGAGTAAGGCGAGGTCCGCGGCTTGTAGGCGCCTCCCCGCAGGAGTTGAACACCCGCCTCTTTCACTGCAAGGGCCGCCTCCAGGATCTGTTGCCGCCCCTCCACGGCACAGGGTCCGGCGGCTACCACGATTTGCTCTCCCCCGACCTCCACCGGCCCAACCCGGAAGCGGGTTGGCTCCGGCTTGGTCTCGCGCCCCGCCAGCTTGAATGGGGAAAAGAGCCGGCTCACCCGCGCCACTGCCGGCCAGAACTCCAGCAACTTCGCCTGTTCGAGATCTCCCTCCCCAACCAGGACGACGGTAACTGCCTGCTCGCTGCGAAGGACCCGGGAGCGGAACCCACGTTCCCCGGCCCACCGCTGGACCTGCCGCACCGCCTCCTCCGGGCACCCCGGCTCCATCGTCACCAGCATGCTGCTCCCTCCTCTCTGCCAGGACAACACAAAACCTCCCGCCCCTGCTAAGGGACGAGAGGTTAACCTTCCGCGGTACCACCCTTGTTGGCCGGTTGGCCGGCCCGCTCAATCAGGTACGGGAGAACGGCCGCTGGCCGGCATCTCCGATACCCCTCTCCTTCTAACGGTGGAGGTTCCGGCACGGCCTACTGGCTCACGCTTTCTGCCGCACAGCTCCCGGGAGAACTTCGCTGCGCCGCACTCGGTCCGGCTTTCACCCACCGCCGGCTCTCTGCGCCGGTCCGGCGCACTACTTTTCCCGTTCGACGCCTTTGCCTGATTTGGTCACGATTGTATCAGTTGCCGGGGGCTCGCGCAATAGGCAAAACTCCCCCTGCTGTTCCAGCAGGAAAGCGCCCGCAGACACCGAAGAATGCTCGATAGGCATTTCCAGGAAGTGGGGAGAACCAGGTGCAGCGGGTGCCGACATCCAGCTTCCCGGCCGGTAAGGTGCTGGGCAAGCCAGTCTATACCCCCTCGGGAGAGTTGCTCCTTCCCAGGGGTACCAGGCTGACCGAACGCATCCGGCTGGTGTTGGACCAGTGGGGGATCGCGGAAGTCTGTGTCGACGACGAGCAGCCCATGCTGCCCAAAGGTTCGGCGAAGATTGTCGCCAAGGCTGTCGTTCCGGAGCAAGTGGGCCTGGCCTACCGGCAGGCGGTGGAATTGGTCGCCGAAGCCATGGCGGCGCTGCGCCAGGGGCAGCCGACGCCGTTGCAGGAAATTGGCGAGCGATGCGGAGAGTTGGCGGTCAAGATCGCCTTCGAGCCGGGGGTGGTGGAGTATCTCCATCTGCTTCAGTGCGGCCGAGAGTACACCTTCCAACACTCCGTCAAGGTGGCGGTGCTCGCGGTGCTGCTGGCCAGGTGGCTGGGGTTGGCCTTCACTGACCAGGCAGAGGTGTCGGTGGCGGCCGTCCTGCACGACGTGGGGAAAGCTCTGGTGCCGCTGGAAATCCTTAACAAGCCGGGTCCCCTGGCGCCCGAGGAGTTCGAGCTGGTCAAGGCCCATTCACAAGCCGGGTGTGACCTTCTAATATCGCATTTCGGTCCGGAGGCAATGGCGCCTCGGGTCGCCCTGGAACACCATGAGCGAGTGGACGGAAGCGGCTACCCTCGGGGGCTGCAGGGGCGGGAAGCTCTGCTGGCCTCCCGCATCGTGGCGGTGGCTGATGTGTACGATGCCATGACCTCCGATCGCGTCTATCAGCGGGGACAGTCCGACTACGCGGTTCTTGCTCACCTTCGCGAGCGGGGGTTCTCCTCCCTCGACCCGGGGGTGACCAGGATCTTTGTAGAGCACTTGGTCTACCGGACGCTCGGCCGGTTGGTTCGGCTCACCAACGGCCAACTCGGCCGGGTGGTTCTGGTCAACGAGCAGGAGCCAGGAAGACCCATCGTGGCGGTCGGAAACAACCTCATCGATCTTCGCCAGCGCCGCGACCTGTCGCTTGTCTGCTGATCCCTGGCTACTCCAGGTTTCCCGTAGCGTAGAGCAGACAGGCCAGCACGACCAGACCTGCCGTTTCGGTGCGCAGGATGCGGGGGCCGAGGGTAACGGTCACTCCCCCGACCGTCGAGACCAGTCCGACTTCCTCTTCCGTCAACCCGCCCTCCGGTCCGATCAAGACTGCAACCGTCGCGCCCGGCAAGAGCCCGACCGCCGCCTCGGCCAGGGTCCGCCGCCGCTCCCCTTCCCAGGGAACAATGAGCCGGCAACCGGCCGGGAGGCTGCGCAGCGCCTCCTCTAAACTCTGCGGGGGCTCGATCGCCGGGACGAGTGCCCGGCCGGATTGCTTGGCCGCCTCCCAGGCGATCCGCCGCCAGCGAGGCGCTTTCCTCTCGCCCTTATCCGCCTTCGGCCGGGCGACGCTTCGCTGTGCAACGACGGGGATGATCCGACCAACCCCCAACTCAGTTGCCTTCTGGACGATCAGGTCCATCTTGTCGCCCTTGGGCAGTCCCTGAAGCAAAACGAGCTTAAGCGAGGGCTCGGTGACACGGGTCTGCGCCGCAGTAATGCGGGCCCACAGGACCTCCGCACCGCTGCCTGCGCCGCAGCCGCGATCCTCGATGACCGCCTGGTACTCCGTGCCCGAACCGTCGAGGATGGCGATGTGGTCGCCGGGGCCCAGGCGCAGTACCCTCCGGGCGTGGCAGGCCTCCGGCCCCCGGAGGCAGATCAGGTTCCCCTCCCGGTCCTCCGGGACACAAAGAAAGCGCGGTACCCTCACCCGCGTCCCCCTTCCCGGCCAGGCCACCCAGTAGGCCTTACCGCTCCCAACAGAACCCAGCCCTCACGCTCCCGAACCCCGCTTACGACCAGCCCTTTAGCCTCCAGGGCCTGGGCTACCTCGGCCCGGCGTTCGGCGACAATGCCCGAGGCAAACAGGCGTCCTCCCGCCTTCAACGCGGCACCCAGCTCGGGCGCCAGGTCCACGATGACCTCTGGCACGATGTTGGCCAGAATAAGATCGGCCGGCCGCCCCAGCTCCCGCAAGAAGGTGCCCGCGTCCCGACAGGCGACCGCTACCCGCTCCGCTACCCCGTTGCGCCTGGCGTTCTCCTCCGCCACCCGGCAGGCTACCGGGTCGTTATCGCACGCGGCTACCCGTTCCGCTCCGAGCCTCACTGCGGCAATGGCCAGAATACCCGAACCGGTTCCCGCATCGGCCACGAATTCTCCGCCGGCGATCTCCTCGGCCAGGGCCTCCAGGCAGAGGGTGGTAGTGGGATGGGTACCGGTGCCAAAGGCCATCCCAGGGTCCAGTTCCACAACCACTTCGCCCGTCCCTGGGCGGTACTCCTCCCAGCTCGGCCTGATCACCAGCCGCCCGATCCGTTGAGTGTGGTAGAAGCGCTTCCAACCCTCGGCCCACTCGGCCTCGTCCCGCCAGGCCACTTCGACCTGGGCGGGCCCCGGCTCGAGGCCGAACCGCGAGAGGTCGGCCAGGAACTGGCGAAGGCTGCCCAGGCGTCCGTCCGTCTCCTGATCCGCCGGCCAATAGGCGATGACCCGGGCCGGCTCCTCAATCACCGCCCCCGCACTGCCCAAGGCTTCTACCCTCGCCGCCACGGCCTCAACCGCCTCGGCGGTCGTCGTGATGGCGACCTCCAGCCACTGCACTGCCGGTCCTCCCTACCCCCGGCCTAGCCGGAGTCAGCCTTCGGGGAGCGGCCCCGGAAGGCATCTCGCACCCGCTCGAAAAGGCTGGAGCGCTCCTTCTCCCCGTCGCCTTCCCCGGCCGCGGCAAAGGCCCGGAGCAGTTCCTTCTGCTTGGCGTTTAGCCTGGTCGGCGTCACCACCCGGAAAGACACGTGGAGATCGCCCCGACCGTAGCCGCGCTTATGCGGCAGGCCTTTCCCGGAGAGGACCTTGGTGGTTCCGGTCTGCGTCCCGGCGCTCAAGTTGATCTTCTCCGGCCCGTCCAGCGTTGGAACCTCGATCTCCGCCCCCAGGGCCGCCTCGACGAAGCTGACCGGCACCTCGCAGAAGAGCTCCATCCCTCGCCGTTCGAAGATAGGATGAGGCTGGACGTGAAGGAAGACCAGGAGATCCCCTGGGGGGCCGCCGCGCCGCCCCGCCTCGCCCTGCCCGGCCAAGCGCAGCCCGTCGCCCGACTCCACCCCAGGCGGGATCCGCACCTCGATCCGGCGCCGCCGGCTGACCGAACCGCTCCCCCGGCATTCCTGGCAGGGGCGGTCGATGATCCTTCCTTCGCCCCGACACTGGTCGCAGGTCACGACCGTCACCAGCCGGGCAAAGCCACCCCCTCGCACCTGTTTGACCTGCCCAGTCCCGCCGCACTTGGGGCAGGTCCGCGGCTCCGTCCCCGGCTCGGCGCCGGTGCCGCGGCAGCAGGCGCAGGCCTCGTGCCGCTGCACCTCCACCTCCCGGACCACGCCGGTAACCACGTCTTTCAGGTCCAGCGTGAGGTCAGCCCGGAGGTCGGCGCCGCGCTCGGGCCCCTTGCGGTTTGCCCGGGGTGCACCCCCAAAGAAGGCCTCGAAGATGCTCCCGAGGTCGTCGAAGTTGATGCCGCCGAAGCCACCGAAACCGCCGAAATCGAAGCCCCCTTCGCCATTCGGACCCGGCTCGAAACCGGCGTGGCCGAACTGGTCGTAGCGGGCCCTCAGTTCCGGATTGGAGAGGACCCCGTAGGCCTCGTTCAACTCCTTGAACTTGGCCTCAGCCTCCGGGTCGTCCTTGTTCACGTCCGGGTGGAGCTTGCGCGTCAGCCGGCGGTAGGCCTTCTTGATCTCGTCCTCCGAAGCGCCTCGGGGGACCCCGAGCACCTCGTAGTAGTCGCGTTTCGCCAAGCGTTACCCTTCCTTGACCTTGAAATCGGCGTCCGTGACGTTCGCTCCACCGCCGGATTGACCGCCGCCCGGGGTGAAGCTGCCCGGGCCTGCCGCCCCTCCTGGCGCGCCAGCCTGCGCCCCGGCCTGCTTGTAGGCCTCGGCCGAGAGTTCCCCGAGAGCGTCCCGGAGCGGTTGGATGGCCGCCTTGATGCGCTCGATGTCCCCGGAACCGATGGCCGACGAAAGGTCGTCCCGGGCTTTCTCCACCTTGGCCTTCAACTCGGGCGAGTACTTGCCCTCCAGGTCCTTCAAGACCTTGTTCGTCTGGTAGACCAGAGTGTCCGCCTCGTTGCGGGCCTCAGCCTCCTCCCGGCGTTTCCGGTCCTCTTCGGCGTGGGCTTCGGCGTCCTTCACCATCCGGTCGATGTCTTCCTTCTTCAGGCCGCCGCTCCGGGCAGTGATAGTGATCGAGTTCTCCTTCCCCGTGGCCAGGTCCTTCGCCTTGACCTGGACGATTCCGTTTACATCGATGTCGAAGGTCACCTCGATCTGCGGCACCCCACGCGGCGCCGGCGGGATGCCGTCCAGATGGAACCGGCCCAGGGTCACGTTGTCCTTGGCCATCGTCCGCTCTCCTTGCAGGACGTGCACATCCACGCCGGTCTGGAAGTCGGCGGCAGTGGTGAAAACCTGTTTGGCGCTGGTCGGGATGCGGGTGTTCCGCTGGATGAGCGGCGTCATCACGCCACCCAGCGTCTCGATGCCAAGAGTCAAGGGGGTGACGTCGACCAGGACGATGTCCTTCACCTCACCGCCCAGGACACCCGCCTGGATGGCCGCCCCGACCGCCACCACCTCGTCCGGATTGACCCCTTTGTGCGGCTCCTTACCGATGTAGTTGCGGATGGCTTCCTGCACCGCCGGGATGCGGGTCGAGCCACCGACCAGGATCACCTTGTCGATCTCGGACGGCTTCAAGCCGGCGTCATTCAGCGCCTGACGGGTGGGACCCATCGTCGCCTCGACCAGATCGGCCGTCAACTCGTTGAACTTGGCCCTGGTCAGAGTGGCGTTCAGGTGCTTCGGTCCGGTGGCGTCCGCGGTAATGAACGGCAGGTTGACGGTGGCCGTCTGGAGCTGGGACAGCTCGATCTTGACCCGCTCCGCCTCTTCCTTCAACCGTTGCATCGCCATCTTGTCGAGGGACAGGTCGATCCCGTTCTCCTTCTTAAAGTTGTCGACCAGCCACTCGATGATCCGGTCGTCGAAGTCGTCGCCGCCGAGGCGGTTATTCCCGCTGGTCGCTTTGACCTCGAAGACGCCGTCCCCGATTTCGAGGATGGAGACGTCGAAGGTCCCGCCACCCAGATCGAAGACGAGGACCGTCTGCTCCTCCTGCTTGTCAAGACCGTAGGCCAGGGCGGCCGCTGTCGGCTCGTTGATGATCCGCAAGACCTCGAGGCCGGCGATGGTCCCGGCGTCCTTGGTCGCCTGCCGCTGGGAGTCGCGGAAATACGCCGGCACGGTGATGACGGCCTGCGTCACCTTCCCGCCAAGGTAGGCCTCGGCATCCGTCTTCAGCTTCGTGAGGATCATCGCCGAGATTTCCTGCGGAGTGTAGGATTTCCCGTCAATGGTCACCTTGTGATCGGTACCCATGTACCGCTTGATCGAGCGAATCGTCCGCTCGGCGTTAGAAACGGCCTGCCGTTTCGCCACCTGACCTACCACCCGCTCACCGTTCGGCATAATCGTCACGACCGAGGGAGTGGTTCGCCCGCCTTCGGCGTTGGGGATGACGACCGGTTCGCCGCCCTCCATCACCGCCACGCATGAGTTGGTTGTGCCGAGATCGATACCGATGATTTTGCCCATCCTCTAATCCCTCCGTACCTTTGGCGCCACTTTTACCAGGCTGGGGCGCAACAGCTTGCCGCGCACGAGATAGCCGCGGCGGAATTCTTCAACTACTTCCAGTTCTTCGTCGGGGCCGCCGTCCGTCGGCGCCCCCTCGGCCAGGGCTTCCCCCGGCTGGGGCTCAATCCGCTCCAAGGCCTCATGCAGCTCCGGATTAAACCGCTGGCCCACCGCCTGGATGGGCTCCAGCCCCGCTCCGACCAGGGCGGCGAAAAGCTGGTCCCGGGTGAGCGCTACTCCCTGGCGCAGCGCCTCGCCCCCACCCCCCGCTTCTGCGGCTGCCAACGCCCGTTCGAGGTTATCCAAGGCAGGGAGCACCTCTCGGATGAGATCGGCGGCGGCGGCCTGGCGTACCTCGAGCGCCTCTTGCCGAGTCCGCCGCCGGAAATTGTCGAAATCGGCCTGGAGCCGCCGGGCTAGGTCAGCCAGCTCCGCCCGCTCATGGGCGAGCCGTTCCACCTCTGCCTTCAACCGAGCCACTTCCTGGAGCGCCTCTGCTGCCTCCTCAGCCTCGTCGCTCTGCTCTTCCTCCGGCTGGACCTCCCCCGGGCTGGGCTCCTCCCGCAATCGTTCCTGCTCATGCTCTTTCTGGTCCGTCACCGCTGCCACTCCTCCTTGCCAGTCCCTCCACCTGAAAGATCGCCTGCGGTCTGCCCAGCCCCGTCGCGCTTACGGATGATGAGGTTCACCCGGAGGATCGCCTCGGCCAACTCCACCGCGGTTGAGAGGGCCTGCCGCTTCACCGCCGCCGGGTCGAGAATCCCCCGCTCCGCCAGGTTCGCTACGTCGCCTGAATCGCAGTCGATTCCCCAGTCAGCCGAGTCGTGCTCCGCCTGAGCGGCGGCCGCCAGGGCCACCTTCTCCAACGGGTTGAACCCGGCGTTTTGCACGATCTGGGCCAGCGGCTTCCGCAAGGCGGCGACCAGGCAGTCCAGGCCGTAGCCCTCCATCCCGGCCACTTTGGCCCGCTCCGCCTCCAGCTTCCGAGCCAGCGCCAACTCGGTCGCCCCTCCTCCGGGGACGACTCCTTCCCGGAGCGCCGCCTGGACTGCCGAGGCGGCATCCCTCGCCTCCCGCTCCCGCTCAGCCACGACCTCTTCGGTGGCCGCCCCGACCAGAAGGGAAACCGCCGGTCGCCCACCGCCCCCCAGAATCCTCACCAGCCTCCGCTCCGGCTGGACGACAACCGCCTCGGCCCATCCCAGCGCCCCAGCCAGTTCCTCTGGGGGCTTGCGCAGGCTTCCCCGCTTGACGAGCCGCGCCCCGACCGCCTCGGCCACCCGCTCCAAACGGCGGAAGGCCACCCGCGGCAAGACCAAGACCCCGGTCTCGGTCAGGTATTCCTCGGCCCGGCCGTCCACCCCCCGGTGGGTGACGATTACCCCCACTCCGAGCTGCGCCAGCCGCCGGAGGCTGGCGTCGAACTCCTCGACCAGCCTGGCCTGGCGAACCTGCCCAGCCTCGGTCCCCAGCGCCTCGGCCTCGACCTCTTCCGGTTCCAGGGCGTCATCCAAGCAGAGGATGCGAGTTCGGTGCACCTCCTCTGGCATCAGCCGGTTCAGCCGCTCCTGCTCCAAAAGGATTCCGGCTACCGCCTCGCAGGTGGTCCCCTGGCAGCTCACCACGGCGTCAGCCAGCTTGCGCCCAGGCTTCAGCAGCTCCTCCACCCCGAGCAGCCGGGCCCCTTCGACCACCGCCCGGGCGATGTCGGCCCGCCCCCTTCCCGCCACCCGGGCGACCGCCTCCAGCCGGGGGTCTTCGCCTCCCTCGACTGGCGCGGCCAGCCGCTGCAGCTCCGCCGCAGCCCGCTCCCGGCCCAGGCGCAACCCGTCGATGATGCGGGTCACCGGAACCCCTCGGCTGATGAGCGACACTGCCTCGTCGATGATCGTGCCCGCCATGATGGCCGCCGTGGTGGTTCCGTCCCCGACCTCCTCCTCCTGGGCCCGGGCTGCGCCAACCAGCATCCTGGCCGCCGGGTGGTTCACCTCCATCAGCGAAAGGATGGAGACCCCATCGTTGGTGACCGTCACCCCGCCAAAGCGGTCTACCAGCATCACGTCGAGCCCTTTCGGCCCGATCGTCCCCTCCACCGCCGCCTGGACCGCCCGTAGCGCCTGAGCGTTGTTAAGCAAGGCAGCGAGGCGTTCATCCACCTCGCTCCCGCGGGTCACATCCTTGACTGGCACCCAGGGTTCCTCCTCGCTATCTTCCGAAGCGTTCGAGCAGTTCCTCCAGACAAGCCGCCACCAGCTGGACGGCGCTGATCGCCCGGCCGTAGGCCATTCTCGTCGGCCCGATGACCCCCACCGTCCCCACCGGCCGCCCTTTGCAGGCCAACGGCGCCATGACCAGAGCGTACGGGTAGAGATCGGCTGACTGGTTCTCTCCGCCGATCCGCACCGTGACGCTCCCAGCGTTGGCGATCTTGGCCAGCAGTTCCACTAGGGTATCCTTCCCTTCCAGGAGGGAGAGAAACTCGCGGATTCGCTCCACATCCCGGAACTCCGGATGCTTGAAAAGGTTGGTCGTTCCCTCCGCCTGCATCCCGGTGGTCGAGGGGAGACCCTCATCGGTCCCGAGCATCTCCAGCAGTTGCTGCCGCAGCACAGAATCGCTGACCAACTGGTCGATGTTTTCTTGCACGCTCCGTCCGGCGTTCCCCAGCGTGGTGCCTTCCAAGACCCGGGTGAGAGCGCGGGAGAGCGCCTCTGCCGCCCCCTCGGCCAGCGGAGACGCCAATTCAACCACCCGGCTTTGCACGAATCCTGGGTCCGTCACCAGCATGAGCACGACGGTTCGGGGATCGAGTGGGACCAGGTGAAGGTTTTTGATCATCCGCCCCTTCACATGGGGGGCAAACAGAAGGGCGGTGTATTCGGTGAGAAACGACAGGACTCGGATGGCCTGGCGAAAGGCCGCCCTCAAGTCACCCGCTTGCTCTCTCAGCGCCGCCCTGGCCTTCTGGGCAGCCATCTCCGGGATCTCGTCCGGTTCCATCAGGACGTCGACGTAGAAGCGATAGCCTTTGTCAGACGGAATGCGCCCGGCGGAGGTATGAGGCTGCCGCAGGTACCCTTCTGACTCCAGCTCGGCCATGTCGTTGCGGATAGTAGCCGGGCTGACGCCGAGGTCGTACTTGCGGGCGATGGTCTGGGACGCCACGGGCTCGGCCGAGACGATATAGTCGACCGTCACCGCTCGCAACACCTTTTGCTTGCGCGGATCGAGCGTCACTCGGGCCTCCCTCCCTTTCTTAGCACTCCTGACGGGAGAGTGCTAAGCCGCTATCATCACGATAGCACGCCGCCTTGGCGGTGTCAAGAAAGCTCAGACAAAGGCGGAGAAGACCCGGTTGGCCAGCGGGAGTCCCGCCGGCGTCAGCCGGACCGCCTCCGGGGCCACCGCAACCAGTCCCTCTCCGCTGAGCCGGGCAATCTCCTCGCTCCACACCTCCAGTGGGTCCCGCCCGAACCGACGCCGGAAGGACGCCCGGTTCAGCCCCTCCTCCAGCAGTCGAAGCGCCAGGAAGGCGGTCTCCCCCATCGCTTGCCGGTCCGAGAGCTGCTCCACCTCCACCGCCGCCGGGGACAAAGGAAGCCCTGCTCGCGCCGCCTCCTCCCTCTCCTCCTGGAGAAGCCGCGCGTAATCAGCGAGGCCCGGGCAGTTACGGTAGCGAACGAAGCCCAGGTGGCCACCGCCCGCCGGTCCCAGGGCCAAGTAGTCCTCGTTGTGCCAATAGGCCAGGTTGTGCACGGACGCGAACCCTGGGCGGGCGAAGTTCGAGACTTCATAGTGCCGATAGCCGGCCTCCGGGAGAAACTCGTTCACCACGGCGAACATCTCTGCTTCGGCCTCTTCGCCCGGCAGAGCTGTCCGCCCGGCCCTGACCTCCTCCGCCAGAGGCGTCCCCTCCTCCAATGTCAGGGCGTAGACGGAGAGGTGTTCCGGCGCCAGGTCCACCGCCCGGCGCAAATCCTCCCGCAGACTCCCCACGGTCTGCCCCGGCAGGCCGAACATGAGATCGAGGGAAAGGTTGGCGAAGCCGGCCTCCCGGGCCTCCTGGACTGCGGCATAGACTGCCCCAGACGCCACGAAGCGGCCCACCCGGCGCAGGAGTCCTTCGTCGAACGACTGAACCCCGAGCGAAAGCCGATTCACCCCGGCCTCCCGCAGCGCGGAGAACTTGGCGGCGTCGATCGTCCCGGGGTTGACCTCGACCGTCACTTCCGCCCCCTCAGCCCAGGGCCCCAAGGCGCCGGACAGAACGGCCATGAACTGGCGCAGCTGGGAAGGGGAGAGGAGACTCGGAGTGCCACCCCCGAGGTAAACCGTTCTGACCGGCAACGGGTCGAGGCGTTCGGCGTACCAGCTAGCCTCCCGCGCCAGCGCCTCAAGATAACAGTGAACGGCCTGATTCCCACCTGTCAAGGCCAATGGATAGGAGACGAAATCGCAGTAGGCGCACTTGCGAACGCAGAAGGGGACGTGGACGTAGACATGGGCCGGCCGAGTAAGCCGCAGGGCGCGGCTGGAACCGGGGACGGCCGTCAATCCTCGATCTGGAGCACTGCCATGAAGGCTTCCTGGGGGATCTCGACGTTGCCCAAAGCCTTCATGCGCTTCTTGCCCTCTTTCTGCTTCTCCAGAAGCTTGCGCTTGCGGGTCACGTCGCCCCCGTAACACTTCGCCAGCACGTCCTTCCGCATGGCCTTGATTGTCTCACGGGCGATTACCCGGCCGCCAATCGCGGCCTGGATGGGGATTTCGAAGAGCTGCCTGGGAATGATCTGGCGCAGCTTCTCGGCGAGCTGTCGCCCCCGGCTGTACGCCTTGTCCCGGTGGACGATGCAGGAAAGGGCGTCCACCGGTTTCTCGTTTACCAGGATGTCCAGCTTGACCAGGTCCCCCTCGAGGTGGCCCTCGTAGTCGTAGTCAAAAGAGGCGTAACCCTTCGTCCGAGACTTGAGCTTGTCGAAGAAGTCGAGCAGAATCTCGGCCAGCGGGAGGGAGTACGTCAACAACACCCGGGTGGGGTCCAGATACTCCATGGCCTTGTAGACGCCGCGTTTCTCCCGGCAAAGCTCCATCACCGAGCCCACGAAATCGGTCGGAACGATGATCGTCCCCCGCACGAACGGCTCCGCGATGGACTCGATCTCCGTCGGCGGGGGCAACTTGGCCGGGTTGTCCACCTCGACCACCGTTCCGTCGGTCTTCTTGACCTTGAAGCGAACGCTGGGTGCAGTAGTGATCAAGTTCAGCTTGTACTCCCGCTCCAGCCGCTCCTGGATGATCTCCATATGGAGCAGACCCAAAAACCCGCAACGGAAGCCAAAACCGAGGGCGGCTGAGGTCTCTGGCTCATAGGACAAGGCGGCGTCGTTGAGCTGCAGCTTCTCCAGAGCGTCCCGCAGGTCGTCGTAGTCGTCGTTATCCGTCGGATACAGCCCGCAGAAGACCATAGGCGTCGCCTTGCGGAACCCGGGCAGGGGCTGCGCCGCCGGCCGCTCCGCCAGGGTGATCGTGTCCCCCACCCGGCTCTCCTTGACCTCCTTGATGTTGGAAATGACGCAGCCGACCTCGCCGGCGGCCAACTCGTGAACCGGCTCCATCGCTGGGCGGAAGCAGGCTAGCTCCAGGGTGTCGAAGTCATGGCCGGTGGACATCATGCGGAAGCGGTCGCCGACCCGGATGCACCCCTCCACCACCCGTACGTAGGCAATGACGCCCCGATACGAGTCGTAATGGGAGTCGAAGATGAGGGCCCGCAGCGGCGCCTGCCGGTCCCCCCTCGGCGCCGGGATGCGCTGGACGATTGCCTCCAGGATCTCCTCCGTCCCAACCCCCGTCTTGGCCGAAGCGAGGATGGCCTCCTCAGGCTCAAGCCCGAGTTCGGCCAGCTCGCGCCGGACCCGCTCCGGATCAGCTGAGGGGAGGTCAATCTTGTTGATCACCGGGACGATGGTAAGATCGTGATCCAGGGCAAGGTAAAGGTTAGCCAGCGTCTGGGCCTCAACCCCCTGCGAAGCGTCGACCACCAGGAGGGCCCCCTCACAGGCTGCCAGGGACCGGCTCACCTCGTAGTTGAAGTCAACGTGGCCCGGGGTATCGATAAGGTTAAGCTCGTATTCCTCTCCATCCTGAGCCCGGTAGTTCAATCGGACCGCCTGCGCCTTGATGGTGATGCCCCGCTCCCGCTCCAGCTCCATCTGGTCGAGGAGCTGGTCGACCATCTCCCGCTGGGGCACAGCGTGGGTGAACTCAAGCAGCCGGTCGGCGAGCGTCGACTTGCCGTGGTCGATGTGGGCGATGATGCTGAAGTTGCGGATCCGCTCCTGCGCCAGCGTCTAGTCCACCCCCTATCCAGGGAGTTCAAAAGTGGCCGAGAGCCTTTGCGGGGCCCGGCCGGCCGTCCAGTCAGTAATTATAGCAGAGCTAACGTCCGCAACGCAACGCCGGCCGGTTCGCGAGGTCTGCCGAGCGCTCACCCCATCATGTTTCCGCCCGGAGTGGGGGACACTATGCGTCGAACCACAACGTCCGAAAAAGGAGATGGAGTCATGGAAGGCCCGTTCGTCCATTGCGAAGTCAATACCTGCACCCACTGGCTGCCCGGTGAACTCTGCGGTGCGGCCAACATTGACATTCTTAACGAAGAAGAGGGGCGGATGTCGGAAAACTCCGAGCAGACCGAATGCAAGACCTTTTACAAGAAGGGCGGGGTTACGAGCTACCTGGGTTCGATGGACAACGTGAACTGGGGCGGTCTGGTTTCCGAAGTCCTCACCCCCGGGAAACAGGTGACGCCGACCGTGACCTGTGTCGTGGACACCTGCAAATACTGGAAGCAGGGCAACCTTTGCCACGCCGAGCAGATCAGGGTGACGGGGGAGAACGCCGACGAGTGCCAGGACACCAACTGCGGAACCTTCCTTCCGGCCTAAAGGGTCAGCAGGCAGAACTCCAAAGCGGCGATGGCGGCCTGGATGAGCAGTCCCTGGGGGAAACCCCAGTGAGGGTGCGGCAGAGCGCCGCTGTGGGTCGGGAAGTAATCGCGCCAGCCCGGCCGGCCGAGGCTCGCTAAGAGGTGGCCCACCGCCACCTCCAAGTCGGGCAATACACCCCCCAACCCTCCCCACAACCTCGCCGCGGCAAATCGTCCGGGGAAGGCCAGCGCCGCCAGCGCGATCCCGAACGCGATGTCCAGGAGCGCCCAGCGCGCCTTGTGATAGTCGTGGTGCGGCACCATGTCCAGGATCGCATGGCTGCCGAGACCCGCCAGAAAGGCTGCCCACGGCGGTGCCCCGGCCGCGACAGCCGCCCCGCCGATGGTGGAGCCCGTCAAAAGATGCGTGGCGAAATACACGGCCCCTGGACCCTCATCTTTCCCTCGAGGAAGTCGCCGCCCGCCGCCGGAAGAGGCGCATGAGCAGCGGGATCTCCTCCATCTTCAAGAGCAACGCCGCCAACAGGTATACCCCGACTCCCACGGCGACTCCTGCGCTGACTTCGATCAACCGCCCCGTCGTGGTTGCCAGATTCACCCGCCTGTCCACCAAGCGCACCGTCTCCCAGACGGCAGCCCCCATGGCCACCGAGGCCAGGGCGCTCTTGAGGAAGGAGGTGGCGACTGCCCGCCCGTGAAGGTGGTGAAGCTTCGGGCGGAGGAACCACACCAGAAAGATCATGTCGAGCAAGCTCGTCAGGGCGAAGGCCAGGGCCACCCCGCCGTGCCCCAGGTGCGCCACCTTGATGAACCAGGCGCTCATGGCGATGTTGGCCGCCACCGTCAACAGACCGATGCGGACCGGCGTGGTGGTGTCCTGAAGCGAGTAGTAGACCCGCGTGAGGTGTTGTACCGCCGACTGCGTGAAGAGGCCCAACGAGTAATAGATGAGAGCGACGGCGGTGGCGGTGGTGTCGGCGGCGGTGAACTTGCCGGTCTGGTAGAGCAGCCGGACGATCGGCTCGGCCAGGACAATCAAGCCAACGCTGGCCGGCACGGTGATGAAGTAGATCATCCGCAGCCCCGTGGAGACTGACCGCCGGAAGTCGTCTATCTGGCGGAGGGCGGCTTGGCGGGTCATGGTGGGGAAGATGACGGTCGAGATGGCCGTGGCAAACAGGCCGAGCGGCAGTTGCATCAAGCGGTTGGCCAGGCGTAGGGCGGTTATCCCGCCGGTCAGCCCGGAGGCGAGGTTCTGGTTGACCAGCAGATTGATCTGGGCAATGGAGAGGCCGATGAGGGTCGGCAGGAAGAGCCGGAGCATTTTGCGGGGGCCGGGGTGATCGAGGTCGATGATCAGGCGATACCCGGCGTTGTGCCGCCCGGCGAACCAAGCCTGGAGGCTGAAGTTGACGATGGCGCCGACCACCACCCCGACGGCCATGCCCGGGATGTCGTACTTGGGACCCAGGAGGTAGGCAGCGGCGATGATGCACAGGTTATAGGCGATCGGCCCGAAGGCCGGGGTGCCGAAATGGCGGTAGGAGTTGAGGATGGCGGCGGCGATGCCCGACAGGGCGGTGAAGAAAACGGCCGGGAACATCATCCGCATCAGGAGGATGAGGAGTCGGAGCTGCTCGCCCTGGAACTCGAAGGCCACCAGCGGCGCCAACTGCGGGGCAAAGATTATGCCCGCCGTCACGAAGCCGAGCAGGAGCACGACGCCCCCGTTGATGAAGCTCGAGGCAACGTACCAGGCTTCTTGCTCCTGCTCCTTGGCGAGATACTCAGTGAAGACTGGAATGAAGGCCGACCCCAGCGCCCCCCCGATGAGCAGGTAGTACATGAGGTCGGGGATAGCGAAGGCAGCCCAGTAAGCGTCCGTGGCCGGAGTCCGGCCAAAGAGGTCGGCCACCGCGCGTTCCCGGATGAAACCGAGAATGCGGCTGACCAGGACCCCAGCCATTACCAAGGTTGCCGCCCAAGCCGGATTAGGGTCAGGGTTGACTGCTGAAGCCCGTTTCATGCGTCCTCTCCTCGTGCCCTCGCCCTCGACGGCGCAGGGCTAAAAGTCAATTCGGGGCTCCAGCCGTAGCTCCTGCTCGGTGGGGAGAATCCCTTTCTAACGTCCCCCCACCCGGCTGGGCTGATGCGTGCCCGCCGTCATGTCCGCCAGCAATGCCGCCAGGCAGTCCGCCAGGAGCGCCGCCGACCTAGTCGCCTCCTCTTTCGTGTTATAGTGGTCGCCGATTTCTAACAGGAGCGCACGATCAGTTAGCTCTTGGTTGTAAGACCAGTTGCGGACTGTGACCCCCCGGGAAAGACCCGGGTACATTTCCTCCATCTTGGCGTGAAGCCGCTGGGCCAACGCCAGGTTTCGCTCCCAGTGGGGGTTCGGTAAACCCGGCTGGCCCCGCCCCACAATCAGCGCAATGCGGGCGAGACGCTCTCCGCCCATGACCGTCGTGATGAAGTCTCGATCCACGTCGGCCAATCCATCCCGGTGGAGGTCCAAGAGAAACCGAATGCCTTGGTACTTGCGCAGGATCTGCCGGGCGGTGACGGCCGAGTTGGCGTAGGCGTCCCGAAAGATTGGGTAATCGTGGATGTTCCGAGAATGAACCACGGGAATCCGATAATCCTCAGTCAGGATTCGGGCCAGCTCGTCCCCGACGGCGATGGTGCCGCTGGTCTTCCCCCAGACGTAGTCGTCCGGCGAATACGTCCGCCCCTTCTTGGTATGCCCGTTCGGGCCATGGTACGCCTCCGAAGAGTGGGTATGGTAGACGGCGATGAGTGGCGAGGTCCCCCAGGGAAAGCGCCGCAGTTCCGGCTCAGTTCGGCGCTGGATGGGCGGAACGGGGGTCTCGGGAGCCCGTTCCGCCGGTTCGGCAGATGGCGTCTCGCCCTCCGGTGCGCCGTGGCTGGCCGGGGGAAGCGATGTCAGGCCAGGTTCGAGTTCTGGCTCAATCTCGTTGATCCGGGGCTCACCCCGCCGTCCGCCCCGGGCGATCATCGTCTGACGCAGGAAACTCTCGGGTGCAGCGAAATCCATCCCGGTAACGCCTTCTACCAGTCGGTCGAGCCAGCTCCGGCGGTCGGATTCGGGTGCACTCCGGAGCAAGGGAAGGGTCGTGCGCAGCAGGCTGGGACCTAACTCCTGGTCGGTAGCGAGCAGAAACCGGGTGGCCGGGACCACCTCGCCCACTGCCCGCCAGGCGGCGCTTCCCAGGCGGTGCCCGGCCGAGCGCAAGGCTGGTCCAGGAGCGGAAACAAGGACGATCGCCCCCCCGGTCAACAGACCCAGGAAAACGTAGACGGCAATCAGCCTCCGCCAGCCGCTCGATCGTCCCGGCGGCGCCGGCCGGATCGCGAAGCCGAGAGTCGGCTCTGGGGAATGCCGTCTTCTCCCCTGCCAGCTTCGCCAGGCCCGCCGCCACCGTTTCGTCCAGCGCATGCTGCTCCTCCCCTGCTCTTCCGAGCCAGCCCTTGTCCACTGGGCCGGGATGTTCTTCCTATGGCTATGTCCCTGGCAGGGGGAATATGCCACCCATCGGCGAATTATCCAGGGACAAGGGCGGTCTCCAAGGCGGGAGGCAAGGTATGGCGAAGCTGGGTACTGCCGGCGGAGAAGACCTTCGCCGGGATCTCGAAGCAAACCGGGTGCCGCGGGTGGTGGTCCTGACTGGAAACGAGGCCCACCTCAAGGAGCTGGCTCTCCAGGACCTGGTGGACCATCTGATGGAAGGGGGTCCCAGCGACTTCAACCTGAGTCAGTTCGACGGAGCCGAGGCCGACCAGGAGGCGTTCTTTGCCGCCGCTTTCGCCCCTCCGCTCTTCGCCGCCCGTCGGGTGGCGGTCGTCCGCCGGTGCGAGGAGGCCCCCTGGCTCTCCACCCTCCCCCGTTATCTTCCCGACCTGCCCGAATCCACCACTCTCATCCTGATGACCGGTCCAGAGGGCGAGCTGAAGGGCGCCCTCGAGCAGGTCCTGAAGGCTGCGGGGCCGGATGGACGACGGTATGACTTCCCACTCCTCAAGAAACGGGAAGTTGCGCCTCACCTCCAGGCCGAGGCGAAGCGATTGGGCCTGGCGCTCTCCCCCCAGGCGCTCGAAGCCCTACGCGACAAGGTGGGCACTGACCTAACGCTGCTGACGAACGAATTGGAGAAGATCGCCGCCTACCTGGGGCCGGGGGCGACGCGGGTGGAGGCGGCGGACGTCGCGGCGGTGGTCGGCCGTACCGCCCTGGAAAACTCCTTTGCCTTCACCGACGCCATCCTCACCCGAAATACGGAGGCAGCGCTGAAGGTCCTTCAGGATCTCTTCGCTGCGGGGGAAACCCCTCAGGCGATCCTGGCCCAGTTGGCCACCCAGTTCCGCCGGGTCGTACTGGTCAAAGCGCTGCAGGCGGAAGACTGGCCCGGCTCCAAGCTCCTGCGCCCTTTGGAGTTGAACTCAGCCTGGGCGGCGGAGAAGGTGCGCGACCAGGCCCGAGCGATGTCCTTGGACCAGGCGGAGCATGCCCTCGCTCTTGTCCTCCGGACTGACTACCGGCTCAAGCGCCGCCGGGGCCTGATTCCTGAGGTGGAGTTGGAGGTCCTGGCGTCCGAACTCTGTCAGACGACTCGCCGGCCATCCGAAACCTGAAACGGGCGCCAATCGCTGCCGATTCGCGCCCGCTGTCCAACACTGCGTTCCGCTGGGTCAGGTACTTCACTCTGTGACCGCTCCAGCCACCCTCTTGGCTAGGCGCGACTTTAGCCGCGCCGCCTTGTTCGGGTGGATGACCCCCTTGGCTGCCGCCTTGTCCAGGGAGCTGGTGGCCGCCTGGAACGTCTGGGCTACCGCCGGCGACTTGGCTTCCACCGCCGTCCTGACCTTCTTCACCGCCGTGCGCAAGGAGGACTTGACGGCCTGATTCCGGGCCCGACGCTTCTCCGAGGTCCGAACCCGTTTCTCCGCCGACTTGATGTTTGGCATCCTTCCTTCACCTCCTCGCCCACACAAAGACAGCCGTATTGTACCACATTCGCTCACGGCTGTCTACCGAGGAGACAGCCGGCAACCGGTTCGTCTGCCGGGGCGAGTCGGTAATTCCTCAGCTCCATCTGGTCCACCCACCGCACCTCGGCACACTCCACCGGCCGGGGCTCGCCCGCCACGAGGCGGCATGCATAAACCAGGAGCCGAATGGCCTTGTCGGGGTAGTCATGGTCAACGGTCAGGAGAAGCGGGCCGACCTCGACCTCGATCGCCAGCTCCTCCCGCAACTCCCGGCGGAGCGCCTCCTCGGCGGTCTCCTCCGCCTCCACTTTCCCGCCCGGAAACTCCCACAACCCGGCTCGGTCCCCGGTGGGCCCCCTCCGGGCGAGCAATACCTGTCCGTCCCTGAGGATCACGCCGGCCGTGACCGGGAGCCGTTTGGCCTCCACCTCAACCCTCCGGGTAGAACCGAAGCCTGTTGTTGAAGTGGTCCAAGTTGCTGACCAAATTAATCACCGCCAACGATCTAATTTGTTCTTCGTCGACGGGCGCCATCCCTTCGGGGAATACGAGGTGCCCTTCGGGAGACTACTAGGCTCTGAAGGGTAGGTGTTCACCTTGCCACGCCACAGAGGGAAGAAGGATCACGGCGCACAGGAGTCTGGTAGTCAAGCCTGGCGCCTCCCCGAGCAAGTCCCCCGGGAGACAACGGCTCCAGACTCGCTCATCGAGCGGATCGGCGCCGAGGAGGCGGAGATCAACGCCGCCCCCCTCAAGTCCGGCCTGCGGGAGGATGGGGGTGACACCAAGGACTAAAGAAGCTGGCCTGGTTGTCGTAAGGCAGGTCTAGGCTCTGGCCAAACGCCCTTCAAGGTCGGCCAACTGTTGGTTGAGTTCCTGCGGGAGTCTGGCGCCAAACCTGGCGTAGTACTCCTTGAGCGAAGCCACTTCCGCCCTCCAGCCGTCCTTGTCCACCGAAAGCAGCTCGGCCAGGTCGGCCTCACTGACGCCTGGAGGACGGTCGATTGCGTCGCCGGCCGGCAGAAGGCCAATGGGAGTCTCGACCGCCTTGCCTTGGCCGTCGCAGCGCTCGCAGACCCACTTGAGCACGCGGCTATTCTCGCCGTATCCCGGCCAGAGCCACCGCCCCTCCCTCGTCTTGCGAAACCAGTTGACCATGAAGATCTTGGGCAGCTGACCGGGTGAGGACTGAGCTGCAATGTCGATCCAGTGCTGGAAGTAGTCGCCCATGTGGTAGCCGCAGAAGGGCAGCATGGCAAATGGATCGCGGCGCACGGCGCCGACCTCCAGGTCGGAGGTGGCCGCCGTGACTTCGGAGCCCACGATGGAACCCAGGAACACCCCATGATCCCAGTCGCGGGCCTGACACACCAGGGGAATCGTGCTCGCCCGGCGGCCGCCGAAAAGGATGGCGCTGATCGGCACCCCGTTGGGATCCTCCCACTCCGGGGCGATGACTGGACACTGCCTGGCCGGAGCGGTAAAGCGGGCGTTCGGGTGAGCGGCCGTCCCGCGGCGGTCCCAGTCCTTGCCCTGCCAGTCGATGATCCGCCCGGCAGGTGCGTCATAGCCAATCCCTTCCCACCAGACATCGCCGTCTTCTGTCAGCGCCACGTTGGTGAAGATGGTGTTCCGCTCAATCGTCTTCATGGCATTGGGATTGGACTTCCTGGAGGTACCCGGGGCCACACCAAAGAAGCCCGCCTCCGGGTTGATGGCATAGAGACGGCCATCGGCGCCAAACCTCATCCAGGCGATGTCCTCTCCCACCAACTCGACCTTCCAGCCGGGGATGGTGGGCGTCAGCATGGCCAGATTGGTCTTCCCGCAGGCGCTGGGAAAAGCCGCCGCCAGGTACTTCTTGACCCCCCGGGGATCGGTAATGGCCAGAACGAGCATGTGTTCGGCCAGCCAGCCCTCGTCCCGAGCGATTACCGAAGCAATCCGCAGGGCCAGACACTTCTTGCTGAGCAGCGCATTCCCGCCGTACCCAGAACCATAAGACCAAATGGCGCGCTCTTCCGGGAAGTGCACAATGTACCGCCGCTCGAGGGGAGCGCAGGGCCATTGGCCACCGTCCCGTTCTCCGGGCGCCAAAGGCTTGCCGACCGAATGGAGACAGGGAATGAACTCGCCATCCTCCCCGAGCGCTTCCAGCGCCGCGGAGCCCAGCCGGGTCATGATGTGCATGTTGGCGACGACATAAGGGCTGTCGGTAATTTGGACTCCGACCCTGGCAAGGCGGGAGCCGACGGGTCCCATGAGGAAGGGGATCACATACATGGTGCGCCCCCTCATGCAGCCACGAAAAAGGCCCTTCAGGGTTTCTTTGACCGCGACAGGGTCGACCCAGTTGTTGGTCGGGCCGGCCTCTTCGGGGGTTCGGCTGGCGATGAAGGTGCGTTTCTCAGTGCGCGCCACATCCGAAGGATCGGACCGGACCAGGTAGCAGTCGGGGCGGCGAGCCGGATTGAGCGGGATGGCCAGCCCGCCGTCGCACATGGCCTTGATCACGCGATCGTACTCAGCCTGGGAGCCGTCACACCATTGGATCGCCTCGGGCTGGGTGAGCCGGGCAACTTCTTCCACCCAGGCAACGAGTCTCTTGTGCTTGCTCGACATGCTCATGTCCATCGCTGTATACAGTATTCTTGAACACGAGCTTCACTTCCTGCTCTTCCTGGCTACCGTCGTGGCCAGGACTTCCCAGCGGGTTCTCAGGTCGCTTCGGCCAGTTGCTGCACCACCTCGGCGTCGAGATGGCCTGCCGCAGCCATCTGCCTCATCATTCCCAGTGCGTCGCCCACTGCGAGACCTGGACGGTATGGGCGATCCGCCGTCAGGGCCTGGTAGACGTCGCTTACCGCCACGATGCGGCTTTCCAGTGGGATCGTTTCTGCCCTGGCGCCGGTATGGTAACCAGTTCCGTCCAGGTGTTCGTGGTGTAGGGCCGCCCATGGCACAATGTCTTCCAAACCCTTGACCTGCCGCAAGATGTGCTCCGTGTAGTATGGGTGAACCCGCACCACCTGGTATTCTTCGGGCGTGAGGCGCCCCGGCTTGTTCAAAATGCGGCTCGGCACGCCGATCTTGCCGAGGTCGTGGAGGAGGGCGGCGACTTCGAGGGAGGCCGCACTTGCCAGGCCGAAACGGCGGCCGAGAGCGCCCGCATACTGGGCCACTCCTTGGCTGTGGTTGGCGGTGTAGGGAGTTCGGTTGTCGATGAGACCGGCAAACACGCCTGCCACCCGGCACAGTTCGGCGGTCATCACCACCTGGGCCAACCGGTCCACCTCCCAGCCGACGACCCGCCCGATATTGCGTTCTTCCAGATCAAGCTGGACCTTCGGGATGCGGCTCAGGCTGAGGAAGGCATCCACCAACTCGGGCTGGAAATCGCAGCCCCTCCCCCGCTCCACTCTGGCCAACCCCTGCTCCCAGCCAGCGGCAGTGTAGACCAACTCGAACCGGTCAGCCAGGTACAGGAGGCGAGCTTCCAGCCGGATGGCCTCCCCCCTCAAGCCAAAGGGGTAACCGCCCCCGCCCCAGCGTTCGTGGTGTTGGGCGATGATCGGCCCCAGGTCGGACACTTGCGGTAAGCCGGCCACCATCTCCGCCCCCCGCAAGGGATGATTATAGACGACTCCCGCCGGGACAGCCTCATCGTCTTTCAGCTCGTCGAAGCTCTCGGTCGCACCGATGTCATGGAGCAACGCCGCAAACAGTACCCGTCGGAGTGCCTCCTCTCCCAGGCCAAGTTCTCCGCCCACTTTCAGGGCTACATACGCCACTCTCCGGGCGTGGTTCAACTGAGCCCGTTCAGCGAAATCGAACGCCAGGCAGATGGCGGAGACGAGCTGTCCCAGGTTGATCTTTCGCGGCAGGCAGGCGCCGTGCAACTCGTCGACAGGAGCGCGGTGTTTCATGTCAGCCCACGTTGCCGGCAAAAGCGCCGGACTTCTGCTGTTCGAAGGCCTCCTTGACCAGCTTGCCAAAGCGGGCGTGGCGCTGCTCAAGGTCAAGCAGATAGGTCAGGACACTTCCGTGATACTCCAGGTTCTCGCCCAGCAAGGCCCGCTCGAGGGCGAGGCGGATAAGGCTCACGCCACAATCCTGTTCGTGGTTGTCACGGCAGTTCTTGCACTGGTGAAGCGTAGCAGCGATCGCCGCCACCACCTCGTCCTCATAAAACGCCCGGTAGTCATTCCGGGGCAGCAGGCGCTCGCCGCCGTCGACCCGGGCGACCCCTTTCGCCGCCCCGTACTTGGCCACCGTCATGGCGAACCCGACCAGGCAGTGCAGCTTGTCGCACTCCCCGCACTCCTCGACCGTCTTGCAGCACCTCTGTACCGCTTCGGCCAGGACGGGGAAATCAATGTTGGCGCCGGCCACGGTTTCACCTCCTAATCACCGTTCGCTTGCAGCAAAGTTCAGGAAGTCCGCATCCACCGGAGCGCCGTCCTCCCGGCCGGCCGCTGCCTCCTCCTGCCCGTCCAGCAGTTCGCGGGGAGGGATAAAGGCGCTGAGGCCTACCCGGTCGATGGTGTGGCAAAGACGTTCGTGGGGTTGACCCAGCGCCCGGTACCGGTCTAGGACATAGGCGAGCGCCCGCTCCACCGTATCGGGCGAAACGCTCTCCAAGATGCGCTGGCCGTGGCGGGGCCGCCGGCTTCCGCCCCGACCGCCGATGATGACATCGAACCCGCCACGCACCCTGGCCGGGTTGCCGATGCACCCGAAATCGGCGCAGAACGGGTCCGTGCAGCCTCGCTGACACCCGGCGACAGAGATCTTGAAGTCCTTGGGCACAGGCTCGTCCATGAACCGGTCCTGCAGCCGCAAGCCCAACTGGTGGGCATCGGCCTGAGAGCGCACGCAGAATCCGCTCGTCCCACAGCAAGCCTTGACGTTGCGCACCACCTCGCCAAAGGAGCCGATGCGCAACCCAAGCTTGTCCACCTCGGTCTCGAGATCCGGCATCTTTTCCTCCGGAAGTACGGCAATCAGCGTCTGGCGGGTCGAAAGCTTGAACCCGGCGATTCCAAGGGGCTCAGCCAGTTCGGCTACCCCCTTGAGCTGCTGTGGTGTGATCAAGCCACAGGCGGCGACGATGCCCACCGCCATAAGGCCGTTCTGCTGCCGAAAGACGGCATGTCCCATACGAGTCACCTCACCCTCTGGAATATCCGCTGGACTGGTCCGCTTTAGCGCCTCTCGTCAACTCGGCGAAGTCATGCCGAGCCAGTTCGTGGCGGAGCGCGGACTGAACGCCGGCTAGGGCCCGGTGCACCGGGCAGCGGCTGGCCCAACGCTTGCTGCAGTATTCCGGGTCGAGGAGGCACCGGTTAACCCGGGTCGGACCTTCCACTGCCTCCACGACGTCAAGCAAGGTGACCTCCTCGGGGGGCCGGGCGAGGGCATAGCCCCCACCGACCCCCCGCTGGGAAACGGCGATGCCCGCCTTGACCAGCGACCGTAGGATCCGTAGCAGAAACCGCATCGGGATCCTCTCTGCGCTTGCGATGGTCCGCGCGTCGATCACTTCCCCCGGTTGGAGGCTAGCCAGCACCAGCACGGCACGAAAGGCGTAGTCGGTGGCTTGGTTGAGCTGCACGGTAGTTCAGCCCGCTTGGGGCCCACCGAAATACCGCTTGAGCATGCCCTCCAAAGCGCGGGCATGACGAGCCTCGTCCTTGGCCGACTCGTCGAACAAGTCGTGCGCCGGGTCGATGCCGTGCTCCTTCGCCAGCAGGGCCGCCTCTCGCTTGCCCTGGTTAGCCATGGTTTCGCCGCGCAGGGCTTTCTCCAGATTCTCCTTCGTCTGTCCGATCTCGCCGTTCAGTTCGGCGAAGCGGGCGGCGTGCCAGGCCTCCTCGAAGGCGATGGCCTTCAAGACCTCGGCAACCTCAGGGAACCCTTCCCGCTGCGCCTGGCGGGAGGCCGCCAAGTACCACCCGACCTCCCAACTCTCGCCGTTGAAGTTCTTCCGGACCGCATCTTCGACCACGGTTCCCTTGGCAACTCCCAGTTTGTTCTCAATCGTCAATTCCATCGCGCACACCTCCGTCAGCTAAACTATACCTATATGGTCTAGTTTCAATGCCACTATACCCCAGGATTGCCACAATGTCAACGCTTTTTTCACCGGTTTGCGACGCCTTGATATCCTCACCTGGCACGAAGGTGGCGGTGTCCGCCCCGTGGCGGTCGGGAAAGGGTCCGTGGTGTCTAGCCGGAAGCTCCTGGCCCGGAAAGCGGGTATCCTAATGTGGAGAAGAGCCGGAGGGGTGCCTGTGGCGGTCGAGAATCTGGCCGGGGCCATTGCCTTTGAGCAGGAGAAGCGGAAGCGTTACGCGGACGCCGCCGCCAAGGCGCAAAGCCCTCTGGCCACCAAGCTCTTCGCCTCCCTGGCGGTCAAGGCGATCGAACACCAGCTTCGGCTGGAAGCCGCCCACGAGGGGATGTCCCACCAGACCTGGTGGGAGCCGGGGACCCAGGTCGTGCTCGGCCTCGCAGAGGTCGCCCGGAAGTTCGTCCCAAGCTCCGATCAGACCCCTTTGACCGCGCACCTGGCCGGCACCGACCAGGTCAAAGCCCTGCAAGAGGCTACGGAAGTGACTCAGCAGGAGATTGCCATGTATGACCGGTTCGTCGCGGAAAGCAGCGATGAGGGAGAGCAGGCCCTCTTCGCCGCCCTCCGCGACGAGGCGCGCGAGCACCTTCTCACGCTGGAGCAGGTCTGGCGCAGGCTGACCCATTGACTGACTGGCCGACGGTCACGATAATAGTATCAGTGTTGCCACTCCCTAGCACGATACCCAGCTCAAGCCGGGTCTGCAGACCTGCGGGCGGGAGGAACGGCAGTGAGAAGCGTCATCGTCGGGCGAGGTCTGCGGCGAGCCTACGGGGATTGCCTGGCAGTCAAGAGCATCGACTTCGAGGTATACGCCGGCGAGTGTTTCGGTTTTCTCGGCCCCAATGGCGCCGGGAAGACCAGCACCATCCGGATGCTCTCCTGTCGCCTCCCGGTCTCCGGCGGCGAGTTGTCCATCCTCGGACTGGACGCGACTCGGTCCAGCACCCGCATTCGGGAGCGCATCGGGGTAGTTCCCCAGGAGAACAACCTCGACCCGCAGCTCACCGTGTGGGAAAATCTCGTGGTCTACGCCCGCTTCTTCGGCCTGCCGCTGCCCCAGGCCAGGGCCAAGGCCGACGAACTCCTGGACTTCATGCGCCTGGCGGAGAAACGGGGAACCAGGGTTGAGGACCTCTCCGGCGGCATGCGCCGGCGCCTGGTCATCGCCCGAGCGCTCATCAACGACCCGGAGGTGGTCATCCTCGACGAGCCAACCACCGGTCTCGACCCCCACGCCCGACTTCTGGTCTGGGAAAGGCTCTCCACCCTGCGCAGCCGCGGGGTGACCCTGGTCCTCACCACCCACTACATGGACGAGGCTTGGCGGCTGTGCGACCGTCTGGTCATCATGGACGAAGGCCAAATCATCGCCCGAGGTGACCCCAAGACAATGGTGGAAGAGTACGCCGGCCGGTGGGTGCTTGAGCTTCCCCTCCGCAACGGCATCAGCAAGGACTGGGACGCCCTTCTTGGCCCGCGGGCCGACTTAGTCCGCCGGTGGCAGTCGGTGGGCTCCACCCTTTACGTCTACAACGATGATCACGAGACCCTGCGGCGCCGGTTGCAGGAAGCCGGATACCCGCTGGACGAATACCTTGCCCGGCCGGCTAACCTGGAGGACGTCTTCCTTCTGCTCACTGGCCACACGCTCGACCTGGAAGAGGAGTGACGCATGCTCTACCCTAGCTTTTCCCGGCGGGCCCGAGCCGTCTGGTGGCGCAACCTGCTCGCCTGGCGCAAATTCTGTCGGAGCAGCATTCTGCTCAACTTCGGGGAGCCGGTCATGAACCTGGTCGCCCTGGGTTTCGGTCTCGGAGCCTACGTCACCCGGATTGGCGACCGCTCCTTCCTTGAGTTCATCGCTCCCGGCCTTCTGGCCGTGACGGCCATGAACTCCGTAGTCTACGACCTGGGGTTCGACGGTTTCGACCGGCTCCGTACAACCGGGGTCTACGACGCAATGGCGACCTCACCCCTCTCAGTAAGCGAGATCGTCGGGGGGGAACTCCTCTGGGAGGCGACCCGCAGCATCATCTACGGCCTCGTTTTCCTCAGCGTCCTGGCAGCCTTCGGCCTGGTCCATTCCGTCTGGGTAGCCGGCCTCCCCGTGGTGCTCTTCTTGAACGGGTTCCTGTTTGGCGCCCTCACGTTAGCCGTGGTCAGCGTGGCCCAGGTACACGAGCACCTCTTTTTCTACTTCACCCTGGTCATCACGCCGATGTTTATGTTTTCCGGCGTCTTCTTCCCAGTGGACCGAATGCCCAGCGCCCTTGCCTGGGTGGTCAAAGCGTTCCCCCTTTATCACGTGGTGGAGTTGACCCGCTCCCTGGTGCTGGGTGGAGTCTCTGCCGCCAACCTGGTCCACTTGGGCTGGCTTCTGTTCCTGACCCTGGCCGCCCTGGCGCTGCCCGTCCCGCTTCTGCAACGGGCCCTCTACCGCTAGCGGCTACGAACGGTGGAGCAGCCGGTACAATTCGCGGATGAAAACCGCCAGGTCCTTCTTTTCATGGTTCATGATCCGGGTCAGCAGTTCTTTCACTTCCGGGTGGATCGCCCGGCAGGCGTCCTCTTGGTAGACGTTTAGGGTGTGGTATTCTAAATCGATCGCCTCCTTCAGGGCCATTATCCACTCTTCAGGATCCTTCACCTTCTCGTGGCTGAAGGCCCGCCCTACCCGCGGGTCGCCCATCACGGTCTCATCGGCCAAGAAGTCCAGTTCATGCTGGCGGAACTCATCAGCCTGGATGGGGTCCAGCCGCGCCGCCATTCGGTTCACTGCAATGAAGTGGGCGGCTTCTTCTTGCGTCTCGTGGTGGAAAATCTCCGCCAGCCGGCGATCAGCGATCGTCATCGCGTACCGGCGGTACGCCAGGAAGGCTTCTTTCTGTCTCATCGCTGCGCTGCGTAACGCCAACAGATCCGAATCACCAACCATCGTGGCCGCTCCAAACGCCTCCTGCCCGACGTGGTATCCAGGGTCGGTTTTCCGGTGACCCTCGATTGTCTCCGACATGCTTCCCCATCCTTTCCGGGCTCCTTCGCCTTCACCTTATGCGAAAGTCCCACCAACGTGTGATGACCTGCGGGATGGGGCAAATTAGTGTCCAGCAAGAACTATGGAGGAACGAGCATGGAAAACCAACTGAACGTCCTCTCCCGGGAGATTCGGCGCCGGGAGCTGGAAGAGGCCCAGGTCGAGGACCCATTGTTCGACCAGTATAACGTCCGCACCGACTTGGCGCTGGAGGCCACGGAGGTCGTGCGGGCCCGCACCGGCCAGGACGTGCCTGGCGCCCAAATCGACGAGGAAGAGACGGAATTCGCCAAGGTGACGCGGATGTCCATCTACTCCGCCCAAGCCGCCCGCTCCCTTGGGAAGTTGCCAGGCCACTACTGCACGATCGAGTCCCCTGGTCTCCGCAATCGGGACCGGGTCCTGCAGGAGGAAGTGAGCCAGATCTTCGCCAAGGAGATCAGCCGCTTCCTAACCCGCATCGCCCCGGAAGCGCTGGTCATGGTTGTGGGGTTGGGTAACTGGAATGCCACTCCCGACGCCCTGGGCCCGAAGGTGGTGAACCAGCTCCTGGTCACCCGCCATCTCTTCGCCATGTCACCCCCCGAGCTCCGCCAGGGTCTCCGGCCGGTGGCCGCCATCGCTCCCGGGGTACTCGGTATCACCGGGATCGAAACTGCCGAGATCGTCTTCTCCCTGGTCAAGCAGGTTCACCCAGCGATGGTGATCGCGATTGACGCCCTGGCCTCCCGCTCCACCGACCGGCTCTGTACCACCATCCAGATCTCCGACTCAGGGGTCCACCCCGGCTCGGGCGTTGGCAACCGGCGGATGGGGATCACGCCTGAATCGCTCGGCGTGCCGGTTCTTGCGGTCGGGGTGCCTACGGTGGTCCACGCTGTCACCCTGGTCGCGGACGCCCTCGATGCGATCCGCTCCCGGGAGGCGGCCGCTTTGGCCCCCACCCCGGCACCCGCTGCTCCTCAGGCCGAAGCGACCGCGGGTCAAGCCGAACAGGGACCTTTTGCCGGCATCGGGCGGTTTCTCGCCGGCCCCCCCGCCGCCGGCGCTGACAACAGCACCGCCGACAGTCAACAGGCGCAAGCGTCCGCCCGCTCCAGCCCCGGCATCTCGACCCCACCGCCCGGCCCCGGGGACCTGGCCGACCTCCTCGGTCCGGAGACGGGGAGCCTGATCATCACCCCGCGCCAGATCGACCTGTTCATCAACGACGTGGCCAAGGTCGTGGCCGGTGGCCTCAATGCCGCCCTTCATCCCGACATCGAACTGTCCGACGTGATGCGGTATCTGCAGTAGCTCCCCCCGCGACGGTCCGAAGGACCGGAGCCGTACCCGCTTTCCATCGGAGCTCACCCGAATCGCCCCCGCCTGGTCAGTGCGCCAGACGGGGATTCTTTCTCGCCGCAACAGGCCCAGCAATGCAGGGTCGGGATGGCCGTAAGGGTTGGGCCCTACCGACAGCACCGCCAAGTCCGGCCGATAGGTCGCCAGGAAATCTGGTGTGATCGCCCCCCGGGCCCCGTGGTGGGGTATCTTCACCACCAGGAAGAGCCGCTTGCCGGCAGGCGTGTCCCGCCTGGGCAGGTAGTCCAGAACCGGGTCGGTCCCGGTCAGCGGGGCGTCCCCCGTGACAAGCAGGCAGAACCGGCCATACCGGACGACGATCCTCCGGGAAGCCTCATTCCTGTCTCCTTCTTCCAGTTCCGGTGTGATGAGCACAACCACCCCCGCTGCGCTCTCCATCCTGGTTCCTCCCGCCCCCGAGCCAAGAACCCGCCTGACCGGCAGCGAACGGTGGAGCCCCTCCCATCCCCCTGCGTGGTCCCGGTGGGAATGAGTTAGCACCACCGCCGCCAGCGACTGGACCGCCGAGTGGCGGAGGTAAGCCAAAAGGCGGGTGGCCGACGGACCGGTATCCACGACCAGGTCGGCACCAAAGACCCCTCCCGGCAGTCGCAGATGCAGAGCGTCTCCCTCGCCCACGGCGAGAAAGGTGCACTGCAGCCAAGGGGAAAGGCCGCTCGCGGCGAGCAGCCAAACCGCCCCGGCTGCGACGGGAACCACGCGGTTCAGCGGCATGCCAAGCGGCACTGGCTGGTCGGCTGTCCGCCAGGCTAGCCACCCAACGGCCAGGGCAGCGTAATACAGCGTTGCCAGCCACTCTGGAGGGCCGGGGAGGTTGAGGGTCGCCCCCGGGACTCTCCCGGTCACCCGGGCCATCAGCCAGAGAAGCTCTGCTGCCACGCCCAGCCCGGCGGCAAGCGGGGCCGCCAGAAAGGGCAGGGCCAATCCCAGCGCCGTCCCGACGCAGCCGACCTCCACCAGCGCCGCTCCCGCTTCCACCAGCAACGGACTGACGGCCAACGCTGCGAGCGGCAGGCGGTCGAAGTAGTGAAGCACTAGGGGAAAGGTCGCCACTTGGGCCCCCAGAGCGAAGCACCATCCCCGCCCGATGGCATCTCTGGCGCTCAGCCGTGCCTGCAAGAGCGGTCCCAGCGCTGCCACGCCCCACGTCGCGGCGGCCGTCAAGCGGAACCCCGCGTCGAAGAAGAGCAGCGGCCGGTGAAGCAGCATCAGGAGAATCGAAGCCCAGAGTGCCCGCACGGTGTGACGCCGGCGCCCGCACCACTCTGCTCCCTGAGCCGCCAAGGCCATCAAGGCGGCTCGGGTGACCGGCGGGTGCCACCCGGTCAGCGCAGCGTAGGCTAGGGAACCGGCCGCCGACAAGGCGGCTCGGCCTTTTCGGCCCAGCTTCAACCGTTCCCCTAACTCGCCCAGGAAGCCCGCCACCACTGACAGGTGAAGTCCGGATACCACGAGCAGGTGCATCGCCCCCGCCCGGGCGAAGTCCTCCGCCACTTCATCGGTCAACTCCGACCGGTCGCCAAGGAGCAGAGCACGGAGGATCCCCCTCCCCCGAAGACTGGCCCCTCGCCCGAAGACCTTCACGACGCGCTGGCGCAGCTGCTGGAGCGCCGCCCCGCCAGGCCTCCCGGAGAACGCACCGTCCCCCGCCTGAAGGCGATCCTCCGGCACCCAGGCGAGCGCCGCCAGACGCCCGTAGGGGCAGATTCCAGCAAAAGGGGTTTCCCCCGGATTGGCGGGGACGGGTCGGTACAGCTTCACCGGTACAACCAACCGAGTGCCTCGCCGGACTCGGTAGGCCGGGGAACCGCCGACCTTCGCGGGTCCACTCCCGACCGTCAACCGGATCAGCCCGTTCCGGCCGGCCTCTCCGTCGGGTCGGACAAACACCTGCCAACCGCCGGCCGTCGGTTCGGCCTCAGTCACTGCGGTGCCCCGCACCATCACCTCACGCCGACCGGGTACTGCCGGGAACAGCCGGGTGTACTCCCCCAGCGGCAGCAGAGGTGGACCCACGGCCATCCACATCCGCCCTGCGCCGGCCAGCCAGAGAGCCAGAAAGAGGCAAGCTCGGGTCAAGCGCCGCCGGCCGGGCGAAGGCCGCCAAAACGACTCACCTTGCGCCGGCCCCGACTGGGTGGTGTGCCACCAGCTCCACCCGGCCTCCGTCCGCCTTTCCGCCCGCCCTCGGAGCGGCCAGCAGGCCAGGAGAACCGACCCGAGCGTCAGCACTCCGGCCACGGTCAGACCAGCGCCGGTACCAGCAGGATATCCCTTCCGGAGCACCGCTCCGAAGGCCAATCCGCCGAGGAACGGAAGCGCCAGTTCGGCGGGGTTAGCGGCGGTCACCCGGCTCTTCCTTCACGAACAGCAGCCCTCGAAGTCTTTCCAAGCGGGCCGGTCCAATGCCGGAGACCATTTCGAGCTCCTCCACCGCCTGGAAGGAGCCCCGGCTTTCCCGGTAGGCCAAGATGCGCCGAGCGAGCGCTGGTCCGATCCCAGGAAGGGCCTCCAGTTCCCGGGCTGTGGCCCGGTTCAGGTCCAGCCTCGTCGCCGGCGGGCGGTTGGCCGGCAGCTCCCGGGCGGTAGCGGGCGCCAGGCGCTTGGCCGGGGGTTTCTCCGGCTGCGCCGGCAGGGAAGGGGTCGCTGCCCTCACGGCAGGCGTCCTGCTGGGCGATTCGCACCACGACAGGCGGGTTCGCTGCCTCTCCAGCGCCAGGCTGACGCATCCCATCGCCAGGACGAGGAGGAGTCCCGCCAGCTTCCAGTCCAGCGGGCTCCGAAAGTTTGCGATTCGCAGTTCTCGCCATTTCATGGCATCCGGCGCCTCCACACCTCCAGGTGACTGGGTGATGGCGCCGGCTCGGCTCGACTCTAGCCTATCACTCGGCGGGAGGGCGAGGCAAACGTCGTTGGGCCAAATGAGCCGACTCTCGTTGGAGGTTTTTTCTCCTCCGTTGGGCCTCACTCGAACCCGGACGCCGACAGCAGGAGACCACCTTCGCGAACGGAATTATCGTTCGGAGGAGGTAGGATGGCTTCGTGATCGGCTTCTACCAGGCTTTTCTCTTCATCCTGGGCGCCGGTTTCCTGATCGGCTCGTTGCCTTGGCTCGACGTGGCCCGGGCCCTGCGAAACCGGCTGCGTCCGAGGCTGTGGCGGGTCGGTCCCGCCCGTCCCCTGAGCGATCGTCAGATAGCGCTTGCTCTCTTGCTGGGTGAGTTCCTTCAGGGGGTCGCAATGGCCCTCCTGGCGCTGGCCGTGGCCGGCTCGGCCGTGGGAGTCGCCCTCGGCGGCCTGGCCTCCATCGTCGCCAGCCAGTGGCCGGTTTTTGGGCGCCTGCAGCGGGTCCCCTTCCACTACCTGCGCCTGGGACAGGTCACGATTAAGCTCGACCGCTCCTTGATTGTGGCGCTCGGGGTGCTGGTGGTCGTAGCGCCAGCAGCAGCAGCTTCACTCGCTGCCTTCTGGGCCATCGCCCTCCTTCTCACCCGCTACTCCCCGGTCAGCGCCGTCCTAACCGCCGTCGCCCTGCCGATCCTCCTTTGGCGCCTTACCGGCTACGATCTATGGGCTCTGTTCGGCCTAGCGGTCGCAACCATCGCCATCTACCAGGAAATCCCCTACCTTATCCGGGCCCGCCGAGGACAGGAGCCAAGCCTGCTCCCTTCTGACCTGCGCCCGCCGCGCCTCGCCGTTCCCCACCGGCAGAGCCGCCGGATGACGCTGACCGCGCGTCTCGCCTTCCTGGGCGCAGCGCTGCTGGTCCTGGTGGTGGTGGTCTTGAACCGCTACGTCTACCATGGCTTTGAAACTCAGGCCGGCGCCTTCCGCCATGGCAATCCCCACCTGCCCTACATCGCACTAACCTTCGACGACGGGCCGGATCCACGTCACACTCCGGAAGTCTTGCGCATTCTGCGTAAAGAAGAGGTTCCGGCCACCTTCTTCCTGGTCGGCGCCCATGCCCAACGCTACCCCGACCTGGTCCGCCAGATTCAGCAAGGGGGGCACGAAATCGGCAGCCACACCTATTCGCATCGCAATCTCTTCCTGCTCAACCACGCCGCCGTGGAGCAGGAGGTGGTCCGGGCAGAACAAGTCCTCCAGGACATCACCGGGGACCGCCCCCGCCTCTTCCGCCCTCCCCGTGGACTCTATGACGGGAACCTCCGGCGGATTCTGGCGGATCGCCGGTATACCATGGTTCTCTGGTCCGTCAGTTCCCGGGACTGGGTGGAGGTGAGCCCCCGGATCATCGCTCGTAACGTCCTCAGCGCCGTCCACGGTGGAGACATCCTGCTCTTCCACGACAGCGGCGCCATCATCTCCGCCCAGGGCGGCGACCGGCGCCATATGCTCCAGGCGCTCCCTTACATCATCCGCCGCCTCAAGGCCGAGGGGTTCCGCTTCGTGACCGTGGGCCAGTTACTGGTGATCGCCGGGCTGACCACCGGAGAAAGTCCATCGCCATAAGAACAGAAGAGGCCATCCACCGGACAGCCTCTCCGCTCATCACTTCCATCAACTCGGTGCGCCGGCTTACCGCTGCGGCACCTTCGCCCAGTCGTCCAGGAACTTCTCGATCCCCTGGTCGGTCAGGGGGTGCTTCACCATCTGCTGGAGGACCTTGAACGGCACGGTGGCGATGTGTGCCCCGGCCCGGGCCGCCTCTATCACGTGGAGAGGCTGGCGAACGCTCGCCGCGATGATCTGGGTGGGCAGGCCGTGCAGCTGGTAGATCTCCGCAATGACGCGGATCAGCGCCAGCCCGTCCCAACTGATGTCATCCACCCGGCCTAGAAACGGGCTGACGAAAGTCGCCCCCGCCCGGGCCGCCAAGAGAGCCTGGTTGGCGCTAAAACAGAGGGTCAGGTTCGTCTTGATTCCTTTCTTCGCCAAGGCACTCGTGGCCTTCAGCCCCTCCCAGGTGATGGGGATCTTCACCACGATGTTCGAGTGCCAGCCGGCCAGTTCCTCAGCCTCCCGGATCATGCCCGCGGCATCCATGGAAACCGCCTCGGCGCTGATCGGACCGTCCACCACCCGGCAGATTTCCTCCACCACCTGGCGGAAGTCCCGCCCCTCCTTGGCGATGAGCGAAGGGTTGGTCGTCACCCCCGAGATCACGCCCAGCGCCGCCGCCTCGCGGATCTCACTGAGGTTGGCCGTGTCCAAGAAAAGTCTCATCGTTCATCCTCCTCCCACTCAGCCTGGGACCTCAGGCCCCGACCTCCACCAGCTCGATCCGTTCCCCGGACGGTCCCCGGAAGAAATACACTCGCCTCCCGCCGGGGCCCGGACGGGGCGCCTCGTCCCGCTCAGCGACGCCCGCCTCTTCCAGGGAGGCGATGGCCGGCTCAAGGCTCCGGACCGCCAACGCCACGTGGTCCACCCGCCCCACTTGGGCGCTGGCGGCCCGCGACCCCCGGTACTCCAACAGTTCGACCCTTCCCCCGATGCCGTTCAGGAACGCCAGGCGCAGGCTCCGCTCGGGAAGGTCCACCTGACTCTCCAGCGACAGCCCCAGCGTCTCCACGTAGAAGCGGACCGCCTGCTCCAGATTCTCCACCACCACGCCGACATGATGGAGGTGCGTCGAACGCCTCGCCACTTCCCTGGCCATGAACTCACTTCACCTCGATCAGCTCGTACTCCCGGCTCCCCAGTCCGATCTGCTCGGCGTAGACCAGTTGAACCGTCGGATCCACTCCCGGGTGAACCCCGGCGAACTTATCCTTCCCCGGAGCGTGATTCTCCTTCAGGGCTGAGTTGACAAAACCCGTCTGCGCCTTGACCAAGTCGTAAGAAGCCTGGTCGATGGCAACCGGGTCGGTCGAGGCGAGAATCCCGACGTCCGGCACGATTGGCGCGTCCGACCACGCGAAGCAGTCGCAATCAGGTGCGACGTCCATCACGAAGTTCATATACCCAATTTTTCCCTGCTTCTCCTGGTGAAAACCGTATACGAACTCGGCCATCCGTTCCTGAACGGTGGCCGTCTCCTCGTTCCATTGGATTTTGATCGCCCCAAAGGTGCAGTTCACCGGGCATTCGCCACACCCCTCGCACTTCTCCGGGTCCAGCATCGCCCGTCCTTCGGCCAGGATGATCGCTCCCGCCGGGCACCACCTGGCGCAGTTCCCGCATCCCCGGCACTTCTCAGCCTCCACCTCCGGCCGGAGGGAGGAGTGCATGAGCTGCTTCCCGCCACGGCTGGCTCCGCCCATCGCCAAGTTTTTGATGGCCCCGCCAAACCCGGAGACGAGGTGCCCTTTGACGTGAGAGACCACGATCAGGGCGTCGGCCCCGATGACATTGGCCGCCAGTCGAACCGTCTTGCAGTGCTTTAGGTTGACCACTACTTCGCGGTAGTCTTTCCCCCGCAGTCCATCCCCGATGATCAGCGGAGCGTCAACCACTGCGTAGGCAAACCCGTTCATGATGGCGGTGTTGAGATGGTCCACAGCGTTGTGCCGGGAGCCGAGGTACAGGGTATTCGAGTCGACGAGATAAGGTTTCCCGCCGGCCTTCTTGACCCGCTCCACCACCTGCCGGACGTAAATCGGCCGGAGGAAGGCCGTGTTCCCCCGTTCCCCGAAGTGGACTTTAATTCCCACCAAGTCGTCCTTGTCCATCAACCCGCCCAATCCAGCCCGGTCGAAGAGCCTGCCAATCTTGGCGAGCAGGCTCTCCGCTTCGCGTTTGGCTCTGAGGTTGGCGAAATAGACCTTGCTCTTCATCTCACCGCACCACCACGTTTACCAGCTTTCCAGGGACAACCACCACGTTGACCAGAGTCTTCCCGGCAGTGAACTCCCGGATCCGAGCCGACGCCAGGGCTGCGGCCCGGAGGGCTTCCTGGTCCAGGTCGGTCGGAACGGTGATCCGGTCGCGGACCTTGCCGTTGACCTGGACGACAATCTCAACCTCGTCAGCAGTCAGCGCCGCCGGGTCATAGGACGGCCAGGACTCGAGATGAACGCTGGTTCGGTGACCCAGGGCCTCCCACAGTTCCTCGGCGATATGGGGGGCAAAGGGTGCGAGCAGCTTCACCAGGTTTTCCGCCACCTCCCGCCACACCGCACCGTCTTGCTCCTCAGCCGGAATCCGGTCTTTGTACTGGTAAGCGGCGTTCACCAACTCCATCGTGGCGGCGATAGCGGTGTTGAAGCTGAAGCGCCGGACATCGTCGGTAACCCGCTTGATGGTCGTGTGCAACACCCGGCGCAGTTTCCGCCCTTGGGACACCGCTTCGCCATCCCCGCCGGCTGGTTCTTGCCCGAGCCGCGGGACGATCTCACCCATCAGTCGCCAAACCCGGACCAGGAAGCGGAAGCACCCCTCCACGCCAGCGTCGCTCCAATCCATGTCCCGCTCAGGCGGCGCGGCGAAGAGGAGGAAGAGCCGGGCCGTGTCGGCGCCATACTTGCTGACGATGACCTCCGGGTCTACCACGTTCCCCTTCGACTTGGACATTTTGGCCCCGCCGAGCCGGACCATGCCCTGGGTGAGCAGGTTGGTAAAGGGTTCTTCGACCGCCGTCAGGCCCAGGTCGTGAAGGACCATCTGGAAGAAACGGGCGTACATCAGGTGCAGGATGGCGTGTTCCACTCCGCCGATGTACTGGTCCACCGGCATCCAGTAGTCCACCTTGCGCCGCTCGAAGGCCATCTGGTCGTTCTGCGGATCGCAGTAGCGCAAAAAGTACCAGGACGAGTCGACGAACGTGTCCATGGTGTCGAAGTCCCGGGTCGCCGGCCCCCCACACTCCGGGCAGGTCGTCTTTCCAAAAGTCGGACTGGTCTTGAGCGGCGACTCGCCGTGGGGCAGAAACTCGACGTCCTCGGGCAGCAAGACCGGCAACTGGTCCTCCGGTACCGCCACCTCGCCACACTGCTCGCAGTACACGATGGGAATCGGCGCCCCCCAGTACCGTTGGCGGGAGATGAGCCAGTCGCGCAGCCGGTAGTTGACCTTGGCCTGGCCCAGTCCTTGCTCCTCAACGTACTTGATGACCGCCTTGATTCCTTCGCTCGAGGGCGTGCCGGTAAAGCGGCCCGAATTGACCATCGTCCCTTCGGCCGCCACCGCCTCCACCATCGTCGCTCCGTCCAATGGCGGCATATCCGGCGGCTGGATGACCACCCGCACCGGCAAACCGTATTTGCGGGCAAACTCGAAGTCCCGCTGGTCGTGAGCGGGAACGCCCATCACCAGCCCCGTCCCGTATCCCAGCAAGACGTAGTTGGCCAGCCATACGGGAATCTTCTCCCCAGTCAAGGGATTGATGGCGTAGGTCCCCGTGAAAACGCCCCGCTTTTCGAGATCAGTCGCCTCCCGCTCGATGTCGGTCAGCCGGCGGGTCTCCTCGATGAACCGTTCGACCTCCGCCCTCCGCTCCGGTTTGACCAGCGAGGGCACGATCTCGTGCTCCGGCGCCACCACCATGAAGGTGACGCCGAAGATCGTATCGGGTCGGGTGGTAAAGACCTCGAACTCCCGCCCGTCCTCCAGCCGGAACTTGATCGCCGCCCCTTCACTCCGGCCAATCCAGTTGTCCTGCATCGTCTTGACCTTCTCCGGCCAGCCGGGCAGCTTCTCCAGGTCGGCCAGGAGCCGGTCGGCGTACTTGGTGATGCGGAAAAACCACTGTTCCAGGTCCTTCCGGGTGACCAGCGCGTCGCATCGGTCGCAGTGGCCACCGTTGACCACCTGCTCGTTGGCGAGGACCGTCTGGCAGGAGGGGCACCAGTTGACCGGCGCCTTCTTCTTGTGGGCCAATCCGGCCTTGTAGAACTGCAAGAAGAGCCACTGGGTCCACTTGTAGTAATCCGGCAGGCAGGTCGTGACCTCCCGGCGCCAGTCGTAAGATAGGCCAAGGCTCTTGAGTTGCTTGCGCATGTAAGCTACGTTGTCCAAGGTCCAGTTGCGGGGAAAGACGCCGTGCTTGATGGCCGCGTTCTCGGCCGGCAGCCCGAAGGCGTCCCACCCGATGGGGTGAAGCACGTTGTAGCCGTTCATGGTGAAGAAGCGGGCCACCACATCGCCCAGGGAATAATTCCGCAGGTGGCCAATGTGAAGTCGGCCTGAAGGATAGGGGAACATCTCCAGGCAGTAGTACTTGGGTTTGGCGGCATCTTCAGTGACCTGGTACAGGCCCGCCTCTTCCCACCGCTTCTGCCACTTCGGCTCGATCGCCCTGAAGTCGTACTTCGCCTCCATCCGGTTCATCATCCCTCCGCCACCATGGTTCCCGCCGGGCCACGGACCTTTCACCTGCTGGTCGGGCGCCCGTGCCGGGCGCACCAGAAAAAAAGCCCCGCCCCTTGAAGGGGCGGGACTCTCCCGCGGTACCACCCTAATTGGTAAGAAAAATGGTGGAGCTGAACGGGATCGAACCGTCGACCTCTTGAATGCCATTCAAGCGCTCTCCCAGCTGAGCTACAGCCCCACACACTTACCCGCTTTGCGGCACGATACCGGGTGCCACCCTCGCCGGCTACTTTCGCTTCACCAGCTGGTCTCCGGGGCGAGGTTCGGCGCACGTTGCGGGTCCGGCTTCCACCACCCGCCGGCTCTCTTTGCCCTCCGGGCGCTTACTGCTCCCCATCCTCGACCTGACGTATGACGCCACGCTTGCGGCGCAGTTACACCGCTATTATAAGCAGCCCACCCTGCTCTGTCAAGCGTCCGTGGACAACCCGTCAGGCCCGGGCGAAGTCCACCCGCTCGGCCGCCTGCCAATACCGTTCCAGGTTATAGTAGTCCCGCTCCTCCTCGTGGAAGACGTGGACCACCACTCCCCCGTAGTCGAGCAAGACCCACCGCCCGCCGTTCGTCCCTTCCCGTCTGGCCGGTCGGACTCCCTCCTTGGCTAGCCGCTCCACCACCTCTTCAGCAATGGCCCGCGTGTGGACAGTCGAGGTGCCGCTGGCAATGACGAAATAGTCCACAATCGCTAAGAACGGCCTCATGTCCAGGACCATCACGTCGATGGCCTTCTTGTCGCGGGCCGCCGCGCAAGCCACCCGTGCGACCTGTTCCACCTCCACTCTCGACCCCCCTGCTCCGAGGTCTACAAACGGAAGTCTGCGCCGACCACGATCACCAGGTCGACGCCCTCCGGCAGAGTTCCCTGCTCGCTTCCTCCGGCGTCTTTCACTTCGAGGTTTGGGGCCAGCTTCCGCACCTTGTCCACCGCATCAAGACGCCCCGTCACGTCGATCACCCGAGTGACGCCGGTCCCGTAGCGGTCGGCGTTGCCCACCGCCACCACCACTATGCCCTCCTGCTCCAACCGGGCTGCCGCCCGCCGGGCCAGGCCCTGCTCTCCGGTGCCGTTGAGCACGCTAACCCGGGCCGGTGGGAGGTCCTTCTGCGCCGGGGCGACCGTCTGAACCACTCTTGCCAGTCTCCCTTTCAAGGCAGGCAGGGCGAGGGACGGCCGTCGCGCCTTAGGCAACTCTTCAACTTCTTGGTACTCCTTGGCCACCTCGGCAACCGCGCCGACCGCCGGCACCCAGTAGCTCGCCCCGCCCACCGTCCGTCCCTCACCAGGAAGAATGCGGGTGACCACGCTTTCCTGGTCCAACCCCTGGGCAGCCCGGGCATAGGCGATGAGCCGACCCAGCGGCATGTCGGTCTCAACCGAGCGAAAGACTATCCGGATCAGCCCTGGCAACCGCCAGAGGTTCTCCGGCTTGAGCGTCTCCCGGACCATCGCCTGGACAAACTGCTGCTGCCGAATGAGCCGCCCTTCATAGACCTTGTTCACCGGATCCACCAGCGAGACGTCCCCCAGCCCATCCGACCGGTAGCGGACGAAGCCCAGGGCCTCGGTCCCCGACAGGCGATGCCGCCCGGGCCGGAGGTGAATGTGGAGATTCTGGGCATTGTCGTCATAGTCCATGGCCCGGGGGATGTCCACCGTGACCCCACCCAAGGCGTCCACCGCCTGGACGAAACCCTGGAAGTTCACGAGCAGGTGGTAGTCCACCTTGATGCCCAACAGCGACTCCACCGTCTGTCGGGTGAGCTTCACGCCGCCCAAGGCGTAGGCGACGTTGATCTTTTGGTGATAGCTGTGGCCGGGAATGAGAACCCTGGTGTCTCGGGGAATCCAGACCGCCTCGGCCCGTTTCGCCGCAGGGTTGTAGGTGGCAAGAATGATCGTGTCGGTTCGGCCGACGTCTTCCCGACGCTCATCCACCCCGACCACAAGCAGGGTGACCGGCTGCACCGCCCGCTCTAGGCTGGTGATTCGCCCCAGCGTCACCCAGGCCGCCGCCACAGCCAGCAACAGACCGAAGGCCCCAAGGAGGCCATAGAAAAGAAAGCGCCTCGCTCCCGCCGGCTGGCCATCCTCCGGGGGCCGAGGAGAGAAAACGTCACCCTCCCGCCACACGTGCTTACCCAAGCAATCACCTTCCGCCAGTTTTCACCCCGGCGGCAAAAGCCTCGTAGGTCTCCTTCGTCCGGGGGTCCACCGGCTTACCGTTCTCTGCCAGATAGCGCAGTGTCGCCCGCGCCACAAAGGCCACAGCCTGGCGTAGATCCCGCGCCGCCAACCGCCTGCCTTCCTCCGCCTCCGGGTACGTCCGGCCCGGCTCCACCGCGTCCGCCACGTACACCGTCTGCGCCACTCCGCCCATGCCAGGGGAGCCAGTGGTGTGCACGGCAATCGCCTCCAGGATCTCAGGATCGCTTATCCCGAACTCTGCGGAGGCAAGGCAGGCGGCCACCGGCCCGTGAAGGAGAACAGGTACCAGGACTTCTTCTTCGTGCTTAACTATACCAAAGGTGATGGCCATTTGCAAGAGATGGGAAGGATCCACATCTCGCGCCAGATCGTGCAAAATCCCCGCCAGAAACGCCTTCTCGCCATCATGCCCGTGCCGCTCTGCCAACTCCCGGGCCACCTCGGCCACCCGCCGGGCATGGGCGAATCTGGCCGGCGTCATCCGTGCGGCCACGGCTTCGGCCAGTTCCACCGCTCCCCCACTCCCTGGAAACAACAAAATGAATCCGCCCGGCAGCCCTCAGCCGCCTGGCGGCCGCGTCGCTTCTCCCTGCGTCTTCGGTCAAAAGCGGCCCCGCTCCGGCCGAGGCTTGGCCTCGTTGACCACCAGCGCCCGTCCGCCGACCTCCGCCCCGTTCATAGCCTCCACTACCCGGGAGACGTCCTCGTCTTCCACCTCGACAAACCCGAAGCCCCGGGACCGTCCGGTTTCGCGATCAGTGATGATGCGCGTGCTCACCACCGCGCAGTGCGGGGCAAACAGGTCCCGCAGCTCGTCTTCGGTCGTAGCCCAGGGTAGGTTCCCAACATACAGCGTGGTCGTCACGTTCCGTCCTCCTGTCGTCGCTGGGTATTCTGCCCCTCCCATCCTGCCCGTATGCGAAGCCGGGTTCCCTCACCGGCGGTAGAGCCCGTTCTTCATGATGTAGAAGACAACCTCCTCCGGCGTCAAATACCGGAGAGAGCGCCCTTCCCGAACCCGCCGGCGAAGATCGGTCGAAGAGATGGCCAAGGCCGGAACTTCGATGAACCGGAACGAGGCGGCATAGCGATGATAGAACTCCTCCACCTCGGGAGTCAGGTGGTCAAAGGTAAACCCAGGGCGAGTGGCACCGACGAAGGTGCACTCCTGAACCAGTTCCTCTGCGTTCTTCCAAGAAAAGATTTCGGTCAGAGCGTCCGCCCCGGTGATGAAGTAGAACTCGACTCCCGCTCCATACTGCTTTCTCAGGTCGGCCAGGGTGTCAACGGTGTAGGTGACGCCCGGTCGGTCTATATCGACCCGGGAAACCTCGAAGTGCGGGTTGGTCAGCGTGGCCAAGACCGTCATCAGGTAGCGGTGCTGGCTTGGAGTGATCGATTGCGGGTCCTTGTGGGGAGGAGACCCCGAGGGGACGAAAAGGACCAAGTCCAGGTCGAACTCGGTCCGCACCGCCTCAGCCGTCACCAAATGGCCGTAGTGGATGGGATCGAAGGTTCCCCCCATGATGCCCAACTTCCGCACGGGCTGACTCACCGGACCTGTCCCTCGCCCAGGACGACAAACTTTGTGGTGGTCAATTCACGCACTCCCATCGGGCCGCGGGCGTGGAGCTTCTGGGTGCTGATCCCGATCTCCGCCCCCAGCCCCAGCTCACCGCCGTCATTGAAGCGGGTCGAGGCGTTCACCAGGACACAGGAAGCGTCCACCTCCCGCAAGAAGCGCATGGCCCGGCCGTAATCCCGGGTGACGATGGCCTCGCTGTGTCCCGAACCGTACCTGGCAATGTGCTCCAGCGCCGTCTCAAAGCTCGGTACCACCCGGATAGCCAGAATCAGCGCCAGGTACTCGGCTGCCCAGTCCTCCTCCGTCGCCTCCCCCATCCCCGGGACGAGGCGTCGGGCTTCCGGGCAGCCCCGCAGTTCCACGCCGGCAGCCTGGAGCTGCTGCGCCGCCTTGGGCAGGAATTCCGGGGCGACCGCGGCGTGGACCAGCAGCGTCTCCATGGCGTTGCAGACGCCCGGACGGGAACACTTGGCGTTCAGAACGATGGCCACCGCCTGCTCCAGGCTGGCTTCCTCGTCCACGTAAATATGACAGACGCCCTTTCCATGGCGGAACAGCGGGACGGTGGCTCCGGCCAGCCCGGCCATGAGCGACTCCCCGCCCCGGGCGATGATCACGTCGAGCAGGCCGTCGAGTCTGCCCAGGATGGGTACGGCTGCCCGGTCAGTGGTCGGCACGAGTTGTACCCCCTCCTGCGGCAGCCCCACCTCCGCCAGGGCTCGTTGGAGGAGACCGGCGATGGCCGTGTTGGAGCGCAGAGCCTCTGAACCGCCACGCAGGAGACAGGCATTACCGGCCTTGAGGCAGAGCCCCGCCGCTTCCGCCGTGACATTGGGGCGGGCTTCGTATACCATCCCCACGACCCCCAGCGGAACCCGCATCCGACCCACCTGGAGTCCGTTGGGACGCCGGACGAGCTGGTCGATCTCCCCTACTGGGTCGGGCAGGGCCGCCACCTCCCTCAGGCTTTCGACCATCCCTTCGATCCGGACCGGATTGAGGGTCAGACGGTCGAGCGAGGCCTCCGAGAGGCCGGCGGCCCGGGCCGCCTTGACGTCGGCCGCATTGGCCGCCAGAATCTCTTCCTCCCCCTGGGCCAGCCGGTCGGCCATCGCCCGGAGCGCTTTGTTCTTCAACGGACCGGGAGCTTTCGCCAAAGTCTGCGCCGCCTTCCGGGCAACCCTGGCTAGCTCCGTGAGCTGCCGTTCAAGGCTTTCCTGGTCCATGCTACTCTCCTCCTCCTCTACTCAAGAGCACCAGGTTGTCCCGGTGCACCACTTCCTCGTAGAACCGCTCCCCCAACACCTTGGCGATTTCCGCGCTATGAAGGCCCTTCACCCGCTCAAGGTCGGTGGAACTGTAATTGGTCAGCCCCCGAGCGAACTCCGTCCCGTCAAGGTCCAAGATGGCGACCGCGTCCCCCGCCTCGAATTCGCCGACCACCCTCACCAGGCCGCTCGGGAGGAGGCTCTTTCCCCGCTCAGCCAGGGCTTTCCGGGCTCCGTCGTCGACCACCAGTTGGCCAGCGGGTGGGACGTTGAAGGCGATCCACCGCTTGCGCGAGTCCAGCCGCGCCCTGGCCGGGAACCAAGTTCCGACCTCCTTTCCCGCCAGGGCGTCCTGGAGCACCGCTGGCCGGGCGGCGTTGGCGATGAGCATGCTCACCCCGCAGCTAGTGGCGATTCTGGCGGCGGCGAGCTTGGTGATCATCCCGCCAGTCCCACGCGCCGTCCCGGCCCCGCCGGCCAGGGCCTCCACTTCGGCGGTGACCTCCTCCACCCGAGGGATTAGCCTGGCCTGGGGGTCGCGGCGCGGGTCGGCGGTGTACAGCCCGTCTATGTCGGACAAGATGACGAGGAGATCGGCGGAGATAAGCCCGGCGACCAGGGCGGAGAGGGTATCGTTGTCACCGAACTTGAGTTCCTCCACCGCCACCGTATCGTTCTCGTTGATGATCGGCACCACGCCGTACGAAAGCAGGGTCAGCAGGGTCGTCCGGGCGTTCAGGTAACGGCGCCGATCCGCCACATCCTCCCGGGTGAGCAGCACCTGGGCGATCGTCAGACCGTACTCGCCGAAAAGCTTCTCGTAGATCTGCATGAGCAGGCTTTGTCCGACCGCGGCGACCGCCTGCTTCTCCGGAATGGTCGCCGGACGCCGTGACCAGCCCAGGCGCCCCAGACCGGCCCCAACCGCGCCAGACGTGACCACCACCACTTCGCACCCGGCGTTGGCCACATCCGCCACCTGCCGAACCACTCGCTCGAGCCCCGACAGGTTAAGCTTTCCCGTCGGATGGGTCACCGTGCTGGTGCCCACCTTGACCACGAGACGTCTCCCGGTCAACCCGCCTCGCCCCCAAGCCCTTCTTCCGGCGGCCTAGTCCTGCGGCTCGAAGTAGAATTCTTTCCCGGCGATGCGCACCAGGTCGCCTTGTTTGACGCCCGCGCTGAGCAGGAACTCATCCAGTCCCTTGTCGCGGAAGACCCGCTGCAGGTGCTTGACCGCGGCCTCGTTCGTCAAGTCGGCTTTCTGCACCAACCGCTCCAATCCCTGCCCGCTCACCACCCAGGCCCCGTCCTGCCGAATGGCGCTCAAGGGTCCGTCCGGTCTGTGCGGCCGCTCCGTCCGCCCCACATATTCGACGGTCCCGGGTGGTATGGTCCGGCGCCTTTCCGCCTCAGCAGCCTTCGCCGGCAGCACCAGGGCGGCCAGCTGCGCCACCAATTCGTCCAGCCCCCTCCCAGTGGCGGCCGAGATTGGGAAAACCCGCAAGCCTTGGTGCTCAAAAACCGGCTGAGCCTTCGCCAGCCGCTCTTCCGCCCCGGTCACGTCGGTCTTGTTGGCCGCCACAAGCTGCGGCCGCTCCAGCAGGTCCGGCCGGTAGGCGGCGAGTTCCCGAACGATGGCCTGCCAGTCGGAAACCGGATCCCGCCCTGGCTCCTCTGTCGCCAAGTCGAGGACATGGACCAGAACTCTGGTCCGCTCGACGTGGCGGAGGAAATCCAATCCCAGCCCGGCCCCCTGGCTCGCCCCCGGGATCAGCCCCGGGATGTCCGCGATTACGAAACTCTGCCCCTCGCCCACTCGGACGACTCCCAGGTTCGGGACAAGCGTGGTGAAGGGATAGTCGGCAATCTTGGGCCGGGCTGCCGAGACGTGGGCGATCAAGGTGGACTTCCCGGCGTTCGGAAAGCCCACCAGCCCAACGTCCGCCAGGAGTCTCAACTCCAGCTCAAGCTCCCGCTCCTCCCCCGGTTCGCCTTGCTCGGCGAACTTCGGCGCCCGCCGGGTGGGAGTGGCGAAGTGGAGGTTACCCCGCCCACCGCGCCCGCCGAAGGCCAGGATGGCCCGCTGCCCGGGGTATAGCAGGTCAGCCAGCACCTCGCCCGTCCTCACGTCCCGGATGAGCGTCCCTGGCGGAACCTTGAGGATCACATCCTCCCCATCCCGCCCGCTCATCTGCTTGCCGGCTCCGTTACCCCCGTCCGGCGCTCGGTAGCGGGAGCGGTAGCGAAAGTCGAGCAGCGTGCCGAGACCGCCGTCGACCTCTGCCTCCACGTTGCCGCCGCGGCCGCCGTCCCCTCCGTCCGGCCCCCCGGCCGGGACGTACTTCTCCCGCCGAAAGTGGGCTGCCCCGTGGCCGCCATCGCCGCCCTTGACCCAGATTCTGGCCCGGTCAATAAACATGGTACCTCCATTATAAACGCGGCACCCCGGGTTGGAAAGGCTTTCCCGGGGTGGCTGCCCTGGTCTCGTCCGGCGATAGTATGACCTATGCTGCCCCGCCGCTTTCCGGCACCCCCTGCCATTGACCCGTCGGGCCAGTCCAGGGCTCCAGCACCGGCGGCGGCCCCTCCGGCCGGCGGAAGCGGATGACGCGCGGAGGCTCAGAGCTGGCCGGCGCGGGAGCCTCAGCCGAAAGCGGCTGCGTCGCCTCTTCGGGCGCCCGGACCTTACCTCTCCCGCTCAGCAGGGCAGAGAGCAGCGGAGCCGCTTTGGACCCGGCCCTCAGCAAGCCGGCCACCGTTCCGACCGAACTTATCAACGCCCGGACGTTGGGCGACCGCATCAGTTGGAGCACGCCCAGGACGTCCTTTGCCCCCCACCGGCGCCCCTTGAGCGGGTTTTTCTCGAGCCAGCCCATCACCTCGGCAATCCCGTCCAAGGGGTTTCCGCCCTGAGCGCCGCCTCCGCCCAACAATCCGCTCAGAGGGCCGAGGGATGGTGCGCTGCCGCTGCCACCGCTTCCCCCCGACCCGCTAAGGAAGCCACTCAGCCCCCCTCCCGCCCCGAGCGCAGTCAGGATTGGCTGGAGGTCGATTCCCTGCATCGCCTCGCCGATCTGCTTCAGGGTCTCGGGATTAAGGGACTTGACCAACTCGGCCAAGCCTCCTGCTGCGCCCCCCTCACCACCCGAAGGTTGCCCTGCGGCGCTCAATTCGGCCTGTTCCCGCTCGAGCCGCTCGATCCGGTCGTGGTAGTACTGGGCTCGCTCACGGCAATACCGCAGTTCCCCCTCGATCTCTCTCAGCCGACGCTCGCGCCGGCGGTCACGCTCTGCCAAGGCCGTCCACCCCCGTTCACACCATAGTACGGCCTGGCCCTCTGGCCTGTCACCCAGGCTCGCCCCCGCCGGCAAAACAAAGAAGCTGCCCCGCCTGACTTGCAGGGCAGCCCCCTGTGCATGCTTGCGCCAGCCCTCTTAGGCCGTGACCGGCACCACGCTGACCTTCCGCTTGTCCTTCCCCACCCGTTCGACCTTGACCAGGCCATCGGCCTTGGCGAAGAGAGTGTCATCGCCGCCCAAGCCGACGTTGAGCCCGGGATGGATCCGGGTCCCCCGTTGACGGACCAAGATCGAGCCGGCAGTGACGAACTGGCCGTCGTAACCCTTGTAGCCCAGCCGCTTGGACTTGCTGTCTCGCCCATTGCGAGACGATCCGACACCCTTCTTGTGGGCGAACCGCTGCAGATCAAATCTGAACATGGATCTCACCTCGCTTGCCTTGCGCGTCCCGCAGCCGCAGGCGGCCCGGGTAAGCCTGCGCGATCTCCGAAAGTCCGAGAAGCATCGCCTCGATTAGGAGTTCGGCCCGTTCCCGGGCGACCGGCGCCAACTCCGCTGGTAGGGAGCAGCAGAGATACCCCTCGGCGGCCTCTACCCGCGCCTTGACTCCCGCCAACCTGGTCAGGGCTAAGACGGTGGTATCGGTCAGCGCCGAGACCGCCGCACAGACGATATCCTCTCCCCGGGGTCCGCACCCGGCGTGGCCGCTCACCAGGAAGCCGGTAGGCCGGCCGTCCGTCCGGCGGACTTGGACGGCGATCATTTCGCGGCGATCGTCTCGACCTGGACCCTGGTGAACGGCTGGCGGTGCCCGAAGCGCTTCCGGACGTTCTTCTTCGCCTTGTACCGGAAGACCAGGATCTTCTTCGCCTTTCCCTGGGCGACCACCTTGCCGACCGCCTTGGCCCCCTCGACATAGGGCTGGCCGACAGCGACCTGCTCCCCATCTGCCACGAGCAGCACCTTGTCGAAGGTCACGCTCTGGCCCGGCTCAGCGTCGAGCTTCTCGACAGCGATGACGTCGCCTTCCTTGACCCGGTACTGCTTGCCTCCGGTTTCGATGATGGCGTACACTGGTCTGCCACCTCCTCGTTCAAGACTCGCCGCCTGAGGTGGGCCGTCCGGACGGACGCCGCTTGCGAACCCCAGGGCGAGCGGTTTCGGTGGTCCGAGACCACAACAGATGTAAGTTTATCATAGCGCCGCAACAGGTGTCAATCGGCCGAGGTTGGCTCCACCCCCGCACTCCTGTCGGCTGGTGCGGCCGCCTCCTGCTTCCCCTTCCCCCTGGACCGCCGGCGCCGACGCCGGCTGCGGGATTTCTTCGGCGGTTCAGGGGCTTCGCCGGCGGCCGCAGTCTCCTCGGGGCTGGCCGGTTCGACCGGGGCCTCGCCCGGTGGGCAGGCCTCCGCCCGGGCAAGCGCGGAAGGTTCATCCGGGGTGCTGATGGTATAGACCGGCGGCAGGGCCTCCACCTGGGACTCTTCCCGCCGCCCGACGACCGTCCCCTCTCCTTTCACCAGGCGGGCCTTAGCGTAGGTTCGGAAGACGCGGACGACCTCGATTCGGACCAGCTGCCCGACCAGGTGACCGGCCTCCTCGACGTCCACGACGTACCCCTCGATCCGGACGATGCCGTCCTTCGGGTTGGTGACATGGGGCTCCTCCACCACGACTTCGAGCTGCTGACCCACCCGCACTGGCAAAGCTCGCTGCTCGACCTCTTCCCGCTTCCCTGCGAGGATGGTCGTCTCCGTCAGATGCAGGGCCTGGGACCCGCGGATGTAGACGGTCTTGCCGGTCTCGTCCTCGATTCGCCTAAGGTTGGCTCCCCCCGCCCCAATGAGCAAGGCTGCCACTGTGGGATGGGCCGTGACCAAGAAGGCCTCCGTCTCCGGATCGGCAGCTCTGAGCCGGAGCTGCCGCTCGACCCCGATGGCCGTCGTTTCTTCGGAGAGAACCTTTCCCACCCCGTCGCAATACGGGCAGCGCTTCAACAGCACCTGGTCCAAATCACGCTTGGTCTTCTTCCGGGTGATCTCCATCAGCCCCAGGCTGGTCCAGCCGACAATATTCGTCTTGACCCGGTCCTTCTTGACCTCTTCCTCCAGAAGCTGCTGAACCTGCTTACGATGGTCGGCCGACTCCATGTCGATGAAGTCGGCGATGATGATCCCGCCCATGTTCCGGAGCCGGATCTGGCGGGCGATCTCCCGGGCCGCGTCCAGGTTGGTCCGCAGGACTGTGTCCGCCAAGTTGGTCGAACCGATGAATTTCCCGGTGTTGACGTCGATGGTGACCAGAGCCTCCGTCTCGTCGATCACGAGGTATCCGCCGCAGTCGAGCCAGACCTTCCGTTTCAGGGCCCGGTCGATCTGGGGCTCAATCCCGTAGTGGTCGAAGATGGGCGTCTTCTCCCCGTAGAGCACGACTCTCTTCCGCAGTCTCGGTCCAATGGTGGAGAGGAGTTCCTGCGCCCGGTCAAAGTCAGGCTTGGAGTCCACCACGAACCGGTCCACCTCTTCGGTCAGGGCGTCCCGCACGAGCCGGTAAATGAGGTCGTAATCCTTGTAAAGCACGGCCGGGGCCTTGATTCGAGCCGCCTTGTGCTGCAGCCGTTCCCAGATCTTGAGCAAGAACTTCATGTCCTGCTGCAGGTCGCGCTCGGTCCGCCCTTCGGCCACCGTCCGCACGATCACCCCCATGTTGGGCGGCTTGATCTTGCTGGCGATCTGCCGGAGGCGGTCCCGCTCGGTGGCGTCTTCGATCCGCCGGGAGACGCCAGCGTAGCTCACAGTGGGCATCAAGACGAGATACCGGCCAGGGATGGTCAGGTTGGTGACCACCCGGGCGCCCTTGGTGCCAATCGGCTCCTTGGTAACCTGGACCACGATATCCTGACCCACGGTGAGCAGGTCCGAGATGGTAAGGCGCCGGCGACCCGCCTTGTCCCGCTCCTCCTCGCCTTCCTCCTCCGGGGCTACATCCTCGTCCACGTCGGGGAAATCGAGGCTGGCCACGGCGTCATCCACGTAGAGAAAGGCGTTCCGCTCCAGGCCGATGTTGACGAAGGCCGCCTGCATGCCAGGAAGGACGTTCTCCACTTTTCCCTTGTAAATGTTGCCGGCCACACGCTCGTTGGTCGCCCGCTCGATGTAAAGCTCCACCAGACGCCCGTCTTCGAGGACCGCCGCCCGCTTCTCCGTGCTCATGACGTTGACAACGATCTCGCGCTTCATGCGTTCACCTCCTTTCCCTACTCTCATAACGGTCTGACCAGTTCGCCGTTCCGGGCCAGCCAGACTTCGGTCCGCTCCACCTCTGTGCGGGCAAACCGGCCCAGCGCCGGCAGGTACTCCTCCGGCCGGGCACCGCCCGTAGAACCAGTCCGCACCCGCATGGCGAAGAGCGGTCCGCCGCTCTCCGGCCCCCGGTAGGTGAGGGCCAGCAGGTGAGGCCGGATGTCCACCCGGCGCTTGTCGCCGTCCTTGCCAGCCCTCATCACCACCCACTCCGGTTTGGCCAAGAGCTCCGCCGCCGCCCGGGCCTCGTTCCACTCGTCACCGCCGGCCGGCACCACTCGGACCAGGTAGTCGGCGGCCGCGCACTCCGCCATCAGGGCCCTCGCTTCGGCCGGCGGGACCCCGGCCTCCAGCACCTTGAGTCCCGGTGGCAGCACCGCTTGAACCCGATTTGCCACCTCCTGGGCCGGCACCGGCTCCCGCAGTTCCAAGTCGAGATACTCGGCCCGGCTGGTCGCCCCCAGTGCCAGCGGTGGCCCCAGCGCCAGCTTCGGCATTGGATGGAAGCCCTCCGAGAGCGCCACCGGCAATCCAGCCCGGCGAACCGCCCGTTCCAGCGCCCTGGCCAGGTCAAGGTGGGAGATGAAGCGGACCTCCTCGCCTTTCTCCAGGCGGAGTCTGACCCGGTGGCGAGTCATCGGCGGGCCTCCTCCCGGGCCAACTCGGGCCTGACCTTGAGCTGGACGCAAACCCCGCAGGTGTGGCAGGCACCAGTCCGGCAATCCGGGGTCCGCTCCCCGCACGTTGCCCGTTCCCACTCCCGCCAGAGGAAGGACCGGGAGAGCCCTGCCCCCACAACCTCCCAGGGGAATCGCTCGTCTTTCTCCCGGAGCCGGTTAGCGTACCAAGAAGGGTCGATCCCCGCCTCGGCGAAGGCCTCGGTCCACCGCTCCATTTTGAAGTGTTCCGACCAGCTATCGAGCTTTGCCCCCCGCCGGAAGGCTCCTTCCAGGGCCTCGGCCACCCGCCGGTCAGCGCGGGCCAGGACGGCTTCGAGGAACGAGAGGTCCACCTCGTGCCACTGGAACTCGATCGCCCGGTCCCGCAACCGGTCCATCAGGCACCTCTGCCGCCGCCTGAGCTCCTCCCGCTCCACTTGGGCCGCCCATTGGAAGGGAGTGTGCGCCTTGGGCACAAAGGAGGAGGCGCTGACGGTCACCCGGATTCGGCCTTTCGCACCCGGGTACCGCTCCCGCCCTAACCGCAAGACCTTGTAGGCCAGGTCGACGATCCCCTGGAGATCCTCGTCGGTCTCCGTCGGGAGGCCGATCATGAAGTACAGCTTGACGCTGTTCCACCCCGCTGCGAAGGCCGCTCCCACCGCCCCCAGTAGGTCTTCCTCGGTCACGTTCTTGTTTATGACGTCCCGCAGCCGTTGGGTGCCCGCCTCGGGGGCGAAGGTCAAGCCGGTCTTCCGCACCGTTTGGATCTGCTCGGCCAGCTTGACCGAGAAGGAGTCCACTCGCAACGAGGGCAGGGAAACCGCCACCCCCTGGGGGCCGTGGGTCCGGATCAGATGCTGGATCAGCGGTTCAAGGCAGGAATAGTCGCCGGTGGAAAGGGAGGTTAGCGAGATCTCCTCCCACCCCGTCTTGGCCAAGACCTCGTCCACCAGCCGCTCGACCGTTTCCCGGCTCCGTTCCCGAACCGGGCGATAGATCGCCCCCGCCTGGCAGAAGCGGCATCCCCGAGTGCAACCCCGGAAGACCTCGACCATGGCTCGGTCGTGGACCACGTCGATGAAGGGCACAATGAAGGCGGTGGGGTACGGTGCCCCGTCCAGGTCGGCCACCACTCGCTTCTCCACTGGCAAACCGACGCCCGGAGCCGGGCGAAAACCTGCGACCGTTCCATCGGGGTTATGGTCCACCTCGACCAGTGACGGCACGTATACCCCCGGCACCTTGGCGAGTTTCAAGAGCAGCGCCGCCTTGTCGTCGCCGGCCGCCTTGGCCTCCTTCACCAGGTTCAGGAGTTCGCCCACCACTTCTTCGCCCTCGCCGATCACGAAGGCGTCGATAAAGGGAGCCAACGGTTCAGGGTTGTAAGCGCAGGGGCCCCCTGCGATCACCAGCGGCCAGGGTTCCCTCCGGTCCGCCGTCCGCAGAGGCAGTCCAGCCAGATCAAGAAGGTTCAGGATCGCCGGGTAGGAAAGCTCATACTGCAGAGTGAAGCCGATCAAGTCAAAGGAAGAGGCGGGGGAGGTCGATTCCAGGCTGAAGAGGGGCAAGCCGCGCCGGCGGAGCTCCTCTTCCAGGTCGGTGTCGGGGGAGTAGACCCGTTCGGCCACGGCGTCGTCCCGCCGGTTGATGAGATCGTAGAGGATCTTGAGGCCAAGGTGCGACATCCCGACCTCGTAAAGGTCGGGAAAGGCCAACAGGGCACGCACCGCCACTGCTGCAGCAGGCTTGCGCACCGCGTTCAGTTCGTTGCCGGTGTAACGGGCAGGCTTCTTGACCCGAGGCAGAACCTCGCTCAAGATCACCTCGCGCAGGTTGTCCACGGAACCCATCCGTTCGCCATAAAATCGACAAAACTCGCAAACTTAGTCTTCCCGCCGGAAGCCGTTGGTAACAACCTTCGACGTTCGGCGCCAATCCCCTGCCAGCCCGGTTAGTAGTGCCTCCGGGCCAGCTCTCCGAGAGAAACGTCGACTCCCCGCTCCAGCAGCGCGGAGATCACTTCCGCCTCCGTCACCAGGGCCGTAAGATCCCCGCCCTCGCCGACCAGGTAAATGAGATGGTAGCGCTGGGGAACAAACCGCCGCACTACCTCCCGGACCGGCAGGTGCTCCCCCGCCACCAGCATTTCCACCGGCAGCACCCGCCTCTCCCGGAGTTCCCGCTCCTTGCGCGCCAGGAAGCGGGTAAGCAGCCAGGCGGCGTTGGCCCGCTCCTTACCGGCTGCGGCATAGACGAAGAACGCCAGGATAAGCAGGGATAAATTGACGTACCGCAGATACAGCCCGACCGCCCCGGTCAAGGCAAAGAGCACGGCCATCGCCCGACCCAGGTTCGCTGCGATCTCCGTGGCCCGCCGGAACCCGCAGCGGCCCACAAGATAGCTGCGGAGAATCCTTCCACCGTCCAGCGGCAGGGCAGGAACGCAGTTGAAGCCGGCCAGAACCAGGTTGGTCTGGAGGAAGAACCGGACGTACTCGGGATTCCCCAGCCGGTAGGTTTGCAGAGTGGCCGCCAAAGCCGCCAGGAAGAGGTTGGTCACCGGCCCGGCCAGGGCCACGGACCGCTCAGCGGCCGGATCAAGCTCCAGGAAGTCGGCCATCCTCGCTACGCCACCGAAGGGAAGCAGCTCGACCGACTCGACCGCGAGGCCCATCCCCCGGGCTACCACCACGTGGGCCAGTTCATGGGCGAGGACCACCCCGAAAAGGAGCAGGGCCTGAGGGAGGAGACCTGCCATCGCGAACCCAGCCAGGGTGAGGAGGAAGAAGAAATTGAGGACGATCTGGACGCCGAACAGGCGGCCCAACCGCACTCTTCTCCCCCTCCTTTCCCCGGCCGACCAAATGCTCAGCGCGGCAGAAGAGGAAGCGGGTCCACCGGCTGGCCGCCGCGGCGCACCTCGAAGTGGAGGTGCGGGCCGGTCGAGACTCCGGTGTTGCCCACCAGGCCGATCACCGTCCCTGCCCGGACCGTTTCGCCGGTCCGGACCTTGATCGCCGACAGGTGGGCATACCGGGTAGTGAAGCTACCGTGGTCCAGGTCTACCGTGAGGCCGGACCGAAGACCCCGGAAGGTCGCCGTGACCCGTCCTTCGGTCGCCGCCACCACCGGAACTCCGGCTGCGGCCCCGATGTCGATTCCTTCGTGCGGGCCTACCAGGCGGTAAATCGGGTGGGTGCGCGGGCCGAAGCGGGCCGTGATCGTTCCCCGGACCGGCCATTGGAGTAGCAGCTGACCCTCTGCCCGACCCGGTGCGGCGTCCTCTCCCGCGGCAGGTGGGGAAGGCGGAGATGGCTGAGGAGTTGTCGACGGAGTGGCCGGCTCGGCCGGCCCTGCGACCCCTTCCGGAAGCTGGGTTTCGGGCGGCGGTTCCGGGTGGCGGAAGCGCCCGGTATAGGTGGCTAGAGCGCGTATCCCGCTCCGGGCCTGAGCCATCGCCCCCCGGTAGTCCCAGTCGGTGGTGAAGGCAAAGGCGATGTATTCCCGAACCGCCTCCGCCCCGGGCAGGCGAATCCCTTCCAGGACGTTCACCAGCAGGAAGAGAACCACCGCGAAAGCGCAGTTCCTGACGAATCGCTCCCACCGCATGTCTGGGCGTCCCTCCTCCGGCTATCTTCAGTCTATTTTCCGCCGGGGGCAGCTAGACCAGCCGAAGGGACGAGTCCTGAAGTGGCAGAAGGAGGCCCCAGCCCCGCTGGGCAGGGAGCAGCGGAGCAAGCCGGACCGCCCTTGGCCGCCCCCCTCCAGGTTGCTAGAACAGGATCTTCTGCCGGCGCATGTAGACGTTGGCGAGCAGTCCGACGCCGATCAAATGTGCGGTCAGGGCGCTCCCGCCGTAGCTCAAGAAGGGCAGAGGGATTCCAGTAACCGGCATCACTCCGAGGTTCATGCCGACGTTGATGAGGACGTGGGAAAAGAGCATCGCTACCACCCCGGCTGCCAGCAACGACCCAAACCGGTCCTTGGACTCCGTGACGGCGGCTAGGCCCCGCCGGAAGAGATGGTAGTACAAGAAGAGCACGAGCCCAGCCCCTAGGAAACCGAACTCCTCGCCGATCACCGAAAAGATGAAGTCGGTGTGGTGCTCCGGGACAAAGTTGAGTTGGGTCTGGGTGCCGCTGAAGAGCCCCTTTCCGAAGAGTCGGCCGGAGCCGACAGCGATCATCGACTGGATGACGTTGTATCCGTTGCCGGTAGGATCGGCGTAAGGGTTCACGAGCATCATGATCCGGGCCTGCTGGTACGGCTGGAGGCCGAAGAAGTAGACGGGCACCGCCAGGACCGCCCCGACCAGGAGAATCGTCAGCAAGTGGCGGGGGCGGGCTCCACCGACGTAAAGCATGGCGAAGAGAATGGCGACGAAGACCAAGGCCGTGCCCAGGTCGGGTTGTTTCAGGATGAGGACGATCGGAATCCCCACGTGGAGCAAGGCCATCCCCACCCCCGACCAGCGGTGGATATCCTCCCTCTTCTCCAGGAGGCGGGCCAGGGAGAGGATGATGGCAATCTTGGAAAGCTCAGCCGGTTCGAACGAGAAGCCCCCGACGCGGAACCAGGCTTGAGCGCCCTTGGCGGAGTGGCCGATGACCAGGAGAAGGCTGAGCATCCCCAGGTTGGCGAAGTAGAGGGGACGGGCCAGTCTCTGCAGGTAGCGATAGTCGAAGTTGAGCATCAGAAACGCGGCCCCGCTCCCTATGCCCGCCGCCAGCGACTGGCGCAGCAGAAAAGCATAGGGGTTACCATTAGCTTCGGCCTGTTTGGCGTGAGTTGCGCTGAAGACCGCCAACAGGCCGATGAGCAGAAGGACCGCCACGGACAGCAGAAGTCCATGGTCTAAGTTCTTGGCCAGGCGCCGGTCGAGCACCAGCCAGCCTCCTCGATGGTCGCCGAGACTCCGCTATTCAGGGATCGGGAGCGGCCGGCGAACCTTCCTGATAGGAATGTTGGCGACCAGCGCCACCTGTTCCTCGGAGCGGTCAAGGTTCACTTCGAGTCCCTCTTCGTCGATCTCCATATACTTCGAGATTACCGCGATCAGGTCTTCCTTGAGAAGGACCAACATCTGGGGGGAGAGGTTGGTCCGGTCGTTGACCAAAACCAGTTGCAGCCGTTGCTTGGCCACCTTGCCAGAGGGTTCGGTGGAGCCGAACAGGCGGGTCAGAAATTCCATCACGTTAACCATGCCGTTCGCCGCCTCCCCTCAGTTGCCAGCCAGACCGACCAGGCGCTTCAGGCGGGTCCACAGGCCGTTATCGGAAATGTTCAGGAAGGGGACTTCTTCGCCCCGGATCCGGCGGGCGATGTTACGATAGGCCTGGCCTGAGCGCGAACCCTGGTCAAGGGCGACCGGTTCGCCCCGGTTGGTCGAGATGATGATCGCCTCGTCCTCGGGGATAAGGCCCAGAAGCGGGATGCCGAGAATGTCCAGGACGTCGTTCACGTCCATCATGTCGCCCCGCCGGATCATGTCCGGCCGGATCCGATTCAGAACCAGCTTTGGTTCATACAACTCGTAGCCGGAAAGGAGGCCGATGATGCGATCGGCGTCCCGGACCGCCGAAACCTCGGGAGTGGTCACGATGATCGCCTCGTCGGCGCCGGCGACCGCGTTCTTGAATCCCTGCTCGATGCCGGCTGGGGAGTCGATCAAGACGTACTCAAACTCCTGGCGCAACTCATCGCAGAGTTCCTCCATCTGTTCCGGCCGGATGGCGTCTTTGTCGTGAGTCTGTGAGGTCGGCAGGAGGTATAGGTTCTCGCAACCCTTCGCCTTGATCAACACCTGTCGCAGCTTGCAGGCCTTCTCCACCAAATAGTCCACCACGTCATAGACGATCCGTTTCTCCAGGCCCAACACCCCATCCAGGTTCCGGAGCCCAGTGTCGGCGTCCACGACGACCACCTTATGGCCGAGGAGGGCCAGCGCAGCGCCGATATTGGCCGTGCTGGTCGTCTTGCCGACCCCGCCCTTCCCCGAGGTGACCACGATAACCCGTGCCTCCATGTGACTCTCTCCTTCCGCTAGAGGGACAATTCTTCGACTACCACCGCGTCACCCTTGATCCGGGCAATTTCCGGCCCCCTCGGCACCTGGACCTTCCCATCAGGCGCCCGGGTGATCAGATGGGCGATCCGCAGCTGGGTCGGCATGAGGCGAAGGGCAGTCACGGTGGCGTCAGTCCGCCCGCTGGCTCCGGCGTGGGCCGTCCCTCGCAGGGTACCCCAGACCAGAATGTCGCCGGAAGCCACCACTTCTCCACCCGGATTCAGATCCCCCAGTACCACCACGTTGCCGTCGAAGGTGATGCGCTGTCCGGACCGGACCGTCCGGCGAACCAACATGGTCTGTTCCCCGCCGCCCGTCTTCTCCCACGCCTGGTTTCGTCCCGCGGCCGGCGGGGGCGCCGGAGAGAAGGCTGGAGGCGAAGGGATTGTGGCTCCAAGCGCCGGATTGATAATCCCGGCCAGTTGCAGTCCGTGTTCCGTGCAAAGGACCCCCACCAGCGCCGTAGCCTCAGCCGGGGAGAGGGAACGGCCGACGGACACGGTGACGGCCGCCCCAGCAAAGAAATCGCCGGCCTTCGCCAACTTCTCCCGGAGTTCCGCTAGGGCCGTCTCGAACTCCGCCTGAGCGTCCAAGACCAGCGTCAAACCGTTGCGGGTGCCCTTGAAAGCTGCGGCTTCCTGCCGGTTCACGATACTCCTCCTACTATCTGGAAACAGCCCCGGAATTGCCTGGGCCTGGAGGAAGGTTTTCGCCGGAAGGGGAACCTTCTCCTGCCGCGGTGCCCCCGTTCACCGCAGGAGCCGGAGCCGGCTCAGGCGACGAATCGGGCGCCTTGGCCTCCTTCAGGTCGAAGAACGCCTCCAGAATCCTCCGGGCCACCGGGGCCGCTGAACTGCCCCCATGGCCACCTCGCTCCATCATCACCACGACCACGATCTGTGGGTGCTGGACCGGGGCGAAGGCAGCAAACCAGGCGTGAACGTCGCGGGAGTTGGCCGAGACTTCAGCGGTGCCCGTTTTGGCCGCCACCGGGATGGGAAACCCGGTGAAAGCCCCAGCCGCCGTTCCCCCGGCCACCACGTCCCCCAAGCCTTTGGTGACCGTCGAAAGCACCTGCGGGTCCAAATCCACCCGTCGCCGGACCTCTGGGCCGTAGGCGTGGATCACCCGACCATCCGGGGAGACGACCGACTGGACAACGTACGGCCGGTAGAGCGTGCCGCCGTTGGCCACGAGGGCATAGAACGAGGCCAGTTGGATCGGGGTCACCTGGAGCGCCCCCTGTCCGATGGAGACATCAAGCGTCTCGATGGGGTACCAGATCTTCGCGTCAGGCCGCGTGAAGACCCGGCGTTTCCACTCCCGATCCGGGACATTCCCGGCGTACTCTCCCGGATACAGTTTCAGGCCGGTTTTTTCGCCGAGCCCCAGGCGTCGGGACCAGGCAGCCAGGCGGTCGATCCCCAGCCGCCGCCCCAACTCATAGAAGACGACATTGCAGGAGACCTTGAGCCCGTCCTCGATATTTACCTCCCCGTGCGCCCGGCGTTCCTGGTTCCATAGCCAGCAGGCCTTCTGTGGGTAGACCGGGTCCCGACCCCGGTCGACAAAGACCTCGGTCGGGCTGGTCACGTGCTCCGCCAGCGCGGCAATCGCCGTCAGCGTCTTGAAGGTCGAGCCAGGAGCGAGCGCCGCCTCAGTCGCCCGGTTCTGAAAAGCGTTGGCCGGGTCGGAGACGATCTCTTTCCAGTATTCGAGAGAGACGCCGCCCACGAACCTGCTTGGATCGTAGGCCGGACGGCTGGTCATGGCGAGGATCGCCCCCGTATTCGGATCCAGCGCTACAACCGCCGCCCCGCGGGCGTTGGCGTACGGGGTGTTCCGCCGCACCCATTCGAGTTGTGCGTCCAGGGCGTCCTCCGCCGCCTTCTGCACCCGGTGATCGAGCGTGAGGACGAGCGAGTTGCCCGGCACCGGTTCGACGGTGCCTAAAACCCGCACCGGCCGGTTGACCCGGTTCACCTCGACCTGTTGGCCGCCGTCCTTCCCCCGCAACAGGGTCTCAAACTGCTTTTCCAGTCCCGTCTTCCCCACTACGTCGCTGGGCGAGTACCCCTTGCCCTTAAGCTCCTGCCACTCTTCGGGGGAGATCTTGCCCAGGTAGCCGAAGAGGTGGCTGGCGTACTTGCCGTAGATGTAGTTGCGGACCGGGATCTCCTCGACGATCACGCCCGGGAGATCGAGCCGCGCCTCCTCTACCCGGGTCACCGTGGCCGGATCGATGTCCCGGGCCAGGCGGACCGGGAAGTAGGGCTGTGCACTCCCTTTCTCCACCTCGGCGGCAATCTCTTCGGCGGTCATCCCGATGAGCGGAGCGAGCTTCCGGAAGACGGTTTCCGGGTTCGGCCCCAATTCCCGCGGAATGATGGACACAGAGAAGGCCAGCCGGCTCGAGACCAAGGGGCGGTGGCGCCGGTCGTAGATAACCCCACGCGGCGCCGGGATGGTGATGAGCCGGATCGCGTTGGAGCGAGACTTCTGTTCCAGCTCCTCCCCGCGGACGAGCTGCAGGTACCACAGTCTCATCCCCAGTAACACGAAGACGGCCGTAAGGAAGGCGGTGGCCATCTTGATCCGGCGTTCCATTTCCTTGGGAGGGAGCCCAACCATCTCAGGCGTTTTCCTTTCCAGCGACAGTCGCTACACCCCGGGAGCCAAGCAGGTTGGCCGTCAGGCGGAACATCATGGGACCCAGTATGGCGTTATACAAGGCCTCCGGCAGGATGACCCGCGCCAACGCCGGCCAGAGGAGAAAATGCGACCCGGTGAAGCTGCCGAGAAGGAGGAAACTTCCCTGGAAAAGCAGGGTGCCCGCAAACCCGGCCGCCGCCGGAACCAGCAGGTTGTCCTTGAAAAGGCGCGGTTCGAGCAGACCCAACAGATAGCCGGTGGTTCCGGCCGAGAGGGCAAAGAGACCGAGTGACTGGCCGCGCCAGAGGTCGAGCAGCGCTCCGCCGGCCAAACCCAGAACGGCGCCCGGTAATGGGCCCCGGAAGAGAGCGACCGCCGCCACTTCGAGCAGAACCAAGTTGGGCCCCACCCCCAGGACCCTAGCGAACGGGACCACCGTCACCTCCAAGAGCGCCAGGAGGATCAGGAACAGCCCTAGCCTAAGGGGCAACCGGGGTCGCCTCCCCCTCCCGGCCCGCCGGCCTGGATGCAGCCGAAGGCAGGCCGCCGATCAGGACCGCCACCTCTTCCAGCCGCCCGAAGTTGACAGCCGGCCGGAGGATGCCGTACGGCGCCAGCCCGTATTTGCCCTTGACCACCCGTTCGATGCGTCCGATGGTCAGCCCCTTGGGAAAGACTTGGCTGAGGCCGGAGGTGATGATCGTATAACCAGATCGCAGCCGAGTCTCGGGAGCCAGCGGTTTCACAACTGCTCTGTCAAGACGAGTGCTGGACCCTTCGACCAGGACATAGTCGCGGGTTTCGGCGACCTGCCCACCGATGGCGCTCCGCGAGTCGAGGATGAGTAGTACGCTGGCGGTGTACGGCGTAACCTGCCGGACCATCCCAACCACCCCCTGTTCGGTCACGACGGGCAGGTTGGAGCGAAGGCCGTGGCGGCTCCCTTTGTTGATCGTGACGTAACCAAACCAGTAGGTGGGGTCGCGCCCAATGACCTGGGCCGGCACCATGCGGAACGAAGAAGTGCGGACAAAGCCCAACAGCTGGCGCCACCGCTCGTTCTCCCGCCGAGCCTCTTCCAGCCGGGCGTTCTCGGTCCTGAGCCGGGCGATAACCTGGCGGAGCTGGCGATTCTCCTCCTGGGCCCGCCGGATCGCCCCAACCGTGCGAATCGCCTCCCGCAGCCGGTAAAACGCTTGGCTGATGCCGTACTGCACGGGGGCCAGGGCGTCCCGCACCGTCCTCTCCAGCAGGGTGACCTCCGGACGCTGGCGAGCCGTGGAGTAGGCCAGGCCTAGGAGGACGGCCACCACGGCTCCGATCACCAGCAGACGTTTGCGCTGCCGCATCCTATGCGCCGTGTCCCCCACCTCCCGGCGCCGTTTCGGCTTCGGACCCGAAGACCAGCTAGTTATTACTGCGGCGGGACGGAATCAGAACCCGCCGCAGGACGTCAAAGTGATCCAGCGCTTCCCCGGTGCCCCGGGCCACACAGGTCAGAGGGTCGTCGGCGACATGGACCGGCATCCCCGTCTCGTCCTGAATGCGCTGGTCAAGGCCCCGCAAAAGAGCTCCGCCGCCAGAGAGGACAATCCCCTTGTCCATGATGTCGGCCGCCAGCTCAGGCGGGGTCCGCTCGAGCGTCTGCTTCACGGCGTCAACGATCTGGTTGACCGGATCGGAGAGCGCCTCCCGCACCTCTCGCTGGGTGATCTGGATGGTCTTCGGCAACCCCGTGACCAGGTCGCGTCCCCGGACCTCCAGGCTCCGGTCGTCGTCCTGGTTGGGATAGGCCGAACCGATCTCTCTTTTTATTTCTTCAGCCGTCCGTTCCCCGATCATAAGGTTGTTGCTCCGCCGGACGTATTGGGCGATGGCCTCATCCATCTCGTCTCCGGCCACCCGGATGGAGCGGGGCGAGACGATCCCTCCCAGGGAGATCACGGCCACCTCGGTCGTCCCACCGCCGATGTCCACGATCATGCTCCCCGTCGGCTCCTGGACCGGCAATCCGGCGCCGATCGCGGCCGCCATCGGCTCCTCAATCAGATAGGCCTCACGCGCCCCCGCCTGGAGGGTGGCGTCGACCACGGCCCGCTTCTCAACCTCCGTAACGCCGGTGGGAACCCCGACGATCACCCGCGGGCGTAGGAGGCCCCGCCCCCGTTGCGCCTTGCTGATGAAATAGCGGAGCATCTTCTCCGTCGTGTCGAAGTCGGCGATGACGCCATCCTTCATCGGCCGAATGGCCTGGATGTTGCCAGGAGTCCGGCCCACCATCCGTTTGGCCTCGTTCCCGACCTTGAGCACCTCACCCGAGTCGCGGTCGATCGCCACGACCGACGGCTCTTGCAGGACGATTCCCTTCCCTTTGGCGTAAACCAGCGTATTGGCGGTTCCTAGGTCGATTCCGAGGTCCCGCGCCAGACGCCCGAACAACATGCCTTTCGCAGTCCCCTTTCCCCACTTTGCGGCGAACGGTAGATAATTCGGCGCCTGCGGGGGGCTTCCTCCCGCCGGCCGATTGGTTAGTTACAGCAACGCACGCTCTTTCAGGCTTACATACCTATTGTCGCCAACAATTAAGTGGTCTAGTACCTCTATTCCCAGAAGCTTCCCGGCCTCCACCAGCCTCCTGGTCAACGCCAAATCCTCGGCCGAGGGGGTTGGGTCGCCGGAAGGGTGGTTGTGCACCAGGATAACCCCTGCCGCGCAAGCCTGGATGGCGCGGCGGAAGAGTTCCCTGGGATGTACCAGGCTGCTGTTCAGGGTGCCGATCGAGACCAGCTCCAAGGCGAGCACCTGGTTCTTGGCGTCGAGTAACACCACCCGAAAGTGCTCCTGCGACAGGAAGCGCAGCTCCGGCATCACCAGGGCGGCGACGTCAGAGGGTGAGCGGAGCGGCTGGCGCTCCTCCGGGCCAAGGGCCAAGAGCCGCCGCCCCAGCTCGATGCCGGCCAGCAGTTGGGCGGCTTTGGCCGGGCCAATGCCCGGAATCCGGCAGAGTTCGGCCGGTGGGATGGCCGCCAGCTTCCTCAACCCGCCGACCTGTGCAAGCAGGTGATCAGCCAGGGCTAGCGCCGTCCGGCCCCCAGCCCCGGTCCGCCAAACCAGGGCCAGCAGTTCCCGCGTCGCCAGGCTGGCCGCCCCTGTGCGCCACAGTTTCTCCTGGGGACGCTCCTCTGGCGGGAGGTCCCTTACTCGGGCAAGCGCATCGTTCATGGCTCCTCCTTGTCGTTTATGGAACCGGCTGACGCCGGCTGGCAGGCCTGTTTAATTTCCCCCACAGCGCCCGGAGGCTCGCGCTTCTACACCTTACAGCACCGGGTATCCCCGGCGGGCCAACAGCTCGGCGACGGTGGCCACCGGCAGGCCGACCACGTTGAAGTAATCGCCGTCCAAGCCGGTGACCAGGACCGCCCCCCGCCCCTGGATGGCATAGGCCCCGGCCTTGTCGAGCGGTTCCCCCGTGGCGACGTAACGGGCAATCTGAGCGGCCGTCAGAGGGCGGAAGGTCACTTTCGTCTGCACGCTCGCCGCCTCCTCTCCGTCCGGTGCAACCAGGACGACCCCCGTGATTACCCGGTGGGCTCGCCCCGCCAGGGCCTCCAGCATTGCGGCAGCCTCCCCTCCGTCCCGGGGTTTCCCGAACACGCGATCATCCAGCACGACCACGGTGTCAGCCCCGAGGACGGTCGCCGGCCTCCGCCGGCCCGCCGCCACCTGGCGGGCTTTCGCCCGGGCCAGCTCGACCACATATTCCGCCGGGTCTCCTCCGGGGAAGGGTGGTTCGAGGGCGCGGCTCGGCACAGTGCGAAAAGGATGCCCCAGCAGGCGCAAGAGTTCCCTCCGGCGGGGTGAAGCGGAGGCCAAGATCAGCGGGGGCAGGCGTTTCATGACCGTCCCCCCTGCCCGTCAGACTGAGCAAGAACTGGCGTCCAGGCGGTGCGCAGTTCTGGCGCCACCCTTACCTTCCCCGTCGTCCCGACGATTACCGTAGCCGCCCCGTGCTTTTGGGCAAAGATTGGGCCGCGTTCCGGCCCCAAGACGAAGACCGCTGTGGAGAGAAGATCAGCCAGGGTGGAGGATCGTCCCACCACCGTGGCGCTTTGTAGTCCCTCGGCGGGATAACCGGTGGCCGGATCCAAGAGATGGTGGTAGCGTCGGCCGTCGGCCTCGAAGTACCGCTCATAGTCCCCCGAGGTGACCACCGCCCGGTCCACCACCGTCAATACCCCCAGGATCTGGCCGGGCCGCCGTGGGTGACGGATGCCCACCCGCCACGGCCGCCCGCCTGGCCGCGTCCCGATGGCCACCACATTGCCCCCCGCATCGATCAGGGCCGATCTGACCCCGCGTCGCCGCAGCAGACTTGCCGCCCGTTCGGCGGCGTACCCTTTTGCTACCCCGCCCAAATCGAGGGCCATACCCGCACGCGGAAGATACAGCCGGCGCCCGGGCAGGTCGACCATCACCCGCCGGTAGTCCACCAGACGGCGGGCCATTTCAACCTCAACCGCCGCTGGTGGTTTGGTCCGCCCGTTCCCGATTCCCCAGAGCCGGACCAGCGGGCCGATGGTCGGGTCGAACTTGCCACCGGACAAGGCGGCATACCGCAGGGACAGCGCCACCAGTTCGACCGTCTCCCGGCTTACCTTGACGGCTTCCTTCCCGGCGGCGGCGTTCACCCGCCCGATGTCGCTGTCCGCACGGTAGGCGGAGAGGAGCTTGTCCAGGCGGTCGAACTCGGCCAGGGCCGCCCGGCCGTGCTCCGCTGCCCGGGGTCCGTAGACCGTGACCGTGATCAGGGTATCCATCGCGAAGGCCGAGCCGGTGAAGCGGGAGGCGCGCTGAAGCCACAGGCGCAGCGCCAGCGCCCCCGCCAGAACGACGACTAGCGCCCCGACCGCGGCCAGCCAAACCAGCCGTTGCGGTCGCCCCCCAGCTCCTTTGGCCCAACCTTGCTCCACGGCTTCTCCCTCGAAAAAAGTGGCCCACGCTGGGGCCACAGGTCTGACAATTCCAGTGTAGCATGTCCCCGGCGGAGGGGCAAGGGTCGAAGACGACGCTCTCGCTCCTCCACCTACCCCTGTACGGCCGCTCCTCCCGAGACCGCCGCCACAGTGGTCGCTGAGGCAGCGACCGGCACCTCCTGCGCCGCCGGCAAAGGCCCTGCGATGGCCTTGGTTGGGCATTTCGCCGCGCAAAGGCCGCAGTTGGTGCAGCGGGCATAGTCGATCCGGGCAAGGTTGTTCTCCAAAGTGATGCACTTTTGCGGGCAGGTCTTGACGCAGATCCCACAGGCGATGCACCCCACCCTGCAGACCGGGCGCACCTCCTGGCCCCGGGCCAGCGAGGAACAGGCCACGAAGGTACGCGCCGACGCCGGAAGGAGGGTCATTAGCCCCCGCGGGCAGGCTGTCACGCACTTGCCGCAGGCGGTGCACTTGTCTGCCTCCACCGCCGGCAGCCCATTGCTGTTCAAATGAAGGGCGTCGAACTGGCAAGCCGCCACGCAGTTGCCGAAGCCCAGACACCCGTAGGAGCAGCCCTTCGGTCCGCCCTGGACCAGCCCGGCCGCCCGGCAGTCGGTGACTCCCTGGTACGCCGCCCGCTCTGCCGCCTCGGCCCGGCCGCCCTGGCAGAGCAGGTAAGCCACCCGCCGTTCCGGCAGTTCGCCGACCTCAACGCCGAGGATGTCCGCCACCTTGGCGGCCACTGCCGGACCCCCGACGACGCAGGCGCCCGCCGGTGCCGCCCCCGCTGCCAGGGCCTTCGCCAGCCCCTGGCAGCCCGGATAGCCGCAGGCCCCGCAGTTGGCCCCGGGCAAGACCTCCAGCAGCTGCTCCACCCGCGGGTCGCTCTCTGTCTTAAAGACCACTGAGGCCACCGCCAGGCCCGTGGCCAGGATCGCCCCGACCGCCCCCATGCTGGCCGTTGCCACCGCGATTAGGTTGGTTGCCACGTCCCTCATCCTCCCCTTACACCGTGATGAGGCCGGAGAAGCCCATGAAGGCCAGGGACATCAGCCCGGCGATGATAAGGGCGATCCCGAACCCCTCCAGCGGCTTCGGCACGTCGGCGAAGCGCAACTCCAGCCGGATGCCGGCCATCAGGACGAGCGCCAGGGTGAAGCCGGCGCCGGCCCCCACGGCGAAGACCGCCGATTCGATCAGGCCGTACCCCTTGATCACGATGAGCAACGCCAGCCCGAGGATGGCGCAGTTGGTCGTGATGAGCGGGAGGTAGATGCCGAGCGCCCGGTGGAGCGCCGGCGACGTCTTTAGGATGAACATCTCCACCAACTGCACCAGCGCCGCGATGACTAGGATGAAAATGATCGACTGGAGGAACGGCAGGCCAAAGGGCGTGAGCAGGTAGGTCTGGATGAGCCAGGCCGCCACTGCCGAGAGGACCAGGACGAAGGTGGTTGCCGCTCCCATCGAAAGCGAGTTTTCGATGTTGTTCGAAACGCCCAAGAAGGCGCAGATCCCCAGGAACCTGGTGAGCACGAAGTTGTTCACCAGGATGGAGCCGATGATGATCAGGATGAGCTTGGTCAGCATCGCCATCCCCTCCTACACGTGGCAGCAGCCCTGGCTGGCAGCCGCTGTCTCGGCGCCCGCCACGAGGACCGCCCCCGGCCGTCGGTCAGCCCGCCGGTTCACCCAGGCCATGATCTTCTCCTGGATCCAGTTCATCCCGCCAAGCAGGAGTCCCAGCGTCAGGAAGCCGCCCGCCGGCATGAGCATTACGAGCCAGGGCGCATAACCCTCGTGGAACACCCGCATCCCGAACCAGGTCCCGTTCCCGAGGATCTCCCGGATGGACGCCAACAGGGTGATGGCCCAGGTATAGCCGATACTCATGCCGACGGCGTCCAACGCCGAACGGAGCGGCCGGTTCTTCCCAGCAAAGGCCTCCGCCCGCCCCATGATGATGCAGTTCACCACGATGAGCGGGATGAAGATCCCGAGCACCTTGTGTATCTCGGGGAACATCGCCTTGAGGAAGTAGTCGGCGATCGTCACGAAAGTCGAGATGATGACGATGTAGATCGGAATCCGGCTTTTTTGCGGGATGACCGGTCGTAGCAGCGAGATCAGGGTGCTCGAACAGATCAACACAAACCCTGCGGCCAGCCCCATCGAGATCCCATTCACCGCCTCGGTGGTCACGGCGAGGGTCGGACAGTTGCCGATCACGATCCGGAAGGTCGGGTTCTCGTTCCACAGCCCGTTGATCAGGTCCTTCCAGTACTGTTTGAGGCGCGGGTTGCTCATGAGCGCCCTTCCTCCTTCCCGTAGGCGGCCAGGACGGCCTCCGCCGATTCCTTGACGCCCCGGGCCACCGCCTTGGACGAGATGGTGGCCCCCGTCACGGCCTGGACGTCAGTGCCCGACCGGCCCGCCACAAAGGCGTCACTCAGGCTCTTCCCCTTGAACTGCCGGGTGAACTTCTCCTCCTTGACCTTGACTCCCAATCCCGGCGTCTCCTTCAGGTCCAACACCCGGATGGCCAGGATCTTCCGGGCCACCGGATCAAGCCCCACCATCACCTGGATGGTGTCGGCGAAACCGGACGGCTCAGCGATGTAAGCCAGGCCGACCAGCTTTCCAGCACCGTCCACGCACCGGTAAACCTCCACCTCCCGGGACTCTGTTTTCCCAGTTGCCCCTGTCAACTGGACTTTCACCGTGGTGGTGGTAAACCTCTGGGTTCCCGGCACCACGCTCTTCAGCGCCTCCTGCCGCGCCTTCGCCTCGTTCACCCGGATCCTGGGCATCGTGGCCTGGTAAGTATAGGCCAACGCCGCCCCAGCAACCAGTGAGACGATGGTTAGGACGATGACGAGCCTCAGCCCCTCACGCACGGGCCTTCACCTCCCCGAAGCGCCGCGGCACCGTCGCCCGGTTGATGAGCGGTGCGAAGGCGTTCATGATCAGGATCGAGTAGGTCACGCCCTCCGGCAGCCCACCGTAGAGGCGGATCACCACCAGGATGACCCCGGCGCCAATCCCGAAGACCCAGCGACCCAGCGGGGTCACCGGCGAGGTGACAAGGTCCGTCGCCATGAAGAAGGCCCCGATCATCAGGCCGCCGGCCATCAAGTGGAAGAGTGGGTCCTGGCCGAGGACCAGCGAGAGAAGGGCCACCGTCCCCAGGTAGCCCGCCGGGATGCGCCAGTCGATCACCCGCCGGGCCAAGAGGAACGCCGCCCCCAGCAGAATAGCGATGGTCGAGGTTTCCCCGATCGAGCCGAGCCGGTTGCCGAAGAGCAGCGGGCCGAGGGAGGTCGCCACCTGCTCCATCTTCCAGAGCTTGAGCGGAGTGGCGGAGGTTACCGCGTCCGCCCCGAGTTGCGACAGCCGGCCGCCGAGCACGTTCCAGGTGGTCATCTGGAGCGGGAAGGCCGCGGCCAGGAAGGCCCGCCCGATCAACGCCGGGTTAAACGGGTTCGCCCCGAGCCCCCCGAAGAGTTGCTTGGCCAGGACGATGGCCACGACGCTACCCAAGACGCCCATTCCGATCGGCAGCGCCGGCGGGAGGGAGAGGGCCAAGAGAAGGCCCGTGATCAGGGCGCTCCCATCCCGGACCGTAATCGGCTTCTTCCGCAGCGCCTGAACCGCCGCCTCGCTGGCCGCCGCCGCCGCCATGCAGGCCAGCATTAGCCAGAGGGCGTGGAGGCCGAAGAAGTAGATGCCGGCCAGGGCCGCCGGGAGTAAGGCGAGCAGGACGGCACGCATGAGGCCGTCCACCGTGTCGCAGTCGAAGACGTGGGGTGAAGAGGTCAGGATCAGCCGCTGTTCGCTCATCGTCTTCTCCCCCTCCCTACCTGGCCGCCGCAGCCTGAGCCCGTTTCCGGTTGGCCAGGATGGTCTGCTTGGCCAGCCGGATCTGCTGGACCAGCCGGCGCTTTGCCGGGCAAACGTAGCTGCAGCTTCCACACTCGATGCAGTCCAGCGCCCCGCCGCTTTCCGCCTCGCCCCACAGGCCCTTCTCGGCGTACTTGGCGAGATAGAGCGGAAGTAGCGACATCGGACAGACATCAACGCAACGGGCGCACCTTATGCAAGGCCCCTCCGGCGGCAGCGGCGCCTCCTCGGGCGAGAGGACCAGCACCCCCGAGGTGCCCTTGGTCACCGGAACCTGGGTCGACGCCTGAGCCAACCCCATCATGGGCCCACCGAGGATGAGCTTCCCGGGCTCCCCGGTTAGGCCGCAGTACTCCAGCAAGAGCGAAACCGGCGTCCCGATCCTCACCAGCAGGTTCTTCGGCTCCTTCACCAGCGAGCCGGTCACTGTCACCACTCGCTCGATTAGGGGCCGTCCCGTCCGGAGGGCGACCGCCAGGGCCACCGCGGTCCCCGCGTTGTGGACCACGACCCCTACGTCCATCGGCAGCTTCCCAGGGGGAACCTTCCGGCCGGTCACGGCGTAGATGAGCTGCTTCTCCGCCCCCTGCGGGTACTTGGTCGGCAAGACCCGCACCTCAGTCTCAGCCGCCTCTCCCGCCGGGATCGCCTTGGCCAAGGCCTCGGCGGCGTCAGGCTTGTTGTCCTCCACCGCCACGACTGCCCGCCGGGCCCCCACCGCCTTCCGGATCGCCAGCAGTCCGAAGATGACGTCCTCCGGCCGCTCCACCATCAGCCGGTGGTCGGCGGTTAGATACGGCTCACACTCACAGCCGTTGATGATGACTATATCGATCGGCTTCTCCGGCGGAGGCGTCAGCTTGACGTGCGAAGGGAACGTGGCGCCACCCAGGCCGACGAGCCCCGCCTCCTGCGCGGCGCGGCGGATGTCCTCCGGCGAGAGCTCCACCAGGTCCTTGACCGGTGCGAAGTCAATCCACTCGTCCTCCGGGTCGGCGGCGATGGTCACCGCTGGCCCTTCCACCGCCAGAGGGTGCGGGGCCTGGCCTACGCTCACGACCTGCCCTGAGACGCTGGCGTGGACCGGTACCGAAACGAACCCCTGAGCCTCGCCGATCTTCTGCCCAGCCTTCACCCGCTCGCCGGCGCTGACCAGCGCCTTGGCCGGGGCACCCAGACTCTGGGCCAGGGGGATCACCACCTGGGCCGGTCGTGGCGCTGGCTCGATAGGACGCCCCGCCGTCCGCTCCTTGGCGGCCCGGGGATGGACGCCTCCCCGAAAGCTACCCACTCCCATGCTGTTCCTCCTTCCGGGCATTTCTGCATTGGATGCGCTCCTGCCCGTCCAACTCCTTCTGCCGTCCCCGAACGGGTGGATTCTGGCGGCCAACGGCCTTCTTCCGGCCGCCAACGGATCCCGCGGCGGCAAAGAGAAATCAGCGCCTGTGGAGGCGCTGATGGTTAACGAATATTCTCAACATTTTCTCGGCCGAGGCGGCGCCTTCAATGATTCCTACGATTTCGGGCACGGTGCGACGGCGGGACTCCCGGCAAGGCATCGGCCACGCCTCCCGACCTTGCAGCGACTCTGGTGCTGCGCTTGCTGCCACTCGGCTACGTCAGTAGGTCTTAATTCTCGATCGACAGGCGTATTCCTGCCGAGTTGGAGAACTTCCCTCATCCTTGACTCCCCGGCCTCTCCTCCCCGGGAGAGACCGCTTCCATGACCGGTACGCAGCGATTGCGTCGGGTCCGCCTGTCCCAGAGAAAGATCAACCCATAAGCAGCAACGAGAAAGAGGAGGCCGGTGACGAAGACCAAGAGGTCAGAGCTGTGCCCGGTCCAGCGGCCGAGAAGCGTCCCGGCGCCAAAACCCAGGAAGAGTGCGGCCAAGGGGATGAGGTAGACCACGGCGGAGGCCTTCGCCACCTCGCCTGGGGCGACCAGAAGCCGGACCGCAGTGCCGGGGGGATAGCCTTGCGGATTGGGCAGTTCGATGACCTGCTCCGGGCGGGAGCCCAGCTCGCAGGCGCCGCAGTGGGCACACCCCCCCGGGCGCCGAACCAGAACCTTCGCCTGGCCACCCCGGCTTTCAAGGATCGTCCCGTACTGTTCCATGACCATCCCACCTCCGCCCGCGGCAGGGCTTGGGGTATTCTTCTCGGCTGGCCTTCAGTTCCCTTCCGCGCCGCCGAGCCAGGGGGTCAGACTGCGTCAACCCAGAAGGATGCGGGCCCCAGCGGCGAGGAGGCCCACCCCGACAAGCTTCAGCCAACTGAAGGGTCGGCACTCGGCGCCCAGGAGGCCGAAGTGGTCGATCGCTGCCGCAGCGAGGATTTGGGCGACCAAGATGGCGGTGGTTGCCGTGGCAATGCCCAGCCGGCTCATCGCCGCCACCACGGTGAAGGTGATCGCCACCCCCAACACCCCGCCGAACAGCGTGTACCAGGGCGCCAGCGCCAGCCGGCTGAGATCGCCGGTGCCCGACCGGGGTACAACGAGCAGGAGCCCGGCGCTTACCAGGCCCACCGCCTGAATCACGGCCAGTGCCTCGACCCGCCCGATCACTTTGGCAAGTTGCGTATTGAGGGTCCCCTGGACCGCCATGAAGAGACCCGCCAGGGCTCCGAAGCCCAGAGCCAGGAGTCTGCCGGGCACGCCGCCACCCCCTGTCGGCTTGCCCTGCTAGAATTCCCGCCCGTCCCCGCTGGGATGCGCCGCGCCGGCTGCATCCGCCACCGTCCGGTCCAGCGCCCGGTTGAGGCTACCGGTCCGGTAGCCAGCGAGGTCGAGCGCCACAAACCGGAAGCCCAGCCCCTCCAGGGTCGCCACAACTTCCGCGCCCCGTTCCAGAAGGCGCGCCCGCTCACCCGGTGCCACCTCGATCCGCGCCACGTCGCCGTGGTGGCGGACCCGGACTGGGGAGAAGCCGAGCCCAGCCAGGAAGTCCTCGGCGCGCTCTACCTGCTTGAGTCGTGCGGCCGTGATCTCCAGGCCGTACGGTATCCGACTGGCGAGGCAGGCTGCGGCGGGCCGATCCCAACCTTCCAGGCCCAGTTGGCGGGAGAGTTCCCGGATTTCGGTCTTGCCCAAACCGGCTTCGAGGAGCGGGCTACGAACGCCCGCCTCCCCGGAAGCCCGCAATCCTGGACGGTAGTCCGCCAGATCGTCCAGGTTGGTCCCCTCGACGAGTTGGCCGATGCCCCGGGCGGCTGCAGCCCGCCTGAGCGCTCGCAGGCGGCGCCGCTTGCAGTGGTAGCATCGGTCGGGAGGATTGCCGCGGAAGGCCGGGTCGTCCAGGTCGTTCACTTCCACTTCGAGGTGTTCCACGCCGAGGCGTTGCGCCATCGCCCGGGCCGCCACCAGTTCCCGCGCCGGCAGAGTCGGGGAAAGGCCGGTCAGGGCGAGGACGTTCTCCCGCCCACAAGCCTCTACGGCCAGCTTGAGGAGTAAGGTGCTGTCCACCCCCCCGGAGAAAGAGACTCCCACCTTGCCCAGCCCGCAGAGGATGGCCTTGGCCCGGCTCAGCTTCGCCTCCAGTTCCGTCTTGGACAGGTTCATCGCTCGGCACATCCCCGATGAAAGAGTTGCTCGATCGAAAGGTAGCGCTCGCCCGTATCAGGGAGAATCACCACGACCCGCTTGCCGGCTCCGAGTTCCTTTGCCACCTGCAGGGCAGCGTAGACCGCGGCCCCCGAGGAGATGCCCACCAACAACCCCTCCCGCCGCGACAGGTCTGCTGCAGTTTGGAAGGCATCCTCGTTGGTCACGGTGATGATCCGGTCCAGCAGGCTCCGGTCCAGAACCTCCGGGATGAACCCGGCACCGATCCCCTGGATCTTGTGGGGCCCCGGCTGCCCACCCGAGAGAACCGGCGAGGCGGCTGGCTCCACCGCCACCACCAGCGTCTCCGGACGCCGCTCCTTGAGGACGCTCCCCACGCCCGTGATCGTCCCGCCAGTCCCGACCCCCGCCACAAAGGCGTCGAGCTCCCCACCGGTCGCCCGCCAGATCTCCTCGGCCGTCGTCCGGCGGTGGATCTCCGGGTTGGCCGGGTTCTTGAACTGCTGGGGCATGAAGTAATCGGGGTGTTCGGCCAGGATTTCCTCGGCCCGGCGCACCGCCCCCGCCATCCCTTCGGGTCCCGGTGTCAGGACCAGTTCCGCGCCGTAGGCTCCCAGGAGCGCCCGCCGCTCGACGCTCATCGTCTCCGGCATGACCAGGACCAGCCGGTAGCCGCGGGCGGCTGCCACCATGGCCAGCCCGATCCCGGTATTGCCGCTGGTCGGTTCGACGATGGTGCCCCCTGGTTTGAGCTTGCCGTCCCGCTCCGCCGCTTCGATCATCGCCAGGGCGATCCGGTCCTTCACCGAACCGCCGGGGTTCTTCCCCTCCACCTTAGCGAGAATCTCGGCCATCGCGGGTTCGACCAGCTTCGACAGGCGAACCAGCGGGGTATTGCCGATGAGGTCAGACACCTGTGCCGCCACCTCAGCCATGCTGCCACCTCCAATTATGAGTAAATCTATCGGGATTTATCATTTTACCCTGAGTGTATCAAGAAGGCCGGTGCATGTCAATGCCAGCCGCGCCGAATGCCTACCGCCGAGCGCGCTCAACTCCGGGCGAGCAGAAAGGCGAGCAGGAAGCCGGCGGTGGTGGCGAGTGAGGTCAGGCGGCCGCCTCGGCGGAAGGCCTCGGGCAGCAGAGTATCGGCCAGCATGGCTAGGACGGCGCCGGCCGCGAAGGCGAGGAGAAAGCCGAGGACATCCCCTGGCACCTCTTCCGCGACGAGGTAACCGAGGAGGGTGGCGGACGTGGAGAGGGCCCCGATCGCCGCCCACAGCCGCAGCGTGCCCGCCGCCCCACGCTCGCGCGCTAACTCCGGTGTGGCGACCGCCGCCTCGGACATGTTGGAGAGCAGGATGGCCGCCAGCACGAGCAAACCAAGGTTGGACCCGAGCTTCACCCCGACCCCCAAGGCGAACTGCTCCGGCAGTCCGTCCATCACCGCGGCGGTGACAATCGCCAGACCCGCCCCGGGCTGGCCGGCAGGTGAGGTCAAGTGGGAACCCTGGAACCGGGGATGCCGCAGCAGGAGGAGGTGGGCAAGGTAGTATAGGAGGGCGCCCCCGACCAGGCCGACTGCCCCTGCATCCATCCCCCCATGACGGTACGCCTCCTCCATCAGCCCGTAGCTGAGGGAAGCGATAAGCACCCCGGCGCCGAAAGCCATGGCCAGCGCCACCAAGCGCCGGCTGGGCGCTGCGAGGCGTGTCAACACCCCACCGAGCAACAGAGAAAAACCGCTGATCGTCCCGTAGAGCAGAGCAGTCATCCAGGTGCGCATGGCCGCCCCTCAATGCCTGATCAGCAGCAAAACCTCGGGGTCCAGCTCATGAACCATCGCCCGGGTGATACGGGAAAGGGTCAAGGCCCACTGCTCCATCTCCTCGACACTGCTCGCCAAGAAAATGGGAATGTCTCCGATAACCTTTCGCTCGTTCACCGTAACCACCGCCAGGAGCTGCCCCTCCATTCCCATGCCGGCCGGCCTGTCCCTCATTCCCGCTCACCCCCGATACGGCTCGCCCGCCTTCCGGCCGCGGCGGCCGTCGGCTTCCGCTTGATGCTTTCGATGATCGAAACGCGGGTGATCGCCTCGATCATCCCCGTCTCGTCCCTGACCACCGGCACGATGACCAACCCGATCTGGCCCGTCTGGTGATTCAGCCGGGCCATCGGCGTGAACTCAGCCTCGTCGACGTCCCGCCGGACGCCCAAAATGGCGGCAAGGTCGTGCAGGATCGCCTGCCGCTGGCCGGGGCTGTCCAGAGTGGCCTGGGCGTTTAGGTCGACCGGCTCAATGACCGCACCCAGCCCATGCTTCAGGATGACCTCCCGGGCCTGGGTGCGCCCGACGTTCATCAGGAGGACGTCTCCGGCGTAGAGGGAGGGACCCTCGAAGTGGAGTGGTGCCTTCCGGACCGTGGCATAGTCCCCCACCCGCCGCCCAGCCATCAGCCGCTCCAGAAACAGGAGAAGGATTCCACCGCTGGCGAGAGCCAGCAAGAAACCCCACCGCAGGCGACCGGGGAAGGCCAGGAGAACCCCGGCCGTCCAGAGAGCCAGAAACATAGCCACATAATTGCGGGCCTCGAAGACCTTGGCGATGCCTTCTATGTAGGCGGCCCCCCGGGGTACCAGTTCCACCGATTCCAGGGCCAGGAGGCTGTCCCGTTCCATCGACCGGATGTCCCGGAATTGGGTAGCGGCGAGAACCAGGAAGGTCACCGCCTCATAGTGGTGGGAGAAGAGCGCCGGGAGAGCCACCGCCCCGATCGCCGCGGCGATGAAGCCCAAGAAGAGATGGGTCAGGTACCCCTGCGGGTAGCTCGGGTACTGCCGGTAGTCCACCCGGAGAAGGTACAGCCGGGCTAGCGTCCCGGCCAGGGTGGCCAGGATGATTGTCGTAATCGTGCGGTCCGTTGGGCTCGCCCTCCGCTGCGATTATGCCCCTGGTAGAAAGGGGTTATGTCCTACGCGGGTCAGGGCTCGATCAGTCGGACGTTGCTGTACTTTTTGGCCTTCAACTCAGAGACGAGGCGAACGGCAGTCTCCCGGCGGCTGAAGGCACCGACCTGGACCCGGTAAGGCCGCTCGGCCAGCACGTAGGTGGGATAGCCGTCAGCGAGCAACCGCCCGGCAACGGCGACAGCCTCCTGGCGGGTGGCAAATGGCCCGAGGTGGACCCGGTAAAGGGGTGCGGCAGGGACCCGGTCGGCGGTTGGAACCTCAGCCGGCGTCGAGGCAGGGGCACTTGCCTCCTGAGTTCCGTCCTGCAGCTGGGTGAGCAAGCGGGAATCGTCGGCGGCGGGCTGACTCGCAGAAGCGCCCGGCTGCGAGGCGACGCCGCTTGCAGAGGGCTCCGGCGACACCGGCAGGGGCTCTGCTGCCGGGGCAGGTGGCGCGGCCGGCGAGGTCTTGTGGCGCACCGCGGTGATCGCGGTGATGGCGTAGTTCCCCATGGCGTAACCCAAAAGAAGCGCCACTCCGCAGACCGCCACGGTCGCCACGGCGACTCCAATCGACCGGGACACCCGATGTTTCCCGCGCACGTTCCTCTCCTCCCCAGGGCTTTCTGCCCTGTGCATCCTCCGGAGCGAGTATTCCAGCGGAAGTACGTCAATTCCTCCCTAGCTTGACCCCTCCCAGGGAGGGCGGAGAAAGCGTTGCACAGCGAAGACCGGCACGGGTAGGCGTCCCTTGAGGTGCGGGCACAGTTCCGCTCGGGCGGCTGTCCAGACTACCGGCACGCCCAACTTCTCGGCGGCGCGGGCCACCTCGCCGTAACCTCGTATAACCTGCTCGGCAGTGGTTTCATGGAGCAAGTGCGGGTTGGCCACCACTCCGGCCAGGTTGAGCTCGGCTGCGGCGGCCAGTTCGGCGCCAGTGGCGGCGATGGACGGTGCATCCCCAGTGAAAGGACGATAGGGATTCACCACCAACAGGAAGGCAACCGGCCGGCCAGGAGCGCTCTGGAGCAACCCCCGGAGCACCCGGGCCCCTGGCTTCTCCCCGGCTAAGTCCACCACCAGCCGCTGCCGGCCGAGGCGAAGCGCACCCAAGATCGCCGGCGAGACGGCCGGGACGTCGGCATGGGCGAACCCTTCGGCCGCGTCCAGGAAGCGCACCCCAAAGTTGCGGAAGGTCTTCTCCAGCTCCCGGGCACGGAAATAGGGCTTCATGGTATCGAGGTCGATCAGGGTCACGCCGCCGGGGGCCGGGGGAGGGGGCGCCTCGTCGCTCGACGTCCACTCCAGGGCGTCGAAGGGACGCCACCCAGCCAGATAGACCACCAGATTCAGCGCCAGCTCGCTTTTCCCGCTGCCGTAGGCGCCGGTCAGGACGACGATCTCGGAGTTGAGGACAGCCGGAACCCCGCGGCTCATGGCCAGCGACCACCCCTCGCCCGACTCGCAACCCCGGCTGCCCAGGCCCGGCGCAAAGCCCCGATCAGGTAGAGGGAACCGCACCCCAACACCGGCCCGCCCTGCACCACCCCTGGCCGCTCCAGGGCCGCCTGCGCCGCCGCCACCGGGTCGGGCACCGTGGTCGCGGCCACTCCAAGTCTGGCAAACTCCCTGGCCACCGCCTCTGGCTCGGCCGCCCGGTCGCTCGCCGGGCGGGTGGCGATGACCTCCTCCGCCAGCCCGGCGAGGATTCCAACCATCTCCTCCACCGCCTTGTCCCGCAGGAACCCGCAGACCACCACCGGCTTTCGTCCGGTGGCCAGCTCCCGCCAGGCGTCGCTCAAGCGGCGCAGCCCATCCGGATTGTGTGCCCCGTCCACCACGACCAGCGGCCGGCGCCGGAGCACCTCCAGCCGCCCCGGCCACCGCACCGCCTGAAGCCCCCGCCGAATCGCCTCCTCTCTCACGGCAAACCCCTCCCGCCCAAGCACCTGGGCGGCGGTCACAGCCACGGCGGCGTTGGCCGCCTGGTGGCGGCCGAGGAGGGCTGCGTGGAGCCGGCAGAGTGGGGCTCCATCCGGTGGGAAATGGGTGAACACCGTATGCCGCCAGGTAACCTGCTCCACCGCATAGCGGGCGAGGGCCGGCAAAGCCCCGGACGCGGGACTCGAGGGGGCAGACGCATCCTCCACTGCCCAAAGGGGGGAACCTTGTTCGGCGGCCCGGCGGGCGATGACCGCCCAGGCCTCCTCGGCCTGCGGCCCCACCACCACCGGTCGGCCCGGGCGAATGATCGCCGCTTTCTCGGCCGCAATCGCCGCCAGGGTCGAGCCGAGGCGGTCGGTGTGGTCCAGGTCGACGTGGGTGAGCACAGAGAGGATGGCCGGGATGGCGGTGGTGGCGTCCAGCCGTCCGCCCAGTCCTGCTTCCAGGACAGCGATCTCGACCCGTTCGGCGGCGAACCAGAGCGCCGCCGCCGCCGTCAACACCTCGAATTCCGTCGGCCTTCCCGCCGGCCCCCGCCCCACCTCCTCGGCCACCGCCGCCACCTTCCGCAGAGTCTCCGTCAAACGACCCGCCGGGATCAACCGCCGGCGCAGGCGGGTGCTGCCGGCCGGGCAGCCGCCAGGGGACTGCTCCAGGATTGTGTAGCGTTCCCGGTAGCTTTCCAGGTGAGGCGAGGTGTAGAGGCCCGTCCGGTACCCGGCGGCGGCCAGCATGGTCGCCAGCATGGCGGCGGTCGATCCCTTGCCGTTGGTCCCCGCCACCTGGACTGCGGCAAAGGCCCGCTCCGGGTGGCCCAGCCCGGCCAGCAGCGCGTTAATGCGTTCCAGCCCCAGGTGCCACCCGAACCGAGCGAGCCCGCTCAGGTATGTCTCGGCCGTGAACCTCGAACCCTGAACCATCAGCCCTGTTCTCAGGAGAGCCGGTCCAGCTCGTCCAGCCGGCTCCGAGCCAGCTCCCGCCGCTCCTCGGCCACTGACAACTTCTCCCGCTCCCTGGCGACGACCTCGGCCGGCGCCCGCTCCACGAAGCCGGCGTTGCCCAGCTTCGTCCTGAGCCGCTCCACCTCGGCCGTAGCCTCCGCCAGCTCTCTGGTCAGCCGCTCCCGCTCCTTGGCCACGTCGACCAAGCCGGCCAGCGGCAGGAAGACCTCGGCCCCCGCGGCGATCGCCGTCACTGCTTTCTCGGGGGTCGGCGCCTCAGCCGAGAGCAGGGTCAGTTCGCTCAGCCGGGCCAGCGGCAAGAGGAGCGGCCGGGTCGCCTCAAGGACAGACAGCTGCTCCTGTCCCCCGCGGACCAGTGCCGGGACGGCCTTCCCCGGCTCAACCCGGTACTCGGCCCGCAGATTCCGGATGAGCCGAACAACTTCGGTCACCAGGTGCATCGCCCGTTCGGCCGCCGCGTCGTGCAAGCCCCGGGGAGCCTTGGGCCAGGGAGCGACGATCAGTGCCTCGCCGCGGTGGGGCAGGCTCTGCCAGATCTCCTCCGTGATGAAGGGCATGAACGGGTGAAGCAGCCGAAGCGTACTCTCCAACACGTACCAGAGGACCGTCTGGGCAACCCTCCGCTCCTCCTCCCCCTGTTTCCCGTAGAGCCGCGGTTTGGCCAGCTCCAGGTACCAGTCGCAAAACTCGTTCCAAAGGAAATCGTAAATGGCCTTGCCCGCCTCGCCCAGGTCATACCGGTCGAGCTTCTGCGTCACCCGCTGGGCCACTCCCGCGTAGCGGGAAAGGATCCACCGGTCAGGCAGCGTCAGGGCGAGTGCCTTCAGGTCCTTCGCCGTCAGCTCCTTGGCTGGGGCGGTGAAGCCTTCCAGGTTCATCAGAGCAAGGCGGGCGGCATTCCAGAGCTTGTTGGCAAAGTTGCGGGCCGCCTCGATGCGCTCCGCCCGGAAGCGCTGGTCGTACCCGGGCGCCACGCCGGTCACCAGGGTGAACCGCAGGGCATCCGCCCCGTACTGTTCGATGGCCTCCAGGGGGTCCACCACGTTGCCCCGCGATTTGGACATCTTCTGGCCCTCAGCATCTCTGATCAGCCCATGAATGAAGACGTCCCGGAAGGGCACGTCGCCCATGAACTCGAGCCCCATCACCATCATCCTGGCCACCCAGAAGTAGATGATGTCGAAGCCGGTGCAGAGAACGGAGGTCGGGTAGAAGTAGGCCAGCTCCGGCGTCCGGTCGGGCCAGCCCAGCGTCGAGAAGGGCCACAAGGCTGAGGAAAACCAGGTGTCCAGGACGTCGGGGTCCTGCTCCAGCGCTCCCCCGCACTTCGGACACCGCTCCGGGTCGGCCGTCTGGCAGATGACCTCGCCACATTCCTGGCAGTACCAAACCGGAATCCGGTGACCCCACCAAAGCTGCCGGGAGATGCACCAGTCCTTGATGTTCTCCATCCAGTGAAGGTAGAGCTTGGCGAAGCGTTTGGGGACGAACCTGGTCCGCCCCTCCTTCACCGCGGCGATGGCCGGCTCGGCGAGCGGCTCCATCTTCACGAACCACTGCTTGGAAAGGAGCGGCTCGACCGTCGTGTCGCAGCGGTAGCACTGGCCGACAGCGTGCCGATGACGCTCCTCACCGACCAGGAACCCCTCAGCCTGCAGCGCCTCGACCACGCCCTTCCGGGCGGCGTACCGGTCCATCCCGGCGAACCGCCCGGCCTCCGCCGTCATCTTGCCGTCCGTCCCGATCACCAGGATGGAGGGCAGGCCGTGGCGCTGGCCAATTTCGAAGTCGTTGGGGTCGTGGGCTGGAGTCACCTTCACCGCTCCCGTCCCAAACTGCGGGTCCACGTACTCGTCGGCCACGATCGGGATCTCCCGCTTCATCAGCGGCAGGATGACCGTCCGCCCGACGAACTTGGTGTAGCGCTTATCGTCCGGGTGGACCGCCACCGCCGTGTCGCCCAGCATCGTCTCAGGCCGGGTCGTGGCCACCTCGATGTACCCGTCCCCCTCCTTAAAGGGGTAGCGGAGGTGCCACAGCCGCCCCTCCCGCTCCTTGTGTTCCACCTCAATGTCGGAGAGGGTCGTGTGGCACTTCGGGCAGTAGTTGATGATCCGGTTGCCCTGGTAGATCAGGCCCTTATGGTAGAGGCGGACGAAGACCTCCCGGACCGCCCGGGAACACCCCTCGTCCAGCGTGAACCGGGTCCGCTCCCAATCGCAGGAGGAGCCCAGGCGCTTGAGCTGGTTGAAGATGCGCCCGCCGTACTCCTCCTTCCAGGCCCAGACCCGCTCCAGGAACTTTTCCCGCCCCAGGTCGTGCCGGGTTTTCCCCTCCTTGGCCAACTGCTCCTCAACCTTGACCTGGGTGGCGATCCCGGCATGGTCCGTCCCCGGCAGCCAGAGCGTCTCGTAACCAGCCATCCGGTGGTAGCGGATGAGGATGTCCTGGTTGGCGTTGTCCCAGGCATGGCCGAGGTGGAGCGAGCCCGTCACGTTAGGCGGCGGGATCACGATGCAGTACGGCTTCCTCTTGGGGTTCGGCTCAGCGTGGAAATAGCGTCCGGCCAGCCAGAAGTCGTACCACTTCTGCTCCACCTGTCGCGGGTCGTAGGTCTTCGACAACTCGTTCACAGCAGCGCCCCCTCTGCAGCAATCAGAAAAGGCGCCCCCGTCTTTTCAGGACGGAGGCGCCTCCGCGGTACCACCTGACTTCCCGGACAGGCGCGATCCGCGACCGTCGTCCAGGCTCTTCAACCCGCTGTACCGGGCGGTCCCGACCGGCTCCCGGGCGACCTTCGGTTCCCCCACCGGGAAGGCTTTCAGCCAGTGGCCTCCCTCTCTAGAACAGTGGGCCTTCCGGAACCTACTCCTCCCGTTCGACGCCGTAGGGGGCAATCCGCCTGCCCCCAAGTCTATTGTCAACATCATAGCCCCGAACCAGTCCGGCTGTCAACTTAGGACGCGTCCAGCGAGGAGAGCCGGCCGAAGAGGCCGCCCCACTAGCGTGGAACGGCCCCTTCACCTACTGCTTTGGCGCTTACCGCAACTGGCTGATGATCGATCCTCCAAGGTCAATCGGTCTCGGTCTCCGTCTCGACGATCGGGACGTAATCGACGGTCGGGATGGCTTGAGTTGGAATCAGCAGCGTTATGTCGTTCTGTTGGTCGAAGGCGGCATACCCCTGCTTGCCGATTCTGAAGACGCCAATCAGATCCAGGCCCTCTTCCGGAAGAGGATTGGGCAGTTCGTGCACCACATCGGCGAGCGGCTGTCCGGCCGCCAAGAAAGCTCTAGCCTGATCGCTGGAGAGTTCGAAGATGACGTTGGGTTCAAACTGCACCCCGGGCACCTTGGATTCGACCTCGACCACGGCGTAGTACTTGCCGCCGGCCAAGAAGATGCCGTTGGTCCCGATTTCAAAGACGGTTCGTGACTCATCGTTTTGCTGCGACACGCAGACGGCGTACTGTGGTTTGTTGGACATCGTCCGTTCTCCTTTCGTACTAGGGTGGGTAGCGGTGAACGCTCACGTCCACCACGGCATTGTACTCGTGCCTTCCCTCATCCGCAATGGGACAAACCTCCGCGGAGAGACGGGCTACGACGACGGAATCAGGGCGTTACGGTCTACGCCTCGTTCGCGTAGCGAGTATATGGGCCTACACCGGACTCTTGACATGGCGGCATCCCCAGTCGGAAACCTTCTCGTGGCCTTCTTCGGCCACCGCCGTGTCCCGCTTTCGCCGTTCCACCCGATGCGGAGAACCGTATCATAGCGGAGGTGCGGCGGCGCAGCCGGGTCACGACGAGGTGGCCTACTTCGCCTTCGGGAACTCCCTCGACGGTGACCTGTGCCGATATGGGGCAAACCGCCGGGTCAGCGGGGGTCCAGTGGTGACCAGAGGCGTCACGCTATGTCCAACGTCGTGTAGCGCCTCAAAAGACTGTCTGACTTTCCTACGACGAAAATGTCAGGAGAAAGTTGGCGCAGAAGGCGGGAACGAGCCGGGGCGGGGTAGAATGGGAGGGAAGCGCGGAAGGAGCGTCGCCGTGAGAGTCACCTGCACCGTAACTCTGCCGCTTCCGGTCGAGGAGATCGTCCGTCGCCTCGAGGCGGCCGGTTTTGCCGCCTGGGTGGTAGGCGGAGCGGTTCGCGACAGCCTGCTCGGCCGGGAGCCGAGAGACTGGGACGTGGCGACCTCCGCCCGGCCGGTGGAAGTCCTGGCGCTCTTCCCGCAGGCCCGCCCGACCGGGTTCAGGTACGGTACGGTGACCGTCCCGGCGCCGGAGTTGCCCGGCGGCGGGGTGGAGGTGACGGCCTTCCGCAGCGACGGCCCCTACCGGGACGCCCGCCACCCGGTCGAGGTCCGCTTCGGCGCCGACCTCCAGGCCGATCTCGCTCGCCGGGACTTCACCATGAACGCGCTGGCCTTTCATCCGGAGAGAGGGCTGATCGACCCCTTCGGCGGGGCGGAGGACCTGGCCCGGCGGCGCCTTCGGACGGTCGGCGACCCGGGGCAGCGCTTCCGGGAGGACGCCCTCCGGATGCTCCGGGCCTGCCGGTTCTGCGCCGAGTTCCGCCTCCAGCCAGTCAAGCAGCTGCTCCAGGCGATGCGGCACCACGCCCCCCGGCTGGCGGCGGTCTCCCCCGAACGGCAGCGTGACGAATTGAGCCAGCTCCTTCTTTCGTCCGACCCGCGCCGCGGCCTGCGGCTCCTCCGGGTCGGCGGCCTCCTAGCGCACCTCCTGCCGGCCCTCGAAGCCGCCTACGGTCTCCGGCAGAGTCGAGCTCATGCCTACTCGGTGTACACCCACACCCTGAAGGCGGTCAACGCCACTCCGCCCGAACTGGCCCTCCGCCTGGCCGCTCTCTTCCACGACCTGGGAAAAACCGAGACGCGGGCGGAAGACTCCGACGGGCAGCCGCTCTTTCCGGGCCATGCTCAGCGTTCCGCCGAACTGGCCGCCGCCGCCCTCACCCGGTTCGCGTTCCCCCGCGCCCTCATCGAGCAGGTAGCCCTGCTCGTCCGGGAGCACATGTTCCACTGGACCACCGCGGACGGGCCATCCGCCCTCCGCCGTCTCCTAGCCCGGGTCGGACCGGAGAACCTTCGGGCGCTCGTCACCCTCCGCCGGGCCGACTTGCTCTCCCTCCGCCCCGTCGTCCCCGGCGACCACCGCCTGGCCGTCCTCGACCAACTGGAAACGGCGGTCAACGAGGTGCTGGCCAGCCGGCCGCCGATCCGCCGGAGCGACCTCGCCCTTACTGGCCAGGACCTGATGCAGACCTTCCGCCTCTCGCCCGGCCCCCTCCTCGGCCGTCTCCTCGATCAGCTACTGCTGGATGTCCTGGAAGACCCAACTCGCAATACCCGGGAGGCCCTGCTCAAGCTGGCTGCCCTACACCTCAACGTCGGCGACGAGGCGGCCGCCAAGATGGGACGTGTCATTCAACGTCAGCAGGACGGGGCTGCCCTCCCGCCAGGCAAAGATCGTTAGGCTGCAGTTATCTATCACCAACCGCCACCGCTGGGACAAGTCCAGCCCCAGGAACCGGCAGATCAAGGCCTTGAGCGTGCCCCCGTGGGTCACGATCACCGCCATCTCCCCGGAATGGGCGGCCACGATCCCCTCCACGGCCCGCTGAGCCCGATCGGCCACTTCAGCTATGCATTCCCCGTCGGCCGGCCGCCCATGAACCGGATCCCTCCGGACCGCCGCGTAGTTCTCAGCGAACCGCTCCTGCACCTCGGCCATCGTCAGCCCCTGCCAAGCGCCGAAGCACCCTTCGCGGAGGTTGGGGTCGGTGGTGACCTTCAAGCCATGCGGTTCGGCGATGATCGCCGCCGTCTCGCTGGCCCGGGCCAAGTCCGACGAGTAAACAGCTGCCACCTTTTCCGCGGCCAGCCGCCGGGCCACCTTCTTCGCCTGCTCCCGGCCAACCGGCGAGAGGACCACATCTAACTGCCCTTGAATCTTCGCGCTCCGGTTCCACTCCGTTTCCCCGTGGCGCACCAGGATCAACCGGCTCTCTCCCACTTGCCCGCCCCCCTCACAGAAGAGGCTGTCCCAGACCTCTGGGACAGCCTCCCCGGCGTCGCAAAGCGAAACGCTACTTCTTCTCGGCCCCTTCCGGCGCGGGCGCCCCCACTGGACAAACCTCGGCGCAATTTCCACAGTCGATGCACTTGGCCGGATCGATCACGTACTTGGTGTCGCCCTCGCTGATCGCCCCAGTGGGACACTCTGGGGCGCACGCCCCGCACATGATGCATTCGTCGCTAATCTTGAACGCCACTCCTAGTCGCTCCTTTCACTGACCTGGAATCCCCTGCCACAGATGGATGTCGTCGCTCAGGGGTATTTTACCCTCTCCCTACCGGAATATCAAGGCAGAATGCGCTCCGGGTGGGTATAAACGTTCATCCGCCGCCCCCGGGCGAAGCCGACTGCGGTGATCCCCAGCTCCTCCGCCAGATGAACGGCCAGGTCGGTCGCGGCCGACCGGGAAACCACCACCGGGATGCCCGCCTTGGCCGTCTTGATCAGCATCTCCGAGGAGATGCGCCCCGTCGTTACCAGGCACTTGTCTTTCCGCGGCCAGCCCTCCCGCAGCGCCCGACCGATCACCTTGTCCAGGGCGTTGTGCCTCCCTGCGTCTTCCGCCAGGCAGAGGAGCTCCCCTGCGGCGGTGAGCAGCGCCGCCGAATGAGGGCAGCCGGTCTCGGCGAAGAGCTCGGCCTTCTCCCCCCAACCCTTGAGCGCCGCCAGGATCTTCTCGGCTGAGACCCGCAGGTCCGACTCCACCCGCCGGGTCTTCAGGGCGTCGGTGACGTGGTAGAAGATCGTCCCCCGCCCGCAGCCGGTGGTGACCGTCCGCTTCCCGTAGAGCTTGGCCGCCAGGTCGTGGGGCTTGCGCGTCCTTACCCGGGCCCGCCCCTGTCGCTCGTCGAGGGCGAACTCCGCCAGGTCGTCGGCGCCGTCCACTAGACCTTCCGAGAAGAGGAAGCCCAACACCAGATCCTCAAGGTCGGTTGGGCTGCAGAGCATGGTCACGAATTCCTCGCCGTTGACCTCGAGGGTCAGCGCCATCTCCACGAGGAACGAGTCTTCCTTCTCCCGCCACTCGCCCTGGTTGTACTCGTGAATTCTTCGCTTGCTGACCCCTTTCATCGCCCGACCGCCACGCCGCCGGCGCCGGCCAAAGACCGCGCCGCCTTGACCGTGTTGACCATCAACATGGCGATGGTCATGGGACCGACCCCTCCCGGAACCGGCGTGATGAATCCCGCCACCTCCCGCGCCGAGGCAAACTCGACGTCACCATAAAGCCTGTCTTCGGAACGGTTCATCCCCACGTCGATCACCACCGCTCCCGGCCTGATCCAGTCGCCTTTGACCAGCTCCCGCCGGCCAACCGCCACCACCAGGATCTCCGCCCGGCGGCAGACCTCCGGGAGATTGGTGGTCTTGGAGTGGCAGATCGTGACCGTGGCGTTCCCGCTCAAGAGCAGCGCCGCCATGGGTTTGCCCACGATGGCGCTCCGCCCGACCACCACCGCCTCTCTGCCGGCCACGCTTGTTCCGGTGGACCGGATCAACTCCATGACTCCGGCCGGAGTGCACGGGACAAATCCACCTTGGCCAAGGAAGAGGCGCCCGGCATTGATGGGGTGCAACCCGTCCACGTCCTTGGCCGGATCGATCGCCAGCTGAATCTGGTCGGCGTCGAGTCCAGCCGGGAGCGGCAGCTGGACCAGAATCCCATGGACCGCCGGGTCGGCGTTCACGCGCTCCACCAGGCGGAGCAGTTCCTCTTGGGTGGTAGTGGCCGGCAAACGGTGAACGGTCGAGGCGATCCCAACGTCAGCGCAGGCCTTCTCCTTGTTTCGGACGTAGACCTGCGAGCCGGGGTCATCCCCGACCAGGATCACCGCCAGGCCTGGTCGGATGCCGGCGGCGGCCAGCTCCGCCACCTCTGCCTTGACCCTGGTCCGGACCTCTGCGGCGATCGCCCGGCCGTCAATAATCGTCGCTGCCATGTCAAGCCTCCGGGAAGAAGAGCTTGATCTCGCGGGCGGCGCTCTCCGGCGAGTCAGAGGCATGAACCACGTTGTACGGCAGCACCGTCCCGTAGTCGCCCCGGATCGTCCCCGGCGCCGCCTTCAGCGGATCAGTCGCCCCGAGCAGCTGCCGGACCAACTCGATGGCATTCTCCCCCTCCAAGATACCCGTCACCACCGGCCCGGCGGTGATGGCGTCGAGGACCCCCTCGAAGAAGGGCTTATCTGCCAGGTGGGCGTAGTGAATCCGGGCCAAATCCCGGCTGATCTGGCGAACCTCCAACCGTTTCAGGACCAACCCCCGGTTCTCGAAGCGGGTGAGCACCGTTCCAACGAGCCCCCGCTTGACCGCCTCCGGCTTGACGATGATGAAAGTCTGTTCGATAGCCAACTCGGTAACCTCCTTTTTTTCAGAAAAGACCGGTGATCCGGCCTTCGGCGTCGATGTCCATCTGCTCGGCTGCCGGGTGCTTCGGAAGGCCCGGCATCGTGCGAATCTCTCCGGTATAGACCACCAGGAACCCTGCCCCAACCGCAGGCTTGATCTCCCGCACCGTCAGCTTCCACCCTTGCGGGGCCCCGAGCAGCGACGGATCGTCCGAGAGCGAAAACTGGGTCTTCGCCACACAGAGCGGTAATCGGTCGAGCTCCAGGCGGGTCAGTTCCCTGATATCTTTCTCCGCCTGGGGGGTGTATTGGATCTGTGAGGCACCGTAAATCCCCAGCGCCAGGTACTCTAGTTTCTGCTTGAGCGGCACGTTGGGCTTGTAAAGCGGGTGGAAGCCGCTCTTCGGGTGGCTTTCCAGTTGATCCAAGACCGCCTGGGCCAGCGCCGCCCCGCCCTGCCCACCCTGGGTGAAGACTTCGGAAACCTCGCAGGCCACCCCCAACTCCTTTTCGGCATAGCGCTTGACGAAGTCCAACTCCTCCTCGTGATCCTGGGGAAACCGGTTGAGCGCCACGACCACCGGGAGGCCGAACTTGCGGAGGTTCTCGACATGCTTCTCCAGGTTGGAAAGCCCAGCCTTGAGCGCCCTGAGGTCGAGGGCGCCCAGGTCCTCCCTGGCCGCTCCGCCGTGGAGGTGGAGGGCCCGGAGCGAGGCCACCAGGACGGCGACGTCCGCCTTGAGGCCGCTCTGCGGGCAGACGATGTCGAAGAACTTCTCCGCCCCGAGGTCAGCGGCGAACCCGCCCTCGGTCACGACGTAGTCGACCAGCTTCAGCGCCGTCCGAGTGGCGATTACCGAATTGTTGCCGTGGGCGATATTGGCAAACGGACCTCCGTGGATGAAGGCCGGCTGTCCCTCCAGCGTCTGGACCAGATTCGGCTTGAAGGCGTCCTTGAGCAAGATCAGCATCGCCCCCACCGCCTTGAGATCCCGGGCATAGATCGGGTCGCCCCGACGGTTATAGGCCACCAGGAGCCGCCCCAGCCGCTCCCGCAGGTCCTGCCAGTCCTGGGCGAGGCACAGGACGGCCATGACCTCGCTGGCGGCGGTAATTTCGAAGCCCGTCTGGCGGGGAATGCCGTTGCCCCGCCCCCCGAGGCCCACCACGATGTCCCGGAGCTGCCGGTCGTTCATGTCCAGGACTCGCTTCCACACCACCCGGGTGAGGTCCACCTCCAGCTCGTTTCCCTGGACCAGATGGTTGTCGAGCAGCGCCGCCAGGAGGTTGTGGGCCGCCGCCACCGCGGCGAAGTCGCCCGTGAAATGAAGGTTGATGTCCTCCATCGGGACCACCTGAGCGTACCCGCCCCCGGCCGCGCCCCCCTTGATCCCAAAGACTGGTCCCAAAGACGGCTCGCGCAGGCAGAGCATCACCTTCTTGCCAAGGTAGCCGAGGGCCTGGGTCAGTCCCACCGCGGTGCAGGTCTTGCCTTCCCCCGCCGGCGTGGCGGTGATGGCCGTAACGAAGATGAGCCGGCCATCCGGCTTGCCTCTCAGCCGTTCGCAGGCCTCCAGGGTTACCTTCGCCTTGTACCTGCCGTACAGTTCCAGGTCTTGGGCCGACAGCCCCGCGGTGTCCGCGATTTCCGTAATCTCTCGTAGCTTGGCGTGCTGTGCGATCTCGATGTCCGTCAGCACTGCGTGCCCACCTCCTGAGAGCTTCCCTCAGAACCTACTCCCCAGTCGCGCTTGCAGCCGCGGCTTCGCCGCTCAAACGCCGGTGAATCTGGTGGGCAGCCTCCTTGCCCGCCCCCATCGCCAGGATCACCGTGGCCGCCCCGGTCACGATGTCGCCCCCGGCGAAGACGTTGGGAATGCTGGTTTCACCCTGCTCGTTCACGCTGATCTGCCCCCGGGGCGTCGTGGCAAGCCCCGGGGTATAGCGGATGAAGAGCGGATTTGGCCCCTGCCCGATGGCCGAGATCACCGTGTCCACCGGTATCACCTGCTCCGATCCGGGAACCGGCACCGGCCGGCGACGCCCCGAGGCGTCCGGCTCACCCAGCTCCATACGCTGGACCTCAAGGCCGGTAACCTGCCCCCGCTCGTCGCCAAGGATTCGGGTTGGGGCAAGGAGGAAGCGAAACTCGATCCCTTCCTCCTCGGCGTTCTCTACCTCTTCCCGGCGGGCCGGAAGCTCCTCCCTGGACCTGCGGTAGACAATTATCACCTGCTCGGCCCCAAGCCTCAAAGCGGTTCGAGCCGAGTCCATCGCCACGTTCCCGCCGCCCACCACCGCCACCCGGCGCCCGGTTCGGATCGGGGTGTCGGTTTCCGGGAACTCATAGGCCCGCATCAGGTTGGCCCGGGTCAAGAACTCGTTGGCGCTGTAAACGCCGTTCAGGTTTTCCCCCGGCACCCCGAGGAAATGCGGAAGCCCGGCCCCGGTTCCGACGAAGACGGCCCTGTACCCTTCTGCCCAGAGATCGTCCAGGGTCACCGTCTGCCCAACCAGCACGTTGCATTCGATCTCGACTCCCAGTCGGCGCAGCTCGTCCAGCTCGGCGTCGAGCACCGCCTTGGGCAGGCGGAACTCAGGAATACCATAGCGCAGAACCCCCCCGGGGGCATGGAGTGACTCGAAGACGGTCACCTGGTATCCGTACCGGGCCAGCTCCGCCGCCGCCGTGAGGCCCGCCGGCCCCGAACCGACCACCGCCACCTTGGCCGAAGCCGCCCCTGCTTCCGGCGACCTGGGATCCTCCGCCCTGCCTTGCGCCGGCCTGGCCGTTCCCGCCGCGTCAGCGGCGAAGCGCTCCAGAGCTCCGATGGCGATCGGCTGGCTCTTCTTGCCCAGGACGCATTTCGCCTCGCACTGCACCTCCTGCGGACAGACTCGCCCGCAGATAGCCGGAAGGAGGTTCTTCTCCCGGATCTTGGCCAGTGCGGCGGCGGGATCGCCCTGGGCGAGGAACCCTACGAAATCCCGGATCGGAACCTGGACTGGGCAACCCGTAACGCAGAGGGGGTTCTTGCACTGCAGGCAGCGTTTCGCCTCTGCTACCGCCTGGTCGGCGGTCAGACCCAGGGCCACCTCCCGAAAGCTCTTCCGCCGCTCTTCCGGGGGCTGCTTCGGCATCTCTACGCGCCCTGGCACTGGCAGCCACCCCCTTTCTGTTGGGCGAACCTCTCAGCCGCCAAGCGCTCCTCGCCGGCGTATTGCTTCAGGCGGGCCGAGAGTTCCGCGAAATCGACCTGGCTGCCGTCGAACTCCGGCCCCTCGACACAGGTGAAGCGGGTGGTCCCGCCCACCGTGACCCGGCAGGCGCCGCACATGCCAGTGCCGTCCACCATCAAGGCGTTCAGGCTCACGATCACCGGTAGCCCCAACTCCCTGCACTTGGCCACCGAGGCCCGCATCATTGGGACCGGCCCGATGGCCAGCACCCGGGCGATCGGTCCCCACTCCTCTTGCACGACGGGAATCAGGTCCGTCACCAGGCCGTGGTGGCCGAAGGAGCCGTCGTCGGTGCAGTAGTAGACCTTTTCACAAGCCTCCTCCATTTCGGACCCGAGAATAAGCAGCTCCCGGGAGCGAGCCCCAACAATCCCGACGACCCGGTTCCCCGCCGCCCTGTATTCCCGCGCCCGGGGCAGGATCGGGGCTGTCCCAACCCCGCCACCGACGACGAGTACCGTCCCCAGACTCTCCGCCGGCTCGGCGTAACCCAGCGGCCCGACCAGATCGGCCAAAGCGTCTCCCGGCTCGTACCCGGCCAGCTCCTGTGTGGACTTGCCAACCTCTTGGAAGATAAGCCAGACCAAACCCTCCTCCGGTTTGGTGCCGACCACGGTTAACGGGATCCGCTCCCCCCGGTCGTGCAGGCGCAAGATAATAAAGTGGCCCGGGCGGGCCTTTCTAGCCACCCGGTCCGCTTTGACCCATAATGAATGAATCCCCGGGGCGATCTCCCGCCGGGAGATGATTGGAAACACCATCCTCACCTCTCCGTTACCAAGCTCCGGCCTCCCGTCGGCGACGCTCCCTCTGCTCGTTGAAGATGAAGGAAACGATCCGTTCCTGAACCGGTATCGGCAAGTCGATGAACTTCACCCCGTGAGCGTACCGCTTTTGCCCCTTGTCTGCCTGGCCCTCGGACGAGTTGACCACTCTGCCCTTGCTCACCAAGCGGTATCCGTCTGGGAGAGAGACGGTCAGCTCAAGTTCCGTGCCGGCCGCCAGCCGCTCTGGCGCCGCCAGACACATACCTCCACCCGACAGATCAAGCGTTGTTCCCTTCCGGATGTCCTCGCTCCCGGCCACCGTGAAGGAAACCGGCAGGATGATCGGCAGGCGGAAAAGATTCCGCCGTTGGAAACGCTGGACCTCCATCGGCCGGCGCAGCACCAGGATGGGGATGGGCTGGAGACGTCGCTGGATGATTTCCGTCCGAAAGGCGTAGAAAGCGTCATCCTTGGCGAACTGGCACTCTACCCGAGTCCCGGGAGACAGGGGAACCAACTCTCCCCCCTTGAAGGGAGCGCCGATGGCCACCGTCTCCTCGGTCAGGTCTTCCACCCGCGAGGAGAGCCATTCGTCTTCGCTGTCTGCCGCCCTTACCTGCAACCTAAGCCCGATCTTCAACCCGTCCGGCATTCGCTTTCCCCCAGCCTCCAACCCCGGCCATCCAAATCTGTTATGTTTCGCCGCGGAGCGAGCTATCCCTTCAGCACGGCAACCGATCCTCCGCCGCCGGCGGGGGAACCTCGGCCAAGGCACCCGGCTGAGCGGCTGCTAATGGCCGCGCCAAGGCCAGCCGGAGCACTTCGTCCATGTGGTCGACCGCCCTGAGGCCCAGTTTTCGCCGGACGTTCGGGGGAATCTCCTCCAGGTCCTTCTCGTTCTCCCGAGGGAAGAGCACTGTCCGGATTCCGGCCCGGTAGGCCGCTAAGGTCTTCTCCTTCAGCCCGCCAATGCCCAAAACCCGGCCACGCAGAGTGATCTCGCCGGTCATCGCCACGTCATGCCGGACTGGCACCCCCGTAAGCGCCGAAACCAGGGCGGTGGCCATGGTGATGCCCGCCGAAGGACCATCCTTGGGGATTGCCCCTTCTGGGATGTGGATGTGGAGGTCCAGCTTCTCGTGGAAGTCCTCCGGGATGCCGAAGGTGCTGGCCCGAGAGCGGATGTAGCTAAAGGCCGCCTGGGCTGACTCCTGCATCACGTCCCCCAGCTTCCCGGTAAGAATGAGTTGCCCCTTCCCCTTCACCGGGATGGCTTCGATGATCAGAAGGTCCCCGCCGACCTCGGTAACCGCCAAGCCGGCGGCGATACCGACCCGGTCTTCTGCCTCGGCTGGGTTGTGCCGGTACCTCGGCGCTCCCAGATACCTGGACACCTGTCGCCCGCCCACCCGGACAGGCGCCTTAGCTCCTTTGACCAGTTCCTTGGCCACCTTCCGGCAGACAGCAGCAATCTCCCGCTCCAGGTTCCGGACGCCGGCCTCCCGGGTATAATCAGCGATTATGCGCCTGACCGCCGCGTCGTCGATTTTGATCTGCTCGGGCTTCAACCCGTGCTGGCTGATCTGCTTCGGAACCAGGTGCCGCCGGGCAATCTCCCGTTTCTCTTCCTCCGTGTAGCCCGCAAGGGTGATGACCTCCATCCGGTCGAGCAAGGGCCGCGGGATGTTCTGCATCACGTTGGCCGTCGTGATAAACATCACATGCGAGAGATCATAGGGGATCTCCAGGTAGTGGTCCTGGAAGGAGTTGTTCTGCTCCGGGTCGAGCACCTCCAAAAGCGCCGCCGATGGATCCCCCCGGAAGTCCTGGGTCATCTTGTCCACCTCGTCCAGAAGCAACACCGGGTTTTGTGCGCCTGCCTGCCGCATGGCCTGGATGATTTTGCCCGGCATCGCCCCCACGTAGGTCCGCCGGTGGCCGCGAATCTCCGCCTCGTCCCGGACTCCGCCCAGAGAGAACCGGACGAACTTCCGCTCCAAGGCCCGGGCGACGGAGCGCGCCAACGAGGTCTTGCCCACCCCCGGAGGCCCGACCAGGCAGAGAATGGGCCCCTTCATCTTGTCCGCCAACTGACGCACGGCCAAGAACTCGAGGATCCGCTCCTTTACCTTTTCCAGGCCGTAGTGGTCCTCGTCGAGAATCCTCTCCGCCAGGGAAAGATCGAGCCGATCCTGCGTCTTCTTCGTCCAGGGAAGCGCCAGGATCCAGTCGAGGTAGGTCCGGACAACCACGCCCTCGGCCGCCATCGGGGGCATCTTCTCCAGGCGCTGGACCTCTTTCGTGGCTTTCTCCGCCACTTCCTTGGGGAGCTTGGCCTGCTTGATGCGTTGCCGGTACTCGTCTGCCTCGGCTGTCCGTTCGTCCTTCTCTCCCAACTCCTTCTGGATCGCCTTCAACTGCTCCCGCAGGTAGTACTCGCGTTGCGTCTTTTCCATCTGTTTGCGGACCCGGACGTGGATCTTCCGCTCAAGCTCCAGGATCTCCATTTCCTTGGAAAGGAGGACCGTGAGAAGCTCCATCCGCTGGCGGGGGGAAACCGTCTCCAGCACCCGCTGCTTCTCCTCGGCCTTCAGCTGGAGTTGCGCGGCGATGAAGTCGGCGAGGTGGGAAGGATCGTCAATCGCCGACAGGGAGACGAGGAGCTCCACCGGAAGCCGCTTGGACGCCTTCACGTACGCCTCGAACTGCTCCATCAGCGTGCGCATCAAGGCCTCGTCCTCCGGCGTTTTCCGCTCCACCGCGCTGAGGCGCTCGACCCTCGCCTCGAGGAAGGGCTCGTCCCGCAAGAACTCCTCAACCCTCACCCGCTCCAGCCCTTCCACCAGGATACGGATGGTCCCGTCGGGAAGCTTGAGAAGCTGCTTGATCTCAGCCACCGTGCCAACCGCGTGGATGTCGTCCGGGCCCGGGTCGTTGATCCGGGGCTGTTTCTGGGCCGCCAGGAGGATGAGCCGGTCCTGAACCATGGCCTCCTCAAGGGCGCGGACGGACTTGTCCCGGCCGACGTCCAGGGGCGTAACTAGGTGAGGAAAGACGATTACCCCCCGGAGTGGCAAGAGCGGAAGGACATCGCGCCAGGTGCGTTCGTTTTCGGAAACAGCAGGTTCTTCAGCCATCGTTCGCGCCTCCTTCCGGGGTGATACTTAACTTTTCGCCCGTTCGCCTTGGATTCCCTCCCGTAACCATCTCCCAAGCCTGCCAACGCCGTATTTCAGCGGGCGCCCGGGCCGGGCGCACAAGCGGAGGCTGTCCCGAGATGCTCTCGGGACAGCCCCTGTGTCCGTTGGTCCGTGCTTGACTTAGAAGTACAGCGTGCTGGCGAGCTCGAGGCTGCCGTCGCCAACCTCCGGACGGGTGTAGGTGGCGCTGAACTCCACGTCGCCGAGCTTCTTGGTGGCGTTGAGGCTGAGCTCCTTGGCATCGAGCTTGTACTCAGCTGCCAGGTCCACGCCGACGGTCGCCTTGGCGCCGATGAACTTCTCGTCCACGTCGCCCTTCTTGTCGTACTGGCCGTAGACGGTGAGCCTGTCCTTCACAACCGGGACAGCGGCGCCGATCGCCATGGCCGCGTCAGTCTCGTTCTCCGCCTTGGAGACGCCGCCGTAAATGGTCGCCATGTCCGTCGTGTACTTGGCCTGGGCGCCCATCTTCTGGCCGGCGATGTCGTACCAACCCATGGCGTTGATCTGCTGGCCAAGGTTCGGGTAGAGGGCCACGCCGGTGAAGCCGTGGGCCAGGTTCTCCTCAGCGTAGTTGTTGCTCAGCATCGAGAAGTCCTCGAACTGCTTCCCGGCCACGACCTTGCCGATCTCGGTGTTCGTGAACCAGTAGGCCCGGCTCAGCCCAACCGGGGTGACAGCGTCGCCGTCAAAGCGGACGCGGGCGCCCGACTTCTCGCTCACGGTGGAGTCGAACTGCAGGCGGTACTCGTTCGAGGTCGTCAGGGGGCTCGCCAGGACGTTGTCGATGTTGAAGGTCACCTTGCCGGAGATCTGGGTCTGGGCTGCGAAGGCCATCGAGGAGAGCGCCAACACGAGGGTAAGAGCCACGAGAATCTTCTTCATTGTTATCCTCCTTAGTGCGACTTGTGGTGCGTCTGTTGTCTGGATCGGTTCTGTGTGTCCCCGGTCGGAGCGCACTAAGCGTGACACCTCCTTTCTTCTCCCCGGGGCTGCTTTGCACGTTTACATAATTCAGGAGTCTAACCGAATTCCCTTTGTGAACATAGTTCCTGTACTGGCAGTCCCAGCCGGAGAATCAGGCTCTAGTAGAACAGGGACGGCCCGGTCCGGGGGGCCGGCGAGGGAACAGCGATCGGCGCCGGCGTGGTAGGAGGGGAAGCAGCAGCCACCTCGGCCTCCGACCACTGCTGGCCGGCGAACGGATTGCCCAGGACGGCCTCCTCGATCACCTGGCGGATGTGCTGGACCGGCTGGACGACAACTCCCTCGAAGTTCGAGAAAAGGTCCTGGTTGTTCTCCTGGGGAATGAGCACCCGCTTGGCCCCTGCCTGACGGGCAGCCATGACCTTCGGGACGATCCCCCCCACCGGCTTGACATAACCGCGGATGGATACCTCGCCGGTCATCGCCACCAGGTTGTCCACCGGGTGGCCGGTGATGGCCGAGTAGATGGCGGTGACGATCGCCACGCCGGCCGAAGGGCCGTCCACCGGCGTCCCGCCGGGGAAGTTGACGTGGAGGTCGTAGTCGGCTGGGTTCAGGTTGAAACACTTCTTCAGCACGGTCAGGACGTTCTCCACCGAGCCCCGGGCCGTCGACTTGGAGCGCAGGGTCCGGCCGACCGCTCCCACCTCTTCCTCTTCGACCACGCCGGTGACCATCAGCCTCCCCTTGCCCTTGTCCGTCGGGACCGCCGAGGCCTCGACCTCCATCAGCGCCCCCAGGTTTGGTCCATAGACGGCCAGCCCGTTGACCAGCCCTACCTGCGGCGTGGCCGGCACCCGGCGCTCGGGCCGCGGGCTGTACTGGCCGCTCTGCACCACCCACTCGATGTGGGCCTGCCGGATCACCTTCGGACCGCCCTCGGTCAACGCCAGCCCCGCCGCCACCTGGACCATGTTGACCGCGTCCCGCCCGTTCGTGGCGTAGTGTTTGAGCACTTCGACCGCCCCGTCTTCGATCGCAAAATCGATCTTCTTCACGGCGTTGCGGGCGATGGTTTCAACCTCCTCCGGCGTCAGGGCCCGGAAGAAGATCTCCAGGCACCGCGACCGGATGGCCGGGGGAATCTCGTGGGGCTGGCGGGTCGTGGCCGCCACCAAGCGGAAGTCGGCCGGTAGGCCGTTTTGGAAAATGTCGTGAATGTAGGCCGGGATATTGGTATCTTCAGAGGAGTAGTAAGCGCTCTCCAAGAACACCTTCCGGTCCTCTAGCACCTTGAGCAGCTTGTTCATCTGGATGGGATGCAGTTCGCCGATCTCGTCTATGAACAGGATTCCGCCGTGGGCTTTGGTGACCGCCCCCGGCTTGGGTTGCGGAATCCCGGCCATGCCCAGCGGACCGGCGCCCTGGTAGATGGGGTCGTGGACCGATCCCATCAGCGGATCGGCGATCCCCCGGTCATCGAAGCGGGCCGTCGTGGCGTCGATCTCCACGAACTTGGCGTCAGCCCGAAACGGCGAGAGAGGATTCTTTTTCGCCTCCTCCAGCACCACCCGGGCAGCGGCGGTTTTCCCTACCCCCGGCGGGCCGTACATGATCACGTGCTGGGGGTTGGGACCGCAGAGGGCCGCCCGAAGAGCCTTTATCCCGTCTTCCTGTCCGATGATCTCGGACAGCTGGGTTGGCCTCGTCTTCTCCGATAGCGGCTCGCTCAGGCTGATCGCCCGAAGACGCTCCAGCTTTTCCAGTTCCTTGCGGGACTCCCGGTCGACCGCGCTGCGCGACGTCTGCTGGGCTCGCAGAAGGTTCCAAAAGTACAGGCCGATCACCACCGTGAAGAAGAGGCTGATCAGCCCAAGAAAGTTGCCGGTCATTCGCCATCCCCTCTTTCCCACCGCAACGTTCGGCTCCCGGCGGGTACCCCTAGCGCCAGGAGCCGGAACGACATTTCTCCAGCTAGAACCCGATTTGACTGGGTGCGGTAGTATTATCTCCCCCCCCATCTGCCCTCATCCTGCCCACTCCAAACAAAAACCGGCAACCGGGTCTTGCAGACCCAGCGCCGGTCACGCAAAGAGCGAATTGGCTCCGGCGAGTCAGCGCTATGCCGTGTTTTCCTTCTTCTTGGACCGTCGCTCCGCTCGCACCTGAATTGGAGCAGCCTCTTTTTCAACAACCTGCTCGTTGATGACGCACTTCTTGATGTCGTCCTGGGACGGCAGTTCGAACATCACATCCAGCATGAAGTCCTCGATGATTGAGCGCAGTCCCCGGGCGCCGGTCTTCCGCTTGATCGCCTTCTGCGCAATCAGCTTCAGCGCCTCGGGGGTAAACTCAAGTTCCACCCCATCCAACTCCAGAAGCTTTCGGAACTGCTTCACCAGGGCGTTCCGCGGCTCAGTAAGGATTTTGACCAGCGCTTCCTCATCCAGCGGGTCCAGCGTCACGACGATCGGCAGCCGCCCGACAAACTCCGGAATAAGCCCGAACTTGAGCAAGTCCTCTGGCATGATCTGGCGGAGGATCTCACCGATCGGTTTCTCCTGGCGGGTCTTGATCTCGGCGCCAAACCCCAGCGACTTCTTGCCGATCCGGTTCTCGATGATCTTCTCCAGCCCCTCGAAGGCGCCGCCGCAGATGAACAAGATGTTTGTCGTGTCGATCTGGATGAATTCCTGGTGGGGATGCTTTCGTCCACCTTGTGGCGGAACCGAGGCTACGGTCCCCTCCAGGATTTTCAAGAGGGCCTGTTGGACGCCCTCTCCCGAGACGTCCCGCGTGATGGAGGGGTTTTCGCTCTTCCGGGCGATCTTGTCGACCTCGTCGATGTAAACGATGCCCTTCTCAGCCTTCTCGATGTCGTAATCGGCGTTCTGAATCAGTTTGAGCAGGATGTTTTCGACGTCCTCCCCGACGTACCCGGCCTCAGTCAGGCTGGTGGCGTCGGCAATGGCAAACGGAACATTGAGGATCTTCGCCAGCGTCTGGGCGAGAAGCGTCTTTCCGCACCCGGTCGGTCCGAGCAGCAAGATGTTCGACTTCTGCAGTTCGACATCGTCCAGGCGCGTCCCGGCGTTGATCCGCTTGTAGTGGTTGTACACCGCCACGGACAGCGCTCGCTTGGCATGCTCCTGGCCGATGACGTACTGGTCGAGAAACTGCTTGATCTCGGCGGGCTTGGGGATGCTCCCCAACTCCACCTCGACGTCCTCGTTGAACTCCTCCTCAATGATCTCGGTGCATAGCTCGATGCACTCGTCGCAGATGTAGACACCCGGACCGGCAATCAGCTTCTTCACCTGGTCTTGGGTCTTACCGCAAAACGAGCACTTGAGCTGGCCTTTCTCATCTCCGAATTTGAACATGGCGTCACCTGCCTTCCTGGGCAAGCTTCCGTTTCTCGGTGAAGACGGCGTCGACCAAACCGTACTCCTTGGCCTCGCTGGCCGACATGAAGTAGTCCCGGTCGGTATCCGTCTCAATCCGCTCATACGGTTGGCCGGTATGCCTCACCAGAATCTCGTTGGCCACCTTCTTCAAGTACAAGAGCTCCTTGGTGCGAATCTCGACGTCCTTCGCTTGCCCCTGGAAGCCCCCGAGCGGCTGGTGGATCATGATTCTCGAGTAGGGTAAGGCGTACCGCTTGCCCTTGGTCCCGGCCGCCAGCAGGATCGCCGCCATGCTGGCCGCCATCCCGACGCAAATCGTCGAGACGTCTGGCCGGACATACTGCATGGTGTCATAGATCGCCAAGCCGGCGTAGATATCCCCCCCCGGGGAGTTGATGTACAGGAAGATATCCTTCTCCGGGTCCTCGCTCTCCAGATGGAGCATCTGGGCGATGACCAGGTTGGCCATGTAGTCTTCGATCGCCCCCCCGATGAAGACGATCCGGTCCTTCAGCAGGCGGCTGAATATGTCGTAGGCCCGCTCACCCCGGTTGGTTTGTTCCACCACCATCGGCACCAGAGTGGTCACGCCTGATCCTCCTCCCCCTTATGCTTCTCCGATTCAGTCGGAGTTACCTCCTCTTTAATCTCCGCCGCGGCCGCCAACAGGTCAACCGCCTTCTCGGCTTCCAGCCTCGTCACCAAGTCGCCAAGGCGTCCTTCCTGCTCCAAGCGCTGTTTGAGCTGGGCCGCCTTTTCGGCGTCCCCGCCGGCCAACGCCTGCAGCTTGGCGAGGATTTCTTCTTCAGTCACCTGAATGTTTTCGGCTTTGACAATCGCCTCTACCACCAGGCGGGATTTCAACTCCTCCTCGGCCGACGCTCGGAGATCCCGTCGAAGGTCCTCCTCGGTCCGGTCCTCCCCCAAATAGTCAGCGAGCGTGTAGCCGGCCGACCGCAACTGCTCCTCCATCTCGCGCAGCTTCGCCTCGACCCGCCGCTGGATGAGTCTTTCCGGCACCTCCACCTCGGCGTTCTCTGTGGCGGCCGCCACCAGCTGGTTTTCGATCGCCTGTCGCTGCTCCCTCTCTCGCTCTTCAGCGACCTTCCGCCGGATGTCGGCCTTCAGCTCCTCCAGCGTGGCAAACTCCGAGACGTCCTTGGCAAACTCGTCGTCTAGGTCAGGGAGCTTTTTCTCCTTGATCTCCTTCACCCTTATCTTGAAAACGGCTTCCTTGCCGGCCAAGTGCTTGGCATGGTAGTTTGCGGGAAAAGTGAGTTTGACTTCGCGGCCCTCGCCCTTTGCCGCGCCGACCAGGCCCTCCTCAAATTGCGGCAGGAACCGGCCTCCGCCGACCTCAAGCTGCACGTCACGCCCGGCTCCGCCGGCGAATGGCTGGCCATCGATGAATCCGTCGAAGTCAATCACCGCAAAGAGTCCCGGCGCAATCTTCTCCTCCTCACTAACGACCAATTCGGCCTGGCGCTCCCGAAGATGCTCCAAGACCTGGTCCACGTCGGCCTCGGTCACCGGGACGAGCGTCTTGACCGCCTTGAGGCCCTTGTACTGGCCCAGCTTGACCTCGGGCATGACCTCCACCTGAACCTTGAAGGTGCAAGGCTTCCCCTCTTCCAGAACGATGTCGGAAACCTCCGGCGAGTCGATCGGCTCCACCCCTGCCTCCCTGACTGCGTTAAGGTAGGCCTGCGGGAAGAGAGCATCAAAGGCGGCCTCCAGCACCGCCTCACGCCCGACGTAGCGGTCGATCAGCACCCGGGGCGCCTTGCCGGGGCGAAAGCCGGGAATCCGGACCCGATTGCCCAGTTTTTGGTAAGCCTTGGATATGGCCCGCCCGACCTCGTCCGGCGCCACCTCGACGCGCAATTCCACGCGATTCCCATCTAGTCTGGCCAACTCCGCTTGCATCCATTCTCCTCCTGCCGCATTCCTCATTCTATGTGCAGCCCGGCGCCTTGGCATCTCTGGCCGGCACCGTTCGCTCTGGTATTCGCCGCCGTGCCAAGCTTTCCTCTCCCTGTCGCCTTGGTCCGACGGCAAGCTGTGGCTATTATACCACACCGGCTATGGTTTGAGCTTGGCACCCGCGAGAAACGGCGTTGCTGGAGGTGAGAGCGGCAAGTTGCTGGGATATGGAAGAGCGCTCCAGGAGCCGGACCAGATCACCGGACAGATGTGCGGTGGAAGGCTGGGCGGTGCGTGGAATAGACCTCTCTTGGTCTCGGTTACGCTAAGCCCGCTCAGGACGGATTCTTGGGGTTGGTGCGGAGAGCGGGGATCGAACCCGCACGGTTGCCCACAGGTTCCTAAGACCTGCGCGTCTGCCAGTTCCGCCATCTCCGCCCGTTCTGGACACCACTGATCATACCACAAGCCGCGGGGGAACGCAAATGAGGTACTTCGCCTTCGCCATGGTCATCGCCGTGGCGCTGTACACCGTGGTCTACGCTGCCCGAGTTCTGGCCCAGGCCAACCGGCGCGGGGCCGCAGGCCTCTTCCTCTTGAGCGCCGGTCTCGTCCTGCTCGGGTGGTGGGTTATCTTTGGCCTCGGTTGACACCGCTCTGCCCCCTTCCTCCGTGCCCCCCAAGGACCTTGCCTGGCTGCAGGGTGGTGCCCGACCGCACCACTCTGGCTTCCACCGCCACTCTCACCTGCGCCTGCGGAAAACGGTCCGGCCACCCGAACCGCACCCACTCCGGCCAGGTGAGGAAGTGGAGCTTGAAGAGGGTGCCAAAGGAGAAGACGTCTGCTCGCCATGCCTTCTGGGCTTGGTCCAGCACATGGCGGCAGCCTGCAGCGATGTGCCTCGCTGCGGCCGCCTCCAGGATAGGCCGATGGGCACTACCGGTGTAGTTCACCGTCGACTGGATCTCCCGGATTTCTAGCGGCACCTGCAGCTGAACCCTGATTTCCGGACGCGGTGAGCGGCGCACGCGCACCTCCCGGGCAACGCGCCGGATGAGGACGGTCACGCGGCGACCGGGAACCTGCGGGTCCGGCAGCGACAAAAAGGAGTTGCGCTGCCGGCCCGAGAGCATGAGGAAATACCCCACGTCGGCGGGGTCTATCTGCCCCACGAGCCGATCCTTTCGGAAGACGGCCAGACCGACTATGTCCGCGGTGGAAGCTTGGGCTTGCCCGCCGCTCCCACCCTGTGCGCCGCCCCTCAGAGCGGGAGGCTCAATGCCTTCCGGTTCTGGCTTCTTCGGCGCCACCAGCGGGATCACCGCCTCCCGCTCAAGGGTGGTCAGCTGCGTGATGAGGTCAAGCAGCTGGAAGTTCACGGTGCTGCCGAAGAACTGGCCCGAGCTCAGTAGGCCAACCAGGAGATCCGCCGGGCTGCGCTCGAGCTGCGGCTTGACTGAAAGAACCCGCTCTGCCCGTCCCCGGGTGACCGCCACGACGAGGGTCGGCCGAAACTCACTCGCGCGTGCGAGTAGGTCTAGGTACCGCCCGAGCCCCCGGCGCGCCACGGCGTCAGAAAAGAGCACCACCCGGCACTGGGAGAGGTTTAGTGTCCGCCCCGTGAACCGGGTCATCCGGGCAAGTGCCTCATCCAGCGATTGCCCGCTCGCGCGACGGAGCACCCACGAACGCTCAGCGCCACCGCTGTCGCCCCCCGTCCCCCCGCCGGCCGGCATGTGCGGCACATCGACCAACACCGTGGCCTCGACCTCTCCCGCTCGTCCCCGGTCCACCGCCACGGCTTCGACGAAGGCAATCTGGTTCGGCTCGCGGTAGTCCCAGCAGCCCGCCACAAGAAAGGTCAACGCCAGGACGGCGCCGGCCTTCTGCCATCCCCGCCGCCGGTTCCGCCCCTCAAGCCCCACGCCGGCGCTCCCTCCTCCTGCGCCACTGCCGCAAGCACCACAGCGTCACGACGCCTGGATAGAGGACGAAGCTCGACACCTCCCGCAACTCCTCCCCCGACCAATGCACCGTCACCATCAGGGAGGGTGGGAGGTAGGATCCAAGCCACACCCCGGCCGCCAGAAGCGGCACAAGCGGGCGGTATTCTGACAACTTCAGGAGGTCGGCGACCAGAATGCACCCTGCCCAGAACATCACGCTGAGCATGAGGAAGAGGGCGGTGGTAAGGATGAACACGAAGACCGCTTCGAGGTTGGTGACGAAGGGGCCGAGGTAGATGGCGCGACTCCCTTCCTGGGCCGGGGCGGGAAGCCGTGCCAAGAGGGGGTACCCAAAGAGGGCGAGCAGGGCCGCGGTCACGAGCGTCAAAAGCCCCGTGCTCAAGGCGATTGCCTCGACCGCCACCCCGACCCCCTCCTCCCGCCGGCGCAGGTAAGGAAAGAGGACGGCAGCCACCCAGGCCTCGCGGTACCAGCCGGAAAAAAGGCTCCAGTAGAGCAGGCTGCGCCAGCCAAAGCCGAGCGGCGGGAAGAGGCGGGAAAAGTCAAAGCGCGGCGCGGTCAAGAGAAGCAGCACGAGGATGACCGTTACAATAGGCAAGAGCAGAATCATCGCTGCCCGGCTGATGGTCTCCAGCCCCAGCGCGCTGGCGTAGGCGAAGGCCATCACGGTCGTCCCCTCGACGACCGTGATGGGGGTAAACGGCAGCATGCTGTTGATGATTAGGCCGCCCATCTGACGCGTCTGCCATGAGACGGTGCCCAAAAAGTAGGCGGCCATGACGGCGCTGACCAGCGTCCCGAAAACCCCACCGAGCTTCTCGAACTGGGCCACCATCCCCTCTTCGCTTGCCGGGTCAAGGCTATTGAGGAGCAGCCAACTCAGGCCCAGGGAGAGCAACCCGTTCAAGAGCGCCACAAGCACCGCCCCGGTTGCCGTGTGCTGTGCGGCGACGGCTGGTTGGCTGAGGAACATCTTAGCGGTGGTCGCCGCCACCACCAACACGACGGCCGCCGTGCGGTCGAGGTGTCCCTGCCGGATCAGTTGCGGCTACCTCCTTCTCCATTTGGCTGGACGGGTGGCTCGTTTTGCTGCTCCTCGGCCCACTGGCGCGCCGTAGGCGGCTGGCGCCACCGGTCCTGCGGGCGCAAGTAGGCCGGGCGTTGCTCCATGTTGCTGAGCTGTCCGCGGACGACGATGTCGGGAGACCCCGGACGGTAGGGGCCGATGGGCGAAAGGTACGGGACCCCGAAGCTCTGGAGCGAGCCAAGGTGTACCAAGAGAAAGAAGAGGCCGAGCGAGACGCCGAAAAAGCCGGCCAGCGCCGCCAGGACAATGAGTAGGAAGCGGGCGATGCGAAGGCTGAAGCTTGCGCTGTAGTCTGGCACGCAAAACGAGCCCAAGCCTGTCAACGCCACCATCACCACCAGGAGCGGGCTGATCAGGTTGGCCGCCACCGCCGCCTGTCCAAGGATGAGCGCCCCCACGATGCTGATTGTGCCACCGATGACTGCGGGGACACGCAGCGAGGCCTCCCGCACAAGCTCGAAGGATGACTCCATCAGCAGCACCTCAAGCAGGGTGGGGAACGGCACCCGCTCGCGGGTGGCGGCGATCGACAAGAGGAGCGGCGGCGGGATCATCGCCTGGTGGTACGTGGTGGCACCGACGTACAGCGCCGGCAAAAGCAGTGCCAAGCCGAGCGCCAACACCCGCACGAAGCGGGCGAAGGTGCCAAACGGCGAGCGAAGGTAGTAGTCGTCAGGGGCGTGGAAGAAGGCAGTGAAGGTACCCGGCACCGCGAGAGCGATGGGGTTATTGTCCACGAGTAACACGACGTAGCCTTCACTCAGAAACCCCGCCGCCCGATCCGGCCGCTCGGTCAACAGGACCTGGGAGAAGAGGGAGCGGGGCCGATCCTCGATAAGCTGTTCGAGCGTGCCGGAAGCCTGCAGGTGGTCCACCGCGACGCCGCGCAGCCTCCGTCTCACCTCCTCCACCAGCTTTTCGTTGGTGAGCCCCCGAAGGTGGACGAGCGCCACGTCGGTCCGGGAAAGCCGTCCAACCTGCAGGTTCTCGATGGTGAGCTGCGGGGTGCGCAGCCGGCGCCGAATGAGAGCGGTGTTGGTCCGCAGGCTTTCAGTGAACGAATCTTGCGGTCCCCGGGCCCCCGGCTCCTCTTGCGGCCGCTCGACACCCCGCCTTTCCCAGCCCTTGCTCTCGATGAGCAGGGCTTCGCGGCTGCCGTCAAGAAAGAGGGCGGTCATACCGGAGAGGACCTTGTCCAACACCGCACTGAGAGTAGACTCCCGAACCGCAGCAGCCCCCGGCGCCAGGCGCTCCTCCACCACGGACAGGAGGTCCCCGCGGGCGCTGTCCCCGTTTAGCCGGGCCAGGAGCATGAGCGGCGTGAGGATGGTCTCGCTCACCGTGGCCCGGTCGGCCAGCCCATCGATGTAGAGAAGAAAGGCGCGGCGGGGCGGCTGCACAGCCAGCCGGAAGTCGCGGATGACCACGTCCGAGTTGTTCCGGGCATCCAGCTCCTCCTTGACCCGGCGCAGAGTGGCGTCGAGGTTTGGAGAGATGTCCGGGGGGCCGGCCACTTCCTGTTGGGAAGGGGCGGACCCCGGAGCCGGGCGCTGGCCGAGAGAGAACTCCCGCGGCGGTTCCTCGCGCCCGGAGGCGATGCCGTGCCACAACCGCCGTAGGACATCCCAAGGCGAGGTGGGTGAGGATGGCGGTGTCCGGCGGACTCTGGCCATCTAGCGCTGCAGCGTCTCCTTCAGCTCCTCATACTGCTCCCGAGTAATCTCCCCGCGGGCGTACCGCAGCTTGACGATGGTCAGCGGATCCTGGGCCGCCGACCTTCCTCCCGCAGCGAGGCGAGCTTCCCGCTCCTGCCGGATCAGCCATCGAACGAAGAGCACCACCGCGGCGATCACCAGACCCCACCAGAGGACCATCCCAACGAGCATTGCAAGGTGCCAGCCAGCCCCCCAGTAGCCATCGGCCCAGTTCCAGTAGCGCCACATCATGTTGCTACCTCCCGCATTATCCTTCCCCGAAAGGCAGCGACAAAAAAGCTGTCCCCCGTTCTTGGGACAGCCTTCTACATTTGACTTGGGGTGAGTAGTGGGACTCGAACCCACGGCCTCCAGGGCCACAACCTGGCGCTCTAACCAACTGAGCTATACCCACCGTATGTTCGCCCCGGCTCTTCCTCCAGGCCGGGAAAAAGACCTGGTGCGCCTGGCAGGGATCGAACCTGCGACCCGCTGCTTAGAAGGCAGCTGCTCTATCCACTGAGCTACAGGCGCCTGTTCCCCGCCACAAGCCAGCTTTGCTAATCATAGCACACCGGCCGCCGGCTGGCAACCCTGACAAAAAGCTGGTCGGGGCGACAGGATTTGAACCTGCGACCCTCTGCTCCCAAAGCAGATGCGCTACCAAACTGCGCTACGCCCCGTCTCGACCGGAATAATCATAGCATTCTGGCCAGTCTAAGTCAACGCGCTACGCGGTCTCGAAACTGTACGCTCAGGGCTATTCCCGCGGACCAAAACGCTGACGAAGCTGGACAGCCAGTGCGGCCATGGCTCGCCCGCGATGGGACAGGGCGTTCTTTTCCTCGGGCGACAGCTGGGCCATGGTGCGCCCCACCTCCGGGAGGAGAAAAAGGGGGTCATACCCGAAGCCGCCGGTCCCCCGGGGCTCTCTGACGATTCGCCCCTCCACCATTCCTTCGACGAGCTCAAGTTCGCCATCGGGCCCGGCCAGGGCGATCACCGAACGAAACCGAGCGGTCCGCCGTTCGGGGGGGACGTTCTCCAGCAGAGCAAGGAGCTTGGCGTTGTTCCGGGCGTCGGAGCGAGGCTCGCCGGCAAAGCGTGCCGAATGGACGCCGGGAGCGCCGTCCAGGGCGTCGACCTCCAGACCGGAGTCGTCGGCCAGGGCCCACTCTCCGGTGAAGGCGACCGCGGCCTGCGCTTTCTTGATGGCGTTGGCGGCAAAAGTGTCACCATCCTCGACCACTTCGGGCGCCCCCGGGTAATCCGCCAACGACCGGACCTCCACCGGCAGGCCAACCAGGAGTTGCTTGAGCTCTTCGACCTTATGACGGTTCCTCGACGCCACCACGAGCACGGTGCCCACGTTGCCATCCCCCTACCAGATCCGCCGCCTCGCCCAGCGCCTCTTTCTGGCTCGCGATCAGTTGCTCGATCCCTTCGGACGCCAGGTCCAGCAGTTGGTTCAACTCGACTCGGGAGAAGGGCCGCCCTTCCCCGGTTCCCTGAACCTCGACCAGTTTCCCGGCGGCGGTCATAACCACGTTCATGTCCACCGCCGCTTTGGAATCTTCGGCAAAGGCCAAATCCAGAAGGGGCGTCTCCTCGACCACCCCGACGCTCGTGGCCGCCAGGAAATCGGTCAAGGGGAGCTTCTCCCACTTCGCCTCATCCTTCAGGGTCAGCAAGGCATCGACCAAAGCCACGAAGCTCCCCGTCACGGCCGCCGTCCGGGTCCCTCCGTCCGCCTGCAGGACGTCGCAATCGAGCCAGATCGTCCTCTCTCCCAGGGCTCCGAGGTCGACCACCGAGCGCAGTGACCGGCCGACCAGCCGCTGGATCTCCATGGTCCGCCCACCCTGCTTCCCCTGGTTCCGCTCCCGGGGCGTCCGCTGGGCGGTGGCCCGGGGCAACATGGCGTACTCCGCCGTAACCCAGCCCTGCCCCGCCCCCCTCAACCAAAGCGGGACCTTCGGCTCGATCGTGGCGGCGCAGATCACTTTGGTCTCCCCCACCTCGATCAGGCACGAGCCCTCGGCGTACTTGAGAAAGGCGCGGGTCAGGCGGACCGGGCGCAGTTGGTTGGGGCGCCGTCCATCAAGGCGTTCCATTGATAACCTCCTCCGGGCAGAGCCCGACCGGTTGGGGTGGGTGCTCGGCGGCCTCGCCGACCAACCCCGCCAAAAGATAAAGATGGGTGATTGGATCAAACAGAAAGTCCTTCATCAGTCGGAACTGGCCGATCTCGCCGGCCGACCGGACATGCAGGCGCGGTCCAGAGCAGGCGTGAAGGACGTTCTTCACCCTAATATGCTCGTCATCCACATAGCATATCGGGACATCGGCGGCGATGTACTCGTTGACCACCCGCTCCACTGCTTCCACGTCCAGTCCTCGCGGCGGGTGCGGGAATTCGAGAAGGAAGCCCCGCCGGACGTCGGAGTGGATCTCCGGCTCGGGATGCCCGAGCCTGGCGAAGGCTAGTGAGGTCAAGTCCTCCGCCGAGTGGGCCGCCTTCCGGTACTTGAGGGAAGCGAAGACTTGCTCGGCCAGGCGCCGCGGGTCGGGGCCGAAGACTCCGGGCCGGTAGACCACGACCTCCTCGCCGATTCCAATTAGGACCTCGGCGTTTATTTGGAGGGCCGGAAAAAGCAGCTCAAAGTGTTCGATCACCACTCGCCGGCGGGCCCGGAGCGCTGCCCGAACCGCCTGGGCCATCTCCCCATATGAGGTGAAAGCAGCCTCAAAGCGGACGTCCAGGTGGTAGGAGTGGGTCCGGAAGTGGTTGTCGGCGAAGTCGGCCAAGAGCGGCGCCGGTCGGACGTTGATCCCGTCGTCGTCGTTGGTTAGGATGAGTCCCGGAAACATACCCCGGATGAGGAGCGACTTGCCCGCCCCGGCATCCCCAACCAGACCGATCAGACGGTCCTCCGGGTTCAGGTACCGCTGAGCGATCAGATTGCCCAAGAACATCAAACGCCTCCGCCCCCGGGGGGCGAAGTAGACCGCCCGGTCCAGGCTTACGACCACATCGCTCCCTCCTTCCGCCTACCGGCCCTTGGTCAGGTGCGTCTTCCGTCTCGCCCGAACCAGGGCGATGGTCCTTTGCATCTCGTTATGGACGATCGCGAACCCCTCGTCTACCCCCATCCCGGGCTTGGCCAGCATCTGCACTGGCCGGGTGGCCAGCGCCACGTGCACGCAAACCTGGGCCGATCGTTCTGTCTCATTACAGGTGCCGCCGAGGTAGGCGCCCATCCCATGGCTCTTGCAGTAAAGGACCGCCTCGATTGAGTTGTTGATCCCCCCCAGATCCGGCGTCTTGATCTGGACCATGTCGCCCGCTCCCGCCGCGGTGAAGTCCACGACGTCCTCATAGGTGTTGCACCACTCGTCGGCCACGATCTCCACCTTGACCCCTTCGTCGTGAAGGCGCCGGCAAAGGTCGGCCAGGAGGTCCATTTGGGCCTGCTTCCCGCCGGCGTCGACCGGCCCCTCGATCCGCAATTGATACGGCTGAGCCAACTGCTCAAGTTGCGCAAGGTAGGCAACGATTCGGTCCAAGTCGTTGTCGAAGGCCAACCCAAGCGTCCCGTAGACGTCGAGGTGAATGGTAGGGCGATAGTCCTCCCCGCCGATCTCCCTAATGCGTCGGGTGAGCCAGCGGACGTAGTCCGCCAGGATCTCCCCGCGCGGCCCGAGCTTCTCAGCGACATTATTGATCAAGGCGTGGGGTAGTACACCGGCCCGCTTGATAATGAGCTTGTCAGCGTTCAGGTACCGGTCGTCTCCTGTCTGGCCGAAGATCGGCACTGGCTCGGTCGGCAAGTAGGCTCCCGGGTACTCGGCGGCGATCACCTCCGCCATGGTCATGCGCCGGGCCCGGGCGGCCGCGTCAAGCAGCGCCTGAGTCACCCCGTAGCGGATCGCCGTATGAAGGCGCTTCCCGTCCATGCCCTCCAGGTTGTCGGCCAATTCAGCGTTCGCCCGGAAGGTGGCCGCCGGGAGGCCGGTCAACCGGGGCGCCACGAGCCTTTCCATCAACGGAATGAAGTCCCGGGCGATGAAGACTGGGTCCCGTCCGTCCACCCCTGAGTACTGGACGGCGGCGCAATCTCCGTAAGCCACTTGCCCGTCAGAGAGGAGGAGCTGGACCGAGACCGATTCTCCGGCCTGCCGGACTGCCCGGAAGCCGCGGGTCAAAGGCTCGCCCCGGTAGGTGAAACCGTCGTGCTCCGCCCCGGCCTTGATGGCCTTTTGGTCGTCGAAATAGAACCCGCTTAAGCCCGCTGAGAGGACTACCTGCTCGATGCGGACGTCGTTACTTGAACTGCGGTCAAAATGGTTCCCCATGTTGCCTTGTTCCTCCCCTGGGCGATCGTCAGCGCGGCCGCCCCACCAGCATACCCTTGCCGATGGCGTAGATGTCGTCGATCACCATCTGGAAGCTGGGAGAGCGGCCTTCTTGGGCTCCCCGCTGAGCAATCTTGTTGCGGTGCAGCGCCTTGATCTCGTCGCCGAAGGGCAGGTTGCCAAACTCCAAGAACCGCACCGCCCCTGTATTGTCCCGGGCGGGCATTGTCCGGCCGGCGTTGAACCTGCTCGGGGCGAAGGGGACGTCGATCACCCCGGCGGCGAACGCCCGAACTGCGCCCTGGAGCACGTCACCCTCCCCAAGCTCCAGCGTCCGCTCGAGGATAGCCCGCGTTTCTTGCCGGATGAGCTCGCACTCCTCCAGAAACTCCGCGGTGGCGGAGAGGCTCTGGTCGCGGAGCATCTTGAGCACCTGCCGGGTGGCCTTGATCCCTGCCGCGTTGGCCTCTTTGGTCGGAATGCCGAAGGCTTCGTGAGGCGTTTTGACGATGACCTTGGTCGCCTTGGCCAGGGCCGCCGTGGCCGCTCCCCAGGCAATCACGCCGAACGCCCGAGCTTCGTCCTGGGGGAAGCCACCCATCCACTGGTGGAAGACCGTCGTCACTTCCACGCCGGTATAGCCGAAACGGGCCAGGTATTCGGTGGCCAGTTCCTTCAAAGTGAGCACCGCCGCCACGTCCTGCAGCAGATTCCCGCACTGCCCATAACCCAGGGTCAGGCTCCGAACCCCCTGTTCCGCGGCGAGCAGTGCCTCGATGATGGCAACCGCATGGGAGATGGACGGTTCGACCAGCGTCCCGGTGAGCGGGCCGAAGGGCTCCCGGTTGATGACGACCCCCCGCTCGGCATACCAGCCGCAGAGCCTGTCCACGTACTGCCAGTCGGTCAGCGACCGCTCAAGCGGCACGTCCTTGGCGTAAGGGATGTTGTAAGAGATACCGCCCCCTTCGAAGGCGGTGAAACCGGCCGCCAGGGTAACCTCGGCAAGGAGGCGGGCGTCCGGGGTGCCATGGCGGACCTGGACCGGCACGGACAGCGATTCGACAATCGACCGGCAGGCTGCCACCCCGTAGTTCACCGCAGGGAAGCCGTTCAACATCGAGCGGCCAGTCCGGACCGACTCGTCAATCCCCGCCTGGGCCTCCCGGTAGCGGTTCTGGCGGGTATAAGAGTCGACGGTGGTTGGTAGGAGGTCAGCTCCGCCTTCCTCTTCAAGGTAGTGGAGAAGGTCAAGGTGCTCCTTGAGAACGGCCACGCCAGCCCGGGGTTGAGCCAGCGTCTCCCCAGCCAGCTGCGCCTGGCGAAGGCGCTCAGCGAAGATCTTGCTGGCCGGTAGGCTGCGATGGTAAGCCACCGCTTCCTCCAGGTCCACCTCGGCCCCGGTCGGCCAGGCCTGTAAGACCTCGGATCGCGCCGCCAGAAACCCATCCTCGTCCCAGCGACGGTTAAGTGCAGGCATGTGACTCCTCCCCCTTCAAAGGCACCAACGTCTGCTTCATCAGCCGCAGGGCGGCTCCGCGATCGACCTCGGCCAGAAGTCCCAGGGCCGCTAGAACGTACTGCCGGTCCAGATAGAAGGCCGGCTTCTCCGGTTTCAACACGTCTGGGGCGGCGGCAGAAAAGAGCACCCCTTCCAGGACCCAGGTCGGGTTTTCCGCCCGGACGACCGGCCCGCCCGTCCCGATGACCGCTGAAACTCGGGTCAAGTCCTTCCCTTTCTGCAGGTAGGAGACGCCGAACGGGGTGAAAAGCTGCTCCAGCCGACCGGCATGACGCTCGGTGGCCACCTCGACGCAACCCCGTGCCAACGCCTGGTCGAAGGCCCTTCCCTCCCGAGTCTCGGGCAGTTGCCCGGTCGCCCTGGCCAGCGCCTCCGCCCGTTCTCGGACCGGCGCCGCCGGATCCCCCAAAAGGCGCCGCAGCCGGTCCTCCCCCACCGTCTCCACCGCCGCCAGAGCCGAAACCCGAACGCCCAGGTCGCCTTCGACCGTCCGCTTGGCGAACGGTTCCGGCAGTCCCTTCCAGGCCACGTTTGGCTTGCTCGGCTCCCCTTTGGCCAGGGAGTGGATATCGGTGGTGGCTCCCCCGACGTCAACCACCAGGAGTTCGCCCCAGCCGGACTCCCCCGGGACTCCCCGGGCCAGGAGTTCCGCCGCCTGCAGCACCGCTGCCGGGGTCGGCATGACGATCCCGCCGGTAAACTCCTGCGCCACCTCAAGCCCCTTGGCGCGGGTGATGCGCTCGAAGAAGAGGGTCCGGATGGCCTGACGGGCCGGCTCGGGGTTGATCTGGTCGAGTTCCGGCATCACGTTCTCCGTCCGCCGGACTTCCTTCCCCCCCTCCGCCAGGATGCGCTCCACCTCCGGGGCGGCGGAACGGTTCCCCGCTACGATCACTGGTGTGCGGAGCTTCGAAGCCGCCAGAACCCGGGCGTTGTGGAGGATCACCTCCCGGTTGCCGCCGTCAGTCCCGCCAGCCAACAGAAGCAGATCCGGGTCAAGCGCCTCGATCTGGGATAGGTCGTCGGGAGTCAATTCGTAGGCGAACCCCCGCAACAGCTTGGCCCCGGCGCCCAGGGCCGCCCGGCGGGCAGCCTCGACCGTCAACTCGGGCACCAGCCCTACCGCCACCATCCGCAACCCGCCGGCGGCCGACGAAGCGGCCAACCGGGTGGCGAAGTCCCCCGGCCGGAGCCCGGTCCTGGCCTCCAGGACAGCCAAGGCCTGCCGCAGCCCGACCATGATCCCCTCCGCCACGGTCGTCGGTGCCTGAGCGGTCCCCAGAAGGCGCGGCTTCCCCGTCTCCACCGCCGTCACTTTGGTGAAGGTGCTGCCAAAGTCGATCAGCAGTACCCGCTCTTCGGCCCCTGCCACCGCTACAGCCCCCATACCAGCTCACGGAAGCGCTCGCCGCGCTCCTCGAAGTTTCGAAACATATCGTAGCTGGCGCAGGCCGGAGAAAGGAGGACAACGTCGCCCGGTTGGGCCAGCTCGGCCGCCTTGACCACCGCCTCCGCCAGGCTTCCTACCTGAACCAGCAGCGGCGCCTGCTGATTGAGCTCTTCCGCCGCCCGCCGGACCGCCTGCTCGATCTGTCCGGCCGTCGTGCCGAGGAGGATGAGCCCCTTGGTCCGCTGGACTGCTGCCCGGCCGAACTCGTCGAAGGGGAGCTTCTTGTCGTACCCCCCGGCGATCAGGATGAGCGGTTGGTCGAAGGACGCCAGCCCGGCCATGGCCCTGGCCGGCGTGGTGGCAATCGAATCGTTGTAATAGCGGACGCCGCCTACCTCCCGAACCAGCTCCAGCCGGTGAGGCGCCCCAGTGAAGGTGGTAATTGCCTCATGGATCGCCTCCAGGCTAGCCCCGAAGAGACGGGTGGCTACTGACGCGGCGAGGACGTTCTCGATGTTGTGGACCCCGAGGAGCCTAAGCTCGGTGCGGTTGCAGAGGCGTTCCTCCCGGCCGTCCAGCCGCAAGATCAGCTCCGCGCCGCGCAGGAAGGCCCCCTCCTTCAGTTGCTCGCGGCGACTGAAGAAGACTACCCGTCCGGGGCACTCCCCCGCCATCGCCCGCGTGACCTCGTTGTCGCGGTTGAGCACACAAATGTCCTGGGGTCCCTGGAAGCGGAAGATGCGCTTTTTCGCCTCGATGTACTCCTCCATCGAAGCATGCTGGTCCAGGTGGTTGGGGGTGACGTTGGTCACCACCGCCAGGCAGGGGCTCTGCGTCAGGTCCTCCAGTTGGAAGCTGGAGAGTTCCAGCACCACCTTGGCCGAAGGCGGTATTTCCTCAACCGCTTCGATCAACGGCCGGCCGATGTTCCCGCCCGTCCAAACCTCGCCCCCGTCGGCCTTGAGGATGCGGTCGCAGAGCATGGTCGTGGTGGTCTTGCCGCTCGATCCCGTAATCCCTAGGATCGGCGCCCGGCAGAGGGCGAAGACAAGCCTGATCTCGCTTGAGACAGCCGTTCCGGCCGCCTTGGCCCGCTCGATCGCGGGCAGGTTCTTGCGCATTCCCGGCGTGAGGAAGATAATCTCCTGCCCGGCCAGTCCCGAGAGATAGTCCGGACCCAGCCTAAGGCGGCAGCCCAAGGCCTCCAGTTCAGCCACCCGCTCCCCCAGCTCTTCGGCTCGCTTCTGATCACAGCCTGTGACCAGTGCGCCCTTCCTGCGCAAGAAGCGGATGAGAGGGACGTTCGAGACGCCGAGCCCCACCACCGCCACCCGCTTGCCGGCCAAGTGCACCTATGCCTCTCCTCCTTCGTCCAGGCCAAGGTCCCGCCGAAGGTCAGGGATGACCTGCTGCGGCAACGTCCCAGGCGGATAGACCCGGTCGAATCCCATCGCCTTGAACTTGGCCTCGACCTCGGGCCACTCCTGCTTCCCCACGACGAGGTTACCCCCGACGTACAGCAGGATGTGGTCGAGTCCAGCCTCCCGGCACTTTTCCCGCAGACCCCGGCAGTCAATCTCGCCATGGCCGTAAAGCGAGGAGACAGCGATGACGTCGGCCGCCGTCTCGACGGCAGCATGGACAAATTCCTCCTGGGAAACCAAGACGCCGAGGTTGACCACGTTGAACCCGGCGTCTCGAAAGGCGTATTCCAGGATCTTGTTGCCGATGGCGTGAACGTCCGCTCCGATGACTCCCAGAACGATGGTCTTCTTTTCGGCCACGCTCGTTTTCGCCCCTTCAGCCACCTGCCCCAGCGGCGTTAACCCCACCTGCGGGGGCCATGAACTCAACCTTCTCCACCGGCGGGATCGCCCGCCCGATCAACTCACCCGCCAGCTTCCGGAAGAGGGCCGGATCACCTGAGGTGTAGAAGCGGTCGCCACTCCCGGGACCAGTCCGGTGCAGCCCGCGCTCTGTCAGGACCTCTCCCACTTGAGAGACCGTCTCGATCGCCGGATTGACCAGCGCCACCTCGTCTCCGAGCTGCTCCCTGAGGTGCGGGTAGAGGTAAGGGTAGTGGGTGCACCCCAGGATCAGGGTGTCCACCCCGGCCTCCCGTATCGGCTTCAAGTACTCCGCCACCGCCCGGCCCGCTTCGCTTGACCGGGCCTGACCGCTCTCGACCAGGGGCACCAGCTTCGGGCACCCCACCGCAATAACCCGCGCCTCCGGTCGCTCGGCCAGGATCGCCCGCACGTAGGCCCCGCTTTGAACCGTCGCCTCGGTGGCGATGAGCCCGATCCGCCCGTTCCGACTGGCTCTTGCGGCGGCGCGAGCACCCGGCGCGATCACCTCGATCATCGGTACCGGGAACTCCTCCTGCATGAGGAAAAAGGCCAGCGCCGAGGAGGTATTGCAGGCGAAGACGATCACCTTCGCCCCCTTGGCCAGCAGGAACCGGATGATCTCCCGGTTGAAGCGGCGGATCTCTTCGGCCGTCCGCCCCCCATACGGCACCCGCGCCGTGTCCCCGAAGTAGATCACGTCCTCCTCGGGAAGTTGGCGCCAGAGTTCTTCGACTACAGTCAGGCCACCCAACCCGGAATCGAAGACTCCGATCGGGCCGCCTGCTGAACTATTCACCATCGTATACAGTATCTCCTTTTGTCAAAAGGTGCGGTCATACTAGGTTATTATATCACGACCGGCGAGATATGGGCTTAGGTCCCAGCAGTGGCCGGTACAGCGTTCGTCCGAGCATCGGGGTACTGGCGGAAGTAGGCCATGATTCCCTCGGCGATCGCCGCCGCCGCGTTCTGGCGGAATTGCGGGTCGGCGAGGAGTCTCTCCTCGGCGGGGTTGGAAAGGAAGGCCACCTCAACAAGGACAGATGGCATGGAGGCCTCGCGGATCACAACGAACTCCCGGGTCGGCCGGATCGAGCGGTCGCGCAGCCTGAGTGCTTCCAGAAGCTGCTTCTCGAGGGCGGCCGCCAGCTCTCGGGAATCCGGGCGGTCGGGGTGGTAGTACGTTTCCGTACCCGATTCCCAGGTTTTCGGGTTGGCGTTGGCATGGAGGCTGATGAAGATGTCTGCTTCCAGGCTGTTGGCCACCCGAGGGCGTTCGTGAAGGGGAACAAAGAGGTCGGACTCCCGGGAAAGGGTGACCTCGGCCCCGGCTTCGGCCAGAATCTGCCGGAGGCGCAGGGCCAAGTCCAGATTGACTTCCTTCTCCATTAACCCGCTGGGGCCCATCGCTCCTGGGTCCGCACCACCATGGCCGGGGTCGAGGAAGATCTTCTTTCGGTAGACCGGCGAGCGACTGATCTCCACCACCGCCTCCCCCGCCTTGCCTGGCAAGATGCGATGGCCGACATAGTACGGGAGATCGATCCTCCAGCGGACCGTTCCTGGTCCCGCTTCGAGCAGGCGGAGCCGCTCCACCGTTCCGTCGCCGATCGCGACCTCGGACGGAAGACCCTCAGCCATCGCTTCGGCGAGGTCGAGTTCGAGCCGTCCCGCTTGGCGGTCAACCACGGTCGGCGTCGCCGCCACCGCCAACTTCAGGCGGAGTTGCGTCCGGTCCTTGAACGTCTGATGGGTCACCTCGGTCACCCGGTTCAGTAGGTGAAGAGTCCAAACCGCCCCCTGCTCCCGGCCATCGCCCTCTTCCGCCTGGCGGGTCCCGGTCGACTCCTCCACCCAGCCCAGTGGGCCCTCCATGTCGGCCACGACCCGGACCGTTTCCGCGTCCAGTTGACCCAAACGCAATGCCTGCACCCAGGCGTCATTGAGCAACACTCTCGGCATGGCAGCCAAGGCCGCCCCGGGCAGGTCGATCACCAACCGGTCGGGATCGCTCAGACGTCGCACCACGGGCTTTAGCGGAGCGGTGCTCCGAATGGCGATCAGACGGCGCCCCTCGTCGACGATCAGTGCGGCAGACCGGACTTGAGGCGGGAAGACGACGCTCAACCGCTGGTCGGTGGAGACGAGTTGGTAGGGCATCTCCCGGCCCAGGGACACGGTCAGGCGTACCAGGTCCCTGCGTTCCTGTCTCCAGGCAACCTCCCTAACCAGCGGATCATCGGTGGGAAGAGTTCCTGCCGGAATAGCCAGTCGGGCCCACGGCAGGTCCAGTACGAGCCGGAGCGGGTTCTGCTTCAAGGTTGCCTGTGCGACGGGGGTGCGGGTCCCGTTTAGGATGACCTGCGGCCGCCCGTCGACCAGGGCGTAGCGGACATCGGTCACGGCGTACTCGGGCGCCCGGATCTCAACCCGGCGCTTTCCCGCACTGTAGTGAACCTCGAAGTTCAGAATCTCGGAGAGGAAACGGAGCGGAACGTAGGTTCGCCCGCTCAGGACCTGCGCTGGTTCGGAAAGCTTGAAACTCCTTCCGTTGGCCAGGCCGACCTTGTTGCCGAGAGGAAGGTAGATCACCTGGTCGTAAGCCTGGATCCGGATAGTGCGCGTCTCCTCCAGCCAACCTACGGCAAAGCCCAGCCGCTCTGCCAGGGTTCGCAGGGGAACCAGGATTACGCCGTTGACCATGACTGCTTGGTCTCCGGTCGCCACTGACCGGTCGTTGATAAGTGTCGCCAGAGGAGCAAAAGAGGAAGGCGCGGCCAGGAGGGATTCCGGCGCCGCCAACAAGAGAAAAACCAGGACAATGGCTAGAACGGATAGCGGTTTCACCCTGTGAGGCTTCGACCCTATCCGAGGATTTCCCTTTCTGACCGGCGCGATGGCAAAAAAGGCCTGCAACGACCTGTGCTCGGGCTACCGCAGATCCCTGCAGAACCGACTGCAACCTTTCGGCTGCAATCGATCCTTACGGAACCTACGATAACCGTTGCTCGACCATTACGGATACCTACGGAGCCTGTGACAACCTCTCGGCTGCCACAAACCCCAATCAACCTGACCAGAGGGCGATCCGGCACCCGTAATGATCTTAGCTCGACTGCCGGGAATCCCTGACGAGCCTGCAGTGACCGAACGGGCCACTGCAAACCCGGCTCGGAACCCCCGACAATCTGCCCGCCGGCTACTGCAAACCCTCAGGAGAGAGCTTGCAGTAACCTTTGGCCGACCAATACAGAGCCCTTGCTGGACCCTGTATTGATCTGGGCTCGGCCGCTGCAGACCTCGCCACTACTTTCCCCCGCCGCCTCCCCGTGCATGCCTGGCACTTCTGCTCTTTTTTGGCAGGATTTCCCTGAGCATGGCCGAATTGTTCCCTGACTGAAAGGAGGACGGTGCGGTGGAGAAGTTGGCAAGGATCGTGGAGAACAAACGGGAAAAGCTCTTTGGCCTCCCCAACGTCGTTGGAGTGGCGGTGGGCTACAAACGGAAGGGCGGAGCCGTCACTGACCAGCCTTCCGTCGTGGTCCTGGTCCGGAAGAAGGTTCCCCTGGCTCAACTGGCGCCGGGCGAGGCCGTCCCCCCCGAAGTGGAAGGGGTGCCGACCGATGTGGTGGAGGTGGGCACCCTTAAGGCGCTTGAAGCGCTGGCCCAGGCGCCGGACCTGGGGGACCGCCGGCAGAAGGTGCGCCCGGCTTGCCCGGGAGTCAGCATCGGCCACTTCCGGATCACCGCCGGCACCCTGGGGGCCGTGGTCTACGACCAGGAGACAGGAGAGCGGCTTATCCTCTCGAATAACCATGTTTTGGCCAACAGCCAGACCCCGCGCGGCCGCCGGGCGGCGCTCGGTGACCCGATTTACCAGCCCGGGCCATACGACGGAGGAACCGCCGCCGACACCTTAGCCACCCTGCACCGTTACGTTCCGCTCCGCTTCACCTCTGTGAACAAGGTGGACGCGGCCGTGGCCCGTCCAGTCTCGCCCGATGTGTTGGAACCCGACATCATGGGGTTGGGACGGGTGGAGGGAGTAGCTGAGCCTGAACTGGAAATGCCGGTGCGAAAGAGCGGGCGAACAACCGGTTGCACGCAAGGCAAGGTAACCGCCATTCACGCCACCGTCCGAGTCTCGTACGGCAACGGAAAGCGGGCCACCTTCACGGATCAGTTCGTAACCGAAGCCATGTCCCAGGGTGGCGACTCGGGCTCACTGGTGGTCGACGACCAAGCTCGGGCGGTGGGGCTCCTTTTCGCCGGCTCCCCCTCGGCCACCATCGCTTCGCCCATCGCCACCGTCCTGGAGAGCCTCAAGGTGGCCCTACATCCGGTCAAGTAGTTGTGGTGCAGGCGTGGACGGGGGGGGAGTCGCTGCCCTCGTTGACCGCCGCCACGCAGGTTCGGTTCCGGCCGGTCTGCTTCGCCCGATAAAGGGCCTCGTCTGCCGCTTTCACGAATTGCTGGGGGGTTTCGACGCCTTCCGCCGGTATGGCGCAGATCCCCAGACTGATCGTGATCCGGATCGGCCCCTTGTCGGTGATGAAAGTCTGGGTTTCGACCAGCTTCCGCAGCCGCTCGGCCACGCACTTCCCGCCCATCAGGTCGGTCTCTGGCAGCAGGACCATGAATTCTTCGCCGCCATACCTGCCAATGACGTCGGTCGACCGGGTGACCTGCCGGCAGAGCTCCATCAGCTTCCGCAGCACCTCATCGCCCATCTGGTGGCCGTAGACGTCGTTGATCTGCTTGAAGTGGTCGATGTCCAGAATCACCACGGTGAGGAAGGTCTTATGCCGCTGACTCCGCCGGTATTCCTGGTCCAGCCGCTCTTCGAGGTAGCGCCGGTTATAAACCCGGGTCAATCCGTCGGTGATGGAAAGCTTCTTTACCTGCTCATAGAGCCAGGCATTCTCGATCACAAGATAGGCATGGGTGGCAATGAGGTGAAGGGTTAGTTGGTCGTCTTTGGTGAACTGGCGGCCAGGAGGGGTGGTGAGGGCCAGCCCGCCGACGACCTCCCCCTTGGCCATGAAGGGTATCAGAAGGAAGTCCTCGATCCGTGCCGGGGCATCGGAGACATCCGGGGTAATCCCCAGCCCTTCCGCATAAAGCAACTGCGTCTGGAGTCCGCCGGTCAGGAAACGGGAGGGGATGTACTGTCCGAGTTCGTTGGTAACCCGCTGCTTGAACTCCTCCAGGTACTCCCTGACTACTGGCGACCAAACCTTGAGGGTGACGTCCGCCCGCTCGTCGTGGACGATGGCGATGGCTGCCACGGTGTAGTCCACCAGACGGTGGACCAGGGAGAGGACTTCGTCGACGGTCTGCTCGTAGTTCTGGAGCACCGTGGCCAACTTGCCAATCTCGTTGATGATGGTGGCCTCGAAGAGCTTCCGGTCGAGCAAGTCGTTGGACCGGCTGAGGATGTCCACCTGTTCCTCGAGGGCGGCGGTGGCGGCAACTTCGTCCCTGGCCAGACTCACGGACCTTTGCAGCAGTTCCTGGACCACTTCGAGCAGGCGCCCTTGGTCAAAGCCCTTGGTGACGTACTCGTCGGCCCCGGTTTGGTAGCCCCAAAAGCGATCCCGTGGTTGATCACGGGAGGTGAGAATCACCACTGGGATGTGGCGCAACGCCGGGTCGTTCTTGAGCAGCCGACAGACCTGGTAACCATTCATCCTCGGCATCGTCACGTCCAGCAGGATCAGGTCCGGCCGCTCGGCATACGCTTTCTCCGCCGCCTCTACGCCGGTGCTGGCCGTTGTCACTTCATAGCCCGCCTGTTCCAGAACCGACCCCACCACCTTGAGGATGGTCGGGCTGTCGTCCGCCAGAAGGATCCGCGGTTTCACTGCCTCTCCCTCCCTGTCAGCAAATGCGGGGCAGCATCTCCCCTTCGAGCATGTCGAGCACTCGTTCGCCGCCAAAACGGGTGACCAGAGTCACCAGGCCCTCTGGGCCTGTCACTACCTCGCCGATAATTGCCGCCTCCCGGCCATAGGTGTGGGCCCGCAGCGCCGAGAGCGCCGCTTCAGCCTCGCCTCGGGGAACGATGGCGATGACTTTCCCTTCGTTGGCGGCGTACAACGGGTCGAAACCAAGCATTTCGCAGGCCCCCCGGACCGCCGCCGAAACGGGGATTGCCGCCTCGTCCAGCCGGATTCCGACCCTAGACTGGCTGGCAATCTCGTTCAGCGTGGTGGCCAAGCCGCCGCGCGTCGGGTCCCGCAACACCCGCATCCCCGGCGCCGCCCCCAGGACCTGCCTGATCAGGCCGTTGAGCGGGGCGCAGTCGCTCGACAGAGGCGTTTCCCAGGAAAGTCCGGCTCGCTCGGACAAGATGGTCAGGGCGTGCTCTCCGAGGCTGCCCGAGACGAGGACCAAGTCACCCGGCTGGGCAAGGGCTCCGCCCAGCTTTCGCCCGGGAGGAATAACCCCGATACCCGAGGTGTTGATGTACACCCCGTCGCCCTTCCCCCGCTCGACCACCTTGGTGTCGCCGGTGACCACCACTACTCCGGCCTCGGCTGCCGATTCGGCAATTGCTTCCACTATCCTTTCGAGGTCGGTCAATGCCAACCCTTCCTCGAGGATCATCCCCAAACTCAGATAGAGCGGTTCAGCACCCTGGACGGACAAGTCGTTGACCGTCCCGCAGACCGCCAGCTTCCCGATGTTCCCGCCCCGGAAGAAGAGGGGCGAGACGACGAAGGAGTCGGTGGTGAAAGCCAGCCGGGCACCCTCCGGAAGCCTCTCCGGTAGCGGCAAGACGGCGGCATCGTCTCCCTGCCGGAGGAACTGATTGTCCAGGCGCCGGCGAAAGACCTGCTCGATCAGGCGATGGGTCTGCCCGCCCCCGCTCCCGTGCGCCAGCAACACGACTTCACCCAAGGTTTACCCCTCCCTGGGCCGGTTTGGCGTATCGCTCATACCGATAGTAGGCAGCGCAGGAACCCTCGCTCGAGACCATGCAGGGTCCCACCGGCGAAACCGGGGTGCACGCCTTGCCGAAGAGCTGACACTCGGTTGGCAGTTTCTTCCCCTGCAGGACCTCCCCGCACGAGCAGGCCGCTAGTTTCGGCGGTGGGGTCGACTGGCGGGCGATCGTCTCCGTGTCAAAGCGGCTTCGGGCGTCCAGATGGGCGTACTCCGGCCGAAGGGCCAGCCCGCTTCTCGGAATGACGCCGATCCCTCGCCACTTGGCATCGGCCGGGACGAAGAACCGATTGAGAATCTCCTGGGCCGTCCGGTTCCCCTCCCAGCTCACCGCCCGCCGGTATTCGATCTCCACTTTCGCCTCCCCCTCCGCGATCTGCGCCAGCAGCATGTCCACCGCCAGCAGGATGTCGTTCCCCTCGAACCCCGCCACCACCGCTGGAACTTGGAACCGCTCTACCACCGGAACGTAAGCCCCCGCCCCGATCACCGTGCTGACGTGGCCAGGCAAGAGAAAGCCATCGAGCTTGACCTCCGGCGCCGACAAGAGCGCCGTCAGGGCTGGCGGGACGGTCTTGTGGACCGGATAGACGGTAAAGTTGTCCAGTTCCTGGGCAATAGCGAGTTCCAGCGCGGCTGCCACCATCGGAGCGGTGGTTTCGAAGCCCACGGCGTAGAAGATGACCAAACGGCTCCGGTTGGCCTTGGCCACCTCTAAAGCGTCCAGCGGCGAGTAGACCACCCGGACATCCCGCCCGGCTGCTCTCTCCGCCGCCAGCGTCGTCTCGCTACCCGGAACGCGCATCATGTCGCCGAAGGTGGTGGTGATCACCCCCGGTTGACAGGCCAGGGCCAGGAAAAGATCGATATCGGCCTGGTCGGTCACACAAACCGGGCAGCCCGGTCCCGAGAGCAGGCGGACGTTGGATGGTAACAGGCTCCGCAGGCCGAAACGGGAAATGGCCACGGTATGAGTGCCACACACTTCCATGAGGTTAACCGTCCGGCCCAGTTCCGCTGCCCGACGGCGAATCCGGGCGACCAGCGCCTGGGCGACCCCCCGGTCAGAGAAGCCCGCCCACCCAGGAGCGGTCTGAGCCTGCGTCTGTCCGGTCATACGGCCTCCCCCTCCGCCTTCAGCACTTCCCGGAAGATGGCCAGCGTTTCCTCGGCTGCCTGCGGGTCCACGATCTCCACCACGAATCCAGCGTGAACCAACACCCAGTCCCCCACCTTAACCTCCGGGACCAGGCGGATCCCCACCTCCCGGACATTTCCCTCCACGTCGACCTTGGCAAAGTCGCCCTCAATGGCGATCACCTTGGCCGGCACCGCTAGGCACATCGGTTTCCCTCCTCGAAAAGTCTCAGGCTGCGGCCTTGCTGCGGAGCAAAAGGTCCCCGAGGAGCGCCTGCCCCAGCGACAGGCCGCCATCGTTGGGCGGAACCTGGCGCTGGAGGAGCACCTCGTACCCCTGATCGGTCAGGTCCTCGACCAACTGCGCCACCAGATACCGGTTCTGAAACACCCCGCCGGAAAGGGCCAACCTGGTCAGGCCCGTCTCCTGGCGCAGCCGGTCCACCCCAGCCACGATCATCGCCTTGACCGTGTGGTGGAACCGGGCCGAGACTACCGCTGGCGCCGTCCCACCGGCCACCTCTTCGATCAGTTGCAACCACATCGGGGCGGGATCGATCACCCACCCCTCTTCCTCGTCCCAAATGGTGAAAGGGTAGCAGTCACAGACTTCAACCTCCGGGCGGTCCAGATGGAGGCGGGCTTCCAGTTCGATGGCCGGTTGCCCTTCATAGTGGCCTTCCCGACAGACCCCGGCCAGGGCTGAGACAGCGTCGAAGAGCCGCCCCCCGCTGGAGCAGAGAGGGGAGTTCAACCCCACCGCCAACTGGCGGCGCAGAATTCGCCCCTCCTCCACTGTCCACGGGGCAACCCCGGCCCGTTCGACAGCAGCCACCGCCTCCTCGCCGCCAGCGGTCCACAGGTAGGCGAAAGCCATCCGGCCTGGGTGGCGGATCGCCGCCTCCCCGCCGGGCAGAGGGACGTACCTCAAATGCCCGCGCCGGGAAAAGTGGGGCGGCGCCCCGGCGAAGAACTCAAACCCCCAGAGTTTGCCGTCCCGCCCGTACCCCGTCCCGTCGCAGACCACCCCGAGGACTGGCGCCTCGACCCCGTGCTCGGCCAGACAGCTTGCCAGATGCGCCTCATGATGCTGGACGCCGAGGAGGGGGACCTTCCCCGCATACCGGCGGTAGGCTAGCTTGGTCGCATGGTACTCCGGGTGAAGGTCGTACACCACCGCCTCCGGCTCGATCTCGAAGTACCCCGACAGCCGCTCCAGCGCCTCTTCGAAAAAGGCCAGAGAGCGAAGGTCGCCCACTTCCCCCAGGTGCTGCGAGAGGTAGAAACGGTGGCCCGAGGTTAGACAGAAGGTGTTCTTCTGGTCCCCTCCGACCGCCAGAAGCGACCGGAGAGTCCGGTGATAATCAAGCGGCTGGGGGGCATACCCTCGAGAGCGGCGCATCAGGAGCGGGCCGCCGGCGACCGTCGTCACCACCGAGTCGTCACACCGGTTGTGGATTTGCCGGTTGTGGAAGAGGAAGGCGTCGGCAATGCCAGACAACTCCCGCACCGCCTCAGCGTTCTCGATCACCAGGGGCGAGTCGGAGATATTCCCGCTCGTGGCCACCAGGCAATCCAGCCCCTCATCGAAGAGCAGCAGGTGCAATGGCGTATAGGCGAGCATGAAGCCCAAAGTGTCCACGTTCGGCGCCACCGCTCCCGCCAGCGGCCGCTCGGGGACCGAGCGTTTGGGACACAACACGATCGGCCGCCGCCACGAGGTCAGCAGGTCCGCCGCAGCTTCGTCAACCAGGGCATACCGCTCCACCGCCGCCAAGTCCGGAGACATCAGCGCAAAGGGCTTGGCCTCCCGGTGTTTGCGCCGGCGCAACTCCTCTACCACCCGCCCCTGATGGGCGTCGCAGACTAGGTGGAACCCCCCGATCCCCTTCACCGCCAGGATTTTCCCCGCTTTCAGCAAATCCCTCGCCCGAGCGAAGACCCCCGCCTGGTCAGCGGCCTCCTCTGCGCTAGGCTCAGCCACTGCCTCCGGCGCGGCCGCCACTTCCGCGCCAAGACGGAGGAACACCTTTGGGCCGCAGACCGGGCAGGCGTTCGGCTGGGCGTGGAAACGCCGGTCGCCCGGGTCCGCGTACTCAGCGGCGCACTCAGGGCACATCACAAAACGGGCCATGGTCGTGCGCGGCCGGTCATAGGGAAGAGATTGGACGATCGTGAAGCGCGGCCCACAGTTGGTACAGTTGATGAACGGATAGCCAAACCTCCTGTCCTGCGGGTTCCGAAGCTCCGCCGCGCACTCGGCGCAGAGTCCGATATCCGGAGCAATCAACACCGAGGGACGAACGCCGGTCTCGCTCCGAAGGATGGCGAACCCTTCATAACCGCGAGGATCTCCCCACTCCAACTCGGAGCGGGTGATGCGGGCCAGAGGGGGGGCTTCCCTCGGCAGGGCGGCGTAGAAGCCACGGATCTTCTCCTCTGTGCCCTCGACCTCGATCACGACGCCGTGGATGTCGTTGTAGACGACACCTGCCAGCCCCCGGACTCGGGCCAGGCGGTAGACGAAAGGCCGGAAGCCGATCCCCTGGACGATTCCGCCCAACCGGATGATCCCCCGCCGGAGGTTGCTCACCGCTCAGCCTCCGCCGCTTGCTGCTTCCGGCGGACCTCGCCGGTCAGCCACTCGACGACGGCATCCAACCCCTGGCCCGTCGTAGCAACAGTTGCGAAGATCTTCTGCTTCGGGTTCATAGCCGCCAGCTCACGCTTTACCCGCGCCAAGTCGAAGTGAAAATAAGGGAGCATGTCGACCTTGTTCAGCAGCACCGCATCAGCCTTCCGGAAGGTGGCCGGATACTTGGCCGGCTTGTCGTCGCCCTCGGGGATGGACAACACGACCATCTTCGCGTCTTCCCCTAACTCAAAGTCGGCCGGGCAAACGAGGTTGCCGACGTTTTCGATGAGCAACAACTCGACGCCGTCTAGGTTCAGGCTCTGCCAGGCGCGCTGGATCATCCTGGCGTCCAGGTGGCACCCGCCAAAGGTGTTGATCTGGTGGACCGGGACCCCGTAGCGGGCCACCCGTTCCGCATCGAGGGAAGTCGTGATGTCGCCTTCGATCACGGCCAGGCGAAGCTTATCCTTGAGCAGAGCGCAGAGTCGCTCAACGATCGTCGTTTTGCCAGCCCCGGGCGAGCTGATCAGGTTGACGCAAAACACGCCACGCCGGGCGAATTCCTCCCGCAGTTCCTTGGCGATGCCTTCGTTGGCCCCGAGCACGTTGGCTTGCAGATTGACTTCCACGCCTACTCCTCCTTGCGCAGCCTGTCCCCATTTTAGCATAAGCCCCGCACCACAGGCCACCGCCCGTCAGCGGATAGGCCAGCCCCTCACCCGGGTTCTACTCGGCGAGCAGATGGTCGATGTACAGCTCGTTTCCGCCTGTCTGGATCGTGTTGCCGGAGCCGCAGGCGGGACAGAGGAAGGAGTAGTTCTCAACCGTAAACTCGTGACCGCAGCTCTGGCACTTGGCCGTCACGGGCCGGACCTCGATAACCAGTTTCGACCCGGCAGCTGCAGTCGCTTGGGTTGCCACCTCCCAGCAGAACTCGAGCGACTCCGGAACAACGTTCGAGAGCTGGCCGATCACCACCTTGACGGCGGTGACTTTGGACAGCCCGCGCTTCTTGAGCTCTGCCTCGACGATCTCGACCATGGAGGCGGCGATTCCCAACTCGTGCACCCGGTTCGACCCTTCCTTCGACGCGTACCGCATCCGGAAGCACCCGGCCGCTCCGAGACGGACCCTGCGCTTGAAGGAAGAGGCTGTCCCGAGTGCGGTCCCGGGACAGCCTCTTCCCCTGTGAGCGTCCTTAGAGTTCCGCCAGGACCAGCTCAATCGCCCGGTCGACCTTGGCGGCGACCTCTGGGCTGAGTTCCAGCCCGACGTCGATCACCTTGGGTTCACACCCGATGACTATCACCTGATCCGGCCGTTCACCCAGTCGTTCCAGCGCTTCGAGCACCTGGTAGAAGTCCACCTGGTGGAGGGAGTCCATCGGCATCCGCTTCACTCCGAGTTCTCGGGTGTCGAAGCGATACAGCGTTCCGGGAGGCTGACCTCCTTTGACCGTATCCACGACGACGACCTTCTCTGCTTCGGCGATCGGGTTCATCAGCGCAAACCCGGCCGTTCCGCCGTCGAGCAGGGTCACGTCCGGGGGGAGGGGCACCCGACGCTCTTCCATGGCCTGGATGACCCTCACCCCGAACCCCTCATCCTGCAAGAGGATGTTACCGACTCCCAGCACCAGGACGCGCCATTTCTTGGCCATCTAGTCCTCGTACCCGGTGATGATGCCTTTGAACAGGTGCAACCCGTTGTAGAGCCCCAGGTACACGTGGATCAGCGTGGTGATGGCGAAGAGCCAGGCGCCCAAGAAATGGAAGGTCCTCAGCCACTGCATTCCGCCGATATACAGGCGAGCCGACGGCAGGTAGAAGTATAACCCGAAGCCGGTGATCGCCTCGAAGATCAGCAGGAACAGCCAGAAGCTGTAGGTTATCCGCTGTCCGGGGTTTAGGTGGCCCTCCTTGGGCTCCTTCTCGCTGATCCAGAGGTAGTAGGCGGCCAATTGACCCATCTGGGCAAAATGCCTGGGATACGCCCAGATGCTCTTGTAGTATCCCGTCACGATGGCGTGGTAGACCTTCACGATCAGATTGAAGACGACCACGTACATCGAGATGAAGTGGACGATCCGCGCCCCGTTCATCGCGCCCGGGAAGGCGAACGACGCCGGGTAGTGGATGTAGAACCCCGACCAGATCAGCAGCAGGATGCATGCCGCGTGAACCCAGTGCATGATCCGGATCGCCAGCGGCTGGTCTGGGGTCCGAACGGCGGCTTTCGCCGTAGCCGTAGCCATAGCTTACGCCTCCTTCCGCTCGTTCCTAGACTACCCGGAACGTGGCCGCCTTCTCGGGGTTCTCCAGATCGATCACGTGGACCGCGCAGGCGATGCACGGGTCGAAGGAGCGCACCACGCGGCAAATCTCGACCGGCTGGGTGGGATCCTTGACGGGCGTTCCCACCAGGGCTTCCTCCATGGGACCACGAACGCCATCGGCGTCACGCGGCCCGCCATTCCACGTGGTCGGGACGACCTGCTGGTAGTTCTTGATCCGGCCACCCTCGATCACGATGTGATGCGAGAGGGCGCCCCGCGGGGCCTCGACAAGTCCATGGCCCTCGCCCGAGTGCGGGTTGTACGGGGTAAAGGTCGGCCCATCGACCTTGAGCTCGGATACCCAGCCCAGCATCGCGTCTGCGACGAGCTTGGCCTCGATCGCCCGGGCCGCGAGGCGGGCCAGGACAGACGGACCGATCTGCAGCTTCTGCGCCAGGCCGAGTAGAGTGGATTCCTGCTTGACCAGGAGCCGGGCCAGCGGGCCGACTTCCATCGGCTTGCCGTCGTAGCGCGGGGCCTTGAGCCAGGAGTACTTCTCGCCATCCTTGGCATGCTCCCCAAAACTCTTGTACTCGGGGTTGGTTTCGCCCTGCAGCGGCGCCTTGGCCTCGGACCCCGTATACCAGGAGTGCGCCACGTGCTCCGCCACCTTGGTGACATCCGCGTCCTGGACGTTGGCGAGGTCGCCGCCGAAGATGGCGCCCCGCGGCAGGAGCTGCTTCTTTGGATCGCCGGAGGCATCCGGGAAATCGCCCCAGGCCAGGAAGTTGCCGCAGCCGACACCGATCTTTCCGTAGTCCTGATAGTATGGCGCCACCGCCAGAACCAGGGGGATGTGCTTGTTGTCAATGAACTCCTGGCACTCCTTGATGTAGCCGACAAGCTGCGAGATGAGTTCGGGCCGGAGTTTAACCGTCACGCCGCCCGGGACCATCGACATGGCATGGGGGAACTTGCCGCCCAGAAGCGCCAAGGCCTCGTTGGCCCGCCGGTAGATCGTGAGCGCCTCAACGTACTGCGCCACGGCTTCGATGTTTGCGTCGGCCGGCAGCCGGTAATCGACGTTGTAGCGCGGGGTGAAGGGCGCCGTGTCGCCGGCGGCGATGAGCGACTTCACCTCGTTCAAGCGGGCGTCTTTGCCCTGGTACTTCGCTACTGCGGTGACGTCAACGTAGTCCAACGCCGCCAGATGGTAGAAGTGCAGCAGGTGTGAGTTGATGTATTGGAAGCCTTCGATCAGGTTCCGCACGAGGCGGGCGTTGTCGGTGAGCTTGAGCTTGTAGGCATCCTCCACCGAGCGCGAGGAGGCCATCCCATGCGGAATCGGGCAGACACCGCAGGACCGCTGAGTGATGAGCCAGGCGTCTTCGGCCTTCCGGCCCCGAAGGATTAGTTCAAGGCCCCGGAAGAGCGTACCGGTCGTCCAGGCGTCCTTGACCTTGCCGTTTTCCACCTCGACCTCGACGCGGAGGTGGCCCTCAATTCGGGTTAGCGGATCAACGGTGATGAATTGAGACATCTGTCATCCTCCCTTCCTTACGCCTTGGTCTCGGCCTTATGCTCGGAGGCTTCCTTGCCCTTGCCGAACCGCCCAAAGGAGGCGCCAAGGACAGCGTGGCCCAGGAGGCCGACGACCGTCGCCGCTCCGACGACTGCGCCAATCGTGTCGGCACTGGTCCGGACCGAGCCGAGTTTGACGTCCGGCAGCCGGTCGTAGAATGGCATGAAGCGATCCGGGAAGCCCGGCTCGGTGCATCCGATGCAGCCCGCGCCGGCCTGGATGCACCACGCTTTGCCCGCGTTCCACCGGACCTGCGGGCAGTTGGAGAAGACATTCGGGCCCTTGCAGCCGACCTTCACCAGGCAGTAGTCGCGGCTTTCCTCCTTCTGACCGAAGACCTCAACGTACTTGCCCTCGTCAAACGAGGCCCGCCGCGGGCAGTTGTCGTGGAGGCACTGGCCGTAAATCGCCACCGGCCGCAGGTTCTTGTCGAGCTTCGGCAAGGCGCCGGTGAGCAGCACCTGCACCACTGTCGCCAGTAGCCAGTTCGGGTTGCAGGGGCAGCCCGGCAGGTTGATCACCTTTTCGGGGCCAATGATCTCCGAGACCGGCTTGACGCCGCCCGGATTCGGATTGGCGGCCGGAATGCCACCATAGGCGGAGCAAGAGCCGACCGCCAGGACCGCCGCCGCGCCGGCCGCGGCTTCCTTCAGCCAGTCGACCATTTGCTTGCCGCCGAACATCCCGTATCCTTCCTTGGTCGGGACGACGCCCTCGACCACCAGGAAATACTTGCCCGCTTCGGCCTTGAAGGTCTCCTCCAGAGCCTTATCGGCCAACTCACCCTGAGCCGCCATGATCGCCTCATGATACCGGACGGACAAGCGATTCAGCACGACGTCGACGGCCGACGGGGAATCGGCGTTCAGGAAGGAAGTGCTGCACCCGGTGCACGACCCCATCTCCAACCAAACCAGAGGAGGCTTTTTGGCGCTCTCAGCCAACACCTGGGCCACCTGCGGCACTGAAAGCTCAGATAGACCGAGGGCCGCTGCGATGCCGCCGCAAAGCTTCATGAAATCGCGACGGCTGATCTCGTGGAACAGTTCACGACTCACTACTTCCCAACTCCTTTCGTTGAGACTCTTCCTCGGGGCGCCCAGAACGGTTTTCTCCGCACTCCACTCTTGCGGTGTCCACCCCCCACTTCCGCCCGATGTGCAGGCTAATGGTCTTTGTAATTCCACGCTTTTTTTTCCATCCCTTCTCTAAAAGGCAGCTAATTTGCAAAAACCAGCCCACTTCAGGATCCGATTTCCAATTTGTTAACTTTCTTGACAAGCGCAGCTGATCTGTTGACATCCACCTTACGCGGCGGTAAACTGTCCCCAAGAAAGCCGTGAGGTGGTTTCACCCCGCCAGCGAGGAGGAGTATGGTGATGAGCTACACCGCCGCGGAGATTCTCAAACTTGCCCATGACGCCAAGGTTTCGATCATCCGCCTGCAGTTCGTGGACATCTTGGGGGTCATCAAGAACGTGGCCATTCCGCTGTCGCAACTGGAGAAGGCGCTTGAAGGGAAAATCGCGTTCGACGGCTCTTCCATCGAGGGCTTCACCCGGATCGAGGAATCAGATATGCTCCTCAAACCCGATCTCAGCTCTTTCATCCTGCTCCCATGGTACGACACGCCGATCGCCCGCATGGTCTGTGACGTCTATCTGCCGGACGGCCAGCCGTTTGCCGGCGATCCCCGGTACGTCCTCAAACGCATTTTGGCCGAGGCGGCCGAACTCGGTTACACCATGAACGCTGGCCCCGAGATTGAGTTTTTCCTCTTCAAGATCAGTCCAGATGGCATGCCGACCACCGTGACTCATGACGAAGGATCCTACTTCGACTTGGCCCCCGTTGACAAGGGAGAGGACGCCCGCCGCGACATCATTCTCTACCTGGAGAAGCTCGGTTTCGAGGTTGAGGCAGCCCATCACGAGGTGGCCTCAGCGCAGCACGAAATCGATTTTAAGTATGCCGACGCCCTCACCACAGCTGACCGGGTCGCCACCTTCAAGATCGTCACCCGGACAGTCGCCCAGCGCCACGGTCTTCACGCCACCTTCATGCCGAAGCCGATTTTTGGCATCAACGGTTCGGGCATGCATACCAATCTGTCCCTTTTCAAAGATGGGAAGAACGCCTTCTACGACCCGAATCGCCCTTATCAGCTGTCTGAGGATGCCCTGTATTTCATTGGCGGACTCTTGAAACACGCCCGATCGTTGACGGCGATCACCAACCCCCTGGTGAATTCGTATAAGCGTCTCGTTCCGGGCTATGAGGCCCCGGTCTACATCGCTTGGTCGGCGATGAACCGAACTGCCCTCATCCGGGTGCCAGCGGCCCGCGGCATGTCCACCCGGCTGGAACTTCGCAGCCCAGACCCGTCCTGCAATCCCTATCTGGCCTTCGCGGTGATCCTCAAGGCAGGCCTAGACGGAATCAAGAACAAGACTGCCCCGCCCGAGTCGATCGCCAAGAACATCTACCACATGACCGACGACGAACGGCTGGCGGAAGGCATCCTGAGCCTGCCCGGCAGTCTGAAAGAAGCCTTGGACGAGATGGAGCGGAACCCGCTCATCAAAGAGGCCCTGGGTGACCATGTCTACGAGCACTTCATGGAGGCTAAGCGCATCGAGTGGGATGTCTATCGGACGCAGGTCCATCAATGGGAGCTTGACCAGTACCTGCGCACGTTCTGAGAACGAAGAGGCCGGTGCGGTGCGACCTTCTTTGCTCCGCTTCTTTGCTCCGCTTCAGCGGAGCGCCTGCCAGAGGTGGACCAGCGGGATCACCACCGCCAGCGCCGGCAGGAAATTCGTCACCCGGATCTTCTTGATTTCCAGCATTGACAGGGCAATGCCAAGGATCAAGACTCCACCGGTGGCAGTCATCTCGGTTACCACGGACTTGGAGAGTAAGGGGGCAATCCACTGCGCCGTAAGCGTCAGGGCACCTTGATAGAGAAAGACTGGGACCGCCGAAAAAACGACCCCATACCCGAGGCCCGCAGCCAGGGCTACGGCGGAGATGCCGTCCAGGAAGCTCTTGGTCAAGAGGATCGAGTACTCCCCCAAGAGGCCGTTTTGGAAGGCGCCAGTGATGGCCATCGGACCAACGCAGTAAAGGAGGCTGGAGCCTACAAACCCGCGGGTGAATCCACCACCGCCCTTGCCGCCTGTGAAGCGCTCCTCCAGCCGCTGGCTCAGCCGGTTAAAGTACGTTTCGAGCTGGAGGGATTCACCGATGACTCCGCCCAGTGCCACGCTGAGGAGAACGATGACCGCATTCTCGGTGCGGAGGCCCATCTCTAGCCCGACCAGCAGCACAGAGAGACCAACCCCGTGCATGATGCTGTCCACTGTCCGCAGGGGAAGGCGGCCACCGAAGGCCAATCCCATCAAAGCGCCGACCACTATCGCGGCTGCGTTAATCACCGTCCCGGCCATGTCTATCTTCCGAACCCGCTCGAGAGCTTGGAGCCGGCGCCAGGAGTCGGCAAGACCGGCTTCGCTGAGGAGGCATCCGGCTTCGCCTTCAGCAGGGTTTCAGCATTGGCGATGAATGTCTGGACCCTGTCAATCATCGGGTCGCCCTTCGGCAAAACGGCCAACAGCTGCTTCCACGCAGTGATCGCTCCGGCCGGATCGTGTTTACCTTGAAGGAGGACTATCCCCTTATTAAGAAGGGCGTTGGGAAAGCCGGGGCTGGCCGCCAATGCCTGGTCGTAATAAGCGATGGCCCGGTCCGGGTCGGACGGCGTGCGGTAGAAGTAAGCCGTGCCGAGGTCGGTTAGCACCGCCGGATCTTGCCCCCGCCAGGGAAGGGCCTTCTCGTAGTAACGGATGGCAGCGGCATAGTCCCCACCATCGTAGGCTTGGTTTCCCTGCTCGACGTATCGGTCACCGGTGGCCGAACGGGCCGGGGTACCGGCCGGAGCTGGCCTGGGGGCTGCTGCGTTGAAGTAATAGGCGGCCAGGCTCAGGGCCATCACTCCGGCCAGGGCAAGCGCCACGACGCGCCCTTGCGCCTTTCTGGCCGTCAGTCTCCTGGGCATCTGCTTCCTGCTCACTGCGAGCCTCCCTTCCCCTGTCTGCGGTTGCCCACCCTGTTTTCGTCGCCCGGCCTCCCGGCTCCTCCCTGGTTTTCTTGGTGACGCAAAGAGGCCGTCCCGCGACCTTGGTCCGGAACAGCCCCCTCCGTTTGGCAGCGTGCCAGCCTGCTAATACCGTGACTCGATGGGAATACTCCAGTTCCAACCGCTATTGTTGTCCCAATTGGCGGCGGAATCCTTGAAACAGAGATTGATCTCGTGGTCGCCGGTCGCCGGCACCGAGGCGAAGAAGCTCCCGTCGTTCTGCTTGAACATCGGTTTGGTGGCCACGTTCTTCCACCCGTCATAGCCGTAGTGGAGATAGACCCGGTCCGCACCCGAATCCACCAATAGCCCCTTGTAAACCACCTCGGCGCTCTGGTTCTTGGCTACCGGCTTCGGACGGATGTTCACTCTGGGATCGTACACGTCCTCACCTCCTTCCCGCCCCTTTAGTGTGGGCGGTCGGAAGCAGCCAATGACAGCCAAGGTCTGCCAGAGGCGGGTCACTTAAGCCTCGTTGGCGGAAGAGCGGGCCGAGCTGGTGACGGACATGGCTGTTCGTTCGGGGGCACGATCCAGAACCGCCTGGGCGATGTTGACCGCGTGGTCGGCCACCCGCTCCAGATTGGTAAGGATGTCCAAGTAGACAATACCTGACGAGGGAATGCACTTTCCTTCGTTCAGCCGGCTGATGTGGTTGGTGCGCAGGGTGCGGTGGAGACCGTCGATGTGCTCCTCCTGTCGGAGAACGCTGGCAGCCAGGTCGAAATCGTCGGTGGCCAACGCCTCTAGAGTATCTTGGTACATCCGCTGGACCCGGGAGAGAATCTCATACAGCTCATCCCGGGCCGCCTCGGAGAAGACCAGCCGCTGGTCGATGCGATACTCGGCCAGCTCTGCCAGATTCTTTACGTGGTCGCCCACCCGCTCTATGTCGTGAACCACGTTCTGCAAGTTGATCAAGCGGGTCGACTCCTCAGGCCCCAGGGAGGATTGGCCCAGGCCGGTCAGATAGACGATGATCTCCCGCTGGAGGTAGTCTACGGCCTCCTCCTGCTCGGCGATGCGGGTGATGGCCTTGAGATCCTGGCTCAGAATAGCCAGGCGGGCGTCAGCCAGCATCTCCCTGGTCATCTCCCCCATCCGTCCAAGTTCTTTGGTCACCTGGCCCAGCGCCACCGCCGGGGTGTTATACAGTTTTGGGTCGAGGAATTCAGGACCACGCGGCCCTCGCTCCTGCCCGGGGACGACCATCTTCACCCAGCGCACCATGACCGGCACCATCGGCAACCAAACCAGGGTGTTCAGACTGTTGAAAGCAGTATGGGCATTGGCGATCAAGCGCGGTAGGTAACCTGAGGGAGTGATGGCCAGCACAAGTGCTTTGAAGGGGGCGAGCAGGAGCATGAACAGAATGGTGCCAAAAACGTTGAAGGATACGTGGGCAACCGCCGCTCGCCGGGCTATGAGGTTCGTCCCGAGGCTAGCCAGGACAGCCGTGATGCAGGTGCCAATGTTGTCCCCAAAGAGGATTGGCACGGCTGCATCGAAGGAGATCAAGCCCTGCGAAGCCACCGCCTGGAGCATGCCGATGGTCGCTGAGGAAGACTGGACGATCATGGTCATGGTCATTCCAAGGAGCACACCAAGGACTGGATAACGGCCCAGACTGACCATCAGGTGGACAAAGGCCGGCGAACTCCGGAGAGGCTTCATCGCCTCTGACATGATGTTCAATCCGACAAACAGGATACCGAAGCCAAGGATGAGTAGGCCAAGGCTCTTGAACCGCTTGCGCTTCGCGAGAAAGTACACGAGGAAACCCACACCGCAGATAGGTAGGGCTACGTTGTTCAGGTTGAAGGCAATGAGCTGGGCGGTCATGGTCGTCCCGATGTTGGCCCCCATGATAACCCCGAAGGCCTGCGAGAGGTTCATCAGCCCGGCGTTGACGAAGCCCCGGCGACCTTCTGCAGGCTGTCCGACATGAGTATCATGCCATATAGAAAAAGGCCAAGCCCTCCCAAGACATTGGCCAGCATCCAACCATAGTCGGCCGCGCGTTCATCGACGGACCACTCCCCTTCCCAGGCACATACGGAAGTGGTGTTCGGCAAGAAAATAGGTAATCCTGCACTCAAAAGCGTGGCAACGCGATCAGCCGGGCGACGGCCAGGGTGATAACGCTGTCTACCAGGTGGTGAAGGGCGGTTCCGAGGGCGACTACCAGACCCGCTTTGGCCAGGGTCCACCCAAAGGGGAGGACGATCAGGGCTTCGCCCAAGGCGTGGAGCGGCAGGGTCAGGAAGAGCGCCAATCCCAGCGAGAAACCCCGGCGGATGAGCAGGGCCCCGGCCAGAGCAAAAACGGCATGGAAGGCTGCCCGGGCTGCCACCACCGGCGAGCCGAGCCGGAGAAAGAACCCAAGAGCGGAGCCGAGTCCACTCATTGCGGCGGCAAAGGGGCTGACCTGCATGGCCAAGAGCACGGGGACGTGCGAGGCAAGCGTGGCGGTGAAGGGCTCGATGGCCACAGTGAGTACCCCACCCAGCGCCAACGGGATCACCATCGCCAGGGCCGCGAGCAGCGCCGCCGTCACCAGCTCTTTGGTCTTGATCATGGCTGTCACCCGCCCTTTGGGTCAGATGGTTCGCCCGAGTCTCCACGGTTTCCTGCTTACTTTGCCGCTACCCACCAGATCAGGGCAGAAACCCCTCCGCCGCATAGAACATTCCCCCAGCCTAGCACACGGCCGGGGGAATGGGATCGATTCGGTTAAGCTGGCCTATTCGGACGCAGGAGCCGCCGGTGTCGTTGCTGGCCGGCCGCCGAACACCCGCCCGAACCACCGGCCGGCATCGTCGAAGAGCGTGTAGATGACCGGCACCACCACCAGCGTCAAGAGGGTGGAGACGGTCAATCCCCCGATTAACACTAGGGCCAGCGGGGCTTCGGCCTCTGCTCCCTCGCCGATCCCGAGCGCCAGCGGGACCAGGCCGAGAATAGTGGTGAGAGTGGTCATGAGGACTGGCCGCAGCCGGGTCGGACCCGCCCGGCGAAGCGCCTCGTTCCGGCTGTAACCACGGCTGCGCAGGGTGTTGGTGTAGTCCACCAGCACGATGGCGTTGTTCACCACGATTCCCGCCAGCATGATGCATCCGATGATGGCGTACAGCGAGAGCGACTTGCCGCAGAGGAAGAGGGTCCACGCCACGCCGATGAAGGCCATCGGAATGGTGAACATGATGATGAACGGGTAGACGAACGATTCAAACTGGGCCGCCATGATGATGTAGACCAGGATGGCCGCCAGGATGAAGGCCAGCCCCAAGTCGCCAAAGGACTCCCTCATCTGTTCCGCCTCGCCGCCATACTCCAGGCGATACCCCTCAGGCATCGGATAGCCCTTCAACGCCTCGCTGACGTCCCGGATCACCGCCCCGGAGAACCGGTTGTGAATCTGGGCCGTGACCGTGGCGTAGCGCGAGCCGTTCGCCCGGTCGATTTGATTCGGACCAATTCCCGGTCGAATATCCGCCACTTCGTACAGCGGCACCTGAATACCGCTCGGCGAGGTGACGCGAACCTGAGCCAAGTCAGCCAGATCTTGCCGGTCGTCCTGGGCTAAGCGGACCCGGACGTCCACCTCCTCCCCGCCAACCCGGTAGCGGGTCGCCACTTCACCGCCGATGGCCGTCCGGACCGCTTGCGCCACCAGCGTCGCATTGAGCCCGTAGGCCGCCGCTTTATCCCGCCGCAGCCGGATCTGGACCTCCGGCCGCCCCTCTGACAGGCTGGAGCTAGCCTCCCGGATGCCGGGGATCTTCTCGATCCGCTTGACCACGGAGTCAGCCAACCCAGCTAGGACAGCCAGGTTGTCGCCTTTGATCCTGATCTGAATCGGGGCGCTACTCCCGCCGCCAAACATGCCCCCGCCGCTCTTGGCAACCTGGATTTTGGCCCCCGGGATCTCGGCCGCCTTCTGGCGGAGGAAGTCCGCCACGTCCTCCGTACTCCGGCCGCCACGGGCAGCTGCGCCTTTCTTCAGCCGTATCGCCAGGGATCCGCTCTCGGTCCCCCTATCCATGCCGAGGTTGAAGAGGTCACCCCCGCCGACTCGGACCATCACCGTATCCGTCTCAGGCAGCGCCAAGACCAGGCGTTCGATCTGGCGCACCACGCGGTCGGTGTTCTCCAGCGTCGTGCCCTTCGGCATGGTGACGCTGATGGAGAGTTCCCGGGCGTCCATCGCCGGCATGAACTCCTTTTCCACCAGCGCCCAGGGGATGAAGCTGGTGACGAAGGCCAGGATAGTCAGGCCAATGATCAGCTTCCGGCGGCGGAGCGCTGCCTCCAAAACGCCGTAGTACCACCTGCCCAGCCGGCCCGCGGTCTTCCAGGCGTAATCCTCCTCAGATAGCGCCTCGGCATGCAGTTTCACCCGGTGGAGCCAGCGGCTCGCCATGACCGGAACGAGGGTCAGCGCCACGACAAGCGAGGCGAGGAGGGAGTAAGTGACCGTCAGCGCCATCTCCTTGAAGATTTGTGCAGCTATGCCTTGGACGAAGACGATTGGCAGGAAGACCACCAGGTTGGTGTAGGTCGAGGCCTGGATGGCCATGTTGACCTCCTCTGCCCCTTTGATCGCGGCCTCGATGATGGGGTGCCCTTCCTGCCGGTAGCGATAGATGTTCTCCAGAACGACGATCGAGTTGTCCACCATCATTCCGACGCCCAGCGCCAGGCCGCCCAGGGACATGAGGTTCAGAGTCAGCTTCCCAAAGTACATCAGGACGAAGGTGCAGACGATGGAGAAAGGAATCGCGAGGCCGATGATCGCCGTCGGCACCAGGTGGCGCAGGAAGACGAAAAGGATGATGACCGCCAGAATGCCTCCTTGCAGGGCGTTGTTCTTCACGTTGTTGATCGCTCGCTCGATGAAGTCGGACTGGTCATTTCCGATCGTGATTCTGACGTCCTTGGGCAGCACCTCTTTCTCCAGCCGGGCCAGTTCCTGCTTGATCCGGCGGGCGACCTGAACCGTGTTGGCGCTGCTCTGCTTGATCACCATGATTCCGATGCTGGGCTTTCCGCCTAGCCGGGTATAGTTGCGGGCGTCCGCCTCGGTGTCCACCACCTGGCCGAGGTCCCGCAGGCGGACCGTCGGGCCACCGGGCAGGGTGAGCAGCACCTCTTCCACCTGGCGGAGACTGTCGAATTCCCCGACCGTTCGGATGGTCAGCTCCCGGTCGTTCTCGACCACGTATCCCCCGGGGAGCGTCAGGTTTTCCATCCGGAGCGCTTGCACTACTTGTGCGGGGGAGATGCCGTACCGGGCAAGCTTCTGCCGGTCGAGACGGACTTGGATCTCGCGGCTTGAGCCGCCCAGCGCCTGGGCGACGGCCACCCCTTCGATCCGGGCCAGTTGTGGCTCGATCTCATCCTTGACAATTCTGTGCAGGCTGGCTAGGCTGCGCGACCCAGAGACTCCGATCTGCATGACCGGCATCATTGAAGGATCGGCCTTGTAGACCGTCGGGCTGCTGACGTCCGCCGGGAGGTAGGGCTTGATCAAGTCCATCCTCTCTCGGAGGGCCAAAGTGGCGAAGTCCATGTCGGTGCCCCAGTCGAACTCAACGATCACCACCGAGGTATCGGCCATCGAGTAGGACGAGATCCTCTTGACGTTGTTGACCATTCCCGCGGCCGCCTCGACCGGCCGGGTCACGAGGTTCTCGATCTCGCTCGGGCCGGCCCCGCGGTAAGTCGTCTGGATCGCCGCAACGGGATAGACGAAACGCGGCAGGAGGTCGATCGCCAGGCGCCCCATCGAGACCCAGCCCAAAATCAGGACGGCGGCGACCAAGACGACGGTGGTGACGGGTCGCTTGACCGCTAGACTGGGAAGGCTCATCTATCTGCCCCCCTCACCGGTTACGCGAACGGCCACGCCGTCGGCCAACTGAAGCTGACCCCGGACAATCACCTGCTCACCTGGGCTGAGGCCGGACTTGACCTCGCTTACCTGGCTGTTGCTAAGCCCAATGGTTACCGGCCGCTCGACCGCCCGGCCGTCTTGCACGACAAAGACCGCTGACTGACCGTTCCGGTCGATCACCGCCACCGTCGGGACAGTGACTACGCCGGAGCGCTTCTCCGTCGCCAGGGCGACGGTGGCAAACATCCCGGGGCGGAGCTGGCCCGTCGGGTTCTCCAGCAGAACCCTGGCGGAGAAGGAGCGGGTTCGGGGGTCCGCCGTCGGCGCCAGGTTGGCCAGCCGGCCAGTGAAGGTGCGCCCGGGGAAGGCGTCCAGCCGGACCTGGACAAGGAGGCCTTCCCGAACCTTCCCCATCAACTCTTCCGTCAGGCTGATCTCGACATGCACCCGGCGGTTGCTCACGATTCCGAGCAGGGGGACCCCGGGACTGGCCATCTCACCCGGATCAGCGTTGCGGAAAGAAACGACCCCCTCCACCGGCGATTTGATCACGGCGTGCGCCAGTTGGGCGCGAGCCAGTTCCAAGGCAGCCTCCGCCTGGATGACCGCCGCCTCGCCCGCGGTGGGCGTCTCGTCCCGACCGACCCGAACGACCGCCTTGACGGTGTTCAAGTTTCGCTGGGCGCCCTCGAGCCCCGACTTGGCCGAGGCCACCCCCGCTCGGGCCGATTCGACTTGGGCCCGGGCCACGTCCGCCTGGGTCTGGGCCATCTCCAGTTGCTGCTTCGTGGCCGCCCGCTTGGCGTATAAATCCTTTATCCGCTCCAGGTTATCCGTGGCGCTCTGAAGCCCGGTCTCCGCCTGACGCAGGAGCGCCTGAGCCGCTTCATACTGTCCGGACGCTACCTGTACCTGGGTCTCCGCCGCTGAAATCGCCTGCCGGGAGCCGGCCTGGGCTGCGATCAACGCCGCCTCGGCCTGCCTAACCTGAGCAGCCAGTTCCGCCTGCTCCAGCTCGATCAACACTTCCCCGGCTTTGACCCGCTGCCCAACGTCCACTAGCACCCGCTGGATGCGGCCGGGGACCTTGCTCACCACACCAACCTCGCTCTCCGGTTGCAGCATTCCGGTTACCTCGGTGGTGGCGACCACATCACCAAGCTTCACCGAAGCCGCCTCGACCGTGACCCGCTCCACCGCAGTGGCCTTGAGCTTTGCCGCTTCCTCGCTCTGGACAGCTTTGCGCTGCTGGAGCCGGGCCGCCGTGACCAGCGCCAGGACGATCGCCAGCGCTGCAGCCGCCAAGAGCCAGGTCCGTTTCCGGTTGCTCATCCTCTTCCGTCCCCCTCAACCCCGGCTGGGGCCCCGGTCGCCTTTGCCAGACGGGCCAGCGCCACGAGGTGATTATTGACCGCCTGCACGTAACCTGTATCCGCTTGGGCCAAGAGTACCTGGGCGTCGGTCACCTCGGTTGGTGTGGCCAGCCCCGCCTCGTAACGGAGCCGGACCAGGTCGAGGTTTTCCTTCGCTTGTTCCCGGGTGGCCTGGGCCACCGGGATGGCCTCCTCGGCCTCCCGGACTGCCTGGTAGGCCTGGCGGACCTCCATCCGGATGCCTTCCTCCAGTTGACGGAGACCTTGCTCCGCCTCGGCCAGCCCGGCCTTGGCCCGCTCGATCCGGGCGGCCGCGGCGCCGCCGTCCAGGAGGTCCCAGGTGACGCTCACTGCGACGCTCCAGTCGCCCTTGAGCTCATCTACTTCCGCCCCCTGCCACTGGTAGGCCAGGGCAGAGGCGACCGTCGGCCGGCGCTGCGCCTCAGCCACCGCCACCCCCGCCCGAGCCCCTACGACGCTGCGGCGCAGGGCGACCAGTTCCGGGCGCCGGGCCAGAGCCGTCGAGATCAGCTCCTCCAGGTCGTCCGCAAGCGGAGGTGGGGGGGCTACGTCGGGGAACCTTATGACCGTGCCGGGCGCCAGCCCGAGCAAGGAGAAGAGCGTCTCCTCGGCCAGAGCCGCCCCATGCTCAGCCTTGATCAGGTTCTGTCGGGCGTTACCGACCTGGACCTGGACCTGCAGAAGATCCGTGCGCAGAACCGTCCCGGCTTCGTAGGAAGCCCGGACCTGGGCGGCGTGACTCTCCGCTGCTTCCAGACCCAACCGGGCGATTTCCTTCATCCGGGTGGCAGTGAGCAGACCGTAGTACGCCTGGGCCACGTTATAGGCGACCTCCTGCCGCGCGCGTTCCCATTCGGCCTCGGCTGCCTCTTTCCCCGCCAGCGCTCCCTCCCGGCCGGCGGTCAAAGCCCCACCCGTATAGAGCGGCTGACTCAAGACCAACCGGATGTCGTGACTGTCTTGAGACCCCAGCATGGGGGCTTTGCCAAGATGCAGGTAGCTATTGGAGAAGGAGAGCGTGGGCACAAAGCCCGCCTCCGCCTCCTTCAACCGTTCGGCCGCTCCCCTCAGGCGAGCCTCGGCTGTTCCGACCGCCGGACTGTGCTTCAGTGCCAGAGCGATCGCCTCCGTCAGCGTGAGCAGACGCTCGGACGCCCGCACCGGCAGAGATAACCCGAGCGCCAATAACGCCACCAGCACCCAGGTCGGGTGGAACGGCGTGGGTACGGGAGTCCGGGAATCGGCGTCACTCACGGTCAAACCCCCTCCACCGGAGAATAATGGCGGTTGGCCCGTTCAACCGCCAGAAACCAGAAAAATGGTACCTCCTGCGGGAGACTCTGTCAATCGCACCGCACTTTCTTTTCGCCAGAGTAACCCAAGCGGCGGGAGAGCTGGAGGGCCGCAGCGCGGACGACGGGAATCAACTTGGCCTCGAGGTACTCATCGGTCAGCCGGCTGGAGGGGCCCGAGACGCTGATCGCGGCGATTACCCGGCCGAAGCTGTTCCATACCGGCGCAGCCACGCACCGGACGCCCTCCTCCATCTCCTCAAGATCCAGGGAGTAGCCGCGCCGGGCAATTTCCTTGAGTTCCCGGCGAAGCTCCGCTGGGTCCACGATGGTCCGGGCCGTCCGGCGCTGCAGTGGCAGGAGCCGTTCCATGAGGGCCTCCTGCTCCCTCGGCGGAAGCATGGCCAGAATTGCCTTGCCCGCCCCGGTGCAGTAGACGGGCGCCCGCCCGCCGAGTTTAGCGCTCATCTTGACCTGGCGCCCCGACTCGACCTGGTCCACATAGACCGCCTCATCCTGATCGAGCACGACCAGGTTGGCCGTCTCGTTGCAGGTTCGCACGATCTCCTCAAGGTACGGCCGACCCGCTTGGCGAACGTCGAGCGAAGAGAGCGCCGCCGTCCCCAGTTCGAAGACCTTTAGCCCTAGCTTGTAGCGGCCAGATTCCGCCTCTTGCTGGACAAAGCCCCGCCCCATGAGGGTATGTAACAAGCGGTGGACAGTGCTGACGTTAAGCCCGACCTCCCGGGCCAGGACCGAGAGGGGCATCGGCCGCCGATGGGCCGCCAGGGCTTCCAGGATGGCCAGCGTGCGATCAACTGCCTGAACGTGTTTGGCCCGGCTCTCCGCCGCCGCCGCCGGACGGCTCACGCTTCTTCCTCCTCCACTACTCGCCGGCCAGGAGCCTCCGCAACTCCTCCGCTCCCGTGCTGGGCGGATCGCTCAGGCCCAGCTTCTTCCGGGAGCGCAGGTCGGGCTCTCCGAGTCGGCCCGTTTTCACGAACATGTCCAGCCCGATCTTGACCCCGCCCGGAAGTTGGCGCCGCTCGATGGCCAGATGGTCGTGAAGATCTGTTCCATGCGGACCGCTGAGGGCAGAGTTCAGCGCAGCTATGACACCCCAGGCACTGCCAAGAAGTTCCCGCCTCCAGGAGCTCGCCGATCCTCCCCTGGCGAATAGTCCGACTGGGGCCTTGGGATCGAGACCCGGACTGCGACTGGGCCACCTGTCAGGAAGGGTTCCATTGATACTTTATGCGCCTCAAGGCCCAACTCCTCCTCCGGTAGGCCCAGCCGCCGCCCCTCGTTGACCAGCAGGCCGGTCGCTCTATGCATGCTCCCCCGTCAGTAGGCGTAAAGGTTGCCATAGGGACGATGGCTGGTCGGCGTCAGCCGTTGAAAGGGCTGGCGGCGTAGCTCCTCGGGATCCACTCCGAAGGTGGCGGCGAAGTCGTCGAGCAGGGGGAAGAGCACCGCCCGGTCCTCCTCACCGAGAGGAGCAGCCGAGACCTCCTTCCCCAACCGTTCGGACGCGATCCCCCCGCGGAGATAGATCACGCCGCCATGCATCCCGGTTCCGATCCAGCGGCCGGCCGGTTCGCCCCCGCTCTCCCACAGGTTCAAGACAACCAGTATCCCGCCGGCCATGTATTCCCCGAGGAAGTCGCCGGCCTTGCCCCCCACCACGATCATGGGAATCTGGTGCTTGAAGGACTTCATGTGGATTCCGACCCGGTAGCCAACGTCTCCCTTAACCATGATCCGGCCACCCCGCATCCCGTAACCGAGGACGTCTCCGGCCGACCCGTAAATCACCACCCGGCCGTCATTCATCGTGTTCCCAACTCCGTCCTGGGCATTTCCCCAGATCTCCAGGACCGGCCCGTCCATGAAAGCCGCCAGGTCGTTCCCGGCCACGCCGTAAACGGCTAGCTTGACCGGCTCAGTCAACCCAACGCCAAGGTAGCGCTGCCCGTTGACCTGGGAGAGAACGAGGTCGCGCTCGCCGGTGGCCACCGCCGCCCGGACCCTGGCGTTGAGCTCTCGGTAATCCATGTCCTGAGCACAAATCTCAAGCATCTTTACGCACCGTCCTACCGCCCGGCCGGCTTCACGCCGAGGATGTCCAACGTGGTCTGGTCGAGCCCCACAGCGCGAAGCCGCTCCCGGCTCCCGCGCAGGCTCTCGATGGCGTTCAGGCCGAGGGCCCCCAGGAACTCCTTCAGCTCCAGCGACCAGGCCCTGATCAGGTTCACCAGGCGCTCGGCTGCCACGGCCGGTTCGAGGCGCCGGACGAGCTCCGGCCGCTGGGTGGCGATACCCCAGGAGCAGTTTCCGGTGTAACACTTCTGGCAGAGGTGGCACCCCATGGCCACCAGGGCAGCCGTCCCGATTGCCACCACATCCGCCCCGAGGGCAATGGCCTTCGCCGCGTCGGCCGACGAGCGAATACCTCCGGCCACCACGAGAGAGGCCCGGTTGCGGATCCCCTCCTGGCGAAGCCGGTCGTCCACCGCGGCGATCGCTAGTTCGATCGGAATCCCGACGTGGTCCCGGATGACGGTCGGTGCGGCCCCGGTCCCGCCCCGGAAGCCGTCGAGGTAGATGTAGTCAGCTCCCGCCCGGACGATGCCGGAAGCGATGGCGGCGACGTTATGCACTGCGGCGATCTTCACTCCCACTGGTTTCTCGTAGCTGGTCGCCTCCTTGAGTGCCCCGATGAGCTGGGCCAGGTCCTCGATCGAGTAGATGTCGTGGTGCGGGGCGGGCGAGAGGCAGTCGGTGCCGACCGGAACCATGCGGGTCTCCGAGATCTCGTGGGGCACCTTCTCCCCCGGCAGGTGACCGCCGATGCCGGGTTTGGCCCCCTGGCCAATCTTGATCTCCACCGCCGCCCCCTGCTGAAGATACTCCGGACTCACCCCGAAGCGGCCCGAGGCGACCTGGATGACGATGTGGCGCCCGTAGAGGTAAAGGTCCTTGTGCAGGCCCCCTTCCCCGGCGTTCATGGTGATGCCGCACTTTTCCGCCGCCATCGCCAGAGCCTTCTGGGCGTTCAAGCTGATCGAGCCGAAGGACATGGCGGCGAACATAAGCGGGGTCTCGAGTTTCAACTGGGGGCCGAGTTCGGTGACCAAGCGGGGCTGTCCGTCGGGGCCGGGGGCGAATTCGAGTTGTTCCGGCTTGGAGCCCAGGTAGGTCCGGAGCTCCATCGGCTCCCGCAGGGGATCGAGCGAAGGGTTCGTCACCTGGCAGGCGTCCAGCAGTAGGTGATCGAAGTAGCTTGGGTATGGCTTGTCGTTCCCCATGGCTGACAGGAGCATCCCGCCCGACTCGGCCTGGCGCCAAATCGCCTTCCGGTGCTCCTCGGACCAGTGGGCGTTGTACCGGAGGGCGGTGGGGTTCCGCTCGATGGTGATGGCGCCCTCCGGGCAGAAGGTGGCGCAGCGGTGGCAGCCGACGCACTTCGCGTTATCCGCCACCACCCGGTCCAGGAACTGCAGGGCCCCGAAACCGCAGGACATGACGCACCGCTTGCAGCGGCGGCACCGCTGGTGGTCGACGTGGTGCAGGAATTCCGGCAGGACCAGGCTGGTCATGCCACCTCGGCCTCCGCCCCGAACTCCGTCTCCATCGCTGCCACCACGGGTTCCCCGCCCCGGGCATACCTCAGCCGGTCGACCGACGGGCAGATCGCCCGGATCGCCGCCTCCTCGCTGGCCATGAAGACCGTCTCGCCCCGTTCGGCCACCACCATGGGCCGGAGCTTGATCCGGTCGTTCAGCCCGATCATCCCTGACCGGTTGGCCACGATGACGCCGAACGGCCCGTTGAGCAGGCCTGATCCATAGACCATCCGGATCGCCCGGGCGGTGGCCGCCTCATCGGGTGGCGACTGGTCGATCTCGGACCAGAACGGGGCCGCCAAAGCCAGGCAGGTGACACTCAGCGGAAGTCCCTGCCGGCGCTGGAGGAGGTCGAAAAGATAGGTGATGACCTCGGTGTCTGTCCCCAACCGGCAGAGGTAACCGTGACCTTCCAGATAGCGCTTGTTGATTCCATAGGACGAAATCTCGCCGTTGTGGACGACCGACCAGTCAAGTAGGGCGAAGGGATGAGCTCCACCCCACCAACCGGGAGTGTTGGTCGGGAAACGACCATGAGCCGTCCAGAGGTAGCCCTGATACTCCTCGAGGCGGTAGAAGCGGCCGATCTCCTCCGGGTAGCCGACACCCTTGAAGACGCCCATGTTCTTCCCGCTGGAGGCGACGTACGCCCCGTCGAAATGGGCATTGATCTCCATCACCGTGGCGACGACGAAGTCCTCCTCCGTCAGGTAGGTGTTCCCGACCGCCAGGGACTCAGGGCGGACCTCAAGGAAGTACCGCCAGAGGAGCGGCTGGTCTGTAATGGAGGCCACTGGACGGGTGGGGATCGGCCCGGCGCCCTGGATGACGAAGCCCCGGAGGAGAAACTCCTCGACCCGGGCCCGGGCCGCCTCTGTCTCGTACATCAAGTGGAAGGCGTAGCAGGCCGCATACTCCGGGTAACACCCGTAGACGGCGAACCCACCACCCAGACCGTTGGCGCGGTCGTGCATCACTGCAATCGAACGGATGATCGCCTCTCCGTCCTGCCGGCGGCCGCGCCGGTTGATAAGGCCGCTGATGGCGCACCCTGAAGGAATGCGTTCGTCCTTCTTCCACATGCTGCTCCCTCCTCCACTGCTCGCCGAAAACGCTGCGTGCTCCGGACGATCCGCCCGGAGCACGCCAGTCTAAGTTTACTCCCTACGATCTTCCTGCTCCGGGGCCTGTTTCCGCAATGCGGAACGGCATTTCACCCTATCCTATTCCGTCTGCGGGCCGCCAATCCTGCCCAGAGCAGCATGAATACAGTATTCTTGGCAAAGAGATTGGCCAATAGTCCCGGCTACTTGACTATGGCCGAACGGGAAAGGTACCAGGAGAGAGTTGCGAGGCCCACGGCCAAGTCCTCGTTACGCACGATCACCCCAGGCGGAACACGCAGCGTCACCGGGGCAAAGTTCCACAGTCCCTTAACCCCTGCCGCGACCAAGGCGTTGGCCACCATCTGGGCGGCCTGGGCAGGGACGGTGATGATCCCGAGCTGGATGCCACCGCCCGCCACGATCTCCCCCAGCCGGTCGACGTGATAGATCTCATGCTCCCCCACCCGTTGGCCGACGAGGGCCGGATCGTTATCGAACAGCGCGGTGATACGAAGCCCGAAGCGGGCAAAGCCCGGATAATTGTGGATCGCCGCCCCGAGCCGGCCGACCCCGACCAGGGCAGCGTTGGTCACCTGCTTCACGCCGAGCACCGTCTCAAGGGCCACGGCCAGTTCTCCCACCTGGTAGCCGACGCCGGGGCGGCCGCACTGGGAGATGTAGGTCAAGTCCTTCCGGACCTGGGCGGCATCGACGCCCGCCCGCCGGCCCAGCTCGTCGGAGGAGATGACCTCCTTGCACCCCTCCCGGCAAGCCTCCAGAATGCGATAGTAGAGGAACAGCCGCTCCAAGCTTGGCTTGGGAATCGTCGGCGCCCGCTTCACGCCCAACCGCCTCCCTCTATCGTGCTCCTCTTCGAGTTTGAAAGGGCCTACTCCTGCTTGGCCCGTTCGTTCTCCACTGTCGGGGGAGCCTTCATTGGGGTTCGGGATGCTTCTCCTTCCCCTCCCGGCGCCGGTTCGTCGCCGGGTCGGCGACGTTGGACCGGCCGCTCACGACTGACAAGGACCGCCGCGACTGGCATCAACGGGGCTGCCGGCAGGAGGAAGCCAAGCTGAACTAGAGCCGCCAGTTGGATGTACCCCACCGGGAATGAGGGAAGGAAACGCTCCACCCGGAACCCATTCACCACGAATCCCAGCGACACCACCCATAACAGAGCGACGTAGGGCCCAGCGATGAAGGCCAGGCCATCCCAGGCCGCCTCAGTTGACCGCCGTCGGCGAGCAGCCAGGAGGAACGGCGTGGTGAGCAGGAGCAAGGCGGCATACTCGGGCACGCCAAAGAGGCGTAGGAAAGCAAAGACTCCCGTCCCCGGCAAGGCGCTCAGCGACCAGGGGTGCCGGAAGAGCAGGCCGTAGGCCAGGGCGTCCAGGATCAGGAAGAGCAACCCGATCCCGACCGCCGCCCCCAGTCTCCGGCGACCGCCGAGGCCCAACAGCAGGGGAAGAACTGCGGCGAGCGCCAGGCCGCCCGGAATCCGCCCCGCGCGGGAAAATAGCAGACGCCAAGAGCGCCGCCGTTCCAACTCGCCGACAAGCGTCTGGCGGGCTTCCTCGCTCTTGGCGGCCGCCTCGCCGTATCGCCCCGCGGCGTTGAGAGTTTCCGCTTCGCCGACCGCGCCCACCGCCGCCTCGACGGCTTGGTCGATCCGCCCCGCCGGTTTTCGTTCCAAGGCACCCAAGTAGCTCTTGGCGAACTCGGCGTTGCGTGCGAGTTGGGTGATTCCCCAGGCAGCCCGGGTCGGGTCGTCCACCGCCAGGCCGTCCCACCGCGGGCGGCCTTTTGCCTCGAGTGGTGCGGCAGCCCCGAGCAAGGCAGCGATGGTAGGAGCTATGTCCACCGATTCACCCGGCGCCAACCGGCCCGGCCGGACCCCTCGCCCGACCATGACGAACGGCACGGTCAAGACCTCAGACTCTCCGCCGCCATGACCTCCGCCCCCGGTGTCCCGTGCGAGGTGACCGTGGTCGGCCGTTACGATCAGCGTGTCCTGGTCGAAGTTCAACGCCTGGGCAATCCGGCGGAGCCGGTTGTCTGCCTCCCAAGCCGCCCTCCGATAGGCCGGGCTCCCCGCACCTCCCTCCTCGTGTGCGGCGCTATCTACCCGGCAGAGGTGGATCAGCACAAACGCCGCCGGATCATAGCTGAGGCTCCGCAAGGCGTCGCGTTCCACCCGGGCGTCGAAAGTGGGGCTATGAGTCTCGGCGTCGGGGTACAGGTAGGGGTAGTCGATTTCGCCGTTGGCCAGTTCGCCCCACCACTCGTCGCCGATGACCGCCACTCGAAGCCCAGCCGCTCGCAAGCGGCGGAGGAGGTGGTCGGTGGCCACCGGACCGGCGTGGGCGTTAAGGGTCACGCCATTGATTTCGGCCCAGGTGCCGGTGAGCAGCACGGCATAGCCCGGTTTGGAGAAGGATGGTTCCGGGGTCTGAAGCTCGGTCCACGCTCCCTGAGGGCGGAGCGAGGACAAGAACGGCATCTGATGGGAGACATCGTTCCGCAGGCCATCCACCACGACCAGGACTACCCGGGCGGTCAAGGGCGAGAGGGCTGGACGAGTCGCGGAGGGAACGGGTTCGCTTTGCGCGCCGTAGGGACTGCGGTAAACCTCCAGCGAGCTTTGCGTCTGGCGGGCCATCCGCAGTGCCCCCACCGACATCACCACCAGCGCCCCCAACACTATGAACCACCCGAAAACCTTGCGGAACATGATTCCCACCTCCAGAGAAGGAAGATGCGCCGTCACAGCGAAACATACGAGGCATGACGAACTCCACAGCGTCCCAGTCCTCTATCCGAGCCGTCGCGGCGATCGCCCTACTGACGGCAGTGATCAGCGCCCTTGCCTACGTGACTGTGCCCATTCCCTTGAGCCCGGTCCCCTTGTCTGGGCAAAGCTTCGGGGTGATGCTGGCCGGGGCCCTCCTTGGACCATACCTGGGTCCCCTGGCCGTCCTGACCTATCTCCTGCTCGGCCTGGCCGGGCTGCCGGTTTTTGCCGGCGGCCACGCCGGCCCCGGAGTCCTGTTCGGCCCCACCGGCGGCTACCTCTGGGGGTTTGTTGCCGGAAGCTGGGTCATCGGGCTTCTCACTGATGTTCGGAAGAAGCAACCCGCCTGGAAAACACTGCTCGGCATTGCCCTGGGCGGGATCGTGGTTGTCTATGCGCTGGGGGTCTCCCAGTTCGCCCTCGTCGCCGGTTTCTCTTTGCGGAGGGCGCTGGCGGTCGGCGTCCTTCCTTTTCTCCCTGGCGACCTGGTCAAGGCGGCTGCGGCGGCTGCGGTGGTCCGCCGCCCGGCCATTCGCCGGGTAATGCTCGACTATTTCGCCGGGCGCCCTACCCCGCCGCCGGAAGACTGAGCCCCTGGACCGACCGAAGGAGGTACTTCTGGCGGATCTCCCCCTTGCTCATCGCCAACGTCTTGCCCACCGGCCCGACGAACCCATTTCTGCGCCCGTCTCCCTATTCCTTGTGCCTGCCGCCCGTGGCGGCAATCGCATAAGGACTCAAGGGCTTGGTAAAATGGTAAGGCGCAGGGAAAAACCTGCAAGAGAGGAGGTTCATCCATGACCAAGGACGTGATCGATGCCATCCGGGAACGCCGGAGTGTGCGCCGCTTCCAAAGCCGGCCTATCCCTGAGGCCACCGTCGGCCGGCTCCTGGAATGCGCCGTGTTGGCCCCTTCCGCCGGAAACGTCCAAGCCTGGCACTTCTACGTAGTGAAGGACGAAGAACGCCGGCAGGCGCTGGCTGCAGCCGCCCACCACCAGCTCTTCCTGGCTCAGGCCCCGGTGGTGGTCGTGGTCTGCGCCGATTTGCCGCGGATCGCCAACCGATACGGAGAGCGGGGAACCAGCCTGTATGTCATTCAGGACACCGCCGCGGCGGTGCAGAACATCCTCCTGGCGGCGAACGCCTTCGGCCTGGCGACTTGCTGGATCGGTTCGTTCGAGGAGGGAGAGGTGGCGAAAGTCATCGGAGTCGATCCGGCAGCCCTGCGGCCAGTGGCCATCATCCCGGTCGGCTATCCGGCGGAGGATCCGGCTCAGCGGCCCCGGCGCCCATTGGACGAAGTCGTGACCGTCTTCACCTGAGGCTGCGGGGAGTCTACACCAGCTGCTTACTTGCCGTTCCCTCCTTTAGCGGCTCCCACGCTTTCCGCCAGTTCCCACAAGGTGTTGTCGCCCAAGACAGCCAATTCGTCGTCCGACAACTCGGCAGAATGAGCGAGGAGCAAGGGCGGCGTGAACATAGGGGAAGGGCGGCCGGTGGGCATTGCCGCGGCCTTGGTCACCGGTCTGATCCTGGGTCTTTGGTGGACGGGTTGGACGACGCAGTCCCCGCGCCCCGAGCGGCGCGTAACTCAGCCGGCGACCCCGGTGGGAGCGCTGTTTGACCCTGTCCATCCGGAGCAAGCTGGCAGGCTCGTCCTCACCCCGTTTGATTCGCCCTTCGTTCCGGACTGGGACTCTCTTTTCCCCCCTCCCTACGACGGGCCCCAGATACCCCGACCGGAACAGGTCCGGGGGATTTACGTGACGGGCTGGACCGCCGGGTTGACCTCCCGCTTCAACCAGCTCGTCCGGCTGGTCGACGAGACTCCGCTCAACGCCATGGTGATTGACATCAAGGACGATCAGGGAATCCTCACCTACCGGATGCCTCTGCGGCCAGGGCTGGACGTTGATCAACAGACGGTCAAGGTCGCTGACATCGATGCCCTGCTGGCTACTTTGCGCGCCCATAGGATCTATCCCATCGCCCGGCTCGTCGTCTTCAAGGATCAGCTCTTGCCGAAGGCCCATCCGGAGATGGCAGTCCAGCGACCCGACGGGCGTCTCTTCCGCGACCGGGCCGGTTACTTGTGGGCCAACCCCTACGACCGGCGAGTCTGGGAATACAACCTCGCGATCGCGAAGGACGCGGCTTCCCGGGGATTCGCCGAAATCCAATTCGACTACGTTCGTTTCCCTGATATTCACCGGAGCGTGCCACTGGTCTTCCCTGTCCACGATGAGCGGACCAAGGCCGACGTCATTCGGGATTTCCTGGCCTACGCAAGGCAGGAACTGCGCCCGTACAACGTCCGTCTCTCGGCTGACATCTTCGGCCTGGTGACGACCGTCAAGGACGACTTGGGAATAGGGCAAAACTTGGAGGCGGTGGCCTCGGCAGTCGACTGGATCAGCCCGATGGCCTATCCTTCTCACTACGCGCCCGGGGAATTCGGCCTGCGCGATCCCGACGTGGAACCCTACCGGACAGTCTATTTGAGCCTCCGCGACGCCGTCCGGCGGCTTAAGGCAGCCGGGATGGCCACCGAGATAGTCCCCTGGCTGCAGGATTTCTCTCTACGGCACGCCTACGGCGAGCAGGAGGTCCTCGCCCAGGTAAAGGCCGCCGCCGACTTGGGCATCGACGACTGGTACCTCTGGAACCCCGCCAACCGCTACACCGCAAGCGCCTTGCGCCGGCTGGAAAGGTAGCGAGATGCGCCACCCCCACCTCAACACATGGGTTGCGGCCTTCGCCTTAGCCCTGGTCTTCCTGGCCTTCTCCCCGCGGCCGGCGGGCGCCCGTTCCGGTGAGGCATCGCGTGCGCCTCTCGCCGCTACCAGGCGAATGCCGAACGAGGCCGGCCAGATCATGATCCTCGTTTACCACCGCTTTTCGGCGAAGCCGGGTGACTGGAACCGGACCCCCGACCAGTTCCGTCGAGATCTTGAGACGCTGTACCACCAGGGCTACCGGCTTCTCTCCCTGCGAGCCCTGCTTAGTGGGCAAATCGCTACTCCTTATGGTTATACCCCCGTGGTGTTGACCTTCGACGACGGTTGGCAGTCGCAGTTCAACTACCTGACCAGCGGTGGCACGCCCGTCCTGGACCCGAATTCGGCGGTTGGAATCCTCGTCGAGTTCCACCGGCGCCACCCGGATATGGGCTTGGCCGGCACCTTCTACCTCAACGCCAACCCCTTCGGCCAGCCTTCCCTAGCCCAGAAAAAGCTGGCCTGGCTGGTCAGCCACGGCTTTGAGCTGGGCAACCATACGCTCCATCACGCCAACCTCCGCCGCTCCACCCCAGAAGCAGGGATCCGAGAAATCGCTCGCCTGGCCGGGCTCATCTCCACGCTTCTCCCGGGGTATCAAGTGGATACGCTTGCCCTCCCCTTTGGGGCCATGCCACACGATCAGCGAATCGCCCAGGCCGGGGAGTACGGCAGCACCTCCTATCGTCACCGGGCGGTGCTCCTGGTCGGGGCGAACCCCACCCCTTCACCCTACTCCCACTCCTTCGACCCGCTAAACCTGCCGCGGGTCCAGACCTCCGATGTGGAGCTGGGTCGCTGGCTAAGTTACTTCGCCAACCACCCCGAGCAGCGCTTCGTCAGCGACGGCCATCCTGCGACAGTAACCGTCCCCGCTTCCCGGCGAGGGGAGGTGGATCGCGCCCGTCTCAAGATCCAGAAGCGCCGGCTAGTCGTGCTAGACGGCCCTCCGCCGGCGAAGCGCCAATAACAGGTGGATGTACATAGCATGGGACCAGCCGAGCGGGACGACCCAAACCGGGGCCCCCGTCTCGCCGTTGACCTGTTCCGGAAGGAGATCCAACGGCGTGCGGTGAGCAACCGCCCACTCGAGGCACTCCCTGGCCCTTCTCACCTGACCGCGGGCCAACTCATACAACCCCAACCACAGAGTGCAGATCACCCATGGATTGCCGCCCCGGTAGCCGTCGCCCGAGTAGCGGTGAATCCCACCCACCCTGCGGTTTTCCAGGTGCTGGGCGATCTGGTCGGCCGTCGCCTGCATCCGAGGATCGTGGGGAGAGAGTACCCCAAACGGAACGGAGAGGCCGAGCAGGCTGGCGTCCAGGCCCCGATCGAGAGGCTCGGCATAGGCGGCATACAACCCGGAGTCCGGTCCGGGTTCCTGGACTTCGCACACCTCTTCTCCACAGGCTCGGCGGCGGAGGTACTCCCCCCGGCTGATACGGCGCATGAGCCCCCGTACGAAGCGGTTGTCGGGCGGGTACCAGAGACGGTCCAGGATGGCCTCGCGCAGGCGATCCGCTTCCGTCTGGTACGCCTCGGCCAGTTTCTCTTCCCCCCTTTCCCCGGCCAGGTAGGCGGTACCGGTAAAGGCGCCAAACACCGCTGCCGCGGTGTAGGCTGATTCCTCCAGCCGCTCCTCCCAGAGGTCGATGCTGGGGCCAGGGAGACCGGTGTCGGGGTCGGTCGTCCGCCGGAGGAAATCCGCGGCCCGTCGCACCATCGGCCAGAGCTCCTCAAGAAGGGCGCGGTCGCGAGTCAGGGCAAAGTGGTGAAAGAGGCCAAAGATGACCGAGGCCGTCTCGTCGCTCTGGACCAGGCCCCAAGAGGGCGCCAGACTTCCATCGCAGTAGTAGCGCTGGTACCAGGAGCCGTCCGGTTCTTGAGTCCTTTGGGCCCAGCGGTACAAGGCTGCTGCCTCCTCCGGATGGCCCGCCTCACTCAGGGCGGTGGCCACCCAGACGGCGTCCCGGGGCCAGCAGTATCCGTACCCACCCGAGCCCACGAAGTTGGGGTCTGTCTCGGGAGCGGCGATGATACCCCCATGCTTCTCGTCGGCGAGGAGCTTGATGGTCACGAGGGAGCGGCGGAAGAGGCGATCCAGCGTCGCCTGGCGGGAGGGAGCCGTCTCTCCCTGCGCCAGCCATCTTTCCCAGAAACCGGCAGTCTCGCGAACGAGGAACTCTGCCTGCACCCGGCGAGCCTCCTCCAGCCCTCTAAGCGCCTCCTCCCTTCCGGCGCCCAACGACCAGAAGACAGTCACCTCGGTGCTTTCCCCGGGCGCCAAGGTTCCGAGGTCGCAGGAGAGGCACCCGTCCACTTCGCCCATGTCGATGCTGCGCCCGTGGAGTTGTCCGTCGGAAGCGTCCCACAGGGCGGAGGTGTCGGTATTCTTCCGGCCGCAGGTAAAACCGGCCGCCGGCCGGTCGAAGCCGATGGCGCAAACAGTTTGCTGTCGGTAGTAGACCAGCGCCTGCGCTCCTGGGTGGTAGTAACAGGCATTAAGGTGAGGGGAGCCTTCCAGGTGGAGGGCGGCGTAATGGAGAAAGAGCAGGTGGGAACTCTCGTTCCCTTGGTTGACCAAACGTAGCCGCCGGACGAGCAAAGGTCGGCCAGCAGCACACAGATCGAGGCAGAGAAAGGCCACGCCCGCCTCGCGGTGCACCCCGCTGGTGTGGAGGATGGCCGTCTCACCCTGATACTCCTGATGGTGCTCCCAGCCTGGGCCAGAGAGCCACAACACCTCCTCGCGTCGCCCGGCCAGGAAAAGCCCGAGCAGCGTCCGGCCTATCTGTTGGTGGCGGTCGAGGTCCGGCCAGAAAAGGTGGTGGAGTTCGCCGCACCGGTCAAAAGTCGCCAGCATGCGGCTGTTGCCGGTGATCGCGTCCAGAAGCAGCGGTTTGTCCACGGGCTTAGCATGCCCGTCTCAGGGCACCGGCTCCCCGTTGATCTCGATCTGATAAGTCATGGTGGCAGTCTTGTTCAGCATGTTGGCTATGGTGCAGTACTTCTCCAGCGACAGCTCGATCGCCCGGCGCACCTTGACCGGGTCAAGACCCTGCCCTGTCAGGCGGTAGAGCAGGCGCACCGCCGTAAACACCTTGGGATGTTCCCCCGCCCGATCGGCTTCGATGGACACGCTGAAGCTTGCGCAGGGCTGTTGCATCTTGCGCAGGATGGAGACTACATCCATTCCCGTACAGCCGCCCAGCCCGACGAGGACCAGTTCGGTCGGGCGCGGCGCCGCTCCAGACCCGCCGGCGGACGGCGCAGCATCCATCGGAACTCGGTAACCCTCGCCGGTCTCCCCAGCGAAGGCCATGCCGCCGGTCCACTCCACGGTGATCGGACCCACGTTCCTCCTCCTCCTCTGACTGGCTCAGCTCAGCGGGAGGCCGCCGTTGCGTGATGCCCTCTGTATGAAGATTCTCCTGGTTGGTCCCAGAACCTGCTGGGAAGTGAGAGACGAGGCCATCCCTGCCTTTGGGATGGCCCCATCTCTTGCGCAACCCGGCAGTCCCCCCTGTAGGGCTCGCAGCTGCGGCAGCTCACATGGTGAGGCGGCCCTGCGGAGTGTTCACGATCTTCAAAATGCGCTCTTCCCGCCCTGTCCGGGCATTCACGTAGACGTAATAGACCTCTCCGTCCTTTTCGGCTTTGAACTCCCAGGCCAACGCCTCCTGCCCGGGTACCTCAAGCGGGATGACCGCAAGCCGGGTGGCCGTGATTCGAAGGTCGGGGTTGACCTTGGCCCGCGCCTCTTGCTGGGTCAGCTTCGGAGTCAGATCCTCCTTGGTCCGAGTTCGGTGGTTGGTCAGGTACTGCAGCGCATCGAAGCTCAAGATGTCTCCCCGGTCGAGGGCCACCGCCACTTTGACCATATCTGGGTAAACCAGGACGTTGTTGACCACCGAGACGAAGGGAATCGTCACCACTCCGCCCATGACTTGAGCATAGGAGGCCTCCATGGAGCTCAAGCCCAAGCGCTTCAAGAACTCCTGGGCCGGCCGGACCGCCTCTTGGCTGGAAAGGCGCGGCACCCCCGGCGCCCTCGTGTTGGTGGCCCAGATTATGTGGCCGCCTTTCTGGCTGACATCGACCGCCACCCGGGGCAGGCCGCTCCCGGTCGGCACCAGGTCGAAGGCGTAAGCCGTGATTTTTCCCCGGGTCATCCCTTTGAACCTCGGCCGGTAGCGGTTTGGGTCGGGAACGACCTTCAGGGCCCGGCGGGAGGCCTCCTCCTGGGTGACCGTGGGGCCGGTCAAACCGCGAGGGCTTATCCGGTCCACATGGTCCGAGAAGGGACCGTCGTACTGCATCACAGGATAGTCGGCCAAGGCCCGGTCGAGCCGCTGGAATTCGTCGTCGGCCACCTGCTTCGTCCCCTGGCGCAGATCAGTCGCCGCTCCCCGCCGGATGGTCTGCCAGTTGAAGCCCCCGGCGATCGCCGCTCGCTGGATGCGGTGAAGCTCCCTTCCGACCACAATCGCCTCGCGACGGAGGCGGGCCAGTTTCTCCAGGTCCTTTCGGCCGACCGGTTGGCCACTCGCTTTCGCTCGGGCGAGGACGTAAGCCAAGTCGCCGGTCTGCGTCAGGAATTTGGAGGTCCGCATGAAGGCCCCTTGCTGGATCGGAATCCGGGCGAGACTCTCCTTGGCCAGATTGGCCTGGCGCCACACGTCGGTCAACTGGTTGACGTGTTGGGCAGGGGTTCCAGCGACCAAGCCCTTGGCTAATCCAGCTTCCAGACCGTCCACATAGCTTACCAACTGCATGAACGATGAATTGTAGGTGGCGTTCAACTGGTTGGACAGAAGGCCGGCCCGTTGCCATTGACTGTACCCCCACCAAAGGGCTGCCACCGCCAGGACCGCCAGGAAGCCGGCGGTCACTTGCCACTTGCGCAATCCGATTATCCTCCTCTCCTAGCGGGCAAAGACATGGCTGCCGATCTGCCGGACGATCGGCCGGCTCCAGATCCATCCGCTCACCGGTTTGGCTGGGTTCCAGAAGAAGATTGACCCGTAGGTCGGATCCCAGCCGCTGACCGCTTCGATCGCCGCCCGGCGCTCCGTCCAGGTTGGAGTTCGCTGCCAGATCAGGCCGATCGAGACTGACTCGAAAGCGTAGGGTTCGTAAATGACCCCCGGGACGGTCCCCGGGAAGTTGGGGTTGTTGGTCCGGTTCATTACCACTGCGCCAACGCCGACCATCCCCTCATACGGCTCGCCCTGGGCTTCGGCCGCAATCAAGCGGGCGATCAGGTCCACATTGGCGGCGGCATCCGGCTCAGCTCGCGCATACCTCCACCACTTGACCTGGGGAATGAGGTAATAGTCTGCCACGAAGCCTGTGAGGAAGACAAGGAGAACAAACAGCAAGGCTTGACGGGCGCGTCGCATTCTCTGGCCTCCCAACGTTCCGCCTGTGATTCGGTTGTAGTTTGCCATGTTGCAGGGCGGTATAAACACTGAGCGCCCAACGGAACCTAGCATCGGGAGGTGACGCTGCTTTGCCTAAGGTGCGGTGTTCAGTCGACGACTGCCAATACTGGGCCCAGGATAATCGGTGTGCCGCTGACGAAGTGGAAGTCCGCAACGATTACGAGCTGGGCCAGGCGGCCAACCTGGAGATCGGCGAGATGGCCGGCGAGCGGGCCGGCCGGACGTCAGCCAAGACTTGCTGCAAGACTTACAAGGCCGGGAAGGACAAGAAGTGAACTTGAAGAGGCTGTCCCGCCAGGAAGGGGCAGCCTCTTCAAGTCAACCATTCTGTCCAGCTAGGAAAAGTACCGCTGCAGCAACCCCGTGAGGGCCCGAGCGTGGCGCGCCTCGTCCCGGCTGGATTCATGATAGAAGTCGTGAGCCTCCTCGACGCCCTCCTCGCCAGCCAGCCTGGCCAATTCGACCTTGTGGCGGCAGGACGCTTGCTCTTCCTTGAGCAGGCGAGCCAGATTGACCTGGGTTGAGTCGTCCACCCGGCCGTTCAGTTCAGCGAAGCGGACGGCATGGTCCAGTTCCTCCAAGCCGATCTTCTCCAGCGCCAACCCGATCTCGGCATATCCTTCCCGCTGAGCTTGGCGGGCGCAGGCCAGGTAGTGGGCAGCTTCCACCGCTTCTCCTTTGTAACCGTCATCCACCGGTTGTTCCAGCGCTGTCGCCCGCGTCGCGCCCAGTTCGGCCTCTGTGGCCAGCTCCAGTTCGGTTACCGTTTCCTGCACAAGCGCTCCTCCTTTTCGGGCCTAGTCTCCGCCGTGTGAGAGCCTGGTATACCGGCGCGCATGTGCACCGTTCTGCGGCCAGCAAGGTCCATACCAGGGCATCCATTATTCTACCTGCGTGAATCAACATGCGGAGGGCAGGCTAAGATCAGCCCATAATGAAGGGAGGGAAAAACGGATGGCTCTTGGCCAGAAGCGGAATCAGCCGCTCGTGACGGGCGCTGGGCGTGGTCTCGAGAACTTCAAGTACGAGATCGCGACTGAACTCGGGATCAACCCGGAGTACAAGTCCGGTTACTGGGGCAACATCTCGTCCCGTGAGTGCGGCGCCGTTGGCGGTCACATGGTCCGTCGGATGATTGCGGCTGCGGAGCAGTCCCTGATCAATCAAGCTGCCGCCAACGTCTCCCAGGCCTTCCGTGCCAACCTGGGCGGGACCTTCCCGCTCGAGCCCGACGCGCAGAAGGGCACGTCGAGTGCGCACAACAAGGCCGAGTTCTAAATACATCACCGGCAGGTGGGAAGATCGCCTTCACCGTTACCCCTACTGGCGAAAGGGCGCCTGCCGAAGGGTGGTCCCGACAACCGGGGCCACCCTTCTTCGCCAGGGGTGTGCGGCGTCATGCTGTTTATTCGGCCGCTTCAAGGCGGATGGTGGTCCCGTCTTTCACCTTACGAAAGACGGCTGGATCAGAGGTCAGCCGGCCGAAGACATAAACCGGGCTGAGCGCCCGCGGCCTGGCACTGACGCTCGCCGGAGTCCGCCCGAAGAAGATGCAACAGGCGCTACCCGGCGGCCAGTAGCCCAGCTCCCCGACCGCTACTTCCGCCCGTCCCTGTTCGCCCTCGAGCGTGACGGGGATGGGAAAGTGGAACTCCTCTCCCCAGGCATGGACCCGGCCGGTAAGCGGCAGGGCCCGGGCGATCGCTGCAGCGGTCTTGGTTTCATTCAGTTCAGCGAGGGCTGAGACTTCCCCAGCGGTGATACGGATGCGCATCGTTCACTACCCTTCGGGCCGGCGGCACGCCGTGTTCTAGGAGCTGGCTCACGGTCAAGAAGCGGTAACCCCGCTGTCTCAGGCCCCGAATGATCAACGGCAGGGCTTCGACCGAAAGCGCCCGGTCGATCCGCCCGTCGTGCAGGAGGATGATCGCCCCTGGTTCCACCTTCTCAAACACCCGTTCCGCCATGGCCGCCGGGGTCAGCAAGTCGTGGTGCTCCAGCGCCACCGACCAGAGAATCACGCGGTAACCGGCGTCTTGAATCACCTGGAAGCTCCGGCGATCCAGATACCCCTTGGGCGGACGAAAATAGACGGCGTGTCGACCCGTTGCGGCAACGATCTCCGTTTCATCCCGCGCGATTTCCGCGGTCAGCGCCTCTGGGGTCAACCCAGCCATCTCCGGATGACTGTAGGTGTGGTTGCCAACTTCACATCCGTCCTGCACTGCCCGGCGCACCAAGTCCGGATGTGCGGCCACGTTCTGCCCCACCACAAAGAAGGTCGCCGGCACCCGCTCCCGTTCCAGAACTGACAGGATGGCCGGGGTAAATCGCGGGTCAGGCCCGTCGTCGACGGTCAGGGCGACCACCTTGTCCCTGGTCGGGACCGAATACACAAGCGCCGGTTCTTGCTTGAGCGACTCCTCGAAGCGAAGCTGCCACTTCTCCCAGGTGGCCCGGACTCCAGCCAAAGGTGGAAAACCGGTGCCCTTGGGCAGTGCGGCCGCCGCTCCTGCCCCAGTCCTTAGAAGGACGACCGCCGTCACCACAACAGCCATCGCCCCGGATCCCCACCGGCGCCCAGCCTGCGGATAGCGTTCCCCTGGCGTTGGCAACGCAATCCCCCTTCGCCAACGTCTCGCCGCCGACGGGTTTGATTGTCGCCGGCCAACCCGGGGAAAATGCACGTGAAAGGAGGTCTTCATCATGCTCTCCTGTGAAGTGGCGCTCTATCCCCAGGACACGGCCGACTCGGACGAGGTGATCAGGGCCGCGCTGAGCGAGCTTCAAGCCATGGGAATCCCCTGTGAAGTCGGGCCGGTCAGCACCTTTTTCGCGGGAGACCCCGAGCTGGTTTGGAACGGGCTGCGCGTCCTTTACAACGCCGCCGCCGCCCGCGGCAAGGAAGTCGCCATGGTCGCCACGGTCACCAACTCGACGCCTTAGAAGCGGAAGACCACCCCGCCCAGGGCCATAACGCCCGTAGCCGAGAGGGGTGCGGCGTTCGGGCCGCTTACCGGGAGGTCCAACGTTCTCTGCGTGCTATAGGCCGTGGCGGAGTAGCTCCACGCCCCCGGGTTGGATACCTGCCCGGCCACCGCAGCGAACCAGGCGATCCCGGGCCGGGGAGTGTCGCCCGAAACGGTGAGCATGGCACCCAAGGCGGGGGCGACCGCCCTGGCCGTTACGGCAGAAGGCTGCTCTACGACCTCAGGCGGGTCTCCCGTATCGAATGCCAAGTCATCTGTCGTCTCGCCAGCATTCGCCGACATCCAGGCGAGGCTGAGGTAGGGTCCGGCCGCCCACCGAATGCCCTCGCCGTCGACCGAACCCCGGCGGAGGACCCCCGCCATGAGGAAGCCGCCGTTCCCCTTCGGCCGCCCGCGGAACACGTCGGCGGTCACCCAGCCCCCGCCGAACAGCCCCTCCCAGTCGCGGCCGAACGGTATCTCGACCAGCCCCCCCAGCGCCGCGCCACCGACCTGACCGGTGGTCTGCAAGGGGGACGGGGTTAATGCGCTCGTCGAGCCGAAATCACCCTTGAACGCAATACTGGCCGTCGATTCGGCTGTCCCCACCGGATAGAGCCCCGCCAGCAGGGAGAGGCCCGCTTGGCGCTCCGGCGTGGCAATCCGCTCGATCCTGGCCGGGGGCGGAAGGGGCGGCACTGGGCGAACGAGGGGAGGGGGCGGTGGTGGCGGCCAGGCAGGCTCCACCTCCTCGATGATGATCACCGACGGACCTTCCGCCTCCTTGGGGAGCGGCTTCAGGCCCGGGTGGGGATGAACCATCAGGTAAGCCGGAAGCGGGCGATTTACCAGCCGCCGGAAGGAGAATTCGAGCCCGCTCTCCCGGAAGCCGGCCTGACGCGACAACCCGCGCGCCAGGGCGTCGGCTGCCCTCTCCTCGGTTGACCGATAATACTCCCCGAGCAGGGAGAGCCCGGCCCTGCCGAGCTTCTCGCGGACCGGCGGGACTTTCCCGGCGGCGATATCCGCCAACAGCGCCTGCTCTTCCGGCGAGGTCAGCTCATGCAGGTTATGGCGCAGCACCGCGTGGGCCAGTTGATGCGCCAGAACGCCGGCCACCTCGTCCTCGCTCCGCAGGCGATACAGCAACCCCACCGTGACGAAGACACTCCCGTCCGGCAAGGCCCAGGCATCCAGGCGTTCCCGGGAGGAGAGCACATGCAGGGAGTAGTCCAGGCGGCGCTGCTTCCGGGCAGCCCGGGCCAAATCGTCGAACACGGACTGCACGCGGCGGCCGAACTTGCCCAACGAGACTTCGGCCCCGCCCCGGGCCAGCGCCAAGGGGTAGAGCCGGCGGCCGACGGCGACATCGAACTGGTCGAGTCCCTCCTCCTGCCCGGTCGGAGGTCCGCTCGGTTTCTTCGCCGCCGCGGGCGCGACCGCACCCACCAGCCATAGTACACAGCACAACACAACCAGGGACACCCTCGGCCATACCCCGGAGGTTCTCGGTTTCCTCATCTTCTCCCCCGCCTCTCCTGAGTCGGATGTTGGGTTACTCTCCCGGAGCCCGAAGTGGGGTGGCGCCGCTGCGAACAGCGGCTCGCCGTTCCTCCACATACTGCACAGCCGACAAGGCGGCCACCAGTCCCTCCCCAACCGCCTTGGCCAACTGGTACGGGCGCCCCGTGCAGTCCCCGGCGGCGAACACCCCGGGCACGTTGGTCGCCAGCCGCCGGTCGACCTGGATCGCCCCATCAACCAGGGCCAGCCCCGGGAGGAGATCCTCCGCCGACGTCACCTCCCGCAGGATGAACACTCCATCCACCGGATAACTTCCCCCGGCAGTTTCGATCCGCTCGACACCACCCGGACCGCCGGCGATCGCCTGAACGGTCGCCGCGACCGGGACGACGTTGGCCGCCGCTGGCGCCTCCTCGACCCGTCCGAACCAGTAGACCTTTGCACAGAGTTCGGCCAGGAAGGCAGCCTCGTCTCGGGCTTCTGCTCCGGCGCCGACCACCGCCACGGTCCGCCCCCGGAAAAGCGCCCCGTCGCAGGTGGCGCAATAGCTGACCCCCTTACCCAGAAACTTCCTCTCTCCAGGCAGGTAGCTGGCCGGTGCCACCCCAGTGGCCAAGACCACCGCCCGGGCGGTGAAGGTATCGTGGGCGGTAGCCAAGACAAACTCCTCTCCCATCGGCAGAATGCGCGTGACCTTGCCCGGCCGCACCTTCAGGCCGGCGGCCTTCAGGTGATCCAAAAACGCCTGGCGCAGGTCGGCCCCGGTGATGGAGGGAAATCCCAGGTAGTTGGTGACTTCCGGCGCCCGGTGGAGCTTGGGGGAGCAGAAATCCACCCCGTGCAAGACAAGGCTGCGCTCCCGCCGCCGCACGTTGACCGCGGCCGACAGGCCTGCCGGGCCGCACCCCACGATCGCCACGTCTACGGTTTCCCCAGACATCGCCGTTCCTCCCGGTTCACTTCAGATTCTCCGGGTTGAGCGGTTCCAGTTCCGGCACGACGAACCGGCCGTCCTTGCGGATGAGCCGCCCGTCAAACCAAATCTCCCCTCCGCCGTAATCTGGGCGCTGGATCAGTACAAGATCCCAGTGGACGGCCGACCTGTTGCCATTGAAGGCCTCGTCGTACGACGAGCCGGGGGTCAGGTGGATGCTGCCGGAGATCTTCTCGTCAAAAAGGGCCTCGTTCATGGGATGCAGGATATGCGGATTCACCCCCAGGGAGAATTCTCCTACATACCGAGCCCCCTCATCCGTGTCGAAGATCCGGTTCAGGCGAACTGGGTCATTGGCCCGGGCGTCGACGATGCGCCCGTTCTTGAAGGTGAGCCGGATGTTCTCAAACCGAACGCCCTGGTAGGTGGCAGGGGTGTTGTAGGCAATCACTCCGTTGACGGAATCCCTCACCGGAGCGGTAAAGACCTCGCCGTCCGGGATGTTTCGCTCGCCGGCGCACTTGATCGCCGGGATACCCCGGATCGAGAAGGTCAGGTCGGTCTCACCCGGCCCAACCAGCCTAACCTGATCTGTCCGTTCCATCAGTCCGACCAGGGCGTCCATCGCCTCAGACATCCGGGAATAGTCGAGGGTACAGACGTTGAAATAGAACTCCTCGAAGGCGGCAGTGCTCATCCCAGCCGCCTGAGCCATAGCCGGGGTCGGGTAGCGCAGAACGCACCACTTCGTCCGGGGCACCCGCAAGTCGGTGTGAACCGGTTTCCAGAAGTGAGTCCGCCAAAGGGCGCTCTTGTCGGGCGGGACGTCCGCCTGCTCATTGGCGTTCTCCGGGGCTCGAAGCCCGACATAGGCCTGCATCTTCTCCATCCGAGCAATCTCCCACGCCGCCATCGCTTTGACCTGCTCTTCAGCGGCGTGCAACAAAAGCTCCCGCTCAAGGCCAGGGTCTTTGAGGGTCAGGAAGGGCTGTCCCCCGGCGGCATAAGCTTGGCGGACCAAGGCGGCCGCCAGTTGAGTGGCCGGGCCGATGCACTCGATGAGGATTCGCTCCCCCGGCTGCAGGTCGACCGAGTAGTGGATGATGGTTCGGGCTAGTTGGTCAAGACGCGGGTCGGTCATGGTTTCCATCCTCCGTTATCAGCTTTTTCCATTGGGCACTGCGGGGAGGCCCAGGGCGTTGCGCAGCAGAAGTTCCAGCTCCGTGGCAGAGACCGTCTGGCTGCCGGCGTTGTAGCGCGGGAGCGCTAAGGGGTCGCTCGAGCGAGTCACCACCCCCGGCTGGGTGGTGAAGACAAACTGATAACCGCTCACCCTGGCGAGGCGAACCAACCACGGGTCGTATCGCCCGTAGGGGATGGCAAAGTACTTTGGAACAGAGCCGAGGTTTTTCTGAAAGAGTTGGTTGGCTCGACCAAAATCAGCCAGCACCCGGTTTTCATACTCATCCACCGTCTCCCCCCGTTGGGGACCAGCAAGGAAGGTGCGCGAAATCAGCGCCGGGGCGGTCTTCCCATCCGGCAACGCCACGAACCGGTGCTGGTCATAGCTGTGAGACCCCACGGTGACCAACCCGGAAGCTAGCATTTCCCGGAGTTCCCCCCAAGAAAGGTGCGGCAGGGCGGGGCGCGCCGTCTCTGGGTACTCGGTCGGTCGAACGATGACAAAGACCGCTGCCGGGACGTTGAACGCCCGCAACTCGGGAAAGACATCCGTGTAGAAAGACCGGTAGCCGTCGTCGAAGGTAAGAACCACGGAGGCAGGGGGCAAGTCCAGTTGACCGTCAAGGAAGGCGGCCAACTGGTTCAAGCTGATCACCGGCAGGCCCAAACGGCGGATGGTCTCCAGGTGTTGCCGGAACAGCTCGGGGGTGATCGTCCCGCCCTTGGTGGGATTGACACTCAAGTGATGATACATCAGGACCGCCACTCGGGGCTCGGGGCGATCATTCTGAGCCCGGGCAGACAGGCCGAACCAGTCCGGATAGAAGGCGAGGCTGCAGACCAGGACAAGGCAGCAAAGGCAGCGGATGGGACGAATCACCAGGCACCTCCTTAACAGGCATTCCCCATATTCCTTGCCTTTCCCCGCTAATCCTGCTGGGACATCAGAAGAGGCTGCCCCCCATGCTTCGGGACAGCCTCCACCTCCCAGGACCTGAGTGAGCAGCTACGAGCGGAAAAAGACGTGGTCGCCGATCACCGCAGTCACCGGCTGCTGGGTAACCCAGGTGTTCTCCGTGCCGGCCGGGTTGTAGAACCCGTTGGCTCCGTTGGAAGGATCAGCTCCGTTTAGAGCATCCATCACCGCACTGTAGGCGGAGGACACCGCCGGATTGTTGATCGTCCCGTTTTCCACTGGGCTGTACTGGTAGTAGTAGCGATCCCAAACCTGATAGATAATTCCGTACAGGGTGTCAGGGAAGCGATAGTCGGTCAGGCGGCGCAGGACCGTCGCCGCCACCGCCACCTGGCCGGCATATGGCTCGCCCTGGGCCTCCGCCGAGACGAGGCGAGCCAGAAGCTCGTATCCCTGTCTGGTAATCACGTACTTGTGCCCCCAGACGGCGTTGCTGCCTGAGGCTCCGGGCTCGAAGACCTGCCCGCCACCGGGCGCCGGCTTCGCCCCACCGCCGGGGATAGTCAGGGCCTGCCCAGCGTACAACGTGTCGGTCCAGATTCCGTTCGCCTGCCGCAGGGCGTCCACCGTCGTCCCATACCGTTGGGCAATCAGGAAGAGGGTGTCGCCTGGCTGAACGGTATAGCTGCCGCCGTTCCCGTTTCCCCCGCCGGAAGCGCCGCCCCCGCCGCTCGGGATGGTCAGCGTTTGTCCAACGTACAGAGTATCGGTCCAGATCCCGTTCGCCTGCCGCAGGGCGTCCACCGTCGTCCCATACCGTTGGGCGATCAGAAAGAGGGAATCGCCTGGCTGGACGGAGTAGGTCGAACCGTCAGCCAGGCTGTAACCGCTGTCTCCGCGGCTTGAGCCGGGAACGTTCAACGTCTGCCCAGGGTATATGGCGTCGGACCAGATGTTATTCGTCCAGCGCAGGTTGTTCACGGTCGTGCCGTACCGCTGGGCGATCAGAAAGAGGGTATCTCCCGGCCGGACAGTATGGATCGCAGCGCCCACGGCTCCCGGGACAAGGAGTGAGGCCAACACGGTGCCGAGCACTTTCTCTGCTAGGAAACGAGCCTTACGATCGCGCAAAACTGTGCCTCCTTCTGAGCTTAATCGTGGCGGTCCTGGGAGGTCTTGTGCAGGCTAGGAACTCCAACCTCCGTTGGTCAGAAGTTAGACAACCCGCCAATCCCCACCTGCCGGGAAGTGCTGGTACAAGCTCTGGAGGAGGTTTTCAACTGAGGCAATGGAAGGAGAAAAAGGAAATGCTACGAAAATAGAGCCCACAACAAGCTCAGGGAGGGGTAGAATCATGGGATCGCTGGTAGGCCATGCGGTAACCGTCTATTTGACCGAGGAAACGCCGCCCCTAAGGCTGGAGGGGCGGGTAGAGGAAGAACGGGACGGGCAGTTGGAGGTTCGCCTCGCCCGCTGTGAGCTGAGTCCACTCAGACGCATCCTCGCCCGAACGCTCCGGGTAGACGTGGAGTACGCCGCGGGGCGTGAGGTTTGGGGGATGGCTTGCCGCCTGGAGAACTATGGCATCGCCTTCCCCCCCATTTTTCGGCTGCGCCCAATGGGAAGCCCGCGTCTTCTGCACCGGCGCCGCCACGCCCGGCACTTCACCAACCTGCCAGTCCGCCTACTCGTCCGTGCTGCCAAGGAGGCCGGCACTGAAGAGGCAGTCGAGACTTGGTATGATGGACGGCTGGTCAACCTGAGCCAGGGCGGCGCAGGGGTTGCGCTGCCGCGGGTGCTGGCGGATGGGGATCCGCGGCTTTTCGCCCTGGGGCAGGAAATCGAACTGCAATTCATCGCCGTCGAGGTAGTCAAGCCCCTGGCCAGGGTGGTGCGGCGCGAGCTGGGACCGGACTCGCTCCTTCTCGGGCTGGAATTCACCTCTCTCACCAGCCACGACACGTTCGCGCTCGATTCCTACCTGGGGCAACTGGAGACGGTCGTCACAAAGTAGCGACCCCCGGAAGGCCCAAGGCCTGCGGCGAGCAAGAGTCGCGGACCTCACTTGCCGCCTCCAGCCGCCTCTTTTGTCTCGCCGGACTCCTCCTTGGCCCGTTTCCGGTAGTCCTCCGAGCGATTGTCGGTGGTGTAGTAACCACTGCCCCGGTAGATAACCCCCAAGCCACCCGTGATAACCCGCTTGACGGGCGACCCGCAGCGAGGGCAATTCTGCAGGGGAGCCTCGGTAATCCTCTGGAACTGGTCGAACCGACCGCACTGCGGACAATGGTACTCGTATGTCGGCATGTGATAACCTCCTCTTCCCATTTTAGTAACTCAGCAGCTAGGCTTTGTCAACCTGATAACCTCTATGGAACCGCAGGAATCGGAAAGAGACCGTAGAATGGTGGAACTTATCCGGCTTGCCGGAAAACGGCCGTGAAAGGGGTTTCTGCCTTGTCTGTCTGTCGACTCGCCCTGACCCTGCTGTTCGTTCTCTCGCTGGCCTTCCCGGCGTGGGCAGCCTCGGTTGACCCAGTAGCCATGGTGAACGGCGAACCCATCACCCGTGCCGAGTTCATGGCGGTCCTTGAGCAAGTCGCCGGCCCACAGATTCTGGATCGGATGATCACTGTCCGTCTCCTCCGGCAAGCCAACAAGAGGGAGAACCTTGTTTCTGCCCAGGAAATCGACCGGGAATTCGCCAGCATTCGCGGGCAGTTCCCGGGAGAGCCCGAATTCCTGACCGCCTTGAAACAAAACGGGCTGACCCCCGACACTCTTCGCCAAGAGATCGAAGCCAAGCTCACCCTGGAACGGCTGGCCGTCAAGGGGGTCAACGTCACGGATGAGGAAATAGCCCAGTACCTTCAGGAAAACCAGGAGCAACTCGGCCAACCGGAAGAGGTCCGCGCCCGCCACATCCTGGTGACCACGGAAGAGGAGGCCAAGAAGGTCGTCGAAGAGCTCAAGGCCGGGGGGGACTTCGCCCAAATCGCAGCCGCTCGCTCCCAGGACCCTGGATCCAAGGACCAGGGTGGTGATCTCGGTTACTTCCGCCAGGGTGAACTCGTGCCCGAGTTCGAAAAGGTGGCCTTCGAGTTGAAGCCGGGCGAAATCTCAGCACCAGTCAAGACACAGTTTGGCTGGCACATCATTAAAGTTGAGGATCACAAAGCTGCCGTTCCGGCTACCCTTGAGGCTAAGAAGGATCAAATCCGGGAGACCCTCCTGAAACAGAAGGCCAAGGAACCCTCCGAGGTTCTGGCCGAGCTTCGCTCGCAGGGAGAGGTCAAGGTCCTCTGGCCGTAGCTGGCGAACAAGAAAGAGGCTGTTCCGAATGGCTCTCGGAACAGCCTCTTGGCACTCTCTTGGAGCGGGTGACGGGGCTCGAACCCGCGACATCCAGCTTGGGAAGCTAGCGCTCTGCCAACTGAGCTACACCCGCGTTCGCCGTGGTGTTATTATAGCGCAGTCCAGCCAGATCCGCAAGAGTCAATTGACTTCCGCCTCCCGATCTGTCCGCTGTTGATCCGCGCCCTCATGCGCTCAGAGCGGGAAGGAGGGCATCATAAACAAAAGACAGGGCAAGCTAGGGCGCGAGGTGAAGGAAGGAGATGCCCCACCGCGTCGGCGGACCGCCAGAGGATCGGTTCGTGCGCGCCAACCTGAACGACCCGGATAACCAGGCCGCTCTGCTTCGCGCCTACCTCGACTTGAAAAAGACGACCGAGGAACTCTCGACGAAACTGGTGCGAGCCACCGAAGAACTGACACAGCGGGAGGCCGCCCAGGTGGAGGCGGCCCGCCAAGCCAAGGAAGCCGGGCGTCAAGAGCTGGCAGCTTTGGAAGCCCGACTTGGTCGCCTGGAACAAGCGATGCACCTGCTCCGCTGGGCGACCGAGTGGACAGCCAAGGGTGGGGCTTTCCTCGCCGGCTCTCGCCATGACCTTGGTCAACTGGTTGCCTTGGCCTCCACCAGTGCGGAGGACTGCCAACAGATACGCTACGACAAGACCGCTGACACATGGGCTGTCGTTTGGGGCGACGGCCGCCCGGAGACCCTCATCGCCGTCATTCCGCCGAAGGTCTCCGAGCCGCCCCCTTCGCCCGCCCCCAGCCGTCGCCGCAGGGCCCCTACCGGGCGTTAGGCCTCAGAAATACTTTCGCCCCTCCCTCCACTCTTGGACGAGCATCAGCGTCTCGCCAAACCGCTGAAAATGCACAATCTCGCGCTCGCGGAGAAACTTCAGGACATCGGTGGCGTCTGGGTCATCGGAGAGGTTGATCAGCCACTCGTAGGTGGACCGGGCCTTCTCTTCGGCCGCCATGTTTTCGTGGAGGTCGGTCACGGGGTCCCCTTTCGACTGGATGTAGCTGGCCGTCCACGGCACCCCCTCGCCGTTGACGAAGTATAGCGCCTTGTCATGGTCGGCGTAGTACCCGTCCAGCCCAGCTGCTTTGATCTCTTCGACCGAGGCGTCTTTGATCAGGTTATAGACGAGCGCCGCCACAATTTCCATGTGGGCCAGCTCCTCCGTGCCGATGTCCGTCAAGGTCGCCTTGGCTTGGGGAATTGGCATAGTATACCGCTGAGTCAGGTACCGCAGCGAGGCGGCCAGCTCTCCATCAGGTCCGCCATACTGGGTGATGATACTCTTGGCCAGACGCGGGTTGGGACCACATACCCTCACGGGATACTCGAGCTTCTTTTCATAAAGCCACATGCTTGCTCCCCCCACCTATGAAGTGACTTCCCAGGGCCAGGGTTCGTTCAGCCATAGCCAGGAGTGGGCGTCCTTGCCGATCGAATGGGAGTGGCCGAAGTTTACCAGGGGGCCGTACTTTTCCTCGTACTCATGGCGAAGCATCATTACCTCCTCGCTCGCCTTGGCGTAGGCCATTAGAGCTCGGCCGTCGCGGGGATGGGTGTCCAGGTAGAGGTTGAGGTCGACCGCGGCAAACTCGGCAACCATCAGCCGCATCAACAAGTCTTTCCGTTCGTCGCTCACTTGTCTTACCTCCCTTCGTGGGGGCGGTGCAGGTATTCATGCGGGTGGTATGGCTGGTACAATTCGGGAAAGATAGTTCCCTTGGCGAGCCCCTCTTCCCAGGGGAAGGTGGGCCCCCACACCTGAAACGGTATGTAGGCTCGGGCGAGCCTCGCCTTTCTGGTTTCCACGCCGGTCTCTCCTCCTTTGTCCCATAGTCGCTTCATCCTATGACTTCCGAGGAGCGGGGGTTCCGCCAGTGACGGCCAGCGCTGGAAGGCTTGGCGCAGACATAAAAAGGCCATCCCGAAAGCCTGGGATGGCCTTGTCAACTCTCTTTAGTTGAGATGGTGCGAGTGGCCCCTAGCCGGCGAGGGAGACCCGCCGACCGGAGAGGATTTCCTCGACTTCGTCCGCATCGGCCTCCGTCACGTAGGAAACGCCGGTCACCCGGGCAGCTTCGGGGGTAAGCGCTACCAGGTCGTCACGCCCCAAAAGGCCCACCTGGAACTTGCGGGCTCCGCACATAAACTGGCGCAATCCTTGCGCCACTCGCTCGAAGTAGCTGACCAAGCCGACGGCAGACGGCGGCACCTTCGCAAAATCGGCTCCCAGGGCCGCCCGGAGTCGGTGAGCCGCCAGAAAGACCTGTTCCACCTGGTCGCCGTACTTGGCCCATTCGGTGGGCACCTTCCCTCGTTCCAGCATCTGTCCGACCGTCTTCCCGACGAGCACAGCAGTCAGGGGAGCCCTAGCCAACCCCACTGCCTTGACGTAGGGAGCCCCCAGGGCGAGGCCTTTGAAGACCTGGTCTTCCAGGGCGAAGCCTCCGGCGATCGCCACCGGCGGGAGATAGGCCTTCTGAGCCGCCAACCGATCCATGTACGAGACGAGCAGCGCCTCGAGGAACACAGTGGGGATACCCCACTCGTTCATCATCCGCCAGGGGCTCATCCCCGTTCCTCCCCCGGCCCCGTCCACCGTGAGTAAGTCGATCCGGGCATCGGAGGCCCACTTGATCGCCCTGGCCAAGTCAGCCGGGCGGTAGGCACCCGTCTTCAGGAAAACGTACCGGGCACCAGCCCGGCGGAGTTGCTCAACCCGCCGGTGGAAAGCCTCTTCGTCCGCCATGCCCACCCGGGAATGGCGTTCGAACTCCCGGAGGGCGCCCTCCCTGAACGCCTCCTGCACGGTTGGATCTTCCGGATCGGGCAGAACGATGTAACCCCGCTCCTTCAGCTCACGGGCGTGGTCGAGTGAGGAGATCTTTACCTCTCCCCCGATGTTCTTGGCCCCTTGGCCCCACTTCAGCTCGACTGCTTCGACGCCCAGCTTCTCAATTGCGTACTCCTGAACGCCCAGACGCGTGTCTTCTACGTTGGCCTGGACCGCGACGGTGCCACGTCCCTTGGTCGCCCATTCCTGATACAGCTTGACTCGGCGTTCAAGGTCCGGCGAACGTTTGACCCGGCCGTGAACGATCTCACACTCCCGGTCCATCCCGCAGACATTCTCCCCGATGGTCAGGCTCACCCCGGAGAGGGCCGCGCCAATTGCCAGTCCGTCCCAATTGTCCCGAGCGACCTTAGTCGAACCCAACCCGGGAATGACCAGCGGAAGGGATAGCTTCAACCCGCCATCGGCCCCGACCGCGCTCTCCAGGTTCACTGCCGGAAAGATGGCTTTGTCGCTGTCGGGTTCTATCCCCTCGGCCCCCATCACCGTGCCCATGATGTTGAAGTGCGACAAGTCCAGGGGATAGACCTTTTGCGCCCCCGTCGTCATGGCGCCGAAGGGTTGGGGGTAGATCGCCTCCACCCCCCGGACCGCCGATCGTCCGACCTCGCAGAGCCCCGGACACCCCTCCACGCAGGTTGCGCAGAGGCCGCTCAGCGACGATACGCTATCCGGGGTCCGGTTCCTGGTCAGGGTGGCGGCACTAGCGTTAATACCCTTGCTGTAACTCATGCCGTGTCCTCCTTCCTACTCCCTACTCGAAGTTCGAGTGGTGGTTACGAATGATCCGGCATGTTTTTCTTTATTCGGTTTCCCACCAGTCAGCCCTACTGTTTTTCCACGATGTGACGTGTATACATGCGGTTGTTTGCACATTGCGGAAAACTCCTCGAGACAACCCCGGCCGGTGCGCCGAAGGAGCGATTATCCCCGGCGTCGAACCAGAGACTCGAGGAAAGCTGGAAAGTCGAAGGGAGAAGGCAGAATGAGCCGGAGCGTCACCTTGAGGGTCCGCTACGCTGAAACTGATCAGATGGGTATCGCCCACCACGCCAACTACCTTGTCTGGTTCGAAGCAGCGCGGACCGAGTTCTTACGCACCTCGGGCACTTCATACGCTGATTTCGAACGAGAGGGGATCTTCCTGCCAGTCTTAGCAGCCGATTGCCGCTACCATGCTCCCGCCCGGTACGATGACATTCTGGAAGTGGAGTGTTCGCTGGCGCAACTGACGCCTGCCCGCCTCTCCCTCGCCTATCGGGTAACCCGCGACGCCACCCTGATCGCCGAGGGCTCGACCGTCCACGCCTTTCTCGGCCCGGAACGCCGGCCAGTAAACCTGAAGAAACGCGCTCCCCGCCTCTGGGAGATTCTACTCGGTTTGGCCCAAAAGGACGCCGCCTTAATCGGGCTACGGCTGTCCGACGCCGTCGAGGTCAAAGGAGGGGGTGTAGGCCAGGGTGGCTGAGTCCAGCTCCTGGGCGAACCCGTTCTCCAAGCCGATCGCCAGGAAGTAGTCCACTGCTTCCTCGTATTCCCTGGGCAAGAGCGCCCGGCTCAGGGCTCCAAACCGCCGCGCCGCGTCCGGTTCGGCCGTCAGGTGAGCTGGCGTGTACTGGGCCATCAGGCTGACGTACACACCGGAAGGCAGGTTGTTCCGGACCCAGTCCAACACGGCCCGGGTGTTCTCCGCCTCGCCGGGCAGCACCAAGTGGCGAAGGATCACCCCCCGACGCACCAGCCCGTTCCCGTCGAACTGCGTCTCCCCCACCTGCCTCACCATCTCGCGGATGGCGGCGGCCGCCCGGAGGGGATAATCACCCGCTCCCGACAGGCGGGCTGCAAGCCCCGCCTCGGCGTACTTGAAGTCCGGTAGATAGACGTCGACCAGCCCGTCCAGCCGCCCCAACGCCTCGACCGACTCATAGCCGTTCGAGTTCCAGATGACCGGGATGCCCAGCCCCTGCGCCCGGGCCAGCTCCAAAGCCTCTCCGACCTGTGGGAGGTAATGGGTGGGCGAAACCAGGTTGAGGTTGTGGGCCCCTCTGGCCTGCTGTTCCCAGAAGATCTCCGCCAGCCGCTCCACGCTGACCTCTAGGCCGACCCCACCCTGGCTGATAGGATGGTTCTGGCAAAACGCGCACCGCAGGTTACAATGAGAAAAGAACACCGTTCCTGACCCTTTGGTCCCTGAGATCGGCGGCTCCTCCCAGTAGTGCAGACAGGCCTTGGCCACTGCCGAGAGAGCGCCGGCTTGGCAAAACCCGCGTTCGCCGGCCAGACGGTCGACGCCGCAGGCGCGAGGACAGAGGCGGCACTCGATGAGCAGACTCTTCCAGCCGTCAGGATTCAAGTTCTTCTCGCGCCCCTTTAACACCTGCTTTTCTCCTCTCCATGGCCGTAGTCACTGGCGAATCAAAGTGGAAAGGGTCAAGCTGAGGAGTAGCAGACGGCACATGGGGGCACCTCCGTTGGAAGGGTGACGGACGAATCCTTGGAAACCTTTACCGTTCGGGGGGGGAGGGGTGAAGAGAACACGCCAAGTACCATGAATGAGTCTCTGTGAAAATAGTGCGCACCTACGAACAGGTATGAATCACGACCCGACCGCCACATCCAATCGAGCCACTTTTCCTTGAGTTTCAGAAGTGTCGCGTCGATGCTCCCATATTCATGCCGCCACCGTCGATACCCCTCAAATAGCTCCCAGTCGAGAATCTGTTGATGATGACCTTTACACGCCGGATCCGCGCACCGGTAGTCATAATGAAACTTCCAAGGAATCTTTTCGAGCGGCTTCTTGCCTTTTTCAAATAGATGTAGCTGGCCGAGGCGAACCTGCTCGCTAGCGGTCCACTCCTCGGTGTCTCGTTCCCATGTGAAGTCGATAACCTCGGCCGGCCTAAAGACTCCCAGGGACATCCCGGAAGACTGAAGCACATGGACCGATTCGACCACCGTAGGGAGCACGACGGCCCTCCTGGCTCTCTGGTCGAGGATCACTGAGCTTCCGCTTTACGTCTACCTCGACCCACTGGTATTTCTTGTACCAGTCTTCGTAAGGGCGGTATCGAAACGATACGGGATAGAGCCGGATCCACCGCCCATCTGAGGTAATACCTGCGGTACAGACAGTCTCTCGGTACTTGGCGCTCGGCGTAGGATAGGTCTTGACGGTAATGAGAATCCGCTTACGCTCCCATCCCTGGGGGGCATCCATCGATGTGCTGAACCTCCTTCATCAGCCCCGCTATGCTGGTCAAGTACTCCGCAATCACCTTCCGGTGGCATGTGTTGGGGTCCCGTTCAAAACACATCAGGCAGGCGGTTTCGTTTTCAAGATCTTCAACCAAGCCGTCGGCCACGTCACTGTGGTTGAGTAGGTACCGCCTATACTCGGCAAAGAACCGACGGTAGTCGCCATCCTCGTGGAGTTGCCGACGAATTGACGATGGGCTCCCGAGTTCGGGAACATGAATATACTTGATTCCGCGGCGAGCCAGAGCGGTGTTGAGCGATGTCTTCGAGAAGCCCGGCTTTCGGCTCCAAGCTTTTTCGCGGACGTCCACCACCAGCTGGATATGCAGCTCCTTCAGCTGTTCAACAAAATCGTTCAGCCGGGCTCCTTCGTACCCGACGGTGTAGAGCACATCCATCGTCCTGTCGCCTCACTGAGTAGTGTACGCCTGGGTGGTTCCTTCTAGCTTGGCAAGCGAAGTCCTTCCATCAGGTCGTTTACAAAGACCGAACCGAGATCGTCTTGCAGGTCGATCTCGGTCCTGGTGCGGATAATGATGGTGGAGGCGGTGGGAGTCGAACCCACGTCCGAAGAGGCATTAGCAGGAACTTCTCCGAGCGCAGCACGGTCGTTTCACGCTACGGCCAACCTTCCGCAGAGCGGCGTTATGGCTTCGCCGTTTCGCCTCCGGGGCAGACGGCCGGCAGGCCACCCCGTCAGCTATCTCGATTGCGATTCCCCCCGCTCCTCCGAGAATTGGAGCCTCGGTATCCGGCTCAATGACGCCGGCGACCGGTTCGCCGGAGAAACCGGGCCGACGGCTGTCTAAACTAGGTTAGGCAGCGAGAGCTACAGGTTCGGCAGTTATGCCGTTTCCACCGTTTTAACGGGCTGGCGGAGAACCCGGCTCGCTATTCCTGCTCCCACACTCCCCGTCGAATCCAAGCGCCCCCAACAGGTCGCGTGATCGCACAAAGATTATACCACGCCGGCGACCACCCTGTCACGGCACTGGAGCGGCCGGCGTGCAACCTACCCCTTCTGCCGCTCCCGCGCCTCCCGCTCGGCCTCACGGCGGGCCTCCCGCTCAGCGATGGCCTCCCGTTTGTCCCAGGCATGCTTGCCCTTGGCCAGGGCCAACTCGATCTTGGCCCGGCCCCGAAGGTCGAGGTAGAGGCGGAGAGGGACCAGCGTCAGACCCTTCTCCCTGGTCTTCCCAATAAGGCGGAGGATTTCTCCCTTGTGAAGGAGCAGCCTGCGCGTTCGGAGGGGCTCATGGTTCTCCCGGTTGCCGTACTCGTAGGGGCTGATATGCATGTTGTACAGAAGAACCTCGGCCCCTTCGACTTTGGCGAAGGAATCCTTGAGGTTGACCCGCCCCCCTCGGACGGACTTGATCTCTGTCCCGGTCAGGACGATGCCCGCCTCCAAAGTCTCCAGGATGAAATACTCATGGTGCGCCGTCCGGTTGGTGGCGACTGTCCGCTCTTCGCGCCGGCGCCCCGCCGGATGATCGCCTTTTTCTCCCTCGGGAGGCTTCTGTCCGCCCACCATCCTCGCCTCTATAACCCCAGTTCGGCGCTGATTTTCTGCATTCCGGAGAGGCCCAAAGCGATGAACTCCCGCAGTTCGAGGCCGAGTTCGTGGCAGGAGGCGATCTGCTCCCGGTTGGCCCCCCGGGCGAAACCCTTCTCCCCATACCGGTTCAAGACGAAGTCGGCGTCGATCCGGCCCAGCTTCTTGTCTGGATGGATGAGGGCCGCCGCCACAATCAAACCTGACAGGGGATCTGCGGCGTAAAGCGCCTTGTCCAGCCGGCGCTGGCGGGGGATGCCGAGCCGGTCGCCGTTGTGCGCCTTCACTGCGTATACGATCTCCGGCTCCACGCCCAACCCCTCCAGGATTTCAGCGCCCACCAGGGCATGCCGGTCAGGATCGTTGGCTGTCTGGTCGTAGTCGATGTCATGGACCAGTCCGGCCAAGCCCCACCGATCGGGGTCTTCCCCAAACCGGACGGCCAGCTCCCTCATGATTGCCTCCACGGCCAGCATATGTTTGAACAGGTTCTTGTTCGCGACGCGCTTTTGGACCTCTTTCAGCGCTTGCTCCCGGGTCATTAGCTGCTTCCTCCTCCTCTGTGCTTGGGCAACAAAGCCACGATAGCGACGCGATAGAAAGAAGAATGCGCCGAAGCGCATTCCCCTCAACCAGTCTCTTTCGAGCGGCCGGCGCTGGCTAGTAGTTAACCAAGGCCACGGCGATCGAGGAGATCATGAACGCCACGGCCAACCAGACAGTGACCCGGTTGAGGAAGGCCTCCATCCCCTTGTTGGCGGCGAAGAAGAGTTGCGCTCCTCCGCCGATGGACCCCAACCCCTCGCCCTTGCTCGACTGGGCCGTCACGACCACGATCAGGCCAACCGAGATAAGAAACTGGAGGACGAACAGGAAAGTCCGCAACGCAAGCACCTCCTGGCAATGCCCGGTGATGAGTATATCACACCCGAGTGGCGCGGGGCAACCGATTACGGCTGGGCAAGCCGGCGCTCACTTGCGATTGTAGAAGCACTCCCACCCCGGGAAGGCGGCCGCCTCGTCCAACTCGTCCTCGATTCGGAGGAGTTGGTTGTACTTGGCCACCCGATCCGTCCGGGAAGGGGCGCCCGTCTTGATCTGCCCAGCGTTGGTCGCCACTGCGAGGTCAGCGATCGTGGCATCCTCGGTCTCGCCGGAGCGGTGGGAGACAATGGCTTTATAGCCGGCCCGCTTGGCCATCTCGATGGCATCCAGTGTCTCGGTGAGAGTTCCGATCTGGTTCACCTTGATCAGGATGGAGTTAGCCACCCCCAACTTGATCCCCTTCGCCAGGCGTTCCGTGTTAGTGACGAAGAGATCATCCCCGACCAACTGCACCTTGCCGCCGAGCTGAGCGGTGATCTTCTGCCAACCCTCCCACTCCTCCTCGGACAGCGGGTCCTCGATCGAAACGATGGGGTAACGGTTGAGCAGGTCGGCGTAAAAGGCAATCAACTCGTCGGTGGCCATCGTCATGCCCTGACCAGCCAGGACATACTTCCCGTCCTTGAAGAGCTCGGTGGCAGCGACGTCCATGGCGATGGCCACGCTCTTACCCGGCTCGTACCCGGCTTTTTCGATCGCCTCGACCAGGACCTCCAGGGCTTCCTCATTGCTCTTCAGGTTCGGAGCGAAGCCGCCCTCGTCGCCGACCGCCGTGTTAAGGCCCCGTCCCTTCAGGACAGCCTTGAGAGCGTGGAAGACCTCGGCTCCCATCCGCAGTGCCTCGGCGAAGGTGTTGGCACCCAACGGCATGACCATGAACTCCTGGATGTCCACGTTGTTGTCCGCGTGCTTCCCGCCGTTTAGGATGTTCATCATAGGGACGGGCAGCGACTTGGCGTTGACTCCGCCCAGGTACTGATAGAGCGGGAGCCCCAGCGACTCGGCTGCCGCTTTGGCGCAGGCCAGCGAAACCCCGAGGATGGCGTTGGCTCCGAGCTTTCCCTTGTTCGGTGTCCCGTCCAACTCGATCAGCAGCTGGTCGAGGCAGACCTGCTCGTAGGCGCTGAGGCCAATGACCTCCGGCCGGATCAGTTTGTTGACATTCTCGACGGCCTTGCGAACGCCCTTCCCGCCGTACCGTTCCTTCTCTCCATCCCGCAGTTCCACCGCCTCGAACTGGCCGGTCGAAGCGCCGGAGGGAACCGCAGCCCGGCCCACCGTCCCGTCAGCGAGTTCGACTTCCACCTCCACGGTCGGGTTGCCGCGGGAGTCAAGAATCTCCCGGGCGTAGACATCGGCAATCGTCATCGTAGGATCCCCTCCATCAACTCGTGCTACGCATGCAAAAGCGACTGGCCCGTCATCGCCGGGGGAACCGGCAGACCCATGATTTCCAGAAGCGTTGGCGCCACGTCGGCCAAGACGCCCGACCGCAGCTTCATTCCTCTTCGCTCCTCGTCGATCAGGCAGACGGGCACGGGATTCAGGGTGTGGGCGGTCCAGGGTTCCCCGGTTTCATAGTCGATCATCTGCTCGCAGTTGCCGTGATCGGCGGTTAGAAGCAACGCCCCCCCGGCTGCCAGGACCGCCTCAGCCACCCGCCCCACGCAGGCGTCCACCGCCTCACAGGCCTTGATCGCCGCCTCCAGGACTCCGGTGTGGCCCACCATATCCCCGTTGGCAAAGTTGACCACGATCAAATCATAACTTCCCCCGGCCACCGCCTCCACCACGCCGTCTGCTACCGGGTAGGCGCTCATCTCCGGCTGAAGATCATAAGTCGGTACCCGAGGCGAGGGTACCAGTTTGCGGTCCTCACCCGGGTTGGGCTTCTCGACCCCTCCGTTGAAGAAAAAGGTAACGTGGGCGTACTTCTCCGTCTCCGCCGTCCGGAACTGCCGCTTGCCAAGGCGCCCCAGGTACTCTCCCAACGTATCCGTGAGTGGCTGGGGTGGAAAGGCCACCGGGGCCTGGACTCTCTCGTCGTAGCGAGTGAGACAGACGAAGAAGAGGCCCGGCAGTTCCGCCCGAGGGAAGGCGTCGAAGTCTTCCCGGGTAAAGGCGTAGGTCAACTCGCGGGCCCGGTCGAAGCGGAAGTTGAAGAAGATCACCGCGTCGTTGGGCCGAATGGTCGCCACCGGACCGCCGTCTTCGTCCTGAAGCACCGTCGGGACCACGAACTCGTCGGTTTCGCCCCGGCCGTAGGCCACCGCCACCGCCTCGTCGGCTGTCCTGGCCGCCAAGCCCTCCCCGTAGACCATTGCCCGGTAAGCTTTCTCCACCCGGTCCCACCGCTTGTCCCGGTCCATGGCATAATAGCGGCCGGAGATCGTGGCGATCCGCCCCACCCCGAATTCCCGGCACTTCGCTTCGAGTTCGGCCAGATACTCACGGGCACTGGAAGGCGGCACGTCCCGTCCATCCAAGAAGCAGTGGAGGAAGACCTGGGTCAGGCCTTGTTCCTTGGCCATCTCCAGCAGGGCGTAGAGGTGGGAGGAATGCGAGTGGACCCCGCCCGGGGAGACGAGCCCCATCAAATGGAGCCGGGTCCCCTTGTCCCGGGCGTGGCGCATCGCCGCTTGGATGACCGGATTCCGGAAGAAATCACGGGTTCGGATGGACCGGCTGATGCGAACCAGGTCTTGGTAGACGATGCGTCCGGCGCCAAGGTTCAGGTGTCCGATGTTGGAGTCGCCCATCTGCCCCTCCATCACCCCCACCGCCTCGCCGCTCGCCTCCAACTGGCTCGTTGGATAACGCTCGTAGAGATGATCGAGGTTGGGGGTATTGGCCAGGGCTACGGCATTACCGTCCCGGCGGGGATTGATCCCCCATCCGTCCATGACGCAGAGCACTACTGGCCGCACCACTTTCGTTGCCGAAGCAGCCGTTCTCACCGTCCCGCCGCCGCCCCAGCGATGATCCGGGCGAAGGCAGCCGCGTCGAGGCTGGCCCCGCCAACCAGCGCCCCGTCGATCTCGGACTCCCGCATCAGCTCCGCGCTGTTCTCCGGCTTCACGCTCCCCCCATACTGGATACGCAGGTGGTTCGCCACCTCGGCGCCAAAGAGTTCCGCCACGGTCTTCCGGATGACGGCACAGACGGCGTTGGCGTCGGCAGGGGTGGCGTTCCGCCCGGTGCCGATGGCCCAGACCGGTTCATAGGCGATGATCAGTTGGCCAGGATCGGCCAACTCAAGGCTGGCCAACGCCCCCCGGACCTGCTCCACCACGACCGCCGCGGTCTCCCCTGCCTCCCGTTGGGTCAGAGTCTCGCCGACGCAGACGATGGGAACGAGGCCGGCGCGCCTGGCCGCCCGGACCTTCCGCGCCACCGTCTCGTCGGTCTCGCCGAAGTGCTGGCGCCGCTCGGAGTGGCCGACGATGACGTGACTACACCCGACATCCCGCAGCATTCCGGGGGACACTTCACCGGTGAAGGCGCCCTTCTCCTCCCAAAACACGTCCTGCGCCCCCAACCCCCATCCCGTCCCGCGCAGTCCCTCAGCCACCGTCGCCAGGGCGGTGAAGGGCGGACAGAGGACCACCTCCACCCCTCCGCCCGCCGGAACCAGCGTCCTTAGCTGCGCCACCAGCTCCTTCGCTTCGGCGAGGGTCTTGTGCATCTTCCAGTTGCCAGCGATGATCGGTCTGCGCACCGAAACGTCCTCCTTGAGCCCTATCCCTGCGGCTCGTGACCGGTCTGCAACGCCGTTCGGGGGGAGAGGGCCGCCACCCCCGGCAGTTCCTTCCCTTCCAGGAACTCGAGGGAGGCCCCGCCACCCGTCGAAATGTGGGTCACCTGGTCGGCGAAACCAAGTTGCTCGACTGCGGCCGCCGTATCGCCGCCGCCGACGATGGTCGTCCCTTCCACCTGGCTCAACGCCTGGCACATCGCGAGGGTTCCCGCCGAGAACGCCTCGACCTCGAAGGCCCCCACCGGACCGTTCCAGAGGACCGTCCGCGCGCCGCAGATTTCCGCCCCGAAGCTCTCGGCCGTCCGAGGACCGATATCCAGGCCCATCCAACCGTCAGGAATGGCGTTGGCCGGGACCACCTGGGCTGGAGCGTCTTCCGAGAGTTCCTGTGCTACCACGACATCCACGGGCAAGAGCAGTCTGACCCGGCGCTCGGCCGCCTCATCCAGGCACCGCCGGGCAAAGTCCAGGTGGGCCTGGTCCACGATCGACCTGCCCACCTCATACCCCTGCGCCTTAAGGAAGGTGAAGGCCATCCCTCCGCCGATGAGCAAGGCATCCACCTTGCCGAGCAGGTTCTCGATCACTCCGATCTTGTCTTCGACCTTCTTTCCCCCGAGCAAGGCAACGAAAGGCCGGCTCGGGTTCTCCAAGGTCTGGCCGAGAACCGCCAACTCCCGTTCGAGCAACAACCCCGCCGCCGCCGGCAGGTAAGCGGCCACCCCGGCAGTCGAGGCATGCGCCCGATGGGCCGCCCCAAAGGCGTCGTTCACGAATAGGTCGGCCAGCGAGGCCAATTCCCGGGCGAAGTTCGGGTCGTTCTGCTCCTCCTCCGGATAGAAGCGGACGTTTTCCAGCAGCACCACGTCACCCGGTTGCATGGCGGCAATCGCCCGGCGCGGTTCCTCGCCCACGCAGTCGTCCACCTTCACCACCGGTTGGCCGAGAAGCTCGGACAGGCGCTGAGCCACGCGGGTCAAGCGGTATTCCTCGACCACCTTTCCTTTGGGCCGGCCGAAGTGGGAACAAAGGATTACCTTGGCTGCCCGGGCAGTGAGGTTTCTGATGGTGGGCAGGGCCGCCCGGATGCGCCGGTCGTCGGTGATGTTCCCCGCCTCATCCACGGGCACGTTGAAGTCAGCTCGGACCAAGACCCGTTTGCCGGCCGGGTCCAGGTCACGCAAGGTAAGCTTATCCACGCCGGTCTACCTCCATCGTCCGCGGTTCACTGCAGTCCTCTTGCTCCAACGTAGGCCGCCAGGTCCACCACCCGGCAAGAGTAGCCCCACTCATTGTCGTACCAGGCGACCACCTTGACAAAGTTGCCGCCGATGACCATCGTGGACAGCGCATCGACGATCGACGAGCGGGAATCGCCGCGGAAGTCCATGGAGACCAGCGGCTCCTCGGAGTAGCCAAGAATGCCCTTCAGTCGGCCCTCGGCCGCCTTCCGCAAGGCAGCGTTGACCGAGTCAACCGTCACCGCCTGGTCCAGCTCGGCCACGAGGTCCACGACTGAGACATCCGCCGTCGGCACTCGCATGGCGAAGCCGTCCAGCTTTCCCTTTAGTTCCGGCAGAACCAGCCCGATGGCCTTGGCTGCCCCCGTCGTGGTCGGGATGATGGACACCCCGGCCGCCCGGGCCCGCCGCAGGTCCTTGTGGACCTGGTCCAGGATTTTCTGGTCGTTGGTATAGGCGTGCACGGTGGTCATGAAGCCCCGCCGGATACCGAATTCCTCGTGGAGCACCTTAGCCACCGGCGCCAGGCAGTTCGTGGTGCAGGAGGCATTGGAAAGGATCCTGTGTTTGGCCGGGTCGTACTTGTCCTCGTTGACCCCCATCACGACCGTGAGGTCTTCGTTCTTGGCCGGAGCGCTGATGATGACCTTCTTCGCCCCACCTGCCAGGTGTTTGGCAGCCTCCTCGCCGTTGGTGAAGCGCCCGGTCGACTCGATGACGATGTCCGCCCCGACCTCGCTCCAGCGGATGGCCGCCGGATCCCTTTCGGCAAAGACCTTGACCGCCTTGCCGTCTACGATGAGTCGGTCGCCCTCACCCTTGACCTCTCCCTGATACCGCCCGTGGACCGAATCGTACTTGAAGAGGTGGGCATTGGTGGCGGCGTCAGTCAGGTCGTTGACCGCCACAAACTCAATGTCCTTCCGTCCGATTCCGGCCCGGAAGACGAGCCGCCCGATCCGACCAAAGCCATTGATCCCAACCCTTACCGTCATGCGTATTCCTCCTAACCACTAACTAAGTGTGCCATAATCTAGGGGGTCGTAACCGTGGGCGGATGCGACCACTGTGCTATATTTGCGTGTCCCGCTCGCGATTCCTGCCCTCCTTGGTACAACTTTCTAAGCGCAGGCGGTGTGCCACTTCCGCCAGTTTCCGCATGCGGTAGCTCACCCCCGACTTGCTCACCGGGGGGGAAAGCAGCGCCCCCAATTCGCGCAGAGACGCCTCAGGATGGGCTAACCTGGCCTCCGCCAACTGCCGCAGCGGGCGGGGGAGGCGGCGCAACCCCAAACGGGTGTGGATCAATTCGATGTCTTCCAGTTGCGAAGCAGCCGCCCCGGCCACTTTCTCCAGGTTTGCCGACTCCGCATTGACCAGGCGGTTGACCCGGTTGCGAACGTCGCGGCGGACCCGGACGTTCTCCAGGGCCAACATTGCGCCGCTGGCTCCGATCAACCCAAGGAAGCGGGCAATCTGGTCCGCTTCTTTGCAGTAGAGGACCAATTCCCCTTTGCGTTCCGAGCAATGGCAGGTTACGTCGAAGGGCGCCAGCAGATCTTGAAGAGCAGTGAGGAGCGCTGGCGTATCTAACACCAACTCCAGGTGGTAGCCGCGCTCCGGGTCGGTGACCGAACCCTTGGCCAGAAAAACGCCACGCAGGTAGGCTTTGCGGCAGCATCGCTTCAAGTCCGGGGGGGTGGCAGCGACGAACCCCTCCCGGTCATCCAGGATCCCCAGACGGTGAAGGAGGTCCGAGACTGGCGCCTCCGGCGGAAGCTGTACGGTATAGATGTTGTTCTTCCGCAGCCGGCGCCGACGCCGCACCACGACCTTCGCCTCCTGGCGGAAGACGAGGCGCAGCAGCGTCAGGACCAACCGAGCCACGGCGGCGTTCTCGACGACTATTGTCAACCCCGGGCTGCGGTGGCCAAGGTGCAGCACTCCCGCCATCCGGATCAGGGCGGACAGCTCTGCCCGTCGACAACAGGATCGAGAGGGGATGAGGCGCGCCAAGTCGTCCTTGGTGTCTTGGGAGAAGCCCACCAAACAATCACCCTTTCCTCGCTACGCTCAAGGAGGCCGATCTCCTTCCGCCGCCCCGTGGTTACCGCAGCGGTCCGCCCAACAGGTTATTGACTGTCATCGTCGAATCCTTCCGCCGTCGAAGTGAGGGGAGAGTGGCACGCCTTGCGGTTCAAGGTCAACATAAGAATGCGCATCACGATCGCCTTCATCGGGTTGATTCTAGTATTCGCCCTGGTCAGTAGTTATGTTGGCTTCACCGTGGTTCGCCGAACCGCCGAACAGGGAGCGATCAGCAAGGCCCAGTCGGACCTGGCCTTAGGTGAAGCTCTGATCGATGCCTGATACCCCGGGCCTTGGGAGGTTCGAGATGATGGACTCTACAAGGGCAACGCCCGGATGAACGACAACTTCGCCCTGGTCGATGAGATCGCTCGACGCACCGGAGGAACAGCCACCATCTTCCAAGGCGACACCCGGATCGCGACCACGGTACGAAAAATGGGAACGGACGAACGGGCCATTGGCACCCAGGCCGCTCCGAATGTCGTCGAACAAGTGCTGCAGAAGGGAAAGCCCTACTACGGCGAGGCGCTCGTGGCGGGACACTGGTATCAGACGGCCTACACCCCGCTGCGCGACGCCGAGGGCCGAAAGCGTCAAGCGCCATGAACGAATACGGAGGGCAAGTCGTCGCCGCCATGCGCGGCATTGCCGATGCCGCCCGCCAAGCAGCCAATCAGGCAGCCGAGGTGGCGAGCGGCTCGGAAGAGCACGTGGCCACGGTTGAGGAATTGAGGACCCTCGCCGGTTCACTGGCGACACTCGCCGAGCACCTGCGGACGTCGGTGACGGCCTTCCGGATCTAACGGTAGGTCAGGGTGACGTCGGCGTTGGTCGTCACGATACCGACCTGCGCCCCTCCGGCGTTAAGCCATCCCTCGAAATGGTAGACCCCGTCCGCGTCCGTCTCGTTTCGGTCTACCCAGGTGAGGGGCAGCTCGTCGTAGACCTTGCCGTTGGTCGTGGCCACCCGGAGGCGGGCCGCCACCCCGTAGGGCAGGGCAAGTTGAACGGGAGCGTTGGTGGTCAGGAACTCGTACTGCCCCACCCCTAACTCCAGAAGGCTCGCCCAGATGCGGGAGTTGACCGTCTCGACCCGCCCTCTCGGCCGCAGACGGGCGTCGCGGAGCTCGACCGGGCCGTCGCTCTTCACCTCCAACTGCCCATCCAAGCCCTGGATCAGCGTTTGTCCCTGTTCCACGGTGGCCTTCAGGCTCCCCGTAAAGCCCCGCACCTCCAAGTCTGCCTGGCGAACCTTCACGGTGGCCTCGGCAGCCAAGTCGGTGAGCCGGACCGTGGCTTGGTCCGCCTCGACATCCAGAACGCCTCGAACCTGATGGGGCACCTCGATCAGGTACCGAACCCCGATCAGCTTCACTCCGGCAGGCGCCTGTTCAGGCAGGCGCGTTGTCACCTGAATGGACTCTCCGACCGCCTTCACCTCTAGGCGAATCCCCTCCAGATACTGGTCCACCGCGGCGGAATCGGACCCGGCGGCCCGTTTTTCGACCTCTATCCCAACCACCGGTTCGCTCGTGCCAATCAGGGTGACTTCGCCTGGCCCCGTGCGCAGCACCAGCTTCTTGCACTGGTCGGCCGCCACCGTCTGGACGACTCTCTGGCGCCGCTCCGAACCCGGGCTCGCCGCCCTGGTCCAGTTATTCTCACCGGTCGTGCAGCCCGCCAAGGCAAAGGAAGACAGGAGGGACAAAACGACCAGCAAGCGGCGGGCGAGTTCAATTCTTTTCACGCCTTTCTCTCCCCTTGCGCCCCAAGTGACTCTGGACCTCCTTGACCCCGCGGGCCTTAGCGGCCGCCTGGGCCGCCAGCTTCTCCTCCTCGTCGGCGGCGACCCGGCCGACCAGAACCGCCACTCCGTCCTCGACCTTGGCTCCCACGTCCTTCGGGTCGAGCCCCGGCTGAGCGGCGAGCTCCTGGGCAACCTCCATCTTCACCTCCCGGTCGTCCACCGCTCCGTCGGTACTCAAGGTGAGGTTGGCCTCGACCCGTTTCACTCCCGGGACTGCGGCGACAATCTCCCGTAGCCGCTCCCTTTCCGCCAGCACGTCCACAACTCCGGTCAGAACGACTTCGCTCCCGCGGGCCTTGACGTTAATCTCATAGCCGCTCATCCCCGGATCGGCGGCGATCGCCTCTCTTACAGCCTCCTCCAAGGCTTTCTGCTCAGGTTTTCCGTTCTTCCGCCCCGGCAAGGCCTCCACCTCCGGCCAGTATTCTCCCCCGCCGGAAGCCTTTCCATTTCGGTCCGAGCAAGGCCAGGATCGCCTGGGCCAATCGCTCCGGCTCGTGGCGGACCAGGTCGGTCAGGCTAGCGAGATCGGCGGTGACCGCCGTCACCCCCATCTGCGCCAGGCGGTCCGCGTCGAAAACCACCGGAGCCGCCCCTTGTTCCTGATACTTGCGGAGCAGGTGAGGCGGGACAGGTCGGGTATTGACCAGGACATAGTCGATCAGGCCAGCCCCCGCGTGGTCCACGATCGCCTTGACGTGATCGCTGACCGTGTACCCGTCTGTCTCCCCGGGCTGAGTCATCACGTTGCAAACGTAAATCTTCACCGCCGGGGAGTGGCGGATGGCCTCGGCAACCCCCTCGACCAGCAGGTTCGGCAGAACGCTGGTGTAGAGCGAACCGGGGCCCAAGACAATCACGTCGGCGGCGGCCAGCGCCCCCAGGGCCTCGGGTAGAGCCGGTGGAGTCCTCGGTGTCAGAAAGACGCGCCGAATGTGGCCTCGTGCCCGGGTGATTTCCGACTCCCCGGCAATCACGCGCCCGTCGGTTAGCTCGGCTTGGAGCACCACGTCAGCCAGGGTCGAAGGCAGCACCTGGCCGCGAACCGCCAAGACCTTGGACGACTCCTTGATCGCCTCCTCGAAGTCCCCGGTGATGGCGGTCAGGGCAGCGATGAAGAGGTTGCCGAAGTTGTGTCCGCTGAGCCCCTCCCCTGCTTGGCGGAAGCGATATTGAAAAAGGCGTTCCATGAGGGGTTCGGTATCGGCCAGTGCCACCAGGCACATCCGGACGTCGCCCGGGGGCAACACGCCCATCTCCGCCCGCAGCCGTCCAGAACTGCCGCCATCGTCGGCCACCGTCACGATGGCCGCGAGGTGGTCGGTATGGAGCTTCAACCCCCGAAGCAGGGTCGCCATCCCCGTTCCTCCGCCGATCCCCACCACCCGTGGTCCTCGTTCCTGCCGCCGCCGGAGGAAGACAGCCTTCGCCAGGTCCTCCCGCTCCTGGCCGGGCCGCAACGCCCCAACGAGAGAGCCGGTCAGACGCCAGAGCCCGATCACGGCCAGGGTCAGCCCGCCAAAGACCAGCGCCAGGCTGAACAGAGCCGCCTGCGGCCGCACGGGGAAGAAGGCCGCCAACCCCGCCGCCATCACGACAGTGCCGAAGATGGCCAGAAACAGCCACCGCTTGATCTTCATCCCCGGATAAAGCCATTTCAAGCCGGGCAGGTCATTTAGCCACATCGCGATGCTCCACCTGAACCCGGTAGCCTTGCCCCCGCAGGAACTCCCCCGTCGCCTCGGCGATGGCAACCGACCGGTGGCGGCCGCCGGTGCACCCAATGGCGATCACCAGCTGCGTCTTGCCTTCCTTGATGAAACCTGGCAGCATGAAGGAGATGAAGGAGGTAAGGCGGTTGAGATACTCCTGGGATTGGGATGAGCCGAAGACATAGGTCCGGACCTCAGCCTCTAGACCCGTGAGGGGCCGCAATTCCTCCACCCAGTGTGGGTTGGGCAGAAAGCGGACGTCGAAGACCAGGTCGGCGTCAAGGGGCAGCCCGAAGCGGTAACCGAAGGAGAGGACCCGGATACTCAGCCCCGTCAAGTCCTGGTCGGTAGCGAAGGCCTGGATGATCTGCTCTTTTAGTTGGTGGGGAGAAAGATGGGTCGTGTCGATGATCTTGGTCGCCCGGGAGCGCAGCATCTCCAATTTGGCCCGCTCCCCCGCGATTCCCTCCTGCAGACTTCCCGTGGGAGCCAGGGGGTGCCGCCGGCGGGTCTCCTTGAAGCGGCGGATGAGCGCTTCGTCGGACGCCTCCAGAAAGAGGACGTCATAGGAAAAGCCCATCTCGCCGAGCCGGTCCAGGGCATCAGCCACCGTGTCGAAGAACTCCCCACCCCTGATGTCGATGACCAGGGCCACCCTCCGGATCTTCCCCCCGGTCTGGCCGCAGAGTTCGACGAACTTGGGAAGCAAAGCCGGCGGCAGGTTGTCCACACAAAAGTAGCCGAGGTCTTCGAAGGAGCGGACTGCTTCAGTCTTCCCTGCCCCAGAGAGGCCAGTGATGATGACAAACCGGAAGCGGTCGTCCATTTTTCCTCCTAGCTAAGCGAACGAGTCGTTGGCCAAGTGAGACTTCCACGCTCGAAAAAGCGAATCCTCCCGTCAGTGACGGGCGTTCAACACCAACGCAGCGGGAAGCGCGGCCGCCTCCGCCAGCGCCAAGCCGCTTCCTAGGTTGCCGACGTCCTCCGGGCGGTGGGCGTCCGAGCCGATGGCGAAGACCGCCCCGGCCGCTCGAGCGACGCGGACGAAGTCGGCGGTCTGGTAGGGATGGCCAGCGCTGATTTCGAGCGCCGTCCCGACCGAGGCGCAGGTGGCGGCGAGCCGGGGGGTGTCGATCGAGAGATGGAGTCCTGGATGGGTCACGATGTCCACCTCGTGGCGGGTGACAGCCTCCTCCAAGGCGCGGGTGTTGGCCTCCCGGGTCCTTTCGTAGAGTGTTCGGCTGACCCGGCCGGCGAGGTTCTGCAGGCCCAACCGAAAGGCGTCAGCGGCCGAATGATAGTGAACCAGCGGGTGCAGTCCGACCAGCACCACGTCCAGGTCGCGCAGAAGGTCGTCAGGCACGTCGAGGTCCCCCTCCCCGCTCACCACGTTGGCCTCTACTCCCGCCAGCACCTGGATGTCGGGGCGCTCCTCCTCCACTCGCTGAATCTCCTTCTGTATCGAAAGCAAGACCTCTGGGGCTTTCACGCCAAGGCCGAAGAGGTTGGCTGGCCCGTGGTCGGTGATTGCCACGGCGGCCAGCCCGCGGCGCTGGGCGGCGGTGACGTTCTCTGCGACCGTCCCGGTGCCGTGGCTATGGACGGTGTGAGTGTGGTAATCAGCGATGAGTTCCATGTCTACCCCGCCGCTAGTGTGTGGGGCCGGGAGACGGGTATGCCCGGTAGGATTTCCCGCGGCTGCTCATGGCAGGCCCTCAGCGAATGGTCCAGTCGCCAGCAGGCCGAGGACACCGGGCATCTCCTGCAGCGCCTGGTAGCTGTAAACCATGATGCCCGCCGGGTCATGGGCCAGAATGGCGTTGAGCTGGCCGACGAAAGCCCCGGCGTCCTGTCCGAATTTGTACGCCCCGAGTCCGGGATACACTGCCCCGGGTGGAGCCGCCTGCCACCCAGCCAAAAGGAGCGATTCGACCTCCGCCGTCGACGCGGAGTAGGCCATCGGAGCCACAAAGTCCAAGTACCCTTCCCGGACCCAACGGGGCCAATCCTGGTAGCGGAGATTGATCGCCTCGTTCAGGTCGGCGAAGACAGCCGCCGAAACCAGGACGCCCGGGCGAGCCGACCGGGCTGCCGCAGCCGCCCGCCGGACTACGGCCGAAACCCGTTCCCGCCGCCAGTCGTCCCACCGCGGACGAAGCGGCGAGGAGGCGTCGATGGTCAGGGGATCCACGCCGTAGGTCGCTACGAACTCTTGCCGGACCGCCGGATGGTAGCCCAGGTCGGGACCGGGGTAACGGACGTAGTCGAGGTGAATCCCGTCCACCGGGTAGCGTTCCGCCACCTCGGTCACCACGGCCGCCACAAAGTCTGCCACTGCGGGGAGGCCTGGATCTAAGAAGTAACCGACCAGGTTACGCTGGGCTCGCTCCGGGGGCCAGTCCAGGAGGGACTGGCCGGTCGCGTCATGGGTGATCCACTCAGGATGCGCGTTGACGACGTGGTTGGCCGAGGCTGGCCGGCGCCCCGGCAGCCCGACAGTGAAAGCGTTGATCCAGGCATGGACCGCCAGGCCGCGGCCATGAGCCAAGTGCAAGATGGCCGCCAAGGGGTCATAGCCGCTCAATCCATCGGCGGGCGGCAGGATATCCGAGCGGTAATAGGCCTCGCCTCTCCCGTCCACCTGTACGAAAAGAGCGGTAAAGCCAGCCCGGGCAGCATCGTCCACCATCCGCTCCACCCAGCCGGGATCGTTCAGGCACCAGCGCGGGACCCACAGCCCCCGCAGCGGCGGGAGGCCTTCGGCCTGGACCGGGAGCGGAGCGAGAAGCGTCACCCACAAACCCAAAACCAGCAGAAAGCGGAACGGGCCAGCCAGCAATCCCTTCATCTTTTCACCCGTTTCACGTTTTTCGCCCAGCCCTGCCGGGAATCCTTTACCCCGTCGGGTTGCATACGCCTTTCCAGTGCATGGCATATTACTAGGGACCCGACGGGAAGCAGAGTTTGAAGGGTGAGTTGTTGATGCCTGAGCGTCTGGAGCCGGGCAAGGGACGCAAGCACGCATCTGTCTTCGTTTCTGGCGAGGCCAAGCCGCAGGCGATGCAATCAACGGCGTACGTCCCGCCAATCGCCCGCTACACCCCACGCCCAGTCACGCAGGTCTATCCTCCCTTTCTGCCAGTCCACGCCGCCGCTCCGCCACCCGCCGCCCGGCCGGGGGGATTACGCGCCGGATACCGGGATGTCCATCCCTACGAGCTTCCAGCGGGCTACGGCGACAGCCGGGTGGTAGTGCTTCCCCGCGATCCGTACTGGCTCTTTTCGTACTGGGAGGTCTCCGCCAACCTGCGCGACGTCGTCAGACGCCAACATGGTCCCCGGGTTTGGGAGGACGGCCGGCTCACCCTTCGGGTGTACGACGTCACCGGCCTCCTCTTCGACGGGACCAATGCTCACCGGTTTTGGGACATCGGCGTCGGAGAAGCAAGCTCCTGGTACGTCAATGTGGGCTGTCCCGACCGGGATTGGTGTCTAGACTTGGGACTGTTGCTGCCGGATGGGCGATTCATCGTCCTCGCCCGGTCCAACGTGGTCCGGACCCCGGCTGACGGTTTCTCTTCCCTGACCGACGCTGAGTGGCTGACGTTGGACGAGATTTACCGGCTCTCCCTCGGCCTGGACCAGGTCGGAAGTTCCGAAGCTCTGCTCAAAGCGGCTGCCCGGCGCCTGCGCGAGCTGGTCAGCTCACCCGGCGTTTCCAGCCTCATGAGTCCCTTCGGCGAGGCTCGGAGCCGGCGGCCCTTCTGGCTCACCGTCGGGGCGGAACTGATCGTCTACGGTAGCACCGAACCCGGGGCGAGCCTCACCCTGGGCGGGCAGCCTATCGCCCTTCAGCCGGACGGAACGTTCACCCTCCGGATGACCTTCCCCGACGGGCGGATCGAGCTGCCCATCGTCGCCCGGTCGGCGCATACAGGGGAGGAGCAAGGTTTCCACCTGGAGTTCCAACGGCAAACGGCAGTGCGCTAGGCAAGGAGGAGCAACATGGCCAAAGGTTATCTCGCCATCGTGTTACATTCCCACTTGCCCTACGTGCGCCATCCGGAGTACAACTACTTTCTCGAGGAGAATTGGTACTTCGAGGCCCTAACCGAAACCTATCTCCCCCTCCTCGATATGTTCCAGCGCCTCCTGAACGACGGCGTGCCCTTCCGGCTCACCGTGGGGCTCACCCCAACCCTACTGGCGATGTTTTCCGACCCCTTCCTCTCTGAGCGCTATGTCCACCATCTGGACAACCTCTTGGAATTAGCCGGGAAGGAAGTCGAGCGAACCCGCTGGCAGCCAGAGTTCCACCGGCTGGCCCGGATGTACCAGAACCGCTTTGGGCGGGCCCGCTACCTGTTTGACCAGGTATATCACCGCAACCTGGTGGAGGCGTTCGCCCGGTTGGAGCGGTCCGGCCAGATCGAACTCATCACCTCCGCCGCCACCCATGGGTACCTGCCGCTGCTCGACTACAACCCGGCGGCGGTCCGGGCCCAGATCAAGATCGGGGTAGAGGAGCACAAGCGCCATTTCGGGCGGCAGCCGGCCGGGTTCTGGCTGCCGGAGTGCGCCTTCCTGCCGGGCCATGACGCCTACCTGGCCGAGTGCGGTGTCCGCTACTTCTTGACGGACGCGCACGGCCTCTACTTTGCTACCCCCCGGCCGCGCTACGCCAACTTCGCCCCCGTCTTCACGCCGAACGGGGTAGCCGCCTTCGGCCGGGACCTGGAATCATCCAAGCAGGTCTGGTCGGCCACCGAGGGCTATCCGGGCGATTACGAGTACCGTGACTTCTACCGAGACATTGGCTTCGACCTGGACCTGGACTACCTGCGCCCTCACCTGACTCCGGAGGGCCAGCGGATCCACACCGGGTTCAAGTATTACCGCATCACCGGCCCCTCTTTGGAATACAAGGAACCCTACGACCCTGACCGTGCTCGGGAGAAGGCGGCGCTGCATGCGGGAAACTTCATGTTCAACCGGGAGAAGCAAGTCGAGTACCTGGCCAGCTTCATGGACCGGAAGCCGGTCATCGTCGCCCCCTACGACGCCGAGCTGTTCGGCCACTGGTGGTTCGAGGGGCCCCTCTGGCTCGAATTCTTGTTGCGCAAGATTGCCTATGACCAGGAGACGATCAAGACCGTCACCCTCTCGGACTACCTGGCCGAGTATCCCCGCAACCAGGTCGCCATGCCCGCCCAGTCGAGCTGGGGCTGGAAAGGTTATCACGAGGTCTGGCTGAACGGGGCCAACGACTGGACCTACCGTCACCTGCACAAGGCGGCCGAGCGCCTGGCCGAACTGGTCGAACGCTTCCCTGAACCGGATCCCTGGCAGCAGCGAGCCCTCCGTCAGGCGGCCCGGGAACTGCTCCTGGCGCAGGCCTCGGACTGGTCGTTCATTATGAAGACGGGAACCACCGTTCAGTATGCGGTGCGCCGGTTCAAAGACCATCTGGGCCGCTTTACCCGCCTCTACGAGGACCTGCTGGCCGGCCGGCTGGACGAAGGGTGGCTTAGCGAAGTGGAGGGGCGGGACAACCTCTTTCCCGACCTGGACGTGAAGGTTTTCCGCTCCGCACCGGCCGCGCACCGCGCCGTCGTCCCGGCGGGGCAAGCTTAGAGGAGGAGATCTGGTGCCTGAACTGAGACAGGACCCTATCACCGGAACCTGGGTGGTCATCGCCACCGAGCGGGCCAAGCGCCCCTCTGACTTCAAACGCCCGGCGGAGCAGCGGAAGGGACCCGAGTCCTGCCCCTTCTGCTACGGACACGAGGCGATGACACCTCCCGAGATCATGGCCTACCGTCCATCCGGCGGACGGGATAAGCCGGGTTGGTCGGTCCGGGTCGTCCCGAACAAGTTCCCCGCCCTGGCCATCGAGGAACAGCCGGCGGCGATGAACCTGGGGAATGACTTCTACCACTGGCAGGCAGGGTACGGGGCGCACGAGGTGATCATCGAGTCCCCCGAACACGACTCCGACTTGTCCACCCACTCCGTGGACCAGCTCTGCTCCGTCCTGCGGGCGCTGCGGGACCGCTTCGCCGACCTTCGGAGAGACAAGAACCTGCGGTATATCCAGATCTTCAAAAACCACGGCGCCACGGCCGGGGCCTCCCTGGAGCATCCCCACTTTCAGCTCATCGCTACGCCAGTGATCCCGACGGTCATCGCCCAGGAACTCGAAGGCGCTCTCCGGTACTACGAACGGCAGGGCGAATGCATCTACTGCAACCTGCTCAAGCGGGAGTTTCTCGATGGGGAACGGCTGGTCGAGGAGAACCAGGGCTTTGTGGCCTTTTGCCCCTACAGCTCCCGCTCGCCCTTCGAAACCTGGATTCTCCCCCGTGATCACCACTCGGACTTCGACGCCTTGACCGACCAGCAGATGGAAAGCCTGGCGCGCCTGCTCAAGGAGACCTTCATCCGGTTTTTGGGGTCACTAGACCATCCGCCCTTCAACCTGGTGCTTCACACCGCGCCGGTGGATCTTGAGGCGGCTGAATACTACCACTGGCACCTGGAAATCATCCCGCGCCTCACCATCTACGCCGGCTTTGAACTCGGCACCGGCATTTACATCAATCCGACCCCACCTGAGACTGCGGCCCAGTTCCTGCAGGTCAGCCTGAGCGAGATTCATTAGCTCAAAAGGAGGACAGGCCGTGTTCGACCGAAACCTGCGCATCCTGATCGTCTCCTCGGAGGTCTCCCCCTTCGCCAAGGTGGGAGGGTTGGCCGACGTGGCCGGGTCGCTGCCGAAGGCCCTGGCCACCCTGGGGGAGGGGGAATTGGCGAACGACGTCCGGGTGGTAATGCCGCGCTACCGCCGGATCGCCAACGCCAAGTACGTAACCGACTTCCCCATCGATATGGCTCACCGCCAGGAAACGGCGATCATCCGGGAGTCTTCGCTCGAAGCCAAGCTGGGTGAGGCTCATGCCCTGGTCCCGGTCTACTTCGTGGATAACTATCATTACTTCAACCGGGACGGAATCTACGCCTACGGGGACGACGCCGAGCGCTTCAGCTTCTTCTGCAAGGCGGTCTTGGAGATGCTGCCGAGGCTTGACTTTCAACCGGACCTAATCCACTGCAACGACTGGCAGACCGGACCCATTCCGTTCCTGCTCAAAGAGGAATACGCCCGGCGGAACCCCGAGTTTTACAGCCGGATCGCCACCCTCTACACCATCCATAACCTGCAGTATCAGGGCACCTTTGACAAGTCGGTGCTCCGGTCGCTCGGCGTGGGGGACGAGTACTTCCACCCAGGCGCTCTGGAATTCTGGGGTCAGGTCAACTTCATGAAGGCGGGACTGGTCTACGCTGACGTCCTGAACACGGTCAGCCGGACCTACGCCCTCGAAATCCAGACCCCAGAGTACGGGGAGCGGCTGGAGGGAGTCCTCCAGGACCGGAGCAAAGACCTTTTCGGCATCGTGAACGGGATTAACTACCACGAGTTCAACCCGCGGACTGACCCGCGTCTCGTGGCCAACTATGACCGGGACTTCCTCGGGGCAAAGAAGGAAAACAAGATCGACCTGCAGCGGGAGATGGGTCTGCCGGTCCGGGACGTGCCAGTGTTCGGACTCGTCTCCCGGCTGGTCAGTCAAAAGGGTCTGGATATCCTGGGGGAGGCCGCCGAACAGCTCCTTTCGGATAACCTTCAGTTCATCGCCCTCGGCACCGGCGACCCTTACTACGAGAACCTCTTCCGCAGCCTAGCCCACCGCCACCCCGAGCGGTGCGCGGTGCAGATCGGGTTCAACGGGGTGCTGGCCCAACGCATCTACGCGGGGAGCGACTTCTTCCTGATGCCCTCCCGGTTCGAACCGTGCGGATTGGGGCAGCTAATCGCCATGCGCTACGGGACCATCCCGATCGTCCGGGCCACCGGCGGCTTGGCCGATACCGTGCACGACGTCAATCAGAATCCCGAGGCGGGCAACGGTTTCGTCTTCACCGAATACTCCGCGAAAGCCCTCCTGGATACCGTTGAGCGGGCATTGGCCCTCTATCGGCAGCAGCCCGAGTTCTGGGCGGCCCTCGTCCGGAGAGTGATGGAAGCCGACTACTCTTGGTCCAAGTCCGCGGCTTCGTACGTCGAGCTCTATCAGCGGGCAATCGCCAAGGTCCTGGCCCGTGAGCCGGTGGCAGTCTAGCCCTGGCCCAAAGGCTTCGGCCGCCTCGACCGACGAAGCCAGCGCGCCCGGTCGCGGTGCCCGTGCGACCGGTAGGCCGACTCGACCCCGCAAATCTCCGCCGTGAAGGGATCCAGAGCCACCAGGTCTGCCCGACTGACCTCCCGATGGGAGGTCTTGCCCAGCGCCCGGATCCCCTCGGCCATCTCTGCCCGGCAGGACTGGAGGAACCTGGCCAGGCTCCAGGCTCCCTGCTCCACGTCGAACATCGGAGCGCGCCTTCCGGAGTACCACAGGACCTGGGTCGGCGGTTCCCAGGGGAGCGCCTTGAGGATCTGGGTGTGGGCCAGGGCGAAGAGGGCGACAGAACCGATGTAGACAGCATCGGCGCCGAGAGCCAAGGCCTTGAGGAAATCGCCGGGCGTTTGGAGCTTGCCCTCGACCAGCAGGCTGACCCGCCCGCGCAACTCCTGTCGTTCCATGTAGCGGGCAGCCCGGGAAAGGGCGTAGAGGATCGGTAGCCCAAAGTCGTCCTCCAGGATCGGCGGGCTGCCCCAGGTGCCCGCCTCGGCCCCCGAGACGGTGAGGAAATCGGCCCCTGCCTCGACGGCGAACTCCAAGTCCCGCTCCAGGTCCTTTCCCGCCGCCAGCTTGACCCCGACGGGCACCCCACCCGCCGTCTCCCGCAGGCGCCCAACCAGTGTCCGCAGGTCTGCGGCCTTCGTCACGCCCGGCTGGACCGCCTGGGCAACCGCTTCCTCCCCCGTCTCCAACCCCAGCAGGCGGCGGAGGCGGGCGTCAAACCGGGCGGCGGGCATGACGCTGCCCACCCCGCCCCGGGCGCCGGTCCCCCACTGGATCTCGATTGCATCGGCCTGGCGCAGGATCTCGGGCTCCTTCGCCCATGTGCCCCTCCCGTACTGCAGGATGAGGTGTCGGGCAGCCGCCCGTTCGTCCGGGAGGTAAGGACCCTCCCCCGTGTTGGCGGCGGTGCCGGCCAGCGTGGCCCCCTTGGCCAGCGCCACTTTGACGGCCGCGCTGAGCGATAACCCATAGGCCATGGGGGCGATCAGGATGGGAAGCTCCAGCACCAACGGGCGGGCCGCCTGGGGGCCGATGACGGTCCGGAAATCCACCGGCTGGTCCGGCTCGACGGGGAAGTCGGCCAGTTGGGCAAAGTTGAACAGCAGACTCTCAAAACGGGGAAAGGAGCGGACGCTGCCGAACGGCCGAAGAATAGGGCCGCCCTCTTCAGCCCGGAGACTGGTCTCGAGCACCGTCTGAAGCCCCGCCCGCCGGGTGACGGAGAAGAGTTCCAGCAGGTTCCGGTCATAGGGGTCGGTGAGGAGGCGCCTCACGACGTGCGCGAAAGCCCTTCTGACCCATATCCGGATGACGAAGGGGGCCAAGAGCGCGGTACCCGCCGCGACCGTCAAGGCCCCGGCCGCTCCGGTCAACCAGAGCGTTGCGTCCATGTTTACAGTATGAACGGCTGAACCGCGCCAGGTTCCGCGTTGCGCGGACGAAAATCCTAGCTTGCGTTCCACAACATGGGTTGCTATACTAATGCATGGAACGACTCCCTTTAGGGAGGGAATGGTCATGGCAGATCGCAGCCGTTGTTCCGACAGGCGCCGGACCCCAGCCTCTGCCCCCACCATCCAAGTGTTGGCCAAAGCTGCGGCCATTCTCTCCGCCTTTTCAACTGAACAGCCCTCCCTTACCTTGGCTCAGATTGCCGCCCAGACCCACCTGCCCAAGACCACCGCCCACCGTCTCCTGGTGAACCTTTCCCGGTTGGGCTTTGTTGCGCCCCATCCGCAGCAGGAAAACCTGTACACCCTTGGCCCCCGGCTGTTGGAGCTTGGCGGAGTGGCGCTGGCCAGTTTTGACTTGCGCCAGGCGCTCGCGCCCCATCTGGACGAACTCCAACGCAACGTCCGCCACACCGTGCTTGTGGCGATCCTGGTCGACGATCATCTGCTCTACATCGACCGCCGGGAATCCCATTATTCCCTGGCCGTCACCAGCCAGATCGGGTCGCGGCGCCCACCGACCTTCGGGGCGATTGGCAAGGTCATCCTGGCCTTCCTGCCGGAAGCCGAAGTGGACCGTCTGTTGATGGCGCATCCGTTGGTTGCCCTCACCCCCTCTACCGTGACGGACCCGGACGCCTACCGGAACACGCTGTCCCAGGTCCGGCGCCAGGGCTACGCCGTAGAAGACAGCGAGGTGCTGGAAGGTGTCGTTGGCGTGGCTGCGCCGGTGTTCGATCAATTCGGCAGGGTAGCCGCCGCCATCGGCGTAGCAGCCCCCAAAGCACTGGTGACCGAGGCCCAACTCGGCACCATGATTCGTGACCTGCTCACCACCGCTCAACGAGCCTCCCACGCTCTCGGCTTTTCGCGCTGGCCATACGTCGCCGTCCAGACTTGAAAGGAAGGAGAACAACATGAGGTTTCGCGTCAAACCAGGCAATTTGAAAGGTACCGCCAGAATCCCCGGCTCCAAATCGAACACCACCCGAGCGGTTGCCATCGCCACTTTGGCCGAGGGAACCTCGGTCATCGAGAACCCGGTCGCCAGCCGAGACTGCCTCTCGACCTGTGAGGTCTGTCGAGGCTTCGGTGCCGAAATCGAGAATCTGCCGGACCGTTGGATCGTCAAGGGGGTTGGCTTTCCCCGCCTGCCCGACGACGTCTTGAACGTGGGCAATTCGGGAACCACCCTCTACATCGTAACCGCCATGGCAGCCCTGATTTCAGATGGTTACACGACCATCACGGGCGACTATCAGATCCGCTATCGCCCCGCTGGCCCCCTGCTGGGAAGCCTCGTGACTCTGGGCGCCACGGCCTTCTCCACCCGGGGTAACGGGTGCGCTCCGTTGGTTATCCGGGGACGGCTCAAAGGCGGGAAGACCACCCTGCCGGGAGTCAATTCGCAGTGGCTGACCCCCCTCCTCATCAGCGGTCCCTTGGCGGACGGAGATACAGAGGTCGTCGTGGAGGACCTTCAGGAGCGTCCCTACATTGCGATGACCTTGGGCTGGCTCGAGCGGAGAGGTATCCGCTTCGAAATGGAGGGAATGCGCTGGTTTAAGGTGTATGGCCGGCAAGCCTATCAACCATTTCACGAGACAATCCCTGCCGACTGGGAATCCGCTTGCTTCCCGCTGGTTGCGGCCGCGATCACGGACTCGGACGTGACGGTCTTGGGTATGGACACCCGCGATTACCAAGGCGACAAGGCAATCATCGACATCCTTCAGGCCATGGGAGCGGACGTCGAGGTGCGCAACTACGGCCTCGACGGTATCCGCGTTCGAGGCGGGCGCGAACTCCACGGAATTGAAATCGACTGCCGCGACATCCCCGACGCTCCGCCAATCCTGACCGTCCTGGGAACCCAGGCCAGCGGCCGCACGGTCCTGCGAAATCTAGGCGCCTCGCGGTTGAAGGAAACCGATCGCAGCCGGGTCATCGCCCGGGAACTGCGCAAGATGGGAGCTCGCATCACAGAGGAGCCTGACGCCCTCATCATCGAGCGCTCCGAACTCCAGGGGACCGAAATCTTCGGGAACCACGATCACCGGATCATCATGGCCACGGCCGTCGCCGGATTGGTGGCCAAGGGGGAGACGGTCATCGACACCGCCGAGTACTACGCCATCTCCTTCCCGACGTTCTACGAGGTGATGACGGGCCTCGGCCATCCACTTGAGCTGCAACCGTAGTAACTACCCAAGAAAGCAGGAGGTGTCCAACGATGTGGAAAAAAGCTTCCGTTACCCTGTCACTGGTCCTGTCCCTGCTGCTCCTCGCTCCCCCAGCGCTGGCTGGCACGGTCAAGATCGGAGTGATCACGCCGCTTACTGGCAACCTGGCTTCGATCGGCAACGCGGTGACTGAAGGAATCAAGCTGGCAGTGAAGGTCGCCAACAACAAAGGGGGGGTGAAGGGAGACAAGATCCAGCTGGTCATCTACGACGACCGGAATACGCCTGAGGAGGCCGTTTCCGCCGCCAAGCGTTTGATCTCGGGCGACAAGGTTCCGGTGATCATCGGCTCAGTGGGTTCCTCGCCCACCGCCGCGGTGCAGCAGATCACGATGCGTGAACGGATCCCGCTGATCACGCCAGTCTCCATGGCCCCCAAGCTTACCGAGATCGGGGATAAGTTCATCTTCCGCGCCACTGCCACGGCAGCGATGCGGGAGACAGTCTTCGCCAAGTTTGTCAGCCAGAAGCTGAACGCCAAAACGGTGGCGTTCATCGCTGGCAACGAAGACCTCGGCCGCTCCACGGTAGAGGCGGCGCAGAAGGAATACGCCAAGTACGGCAATCCCAAGACCGTCTATACGGCCTTCTTCGAACCCAGCGCGACCGACTTCTCCGCCGAACTGGTGAAGATCAAGGCGCTCAAGCCCGACGTGGTCTATATCGTGGCGGACTCGGTCAGAGCCTCGATCATTGTGAAACAGCTCCGGGCTCTCGACTTGCAGGGGCATATCGTCGCTTCGGCCGAAGCGGCGACCAACGAATTCTTGCGTCTCGCCGGCCCGGCGGCCGAGGGCATCTATTTCCCACTTGACTGGTCGGTCGACTTCGATGATGCGAAATCGCTAGAGTTCCTGGACCTGTACAAGCGCGAGTACAAGAAGGTGCCGGAGACCAAGTTCGCCGTCCAGGGATGGGAGACGGCGTGGCTGGTCATCGAGGCGCTGCGGAACGCCAAGGACTTCTCTCCTCTGGCCGTCCGAGACGCCTTGAGCCGGGTCTCCTTCGATGCACCCCGTGGCCACCTGGACTTCGACGAGAAGGGACAAGTGCAGATCGAAAGCCGGATCGCCGTGGTGAAAAACGGCCGGTTCACCATCTCTCGTTAACAACCTGGGGAGGGAGCGGGGCGCATGGCCCCGCTCCCTCCGGCCGAAAGAGGGATCGCTATGCTTTGGCTCTTGGCCCAGCAGACGCTGAACGGTCTAATCATGGGACTCGTCTACGCCCTTCTGGCGCTGGGCCTGACGATCAGCTTCGGCATTGGCCGGGTGATCAACTTCGCTCACGGCGAGCTTTACATGCTTGGCGCTTTCCTGACCTACCTGGCGGCGAACCAGGTGGGCTATCTGGGTGGGATCGCCCTGGCCGTGTTGGCTATGGCAGTCGCTGGGTTGCTGCTGGACCGCCTAGTGCTCCGTCCCTTGCGCCTCGGCAACCAAGGTTCCCTTTGGGCGCCTTTCCTGGCCACGCTCGCCGTCTCGCTGATCGTTCAGAACGCCGCCCTTGCGGTCTTTGGCCCCGACCCTTATCTGCTGAGCTCCCCCTTCGCCTACCAGCCTTTGGTGGTCGCTGGTCTGACGCTGACCAAGCAGGACATCCTGATCGCGCTAGTGGCCGGGCTAACTACCTTCCTGCTCACGGCCTTCATCAAGCGGGGCAAATACGGAATGGCCATGCGGGCGGTCGCTCGTGACCGGCAAACTGCGGCGTTGATGGGGATCAACATCGATCGCATCTACATTCTCACCTTCGTTCTCTCGGCGGTCCTGGCCGGGTTGGCGGGCGCCCTGGTCGCACCCAAAGCCACGGTGGACCCCTTCATCGGGCGCATGGCTCTGCTCAAGGGGTTATCCGTGGTAATCCTGGGCGGGTTGGGCAACATCCCGGGGGCGATCTACGGAGGCCTCATTCTCGGAATCACCGAAGCGTTGGGGGCGGGGTTCGTCTCGGCCGCCTACAAAGACGCCATCGGCTACGCCCTGATGATCCTGGTCCTCCTCTTCCGGCCCGAAGGTCTGCTCGGACGCCAGATGAGGCGGGCATAGGTCCGGGCGTTAAGGGGGAAACGCGATGAACATCTCACGACTCTCTCTCCTCGTTGTCTGCGCCGCTGCCCTGGTGCTGCCGCTGGCTGTCACGAATCCCTACTACCTCCATACGGCGGTCACCCTCATGATCAACGCCGTCTTGGCGCTCTCACTGAACTTCATCCTCGGCTACGTCGGCGAGAAGTCACTGGGTCACGCAGCCTTCTTCGGCATCGGCGGCTACGCGGCGTCATTGCTCGCTTTGAACCTCGGTGTCCCGGCTTGGGGTACTCTCCTCGCTGGCGGCGTGGTCGCAGGCCTCTTCGGACTGGCGGTCGGCTTTCCCACGCTGCGCCTGCGGGGTCCTTACTTCGCCATCGCCACGCTCGGGTTCGGGGCCATCCTTCAGCTGATCGCAACCAACTGGACTTCGCTGACCAAGGGACCCATGGGTATCCCGGGCGTCCCCCCGCTGGCGTTTGGGGGCTACGTGTTCCGCAGCGAGCAGCCGTACTATTACGCCGCCTTGCTTCTGCTGGCGCTGGCCGCCTACCTCACCTGGCGTCTCGCTCACTCGCGGATCGGACGAGCCTTTGTGGCCATCCGTCAGAATTTCGACCTGGCTGAGTCGGTAGGAATCGACACCTTCCGCTTTAAACTGCTGGCCTTCGTCCTGGGAACGGTGCTGGCCGGAATCGCCGGCGCCTTCTCCGCCCACTACACCAACTTCATCAGCCCCAAGGCCCTCGAGTCCTACATCACTCTCAACGTAGTGACGATGGTCATCATTGGCGGTGAGGGAACTCTCATCGGTCCCGTGCTTGGCGCCGCCCTGGTCACTTTTCTTCCCGAGGTCCTGCGGGTCGCCGAGAACTTCCGCCTGGTCCTCTTCGGGTTGATACTGCTGCTGACCATCATCTACGCTCCATCAGGGATCGTCGGGCTGGCCCGGGCGGTCTGGCAGAAAAAAGGGGGCGAGCGTCTTGCCTGACCAACTGCTGCAAGTATCCGGCTTGACTATTCGGTTCGGAGGCCTGCTGGCCGTCGATGAGGTGAGCTTCGCGGTTCCGCAGGGAAGCGTGACTGGCCTCATCGGCCCCAACGGCGCCGGTAAGACGACGATCTTCAATGCCATCACCGGCTTTCTCACCCCGACCAGCGGTCGGATCCTCTTTGCCGGGAAGGACATCACCCGGCGGAAGCCGCACGAACTGGCGGCGCTCGGGTTGGCCCGCACCTTTCAACACACCAGCCTCTTTCCGCACCTGACCGTCCGGGAAAACGTCCGCACGGCCATGCACCTGACTCTGGCTGAGCACTTCTGGCGGGTTGTGCTCACCCCGCCACGCCGGACACCAGCGGTCGAGCAAAGAATCGAGGAAATCCTCGATCTGCTCGAACTAACAGGACGGGCTGATCAGACGGCCAACAGCCTTCCCTATGGCGAGCAACGAAAGCTGGAGATTGCGCTGGCCCTTGCGGTCAACCCACAAATGCTGCTCCTGGACGAGCCGGCGGCCGGTATGAACCCGGAGGAAGCGCAGCGCCTGACGGAGACGATCCAACGCCTGCGCCAGTTGGGCTTGACGATCCTCCTGGTCGAACATAACATGCGGCTGGTAATGGGCGTCTGCGACTATCTCCACGTGATCGAACACGGGCGCAAGATTGCCGAGGGTTCACCGGCACAAGTCGCCCACGATCCCAAGGTCATCGAGGTCTATCTGGGAAGGCGGGGGACCAATGCTTGACATCAAAGCCTTGAGCGTAAATTACGGTCGCGTCAGGGCCCTCGACCAGCTTAGCCTGGCGGTCCAAGCAGGCGAGATCGTGGCGCTCGTGGGGGCCAACGGTGCAGGAAAGAGCACGCTGCTCAAGACGGTTTCGGGGTTGCTCCGCCCCTCGGCCGGAGAGATCGTCTTCGACGGCCGCCGCATCGCTGGGCTTCCTGCTCATGACATCCTCAAACTCGGTATCGCGCATGTGCCTGAAGGACGGCGCATCTTTCCTGATCTGACCGTTCGGGAAAACCTTCTGGTCGGCGGCTTCTCGCGCCGGGACAAGGAGGTGGCCGCTGATGTGGAACGCATCTACAGCTACTTCCCTGTCCTAGGTGAGCGCCAAGCCCAGTTGGCAGGAACCCTGTCCGGAGGGGAACAACAGATGTTGGCCATCGGACGCGGGCTGATGAGCCGTCCGAAGTTGATGATGCTGGATGAACCCATGCTCGGTCTCGCCCCGGTGATGGTGGACCGAGTGGCGGAAATCGTTCGCCAGCTTCACGAACTCGGCATTGCAGTCCTGCTGGCGGAGCAGAATACCAACGTGGCGCTGGCAGTGGCCCATCGGGGGTACGTGGTGGAGACCGGGCGCATCACCGCCTCCGGTCAGGCCGCTGACTTGGCCGCCGATCCCGCAGTGCGTGAGGCCTACCTGGGCGTCCCGAGCAACTGAAGATCGTCACGGTGAGCTGCGCCGATCGGACCGGCTGATCCGCCAGAGGGCGCCCGTGCGCGGGACCAGCTCGAGACCGCTGGCCCCGGAACGGACCACGCCGAAATCGGTCACATATAGCGCCCCGTCCGGTCCGAACCGGACGCACGAAGGATGCTCGAACCCCCTGAGCCCACTCAAGGAAGCTGGCCCCGGAACCCGGTTGGCGGCAAAGTCCCGGGGCTTCCCGTCGTGGCCGATCCGGACAATCTTGGCCCCCAGCGCCCGCTCAGCCGGCGTCTGAGGGTTGAGCGGGCCACCCAAAGGAATGAAGAACTCGTCCCGATAGCCGAAGCTGGCTGGGGCGAAGTCGAAGGCTCCGCCGGCCGAGCGAGGCGGCAGGACGGTCCAGGGCTTGGGAGGGGCGGAGGGCGGGTTGCGAAGCAGAGCCTGTGGTACCGGCCCGACCGCTGGCTTGAACCTCGGTTGATTTAGGGGTTCCCCGCCGGCGTAGTCTGGAAAGCCGTACCATTGTCCGGACTTGAGGGCGTGCAGTTCGTCCGGGGTATTCCCGACCGGCCTTGAGCCGCGGTCTTCGTAACCGCGGTTATAGACCCAGAGGATGCCCCGGCGGTCGAAGGCAAGGCCATACGGGTTTCGGAAACCCCAGGCCACCACCTCAAGCCCGGTCCCATCAGGCCTAATGCGGTAGACGGCGCCGTTCGGCTTGACGCTCCCCCGGACGACCTGGCCGGGGACGGAAGGTAAGCCGAAGGGGGAGAAGGCCCCCGTCGTCGCCAGGGTCTGCCGCTCCCCCGCCTCCAGCGCATTGGCTGAGGTGAAATTGTGCCCCACCAGGATGACGTCGGTCGCCGGGCGGTCGTGGACCCCCGGGTACCGCTTGAGCCAGCCCAGGTTATCCAGGCCCACCACCCCGGAGTTGGTGGCCGTCCCCTGTCCGAAGTAGAGCCAGCCATCGGGCCCCAGCAGCGGCAGGTTGTTGCTGTGATCCCCGAGCGACGGCAGCCCCGTCACCAGGTCACGGCGGTTGCCGTTCGGCTCGAAGAGGGTTATCCGACCCCGATGGGAGACCCAGATCCGCCCCTTCCGGATCACCACACCGCTCAGCGGCGGGGTGAAACCCGTCGCTACCGGCCGCAATGAACCATCGGGGGCCAGCTTCACGACCCGGGCCTCGCTTTCCCCGTGCCCCCCCGACTCAACCACGTACAACTCGCCCTGCTCGTCGAAGGTCACCTGAGTGGGAAAAGAAAGCCCCCGGGTCACCAGTTCCACCTGGTATCCTGGGGGAACCAAGATGTCGCCCGTCTGGGACGTCTCAGCCACTGGCCCGCTCGCCGTCCGGTCGCGCTCGGCGCCGAGCAGCATGACGAAGGTTACGGCCAGGACCAGGACGATGACTTGAGCCAAGGCCCGCAGTGTACGCATCCGACCGCCTCCCCCGCTCACCTTGCTAAATCATAGGCCGCGGAGGGGGACTGTATGCTACTTGCGCGCCTCCTCGTCGTGAGAGCGCAGCCGTTCCACCAATCCGGCCTGGTTGTTCACCGGATAGAGCGAGGTCAGACGAGGCACCCGTTTGGTTATGCTCTCCGCCGCGGGGAATTTGGCCAGCTCCCCTGGCAAGTCCACCCCGCCCACTGCGGGAGACGCTTCAGGAGTCAGTCCTTGCTGAGCCGGGGCAGTCGGGACAATTCGGCCCTTCGAGCGCAGCAGTTCCTTTACTGCCTCAAGGGTCAGCCCCTGGCGAAGGTATGCCTTGATCTCGTTCAGCAGGTCTACCTCGGCCCTGGTAAAGAGGCGCCTCCGGCCACCCGTCCGGCGCGGTGAAAGGAGGCCGGCCTGCTCGTAGTAACGGATCTGCCGCCCGCTGAGGCCCGTGAGTTGCTGGACCACCCCGATGGAAAGCACGGGAATGTTGCGGTCATTGTCACTCACGGCGGTCCCTCCTTCCAGTGCCCTAATCTTCTACAGCGGAGAGGAGTTCCCCTCCAGTGCCAGAATACGCTGGCGAAAGGCGGCTAGAAGCTCCGCCGCTTCCTCGGCGCTGCGCCCCTCACTGACGAGGTGGAAGTACGGAGCATCGGCGTCCGGTTGGACCAGAACCCAGGCATCCTCCTCCCGACTGGGATAGACCTTCACCCCGTCGGTCAAGTCCACGCCCTCCTCCTGCCCGAACTCCTCCAAGAGCGAGCGCATCACCCGGCCCTTCGCCTCCCAGTCGCAGGGGATTTGTTCCCGAGCCGTGTGGTAAGCGGGAACCTCCGCCACCAACCGCGAGAGGGGCGCCTCCTCCTTGCCCATCGCCTCCAGGATTCGCGCCAGAGTCAGAAGGGCATCGGAGACCGCATGGAAGTACGGCGCGTTGTCCTGGACGGTCGCCTCACGCACCACTTGGCGTTCGGCTTCCAAGCGTGACCGGAGGTCGTGCTTGGTTCGGATCACCTGGGCGTCGTAGCGGGAGGCCAACTTCTCCACCGCCTTGGGCGCGGTCACGGGGGCCACCACCGCCATACCCCGCTTCAGCGTGAAGAGCGCCGCCAGAAGGTCAACCGTCTCTGGCGGGACCACCTGGCCCATTTCATCTACCAGGTGCAGATTCTCCCCCGCCGGATCGACCAACACCCCCAGGGACGCCCCCACGCGAACCGTTTCTCTTCCGATCTCCTCGATGGCTGTTCCTCCACCCTCCCGCGGCGCCTCAACCAGCGCGACCCGGCAGCCCAGGTGGCGCAGCAGAGAGGGGAGGAGGATTCCGAGCGGGCCCGCGGCAGCTGTCGTGACCACCAGCGGGGCCGCCCGGCGAACCGCCTCCAAGTCGAGCAACCTCAAGAGGCCGGACAGATACCGCTCCACCGCCCGGGGGAAGTAGGTTATCCGCCCAACCCTGGCCGGTTCGACCCGGGCGAAATCCTCGCGGAAGAACAGGTTTTCCACCCGTCGCCGAAAGCTCTTGTCCACGTCGATCCCGCGGCTGTCCACAAACTCGAGCAGGACCTGGTCGGCCTCGCGCGGCGAGCGGCGGACGTAGACGCCCCCGACCGCCTGCAAGGCCTGAACGGCATAACGGGCGGCTGGCCCCGGCACCGGTCCCAGGTCCACCACCTGAACGCCGCTGGACGTCAGGCCAGTGGCCAGTGCCTGCTTGACCATACCTGCCGCCGGGTAGTCGTCACAGCCCGTCACCACCAAGGCCCCCGGCTTCAGCTCCGCTCCGTAGGCCGCCCCCAGGCGGGCGGCAAACTCCGGTGTGATGTCGGCGTTCGCCATTCCGGAGACGCCCGCCTCGCCAAAGAGGGCCCGCGGCGAACGGCTCCCCCAGACCAGGCTGGCCGTCAGCACCAAGCCCGAATCGACCACCTTCCCCGGCCAGATCTTGACTCCCGGCTTGATCTGGGCCCGGGCTCCGATCTGGGCCCCTTTGCCGATGATGGCCCCCTCGAAGACCGCCGCCCCGGCCCGGACGAAGACTCGGTCGGCCACTACCGCCCCCCGGAGTTCCACCCGCCGGTCGATGACTGTGTTCCCCCAGACGATGCTCCGCTTGACGGAAGCCCCACTCCGGATGATAGCGTGATCCCCGATCACCGCTTCCGGTCCGAGTTCGGCCCCCTCCTCAACCCGGACGAAGTCGCCCAGGACCACCGGCGGACTCACCTCGACCCCCGGTGCCACCTCCGTTCCCTCGCCCGCAAAAACCCCCGGGGCGATCTCCGCCCCGCGCCGGATCAGCTTCACCCTGCGCCCCAGAGCGTCGTAGTGTGACTGCCGGTACTGCTCCAGGTTGCCGATGTCCGACCAGTATCCCTGAAGCACGTACCCGTAAAGCGGCTCCCGCCTTCCGAGCAGCAGGGGAAAGAGATTCTTGGAAAAGTCCACGTTCTCTCCGCGCTTCAGGAAGTCCAAGACCCGCGGGTCTAGAACGTAAATGCCGGTGTTCACCGTATCGGAAAAGACCTCGCTCCAGGAGGGCTTCTCCAGAAAGCGTCGGATCAGCCCGTCCGCGGCGGTGATCACCACGCCATACTCCAGAGGGTTGTCCACCCGCGTCAGGCCGATCGTGGCCAGAGCCCCTCGCTCCAGGTGAAACGAGATCAGGCGGGAGAGGTCGAAGTCGGTCAGGGCGTCCCCCGAGATCACCAGGAACGGCTCGTCCAGGAACTCTTCGGCGTTCTTGACGCTTCCGGCCGTGCCGAGGGGCGTTTCCTCCAGGAAATAGCGGAGCCGGAGCCCCAACTGGTGACCGTCCCCGAAGTGGCTCTCAATCGCCTCTGGGAGGTAGCAGGTGGTGATGGCGACATCGGTGATGCCATGCGCCTTGAGCAGGAGCAGAATATGCTCCAGCATGGGGCGGTTCATGAGCGGCACCATCGGCTTGGGAAGATCGCAGGAGAGGGGACGGAGCCGGGTCCCCTGGCCGCCCGCCATGACCACGGCCTTCATCGGGTCACCACCTCTGGCGGAACGGTGCCGGACTCCCGGAGGCTGCCCGGATACGGGCTCCACCCGGGCGGCAGGTACTCCGCGAGCTGTTCCGGAAAGTGGCCCAGCGGTGGCCGGGTGGCCCCGGGCGCCGCCGGTTCCGCCGCCCACTCCGCCGCCTCTTCCCGGCGAGCCCAAGGACTCTGGGCGTACTCGGCCAGAACCTTCACATAGACCTCTTCCGTCCCCTCAGCGATCCCGGCCCAGTCGTAGTAGTCCCGGACGTCCTCCATGGCCTGCTCGGCCAGCTGGCAGGCGAGTTCGGGCTGGTGGAGCAGGGTCAGAATGTTGTTGGCCAGCGAGTCGGCGTCCCCGGGATAGGCCTTCAGGCCGTTCACGCCGTGGACGACGATCTCCGCAAACCCTCCGACGTCCGAAACGACCACCGGCGTCCCAGCGGCCATGGCCTCCAGCGCCACGATCCCGAAAGGCTCATAGGTGCTGGGGTAAACCGCCACATCCGCGGTCGTGAGCAAGGCGTTGCGGGTGGTGTCGTCGATGAACCCCGGGAAGGCCACCCGCTCCGCGACCCCGAGGGCTGCCGCCCTGGCCCGCAATTGGTCGAGGAGTGGGCCAGTCCCAGCGATCACCAACCTGGTTCCAGGGGAGTAGTGGAGAATCTTCGGCACCGCCTCGACCAGCACCGCCGCCCCCTTTTCCCGCACCAACCGGCCCACGTACAGCACCAGCTTCTCGCCCGGCCTGGCAAACCGCTCCCGAACCGCTTGATCGCCGGCGGTCCGCCGGAAGAGGCTCCGCTTCACCCCGTTGGGCAGGACGGTCAGCTTGTCCAAGGGCACCTGAAAGACCTGGTGAACCTCGTCCCGCATGTGGTAGGAACAGGTGACGACCCGCCAGGCTTCATAGGTCAGCCACCACTCCACGTCGCTGATGCGGCGGGAGAGGTCGCTGTGCAGCCCCCGGTTGCGCCCCCACTCGGTGGCGTGGATCGTGGCGACCAGCGGGCGACGCCAGGCGTGCTTCAGGGCAGCCGCGGCGTAGGCCACCAGCCAGTCGTGGGCGTGGATGATAGCCGGTTCACCGAGGCCCGCGCCCAGTGCCAGCACCCTCTCCAGCAGGGCGAAGTTGAGGTGCAGGACCGAGGCGTAGAAGTCGTTGGTCGCCGGGTAGCCGCTGCGGGTCCGGTGAATCCGAACCCCGTTTCGCTGGGCGTCCAAAGGCTCCCCCCCACACTCGCTGGTCAGCACATGGACCTCATGGCCGCGCTGGGCCAGAGCTTCCGACAGATCCTGGACGTGTCTGGCTAGCCCTCCGACGACCTTCGGGGGGTATTCCCAGGACAACATGAGGATGCGCATGTTTTCCCTCCTGGCGGCAGTTGGTAACTCAGTTGCAGATATGGATAGGCTGCGTCAGGGGGGCTGATCGTATACCGCTACTCCTCCGCCGGCTGTTCACCGGCAAAGTAGCGGCGCAGCGCGGCGGCCATGGCGGAGGCAATGCGCTGCCGGAAAGCGGGATCGAGGAGCTTCTGCCGGTCGGAAGGATGGGAAAGGTAGCCGACCTCGACCAGGGCGGTCGGGCAAGGCGAATGGCGAAGGAGATAGAAGGTGTTCGGCCAGAACCACTCCAGACAGCCGGGGTAGAGCCTCCGGAGCTCCTCCTGGACCAATCCGGCCAACCGGCGGCTGGCCGCCGTCTGGGCAGACCATGCCCTGTCCGGAAGCCCCCGCGGCCGCCCTTCGACAGCCTGGTAGAAGGTGATCGGCCCGGACAGGCTGGGGGTCCGAGCGGAATTGAGATGGATCGAGAGGAGGATCTCGGCTCCGCTCCGCCGGACCAGCGCCACCCGCCCGGAAAGATCCCGCCGCTGCCGAAACGCGCCCTCCCCCTGGAAGCTCAGGTCATGGTCCCCCTGCCGGGTGAGAAAAACTCGGGCACCGGCCTCGTGCAGCTGTCGCTGCAGCCGGAGCACGATGTCCAACGCCAGGTCCTTCTCCAGCCAGGGACCGAAGGAGCAGCCGCCGTCGATCCCCCCGTGGCCGGGATCCAGGGCGATCAGCCGGCCGGCCAGGGGGGAGGATGGCTCGGCCCGGCCTCCTTCCGCCGGGCCCCGGACCGTCCACTGAGGCAGCGCCACCGCCGCCAAGAGCACGACCGCCGCGGCGATCACGCCCAGCGCCCGGACACGGCGGCCAATCACGACCAGCAGCCCCACGGCACCACCCTCTGACATAAGCGAGTGCTGCCAAAATAGATATTTGCCGGGGTGAGCGGATATGGCGCGCAAGGTCGTGCTGGCCCTGGTTTTGGTTCTGGGGGTCCTTCTCGGGTTGGCCCAATTCCCGGCAATCCGGCAGGTGATGCGCCTGGCCCGGCTCTATCCGGTCTACCAGGTCGCTACCGACGAAAAAGTAGCGGCTCTGACCTTCGACATCTCCTGGGGGACCAAGACCCCGGGGCCGGTGGTGGAGCTCCTGCGCCAAAAGAAGCTCCGGTGCACCTTCTTTCTCTCCGGCCCCTGGGTGCGGAACCATCCCACCCTCGCCCGGATGATCAGGGACGCCGGCCACGAGATCGCCAGTCACGGCCACCGCCACATCAACTACTCCACCCTCGGCCCGGAAGGTGTAGCGGAACAACTCAGACTGGCTCATCAGAGCCTGAAAGACGTCTTGGGGGTCGAAGCCACCCTGATCCGGACGCCCAACGGGGATTACAACGACACGGTCGTGCGGACCATCCGGGAGAACGGCTACGAGGTCATCCAGTGGAGCACCGACTCCCTGGACTGGCTGAACCCGGGAGTGGACCGCATCATCAGCCGGGTATTGGAGCGGGTCCACCCGGGGGATATCATCCTGATGCACGCCTCCGACTCCTGCAAGCAAACCGTGGCGGCCCTGCCGTCGATTATCGATGGGCTGCGGGCCAAAGGTTATCGCCTGGTGACCGTCTCCGAACTGCTCCGCCTCGCCGAAGCGGCCGGCCGGCGAAGCCCCCTCGAACCCGGCACCTATACCAGACCGACGCCTTCCTCCCCCGCCGCCCCCGGCCGCCGCTGGAACGATCTCCGGCAAGGCCGGGCCGCTAGCGCCCGACCGGGAAAACCACGGCTGGCCCACCCTCCGGCGTTGGTCTCAACTGGCGGCTCTGTGGGCGCAAGCTATACCATGGCGCCAGCAGATCCAAGACATTTGGTTCGGCGTTGCCGTCCCGTCCGCCACCAAAGACCCACCGTCCGCCCTCTGCCGTGACCGGCCGGTACTCGTCCGGACCGAAGGCGTCATATCCGCCGACCAGGACGTAGTACCGCCATCTCCTACCTGGTGTGTCCAGCGCCGAGCGGGGAACAACCAGGTGGACTGTGTCTTCCCCTTCCCGGAACGCCTCGATCCGGAGCGGGTAGGTGACCGGGGATGGCGTCGCCCCGGACTCCGGTGGGGCCGCCGCCTCCACCCGCGAGCCGCGCCAGGGGGCGCACCGCACCAAGTAGTTCCAGCCTTGGCCAGGGGCGAAGCGAACGTTGGCCCCCGGACGGGCAGGGGTGAGGCTTCCTTTTCCCGATCCGGTGACGAGGTAGATGTCAACCCGTTGGTAACCAAAGCCCTCCGGGGCCCCCCACGGGTTGGGGACCGCCCCGAAGGTCAGGCGAAAGTGGACAGAGGTGGCGTCCATACTGACGCGGAAACGGCGCAGATCGAAGGTCCCGGGAAGAAAAGAAGCGTCCAGCGGATAACGGTAGGTGCCGGGGCCCCGGTCATCGCCGGACGGATCAGCCATCTCGAAGACCGGCTTCTCCTCTCCTCCAGACGGCACCGCCACCGGCACGGAGCCGGGAGTCGGGGCGCGGGCGGGAAGTCTGAACCAGCCCAGCCAGAGCCCGAGCGCCAGGAGGATCAGCAGAAACACTCCGCCCAGGCGCAGCCCCCGGTATACACTCATCAGCGGCACCCCCCGGCGCCGGGCGGCTGCCGGCGCCGGTTAAGTTATATGCCCGCCGAGGGCCCTAGCATCACGGTCAATCCGTCGAAGATGGCGCGGTCATCCTCGCTCGAGGCTGGGAATCTATCAGAACAGGCCCCGACGTTGCGGCCTGCCCTCCAGAACATCCAGGACCCGGTGAGCAGTCTGCAGTACCCGCTGCGGGTCCCTGCCCCGCGCTTGGGTGGTTTGGCGTTCAGCCTGTCCCGAGCGAGGCGCCGACCGGGCGAGCAGGTGATAGGTCCGGTCGGCCAACGTCAGCCCATCCGTGATCAACTTGATCCAGTTCGGCTCGGCCATCGACTTCACCTCCCGGAGCAGTATACGAGCAGCTCGTCTGGCCCGGCCCCAGGCAGTTACTCCCCTTCCACCGCCTCCACCGCTTCCCAGACGGCCTCCGCCAAGGTTGGGTGGGCATGGATCGTCCGGCGCAGATCCTCCAGAGTCAGGCGGGCCTGAAGGGCGAGGGCGGCCTCGGCGATCAGGTCGGAGGCGTGGGGGCCGACGATGTGGACGCCCCGCAGTTGCCCCCCGGCTCCAGCCACCACCTTGACGAAGCCGTCGTATTCTCCTCCGGCCAGCGCCTTGCCGTTGGCGACGAAGGAAAACTTGCCGATCCGGACGGACGAGCCGGAGAGGCCTTCCCGCTCCGCCTCCGCCCTGGCCTCGCCCTCCGTGAGTCCCACCCCGGACGCCTCGGGGCTCGTGAAAACGGCGCTCGGAACGGCCCGGTAGTCCATCCGGCTCGCCCGCCCCAGCAGGTTGTCAACCGCCACGATGGCCTCCCGGGAGGCGACGTGGGCCAGCTTGAACCGGCCAGCCGTGACATCGCCGGCTGCCCCAAGGTGCGGCACCGGGGTGAGCATCCGGTCGTCCACCGGGATCTCGCCCCGCGGCGTGGTCGCCACCTCAGACCGGTCCAGGGCCAACCCGTCGCTGTTGGCCCGCCGCCCCACCGAGACGAGCAGCCGTTCCCCCTCGACCACCGCTCCCGTGCTGAGCGTCACCTTGACCCCGCTAGCCGTCTTCTCCACCGCAGTGGCCTGCGCCCCGACATGAATGGTCACACCCCGTTTTCTCAAGGCGCCGTGGATGGCCGCCGCCACCTCCCGGTCCAGCATCGGCAGAATGGTTTCCATCATCTCCACCACCGCCACCCGGGTCCCCAAGGTGGCGAAGAAACTGGCAAACTCGCACCCGACGACGCCGCCGCCGAGGATGACCAGGGATTCCGGCAGGTCCGGCAGGGAGAGGGCCTCGTCGCTGGTAATCACCCGTTCACCGTCGTACCCGAAGGCGGCCGGGACTGCTGGCCGGGAGCCGGTGGCGATCAGCATGCGGTCTGCCGCGACGACCTGCTCTGTCCCGTCGGGGGCCGTCACCGCCAAACGATGCGGGTCGAGGAAGTGAGCCGTCCCGGTGATCACCGTCACCCCTTGCTGCTTGAAGAGATAGAGGATGCCCCGGCGCAGCCGGTCCACCACCTGTCGCTGCCGGGCCAGGATCTTCTGGAAATCCACCCGGACCTCCCCCACCGCGATCCCGAACTCCCCCGCCCGGCGGACGGTGTTGAGAACCTCGGCCGTCGCCGCCAGGGCCTTGGTCGGGATGCAGCCCCGGTTGAGGCAGGTTCCCCCGACCGGCCCCGGTTCCACCACCGCCGTCTTGGCCCCAAGCTTCGCCCCGTGCAGCGCCCCCACGTAGCCGGCCGGTCCGGCCCCGATGACGACAAGGTCCCAGCGCTCCTCACTCACCGGGCTCCTCCCCCTTCTCCTGCTCGCGTTTGCCGCGGCGCCCCTCTGCGCGGCACTCCCGGCAAAGTCCGGTGAACCTGACCTGATGATCAAGGATGGCAAAGCCGTGCTCCGCCTCGATCGCCTGCTCCAGCCGTTCCAACAGATCCTCCCGGACCTCCTCCACCCGCCCGCAGGAGAGGCAGAGCACATGGTGGTGGGAGTGGCGTTCCTCCCCCGCCAGCTCGTAGCGGGTCCGCCCGTCGCCCAAGTCCACCGCCTGGATCACCCGGAGCGCGGTCAACAGCTCCAGGGTGCGATAGACGGTGGCCAGCCCCAACTCCGGGTTGGTCCGCCCGACCAGGGAATGGAGTTCTTCGGCGGAGAGGTGTTCCCCCTGATGTTCGAAGAGGAGACGCAGGATGAGCGCCCGCTGAGGCGTCAGGCGATAGTCGGCGTCAGCGAGGCGCTGTTCTGCCTCGCGCAGCCCCCGGCGTCTCATGGCGCGAGCCGCTCCATCTCCGGCAGGAAGGAACGGATTTCGCTTACCCGGCCGTCCCGCACGTAAACGCGTGGAACCCGGCCGCCCACGGCGCAGACCACCTCGTAGTTGATGGTGCCGATCCGTTCCGCCACCTCGTCCACGGTGATCTCTTCGTCCCCCTGTCGCCCGAAGATCACTGCCTCGTCCCCGAGGCGGACCTCCAGGTCATCTGGAACCCCCACCACGCACTGGTCCATGCAGACCCGCCCGCGCAGCGGCACCCGCCTCCCGCCGAGCAGCACCTCCCCCCGGTTGGAAAGGAGGCGGTTCAGTCCGTCAGCGTAACCCAGGGGCAGAAGGGCGACCGTCTCTGGTTCTCGGGTCACGTAGGTGCGTCCGTAGCTCACCGACGCCCCCGCCGGCAGCCGCTTGACATAGGCGACCCGGGCCTTGAGGGACATGACTGGGCGGAGGTCCACCGCCGTCCGGCTGACCTCGGCCGAAGGGTAGAGCCCGTAGAGCATGATCCCTGGCCGGACCAGGGGTCCCGCCAGCTCCGGCAGGTCGATGACGGCCGCCGAGTTGGCCGCATGAGCAAGGGTAAGCGGCGGCCCCTCGCAGGACGAGAGGGTTTCTTGGAACAAGGCGAACTGCTGGCGGGTGAAAGCCTTGTCAACCTCGTCGGCGCTGGCAAAGTGGGTGAAGGCGCCGATCACTTCGATTCCGGGGAGAGACTCGAGGTAGCGGCGGAACTCCGGAACCTCGGCGGGCAAAAGGCCCAGCCGGCCCATCCCCGTATCGATCTTGAGCTGAACCAGGGCCGGGCGCCCCAGGCGGACGGCAGCCGCCGAAAGCGCCTCCGCCACCTCCCGGGCACAGACGGCGCAGGAAAAGCCGCCCGCCACCACCGCCTCCGCCTGGCCGGGAGAGGGCATTCCCAGGACATGGATGGGAGCCTCGATCCCCTCCCGGCGAAGCTGATAGGCCTCCTCGACCAAGGCCACGCCGAGCCAGTTCGCCCCGTTTTCGAGAGCGACCTTGGCCACCGGCCCGGCGCCGTGTCCGTAGGCGTTGGCCTTGACCACCGCCATGATCTGCGCTCTTGGTCCGATGCGCCGCCTGATCTCCCGGACGTTGTGCGCCAGGTTATCCAGATTGATTTCGGCCCAAACGGGGCGGATCGTTTGCGGCGCCGTCTCGTGCCTGGTCATGGATTACTTCTGCTCCTTGGCCGGCGGCTCCGCGCCGGCCACCTTCCGGATCGCCCGGGGCAGCCGCCGGACCACATCGCCGGCCGCCATGCCGATCAATCCCTGCTCCTCCGCCACCAGGTCGCCCGCCAGGCCATGCAGATAGACCCCCGCCACCGCGGCCTGCCTGGGCGCCATCCCTTGAGCCAGAAGGGAGGTTATCACCCCAGTCAAAACATCCCCCGTCCCGCCCGTGGCAAGCCCGGGATTGCCGGTGGGATTGAGGTAGAGTTCTCCGTCGGGGGTGGCGATCACCGTGTGCGCCCCCTTCAGCACGAGGATCGAGCGCCAGCTCTGAGCTACCTCCCGGGCGGCGTCCACTCGGTACCGCTCCACCGCGTCCACTGGTAGGCTCATCAGGGCTGCCATCTCGCCGGGGTGCGGGGTCAGCACCGCCGGCACCTTACGCCGGGTCAGGATCTCCCGGAAAAGCTCCGGCCGAGCGGCCATCAGCCGCAGGGCGTCGGCGTCAATCACCACCGGTAGGCTGAGACCAGCCAGGAAGTCGCGCAAGAAGTCCCCGACGCCCTCGTTGGTCCCCATCCCTCCGCCAATCCCCACCGCCTGGCACCGGGCCGCCCAGGCCAACAACGGCTCCGCCGCTCCTACGTCGACCGTTTGGGCCTCGCTCTCCGCCAGCGGGAGGGACATCACCTCAGTCAGCTTGACCTCCAGGATAGGATTCAGGCTCCGGGGCACGGCCACCGTCACCTTGCCGGCCCCCGACCGGAGGGCTGCCTCGCCGGCCAACGCCACCGCCCCGGTCAGCCCCGGGCTACCGCCGACCAGGAGCGCATGACCGCAGTTCCCCTTGTGTGTGTCGGCCGGACGCTGCGGTAGAGTCTCCGCGACCTCCCCGCCCGTAATGAGGTGCATCTTGAGCGCGGGGTCGTGGGTTAGGGAAGGAGGCAGTCCGATGTCCACCACGACTATCTCGCCGGTATAGGTCGCTCCTGGATAGAGGAATAGCCCCAGCTTTGGCAGGCCGAAGGTGACTGTGGCCGCTGCCTTCACGGGCGCATCATCCGTCAGCACCTGTCCCGTCCCGGCATCCACCCCGGAGGGTACATCCAAGGACAGCACTGGCCGCCCGGCCCGGTTGATCGCCCGGATGGCCGCCAGGGAAAGACCGGTTACGGCTCCCCGAAGGCCCGTCCCGAAGAGGGCGTCCACCACCAGGTCCGCCCGCGCCAGCGACCCGTCGAGTTCCTGGAGCTCGCTCTCGTCCGTCACTGCGGTGACGGTCAGGAGCTCTCCAGCGGCCATCCGCTTCAGAATCTGGAAGTTGGTGAGGGAATCGCCCCGAAGTTCGGTCTCTCGACCCACGAGGAAGACTTCGACCGGTCCTCCCCGCCCCGCTACGTGGCGGGCCAGAACGAAACCATCGCCCCCGTTGGCCCCCCTGCCCCCTACGACGACGACCCGGCCGCCGGCTCTCATCCGGTCTGCCACCTCGGCGGCCCGGGCGCCGGCGTTCTCCATCAGCAGGATCGTGGATAGCCCGAAGTTTGTCTCGGCTTGGCGTTCCACCAGCCGCATCTCCGCCGGAGTCACCAGCCGCACCTCAGCCACCTCCTGATGTCACCGTCCGGCCGAGACCTCCGGCCGCCGGTAAAAGGTTGGTCCCACCGCTTCGAAGCCGTACTCGCGGAAGCGCAGGATTGGTTCGGTTCCGCCCACCAAAAAGATCCCTCCGGGCGCGAGTGCCTGGTAGAACTTCTGATAGAGCAGGTGCTTGGCCTCTTCGGTGAAGTAAATCACGACGTTGCGGCAGAGGATCAAGTCGAAGTTCCGCTCGAACGGGTCTGTCAAGAGGTTCTGTCGCCGAAGGTCGACGAGCGCCTTGACCTCATCTTTGACCCGGTACGCCCCGCCGGTCGGCTCGAAATACCGAGCCAGCCTCATCGGCGATACGTTTTTCAGTTCGGCCGCTTGGTATACGCCGGCCTTGGCCCTCTCCAGGACCACCCGGTCGATGTCCGTCCCCAGCACCCGGTGAGGCAACCCCGGTGCCAGGTCCAAGAGGATGATGGCCAGCGAGTACGGCTCGGGACCCGTTGAACACCCGGCGCTCCAGACCTTGAGCGCCCGCCCCTTCCTCAAAAGCTGGGGAAGATACTCTCGCTCCAGGTCGGCAAAGCGTTCCGGGTTGCGAAAAAACTCCGAGACGTTGATCGTTATCCTTTTCAGGAACTCCTCGTAGCGGGCCGGATCAGTCTGCAGCAACCTGAAGTACTGGCGGTAAGTCGGCACCTTGAGCGAGTCCATAAGGGCGTTGATCCGGCGCTGCATCTGGCGCTGTTTATAGCACGACAAATCCAGGCCGGTCAGCTCCAGGATGTGCCGCTTGAACTCCTCGTAGTCGGCGGCGGTCATCCCGGGGCGTTCCGGCAACGGTTGAGCCAGCTCCTCCGGCATGACATCACCTCTTCTCCGGTATATTCGTGTCGCCCCCGGGCCAATCCTTTAGGCGAAAGGGGCGGTTCGATGGGACAGCGCCGGCCCGAAGAAGAAAAGGAGCCGCTCATCGGACTCCTCGACCACGATGTAGCTCGACTCAAAGTGATCTGCGGGGAGCAGAACGCCGATATCATCCTGCGGCGGTTCCGCCTCTGGACTGACCCCGAGGTCGATCTGGCGGTCTTCTACGTCGAGGGGCTGGTGGATCGGACCACCGTCAACCTGGCCATCCTGCAGCCTCTGATGATCCTGTCGCGCCTGGTCCGGCCGGAGACCCGGGGCGCCAAACCGGAGGAGCTCCTCTCCTTCCTCGCGGCGCAGCTCATTCCCGCTTCGCCGGCCACCACCGTCTCCACCATTGACGACTTGATCGACCAGGTCTACACCGGCGAGACCGCGATTCTGATGGACGGCGTCCCCAAGGCGCTGGTGGTCGAGACGAAAACCTGGGAGCACCGGGGAATTACCGAACCCTCGACGGAGGCGGTCATTCGCGGCCCCCGGGAGGGCTTCAACGAGGTTCTCCGCGCCGGCACGGCTCTGCTCCGCCGCCGGATTCGGGACCCCCGCCTCCGGCTCGATCCTCTCAAGGTGGGCCGCATCTCCCAGACCGACCTCGTCGTCGCCTGGCTGGACGGCGTAACCGATCCTGGGCTGGTCAAGGAGGTCAAGCGGCGCCTCAAGGCGCTCGATATCGACTGGGTCCCCGATTCCGGCTACATCGAACAGTACCTGGAGGATTTCCCCTATTCGCCGTTCCCGCAGTTCCAATACACCGAACGCCCGGACCGGGTGGCGGCGGCCGTTCTGGAAGGGCGGGTGGCCATCCTGGTCGACGGATCGCCGCTGGCGCTGATCATTCCAGGCGGTCTGAGCAGCTTCCTGGTCACCGCTGAGGATTACTACGAGCGTTTTCCGTATGGTTCGGTGCTCCGGCTGCTCCGCCTCGGGGCAGTGATCATCGCCCTGACCCTACCGGCCGTCTATATCGCCGTGACCACCTTCCACCAGGAGCTGCTCCCAACCACGCTGGTCCTAGCCTTCGCCGCCTCCCGCGAACCGGTGCCCTTCCCGGCGCTGCTGGAGGCTCTGCTGATGACCGGTGCCCTGGAGCTGACCAGGGAGGCTGGCCTCCGCCTTCCCGCCCCAATCGGACAGACGGTCGGCATCGTGGCCGCCCTGCTCTTGGGACAGGCCTCGGTCGCGGCCGGGCTGGCCAGCCCGATCATGGTCATCGTCGTCGCCATCACTGGCCTGGCCTCTTTCGTCGCCCCCCACTACGCCTCCGGCCTCCCCCTGCGCTTGCTCAGCTTCCCCTTGATGATCCTGGCCGGGATCCTCGGGCTCTTCGGGGTCACCGCCGGCGTGGTGGCGCTCATCCTCCACCTGGCCGGCCTTTCCTCCTTGGGCATTCCTTACCTGGAACCCCTCTGGCGGCCACGCTTCGCCTTCCAAGACCTGTTGATTCGCCTACCGCTCTGGATGATGCAACGGCGCCCGTCGTACCTGGGGCCGCAGGACGAAATCCGTCAGGGGCCTCGCGTCCGGAAGTGGGCAGGCCGGCCGCGGCGGGAAGGAAGGGGGGACGAAAAGCCATGAAACCGCGGGCTGGCGCCCGGGGGAGTCTCGAACACCGCCAAGTGGGCTTGGCGACAGCCCTCCTGGTCGCCGGGACCGCATTCCTCTCGCTGCCCCGGGTTGCCGCCACACCGGCCGGGCCGGCCGGGTGGCTCGCGGTCACGGCGGGATCGTTGGCTGCCCTACCCGCCGCCTGTCTCATGCTGGCTCTCTATGCCCGCCACCCCGGCCTCACCCTGGTGGGGATCAGCCGCCAACTCCTCGGTCCCTTTCTGGCAACCCTGGTTGGACTGGGGCTCGCAGCTTGGGGCCATCTCTGCCTGGCCGTGCTGGTGCGGGAGTTCGCTGGGGTCTTCCTGATTCCGTTCATGCCCGAGACCCCCCTTTCCGCCTTTCTGGCGGTCTTCGCAGCCCTTCTCGTCTACGCCGCCTATCAAGGGATGGAGGCCATCGTCCGCACCGCCCAGGTCTTCGTCCCGTTCATCCTGCTCTCACTGCTGGTAATCCTGGGCGGGCTTCTTCCCCGCTTCGTCGCGGGGCGCCTCCTCCCCCTGAGCGGCGCCAATTGGCCGGGAGTAGGCCTGGGTGCCCTCTACACCTTTTCCGCCTTCGCCCAGGGGGTTGCCGCCACGACCTTCCTTCCCCTCCTGCGCCGGCCCGCCGAGGCCCGCCCCGCCCTGATCTGGGGTTTCGCTGTGGCAGGACTGGCCTTTGTCCTGCTCACCGTGGCCGAAATCGGGGTCTTCTCGGTTCCCGTCCTGCGCCAGTTGGCCTTTCCGACCCTTTCCGCCGCCCGCCTCATCCGCCTGGGCCTCTTCTTCGAGCGGTTCGAGGCCGGCTTCATGGTGGTCTGGTTCGTTCTCTCATTCCTGAAGCTGGCGGTGTTTTTCTTCTTCACCACCGCCACCCTGGCTGAACTGCTGGGCCTGAGCAACCAGAAGCCACTCTGCCTCCCGGGAGGGCTGATCGTCGCCTTCACCGCCGTCTTCCCCGAGAACTTCTCGGTCGTTCTCAGGCTGGTCGGTCACCTCTACCAGTACAGTTGGCTGGTTTTCCTTTTGCCAGCGCTGCTTCTCCTCGGTTCGTGGATCGCCGAGCGTACCAGGAACCAAGCTTCTGGGGCGGGAGCAGGATGAAGGGACAGCGGCGAAAGATGGGCACCTTCGCCTTCCTCCTCACCGGCCTGTTGGCGCTGGTCCTGTGTGTCGGCGGCTGCTGGAGCCGGCGGGAATTGGAGGACACCTTCTTCGTCTTGTCCCTCGGCCTGGAAGAGGCGAAACACGGTCGGGTCCGGCTGGTGGTCCAAGCCGCCGTACCGTCCAAGCTCTCCGAGGGCGGGAAGGGCGAGGGCGGTGGAGGAAGGGGCAGTGGTGAACAGGGTCCGGTCTGGGTGGCCTCGGCCGAGGGGCCAACCGTCTTTGCCGCCCTCCGGGAGCTCGAGAAGCGGGTCACCGACCGCCTCTTCCTCGCCCATGCCCGCATCGTACTCTTCGACGAGAAGGTCGCCCGGCATGGTATTGGCCCGGTCCTGGACTACGCCAACCGCGAGCCGCAGATCAGAGAGACCATCGCCCTGCTAATCACCCCAGACTCCCCCGAGAAGGTGCTCAAAACCATCCCCACGCAGGAGAAGATCCCGGTCTTCTACCTTGACAACCTGTTGGAGCATGCCCGCCTCCAAGGCGCCTCCGTCCCCCTTGACCTCGAAACCTACCGGATACATGCCAGCTTGCCGGGAGTCGCCGTAGCCGTTCCCCGCCTCCGCCTCTATCGCCCGCCAGGAGCAAAGCCCGACGAGAAGCCCTCCGAATTCATCCTCGAGGGCATGGGGATCTTCCGCAACCACCGGCTCCGCGGCTACCTCCCGCCTGCGTCCGTCCCCGGCCTCCTCTGGGTAAGGGAGCGCGTCAGGAATCTCCCGGTAACCTTCCAGGACCCTTCCCACCGGCAAACCTTGCTCTCCGCTGAAGTACTCCACGCCCGTTGCCGCCGGAAGGTCTTGCCTGACCTGCAAAACCCCGGCCAGACCCGGATCCGTCTGGAAGTGAAGGGAGAGGCGAATCTGCGGGAAATCGCTGCCTTCGGGGCCGACGAAGGAGCGGTCAGCGACGTTCGGGCCCTAAACCGTGCCCTCTCGCGGGAAGTTGCCCACCAGATCTGGCGTTCCCTCACCGCCGCCCGGCGGTACCAGGCTGATATCTTCGGGCTGGCCGAGGAGGCGCGTGAAGCTCTGCCGGCGAACAAGTGGGAGGACTTTGCCCGCACCTGGCCTGAGACCTTTGCCCGCTGTCCCGTGGACGTCCGGGTCGATCTCCGCCTCCGCCGCCGGGGCATGACCTTCTAGCCGCTTTTCCCCCGCAACCGCGTCAGCGCAGGAAGAATTGGTAGACCGCAAATGCCAGGGCCAAGGCGGTGTAGACCGCCACCCCCAGCGCCCCCCGCCGGTTTTCCCGCCAGGTGGCACGGACGAAACCAACGCTCGGCCAGAGCAGCAGCAAGACCAAGGCCAAGCCGAGATAACTCACTTCAACCACCGGGTATATCATCCCCGGCAAGCCGGCATCGAAGCAAAGGCCGTCCCGTAAAGTCCGGAGTACAGGACATCCATCGCCCGCTGCTTCATCACACTGAAGCAAGTCCATCGCGCTCATCGCCACTCGTGCACACTGTTCGCGACTTCTGTTGGTTCGCATGGCGGCGTCGGGGCAGAACGCCTTCAGCCCTCTGGGACGAGCTCTCTCACCCAACCGCACACAGCCCGCTCTCAACCCGGGGCCAC